>NZ_CDCA01000001.1:0-3295 GCF_000820185.1 Aeromonas tecta
ATTGGGTGCCTGGCAGTGTCCTACTCTCGCATGGCGAATGCCACACTACCATCGGCGCTACCGCGTTTCACTTCTGAGTTCGGCATGGGATCAGGTGGTTCCACGGCGCTATGGCCGCCAGGCAAAAACTTCAATCTCGGAAAGCTGACGTGAATAACGACTTTGCCTTATTGGCTGTCGCTATCACTGAATTAGGTAAGTAGTTCGTTCATTCGCTACAAGGCCCAGAACACTTCTTGGGTGTTGTATGGTTAAGCCTCACGGGTAATTAGTATGGGTTAGCTCAACACGTCGCCGCGCTTACACACCCCACCTATCAACGTTGTGGTCTCCAACGGCCCTTTAGGACCCTCAAGGGGTCAGGGATGACTCATCTCAGGGCTCGCTTCCCGCTTAGATGCTTTCAGCGGTTATCGATTCCGAACTTAGCTACCGGGCAGTGCCACTGGCGTGACAACCCGAACACCAGAGGTTCGTTCACTCCGGTCCTCTCGTACTAGGAGCAACTCCCTTCAATCATCCAACGCCCACGGCAGATAGGGACCGAACTGTCTCACGACGTTCTGAACCCAGCTCGCGTACCACTTTAAATGGCGAACAGCCATACCCTTGGGACCGACTTCAGCCCCAGGATGTGATGAGCCGACATCGAGGTGCCAAACACCGCCGTCGATATGAACTCTTGGGCGGTATCAGCCTGTTATCCCCGGAGTACCTTTTATCCGTTGAGCGATGGCCCTTCCATTCAGAACCACCGGATCACTATGACCTACTTTCGTACCTGCTCGACCTGTCCGTCTCGCAGTTAAGCTGGCTTATGCCATTGCACTAACCTCCTGATGTCCGACCAGGATTAGCCAACCTTCGTGCTCCTCCGTTACTCTTTGGGAGGAGACCGCCCCAGTCAAACTACCCACCAGGCACTGTCCGCGAGCCCGATTCAGGGCCCTGCGTTAGAACATCAAACATACAAGGGTGGTATTTCAAGGACGGCTCCAGCGCAACTAGCGTCACGCCTTCAAAGCCTCCCACCTATCCTACACATGTAGGTTCAATGTTCAGTGCCAAGCTGTAGTAAAGGTTCACGGGGTCTTTCCGTCTAGCCGCGGGTACACCGCATCTTCACGGCGAATTCGATTTCACTGAGTCTCGGGTGGAGACAGCATGGCCATGGTTACACCATTCGTGCAGGTCGGAACTTACCCGACAAGGAATTTCGCTACCTTAGGACCGTTATAGTTACGGCCGCCGTTTACCGGGGCTTCGATCAAGAGCTTCGCTTGCGCTAACCCCATCAATTAACCTTCCGGCACCGGGCAGGTGTCACACCCTATACGTCCACTTTCGTGTTTGCAGAGTGCTGTGTTTTTGATAAACAGTCCCAGCCATCTGGTCACTGCGACTCCCAACTGCTCCATCCGCAAGGGACTTCACTGTCAAGAGCGAACCTTCTCCCGAAGTTACGGTTCTATTTTGCCTAGTTCCTTCACCCGAGTTCTCTCAAGCGCCTTGGTATTCTCTACCCGACCACCTGTGTCGGTTTGGGGTACGATGACTTGTAATCTGAAGCTTAGAGGCTTTTCCTGGAAGCAGGGCATCAATGACTTCACCACCGTAGTGGCTTCGTCTCGTGTCTCAGCGTTGCATCTCCGGATTTGCCTAGAGATACCGCCTACGCACTTTCACCAGGACAACCGTCGCCTGGCTCACCTAGCCTTCTCCGTCCCCCCATCGCAATTACAAGTCGTGCAGGAATATTAACCTGCTTCCCATCGATTACGCCTTTCGGCCTCACCTTAGGGGTCGACTCACCCTGCCCCGATTAACGTTGGACAGGAACCCTTGGTCTTCCGGCGAGGAGGCTTTTCACCCCCTTTATCGTTACTTACGTCAGCATTCGCACTTCTGATATCTCCAGCATACCTCTCGATACACCTTCGCAGACTTACAGAACGCTCCCCTACCACTCACACATAAGTGTGAATCCGCGGCTTCGGTGCCTGGTTTGAGCCCCGTTACATCTTCCGCGCAGGCCGACTCGACTAGTGAGCTATTACGCTTTCTTTAAATGATGGCTGCTTCTAAGCCAACATCCTAGCTGTCTGAGCCTTCCCACATCGTTTCCCACTTAACCAGAACTTTGGGACCTTAGCCGGCGGTCTGGGTTGTTTCCCTCTTCACGACGGACGTTAGCACCCGCCGTGTGTCTCCCGGATATTACTTACTGGTATTCGGAGTTTGCATGGAGTTGGTAAGTCGGGATGACCCCCTAGTCCAAACAGTGCTCTACCCCCAGTAGTATTCGTCCGAGGCGCTACCTAAATAGCTTTCGGGGAGAACCAGCTATCTCCGAGTTTGATTGGCCTTTCACCCCCAGCCACAGGTCATCCCCTAACTTTGCAACGTTAGTGGGTTCGGTCCTCCAGTTGATGTTACTCAACCTTCAACCTGCCCATGGCTAGATCACCCGGTTTCGGGTCTACACCTTGCAACTAGACGCCCAGTTAAGACTCGGTTTCCCTACGGCTCCCCTATACGGTTAACCTCGCTACAAAATGTAAGTCGCTGACCCATTATACAAAAGGTACGCAGTCACCCCGAAGGGCTCCCACTGCTTGTACGTACACGGTTTCAGGTTCTATTTCACTCCCCTCACAGGGGTTCTTTTCGCCTTTCCCTCACGGTACTGGTTCACTATCGGTCAGTCAGGAGTATTTAGCCTTGGAGGATGGTCCCCCCATATTCAGACAGGATGTCACGTGTCCCGCCCTACTCGATTTCACAACAAGGTCGTTTTCATGTACGGGGCTATCACCCTGTATCGCTGGCCTTTCCAGGACCATTCCACTAACTTCCAAGTTGCTTAAGGGCTAATCCCCGTTCGCTCGCCGCTACTAAGGGAATCTCGGTTGATTTCTTTTCCTCGGGGTACTTAGATGTTTCAGTTCTCCCGGTTCGCCTCGCTGCACTATGTATTCATGCAACGATACCTAGCTTATGCTAAGTGGGTTTCCCCATTCGGAAATCTGTGAGTAATAGCGTCTCTTACCGACTTCTCACAGCTTATCGCAGGTTAGTACGTCCTTCATCGCCTCTGACTGCCAAGGCATCCACCATGTACGCTTAGTCACTTAACCATACAACCCCAAGAAGTGTCGTCGAAACGACGCGACTCGTTGCTGTACAACAAGGACCAAAAATAAATTTTGGTTTTCGCCAAGAAGTTTCCAAAGCACTTGTAACAAATGTTTGAGAACTACTTTTTAAATCAGCTTTCCAGATTGTTAAAGAGCAA
>NZ_CDCA01000039.1:0-30598 GCF_000820185.1 Aeromonas tecta
GCCCTGAGTTATCACCAGTTCCGGGGCATGCTGCGTAAATACCAGCTACTCGAGGGAGATGACAACAATGGCAATGCGGACATTAACTGGCCCTGAGTTATCACCAGTTCCGGGGCATGCTGCGTAAATACCAGCTGCTCGAGGGAGATGACAACAATGGCAACGCGGACATTAACTGGCCCTGAGTTATCACCAGTTCCGGGGCATGCTGCGTAAATACCAGCGGCTCGAGGGGGATGACAACAATGGCAACGCGGACATCGACTGACCCGAAGGCCGCGCCCCGATGGGGATGATTGTTTCAGTGTCTGCGGCGCCTGCGTGACAACGAGACAGACTGATGTCGAAAGCGGGAAGCCTTGCCCGGCAAGCTCCCGCAACGCGCCCGCCCCCCGGCGGGCAACTTTGCAAGAAAACATGGTTCCATAATGAGAATGCTCAAACCACTGCTGCTCGGTCTCCTGGTCCTGGTGACCGGTTGTCAGAAACAGACCGAGGCCTCCAAGACAGGGCTCATCTACTGCGTCGAAGGGGCTCCCCAGACCTTCAACCCGCAGATCGCCAACTCGGGGGTCACCCTGGATGCCAGCGCCCGCCCGCTCTACGATCGCCTGCTCGAGGTGAACGCCAACACCCTGAGCATCGAGGGAGGGCTCGCCACCCATTGGCAGAGCAGTGATGACGGCCTCTCCTATACCCTGACCCTGCGCAAGGGGGTGACCTTCCATCGCACCCCCTGGTTCAGCCCCTCGCGCCAGTTCAACGCCGACGACGTGCTGTTTACCTACCATCGCCTGCTGGACGACAAGCACCCCTTCCACACCATCTCCGGCGGTGAATATCCCTATTTCTACAGCCTGGGGCTGGCCTCCCTCATCAAGCGGGTCTACAAGAAGGGCCCCCATGAAGTGGTGTTCGAGTTAAACCGGCCGGACGCCTCCTTCCTCGCGACCCTGGCCAGCGACTACGCGGTCGTGCTGTCGGCCGAGTATGGCGAGCAGATGTACCAGGCCGGCACCCCGGAGCTGCTCGACAACAGGCCCATCGGCACCGGGCCCTTCAGCTTCAAGGAATATCGCCACAACGAGTTCGTCCGTTACCTGCGCCACCCCGGCTACTGGGGCGGTGAGGCCAAGATAGAGCAGCTGATCTACGACATCACCCCCAAGTCTTCCAAGCGACTGGCCAAGCTGTTGACCGGCGAGTGCGATGTGATGAGTACCCCCTCCGCCAGCCAGCTGTCGGTGATCGACAAGGACTCCCAGCTCAATTTGTCGGTGCAGTCGGGCATGAACGTCGCCTTCCTGGCGCTCAATACCCGCAAGGCCCCCTTCAACAAGGTGCAGGTCCGTCAGGCGCTCGCCAGCGCCATCAACGTGCAGAACCTGCTGCAAGCGGTCTACTTCGAAACCGGACAACCGGCCACCAGCCTGCTGCCGCCGCTCTCCTGGGGCTACAACCCCTCCCTGCAACAACGCATGCCAGACTTGAAGCTCGCCCGCCAGCTGCTCAAGGACGCCGGTTTGGAGCAGGGTTTCGAGATGCAGGTGCTGGTACAGCCGGGGGCACGTCCTTACAATCCGGACGGCCTCAAGACCGCCCAGCTGATGCGCAGCGATCTCGCCAAGATAGGGGTGAATCTTAAAATCGTTCAGCAGGCCTGGCCGGTGATCGAGAGCCGGCTCGCCCGGGGACAATATGACAGCCTGCTGTCGGGCTGGGTCGCCGACAACGCCGATCCGGACAACTTCTTTCGCCAGTTGCTAAGCTGCGCCGCGGTCGAGCGGGGCAACAACTACAGTCGCTGGTGCAGCCCGGCCTTCGATCAATTGCTGGACGATGCGGTCACCACCCCGCAGCTCGCCTTCCGCCTGCGCAATTACTACTATGCCCAGACCCTGCTCAACGAGCAGTTGCCGCTGATCCCGCTGGCCCATGCCCTGCGCACCCAGGTGAGCCGCAATGACATCGAGGGATTGACCCTCATGCCCTTTGGTGGCACCACCTTCAACCAGGCCCATCGGGAGTAAGCATGCTTAATCACTATCGTCTCAGCGGCAGCTGCCCCTCCCTGTCATCAACCCCCAGACGCGCGGAGGGATAACCATGTTCTTCTATATTCTGCGCCGCATCAGCCTGCTGCTGATCACCCTGCTGGTATTGACCCTGGGCGCCTACCTGCTGGAGGCTCGCTTCATCGGCCAGGTGCTGGACTTCGGCCATGGCTATCCGGACTTCCTGCAGCGCATCTTCGCCGGGGATCTTGGTCTGTCCAGCGTATCCGGCCAGCCGGTGCTCGACGAGATCCGCCACTACTTCCCGGCGACCCTGACCTTGTGCCTCGCGGCCTTTGCCATTTCGCTGCTGGTGGGCATTCCGCTCGGCACCTTGGCGGCCCTCTATCAGGGGCGCTCTCTCGATCTCTCCATCATGACCGCCGGTCTCATCGGCTACGCCGTGCCGGTGTTCTGGCTGGCCTTGCTGATGGTGATGTTCTTCTCCCTGGATCTCGGCTGGCTGCCGGCGTCGGGCCAGATAAGCCTGCTCTATGACGTGCCCTCTATCACAGGCATCGCCATTGTCGATGTGCTGATGAGCCACGAACCCTGGCGAGAGGCGGCGCTGCACGATGCCTTGCGCCACCTGGTACTGCCCTCCCTGGTGCTGGCCGTGGTGCCCACTACCGAGGTGATCCGCCATGTGCGCAGCTCCCTCATCGATGTGCTCAAACAGAACTACATCAAGGCTGCGGCGAGCCGGGGGCTCTCTCGCCGCCAGATCGTCTGGCGCCATGGGCTCAAGAATGCCCTGCCGCCGGTGCTGCCGCTGCTCGGTCTGCAACTCGGCAGCGTGCTCACCTCCGCCATGATCACCGAGGTGGTATTCGACTGGCCCGGCATCGGCCGCTGGCTGGTCAACAGCATCGCCTTGCAGGACTACGCCGCCATCCGGGGCGCGACCCTGGTGGTCGCCAGCTTCGTGATCTTCATCAGCGTCAGCACCGAGTTGCTCACCACCATCATGTACCCGGCACGGCGTAAAGAACTCTATGCAAAACAAGATTGAACGTGCCCAAGTGATGAGCCTCTGTTGCACAAGCGCCAGATTGCCAGCGCCGAGCTGCTCACCTCCGTCATTGTGTACCCGGCACGGCGTAAAGAGCTCTATGCAAAACAAGACTAAACCCGCCTATCGCCTGGGCTGGAGCCTGACTCATGCAAGATAAATCGAACATCTATCCGGAGCTCAAGATCCTCTCCCCGCTGGAGCAGACCTGGGCCTCCTATCGTCGCAACCCGCTGGCCATGGGCGGGCTCTGGTGCTTCGCCCTGCTGCTGGTCATCACCCTGGTGGGCCCGCTGGTGGTGCCCTATGGCATCGATGATCAGCACAGCAGCCGCCTGCTGCTCGAACCCTCCTGGGCCAGCACCGGCAACATCGACTACTTCCTCGGCACCGACGATCTCGGCCGCGATATCCTCTCGCGTCTCGTAGTGGGGGCTCGCCTCACCTTCGGCAACGCATTGCTGGTGGTGGCGATTGCGCTCATTGCCGGCTCCGCCATCGGCATCCTCGGCGGCATGAGCAAGGGGGTCAAATCGAGCGTGCTGCATCACCTGCTCGATACCCTGCTCTCCATCCCCTCCCTGCTGCTGGCCATCATAGTGGTCGCCATCTTGGGGCCGGGTCTCTTCAACACCCTGATCGCCATCACGCTGGCGCTCATTCCTCCCTTCATCCGGGCGACCTACAACGCGGTCCACACCGAGATGCAGAAGGAGTACGTCATCGCCAGCCGCCTCGATGGCTCGCCGCCCTGGCGCATCATGCGTCTGGCCATACTACCGAACATCGTCGAGACCCTGGTGGCGCAGACCACGCGTACCCTCTCCGCCGCCATTCTGGATATCTCGGCGGTGGGCTTCCTCGGCCTCGGCGCCCAGTCGCCGCAACCCGAGTGGGGCGCCATGCTGGCGGATTCGAGCGATCTCATCTATCTCGCCCCCTGGACAGTGACCCTGCCGGGCATGGCGATTCTGTTAAGTGTGCTGATAACCAACCTCGTTGGTGAAGGCATCCGCGAAGCACTCAAACAGGGGAATAACTGATGCCCTTGCTCGACATACGCAACCTCACCATCGAAATTGACACCCCTCAGGGCAAGGTCAAGGCGGTGGACAGGGTCAGCCTGACCCTGAACGAAGGGGAAATTCGCGGCCTGGTGGGCGAATCCGGCTCCGGCAAGAGCCTGGTGGCCAAGGTGATCGTCGGTATCCAGAAGGACAACTGGACGGTGCGCGCCGACCGGATGCGCTTCAACGACATGGACTTGCTGACCATGGCCCCCAAGGAGCGGCGCCGCATCATGGGCCGGGAGATCGCCATGATCTTCCAGGATCCCATCAGCTGCCTCGACCCCTCCGAGGAGATAGGCACCCAGCTGGAGGAGGCCATCCCCACCAGCGCTTTTGTCGGCAAGTTCTGGCAGCGCTTCCAGTGGCGCAAGAAGCGGGCCATCGCCCTCTTGCACCGGGTCGGCGTCAAGGATCACCGCAAGGTGATGCGGGCCTATCCCCACGAGCTGTCGGATGGCATGTGCCAGAAGGTGATGATCGCCATGGCCATCGCCAACCAGCCGCGCCTCTTGGTGGCGGACGAGCCCACCAGCGCCATGGAGTCCACCACCCACTCCCAGATCCTGCGGTTGTTGGACAAGATGAACAAGCTGGGCAACACCACCATCCTCATCATCAGCAATGACATCGCCGCCATCGCCAACCTGACCGATACCATCAACATCATGTATTGCGGCCAGATGGTGGAAGTGGGCACCCGGGAGCAGATCCTGACGTCGCCCCATCACCCCTATACCGATGCCCTGCTCAAATCCATTCCTGACTTTGACAAGCTGGTGCGCCACAAGTCGAGGCTCGAGACCCTGCCGGGGGTGATACCACCGCTGCAGCACCTGCCCATCGGCTGCCGGCTCGGCCCCCGTTGCCCCTATGCCCAGAAGCAGTGCGTACAGACGCCGCTGATGAGCAAGATCAAGGGCCATCAGTTCAGTTGTCACTTCCCGCTGAACATGGAAGAACCGAAGAAATGATCCTGAGTCGTCGCCAGTCCATGCCTCATCAGCAAGGCCAAGGGCCATTCATGTACCAACGGCCACTTCCCGCTGAACATGGAGGAGACGAAGCCATGATCCGAGCCCATGCTCACGCCAGGACTCTTGATGTGCACCAGCCGCAGGCATCACATTTCGCTATCCTAGACCAATTTAGCGGCATAAATATGGGCCGTTTTCAGCCTGTGGCAGCATGTTGCGCCATAAAGGAGCCAAGACAGTGATCGAACCCTCCCTGTTGCAGGTCAGAGGCCTGTGCAAGACCTATCAGAACCGCACCGGCCTGTTCCGGCGCCAGGCGGTGGAAGCCATCAAGCCGCTCTCGTTCGATCTCGGCGTGGGTCAGACCCTGGCCATCGTCGGTGAGGCGGGCTCCGGCAAGAGCACCCTCGCGCGGATTCTGGCGGGCATGATAGAGCCGAGCGGCGGCGAAATCTCGGTCGAGGGCCAACCCCTGGTGCACGGCGACTATCAGACTCGCTGCAAGCTGCTGCGGATGATCTTCCAGGATCCCAATACCTCCCTTAACCGCAAGATCCGGGTCGGCCAGATCCTGGAGACGCCGCTGCGCCTCAATACCGAGATGAGCGAGGAGGAGCGCCGCGACAAGGTGATCCAGACCCTGCGCATGGTGGGCATGTTGCCGGATCACGCGCTCTTCTATCCGCAGATGCTCTCCGCCGGTCAGCAGCAGCGGGTCGGGCTGGCGCGGGCGCTGATCCTCAATCCCAAGATAGTGGTAGCCGATGAGGCCTTGTCGACCCTGGATATCTCGGTGCGCTCCCAGATCATCAACCTGCTGCTGGAGATGCAGGAGACCACTAGGCTCAGTTATGTGCTGGTGGCCAACGATCTGGGCATCGTCAGCCACATCAGCGACGAGGTGCTGGTGATGCACGACGGTCGGGTGGTGGAACGCGGCAAGACCCTCAAGGTGTTTGCCGATCCCCAGCACGAGGTGACCCGCCGCCTCATCCAGAACTACAACAACGAATACCGTCGCTAATCCCCGGCCTGGGTTCACTCAGGCCATCTCCACGCCCTTTTTCGGCCATAAAAAACCCGACTTGTGAGCCGGGTATGCCCCTCAAAAAATCATCTCGCCGCCAAGTGATAGCCTGGGGTTCACTCAGGCCATCCCCACGCCCTTTTTCAGCCATAAACAACCCGGCTTGTGGGCCGGGTATGCCCCTCAAAAAATCATCTCGCCGCCAAGTGAATGGGGCTCACTCAGGCCATCTCCACCCCGTTTATCAGCCATAAAAAAACCCGGCTTGTGGGCCGGGAATTGCGCTCAAAAAAGTGATTGCGTCGCTCGTAGTAGGAACACCTCGATAGTAGGTGCGCCCCCTTTTCTCAACAACTGTCAGATCTGACAGGCAGTCCGCTATGGAACCTGAACTGCGGATCCGGCGAGCAGATGAGCTCGGCCTCGATGGCGCCGAAGAAGGCCACCCGCTCGCTGATGTCCTCCCCCGCATACTGCTCGGCCAGTGCCAGGTAGTCCTGATAATGGCGCGCCTCCGAGCGCAGCAAGGAGACATAGAAGCGGCCAAGCTCCTCGTCCAGATGAGGGGCAATCTTGGCAAAGCGCTCGCAGGAGCGCGCCTCGATAAAGGCGCCGATGATCATCTTGTCCACCACGGCCGCCGGCTCGTAGGTACGCACATGGGTGAGCAGGCTGCGGGCGTAGCGCGACGCGCTGACCGGGCCGTAGGCAATGCCACGGGACTGCATCAACTCCAGCACCTGCTCGAAGTGATGCAGCTCCTCCTGAATGAGCCGCACCATGGGGAACAGCAAGGGGTTACGCTCCAGCTCGGCAAACACGGTGAGGGAGGCTTCTCCCATGGTGCGCTTGCCCAGGATCTCCGCCTTCTCGGGGATGGCATCCAGCTCCCGGTAAAATTCGAGTTGGGGCAGCAGGTGGCGCTTGCCCTTGGGCAGGCAGTAGCGGCGCACCAGGCTGTGGGCGGTCAGGGCTGCCTTGTTCTCGCAGTTGGCGTGATCGATGAGCAGGGTCGACAACTGGGCGGGATCGCGCGCCATCTCCACCCACTCATCCGGGGTCTCACAATGCAGGAACTGGCGAACGGGGGCTAGCAGGTCATCCATCTGAACTCTTGTACTCTCTGGTTGGCGTTGATTGGCATAGGTTGATGCGGCTTGGCTTGATACAGCAGCGCCCGCAAAGGGCGCCCATGCTAACGGATCCGGTTCTCACTGCCCACCTCTTGATGGCGCACAGCTTGATGGAGCGCCTCTTGATAGAACAAGAATGGCCTCACTCCAGCAGGCGCTTGAGGGAGCCGCGCCGGATCAGTGTGCCATTGAAGGTGGGCAGTTCGCCCGGTTCGCCCTCCTCCACCATGGTGATCAGCCGGCTGATGGTTTCCTGGATCATCTCGGTCACCGGCATCTTGACGCTGGCAAGGGACGGAATGACGTAAGGGGCCAGGGCGATGTCATCAAATCCCACCACCGAGACCTGTTCCGGCACCGACACGCCAGCCTCGTGCAACTGCTTGATGGCGCCGATCGCCATGTCATCGTTGCTGGCGATCAGCGCGCTGAAAGGCGCGCCCCCTGCCAGCAGGGTAGAAACGGCGGCCGCGCCGCAGGCGGGGGTCCACTTGCCGGGGGCAATCAGCGCGTCTTGCACCGGGATGTCGTGGCGGGCCAGCGCCTCACGGTAACCGGCGAGGCGCTCGAGACCGGTTGGCGAGTCCGCCGAGCCCGCGATAAAGGCGATCTCTCTGTGGCCCATCTCCACCAGCTTGTCCACCACCGCTGCCGCCGCCACCCGTTGATCCGAGTAGACGCAGTGGCTGTGATGGCGCAGCAGCCGACGGTTGAGCACCATGATGGGTTGGGCGTGCTGCTCGATGATCTCGTCCATCTGCTCGACGCTGAGGAAACGGGGATAGATGATGATGCCGTCACAGCGCGAGTCCAGCAGGTACTGGATGGCCTGGCGTTCCTCCTCGGCGCTGTGTTTGCCGTCCGCCAGGATCAGCTGGCGACCCCGCGCCTCCGTCATTCGCGCCGCGTGGGAGAGCAGCTCGCTGAAATAGACGCCGTGATAGAGGGTATTGGTCACCACCAGCCCCAGGGTCTGGGTGTTTTTGGTGGCCAGCTGCCTGGCCACCAGGTTGGGGCGATAACCGCTCTCCTCGATGGCCTGAGACACCCGATCCCGGGTCTCCTGGCTGGTGTAGCCATTGCCCGACAACACCCGGGAGACCGTCGCCTTCGACACCCCTGCCCGCCTTGCCACCTCCAGCATCGTCGTCATATTAATCCCCCTTGATGTCGACGGGCCGCAGTGTACTGCACCGACAGGGGGTTGTCGTAGCAAGAATGCCCCGATGCCGGGCCGCTTAGTGATCCCATTCACGATTCTGCACTATGGCGGTGCGACCGTCTTGTATCCCGAGGTGAAACTGAGCATGCTTTATGGAACCGGTTCCACAATTTAGTTTCATTCCCGTTCTTCTCGTCGTCAATGACGGGGATCGACAGGCCTCATTTGGTAATAAGGATACGACTCGATGTCAAAGAACTATGCGGCCCTGGCCGGCAAGGTCATCACGGCCCTCGGCGGAACCGGCAACATTGTCGCCCTGACCCACTGCATGACGCGCCTGCGCTTCGTGCTGCAAGACCCCGCCCTGGTGGACAGCGCTGCCCTCAAGGCTATTACCGGGGTGCTTGGCGTCGTCAGCAGTGACAACCAGTGCCAGGTGATCATCGGCAACATGGTCTCCCACGCCTATCGCGAGGTGCTCGCCTTGCTGCCAGCGGGCGCGCAAGGGGACCTGCCAGCGGCCAAGCCAGGTTTTAGCTTCAAGCGCCTCGGGGCCGGCATCCTGGATGCGCTGATCGGCACCATGTCGCCGCTCATCCCGGCCATCATCGGCGGCTCCATGGTCAAGCTCTTGGCCATGGTGCTCAGCATGAGCGGCGCCGTGGAGGTCACCTCCCCCAGCTACATCATCCTCAACGCCATCGGCGACGGCGCCTTCTTCTTCCTGCCGCTGATGGTGGCCGCCTCCGCGGCGGTCAAGTTCAAGACCAATGTGTCGCTCGCCATCGCCATCGCCGGCGTGCTGGTGCACCCGAGCTTCATCGAGCTGATGGCCAGAGCCGCCCAAGGGGAGCAGGTCAGCTTCGGCTTTATTCCGGTCACCGCGGTGAAATACACCTATACCGTGATCCCGGCCCTGGTGATGACCTGGTGCCTCTCCTATATCGAGCGCTGGGTGGACAGCATCACCCCGGCGGTGACCAAGAACTTCTTGAAACCCATGCTGATCGTGCTGATCGCGGCGCCGCTCGCCATCCTGCTCATCGGCCCCATCGGCATCTGGATTGGCACCGCCATCTCCGGTCTGGTCTACACGGTCCACGACTACCTCGGCTGGCTGTCGGTGGCCATCATGGGCGCCCTGTGGCCGCTGCTGGTGATGACCGGCATGCACCGGGTGTTCACCCCGACCATCATCCAGACCATCGCCGAGACCGGCAAGGAAGGCATGGTGATGCCCTCCGAGATCGGCGCCAACCTCTCACTCGGCGGCTCTTCCCTGGCTGTCGCCTGGAAGACCCGTAACCCCGAGCTGCGCCAGACCGCGCTCGCGGCGGCGGCCTCCGCCATCATGGCAGGCATCTCCGAGCCCGCCCTCTACGGCGTGGCCCTGCGCCTGAAGCGGCCACTCATCGCCAGCCTCATCAGCGGCTTCATCTGCGGCGCCGTGGCCGGCATGGCGGGGCTCGCCAGTCACTCCATGGCGGCGCCGGGCCTCTTTACCAGCGTGCAGTTCTTCGATCCGGCCAACCCCATGACCATCGTCTGGGTGTTCGCGGTGATGGCGCTCTCCGTGGTGCTCTCCTTCATCCTGACCCTGCTGCTGGGGTTTGAAGACATTCCGGTTGAGAAAGAGCGCCCCAAAGCTGCCGCCGAGGAGGCCGTGCCGACGCTGCAGGTCAAGACGGCCGCCAGCCTGTGAATTCGCATCATCCGACATGACAAGAGGTAACCAATGTCGTTAACCAAATTTCCGAAAGACTTCCTCTGGGGCGGCGCCCTGGCCGCCAACCAGGCGGAGGGCGGTTATCGCGAGGGGGGCAAGGGCCTGACCACGGTGGACATGATCCCCCACGGCGCCAGCCGCATGGCGGTCAAACTCGGCCAGGAGAAGCGCTTCACCCTGCGAAGTGACGAGTATTATCCGAGCCACGACGCCATCGATTTTTATCACCGCTACAAAGAAGACATAGCGCTGATGGCCGAGATGGGCTTCACCGTGTTTCGCACCTCCATCGCCTGGAGCCGACTCTACCCCAAGGGGGATGAGCGCGAGCCCAACCCCGAGGGCATCGCCTTCTACCGGGCTCTGTTTGAGGAGTGCAGAAAGTACCAAATCGAGCCGCTGGTGACCCTGTGTCACTTCGACGTGCCCCTGCACCTGGTGGTGGAGTACGGCTCCTGGCGCAATCGCCAGATGGTGGAATTTTTCACCCGCTACGCCCGCACCTGTTTCGAGGCCTTCGATGGGCTGGTGAAGTGCTGGCTCACCTTCAACGAGATCAACATCATGCTGCACAGCCCCTTCTCCGGCGCTGGCTTGGTGTTTGAGACCGGGGAAAACCAGGAGCAGGTGAAGTATCAGGCCGCTCACCACGAGCTCATTGCCAGCGCACTCGCGACCCGCATTGCCCACGAGATAAATCCACGCAACCAGGTAGGCTGCATGCTGGCGGGGGGCAACTTCTACCCCTACTCCTGCAAGCCGGAAGATGTGTGGGCCGCGCTCCAAAAAGAGCGGGAGAACCTGCTGTTTATCGACGTGCAGGCGAGAGGCGCCTACCCCAGCTACGCCGCCAGCCTGTTTCGCGACAAGGGCATCCAGATCGTCAAGGCGGCTGGGGATGATGAGATCCTCAAACACAGCGTCGATTTCGTCTCCTTCAGCTACTACGCCTCTCGCTGCGCCTCCGCCGACATGAACGCGGGCAACACCAGCGCGGCCAACGTGGTCAAGTCGCTGCGCAATCCTCATATCGAGGTAAGCGAATGGGGCTGGGGCATCGATCCCCTTGGCCTGCGCATCACCATCAACACCCTGTATGATCGCTACCAGAAGCCGCTGTTCCTGGTGGAGAATGGCCTTGGCGCCGTCGATGAGCCAAACGATCAGGGCGAGATCGAGGACGACTACCGCATCGCTTACCTGCGCGAGCACATTCGCGCCATGGGGGACGCCATCGGCGACGGTATTCCGCTCATGGGCTACACCAGCTGGGGCTGCATCGATCTGGTGGCCGCCTCCACCGGCGAGATGAGCAAGCGCTACGGCTTTGTGTATGTGGACAGGGACGACGCCGGCAGAGGCACCCTGGCCCGCAGGCGCAAGAAATCGTTCTGGTGGTACAAGAAGGTGATCGCCAGCAACGGCGAGGATCTGGCATGATGCCATGGGGCTGATGCTGAAGCAAAGATGGGGGCCAAGGCCCCCATCTTTTTCATCACGACATCACGAGAAAACGTTTAACTGCCTTCGTTAAAAATTTCCAGGTTGCTGGTGCCTTCCTGCCATTCACGCACGGCCTTGTTGTCGTCGCAGCGCTGGGCATTGAGGTGATCCAGATAGCCCTGATCCACGTCGGCGGTGACGTAGTGGCCGTTGAACACCGAGGTCTCGAAGTGGCGCAGCTCGGGGTTGATTTCCCGCACCGCGGCTTCCAGGTCTTCCAGGTCCTGGAAGATGAGGCCGTCGGCACCGATGAGCGCACACACCTCTTCCACTTCCCGACCGTGGGCGATCAGCTCGTTGGCGGTGGGCATGTCGATGCCATAGACGTTGGGGAACCGAATTTCCGGTGCCGCCGAGGCGAAGTAGACCTTGGCCGCCCCCGCTTCCCGCGCCATCTGAATGATCTGCTCGGAGGTGGTGCCACGGACGATGGAGTCATCCACCAGCAGCACTTTCTTGCCCTTGAACTCGGAGCCGATGGCATTGAGTTTGCGGCGCACCGACTTCTTGCGCTGGGTCTGGCCCGGCATGATGAAGGTACGGCCGATGTAGCGGTTCTTCACGAAGCCCTGACGGTACGGCAGACCCAGGGTGTGAGCAATCTCCAGCGCCACGTCGCAAGAAGTCTCGGGGATGGGGATGACCACATCCACATCGAGATCTTCCCACTCGCGGGCAATCTTCTGGCCCAGCTTGCGACCCATGTTGAGACGGGCGGCATAGACGGAGACCTTGTCGATGCACGAGTCGGGGCGGGCGAAGTAGACGTATTCGAAGATGCAGGAGCTCATCTGCGGGTTCTCCGCACACTGCTCGGAGAACAGCTGGCCCTGCTCGGTGATGTAGATGGCTTCACCCGGCGCGACGTCGCGCACCGTCTCGAAACCGATGGCATCCAGTGCCACGCTCTCGGAGGCGAGCATGTACTCCACCTGGCCCTGCTCATCGGCCCGGCGACCCAGGATCAGCGGACGAATGCCGTTGGGGTCACGGAAACCGATGAGGCCATGACCAATCACCAGGGTGACCACGGCGTAGGCACCACGGATCTGCTGATGGGTCTTGCGCACCGCGGCGAAGATATCTTCCGGGCGCAGCGCCATCTTGTCACAGAGATCCAGCTCGTGGGCCAGCACGTTCAGCAACACTTCCGAATCGGAGGTGGTGTTGATGTGACGACGGGCCACCTTGAACTGTTGCTCCTTGAGCGCCTTGGCGTTGGTGAGGTTGCCGTTATGGGCCAGCACCATGCCATAGGGAGAGTTGACGTAAAAAGGTTGGGCTTCTGCGGCACTGGAGCTGCCTGCGGTGGGATATCTGACATGTCCTATGCCGATATGCCCCTTCAGTCGCTGCATGTGGCGCACTTCAAACACATCCTTCACCAGGCCATTGGCCTTGCGTTGCCGGAAGTTTCCACTGTCTATGGTCACGATCCCGGCGGCATCCTGTCCCCTGTGCTGCAACACCGTCAAGGCATCGTAGAGGGCCTGATTGACGGGGGTGGTGCCAACTATACCGACAATACCGCACATGTCTTTGCTACCTCGAAGTCACTGTACCTGATTAAGAAAACTCGATGAGTTCAACACGAACCCGAAGAACCACTGGATCACCGGCTTGAACTCGGGAACCAGCTTGGACGCCGTCCACCAGTCGCTCTGGGAGAGACTGGTAAAGGTATCCATAAAAAACAACAGGGCACTGACGATCAGTACCCCGCGAATAGCGCCAAAGCAGACACCGAGCACCCTGTCTGTGCCAGACAGGCCGGTCTTGTCCACCAAGAGCCCCACCACATAGTTCACCACGCTACCGAGGATCAGGGTCGCCACGAACAGGGCGGCGATGGCCAGGCCATTGCGCACCAGGGCGTCGGAGAAGGAGGTGAAGTAAACGGCGAGATCGGGATAGAAATGGCTGGCGATGAAGAAGGCAATAAACCAGGTGATCAGGGACATGGCCTCCTTCACGAAGCCGCGCACCAGGCTGATGAGGGCGGAGAAACCGACGATGCCGATGATGGCGTAATCAATCCAGACCATAGAGAAAAGTGTCCTGCGAAATTGCGGCGCAGTCTAACAAAAACGATTGCGCAATGCTTGATAAAATTGTGTTAAACATTCACTGCAGCGCCGATAGAGGCCATCTCCAGCCCTGTTCAACAAGATTGAGTGGTGCTTAAACGCACAACGCCATGGCATGGCCATGGCGTTGTCATCAGCGGCCAGCACTTACCCGATGTAGGTCAGGCCACCCATGTAGGATTGCAGCGCCTCAGGGATGGCGATGCGACCATCTTCCTGCTGGTAGTTCTCCATCACCGCCACCAGGGTGCGACCCACTGCCAGGCCGGAGCCGTTCAGGGTGTGCAGCAGTTGCGGCTTACCATCGATGCGTACCCGCGCCTGCATGCGACGCGCCTGGAAGTCGGTGCAGTTGGAGACAGAGGAGATCTCGCGGTAGGTGTCCTGAGCCGGCAGCCACACTTCCAGATCGTAGGTCTTGGCGGCGCAGAAGCCCATGTCGCCGGTGCACAGCGCCATCACGCGATACGGCAGACCCAGCAGTTGCAGCACCTTCTCGGCGTGACCGGCCATCTCTTCCAGTGCATCCCAGGATTTTTCCGGGTGAACCAGCTGGACCATCTCGACCTTGTCGAACTGGTGCATGCGGATGAGGCCGCGGGTATCACGACCGTAGGAGCCGGCTTCGGAGCGGAAGCAAGGGCTGTGAGCGGTCATCTTGATGGGCAGCTCTTGCTCGTCGAAGATCTCGTCGCGGGCCATGTTGGTGAGCGGCACTTCGGAGGTCGGGATCAGGGAGAACTTGCGCAGCTTGCCCTCTTCGTCCCCTTCACCCTCGATACCGGTGTTGAACAGGTCTTCGGAGAACTTCGGCAGCTGACCGGTGCCATACAGGCTGTCCGGGTTCACCAGATAGGGCACGTAGCATTCGGTGTAGCCGTGCTGCTGGGTGTGCAGGTCCAGCATGAACTGCGCCAGGGCGCGGTGCAGGCGGGCAATCTGACCCTTCATCACCACGAAGCGGGCACCGGACAGCTTGACGCCGTTCTTGAAGTCCACGCCCTTGACCGCTTCACCGAGATCGATGTGATCGCGCACCGGGAAGTCGAACGCGCGCGGGGTACCCCAGCGGCGCACTTCCACGTTGTCGTTCTCGTCACGGCCCACCGGAGTGGTGTCGCTCGGCAGGTTGGGGATGGCGTCGGCGATGGCTTTGATATCGCGCAGCAGGGTCTCGAGCTCGACCTTGCTGGTCTCGAGTTCCTCGTTGATCTTGGTCACTTCTGCTTTCAGCGGTGCCACATCTTCACCACGACGAGCCGCCTCACCGATGGACTTGGAGCGGGCGTTGCGCTCGGCCTGCAGCTCCTGGGTGCGGGACTGCAGATCCTTGCGTTTCTCTTCCAGAGCGTTGACAGCCGCTACGTCCAAAACGTAGCCACGTGTCGCCAGACGAGCGGCAGCCTCTTCGATATCGCTGCGCAGATATTTGGGATCCAGCATGGTTTACCTACTTTTTTCAATGGGATCTGAGCCTGGGGCATCGCCCTGGCGAGAAAACAGATCCGGAAGTTAACATCGGTTGGCGCACCCCAGTCGTCTTTAAACAGAAGGTTGAGTCTTTCCAGCCTTCAAAATCAAGAAGATGGCACCAGGCCAAGACAAACGGGGTCAGAGGGGCAGTGTAGCAGACCGCCCCCCCGCCCGAACAGGGACTAAGCGGTCGTTTTTAGCAAGTTTGCGCGCCGGGGCGAAGCGAGATTCTCTTCGTCGGGACATTGCGCTGCCCAGGCTCAAAAAAGAACTTATTTGTCCCGATTTTTCGGACTTTGACGATCCAGTTCACGCAGATAATCGAGTTTTTGGCCGATTTGCTTCTCCAGACCCCGGTCGGTGGGCTGATAGTAGTGCTTGTCGGCAAGCTCGGGCGGGAAGTAGCTCTCGCCGGCGGCGTAGGCGCCGGGCTCGTCGTGGGCGTAGCGGTACTCGGCGCCGTAGCCGAGTTCGCTCATCAGCTTGGTCGGGGCGTTGCGCAGGTGCGGCGGCACCTCGAAATCCGGCAGGTTTTTGGCATCATTGAGCGCCGCCTTCCAGGCGGTGTAGACCGCATTGCTCTTGGGCGCGCAGGCGAGGTAGACGATGGCCTGGGCGATGGCCCGCTCCCCTTCCGCCGGGCCGATGCGATGGAAGCAATCCCAGGCCGACAAGGCCACCTGCATGGCACGCGGATCGGCGTTGCCGACGTCCTCCGAGGCGATGGCCAGCAGCCGGCGGGCAATATAGAGCGGATCGCACCCGGCGCTCACCATGCGGGCATACCAGTAGAGCGCCGCATCCGGCGCCGAGCCACGGATGGACTTGTGCACCGCCGAGATAAGGTCGTAGAAGTGATCGCCGCCCTTGTCGAAACGCGCCACGTGCTCCCCCACCACCGCGGCCAGCAGGGCGCTGTCGATTATCCGCTCCCCTGCGCCATTACTCTCGGCCATATCGGCCAGCAGCTCCAGGTAGTTGAGGGACTTGCGGCCATCCCCATCCACGGCTTTCGCCAGTGCCTCCTTCACCCCGGGGGCGAAGCGCAGGGTGGGATCATTGAGGCCACGGGGGTCGGTCATGGCCTGATCGATCATGGCGAGGATGTCGTTTTCTTCCAGCCGTTTGAGCAGATAGACCCGGGCCCGGGAGAGCAGTGCGTTGTTGAGTTCGAACGAGGGGTTTTCGGTGGTGGCACCGATGAAGGTGATGGTGCCGTCTTCGATGTGGGGCAGGAACACATCCTGCTGACTCTTGTTGAAACGGTGCACCTCGTCCACGAAGAGGATGGTGCGCACCCCGCGCCAGCTGTTCTCCTTCGCCTTGTCGATGGCGGCGCGGATCTCCTTGATGCCGGAGGTGACCGCGGAGAGCCGCTCCACTTCGGCCTGGCAGTAGTGCGCCATGAGCTCGGCCAGCGTGGTCTTGCCGGTGCCGGGCGGTCCCCACAGGATCATCGAATGGCAGTGCCCCGCCAGTATGGCTTTGCGCAGGGGCTTGTCAGCCCCCAGGATATGCTGCTGACCTATGTACTGATCGAGGTTCTGCGGCCGCATCCGGGCCGCCAGTGGCCGAAAGTCCGACGAAAAGTCCAATGACAGGTTACTCATCGGTGTTGTCCGTCCAGGGTGGCACCCACCGCCAGCAGACTCGCTGTCGACGATACATCCAAAGGCCGCGCGCTCATCAGCGTTGGTCGTCCAGCGCGACCCCCTTGGGCGTTTTGAACACGAACTCGTTACCCTTGAGCACCGGCTTGCGATTAAAGCTGCTCAAGACGAACTCGCTCCACTGCCCCTGCGCCTCTTTCACGTCGAAGCGGCTGATGTTGTTGGTCCGATCGAAGGTGATGCGGAAGGAGGCGATAAGCTCGTCCTTGTTGCGGCTGGTGACGGTGTAGACGTCCCCCTGCTGGGTCACGTCGTAGTTCTTCCAGAGCCCGATGTCATTGCCGGCGATCAGCACGAAGGGGGTATTGAGCACGGCGTCTTTCAGCTTGAGGGCGGTGACCTGCTCGACGAAGGGATCGTAGATCCAGACGTCCTTGCCATCGGCCACGATCAGGCTCTCGTCCGGGGCCGTGGTGTGCCAGTTGAAGCGGTTGGGGCGCTGCACCAGCAGATCGCCGCTCGCTTTTTGCAGCTCTTTGCCCTTGCTGTCATAGACGGTCTGGGCAAACTTGGCGGAGAACAGGCTCACGTCGGCCAGCTTCTGTTTGAGATCGCTGGCGGCATCGGCCCACACCTGGCTGCTGGCCAGCAGCAGTACAGAACCCATCAATAATGCTTTTTTCATCATGCTTCCCGTTTACAAGGGCTCGATAAAAGGCCATGTCCGCAGACATGGCCAGGATGATATGAAGGCTTAATCACGCACCGGCGGCGGTGCCAGCACGTCGCGCTGACCGTTGCCGCCCGGCGCACTGACGATGCCCTGGTTTTCCATCTGCTCGATGAGACGAGCCGCCCGGTTGTAACCAATCTTGAATTTGCGTTGCACGCTGGAGGTGGAGCCGCGGCGCGATTCGACCACGAAGGCCACCGCCTCGTCGAACAGGGGATCGAGCTCTTCGTCACCGTTGCTGCCGTAGTCGCCACTGCCACCCTCGCCGTCCGATTCACCGGAGAGGATCTCCTGGATGTAGTCCGGTTCGCCGCGAAGCTTCCAGTCCGCCACCACTTTGTGCACCTCGTGGTCATCGACGAAGGCGCCGTGCACCCGAGTCGGGTTGGAGGTACCGGCCGGCATGTAGAGCATGTCACCCATGCCGAGCAGGGATTCGGCGCCGCCCTGATCCAGGATGGTGCGGGAATCGATCTTGCTCGATACCTGGAACGAGATCCGGGTCGGGATGTTGGCCTTGATGAGGCCGGTTATCACATCCACCGACGGACGCTGGGTCGCGAGAATAAGGTGAATACCGGCGGCCCGCGCCTTCTGGGCGATACGGGCGATGAGCTCTTCCACCTTCTTGCCGACGATCATCATCATGTCGGCGAATTCGTCCACCACCACCACTATGTGCGGCAGCTTCTCAAGCTCCGGCGGCATCTGATCCATGGAGTCGCCAGGGCGCCACAGCGGATCGCGCATCGGCTCACCGGCCGCTGCAGCCGCCAGCACCTTGTCGTTGTAACCCTTGAGGTTACGTACCCCGACCGCCGACATCAGCTTGTAGCGGCGCTCCATCTCGCCCACACACCAGCGCAGCGCGTTGGCGGCATCCTTCATGTCGGTGACCACCTCGGTCAGCAGGTGCGGGATCCCCTCGTAGACCGACAGCTCCAGCATCTTGGGGTCGATCATGATGAAACGCAGATCCTCGGGGGAGGACTTGTAGAGCATGGAGATGATCATGGTGTTCACCCCCACCGACTTGCCCGAGCCCGTGGTACCGGCCACCAGCAGGTGCGGCATCTTGGCGAGGTTCACCACCACGGGTTCGCCGGCGATATCCTGACCCAACCCCATGGTGAGCGGGTTGTGGCTGTCCGTGAAGGCGGCGCAGTCGAGGGTCTCACGCAGGTAAACGGTCTGGCGCACCCGGTTGGGCAACTCGATGCCGACGAAAGTCTTGCCCGGAATCACTTCCACCACCCGCACGCTGCTGGCAGACAGGGAGCGCGCGAGATCGCGGGACAGGTTGGTTATCTTGCTCGCCTTCATGCCCGGCGCGAGGTCCAGCTCGAAACGGGTGATGACGGGGCCCGGATAGACACCGACCACCTTGGCCTGCACGTTGTAATCGGCGAGCTTGGCCTCCACCAGCCGGCCCATGCGCTCCAGCTCGTCCTTGCTCATCATCTGAGTCTTGGCGGGCGGGCGGTCCAGCAGATCCAGACCGGGCAAGGGTGCCATGTTGGGCTGCGGGCGGCGCTTGGGCTTGGGCGCGGCGGCCAACGGCGCGGCCGGTTCATCGTCACCCTCTGCCCAGGGCAGATCGAGATCGTCTTCGTCTGCTACCGGCTGTGGGCGGGCATTGGCGGCGCGCTTGGTTTTGGCAACGGGCGCGGGCGCCTCGTCATCTTCGTCGTCAAACTGCGGATCGAACTGGAAGGTGTCGTCGTCAAGCTCCGGCAACCATTCGTCAGATTTTGTCTTTTGAGCCTTCGCCTTCGGCTTGCGCGTCCAGCTGCTGTGCGGCTCATCCTCATCATCCAGCTCGATGGCACCCACGCCGCCCTCCAGCAAGGGATCCGGTCCCTCAAAGCGGGGCTGACGCCAGCCGCCGGTCAACCAGCGACCGAGGGTGGTGGGGAAGTGATAGATGGCGCTGACCGTGCCGGTGCAGCTGGCACCGATCCGCTCGACGATGGTGAGCCAGGACCAGCCGGTGAACAGGGTAATACCGGTCGCCACGAAGCAGAGCAGCATCAGGTTGGCGCCGACGCCGCCAAACAGCGGCACAACGGCGGAGGCAATGACGTCCCCCACCAGGCCGCCGGCGGAGAAATTCTGCATGTCATTGAAGTTCATGCTGGCGATGGCGGACATGCCAAGCACCGTCAGCACGAAACCGACGATCCGCACCGACAGGGTCAAATAGTCGACTTCTAGCAGTCGGCTCGGCCGCCAGAACAGGCTCCAGCCAAGCAGTACCACCAGAGGGGGAACCAGATAAGAGAAGGCACCGAAGGTGAACATGGTGATATCGGCGAGCCAGGCACCGGCGCTACCCGCTAGGTTCTTCACCTCCCCTTGCCAGGAGGTCTGGGACCAACCGGGATCGGCGGGATGATAGGTCAACAGGGCAAGTAAGAGATAGGCAGCCATCAGGGTGATGGCGATCAAGACGGCCTCGAAGATCCGTTGGGTACCTGATAAAGGAGTAAACAGCTTTTTATCGGCCAAACTCCGGCTCCTTTCTGAAAACATGTAATGCGGGATAGGGGGCCTAGTATCCCTGAAAAGCCCACCGATTGTCAGCCTGTGCCTGAGGGCGGGGCCATGTTTACCACCAGGGTGATAAGAAGAAACGAGCGGACCAGCCGCTCGTTTCTGACTATCGTGACTTGTTATGGAACTTGCAAGTCACAGCATAACCCGACTTAGCGGGTGCTGATCACCAGACGACTACTCTGCTTGACCTCTTCCATCACCACGTAGGTGCGGGTGTCATTGACGCCGGGCAGACGCAGCAGGGTTTCCCCCAACAGGCGACGATAGGCCGACATGTCACTGACACGGGTCTTGAGCAGATAGTCAAAATCGCCGGAGACCAGATGGCACTCCTGGATCTCTTCGAGCACCTGCACAGCCTTGTTGAACTGTTCAAATACGTCGGGAGCACCGCGATTGAGGGTGATTTCTACAAACACCAGCAGAGACGCATCCAGATAATGAGGGTTCAGAATAGCGGCATATCCTTCGATATAACCTTGTCGCTCAAGGCGACGAACCCGTTCTAGACACGGTGTAGGACTCAGGCCAACTCGTTTGGACAATTCAACGTTTGAAATCCTGCCATCCTTTTGCAGTTCATTCAGAATGTTGCGGTCTATCCTGTCCAAATCCTTCAGCCGACTCTTAGCTTCCATCATTTAATTCCATCCTTTGGCTATTTTTTGGTAAGAATCACCAGTTATTTTATAATAATGGTCACAAATCCTGTCAATACCTGAATATACTAGGCGCAAATGTTGCTTAACATACCGGCAACATAAACCACCAATCGATAGACGAGGGATAGCATGATTATCGGTGTACCTAAGGAAATAAAAAACCATGAATATCGCGTAGGCATGGTTCCAGCCAGTGTACGTGAACTAACAGCACGAAACCATACTGTTTTCGTTCAAAGCGGGGCAGGAAGTGGCATTGGCTTCAGTGACGCAGATTATCTGGCTGCTGGAGCCGAAATTTTGGCCTCCGCTGCCGATGTTTTCGCCAAGGCCGAGATGATCGTCAAGGTGAAGGAGCCCCAGGCCGTCGAGCGCGCCATGCTGCGCCCGGGCCAGACCCTGTTCACCTACCTGCATCTGGCGCCAGACCTGGCCCAGACCCGGGAATTGCAAGACAGCGGCGCCGTCTGCATTGCCTACGAAACCGTCACCGATAGTCGTGGTGGCCTGCCGCTGCTGGCCCCCATGTCGGAGGTCGCCGGACGCATGTCTATTCAGGCCGGCGCCCAGGCGCTGGAGAAGTCCCGCGGCGGTAGCGGCATGCTGCTCGGCGGCGTGCCCGGGGTCGAACCGGCCAAGGTGGTGATCATCGGTGGTGGCGTGGTGGGGTCCAACGCAGCGCGCATGGCCATCGGCCTGCGCGCCGATGTCACCATACTCGACAACAACATCGACACCCTGCGTCGCCTCGACAGCGAATTCCAGGGCGCCGCCAAGGTGGTCTACTCCAACCGCGAGACCCTGGAGCGTCACATTCTGGCGGCAGACCTGGTTATCGGCGGCGTGCTGGTGCCCGGCGCCACTGCGCCAAAACTTGTCAGCCGTGACCACATTGCGCGCATGAAGCCGGGCTCGGCGGTGGTCGACGTGGCCATCGATCAGGGCGGTTGTGTGGAAACCTCTCACGCTACCACCCACCAGGATCCGACCTTCATCGTCGATGAGGTGGTACACTACTGTGTAGCCAACATGCCGGGCGCCGTGGCCAGAACCTCCACCGTGGCCCTCAACAACGCCACCCTGCCCTTCATCATCCGGCTGGCCGAGCAGGGTTATCGCAAGGCTCTGCTGGGGGATCCTCACCTGCTGCACGGGCTGAACGTGATGGAAGGCAAGGTAACCTGCCGGGAAGTCGCCGAGGCGCACAACCTGGCCTACACGGATCCCCTGACCCTGTTGAACTGATCGCCAGCCCCGCAAGGGAGCAGCGATGAGTGAAAATCCGCCCGCGATGGGCGGTTTTTTTTGGCAAAATGGTGGCCAGCAACCCCCTCCCCTGGCGATTGCCACAATCGACGTGCTGACCTTTGACCCCGGATCACGAATTACCTACAATCGCGCAAACTCATCACGTCTCGGAAATCACATCATGAGCCAAGTTACTCATAGCAAACTGCTGATCCTGGGCTCCGGCCCCGCGGGTTACACCGCGGCCGTCTATGCCGCCCGCGCCAACCTGAGCCCCCTGCTGATCACCGGTATGCAGCAAGGTGGTCAGCTGACCACCACCACCGAAGTAGAAAACTGGCCTGGTGATGCGGAAGGGCTGACCGGCCCGGCCCTGATGGAACGCATGCAAGCCCATGCGGAAAAGTTCGATACCAGCATCCTGTTTGATCACATCAATGAAGTGGAGCTGACCCAGCGTCCGTTCCGCCTCAAGGGTGACAACGGCGAATACAGCTGCGATGCGCTGATCATCGCCACCGGCGCCTCCGCCAAGTACCTGGGGCTGCCCTCCGAAGAGGCCTTCAAGGGCCGTGGCGTCTCCGCCTGCGCCACCTGTGACGGTTTCTTCTATCGCAACCAAGAAGTGGCCGTGGTCGGCGGCGGCAACACCGCCGTGGAAGAGGCGCTCTATCTGGCCAACATCGCCAAGAAGGTGCACCTCATTCATCGCCGCGACGAGTTCCGCGCCGAGAAGATCCTGATCAAGCGTCTCAATGACAAGGTGGCCAGTGGCAACATAGTGCTGCACACCCACCAGACCCTGGATGAAGTGCTGGGCGACAACATGGGCGTGACCGGTGTGCGCCTGCGCAGCACCCGGGATGACTCCACCTCCGAGCTGCCGCTGATGGGGGTCTTCATCGCCATCGGTCACCAGCCCAACACCCAGATCTTCGCCGGCCAGCTGGCGATGGAGAACGGTTATTTGAAGGTTCGCGGCGGGCTGGAAGGCTTCGCCACCCAGACCAGCATCGAGGGCGTCTTCGCCGCAGGGGACGTGGCCGACCATGTCTACCGTCAGGCCATTACCTCAGCCGGTACCGGCTGTATGGCCGCGCTGGATGCGGAGCGATATCTAGACGCACAATAAGCGTAAGGATATAAAGGGCATGCCAATGGGCATGCCCTTTTCTTTTAAGGAGCCGGATGAAACGAAAAATATTGATAGTCGAAGATAGCCTGACGATCCGCCGCATGCTGATCCAGGCCATCGCCCAGCAAACCGGGCTGGAGATCGACGCCTTCGATACCCTGGCGGGTGCCCGCCACTGTCGGGGAGAGGAGTATGTGGTCGCCCTGGTGGATCTCACCCTGCCGGATGCCCCGAGCGGGGAAGCGGTCAAGGTGTTGCTGGGACAGGGTCTGCCGGTGGTGATCCTCACCGCCGACATCAGCGAGGAGAAACGGGAAGCCTGGCTCGAGGCCGGGGTGCTGGATTACGTGATGAAAGATTCGCGCCACTCCCTGCAATACGCCGTCAGCCTGGTGCACCGCCTCTACCTCAATCAGGCCATCGAGGTACTGGTCGTCGATGACTCTCTCACCTCCCGCCATCGCACCATGGCCCAGCTGCGCAAGCAGTTGCTGCAGGTGCACGAGGCAACCTGCGCCAAGGCCGCCCTGGTGAGCCTTGAGCAGAACCCGGCCATCCGACTGGTACTGGTGGATTACTACATGCCGGAGATCGATGGCATCAGCCTGGTGCGCATGTTGCGCGAGCGCTACAGCAAGCAGCAGCTCGCCATCATCGGCATCTCGGTGTCAGACAAGCACGGCCTCTCCGCCCGTTATCTCAAGCAAGGGGCGAACGACTTTCTCAACCAGCCGTTTGAACCCGAGGAGCTGCAGTGCCGGGTCAGCCACAACCTGGAGGCGCTTGAGCAATTCAACAGCATTCAGGAATCTGCCAATCGCGACTACCTGACGGGGCTCTACAACCGGCGCTACTGGTTCAACGAGGGACAAAAATGGTTTGAGGAGCATCAGCGCCAGCAGGCCCAGCTCACCCTCTGTGTGCTGGACGTGGATCACTTCAAGCAGGTCAATGATCACTGGGGCCATGCCATCGGCGATCTGCTGCTCTGCCACCTGACCCGGCTACTCACCCAGTTCTTCCCTGATGCCATGATTGCCCGTTTCGGTGGCGAGGAATTTGCCCTGATGGTGCCCCACTGCACCGTGCCCGTGTTGCTCAAGCGTCTGGAGGGGCTGCGCCAGCAGCTGCGTCAGCAACCCCTGTCCCGGGAAGTCCCCCTGTTTGTGCGCGCCAGTTTCGGCGTCATCAAGGTCGGGCGGCTCTCCATGGATGAGGCACTGAGCGAAGCGGATCGCCAGCTGTATCAGGCGAAGAACACCGGTCGCGACAAGATAGTGTCTCAGGACGCCTGAGCGAGCCTCGCCCAGGTGTTCCGTGTAGTTCCGCCCGGCAGGCCCCTTGTGGCCATCGCCGGGCTATTCTCTCCTCGATTTCAGACCTCTATTACCGCTCACTCCTCTCGCGCTCAACAACCCGCTTCAATAGGTCTTGTCGACTCGCACCCCGTCACTGAAGTAGAGAATGCGCACCTTGTCGCCACTGGCAAATTGCATGGCCGGATCGTAATCCTGGATCACGTTGATGAGCCCATCCTGCTCGTTGCGAATGAGCAGCTCCACCAGCTTGTTCTCCACCACACTGCCACCTGACTGGTATTGCTGCACCGCAGCCGCCCCTGCCAGGGCCCCCACCGCGGTGGCAATTTCCCGGCCATGGCCACCACCGAACTGGTTGCCAATCAACCCACCCAGCACGGCGCCACCCAATGTCTTCCAGCCGGTATGCTCGGATTCCACTATCTGACGCTGGGTGATGTTGCGCACCGAATCCACCTGGCCAAACACCACCTGATCCACGGGGCGCGCCGTGTTGCGCTCATAGGGCGCGGCCCAGGCGGGCGCAGTGACAAAGCCAAGCAAGCTGGATACTATCAGGATAATGGCCTTCATCTGTGAACCTCTGTCTTATGTCTCGCTATCTTACCCAACTGGATGATGAGCAATACTGGTTTCCCACCCCCAGCCATGCGCTGGAGGAGCCCAACGGGCTACTGGCTATCGGCGGGGATCTCTCCCCCGAACGCCTGCTGGCAGCTTATCACAGGGGGATCTTCCCGTGGAATGAGCCCCACCAACCCTTGCTGTGGTGGTCACCGGATCCAAGAGGCGTCATCGAGCCTGAGCAGTTGCATATAGGCCGCAGCCTGCAGAAGTTTATCCGTCGAACCTCATTCGATATTTCCATCGATCGGGCCTTTAATGAGGTAATAGCCGCCTGCGCCGCACCCCGTCGCAACGCGGGTGGAACCTGGATAAGTCCTCCCATGATCGACGCCTATCAGCAACTTCATCGCCTCGGCCACGCCCACTCCGTCGAAGTCTGGCAGGATGTCCAGTTGCAGGCGGGGCTCTACGGCCTCAGCCTCGGTCGCGTCTTCTGCGGCGAGTCCATGTTCAGTCGCATCGACAACGGCGCCAAACTGGCCATGGTGGCACTCTGCCGCCACTTCGCCCGCCACAATGGCGCTCTCATCGACTGCCAGATGCAAAACGATTTTTTGGCGACCCTGGGCATAGAGCAATGGCCCAGACGACGCTTTCTTGCAGCGCTGGATCAACTCACCCAACAGCCATTGAACGCGGGCTGCTGGCAGCCGGGGAGCATCAGTCTATGACCGAAGAAGTGATCCTGAAAGTCGGGCTGACCCCCAAGCACCCGTGCAGTTATCTCGGCCATGAACAAGAGCAGTTGCTGGTGCTGATGGACCATGAGCTGCTCAACGCGGCGGGCTATGAGCGGTTGCTCACGGCGGGATTTCGGCGCAGTGGCAATGACATCTATCGCCCGCACTGCCCCGCCTGCAGTGCCTGCCAGTCGCTGCGCATTCACAGCGAGCATTTCGTGCCGAGCCGTAGCCAGAAACGCATTCGCCAGCTGAACCGGGATCTCGAACTGGTGCTCAGTTATGACGACAAGCCGGAATATTACCAGCTCTACGAGCGCTACATCCGCGAGCGCCACCACGATGGCAGCATGTACCCGCCGAGCCGCACCCAGTACAAGGGCTTCCTGCATTGTGACTGGATGCCGCCCCTCTATCTGGAGATGCGCAAGGAGGGACGCCTCATCGGGGTGGCCACCACGGATCTGCTGCCCCACGCCCTGAGCGCCATGTATACCTTCTTCGATCCGGACTATGCCGATCGCTCCCTCGGCACCTACGCCATTCTGAGCCAACTGGAACTTGCCCGCCGCACCGGTCGCAGCTGGTTGTATCTCGGCTATCTGGTGGAGGCCTGTCGCAAGATGAATTACAAGCGCCAGTACCTGCCCCATGAGCTGCTGGTGCAGGGGGAATGGAAAAAAATCGACACCAAGCCCGAGTAAACTTTACACATAGCCTTAAATCCGGCATGATCCAGCGGATTTTTGTTGTGGCTTATCAAGAGGATTCAATGGCTAAAGAAGACAGTATTGAGATGCAGGGCACTATTCTCGAGACCCTGCCCAATACCATGTTCCGTGTGGAACTGGAAAATGGTCACGTGGTTATCGCTCATATTTCCGGCAAGATGCGCAAAAACTACATCCGTATCCTGACTGGGGACAAAGTAACGGTGGCTCTGACTCCGTACGACCTCTCCAAGGGACGTATTGTTTTCCGCTCTCGCTAAGCCAGGAATTCAGCAAAAAACCCCAGCCTTTCGGTTGGGGTTTTTTGTCATTTCTGGCCTCAATCACGCTTAGTGGGAGACAGCTTCGACATTGACCTGAAAATCAAAGCTGAGGCTGTTATTTACCAACTCAACCTTCACGACCCCACCATCGACCAGTGAGCCAAACAGGATCTCATTGGCCAGGGGTTTCTTGAGGTGCTCCTGAATGACCCGCCCCATGGGTCTGGCACCCATAGCCCGCTCGTAACCCTTCTCGGCCAACCAGTGGCGTGCCTCTTCGGATATCTCGAGTGACACCCCTTTGGTATCCAACTGTACCTGCAGTTCAACGATGAACTTGTCGACCACCTGATGGATCACCGCCATATCGAGGTGATTGAACCAAATGGTGTGATCGAGCCGGTTTCTGAACTCCGGGCTGAACGTCTTGTTGATCACCGCCATGGCGTCGTGGCTCATGTCCTGCTGCTGGAAGCCAATCGACTTGCGCTGGGTCTCCTGCACACCGGCGTTGGTGGTCATCACCAGGATCACATTGCGAAAATCCGCCTTGCGCCCGTTGTTGTCCGTCAGGGTACCGTTGTCCATCACCTGCAGCAGCAAGTTGAAGACATCCGGGTGCGCCTTCTCAATTTCGTCCAGCAACACCACAGAGTGCGGGTGCTTGAGTACGGAGTCGGTCAGCAAGCCACCCTGCTCAAAACCGACATAGCCAGGGGGCGCCCCGATCAGACGGGAGACAGTGTGACGCTCCATGTACTCGGACATGTCAAAGCGCAGCACCTCGACCCCGAGCGCCTTGCCAAGCTGCTGGGTGACTTCGGTCTTGCCGACTCCGGTCGGCCCGGCAAACAGGAAGCAACCCACCGGCCGGCGCTCGTTGCCAAGCCCTGAGCGTGACAGACGAATCGCATCGATCAATACGGTGATGGCCTTGTCCTGACCAAACACCACCATCTTGAGGTTGCGTTCCAGATTGCGCAGCACTTCCTTGTCGGAAGAGGAGACCGATTTTTCCGGGATGCGGGCAATCTTGGCAACGATCGCCTCGATCTCCGGCACGTTGATCACTTTCTTGCGTTTGCTGACCGGCAGCAACCGCTGCCCAGCCCCGGCTTCATCGATCACGTCGATGGCTTTGTCCGGCAGGTGGCGATCGTTGATGTACTTGGCCGAGAGCTCCACCGCGGCCCGAATGGCCTTGACGGTGTAGCGCACGCCGTGGTGTGACTCATAGCGGCTCTTGAGCCCCATCAGGATGCGGGTGGTGTCGTCCACGCTCGGCTCGACGATGTCGATCTTCTGGAAGCGACGCGCCAGCGCCCTGTCTTTCTCGAAGATCTGGGAGTATTCCTGATAAGTGGTCGAACCGACACAACGCAGCAGCCCGTTGGAGAGCAGCGGTTTGATGAGGTTGGCCGCATCCAGCTGACCACCGGAGGCTGCCCCCGCACCTATGATGGTGTGGATCTCGTCGATGAACAGGATGGCCCCTTCCTGGCGCTCGATCTGCTTGAGCAGCACCTTGAGGCGTTTTTCGAAATCGCCACGGTACTTGGTGCCCGCCAGCAGGGAGCCCATGTCCAGTGAATAGATGGTGCTGTTGGCAATGACCTCTGGCACATCCCCCTTGACGATGCGATAGGCCAGACCTTCCGCGATGGCGGTTTTACCGACCCCGGCTTCCCCCACCAGCAGCGGGTTGTTCTTGCGACGGCGGCACAGCACCTGGATGGTGCGGCTCAACTCCTGATCCCGGCCGATGAGCGGATCGATGCGCCCTTCCAGCACCAGCTGGTTGAGGTTGGTGGCAAAACTCTCGATCTGGGCAGAAGAGACATCGTCGTCCGACTCGGCATTATTGCCACCGCTCTCGGGCTTGCTGTCTTTACGCACCCCATGGGAGAGAAAATTCACCACATCCAGTCGGCTTACTTCGGCTTTTTTCAGGAAGTAGGCGGCTTGGGATTCCTGCTCGCTGAAGATGGCGACCAGTACATTGGCGCCGCTCACCTCGGTATTGCCCGAGGATTGCACATGGAACACGGCCCGTTGCAGCACGCGCTGGAAGCCAAGGGTGGGTTGGGTTTCGCGGTCTTCGTCGTCGCGAGGAATGAGCGGGGTTGTTTGATTGATGAATGCGCGGATCTCTTTGCGCATCAATTCCACATCCGCACCACACGAACTCAGCGCCTCATGGGCTGAGCTGTTATCCAGCAGGGCTAACAACAGGTGCTCGACGGTCATGAATTCGTGGCGCTCGTCACGGGCCAGTTTGAAAGCCTCGTTCAGCGTCTTTTCTAAATCTTTGTTCAACATAGGCACCTCCCCTCAGTACAGCAACAATGTGGTGTCGTCATCGCTATCAAGTCATCAGATTCAAGCCTTTTCCATGGTACATAGCAGTGGATGTTCGTTGTTACGTGCGTAGGTGTTTACCTGGACCACTTTGGTTTCGGCAATCTCGGCGGTAAATGTGCCGCAGACTCCCTTACCACTATAATGCACACTCAACATGACCTGAGTCGCCTTGTCCAGATCCATACCAAAGAACTTTTGCAGCACCTCCACCACGAACTCCATCGGCGTATAGTCATCGTTGTTCAACACGACCTTGTACATGGGTGGCGGTTGCAGCTTCGTTTTCTCTGCTTGTGCAATCTCTTCATTCGCAAAGAGTTCTTTCTGCTTGCTCATAATCGCGCTTCGGTACCTCTAGATTACTATCGTCTTGCTGAAGATTGTCAATAGACTTGTTAACTCGATCACATCAGTTGTTAACAACTTCTTGACTCGTTCAAAAGTTAGACTAGATTGGTTACTTGCTAATCGGCGCCCGTCTGCTATGGGCTGATGCTCTAGTTATATAAGGCTGGCGCAGGTTACTCAACGACTTCAGGGTAATCAATAAAAGGATGTAGATGTATGGCAACCGGAACAGTCAAGTGGTTCAACAACGCAAAAGGATTTGGGTTTATCTGTCCGGAAGACGGTGGTGAAGATATCTTCGCTCACTACTCCACGATACAAATGGAAGGTTACAAGACCTTGAAAGCAGGTCAGGCAGTCAATTTTGAACTGCAACAGGGGCCGAAAGGAAATCATGCCTCTGTTATCGTGCCAAACGAAGCACAGAACATGTAAGAGTCGAACTGGATCAATAAAAAACGGCAGCCGCAAGGCTGCCGTTTTTTATGGCAGAGACGAACCACCACAAAAAAGGAAGGCCCAAGCCTTCCTTTATATGTACTTCGCCTCGCAGGCCGCGGTTTATGCGCGATCCAGCAGGATGTTGAGCATCCGGCGCAGCGGCTCGGCGGCGCCCCACAGCAGCTGATCCCCGACGGTGAAGGCGGCCAGGTACTCAGGCCCCATGTTCAGCTTGCGCAGACGCCCCACCGGGATGCTGAGGGTGCCGGTGACGGCGGCCGGGGTCAGCTCGCGGGCGGTGATGTCGCGATCGTTCGGGATCACTTTCACCCAGTCGTTGTGAGCCGCGATCAGCGCCTCGATTTCGGGGAGCGGCACGTCCTTCTTCAACTTGATGGTGAAGGCCTGGCTGTGGCAGCGCAGGGCGCCGATCCGCACGCACAGACCGTCCACCGGGATGGCCGCATCTTCGATTCCCAAGATCTTGTTGGTCTCCGCCTGGCCCTTCCACTCCTCACGGCTCTGGCCGTTGTCGAGCTTGGTGTCGATCCAGGGGATCAGGCCACCGGCCAGCGGCACGCCGAAGTTGTCCACCGGCAGGGTGCCGGAGCGGGTCTTCTCGGTGATCTTGCGCTCGATGTCGAGGATGGCAGAGGCGGG
>NZ_CDCA01000039.1:30735-98041 GCF_000820185.1 Aeromonas tecta
ACCGCCACTTCGTCACGCAGCAGCCCCATCTGGGTGACCAACTCGCGCATGTGACGGGCGCCGCCACCGGAAGCGGCCTGATAGGTCGCCACGCTCACCCACTCCACCAAGTCGGCCTTGAACAGGCCGCCCAGGGCCAGCAGCATCAGGCTGACGGTACAGTTGCCGCCGACGAAGGTCTTGACGCCCTTGGCCAGCGCCTTGTCGATCACGTCGCCGTTGACCGGATCCAGAATGATGACCGCGTCTTTGTCCATGCGCAGGGAGGAAGCGGCATCAATCCAGTAGCCTTTCCAGCCGGCGGCCAGCAGGCGCGGATAAACATCCTTGGTGTAGTCGCCGCCCTGAGCGGTGATGATGATCTCCTGCGCGGCCAGCGCCTCGATGTCGAAGGCATCCTGCAAGGTGCCGGCATCGACGCCGAAGTTGGGGGCGGCCTCACCGGCCTGGGAGGTGGTGAAGAAGGTGGGCTGAATACGGGCAAAGTCTTTCTCTTCCTGCATCCGGCTCATCAAGACCGAACCCACCATGCCGCGCCAACCGACCAAACCTACTTTTTTCATAATGTCCTACCCTGGATAGCTGCTAAAGAAACTGTGTGTCACTGTGCGTAACCCCTTGCCGGACGCGGGTCCGTTCACAAGTTAGTCACAAGAATGTTTGCAAAAACTGCGTCTGTCCACATTACGGATTGTGGCGACAGGCGCAAGTCGAATTGCGCAATATTCTGTGTCGATTGGTGCAATATGCAGCGACCCTCCCCTGCCGTCGGCGGCCCTTGGCAGCCAGGCCCCCTTTGGGGCATGATGGGGCAGGTTGGCAGCCCTGCTGCCCCTCGGGGACGACCCCGAGGCACCTCCTCCCGCAGGGACGACCCTGCCCGCTGGAATTCACCATGCCCTGGTTACTCCTGCTACTGGCTGGCCTGTTCGAGGTCGCCTGGGCCATAGGCCTCAAATACACCGACGGCTTCAGCCGTCCCCTCCCCACCCTGCTGACCCTCTCTGCCATGGGGGTGAGCGTGTTCTTGCTCGCCATGGCGGTCAAACAGTTGCCGCTCGGTACCGCCTACGCGGTCTGGACCGGCATCGGCGCCGTCGGCACCGTGCTGATGGGGATCTGGCTGTTCAACGAACCCGCTACCCTGGCGCGGGTGCTCTGTCTGACGCTGATCGTGGGCGGCATCCTGGGGCTGAAGTTTATCGGCTAAGTAAAGAGAGGGGATCGGGCTCACCGCTCCCCTTCTCCATCCCCCGCTCCTCGGCCTGACCCGTGCCGACCGGCGTAATAACATGCCGATATATCACTGCCTGGATCGCTTTTACATCCTTCTTTATCTGTTTAATTAACAGAAATCAGCATCTTTATCTGCCTCTATGCTGCCGTTATCGAGGGGTCGACGCTCGGCAAGCCCCGAGCTGATATCCGCGATCCGCGCATATAAACATGGCCACCCAGGGTGGCCATCTTCTTCTTGCCTTTATTACGCCGCTTAGCTTACTTACGCCTCGGAAGCTTTATGCCTCCGCCAGGCTGCCGATCAGCTCATGCTCGATGCGGGCCTCCGGCATCATCTGTCTCAGCCCCTCGATCAGCCGATCGCCGGCCTCCTGCAGTGCCGCCAGCGGCATCGGCGGCAGGCTCTCCAGGATGAACCACATCTGGCCGGACTCGGCACTGAGCCGGGTTCTGACCCCCTGGCGCCAGTTCCAGCGCCGGCAGGTTACCCCTTTGTCGTCGCGCCACACCACTTCCCCCGGCTCCGGGCTCTCATGAGCGGGCTCTCCCTCTTTCATGGTGTCAAACAGCTCGCTGCCATCGGCGACGATGAGGCGCGGTGCCCCCTCATAGGCGGTGAGATCTTCGCCGCCGACCGGGATGGCGTACTCGATGCTGATGGCGTTGTAGAGATCCACCACGGGATCGATGCAAGGCAGCGCGCCGTCCCGCAGCACCCGCTTGCGCAGGGCCTGGGCCGAGCAAGGAAAACGCTGGGGCTTGGCACCGAAGCGCTTGAACACCTCGTCCCAGGCATTGAGGTGATCCTGCGCCCAGGGCGCCTCCCCCGCCGCCACCGACTGGCAGGCCCGTGCCAGCGCTCGCGTACCGACCTCGGCATCGACGATGGTGGCCCCCTCGACCAGAATGCTCAGGGCCCGAAATCCCGGCGCCAGGCTGGTTACCTCGGCATCGATCTGTGGTGTCATAAATGGCATAGCAACTCCCGATAAATTGGCTCTGGCGGCGGTAATCAGGGTGCGACCCGCAGCAACGTGTGGCGCTTATCCCCTGCCAAAGCAAGTGGCGCCCAATCATGGCCGGTAACGAGCCATAAAAAAAACTACTTTTTCTTAATATTGTTTAGAGAAACTAATGAAGAACCGGCATATCGGGCGTCGATAGCAGCGCGCAGCGCCCCTGCCATGGGATTGTCCTCGCCGCTTCTCCGCCGACTCATGCTATTATCTGCGGCCTAACATGAGTCAATAAAATCAGGATATTGTGATGACCGACCACACTTTTATTCCCGGCAAGGATGCGGCGCTGGAAGACTCCATCGAACGCTTCCAGACCAAGCTGCAGGCCCTGGGGTTTGATATCGAGGAGGCTTCCTGGCTCAACCCCGTGCCCAACGTCTGGTCCGTGCATATCCGCGACAAGGAGTGCGCCCTCTGCTTTACCAACGGCAAGGGTGCCAGCAAGAAGGCGGCGCTCGCCTCCGCCCTCGGTGAATACTTCGAGCGCCTCTCCACCAACTACTTCTTCGCCGACTTCTATCTGGGCGAGCAGGTCGCCAACGGCGACTTCGTTCACTACCCGAACGAGAAGTGGTTCCCCATCGAGGGGGATCAGCTGCCCACCGGTCTGCTCGACAGCTTCACCCGCAAGTTCTACAACCCAGACGGGGAAGTGACCGCCGACATGCTGGTGGACTTGCAATCTGGCAACGAGGGCCGCGGCATCGTCGCGCTGCCGTTCGAGCGCCAGTCCGATCACCAGACCGTCTACATCCCGATGAACATCATCGGCAACCTCTATGTCTCCAACGGCATGAGCGCCGGCAACACCAAGACCGAAGCCCGCACCCAGGGGCTGTCCGAGGTGTTCGAGCGCCACGTGAAGAACAAGATCATCGCCGAAGCCATCAGCCTGCCGGAAATTCCGAGCGACGTGATTGCCCGCTACCCCGGCATTGCCGCCTCCATAGCGGCGCTCGAAGCCGAAGGCTTCCCCATCTACAGCTTCGATGCCTCCTTGGGCGGTCGTTATCCGGTCATCTGCGTGGTGCTGCTCAACCCGAGCAACGGCACCTGCTTTGCCTCCTTCGGTGCCCACCCGCGCTTCGAAGTGGCGTTCGAGCGCACCGTCACCGAGCTCTTGCAGGGCCGTGGCCTGAAGGATCTGGACGTATTCGTGCCGCCCTCGTTTGATAACGAGCAGGTGGCGGATCACCACAACCTGGAGACTCACTTCATCGACTCCTCCGGTCTCATCAGCTGGGATCTGTTCAAGCAGGATGCGGACTTCGAGTTCGCCGACTGGGACTTCCGTGGCAGCTCCCAGGAAGAGTTCGATCACCTGATCGGCATCTTCCACGAGCTGGAGCAGCCAGTGTACATCGCCGACTACGAGCACCTTGGTGTCTACGCCTGTCGCATACTGGTGCCCGGCATGTCCGACATCTATCCGGTCGAGGATCTGCTGCTGGCCAACAACACCATGGGCGCGCACCTGCGGGAAGTGATCCTGGCGCTGCCGTCCCTGGAGTGGGACGCCGAGCAATACATGGCGCTGTTCGATCAGCTGGATGAAGAAGGCCACGACGAGCGCACCCGGGTGCGTGAGCTGCTCGGCATCGCCGCCGCCAAGGGCACCGCCCTGCACACCCTGCGGGTCGGCGAGCTGAAAGCCATGCTGGCGCTGGCCGCCGGTGAGCTGGAGAGCGCACTGGATCTCATCGACTGGACCATGGAGTTCAACCAGTCGGTGTTCCCAAGCGATCGCGCCAACTACTACCGCGCCCTGCGTGCCTGCGTCGAGCTGTTCCTGGACGAAGAGCGTGACCCCGAGCAGTACCGCCCGGTGTTCAGCCGCATGTTCGGTGAAGCGACCCTGGCCGAGGCGTGGGCCCACGCCAGTGGCGAGGCTCGCTTCCACGGGCTGGAGAGCGCGGATCTGTCCCTGTCCCAGTTCCCGCTGCACCAGAAGCTGCTGGCGGCCTATGAGAAGTTACAGAAGGCCAAACGAGCCCATTCTTGGGCCTGATGTGGTAATCTAACGAAGGGGCCTGATGGCCCCTTCTGTTTTATGGTCTACGCTTTGGCTGGTTGTTTTTCAGGGATGAAATAAAAAACAAAAAATACCTCTTAGGGGGTTGTTAACAGGGCCCGGTATGTGCTGCGTTGCTGCAAACATATCTTGCCGATATATTTTTGCCAAAAATAATTATAAACTGTTTAAAATCATGACGTTAAAAACAACACTGATTCTGTTTCACATGAAATCGGGTGTAAAGTCAAGCTTCCGGAGGGCTCAATTTTCTGTAGTAAAATTACATTCACAATATGTAATTCTTGATCCGAGTCAATTTTGGCGATCAGGCCCTTTGTTATGATTTCCACAGGCAAAATATGCAGGTACATGAGAATTGAAAGCAGAATCTCCCTTTGATTGTCTAAAGCCCGAAGCCATCGCCGCCCTGGCTGAAGACATTACCTATGCCAAGGCCACCAAGCCCGCATACAAGGTCATCCCCCTGGCCATCACCGCAGGCGCCTTCATCGCCCTCGCATTCGTGTTCTACATCACCGTCACCACCGGCAGCAATGGCATGTCCTGGGGCATGTCCAAACTCGTTGGCGGTCTGTGCTTCTCTCTGGGCCTCATTCTCTGCGTGCTGCTCGGTGCCGAGTTGTTCACCTCCACCACCTTGACCCTGGTCGCCAAGGCCGCCAACCGCATCAGCTGGGCTCAGCTGTTCAAGAACTGGGGCCTGGTCTACTTCGGTAACCTGATTGGCGGTCTCATCGTGGTGGCGCTCATCATCATGTCGGCCGAATACACGGCGGCGGATGGTCAGTGGGGCCTGAATGCCCTGAAAGTCGCCCAGCACAAGATCCACCACAGTTTCTTCGAGGCCGTTGCCCTCGGTATTCTCTGCAACCTCATGGTGTGTCTCGCCGTGTGGATGGCCTTTGGTGCCCGCAGTGCGACCGACAAGGTGATGGTCATGCTGCTCCCCGTCGCCATGTTCGTGGCCTCCGGTTTTGAGCACAGCATCGCCAACATGTTTATGATCCCGGTCGGCATCGCCATCCACGCGGTAGCAGGCCCGGAATTCTGGCAGGCCATCGGCCAGGATCCGGCAACCTTCGCCGACCTGACCGTATCCAACTTCGTTCTACACAACCTCATTCCGGTCACCATAGGTAATATCATTGGTGGTGGCGTGATGGTTGGTTTGACTTACTGGTTTATCTTCCGTCGCCATCATTAAGGATGGCGGCAGACACATAAATACCTTGAGAGGTAATGAAAATGGCAGAACTTAACGAACAGTTCCAAAAAGCATGGGAAGGCTTCGCAGCCGGTGAATGGCAGACCTCTGTCAACACCCGTGACTTCATCCAGAAGAACTACACCCCGTATGAAGGTGACGAGTCCTTCCTGGTTGGCGCGACCGAAGCTACCACCAAGCTGTGGGACAAGGTCATGGAAGGCATCAAGATCGAGAACCGCACTCACGCGCCGGTCGATTTTGATACTGACCTGCCCTCCACCATTACCGCTCACGATGCCGGCTATATCGACCAGAGCCTGGAGCAAATCGTCGGTCTGCAGACTGACAAGCCGCTCAAGCGCGCCATCATCGCCAACGGCGGTATCAAGATGGTCAAGACCTCTTGCGAAGTCTACGGCCGTCAACTTGACCCCATGGTCGAGAAGATCTTCACCGAATACCGCAAGACCCACAACCAGGGCGTGTTCGATGTCTACACCAAGGACATCCTGAACTGCCGTAAGTCTGGCGTCATCACCGGTCTGCCGGATGCCTACGGCCGTGGCCGTATCATCGGTGACTACCGTCGTGTTGCCCTGTACGGTATCGACTTCCTGATGGCCGATAAACTGGCCCAGTTCAAGTCCCTGCAAGCTGACCTCGAAAACGGTGTCAACCTGGAAGCCACCATCCGTCTGCGCGAAGAGATCTCCGAGCAGCACCGTGCCCTGGCCCAGATGAAGGTGATGGCTGCCAAATACGGCTGCGACATCTCCGTTCCGGCCAAGAATGCCAAAGAAGCCGTACAGTGGACCTACTTCGCCTACCTGGCGGCAGTCAAGTCCCAGAACGGTGCCGCCATGTCCTTCGGTCGTACCTCCAGCTTCCTGGACGTGTACATCGAACGTGACCTGAAAAAAGGCGTGATCACCGAGCAAGAAGCCCAAGAGCTGATGGACCACATGGTCATGAAGCTGCGTATGGTTCGCTTCCTGCGTACCCCAGAATACGATTCACTGTTCTCCGGCGACCCGATGTGGGCGACCGAGACCCTGGCCGGTATGGGCGTTGATGGCCGTACCCTGGTCACCAAGAACAGCTTCCGTATGCTGAACACCCTGTACACCATGGGCCCGTCCCCTGAGCCGAACCTGACCATCCTGTGGTCCGAGAAGCTGCCGGTCGGTTTCAAGAAGTACTGCGCCAAGGTATCCATCGAGACCTCTTCCGTTCAGTACGAGAACGATGACCTGATGCGTCCGGACTTCAACAACGATGACTACGCCATCGCTTGCTGCGTGTCCCCGATGATCATCGGCAAACAGATGCAGTTCTTCGGTGCTCGTGCCAACCTGGCCAAGACCATGCTGTATGCAATCAACGGCGGTATGGACGAGAAGCTCAAGATCCAGGTCGGTCCCAAGACCGAAATGGTCAAGGGTGAGTACCTCGAGTACAACGACGTGATGGACCGTCTGGATCACTTCATGGACTGGCTGGCCAAGCAATACGTCGCCGCCCTGAACATCATCCACTACATGCACGACAAGTACAGCTACGAAGCCTCCCTGATGGCGCTGCACGACCGTGACGTCTATCGCACCATGGCTTGCGGCATCGCCGGTCTGTCTGTTGCGGCTGACTCCCTGTCTGCCATCAAGTACGCCAAGGTCAAGCCTGTTCGTGACGAAGATGGCGTTGCCATCGACTTCGAAATCGACGGTGAATACCCGCAGTTCGGTAACAACGACGCTCGCGTCGATGACATCGCCTGTGACCTGGTCGAGCGCTTCATGAAGAAAATTCAGAAGCTCAACACCTACCGTGGCGCCGTGGCGACCCAGTCCGTGCTGACCATCACCTCCAACGTGGTGTACGGCAAGAAGACCGGTAACACTCCGGATGGCCGTCGCTCCGGCGCACCGTTTGGCCCAGGTGCCAACCCGATGCACGGTCGTGACCAGAAGGGCGCGGTTGCCTCACTGACTTCCGTTGCCAAGCTGCCGTTCGCTTACGCCAAAGATGGTATCTCCTATACCTTCTCCATTGTGCCGAACGCGCTGGGTAAAGACATGGAATCTCAGAAAGCCAACCTGGCTGGCCTGATGGATGGTTACTTCCACCATGAAGCCAACCTGGAAGGCGGTCAGCATCTGAACGTCAACGTGATGAACCGTGAAATGCTGCTGGAAGCCATGGAAAACCCGGAAAAATATCCGCAGTTGACCATCCGCGTATCCGGTTATGCCGTTCGCTTCAACTCTTTGACCAAAGAGCAACAGCAAGACGTCATCACCCGTACCTTCACCGCCTCTCTGTAATAGAGTCTCGGTGAACAAAAACCGGCGCCCAGGCGCCGGTTTTTTTATGGCTGTTTGCAGGTCGCCGAGCCGGTTGCCACCGTACAGTTCCACTGGCGTTGGCCCGCTGATTCATTGGTTCTGACCCGCAGGCTCTGGCCAGGCGTTAACGCCCATCACACCCCTCTCCACCCCCCTCCTCCGCTTTATGCACCGATGCGCTCACAAGGACTCAGGCACTCAGGCACTCAGGCACTCAGGCACTCAGGCACTCAGGCACTCAGGCACTCAGGCACTCAGGTACTCAGGTACTCAGGTACTCAGGTACTCAGGTACTCAGGTACTCAGAAAAGCAGAGCAGAACCATGCTCGGCCACCACGGGCTTTGCCTAGAAACCTCGATCTATTCCCTCTCCCCTTGGGAGAGGGCTAGGGTGAGGGGAAACCACTCTACATCGCTACAAGACGCCAGAAAGCAACAAGGGCAGCAGAGTGTGAACTCTGCTGCCCTTGTTATCTGGAAGCGGTTTAACGGAGACTGTCGGCGTTAGGGGCGACCTCTCGCGACCCTATGCTGCTTTTCTCATCATGAAGCTTTAAACTGCCTTTGCCGCCAAAAACTCATCATTTATATGCCATAAAAAACAGGGGCAGTGGAGTCTCACTCCCCTGCCCCTATTGTCAGCGATAAACGGCGATTTAAGGCTTAGCTCGCCCAGGTAATGATATGGTCAGCCCAATCGCCAGCCTGCGCCTCGTGGACTACCTTGCCGCGCACCGACTGGCCAGCCTGGTGCATGGCGCTGCGGCTGCCGGTGATCAGCGGATGCCAGACAGGCAGGGTATCCCCTTCCGCCAGCAGGCGATAGGCGCAGCTCGACGGCAGCCAGTCATACTCGGCAATCTTGTCGACGGTGATCTGCAGGCAGTCTGGCTCTTTTTTAAAGCGGTTGCCGTAGTCGGAGCACTGGCAGGTCTTGGTATTGAGCAGGTTGCAGGCGACGTTGGTGAACACCAGCTCCTCGGTATCCTCGTCGATGAGCTTGTTCAGGCAGCACTTGCCGCAGCCATCGCACAGGGACTCCCACTCGGCCATGGTCATCTGCTGCAGGGTCTTTTCCTGCCAAAAAGGAGTTGGCTGTATTTTTTCGACTTGCTGCATGGAAGGGGCTCGCTAAATAGACCAGGAAAGCGCGTGGTTATACGCTTTTTGGCCCGATTTTTCAAGTTAGATGGGGAGAACCCAAAGCAGCAGACAGGTCGAAAATGGTGGATACACATTGAGCATCGCTGCGTTCAGCGCCAACCTGCCAGGCCTGTCGAGGGTGGTCGAGTCAGCGAAAGACGAGACCACGCCCAGAACCCATTCCCCCTTGCCTGAGTGGATCAGCTTTCAATCGGCGAAGTTCACCGGACTGGCTCAGTGTTAGGTCGGCGCGGCATCTAAACAACCGATAACGAATCACCTTAACGATATCCACGCATTTTTTGGCAAATTTGCAGTGAGGTTCTGGCCGTTGAATTCGTAAAAGATTCCCGTCAGCAAGCCTCCAATGGCTACAGTGCTCATGCCCGTTGACCCACTGTGCCCCATCAACTGGACCTACACTGATTAGTCGCAAGTCCAGCCCGTTAGCTGGACAGAGGACGTTGTCATGAAGACGTTGAAACTTGCGTTGCTAATAGCGGCTCCGCTATTGCTCGCGTCCTGCTCCTCCTCGGATTTTCCGGGAGAAGCCCCCGCTGCTGGAGGTACCCTCCCATCTGGAGGAATGGAGCATCCTTATGGCAAAGGAGGTGGTCGTAATAACTTTGCCGCCACCCTCCCACAGCATGACCAGCAGGAGATTGCTGTTTTAACCGATTAAGTGCACAGCCCTGGCAGCTTCCCCAGGGCCCCTCTCAGGCCTCAGGCTATTGCTCATCAGACCGGATCTTGGCTCCATCCTTCCGGCCACCTCACCAGCCCGGTATCCCCCACAAAACGGGAAATAACGCCGATTGGCGCCGAGCGGCGCGACACCAACGTGTTCATCCCATAAAAAATGCCGCCCTAGGGCGGCATTTTTAGCAGAAGTAACGGGCTGAAAGACTTACCAGCCGGTCACTTCACGCAGGGCTTTGCCGATATCGGCAAGGGAGCGCACGGTTTTTACGCCGGCATCTTCCAGGGCGGCAAATTTCTCTGCTGCCGTGCCTTTACCACCGGCGATGATGGCGCCCGCATGACCCATGCGCTTGCCAGCCGGGGCGGTAACACCCGCGATGTAGGAGACCACCGGCTTGGTGACGTGAGCCTTGATGTAGGCCGCGGCCTCTTCTTCGGCGCTGCCGCCGATCTCGCCGATCATCACGATGGCTTCGGTCTGCGGGTCGTTCTGGAACATTTCCAGGATGTCGATGAAGTTGGAGCCCGGGATGGGGTCACCACCGATGCCGACGCAGGTGGACTGGCCGAAGCCCTCGTCCGTGGTCTGCTTGACCGCTTCGTAGGTCAGGGTGCCGGAGCGCGACACGATGCCGACCTTGCCTGGCTTGTGGATGTGGCCAGGCATGATGCCAATCTTGCACTCACCCGGGGTGATAACGCCCGGGCAGTTCGGACCGATCATGCGCACGCCGGTTTCCTGCAGCTTCACCTTGACCTGCAGCATGTCCAGGGTCGGGATGCCTTCGGTGATGGTGACGATAAGCTTGATGCCAGCATCGATAGCTTCCAGGATGGCGTCCTTGCAGAACGGGGCCGGTACATAGATGACGGAGGCGGTGGCGCCGGTCACTTCGACCGCGTCACGCACTGTGTTGAATACCGGCAGGCCCAGGTGGGTGGTGCCACCCTTGCCTGGGGAGACGCCGCCGACCATCTGGGTGCCGTAGGCAATCGCCTGTTCGGAGTGGAAGGTACCCTGACCGCCGGTGAAGCCCTGGCAGATCACCTTGGTGTCTTTGTTGATCAGAACGCTCATTATTTGGCCTCCGCTGCTTTGACCACTTGCTGCGCGGCGTCGGTCAGACTCGTTGCTGCGATGATGTTGAGGCCGCTGTCGGCCAGTTTACGGGCGCCCAGTTCGGCGTTGTTGCCTTCCAGACGTACCACGACAGGTACCTTGACCCCCACTTCCTTGACCGCACCGATAATGCCTTCTGCGATCATGTCGCAGCGCACGATGCCGCCGAAGATGTTGACCAGCACGGCTTGCACCTTGCTGTCAGACAGGATGATCTTGAACGCCTCGGTCACGCGCTCCTTGGTGGCGCCGCCGCCGACGTCCAGGAAGTTGGCCGGTGAGCCGCCGTGCAGGTTGACGATGTCCATGGTGCCCATGGCCAGACCGGCGCCGTTGACCATGCAGCCGATGTTGCCATCGAGGGCCACATAGTTCAGCTCCCACTGGGCGGCGTGCGCTTCGCGGGGGTCATCCTGGGAAGGATCGTGCATCTGACGCAGTTTGGGCTGACGGTACAGGGCGTTGGCATCGATGTTGATCTTGCCGTCCAGGCAATGCAGGTTGCCCTTGTCGGTGATGACCAGCGGGTTGATTTCCAAGAGCGCAAAGTCGCAATCCAGGAACATCTGACCCAGACCCATGAAGATCTTGGTGAACTGCTTGATCTGATCGCCGACCAGACCCAGCTTGAAGGCCAGCTCGCGCGCCTGGTAAGCCTGCGGGCCGACCAGCGGATCGATGGCCGCCTTGTGAATGAGTTCCGGGGTCTCGTGGGCAATCTTCTCGATGTCCACGCCACCTTCGGTTGAGGCCATGAACACCACGCGGCGGCTGCCACGATCGACCACGGCGCCCAGATAGAGCTCTTTGGCGATGTCGGTGCAAGACTCCACCAGGATCTTGGTGACCGGCTGACCGTTGGCGTCAGTCTGATAGGTCACCAGGTTCTTGCCGAGCCAGTGTTGGGCGAAGGCACGGATCTCGTCCTTGCTCTTGGCCAGTTTGACGCCACCCGCTTTACCGCGGCCACCGGCGTGGACCTGGCATTTGACGACCCAGGTGTTGCCGCCAATTTTGTCGGCCGCTTCGGCCGCTTCCTGCGGGGTGGCACAGGCGTAACCTTCGGAGACCGGCAGGCCATACTCGGCAAACAGCTGTTTTGCCTGATATTCATGCAGATTCATAGATGCTCTATCCGTGTTGTAGGTGTTTCCGTCCGGGGCTCGTTGTTTCTCAATCCCCTGTAAACGGGGCCTCGAGGGCCCCTCGTTATCTTTCTAATTTCGCTCAAACGTTCAATCGACGCTGAGTCGGATCGACCGGGGCGTCTGGCGCCTCGGCGATCCTCATCCTGCGACTCAGACGTCCAGCAACAGACGGGTCGGATCTTCCAGCAGCTCCTTGATGGAGACCAGGAAGCCCACCGACTCGCGACCGTCGACGATGCGGTGGTCATAAGAGAGGGCCAGGTACATCATCGGCAGGATCTCGACCTTGCCGTCCACCGCCATGGGGCGGTCCTGGATCTTGTGCATCCCCAGGATGGCGCTCTGCGGCGGGTTGATGATCGGGGTGGACATCAGGGAGCCAAACACACCACCGTTGGTGATGGTGAAGTTGCCACCGGTCAGTTCATCCACGGTCAGCTTGCCGTCGCGGCCCTTGCCAGCCAGGTCTTTGATGGCCTTCTCGATGTCGGCAAGGCTCATGTTGTCGCAGTCACGCAGCACCGGGGTCACCAGACCACGGGGGGTGGAGACGGCGATGCTGACGTCGAAGTAGTTGTGATAGACGATGTCATCGCCATCCAGCCCGGCATTCACTTCCGGGTAGCGCTTCAAGGACTCCACCACTGCCTTCACGTAGAAGGACATAAAGCCGAGCTTGATGCCGTGCTTCTTCTCGAAGATCTCGCCGTACTGCTTACGCAGCTTCATGATCGGCGCCATGTTGATCTCGTTGAAGGTGGTCAGCATGGCGGTGGTGTTCTTCGCCTCCAACAGACGCTCGGCGATGCGCTTGCGCAGACGGGTCATCGGCACGCGCTTCTCGGTGCGACCGGCCAGCGGGGCGATCGGCGCGACAGGCGCAGCGGCAACAGGGGCAGCCACAGGCGCCTTGCCCAGGTTCTTGATAAAGGCTTCCACGTCTTCCTTGGTGACGCGGCCGCCCTTGCCGGTGCCGCTCAACTTAGCGACATCGATGGCGTGCTCGGCGACCAGACGGCGCACGGACGGGCTCATGCCGTCGGTGCTGTCATCAGCCACGGCTTCCACCGGCTTCTCCTTGGTCTCTTCACCGGCCACGGGGGCGGGTTTGAGCATGGCGATCAGCTGGCGGGACAGCACGGTCGCGCCTTCGAGTTGCAGGATGTCACCCAGCACGCCGGCTTCCGGCGCGGGGACTTCCAGCACGACTTTATCGGTTTCGATGTCAACCAGCACTTCGTCACGGGCAACCAGATCACCCGGTTTCTTGTGCCAGGTGGCGATGGTGGCATCTGCCACTGATTCGGGCAGGTCCGGTACCTTGATCTCGATAGTCATGTAATCAGTTCCTTGTTTACTTCTATGCCCGCAGGCTTATTGCGAAGAAAGTGTTCTTACCAGTGCCATGCAGCGGCGTATTACAGCGTCAGAGCATCTTCCACCAAGGCTTTCTGCTGCTTGGTGTGGACAGACATGTAACCGACCGCGGGTGAGGCCGAGGCCGGGCGACCGGCATAGCGCAGACGCGCGTCGCTTGGCAGCACGCCATCGTAGTGATGACGGGTGCTGTACCAGGCGCCCTGGTTCTGCGGCTCTTCCTGACACCAGACGTAGTCGGTGACGTGAGCGTAATCGGCGAGGATGGCGCGCACTTCCTCTTCCGGGAAGGGGTAAAGCTGTTCGATCCGCACCAGCGCCACGTCTTGCTGCTCGGCCTTGCGACGGGCATCGAGCAGGTCGTAGTAGACCTTGCCGGAACAGAACACCACGCGTTTGACACCCTTCGGATCCAGCGCATCGATCTCGCCGATGGCATTCTGGAAGGTGCCTTCCGCCAGCTCTTCCAGCTTGCTCACCGCCAACGGGTGGCGCAGCAGGGATTTGGGCGACATCACGATCAGCGGACGGCGCATCGGGCGCACCACCTGACGACGCAGCATGTGGAACACCTGCGCCGGGTTGGACGGCACCACCACCTGCATGTTGTGCTGGGCGCACATCTGCAGGTAACGCTCCAGACGGGCGGAGGAGTGCTCAGGGCCCTGGCCTTCGTAACCGTGGGGCAGCAACATGGTCAGACCGCACATCCGGCCCCACTTCTGCTCACCGGAGGAGAGGAACTGGTCGATCACCACCTGGGCACCGTTGGCAAAGTCGCCAAACTGCGCTTCCCAGATGGTCAGGCCGGTCGGCTCTGTGGTGGCGTAACCGTATTCGAACGCCAGCACCGCCTCTTCGGACAGCACGGAGTCATAGACTTCGAACGGACCCTGCTCGTCGTGAATGTTGCACAGCGGGGTGTAGGTGCTGGCATCGTTCTGGTTGTGCAGCACGGCGTGGCGGTGGAAGAAGGTGCCACGGCCGGAATCCTGACCGGTGATGCGGATGCGTGAACCTTTGTCCACCAGGGTGGCGTAGGCCAGGGTCTCGGCAAAGCCCCAATCCAGCAGCTTCTCGCCCGCGGCCATCAGCCGGCGGTCTTCGTAAATCTTCTCGACCTGGCGTTGCAGGGTGTGCGACGCCGGGTACTGACTGATGCGCTCGCCCAGGGACTTGAGGTGATCCATGGTCACAGTGCTGTCAAAGGTCATGGCCCAGTCGTGGCCGAGATACGGCGTCCAGTCGACGGAGTGCAGCTCCATCGGACGCCACTCCTTGACCACCCGCTCCCCCTTGTCCAGGGCATCGCGATAGTCGTTGACCTGGGCGGTGACCAGTTCGGGGCTGACACAGCCTTCGGCGATCAGCTGATCGGCGTAGATCTTGCGCGGGGTCGGGTGCTGTTTGATCTTCTGGTACATCAGCGGCTGGGTCGCACTCGGCTCGTCGGCCTCGTTGTGACCGTGACGGCGGTAGCAGACCAGCTCGATCACCACGTCGCGCTTGAAGGTATTGCGGTAATCCAGTGCAATCTGGGTCACCAGCACCACGGCTTCGGGGTCGTCGCCGTTGACGTGCAGCACAGGTGCCTGCACTGCCTTGGCAATATCAGTACAATATTCGGTAGAACGCACGTCACGCATGTTGGAAGTAGTGAAACCAACCTGGTTGTTGATGACGATGCGCACCGTGCCGCCGACGCCGTAGGCACGGGTCTGGGACATGTTGAAGGTTTCAGCCACCACACCCTGACCAGCGATGGCCGAGTCACCGTGAATGGTGATGGGCAAGACGCTGGAGCCATCCTTGTCGCCACGTCGGTCCATGCGCGCGCGCACCGAGCCGATGACAACCGGGTTGACGATTTCCAGGTGAGACGGGTTGAACGCCAGCGCCAGGTGGACGTTGCCGCCCGGGGTCGCGAAGTCAGACGAGAAGCCCATGTGGTACTTCACGTCCCCGGTGCCCCAGGATTCGCCATGCTTGCCAGCGAACTCGTCGAACAGCTCCTGCGCCCGCTTGCCGAGCACGTTGATCAGCACGTTCAGGCGACCACGGTGGGCCATGCCGATGACGGCCTCTTTGCAGCCCTGCTCACCGGCGCGGCGGATCAGCTCTTTGAGCATGGGTACCATGGCATCGCCCCCTTCCAGAGAGAAACGCTTGGCCCCCGGGAATTTGGCGCCCAGGTATTTTTCCAGCCCTTCGGCGGCGGTCAGGCTCTCGAGGAAGCGTGTCTTCTCCTCGGTGCTGTAGCTGCCCGTACCTTCAATGGACTCGAGTCTGTCTTGCAGCCAGCGCTTCTCCTCGGTGGAGGTGAGGTGCATGTAATCAGCACCTATGCTGCCGCAATAGGTTTTCTGGAGCGAGGCGTAGAGATCGGAGAGCACCATGGTCTCGCGACCGATGGCGTAGGAGCCCACATTGAAGGTGGTCTCCATGTCTGCGCCCTGCAGGTTATGGAAGGCGGGATCCAGTTCGGCAACGGTTTCACGTGCCCAGAGGCCGAGCGGATCCAGATTGGCGTTTTGATGGCCACGGAAACGGAAGGCGTTGATCAGTTGCAGTACTCGCACCTGCTTGGCATCCACCTGGGGATCGGTGACAGGGGCACTGTAACGGGAAGGGTCCTTGGCCAGGCGGCGGAAATAATCGCGAACCTGGGAATGGGGTTGTTCGACCGCATGACCATTGACCTGGGGCAGCTGCTGGAACAGGCTGCGCCACTCATCGGCCACGGAGTCGGGGTTTTCCAGGAAGGATTCGTACAAATCCTCAATGTAGCTTGCATTCGCACCAGCCAGGTGAGATGACTCCAACCAGGCCTTCATCACGCCGTTATGCATTTCTATCCCTTGTACATCTTGTCGCCGCTTGCGCAGCTGGTAGGGTTTACATAGCCATCCCGCATCCAACGGGGTGTGGGATGGCTATCCAGAGGCGGGCCCGGCGCCAGGCGCCCTGCCCTGATACTAAACAGCCCGGTTGAGCAACATCGACTTGATCTGACCGATGGCCTTGGTCGGGTTCAAGCCTTTGGGGCAGACGTTCACGCAGTTCATGATGCCGTGGCAGCGGAACACGCTAAAGGCGTCGTCCAGGTTACCCAGTCGTTCAGCGGCGGCGGTGTCGCGGCTGTCAGCCAGCCAACGATAGGCGGCGAGCAGCCCGGCCGGGCCGATGAACTTGTCCGGGTTCCACCAGAAGGAGGGGCAAGAGGTGGAGCAGCAGGCACAGAGAATACACTCGTACAGACCATCCAGCTTGGCGCGCTCTTCGGGGGATTGCAGGTGCTCACGCACCGGCGGCAGTTTTTCATCGTTGATGAGGAAGGGTTTGACCTTCTCCCACTGGGTGTAGAACTGGGTCATGTCGATCACCAGATCGCGGATCACCGGCAAACCGGGCAAGGGACGAATGACGACCTTGTTGCCCTTCTTCAGCAGATCGGAGAGCGGGGTGATGCAGGCAAGACCGTTCTTGCCATTCATGTTGAGACCGTCGGATCCACAGACCCCTTCGCGGCAGGAGCGGCGGAAGGCGAGCGTGGGATCCAGCTCTTTCAGCTGGATCAGTGCATCGAGCACCATCATGTCGGAACCTTCAGGAATATCAAGACGATAATCCTTCATGTACGGGACGTTATCAACATCCGGGTTGTATCTGTAGACTGAGAATGTGACGTTCATTGTACTTGGCTCCGCAAACGTTAAATCCGCACCTTGGATGAGAGAGATGGGAGTGGCTCCCACCTCTTCACAGACCGGCAAATGCAGCGATACATCGATGATGTGACCCGCATTGCCTTTGGCTCCATCATCAGTAGGTCCGCACCTTGGGTGGGAATGCCTCGCGCGTTTTCGGAGACATGTTGACAGCGCGACGAGTCATGGACTCGGTATCCGGGTGATAGAGGCTATGGCACAGCCAGCCCGCATCGTCCCGCTCCGGGAAGTCGAAGCGGCTGTGGGCGCCACGGCTCTCGGTGCGGAAGTTGGCCGCGACCGCAGTGGCAAACGCCGTCTCCATCAGGTTGTCCAGCTCCAGGCATTCGATGCGCTGGGTGTTGAACTCCTTGGAGGTGTCGTCAAGACGGGCATTTTTGAGCCGCTCACGGATGAGTTTCAGCTCGGCCAGCCCTTCTGCCATGGCATCCCCTTCGCGGAACACCGAGAAGTTGTTCTGCATGCAGGTCTGCAGATCCTTGCGGATCTGGGCCGGGTCTTCCCCGTCGCGGTTTGCTTCCCAGCGATTGAAGCGGGCAAGGGCGGCGTCCAAATCAGCCTCGGAGGCATCGCGCCCGTGCTCCATCGTCCCCAAGGTTTCCACCAGGTGCATGCCGGCAGCGCGGCCAAACACGATGAGATCCAGCAGCGAGTTGCCGCCCAGACGGTTGGCGCCGTGCACGGACACACAGGCGATTTCGCCCACCGCGAACAGACCGACCACCGGCACGTCGTTGCCATCCTTGTCCTGAGTCAGGCACTGACCGTTCACGCTGGTCGGCACGCCGCCCATCATGTAGTGGCAAGTCGGGATGATGGGGATGGGTTCCTTGACCGGATCCACGTGGGCGAAGGTGCGCGACAGCTCGCAGATGCCCGGCAGGCGGGACTCAAGGACCTCTTTGCCGAGGTGATCCAGCTTGAGTTTGATGTGCGGACCCCAGGGGCCGTCACAGCCACGGCCTTCACGGATCTCGATCATGATGGAGCGAGCCACCACGTCGCGACCGGCCAGGTCCTTGGCGTTGGGCGCATAACGCTCCATGAAGCGCTCGCCATCCTTATTGAGCAGATAGCCGCCTTCACCGCGGCAACCTTCGGTCACCAGCACCCCTGCCCCGGCGATGCCGGTCGGGTGGAACTGCCAGAACTCCATGTCCTGCACACCGACGCCGGCGCGCAGCGCCATGCCGACACCGTCACCGGTGTTGATGTGGGCGTTGGTGGTGGACTGATAGATGCGACCGGCGCCGCCGGTGGCGAGCACAGTGGCCTTGGCCTTGAAGTAAACGACTTCACCACTCTCCATGTCGATGGCGGTACAGCCAACGATATGGCCATCCTGGTTTTTCACCAGATCCAGCGCATACCACTCGGAGAAGACGGTGGTCTTGTTCTTGACGTTCTGCTGATACAGGGTATGCAGCAGGGCATGGCCGGTCCGGTCGGCGGCGGCTGCGGTACGGGCCGCCTGCTCACCACCGAAGTTCTTGGACTGACCGCCAAACGGACGCTGATAGACGGAGCCGTTGTCGAAGCGGGAGAAGGGCAGACCCATGTTCTCCAGCTCATAGACGGCTTCCGGGCCCGTCTTGCACATGTATTCGATCGCTTCCTGGTCACCGATGTAGTCGGAGCCCTTGACGGTGTCATACATGTGCCACTGCCAGTTGTCGTCATGGGCATTGCCCAGCGCAACCGTGATCCCGCCCTGGGCGGAAACGGTGTGGGAACGGGTCGGGAAAACCTTGGATAACAGGGCGCAGCTCTTGCCGGACTGGGCAATCTGCAGCGCGGCGCGCATGCCGGCGCCGCCGGCACCGATCACGACCGCATCAAATTCACGAGTTGGAATAGTCACCTTACACCCCCCACAGCACGACGAAACCAGTCATCAGATAGACAAACAGCACCACAACCAGGGCGAATTGCAGCGCACCGCGCAGTCCTACCGGTTTGATATAGTCGGTCAGCACCTGCCACAGACCGATCCAGGCGTGGATCAGGACACACAGCAGCGTCAGCAGGGTGAAGACCTTGGTGAAGGTTTTAGCGAAGAAGCCGGTCCACACTTCGTAGCTGATGTCGTTGAACGCGACAAAGCCAACCAGGTAGAGGACGTAAGCCGTCATGATGAGGGCGGTGGCGCGGATCAGGATGTAATCATGAACACCGCTGCGCCCGAAAGTTGCAGAATTGGTTACCATACCAGTACCCCCGCCAATACCGCCAAGATCCCGGTAATCACGAAGGCCACACGGGCACTCTGATTAGCGGAGTCCAGCTCTTCCCAATGCCCCATGTCCATGACCAGGTGACGCAGACCGCCCACAATGTGGTAAGCCAGCGCAGTCAGGATCCCCCACAACACGAACTTGACCAGGAAGTTGTCCATGATGGCAACGACGTCGTCGAATCCTTCGGGAGAGGAGAGTGAAGTACCAAGCATCCACAGCAAGATGGCAAGCGCCACAAAGGTGATGACCCCTGAGACACGATGCAAGATGGAAGCGATGGCGGTGACAGGAAAGCTGATCGTTTGCAGGTCGAGGTTTACAGGTCTCTGTTTATTTTTCACGGCTTTGCCCACTCAGCTCCATTGAGCACGTTAGTTATTGTTTTCACACGCTTTGAGGGCTAGGAGTGGCGTTTGTTAGGTTTTTGTTACCAAAACAACTCGGGAAAGCCAAAAATAACATTCTTCATATCACATCTGGCTTTGCGAAAGCGTTTCAAACACCGACGGCCATCACCCACGAGGCGCAGTATATCGGCGGCCTTAACCAATGACAATCAATTAGCTACACAGAAAACCCAAAACCGTAAACCAGATCTCACAACCGCTTTAACAAGTCATTAATGATCATTCAAGAAAATTGACAAGAAGGTGGTTCTCTGGTTCAAATAAGGCGCTCCAGCCGCCGCGGTACGGGATAAGAACCTTTGCCAGCGTCATGAAAGTCGTAATAAAGTAGGACTGGAACCAAATTATAAAAGAGCAAAGGAGACGTGCTATGGCTGATAAAATAGCCACCCTACATCTGCCCGGAAAAGAGCCGGTAGAACTACCGATCCTGTCCGGTACCGTCGGCCCCGATGTCATCGATGTCAGAAAACTGGGCGCTCAAGGGTACTTCACCTTTGATCCCGGCTTTATGGCCACCGGCGCTTGTAAATCATCCATTACCTATATCGACGGAGATCAGGGTGTCTTGCTGCACCGTGGTTATCCCATCGCCCAGTTGGCCACCCAGGCCAGCTATCTCGAAGTCTGCTACATCCTGCTGTACGGCGAGGCGCCCACCAAGACCCAATACGCGGAATTTGAACGCCTGGTCACCCGCCATACCATGGTGCACGAGCAGATCGCCTTCTTCTTCCGCGGCTTCCGTCGTGACTCCCACCCCATGGCGATCATGTGCGGTGTGGTCAGTGCCTTGTCCGCCTTCTATCACGATGCCCTCGATATCAACAACGAAGAGCATCGCGAGATCTGCGCCTTCCGTCTGCTCTCCAAGATGCCGACCCTGGCCGCCATGTGCTACAAGTACTCCATCGGTCAGCCGTTCATGCAGCCGCGTAACGCCCTCTCCTATGCCGGCAACTTCCTGCACATGATGTTTGGTGTGCCGACCGAAGAGTACAAGGTCAACCCCATCGTCGAACGCGCCATGGACCGCATCTTCACCCTGCATGCGGATCACGAGCAGAACGCCTCCACCTCCACCGTGCGTCTGGCTGGCTCCTCCGGTGCCAACCCGTTTGCCTGTATCGCCGCCGGGATCGCCTCCCTGTGGGGTCCGGCTCACGGCGGTGCCAACGAAGCCTGCCTGAAGATGCTCGAAGAGATTGGCTCGGTGGAGCGTATCCCCGAGTTCATCGCCAAGGCCAAAGACAAGAACGATCCGTTCCGTCTGATGGGCTTCGGCCACCGGGTCTACAAGAACCACGATCCCCGCGCCCAGGTCATGCGTCAGACCTGCCACGAGGTGCTGCAAGAGCTGCAGATCAAGGATCCGCTGCTGGAAGTGGCCATGGAGCTGGAGCGCATCGCGCTGTCGGACCCCTACTTCATCGAGAAGAAGCTCTACCCGAACGTGGACTTCTACTCCGGCATCATCATGAAGGCCATCGGCATCCCCATGTCCATGTTCACCGTGATCTTCGCCATCTCCCGTACCATCGGCTGGATCGCCCACTGGAACGAGATGCACTCAGATCCGGATCAGAAGATCGGTCGCCCACGTCAGCTCTACACCGGCCTGCCCCAACGGGAATTCACCCCGCTCGATCAGCGCTGAATTAATCACTGACATGGTTTGTTACAAAGGCGGTCATTGACCGCCTTTTCATTTGAGGGTTTAATCGCGCCCTTTTACGTCAAGGACACACCATCATGAAAGCCCCTCTCCTGCTCTGCTCTGCCCTGTTGCTCAGCGCCTGTCAAAGTACCCCGGCCACCGAGACCCTCTACATCAAGAGCCAGCTGGCCGATTGCATCGGGGTCGCCCCCATGAAGTGCATGCAGGTCCGCGGCCAACCCGGCGAGAGCTGGAGCTTCTTCTACCAGCAGATCGAGGGTTTCAACTTCGAGCCTGGCTACAACTATGAGTTGGAAGTCTCCAAGGAGCAGCTGACCGACGTGCCAGCCGACGCCTCCTCGGTGCGCTACCAGCTGATCAAGGTCGTGAGCAAGCAGGCCGACCGCTGAGATACTGGGCGTCAAATAGACCTTGCCAGTTCAATTTATCAGCATCTTATGCTACCCTGATGTCCCGTCATGGATTGACTCACTGCATCAGCGTGCCAGGTTATGATTAACATCCGAACCATCCGAGCCATCGACTGGCCCGCCATCATGGACATCCAGCGCGAGTGTTATCACCAGCTGGATCCCGAGCCACTCGAGGTGATGAGCAACAAGGCAGAGCTCGCTCCGGCCTGCTGCTGGGTCGCCGAACGCCAGGGCAAGGTGCTCGGCTATCTGCTCTGTCATCCCTGGCGCGCCCATCAGCCGCCGCCCCTCTCCGTGCCCATGCAGACGCTGGCCGGTGATGAGGAGTTCTATCTGCACGATCTGGCCGTGGCCGGTGAGGCACGGGGGATTGGCGTGGGTCAGCGGCTGCTGGCCACCGCCCTCGAATTTGCCTGTGATGAAGGTTATGAGCATGCGGGTCTGGTGGCGGTGCAAGATGCGCCCGCCTTCTGGCGCAAGCAGGGCTTTCTGCCTGCCGCGACCCTGAAGTCGCTGGATGAATACGGGGATGGCGCCATCTATATGCGGCTGCCGCTGGCCGAACCGGTCTAGAAACCTGTTTAGATCTTGCTGCGAAGCCGTGATCAAGGCTCATGTGCTGCTCAGAATCCTCATTTATGGTTATAAACTCCGGTTCCTGCGCTGCTCTTTACCTTGCTGACGACCTCTCGCGACAGCTCATAAACACGTTTCAACGGATGTTGACGGCCAATAAAAAAGGCGCCTTTCGGCGCCTTTTTCTATGTCAACCCGGTGAACATCAAGCCTTGAACTTGCTGAATACCAGGGAGGCGTTGGTACCGCCGAAGCCGAAGCTGTTGGACATGACGGTATTGAGATCCGCGGTTTCGTACTCGCGTACGATGGGCAGACCGACAGCCTTCTCGTCCAAGGTCTCGATGTTGATGCTGGGGGCGATGAAACCGTGCTTCATCATCAACAGGGAGTAGACGGCCTCGTGCACACCGGCGGCGCCCAGGGCGTGCCCTGTCATGGCCTTGGTGGCGGAGAGCTTAGGCGCGCTGCTGCCAAACAGGGTCTGGATGGCTTCCAGCTCCTTGGTATCGCCGACCGGAGTCGAGGTACCGTGGGTGTTGATGTAATCCACCTTGCCGACATCCTGCATCGCCATCTTCATGCAACGCACGGCGCCTTCACCGCTCGGTGCCACCATGTCGTAACCGTCTGAGGTTGCGCCATAACCGGTGATCTCGGCGTAGATGTGCGCACCACGGGCCAGCGCATGTTCCAGCTCCTCGACCACCAGAATGCCGCCGCCACCGGAGATGACGAAGCCGTCGCGATCCGCATCATAGGTGCGGGAGGCTTTTTCCGGGGTGTCGTTGTACTTGGTGGACAGGGCGCCCATGGCGTCAAACTGGATGGTGGAAGACCAGTCCAGCTCCTCGCCGCCGCCAGCGAAGACGATGTCTTGCTTGCCGAGCTGGATCAGTTCCATGGCATGACCGATGCAGTGAGCAGAGGTCGCACAGGCGGAGCTGATGGTGTAGTTGACACCCTTGATCTTGAACGGGGTCGCCAGGCAGGCAGAGGTGGTGGAGGACATGGTGCGCGGCACCATGTAGGGACCCACGCGCTTGACCCCTTTCTCACGGGCGATGTCCGCGGACTCCGAAGTGTTCTTGCCGGAGGCGCCACCGGAGCCGGTCACGATACCGGTACGCTCGTTGGACACCATCTCTTCCGGCAAGCCGGCATCTTCGATGGCCTGCTGCATGGAGAGGTAGGCGTAGGCCGCGGCGTCACCCATGAAACGCATGACTTTACGATCGATCAGTTCCGACGGATCGAGTTTGATGTTACCCCAGACACGGCTACGCAGGTTGTATTGCTCAAACTGCTCGGAATAGGTGATGCCGGATTTGCCTGCTTTCAGGGAGGCCAGCACTTCTTCCTGGTTGTTGCCGATACTGGAGATGACGCCGATACCGGTGATCACTGCTCTTCTCATTAATTCATCTCGTCTGGAAAAACTGGCACCGAGTTTACCCGCTTTCGGCTGCCAAACTGGTCTGCTTTCACGTAGAATGCCCGCGATTTTGTGACGCGAGCAGAGGGAAACGTGAGTCAAACATCCTTACATCATGCCCGATTGGACTGGAATGAAGCGGGAACTCCAGTCTCCAGTGAGTTCGGGGACGTGTACTTTTCCAATGATAACGGTCTAAGTGAAACCCGCTACGTCTTTTTACAGCAAAATCGCCTGCCAGAACGATTTTCGCACCACGATAGTGACAGTTTCGTGATTGGCGAAACAGGTTTCGGCACCGGTCTTAACTTTCTGGCGACAATGGCAGCCTTCCTGGAACAGGCCGTTGACCCCGCGCGCTGCGCCCGCCTGCACTTCATCAGCTTCGAAAAATACCCGCTCACCCAGGCCGATCTGCGCAAGGCGCTGGATGCCTGGCCCGAGCTCGCGCACCTTAGCCAACATCTCATCGCCCAATGGCCCTTGCCGGTCGAAGGCTGTCACCGCCTGTCGTTTGCCGAGGGTCGAGTTCGGCTCGATCTCTGGTTTGGCGACATCAAGGAGATGCTGCCCCAGGTGCCCCATGGCGCCCAGGGGCTGGTTGACGCCTGGTACCTCGACGGCTTCTCCCCCGCCAAGAACCCGGAGATGTGGACCCAGGACCTGTTTGACGGCCTCGCCCGCCTCGCCCGCCCTGCCGCCACCATCTCGACCTTTACCTGCGCCGGTTTCGTGCGCCGCGGTCTGATTGACGCGGGCTTTGCCATGAAGAAGGTCAAGGGCCATGGCAGCAAGCGGGAGATGCTGGTGGGAGAGCGGGCCGACAAGCAGCCGCAGCAGACCATTGCCCCCTGGTATGCCCGCACTCAGGATGGCGAGCGCATGGGTCGCCCTGGCGAGGTGTTGATCATCGGCGGCGGCATCGCCTCTGCCATGGCCGCGCTCTCGCTGGTGGAGCGCGGCCGCGCCGTCACCCTGCTGTGCGCCGATGGCGCCCCGGCTGTGGGCGCCTCCGGCAACCGCCAGGGCGCGCTCTACCCGCTGCTCAATGGCGAACACGATTCCCTGTCTCGCTTCTACTCCCTGGCCTTCGGTTATGCCAGAAGCCGCCTGCTGGCGCTGGCACAGCGTCACCCTGTCGCCTTCGAACTGGGTGGCGTGGTGCAGCTGGGCCATGACGATAAATCCACCGCCAAGCTCACCAAGATGCGCCAGGGCCCCTTCCCGCCCGAATTGATGCATCCGCTCACGGAGCGCGAGACGGAACAAGCCTGCGGCCTGCCCTGCGGCCATGGTGGCGTCATCTACCCCTTGGGCGGTTGGCTCTGCCCGGCGGACTTGACCCGCGCGGCGCTGGCCGAGGCGCAAGGGAGCGGTCTGCTGCGACTGGAATATGAGACCCCGGTCGCCACCATGGCGGAGCAAGCAGACGGCTGGCGGGTGGAGAGCGCTGATGGCCGCCACTGGCAGGCTCCCAATCTGCTGGTCGCCGCCGGTCATCAACTGCCCACCCTGCTACCCTTTGCCGAGCTGCCGCTCTACCCGGTGCGCGGCCAGGTGAGCCACGTACCAACCACGCCGACCCTGAGTCAGCTCAAGACGGTGCTCTGCTACGACGGCTATCTCACGCCGGCTCACGACGGCCAGCACTGCATCGGTGCCAGCTATGGTCGCAACCAGAGCGGGGCCGACTACAGCGCCGAGGAGCAGGTGCAAAACCAGGCGCGACTGCAAGCCTGTCTGCCGGGAGAGACCTGGCCAAGCGAGGTGGATGTGAGCGGCGGTGAGGCTCGCGTCGGGGTGCGCTGCGCCAGCCGGGATCACCTGCCGGTGGTGGGGCCAGTCGTCCGATTGACAGGCCTGGCTGATCACTACGCCAAGCTGCAGTCCGATCCAGACAATGCGCGCCCCTTGCCGCTCTATCCCGGCCTCTATGTACTGGGAGCATTGGGCTCCCGAGGTCTGTGCTCGGCGCCACTGTGCGGGGAGCTTATCGCCAGCGAGATCTGTGGTGAGCCGCTGCCACTGGCCGCCGATCTGCTGGAGGCGCTGCATCCCGCCCGCTACTGGGTGCGCAAGCTGCTCAAGGGCAAGCCTCTCAACTGAGGGGGCGCGATCTTTCTTTGCCGCCAGGCCGACGCCAATCAAAACGGGCTACCCCTGCGGGTAGCCCGTTTGCTTGACGGCAAGAGGCTGGATCAGCGCTGCTGCGGCCACACCAGCCCCAGTTTACGACCCTGTTCGGTCTGCTGCGCCAACGCGGCGAAGCGCTGGCGAGTGCTGTCCAGCACCGCCTGCCCCTGCTGCCAGCCTTGATATTGCAAGGCGGCGCAATCTTGCGTCACCGGCAACTGCGCCAGCCGGATGCCGAGCTGGCTGACACTCTCCAGCAAGATGTCCTTGTGGCGGCTCTCATAATCAAACATGGCGGCCACCAGTTTGTCCCACTGCTGGCGCTCAGCGGCAGAAGCCTTGGCCTTGTCCATCCAGTTCGGCACCCGCACCACGATGCGCGCCGTTACGCTGGCCTGCTCCAGCTCGCAGCGCGCCGCCGTTGGCCTCGTCTGCAACTGCCAGGAGAGCTGATAGCTGGCCTTGCCGATATGACCGCCGGCCTGGGCTGGCGTCTGCGCGGCGATCTGGCGCATCACGGCCGCCACATCGGGCCCCGAGACCCGATAGAACTGGAAATCGACCTTGATGTCCGGGGCGACCCGGATACCGGCATAATGGGAAGACTCGGCTCCGCTTGAGGCGACATACATCAGGGCCGCCACCACCCCTATCTTGTTGAAGAGTCCCATCTGCCCGCTGCCTTGCCCCTTGTGAGTCCTAACTTTATTTCGATTAAGAATCAATGAATTAATATTCAAGCTGGGAGATTAACCGCGATCCTGACCGCTGTCACTTGCTGTCGGTGAGTGCCCGTCACGAGCGAGCAAGATGTCACCGATCGCCAGCTCGGAGGATTTGCAAGCGGGATCACAGCCACGGGCAGAACGCGTGGTGAAATACTCCTTAATGGATAATAATCGGCGCGTTTTTTGTCGGTGCATTTCGACATTAGCCAGATTAACGTCCAGGTTGACCCATGAAATGTCCCACCTTCATTTCATACTCAGGAACTTTTTTATGATGGAACTCCTTATTGGCACCCTGGTTACCCTGGCCGTGGGTCGCTACATCTTCAAGGGTTACTCGGCCACCGGGGTGCTGCTCAGCGGCGGCTTGCTGCTGCTGGCCATTACCGCCCTGATGGGCAAGGCCGTGTTGCCTGCCAGCGTCACCTCCACCGGCCACGTGGCCACCGACGTGTTCGAGTACGTGCGCTTCCTGCTGGTCGATCGGGGCGGTGGCCTTGGCATGCTGATCATGGTGCTGTGCGGTTTTGCCGGCTACATGAGCCACATCGGCGCCAACACCATCTTGGTGAAACTCGCGAGCAAACCCCTTGGCATCATCAAGTCCCCCTATATCCTGCTGGTCGCCGCCTACCTGGTGGCCTGCGCCATGTCGCTGGCGGTGAGCTCCGCCACTGGCCTCGGCGTCTTGTTGATGGCCACCCTGTTCCCGCTGATGGTCAACATGGGGATCTCCCGCGGCGCCGCGGCAGCAGTCTGCGCCTCCCCGGCTGCCATCATACTGGCGCCCACCTCGGGGGACGTGGTGATGGCCGCCCAGGCCGCCAACATGGAGTTGCTCGACTTTGCCTTCAAGCTGACCCTGCCCATCTCGCTGGTGGCCATCGCCGCCATGGCGGTGACCCACTTCTTCTGGCAGCGCTATCTGGACCAGAAGTCCGGCGAGCACAACGCCCCGGTAGCGCCGAGCGATCTCATCACCGACGCTCCCGGCTTCTACGCCATCCTGCCCTTCACCCCCATCATCGGGGTGCTGCTGTTTGACGGTAAAGTGGGTCCCAAGCTCGACATCGTCACCATCATCGTCATCTGTCTGGTACTGACCGCCCTGCTGGAGCTGGTGCGCAAGCGCAACGGCAAGGAGCTGCTCGACGGCCTGCAAGTGTGCTGGCGCAGCATGGCCGATGCCTTCGCCGGTGTGGTCATGCTGCTGGTGGGGGCCGGGGTCTTCGCCCAGGGGCTGATGGGGCTTGGCTTCATCGCCAACCTGCTGGATCTGGCCCAGAGCTTTGGCACCGGTGGCATCGTCATCATGCTGGTACTGGTGGTCATCACCACCCTGGCGGCCTTCACCACCGGCTCGGGCAACGCCCCCTTCTACGCCTTCGTGGAGCTGATCCCGCACCTGGCGACCAGCCTTGGCGTCAACCCCGCCTATCTGGTCATCCCCATGCTGCAGGCCTCCAACCTGGGGCGCACCATCTCTCCGGTGTCCGGGGTGGTGGTCGCCTGTGCGGGCATGGGCAATCTGTCGCCGTTCGAAGTGGTCAAGCGTACCTCGGTGCCCGTCGCCGTCGGCCTGCTGGTGGTGATCCTCGCCACCCAGATCATGGTCCCCGCCTGATAAATAGGAGGCGGGGCAACCCGGTTGCCTGAACAGGGTCCCCGCCTTATCCGCTTCTACCAGCCCGGTCTCTGCCGGGCTGGCATCCCCCCCGCCGATTGCAGTAGACTCTGTGCTCTTTTTCTCTAAGGAGGACCGAGATGAGTATTACGGTTCAACTTGCCCACTTCAGTGACTGCCATTCCCATTTCGATGGGGCGCCCATGCGTTTCTTCCCCGCAGGGGAGTCCGAGTGGCGCACCCAGTGTGGCGGTTATGCCCGCATCCTGAGCAGGCTCGACGCGCTGCGCCAGCAAGCCAAGGCCGCTGGTCAGACGTGCCTGTTCCTGCACGGCGGCGACACTTTCCAGGGCTCGCTTTATTTCAACCGCTTCAAGGGGCGGGCCAACGCCGACCTGCTGCGCCGGCTGCAGCCGGATGCCATGGTGATCGGCAATCACGAATTCGATCTGGGCAACGGCCCGCTGGTGGAGTTTCTGCGCCAGCTCGACTTCCCGGTGCTGGCCGCCAACATCGACAGCAGCTTGGAGCCGGCCGATGCACCGCTGCGACTGCGCGATTTACCCATGCTGTTTGATGCCCATCGTCCCTGGCACAAGCGTCTCATCGACGGCGTCCCCTTCGCCCTGCTCGGCATCACGCTGCCCCAGATGGCCGCCATCGCGAGCCCGGATCCCCATACCCAGTTCCACGGCATCGAGCAGACCCTCAGCAAGGCCCTTGGCGAGATCGCAGCGCAAGGGATCAAGCACATCATCTTGCTAAGCCACCTTGGGCTGGAGCAGGACAAACGCCTTGCCGCCCGTTTCCCCGAGCTCAGCCTCATCATCGGTGGCCATACCCACAGCCAGCTGGGGGATCTCGCGCCGCTTGGACTGGTGAGCGAGGGCGACTATCCGCTGATGGTCGAGGAAGTTGCCATTTTGCACGCCGCCCACAGCGCGCTCTGCCTCGGGGTGTGCGAGCTGGAGTTCGATGAACGCGGCCGGGTACAGCGCAGTGCCGGCCAACTGGAATGGCTGCCCTGGCAGCCCTGGCCCTTTGCCTCCCCGCCCCCTACCGGGTTGCACTTTTGCGAGCCGGCGCCGGCACTGGAGCAGCTGCTGGCCAAGCGTTACAGGCCCGAACTCGAGACCATGACCCGCCGCATCGTGACCCGGCTCGCCGGGCCCTTACATCATCAGCGCCTGCCCGATGCGGCGCTGCCCGCTGGCAGCCAGGTTGCACCTCTGGTGGCCCATGCCATGCTGGCCGCCGCCCGCGAGCAGGTGGGTCAGGTTGATTTCGCACTGCATAACGCCGGTGGCGTGCGCTGCTCCCTCGAGCCAGGCCCCTTGAGCGAGGCGGACATCGCCGGGCGCCTGCTGCCCTTTGCCATCCCGCTCACCCTCTATCGGGTACACGGTCACGAGCTGGCCGAGGCGCTGGAAGGCGCCATCGACAACGCCACCAACAACGGCGTGACCGGCAATGGCAGCGGCAGCTTCCCCTACACCGCCGGGGTGCGGTTTAACTATCAAGGCGCACGGCCCAAGGGGAGCCGGATCATCCGCCTCGAGTGGGAGGCGAGCCCGGGCCAATGGCAAGCCGTCGAGATGGATGCCATCTATCGCGGCGTCTCCAGCGCCTACACCGCCTCCGGCAAGGAGGGCTACACGGCGCTGGCCCGCACCCTGACCCAGCATAATCAGGAGCTGGGGATCACCCTGGCCGATGCCTTTATTCGCTGGGCCCGTCATCTGCCTGAGCTCGCCCCCCTGCCAGCCTTGGTGGAGTACCAGGGCTAGGCGCTGCCAGTGGTGTCTCATGAGCCGAGGCCCTTCCCCATTCGGGGGAAGGGCCTTATAACAGGAGGCAGCCCCTGGCATTTGTGGCAGTCAGAAAACCTGCCACACCGCCACAAACCAGAGCAATGGATGGATATAGCAGGAAAAAGCCAACAGAAAGCGATAATTATTTAAGTAAACCCATATATTTCACTGCCGCAATTCATAAAAACTGAGCGCCTCGGCAACACTGGGCCCCGCTTTTTCGGCGCGCATTCGCGTATAACAGGCACTAAAAACGATACTTTTATAAATTATTTCAAGCACATTCCCTCATCCCATTGCATAGCGCTGCTAGCCTCGGCAACACTGAGTCCCGCTTTTCGGCTCGCCGGTGAGGGGGCTAAAAACGATACTTTTATAAATTATTTCAAGCACATTCCCTCATCCCATTGCATAGCGCTGCTAGCCTCGGCAACACTGGGTCCCGCTTTTCGGCTCGCCGGTGAGGGGGCTAAAAACGATACTTTTATAAATTATTTCAAGCACATTCCTTCATCCCATTGCATCGCGCTGCTAGCCTCGGCAAGATAGGCCCGCTTTCGTCTTCCCAGCAGGAATCGCTCACCCATGAATCGCACCATCCGTTTTACCCCAGCACGCCACAATCCGGGGATCAAGCCGCTGGTTGTGCTGCTAACCGCCCTGATGGCGCTGCTGTTTTGCCTGCGCAATCCGCTGTTTCACGGCATGGCCCCCGGCTTTGATGCCTCCTTGTTCGCGGTGATGGGCAAGATGTGGAGTGAGGGCGGGGTGCTGTATCGCGACATGATCGACATCAAGGGCCCGATGATCTTCGCCCTCGATGCCTTCGGCTATTCCCTCGGCGGCTTCTTCGGGATCTGGCTGCTGGAGTGGGTGCTGTGCTGGCTGGGCCTGCTGGCGAGCTGGCAAGCCTTTGCCCAACTCGGCCTCTCCCTGCGGGCGCGGCTCGGCAGCATGCTGGCCCTGCTGGCGCTCTACAGTACCCGCTACTACTACGGCAACATGACCGAGGACTGGACATTCCATCTGGCCCTCATCGCCCAATGGGCCTTCATCACCATGTTGCTGGACAAGCAATTTCGCTGGGGACCGGCGCTGGTGGCGGCCATCACCTTCGCCATCGTCGCCTGGATGCGCGCCAACAACGGCGCCTTCTGGGGTGCCTGGTATCTGGTACTGTTCTGCCACTGGGCGCTGCGCGAACAATGGCGCTGTGCCTTCGGCCTGCTCATCTCCAGCCTGCTGGGGCTGGCGCTGATTGGCGGCCCGCTGTTTGCCTACTTCCAGCACTTTGGCCTGCTGGCTGAATTCAAATACTACGCCTTCGGCATCTTCTTCGAGGGCAGCTATGGCAACGGCTTCTCGCCGGAAGTCGGCGCCGTCGGCCTGCTGCGTACCGGCCTCATCATGTTGCTGCCCGCCTTCATCGTGCTGATGATGGGCCGCCGCCAGGAGTGGTACCTGCCCGCCCTCTGCGCCACCCTGTTCGGCGTGCTGTTTACCCTGATCGCAAATTCCGTCTCCGGCCATGTGTTTGATCACTACGACGTGCTCTATCTGCAATTGGGGCTGCTGCCGCTCGCTTGTCTGCTGGATCGCAGCGAGCAGCAGTCCGATGCGCTGGGGCTGCTCTGCATCTCGCTGGTGGTGCTGACCGCCAGCTGGTTGTTGGCCCAGCAGCTCGGTTACGGCTGGAGCACCAAGGAGTGGTCATTGGAGCGGGTGCGGGAAGTGCTCGGCAACAGTCTGCTCTGGGCCCTGCCGGTGCTGATCCTGGTGCCGCTGTGGCGCGCCTGGGATGTACGCAGCGCGACCCCCTGGCTGGCCTCGCTGGCCATGCTGGCCCTGCTGGTCAACAGCGCCTGGGAGGGCAACCTCAAGGGCAAGCCGTTCAATCCGCCGGCCCAGGTCAGGGTCGACAGGATCAAGGCCGAAACCGGTCCGACCGACAAGATCTGGGTCGACGGCATCCAGCCGCAGTATTACCTGTGGACCGATCGCCAGCCCGCCTCTGCCTATCTGTTCTTCGCCAACGTCAACCCGCCCTATGACGTGCGCGAACGGGTATTGGCCGATATCCAGCGCCAAAATCCCAAGTTCATCATCGCCAAGCCGGAGCGGGTGGCGGACGAGCTGAAAAAGCCGAGCTCGCCCTCCAGCCTCGCCTTCTATCAATACCTGACCAGCCGCTACCAAGAGGTGGATCCCGGCCTCTATCGCTTGCGCTGAGTCAGGGAATCTTGGGGGCAAACCGACAGGGCCGTCGTTGGCAACAACGACGGCCCTTTTTCCTTGGCAAGAGAGGCCCGAGGCCTTGGCATAGAGAGACCCGAGGCGCCCCGATGGTTTCCAAGCCAGGGCTTCATGACTACAATGGCGCTCTTTTTTGAGTGAAAGTGACGAATCATGGCGGAACTGACCTATCTGGGAGGCTACTCCGAGCCCCTCAAGGCCCAGGTGCAACAGCTGATCACGGCGGGCAAGCTGGGCGACGTACTGGCCAAACGCTATCCGGAGACACATGCGGTCCAGAGTGACAAGGCGCTGCTGGCCTATACCATGGAGCTGAAGAATCGCTACCTGAAGAGCTCCTCGCCCCTCTCCAAGGTGATCTTCGATGGCAAGATCAACGTGATCAAAGATGCCCTCGGCCTGCACACCTATGTCAGCCGGATCCAGGGCAACAAACTCAAGGCCAAGAACGAGATCCGCATCGCGGCCCTGTTCAAGGAAGCCCATCCGGCCTTTCTGAAGATGATAGTGGTGCACGAACTGGCCCATCTCAAAGAGAAGGATCACAACAAGGCCTTCTACCAGCTCTGCCAGCATATGGAACCGGACTATCATCAACTGGAGTTCGATCTCAGGCTCTGGCTCACCTGGCGCGATATCGAGCGGGCCCGCGGCTGAATCACCGGTTTGCAAGGAGGCAACATGATCCCATGGCGACGCTCTGGTCACCCACTCCGGCTAGGATGGCTGTGGCTGGCAGCCTTGCTGCCGCTCCCCTCCCAGGCAGCCGAGCGCTGGCAGAGTGACGACTACCTGATCCAAAGCTTCTTCGAGGTCGCCATGAAGCGCGAATATGGCCATGCCCAGCATGTGCGCTTCTCCCGCTGGCAGGGGCCGATTCGCCTCAAACTCATCAACGAGTTTGGTGACAAACCGCTGCAGGCCGAGGTGGTCAAGATCCAGAGCCAGCACCTGGCCAGGATCACCGGTCAACCCATCCGGCTCGTCAACGACAATGCCAATCTTACCCTCATCATGACCAAGCGCCAGCAGATGGCGAGCTGGGCCAGCCGCACCATAGGCCGGGATGACTCGGTCAAGATCGCGCTCCAGGAGGGGGTCTGCCTGGCCAATTTTGCCACCAACGCCCGCTACGAGATCACCCGTGCCACCATCATCATCCCGGTGGACTACAGCCGGGCCAAGGGGCGTTTTCTGGACTGCGTGGTGGAAGAGCTCACTCAGGTGATGGGACTCCCCAACGATTCTGACAAGGTATTTCCCTCCATCTTCAATGACCACAGCATCGACAGCTTCCCGACCGGGCTCGATTATGTACTGCTCAAGCTCGCCTATCATCCGGCCCTGCATGCCGGCATGACCGCCGACGAGGTGCGCAGCGCCCTGCCGATCGCCCTCAAGGCCCTGCGTGCCAATGGGGATATCGCCGAGGCCGATCGCCGCGTGCAGGTAGAGAGCCTCAAGCGCTGGAGCGGCTTGTGAGGGTGTCGTTCTATCCTGGCTCCGATAACGGTCTAAACTAGCAGCGGCTCGTCCGCCCTCGTCAATGGACGCGCAAGAATGCAAAACGCAGCCCAGTGGCTGCGTTTTATGTGCTGTGGAGATGAGTCGGTGTCAGTTGCCTGACTACTTCATCAAACCCGGTTGCCCTTGCTCAGGCGTCGGCGTTTTCCGCTTCGGGCATCCAGCTGTCGGCATTTTCCCACACCTCCTGCACCATGGCCTCCGCCAACTCTTTGTCTTCCTTGCTGGCGCGACTGACCGTCAGTGCCATGGCGTTGCCCGGAGCGACCCGTACATGCAAGTCGGGAAACTTTTCCCCCAATTGCTTGAGCAGCTCCTGCCGCAATGCCTCCATGGTCAAGGTGGGGATCTGGTGTTTTCTGTCGATGATGATTTCCAGGCGCATAGGATTCTTCTCCATGATACATGACTGTATTTTTATACAGTAAACAGAAAAAGTAAAGAGGCCGCTTATCAGATCCCCGTCAGGACGCCAATCAAACCGCCCCTCATGCCATTCATCATGAGGAATCTGCCATTCATGGGGGCACAGTGTGCGCGCCATACAGCAGTGACAGACGGCGCGATGAGGAAAATTGAAACAGCATCAAGATAAACACTGCGATACTTGCATCACAAATACAAAACGCTGTTTTGATTTTTATTTTTTGTTTGGTAGGATTATAACCACTGAAGACACACCCGCTTGCCAACGCCCGAGGGCGATTACCGAGGTTAATTATGCAAATTCGTCAAAGTATCCACAGCGATCATGCCAAACAGCTGGACACTCAGGGTCTGCGCCGTGAATTCCTGGTAGAAGAGATCTTCACGCCGGATCAGCTGACCATGACCTATAGCCACATCGATCGCATCGTGTTTGGTGGCATGATGCCGGTGCACGGCACCCTCGGGTTCTCGGATGAGCTGGGCAAGACCTTCGGTGTCAGCTACTTCCTCGAGCGCCGCGAGCTCGGCCTCATCAACATCGGCGGCCCCGGTGTGGTGGTGGTGGATGGCACCACCTTCGAAATCGGCAACGCCGAGGCGCTGTATGTCGGCATGGGTGCCCGCGCGCTGAGCTTTGCCAGCGTCGATGCCTCACAACCGGCCAAGTTCTACTACAACAGCGCCCCGGCCCACATGCACTTCCCGACCCGCAAAGTCACCCAGGATCAAGCCTCGCCAAGCACCATCGGCGAAGCGGCCACCAGCAACCGTCGCACTATCTACAAATACCTGGTACCGGACGTGCTGCCGACCTGCCAACTGGTGATGGGCATGACCCAGCTGGAAGAGGGCAGCCTGTGGAACACCATGCCTTGCCACACCCACGAGCGCCGCATGGAGGTCTACTTCTACTTCAACATGAAAGACGATGCCGCCGTGTTCCACATGATGGGCAAGCCGGACGAGACCCGTCATCTGCTGGTGCACAACGAGCAGGCCGTCATCTCCCCAAGCTGGTCCATCCACTCCGGCGTCGGCACCCAGGCCTACACCTTCATCTGGGGCATGGTCGGCGAGAACCAGGTGTTCGGCGACATGGATCACGTGGCCGTCAAGGATCTGCGCTAATTCCCCACTCCATCCCGGGCAGTCTGCACTGCCCGTCTTCCCCCATTTACATCTGCCACTTCGGGTGGCAGTAGAGGAAACAAGATGATTCTCAACGCATTCGATTTGAAGGGTAAGGTTGCCATCGTGACCGGTTGTGACACCGGTCTCGGTCAGGGCATGGCACTCGGTCTGGCCGAAGCTGGCTGCGACATCGTCGGCATCAACATCGTCGAACCCGCCGACACCATTGCCAAGGTTGAGGCGCTCGGTCGCCGGTTCCTGAGTCTCAAGGCCGACGTCAGCAAGGTGGATACCCTGCCCGCCCTGGTGGATCAAGCCGTCTCCCGGTTCGGCCGCGTCGACATCCTGGTCAACAACGCCGGCATCATTCGCCGGGAAGATGCCATCAACTTCAGCGAGAAAGACTGGGACGATGTGATGAACATCAACATCAAGAGCGTCTTCTTCATGTCCCAGGCGGTCGCCAAGCAGTTCATCGCCCAGGGCCAGGGCGGCAAGATAGTCAACATCGCCTCCATGCTCTCCTATCAGGGCGGGATCCGGGTGCCCTCCTACACCGCCTCCAAGAGCGGCGTCATGGGGATCACCCGTCTGCTGGCCAACGAATGGGCCAGCAAGGGCATCAACGTCAACGCCATCGCCCCGGGTTACATGGCCACCAACAACACCACCGCCCTGCGCGCCGATGAGGATCGCAACGCTGCCATTCTGGAACGGATCCCGGCCGGTCGCTGGGGTGTGCCGGATGACATGATGGGCCCTGTCGTGTTCCTGGCCTCCGCGGCTTCTGACTACATCAACGGCTACACCATCGCCGTCGACGGTGGCTGGCTGGCTCGTTGAGCCCTCAGCATGCAAAAAGGCGCCGATGGCGCCTTTTTTCGTTCTTGTCATCACGGATATTCGTTCCATGTCGCTCGACTCCCCCTGGTTAGCCCAACTACTCGGCCTGCTGGCCTGGGCCATCGGTGCCAGCGCCTTCCTGCAACGCCAGGATACCAAACTGCGGCGGCTGCTGACCCTCAATGGAGTGCTCCTGACTCTGCACTTCCTGCTGCTCGGCGCCACGGCCGCCGCCATCAACTGCCTGCTGTGCGCGATCCGGACCTGGGTCTCCGGCCATTATCGCACCCCGGCCGTCATGCTGTTGTTCATTGCCCTGGCCTGGGGATTGGTGCTGCCTCAGCTGACCGATCCCGCCCAACTGCTCACCCTGGTAGGTACCACGCTGAGTACCTACGCACTGTTCCGATTACAGGGGTTATCACTGCGCTGGTGCATGCTGGCCAGCAGTCTGTGCTGGGTCATTCACAATATCTGGGCGGGATCGATAGGGGGGATCTTGCTGGAGGGGATGTTTCTCGTCATCAATGGCTACACCATCTTGTCACTCTATCGCAGCCAGCGTAGGGGCTCGCCAGAGCCAGACAAGGTTCGATAAGCGAGATGATTTAGGGATGCCAGCCAAGTGCGACTGGCATCCCTCATTTCATGGGAGAAGGAGTGAACCTGAACTCGACGCCTCAGCGCGGGGTAAAGGGGTAGTCGTGATAACCCAGCTCCGCCGAGATGTGGCCTGCGGCCTCATGCAGCAGACGGATGAGCTCGGCTCGCTTGCTCTCGTCAAAACGCACGACCGGCAGTGACAGAGAAAGCCCGGTGATGATGCGCCCCATCCGGTTATAGATAGGGACCGCAAAACAGCGCAGCCCATGCTCGTTCTCTTCGTTGTCTTCCGCGTAACCCAGCTCACGCACCCGTACCAGCTCCGCCAGCACTTCATCGATGTTGGCCAGGGTGTGCTCGGTGAAGCGCTCGAAGGTCACGTTGGCCAGCATGCTGCGCACTTCCTCTTCCGGCAACCAGGCCATCATCACCTTGCCAAGGCCGGTGCTGTAGAGCGGGCAGCGACGCCCGATGCGCGAATACATCCTCAGGTTGTATTCGGAATCGATCTTGTGCAGATAGACGACGCTGTCTTCGTCAAGCGTCCCCAGGTGCAGCGTCTCCTTGGTCAACTTGCCCAGCCGATGCATCTGGACATCGGCTATCTGGATCAAGTCCTGATAACCCAGTGCCTTGCCGCCCAGCTCGAACAGCTTCAGGCTCAAGGTATATTTGTCCGTCTCCCCTTCCTGCTTGACGTAACCCAGGGTCTTCATCGTCTGCAAGAAGCGATAGACGGTGCTCTTGGACATCATGATCCGCTGGGACAGCTCGGTGACGCCTATCTCTTTTTGTTCGCCCAGTGCCTGCAAGATGCCAAACACCTTCAATACCGACGACACAGAATCCGGCGAATTATCTACCACTGACATGTAAACCTCCTGCTGAAACCCGTCGTTTCATTATATTTGAAACAATGTCGCAATCATAGCCATGAGCCCTCTGATGGGCCTCTTTCGGCATCGATTTTCTCCTGCGTCAGGCGCAATCCCCCGCTTTCGGTGATCCCGCTCACACACGGTCAAGCGTTGGCTAGGTGGTGAGTATCACCAACTCCCAAAACCACTTGAGGTGGGGAGTTATCCCTCCCAGCGAGCAATATTTGCGCTCAATCACACTTTAATGAAATGGCGTTTCAATTCATTTGATAGTTTCGTTTCATTAAATAGAATGGGCACATCATAAAAGTGGGAGGACATATGTCTATCAAGGTTGCCGTCATCGGCGAGTGCATGATCGAGTTATCCGAAAGCAAGACGGATCTCGTGCGCCATTTTGGAGGGGATACCCTCAACACCGCCATCTACCTGACCCGCGCCAACCCCGAGTTGACCGTGCACTATGTGACCGCCATGGGGACCGATGCGATGAGCGGCGCCATGATGGCCCAGTGGCAACAGGAAGGCGTTCACACCAGTCTGGTACAGCGCCTGGACAACAAACTGCCCGGTCTCTATCTCATCGAAACCGATGAACAGGGTGAGCGCACCTTCCACTACTGGCGGAGCGATGCTGCGGCCCGTTACTGGCTGCAAGGGCCCGACGCCCAGCAGGTCTGCCAGACGTTGCGCGGGTTTGACTACCTCTATCTGAGCGGCATCAGCCTCGCCATTCTCTCCCCCGCCGACAGGACTACCCTGCTCCAGCTGTTGGCCGAGTACCGGGCTGCCGGCGTGAAGATAGCCTTTGACAACAACTACCGCCCCCGGCTGTGGGAAAGCAAAGCCGCGACCCAGCAGACCTATCGCGCCATGCTGGCCCTGACCGACATCGCCTTCCTGACCCTGGATGACGAATTCGCCTTGTGGGGCGACAGCCAGGAGAGTCAGACCCTGGCGCGGACTCAGGCGCTCGGGGTTGGCGAGATTGTCATCAAACGGGGCGCCGAACCCTGCCTCATCGTGCAGGGCGAACAACGCGATGAAGTGCCTGCGGTGGAACTTGCCAAGGCCCAAGTGATCGATACCACGGCGGCTGGCGACTCTTTCAGCGCCGGCTACCTCGCCAAGCGGCTGGCCCAGGCTTCGGCACGGGAGGCGGCATGCTATGCCCACCTGCTGGCCAGCACCGTCATCCAGCATCGCGGAGCCATCATTCCCCTGCCGGCCATGCCGGCGACCCACACTCTTACCCCTTCCTGTGAGGCATCCCATGTCAACATTGCTTGAAAAACTGTCGACCCTGAAGATCATCCCCGTCATCGCCATCAAAAATGCCGATGATGCCGTGGCCCTTGGCCGTGCCCTGATGGACAACGGCATGCCAAGTGCGGAGATCACCTTCCGTACCCCTGCCGCCGCCGATGCCATCCGTCAGCTGCGCGCCGCCTTCCCCGACATGATCATCGGTGCCGGCACCGTCCTCACCACAACTCAGGTGGATCACGCCATCGATGCCGGGGTGGACTTCATCGTGAGCCCCGGCTTCAACCCGCGCATCGTCCAGTATTGCCAGGCGCGTGGCGTATTGATGATCCCTGGCGTCAACAACCCCAGCATGGTCGAGCAGGCGATGGAGCTGGGCCTGCGTACCCTCAAGTTCTTCCCCGCTGAACCCTCAGGTGGTCTGCCCATGCTCAAGGCGATGAGCGCCGTCTACCCGGTCCGTTTCATGCCGACCGGCGGTGTAAGCCCGAGCAATGTGAAGGATTACCTGGCATTGGGATCGGTGTTCGCCTGTGGCGGCACCTGGATGGTGCCCGCCGATCTCATCGATCGGCAGGAGTGGGAACAGATCGGCGCCCTGGTCCGTGAGGCCATGGCCGCACTCTGATGATGACGGGGGCCCGGCAATCGAGCTCCCGACTAACCAACACGCTTGTCTCTATTTCATCCTCTCGGCTGCCATCAGCGATCAGGACGAACAATATAAAAAGGAAGATCCGCGGATGATCATCGGTAATTTGCAACGGCTCGATATGGCCATGTTGCCAGCCCCCCTCTTGCAGCTCTTGAGCCGTGAGGAATGTTCTCATCAAAACCTGCTTAATAAGGAAGATGGTAAATATGACATTATCGACAATGCCGTTTTCTATCTTATATCCAGCCCGGTCACGGCAGATGAAAGCAATATAAAAAGCGAATTCCATGAGCAATACCTAGACATTCAGATATTGCTCACCGGTCAGGAAATTATCGCCACCAGCGCCACTATTTCCTCCCCCCATGGCTATCAGCAGAGCAAACCCGATCTGATATTCGTCGAGAATGACGAGATAACCACCAGGGTCATGCTTGAAGCCGGTGACTTTGCCATTTTCTATCCCGGCGAAGTGCATCGTCCGACCTGCCAGATTGATGCCCCAGACAGAATTAAAAAAGCCGTGTTCAAGATCAGAAAAACCTGGTTAGCCAGCCACTGATCTGCAAACACCATCGATAACCAAAATTTTAATTACTCTGTTTTATAACAAATGAGGTTGGTATGAAAATCAAGCAGACGTTGGACAAGATCCCCGGTGGGATCATGCTGATTCCGTTGTTGCTGGGCGCCACGCTCAATACATTCGCTCCTGGCACCGCCGAATATTATGGCGGCTTCACCAAGGGGATCATCACAGGCACGGTGCCCATTCTCGCCGTCTGGTTCTTCTGTATCGGCGTCTCCATCAACCTGCGCGCCACCGGGACCGTACTGCGTAAATCCGGCGTACTGGTGATCACCAAGATTGCCATCGCCTGGCTGGTGGCCATACTGGCGTCTCAACTCATCCCCGAGCATGGCATCGAGGCGGGTCTGCTGGCCGGTCTCTCTACCCTGGCGCTCGTCTCCGCCATGGACATGACCAACGGCGGCCTCTATGCCAGCCTGATGAACCAGTACGGCACCAAGGAAGAGTCCGGCGCCTTCGTCCTCATGTCCGTTGAATCCGGCCCGCTGATGACCATGGTCATCCTGGGTGCTACTGGACTGGCCTCCTTCCAGGGCCACCACTTTGTCGGCGCCATCCTGCCCTTCCTCATCGGCTTTGCCCTGGGCAACCTGGACCCGGATCTGAAGGAGTTCTTCAGCAAGGCCACCGGCACCCTGATCCCCTTCTTTGGCTTTGCGCTGGGTAACACCATCAACTTCTCGGTCATCATCGACACCGGTCTGCTCGGCATCCTGCTCGGCCTGGCGGTCATCATCGTCACCGGTATCCCGCTGATCCTCGCCGACAAGTGGCTGGCAGGCGGTAACGGTACCGCCGGGGTCGCCGCCTCCTCCACCGCCGGCGCCGCGGTTGCCAACCCGATGATCATCGCCCAGATGAACCCGGCGTTTGAATCCGTCGCTCAATCCGCCACCGCGCTGGTCGCCACCTGCGTGATAGTGACCGCCATTCTGGTGCCTATTCTCACCGCCATTTACAGCAAGAAATTTTCGGTGAAACAGGATATCAGGGGGGACGCTGCCCCCGCCAAAGTGCGCAGTGCGTAATATAACCACGGGATGGAGATAGATATCATCCCCACATCTAACAGCCCCAGGAATATGATATGTCTGGGGCTTATTATTTATTTCCAATGAATGAAAAGAAACTTAACACCTAAAGGCCAGCAAGATTGATATGACTTTATATAAGGTCAGCGATCTACTATCTTACCTGTCACCCACTTCCTCTTTAAATTCTCCACTTCTTTATCATTCCAGCGTTGAGCATGTATGTAATGCAGATAATCGAATTCGTTCTCGACAACATCGGTTACCCGCCATCAATAAAAGGCATACTAGAAATAGTTTGCTTTCTCCTATACCCAGGATCCGATTTTATATTGCGCTGCCACTCACTCGGAACGGCACAATTAACTTTCTAGTAATAAAACGCGAACGCATACATATCAATAGAACCTCCCATTGCTATTTCCTATTTCGATATGGCTCTGGTTGCCACAGAAGCATGACACTGAGCCAACGGCAAACAGGAATATCGCTCAGCCAGCGACCTGACCCGCCATTACCGTCCAGCAGCCAAGGCCAGATCCGATGTTTTGCCGACGTGGATCGCTAGCCGCATAGGGTGAGTCGCCCCAGGGGCCAGTTGGTGAGATGCAACACCAGGCACCAAAACCAGGCACACAGGGAGCCACTACCCCTGCTTTCTTGATTCAGACGATAATCCCGTGTGACAGGGCCAGGGCAGCGGGATCGGGAGCCGAGACGACCCAGAGGAGGCCTGCTCGCGATAGACTATAAAATTGCCATCACATGAAAAACCAGCATCATTATCTTTGTTTAATTTATTACCCAGTGAAATATGTTTGATTGCCTTATGTCACTTGCCTTGCCACGCGATAATCGATTTACTTTCCCTCCGCCGCCACGGCGAGCGATATAACACCAATAAATATTTTATCCTGATTTGTCGGGATGATTGTACCGTGGATGTACATTGAAATAGTTCTTTTGACCGTATCAGCACTTTCAGACAGGTAGTTCACACCAATGAAACAACAATTAGCACCCAAAGATATCGTTGCTTTGGGTTTTATGACTTTTGCGCTCTTTGTCGGTGCAGGCAACATCATTTTCCCCCCCATGGTCGGCTTGCAGGCCGGTGAGCAAGTCTGGACCGCCGCGCTTGGCTTCTTGCTGACAGCGGTCGGGCTGCCCGTCTTGACCGTGATCGCGTTGGCGCGGGTCGGCGGCGGCATCGATGCCCTCAGCCTGCCCATCGGCAAACGAGCCGGTGTGCTGCTGGCCACCGTCTGCTACCTGGCCGTCGGCCCGCTGTTTGCCACGCCGCGTACCGCCACCGTCTCCTATGAAGTGGGGCTTGCTCCCTTCTTTGGCAGCGATGCGACCCCGCTACTCATCTACAGCGTGGTCTACTTCTCCCTGGTGATCGGCATCTCCCTCTACCCGGGACGGCTGCTCGACACGGTCGGCCATGTGCTGGCGCCGATGAAGATCCTGGCGTTGTCGGTGCTCGGCCTCGCCGCCCTGCTCTGGCCGGCGGGCGGCGCCATCCCCGCCACCGAGGCCTATCAGCAGCTCCCCTTCTCCAACGGTTTCGTCAACGGCTACCTGACCATGGATACCCTGGGGGCCATGGTGTTTGGCATCGTCATCGTCAACGCGGCCCGCTCCAGAGGAGTCGACAGCCCCAAATTGCTGACCCGCTACACCATCTTGGCCGGCCTCATCGCCGGCGTGGGCCTGACTTTGGTGTATCTGGGCCTGTTCAAGCTTGGCGCCAGCAGTGGCGAGCTGGTGCCCAATGCCCAGAATGGGGCCGAGATCCTGCACGCCTATGTGCAGCACACCTTCGGGGGCATGGGCAGCGCCTTCCTGGCCCTGCTTATCTTCATTGCCTGCATGGTCACCGCCGTTGGCTTGACCTGCGCCTGCGCGGAGTTTTTCTCCCGTCACCTGCCGTTCTCCTATCGCACCCTGGTGTTTGTGCTGGGGGGCTTCTCCACCCTGGTCTCCAACCTGGGGCTGAGCCACCTGATCCAGCTCTCCATCCCGGTGCTGACGGCCATCTACCCTCCCTGCATCGTGCTGGTGCTGCTGAGTTTCACCCTGCGCTGGTGGAACAATGCTTCCCGCGTCGTGATCCCGACCATGCTGATCAGCCTGCTGTTTGGGGTGATCGATGGCATCAAGGGTTCGGCACTGGTCGGCATGCTGCCCGAGTGGAGTCTGCATCTGCCGCTGGCAGAGCAGGGCCTCGCCTGGCTGCTGCCCTCGCTGCTGGGGCTGATGTTGGCCGCCATCTATGATCGACTGCTCGGCCGTGAGTCTGTGACCGTCTACCAGTAAGACTACAGATTGCAAAACGGGGGAGCAGGCAGCTCCCCCGTTTTCATTTTCCCTAGCCATTCGGCCACTGAGTGCCCACTCCCCATCTCGCTTCCTGCACCATAAAGTAGCGACACGTCCGATAGCCCCTCCAGCTCTCTTATTTACTCTCCGCAGAAAATTCGCTTTACCATTTTTCCTTGTCCAGAAGATGACCCCATCAGGACTTGGTAAGAGACTGCGCCTCAGCAATATCCGCAGAGGATAAAGAGGCATAGTCCGCACACTAGCAATAAGGTATGTCAGCGCACCTTGGTGCCAGATGCCCCCTCGCAGAGGAGAGGCAAAGGCAGAGGAAAGAACTAGCAGGCAGGTGACTGGCTGCCCAGCAGCCAGTGATAGACCTGGGCCACGCCGGGGCGCTGGCTGTCGGGCCGGGCGAGCAAGGCATACTCGTGATCCGTGCTGAGCACCGGAGCAAAGGGCGCCACCAGCAAGCCGTTCTCCAGCTCCTCAGCCACTATGGTCGGATCGCCAAGAGAGAGACCGAAGCCCTGCAGGGCCGCGTTCATCGCCAAGTCCAGGGTATCGAACAGCTGACCGCCCTGAGGCTGCCAGGGAGTATCGAGGAAGGCGCCAAACCAGTTGCGCCAATCCCGTCGATCCGCGCTGGCATGGAGCAGGGGCAGCTCCTCGAGGGAGCGCTCGAACAAGCGATGTTTGGCCGCGAAGGCGGGGGCACAGATGGGGGTCAAGCGCTCGCGAAACAACGGTCGACTGCCCGGGTATCTAGCCTGAGTGGCTTGATAGACGATGGCCAGATCGAACGACTCGCGGGAAAAATCGATGCCGTGACTGTGACTACCGCGCACCTCGACCGCCTCCCCATCGAACGCTTGCAGCCGCCGCAGCAGCCAGCGGCTGGCGCAGGAGGGTACCTTGATACTGATGGCCTGCTCATGGGGCAAGGCTTGCAGGGCGCTCACCCCCTCCCCCATGCGCGCCAGCCCCTCCCCGATAAAGGGCAGCAAGCGCTCGGCGGCCGGGGTCAGGCTCAGGCAACGGGTGCCGCGCACGAACAACAGATGGCCGAGCCGCTCCTCCAGCTGGGCTATCTGCTTGCTCACCGCCCCCTGGCTCACGCACAGCTCGTCCGCCGCCAGGGTGAAACTCAGATGGCGGGCGGCGCACTCGAATACCTGTAAGCCATACAGGGGCAAGTGGCTACGGGGCGGACTCATCAGCATGCAAACCTCAACGCTTGAGAAAAACTCATGCATAACATGCCGAATAATCCGTTGTTCGGCAAGCATCCGTGAGGCTAAAAAGGGACATCTTCCACACACATCGGTGATGGCCTCATGTCCTCCCCCCGCATTGTCAGCAAACTGCCCCAGGTGGGCACCACCATCTTCAGCGTCATCGGGGATCTGGCCGCCCGTCACCCCAGCATCAACCTCTCCCAGGGGGCGCCGAGCTTCCCTTGCGACCCTGATCTCATCCGGGTCACCCATGAGGCCATGCTGGCCGGGGAGAACCAGTACGCCCCCATGACCGGGCTGCCCGAGCTGCGCGAGCAGCTGGCGACCAAGATAGCCACCAGCTATGGCCACCACTATGATGCCGGCGAGGAGATCACCATCACCGCCAGCGCCAGCGAGGCCCTGTTCTGCGCCATCACGGCCCTGGTCCATCCCGGCGACGAGGTGATCATGTTCGAGCCGGCGTTCGACAGCTACCGCCCCATGATCCAGCTGCAGGGGGCCACTCCCGTGGTGATCGCCCTCAAGGCGCCGAGCTTTGCCATTCCCTGGGACGAGGTCGCCGCCCGCATCACCCCCCGCACCCGCATGATAGTGCTCAACACCCCCCACAATCCGACCGGCACCGTCTGGCAGGCGGGGGATCAGGAGCGCCTGGCCCGTCTGGTGCGCGGCACCGACATCGTCATCCTCTCGGACGAGGTGTACGAGCATGTGGTGTTCGACGGCGCCCTGCACCAGAGCGTCATCCGCTATCCGGAGCTGGTGGAGCGCTCCGTCGCCGTCTTCTCCTTCGGCAAGACCTTCCATGTCACCGGCTGGCGGGTGGGTTACTGCGTCGCTCCCCGCCCCCTGATGGAGGAGATCCGCAAGGTTCACCAGTTCGCCATGTTCGCCGCCGATACCCCCATGCAGTACGGTTTCGCCCATCTGTTGCAGCAACCGGCCCACTATCAGGAGCTGGCAGCCTTCTATCAGCACAAGCGGGATCTGCTGGTCTCAGCCCTGGCCGATTCACGCTTTACGCTTCTGCCCTCGGCAGGTAGCTTCTTCATGCTGGCCAGCTACGAGCGGATAAGCGATGAATCTGACAGCCTGTTCGTGCAGCGGCTCATTCGTGACCACGGGGTCGCCACCATTCCCGTTTCCGCCTTCTACCACGACGGCACGGATCAGCGGGTCATCCGTCTATCCTTCTCCAAGGACGACGACACCCTGCTGGCGGGCGCCGAGCGCCTGTGCGGCGTCTAGGAGGCAACATGGATTCAATACGCGTTGCCGTGTTGCAGATGGTGTCGGGGGATGATCTTGCCCACAACCTGGCGCAGGCCGAGTCACTGCTGCGCCAGGCCGCGGCCGAGGGGGCCGAGTTTGCCCAGTTGCCCGAGTATTTCTATCTGATGCCGGTCGATGAGCGGGCACGGGTCGCCCTGGCCGCATCGGTGGACGATCACCCCCTGCTGGCATGGGCGCAAGGCTTGGCGCAGGAACTCGGACTCTGGATCCTGGCCGGCACCCTGCCACTGGCAAGCGATGAGCCCGGCAAGATGCACAACAGCTGCCTGCTCATCGACCCGCAAGGGAGGCTCGCCAGTCGCTATGACAAGTTGCATTTGTTCGGCTTTTGCACCGACAGCGAGCAATATGACGAGGCCGCCACCATGAGCCCAGGCCAGCAGGTGGTGAGCCACGCCCTACCCTGGGGTCTGCTGCGTTTGGGTATCTGTTACGACCTGCGCTTCCCCGAGCTGTTTCGACTCGGCCCTGCCCCCGATTTCATCGCCCTGCCCGCCGCCTTCACCCATACCACGGGCCTGGCCCATTGGGAGTTGCTGCTGCGGGCCAGGGCGGTTGAGAATCTGGCATTCGTGCTGGCCTCGGCCCAGGGGGGGCATCATCCGGGCGGGCGCCGCACCTTCGGCCACAGCATGATCATCGATCCCTGGGGCCGGGTGCTAGCCCGGGTGGAAGAGGGTCAGGGCATGGCCATCGCCACCCTGGATCTGGTGGCCCAGCGCCGGGTGCGCGACCAGCTGCCGGCCCTCAGCCATCGCAAGATACCCGTCGGCCCGTGAGGCCGGCACAACTCACGACTATCGGCATGACGCCACAACTCAAGGGACTGACCATGAAACTCAACACAGCAATGATGCTGGTGGCCCTGGCCACCGCCGGCCAGGCGGCTGCCAAACCCCTGGTGATCGCCACCGATGCCACCTATCCCCCCTTCGAGATGGTCGACAGCAGCGGCAAGCTCGGCGGCTTCGAAGTCGAGCTGGCCTACGCCCTGTGCGCGGCCATGAAGACCGAATGCGAGGTGATCAACCAGCCCTGGGATGCGCTGCTGCCGGGCCTGCAGGTGCGCAAGTATGACGCCATCATGTCCTCCATGAACATCACCGACGAGCGGCGCCAGAAGGTGGACTTCAGCCAGGTCTATTACATGATGCAAAACCGCTTCGTGGGTCGCAGCGACAAGGCCGCCACCTTCGCCGACGACCAGGCGTACTTCAAGGGCAAGGTGATAGCCGTGCAGGAGGGGACGCCCCAGGACAACTTCATCACCGCCCGTTACGGGGACGTGGCCAGCATCAAGCGTTACGTCAACGCCCAGTCCCCCATGCTGGATCTACAATCCGGCCGTGCCGATTACACCTTCGGCAACATGGTGCAGCTGAAAGTCGGCTTCCTCGACAAGGAGATGGGCAAGCAGTTCGCCTTCGTCGGTCCCCAGTTCAACGGCACCCAGGACAAGACGCTGGGAGAAGGGGTCGCGGTGGCGCTGCGCAAGAATGACGCCAAGCTCAAGGGTCAGTTTGATGCCGCCATCGATACCGTCAAGGCCGATGGCACCTTCGACCAGCTGCTCAAGAAATACCAGCTCGAAGACCTGCTCTAAGACTGGGTGAATGAGCACGTATAAAAAAGAGGGAGGCCGGATGCCTCCCTCTTTTTCCTCTTCATCGGTGCGAGCTCATCATCGCGAGTGGAGATAGCGCGCCTGGCCACTCAGCTCCAGCCCCTCCAGCAACATCAACGATGGCTCTTAGCCCGCGTCCAGAGAAAGATGGGCGGCGATGCGTTGGTACAAGACCCCATAGTCATCATCAAAATGGTGAGAGCCCGGCAGGGTCAACGTCGTGACGTTTGATTGTTTGAGCAGAGGGCAGAGCCGCACCGGTGAGTCGTCGTCGGCCCCCTGTACGCAAAGCAGCGGCAGGGTCTTGATGGCCTTGACCTCGGGCAGGGTGGGATAGTTACCGGCCTTGTTGTGCACCACCATGTCGCTGACGTGGATCTCGAAATCCGACGCGGTCGAGGGGGAGAGCATCACGGCCCCCACCAGGCTGTTGCGATAGGCGTCCGGCAGGCGATTGATGACGAAAGGCACAATCTCGGCGCCGAACGAGAAACCCACCAGCAGCCAGCGCTGGCGCCCCCAGCGCGCCTGGTAATCCGCGAGGATCCGCACCAGATCGGCAGTCGCTTGCTCCGGGGTCTTCTTCTTCCAGTAGTAGGTCAGCGAGCTCCAGCCCACCACCGGCATGCCGTGGCGCTGCAACTCGGCGCTAAGCCCCTTGTCGAGCGCAGCCCAGCCGCCATCGCCACTCAAAAACACCACCATGGGGGCAGACGAGGCTTGCGCCACCGGCAGCTCCACCAGCCCCAGATCCGTTTTCACCGTAGCGGATGCGGGGGCGGCGAACAGCGGAAACGCAAGACATACCAACAACAGCAAGGCTCTCATGGCCAACTCCTATTTCTTCATCAGCCCGAACGGGCCACGGCTTATCAGGGAGATCAGATGGGTCAGGGTTCTGGGCAGCACCAACCGGCTGGTACAGAGCAGATAACGGGGCTCCCAGCGGGGGGAGAACTTCTCCTTGTAGCGCCGCAATCCCTGGAAGTTGTAGAAACGGCTGCCCCGGGTGAACAGGGTATTGCCAAGCCGCGCCCAGTAACCGCTCAAGGGGTGATCGTTGAAGCCCGACATGGGCGCCATGCCGAGATTGAAGCTGGCATAGCCCTCGGCCTTGCCCCACAGCAGCAGCTCGACGAACAGGAAGTCCATGATGGGCGCCGCCCCCGTGTCCATGCTGTAGCGCATCAGATCGATGGAGAGGCTCTCCTTGTTGTCGCTGACCCAGAGGTTGGCAAAGCCCACCACGTTACCGCCATGCCACACCAGAGCCGCCGGGCTGAGGCTGAGGTAATCTGGCTCGAAACTGCCCACCGAGAAGCCTTTCTCCTTGCCCTGTTTGCTCTGCAACCAGGTGTCGGAGATGGCCTTCAGACTGGGCAACAAGGCGGGAACCTTGTCCGCTGCCACCACCTCGAAGATGAGCCCTTCCCGCTTGCCCTTGGCATGGCTCTGGCGCAGGTTGCGCAGTCGACTGCCGGCGAGATCGAACGCCTGTAGATCGACGATGGCCTCCTCGCCGAGCTTGAACGGAATGAGGCCCAGATCCAGATAGAGCGGTAGATAACGGGCCGACACCTGATAGAACACCGGATTGACGTCTTGCTCATCGCACAGTTCGCGGAACTGCCACAGCAGTTCCTCCACCAGCGAGGCGTGGCCGATGGGATCCCCCATCACTATCCAGCAGTTTCCCTCGACCCCGTACATCAGGAAAGCCTCACCACCGGAGTGGAACAGCAAGGATTTATCGGCGAGCTGGGCCAGATAACCGTGGCCGCCCCCCTCACGAAGCACCAACGCCTGCGCCCTGGCCAGCTCCTCCTTGCTCGGCTTGTTGCCGGCAGCTCGCAAGGGAGCCAGCAACTGCGCCACCCCGACCACCGCCAGCACGGCAACCACGCTGCCCATGGCGCGCAAACCACGAGATGCGGCCCCAGGACCATGGGCCGAGACATTGAGCCAGAGTGTGTGTTCGTACTCCACATGGCGATAGGAGAACAGCAGTAACCACAGGGCGCCCAGCAGCACGGCGCCCACCGACATCAGCCAGGCCGGTGTGAACTGGGCATGCAGCAGGGATCCCTTGCGATAAAACAGTGAGCGACAGGGGGTGATGACGAGCAGGAAGAGCCCGAGCAACAGGGCCGACTCCCAGTCAAATCCCTTGAACAGCGAGAAGATCATGCCGAGCGCCAGCAGCCACTGGGTGGTCCGAAAGGCGGCATCTTGGCGCCGATAGAGGCTATGGGCCAGCAGGATCAGCAGCGCCCCGCTGACGCTGCCGAGCACATGAGACAACTCAAGCAGGTGCAGCGGCAGCACCTGCAGGAAGGTTTCAATGCGCTCGCGCATGGTCGGGATCATGCCGGAGCAGAGCAGCAGAGTACCGGCCGCGAAGGTGCCCAGGCTAATGAGGGCAGGCAAAAATTCACGCATGGCGGTCATGATGACCTGCAGCCGGGACCAGCGGGCCCGCTGCTGCAAGGCCTCCTGGCTCGCAAACAGCAGCAGGGCGCAGAGGAAGGGCAGCACGTAATAGGCGCAGCGGTAAATCAGCAAGGACGCCAGCAGCTTGTCCACCGGCAGATACTGGGCAAGCAGCAGGCTCATGCTCGCCTCGAATACCCCTATCCCGCCAGGCACATGGGCCAAGACCCCGAGAAAGCTGGAGAGTACGAAGGCGCTGAGCAGCACCGGATAGGAGACAGTGTCGGCCGGCAGCAGCACATAGAGCACGGCGGCGGCGGCCATCCAGTCGAGCAGCGCGATCAGCAGTTGCAGCAGCCGGGTCTTGAAGGTGGGCAGGATCACTTCATGACCACGCCAGGAGAGCGCCGGCTTGGGCCACAGCAGATACCCCAGCACGGCCAGCAGCGCCGCGCCACCAGCCAGCTGCAACACCCAGCCGCTCCACGCAGGCCAGCCTGGCAGCAAGGTGGCGCCCTGCCCCAGTAGCAAGGCGCCGCCCCCCCAGGCCAGCAGGCCGAGGAAGAAGGTGATGGAGCAAAACAAGATGACGCGGGCCACCTCCCCCGTACTGAGCCCGAGTGAGGAGTAGATCCGGTAGCGCACCGAGGAGCCGGTCAGCAGCGCAAACCCCAGGGTATTGGAGAAGGTGTAGGCGATGAAGGAGGTCATCCCGACCTGTTGCCAGGGCAGCCGCTTGCCGAGCGTGCGCACCGCCAGCATGTCATAGCAGCAGAGGCAGCCGTAGCTGAGCAGGGTCAGCAACAGCGCGCCCCCCAGCTGCGGCAAGGGCTGGGACCAGATGGCCAGGCGGATGTCGTGCCAGTGCCAGAGGTGGGTCAAACGATACAACACGGTCAATGCCGCCCCCAGCAGCAGCAAGCTGCACAGAGGGCCTAGCCAGATCAACAGCTGACGCCGCATTCGATATTCCTGTCGTGAGTGGAAATAACGGAAACACCCCATTGAGACTACTGGCAAGTCCGTCATGGGGGAAGATATACAATCCAAATGAGAACACGCTTTAATTCGGGTCAGCCTCTCCCCAGCCATTTCGTGACTGGGGAGCCGCCTCAGCCCCCGAGGTGGCGCCAGCCGGCCTCTGGTGTACCACCAAGCACCTCATTACCACCATGATTCATCTGTAACTTTATGTACGACTCTCACGGCGCGAGCAGAAGCAGATTGCCACCGGCCAGGATCCAGGCTGATGTGGCGCCACATAGTCGATTGAACAATGCACGCTCAGGGTTGAATCATGCGCGCTCATATGACGGTGGGCTGGGCGCGGATGCCTCGTTGAGGACAAGAAATCAACGCCGTACAGGCCGGTAGCTGCTGAGCACAAAAGCCGATATGCGCGCGGCGAATGGCCACCGTTGCTGAAACAGCTGCTCTGTAGAGGTAGAGACCTTTTTGCGCTTCACCGAACACAGAAAGGGGCCCTTATTGGAACCCCTTGTTGGCAGGGAGCCTTGGCCTTGATGATTAGGCCTTGGGCGCCTCTTTCATCACGGGTTTGGCCGCGGCCTCGGTGTGATGATGTTTTTTATGGGCCTTCTTCACACTGCTCGTTGAGGCCGCCGGAGCTGCCTTGGCAGCATGAGGCGCGGGAGCTGCCTTGGTGACGGCTGGCGTCGTGACATCGGTGTTGGCGGCCATGGTAAAACCGGAGGTCAGGGCGAAGACGGCGGCCAGGCCCAGGGGGATCAGCTTTTTCATGTTCAGGTACCTCGTTCGGGTGTGTGAGATGGAGCGCTTCTCCATGACATCAGCCTATGACGGTTCCAGACAGACTTCCGTGAGTGACTGGTGACGGTTTGTAACCGGATGTACTGCGCAGGTTTGCCTTTCCCCACCAGCCCATCCCGTCCATCTCAGGCCCATTCCCATCGGTGGCTTCGCTCTGACCCGCAGATGGTTTACCATTGGCGCCTCTTCGCCAGATGAGGGCGCGTGCCATCACTGGACATCATATTTTGTACCCGGCCACCCGCTGGTTTTTGTACCAAATCGGTGCGCGAGGGGCCGAGAGTGGCCCATGCATCCGCCGTATAACGAACAACATCCGCGCTGCAACCCCCTGTGAGTTGCTCTAAATAGACTATTATTTCAATTGCATAGACGATCACAGACCGATAAATGAGCACACAAAAAAACAGCAGTCCGCAGCCCACATTTTACTTTCACGACTACGAGACCTTCGGCATCAGCCCGGCGCGGGACAGACCGGCGCAGTTCGCCGGCATTCGCACCGACGCGGATTTCAACGTCATCGGCGAGCCGCTGGTTATCTACTGCAAGCCGCCGGCGGATTATCTGCCCGAGCCCGAGGCCTGCCTCATCACCGGCATCACGCCGCAAAAAGCGATGAAAGACGGGCTGTGCGAGGCCGATTTTATTCGCCAGATCCACGAGCAGTTTGCAACGCCGAATACTTGCGTGCTGGGCTATAACAGCATTCGCTTCGATGACGAAGTGACCCGCTACACCCTCTATCGCAACTTCTATGACCCCTACGCTTACGCCTGGCAAAACGGCAACTCCCGCTGGGACATCCTCGACATGCTGCGGGCCTGCTATGCCCTGCGCCCGGAGGGGATCACCTGGGCCTTCGATGAAGAGGGCAAGCCGAGCTTTAGACTCGAAAAATTGACGGTGGCCAACGGCGTCGCCCACGCCAATGCCCACGATGCCCTCTCGGATGTGCTAGCCACCATTGAACTGACCAAGCTGGTCAAGCAAGCCCAGCCCAAGCTGTTTGACTACCTGTTTGCCCTGCGCAACAAGAACAAGGTCAAGGCGTTGATCGATGTAGTGACCATGAAGCCGCTGGTGCATGTCTCCGGCATGTTCTCCCCCTGGCAGGGCTGCGTCAGTTGGGTATCACCGCTGGCCTGGCACCCCACTAACCAGAACGCGGTGATCATGGTGGATCTCACCCGGGATCCGACCCCGCTGATTGAGCTCTCCAGCGACGAGATCCGCGAGCGGCTCTACACCAAAAAGGATGAGCTGGGGGACTTGGCAGGCATTCCGGTGAAACTGGTGCACATCAACAAGTGCCCGGTGCTGGCCCCCGCCGCCACCCTGACGGCGGAGCGTGCGGACGAGCTCGGCGTCGACCGGGAGCAGTGCCGCAAGAGCCTGGATCTGCTGCGGGCCCATCCCGAGGTGCGGGAGAAGCTGGTCGAGGTGTTCAATCAGGAGTTTGCCGGCAACAACGATGGCGACCCCGATACCCAGCTCTACGCCGGCTTCTTCGGCCAGGGTGACAAGGCGGCTATGGAGTTGATCCGCGCCACCCCGGCCGAGCTGCTGGGGGAGCGGGAATTTGCCTTCAGCGATCCGCGCCTGCCCCAGATGCTGTTTCGTTACCGCGCCCGCAACTGGCCGCATACCCTGAGCGAGGCGGAGCAGAAACGCTGGCGCCTGCACTGCAGCGACTACTTCAGCAGCCGTCTGCCGGACTACGCGCCGCGCCTCGAGGCACTGGCGGAGCAGAATCAGGGGAACGAACGGAACTTTGCCATCCTCAAGAGCCTCTATCACTACCTCGAAGATCTCTGAGATGTGAGCGATTTCACAGTTAAATGTCGGTAAGCTTCTGTTGCCCAAGACATAATGGGATGGGAGCCAAGACTCCTGATAGTTTGGTTATTTATATGGCAGGCATGGATGCCTGTGTTCCACCCTTGGGGGCCACTGATTTGATGCGTTTAGGATTCTCTGCTGTCGCGCTCGTCGCCTGCGCCTTGCTTCCCGCCAGCGCCATGGCCGGGGTGCGTTTCGAGGTGCCGGACTATCTGCTGCGCCTGCCGGAGCAGACCTATCAGCTGATAGAGAGCAACTTCAGCACGCTCTACAAGCAGACCGACTTCACTCCCCAGATCACCAACAGCTACTTCAACCACTCCGATCTCTACCGCTTCGCCGGGATCCCGCTCGCGATCACCCCGCAGAACGGCTTCCAGTTGGAAGTATTCGGTCAGCTCTACAACAAGTCGTCCCAGATCTATGCCCAGATGAGCGAGGATCTCTCCCTCTATCGCACCCTGCGGGCCGACATGATGGGCGATCAGAGTGATGAGATCGCCATCGGCATGGGACTGGGTATTCCCCTGAGCGCCAGCCTGACCGTCAAGGCGCTGCTGTCCAGCAACGAGATCCCGGGTTATGGCTCGTCGAACTATGCCGTCGGGGTGGAGTGGCACTTCTAGGGCGACTGAGGTTCTCAATATTCACTAAAAAAGGCTCCCGTGGGAGCCTTTGTATCTACCTAAGCTGCCTTTAACGGTACACCAGCACCCTGCCTTGCCCCACTTGCAGCGAAATATGCTGCCCCAGCGGGCGCTCGTCCCAGAAGTCCAGGGCCCCTGCCGGCACCTCGACCTCCCTCTCACCATCATCCCAGTTGAACAGGCAGAGCAGCTCGCCGCCATCGGGTAGTGTCACCCGGCCACGGCTGAAACTCATGTCATCGAAGCGGGCCGCTGGGGTACGTGCCTCGCACAGGGCCAGCAACTTACGCAGTTGCCCCGCCTGAACCTCATCCAGATCTCGCAACCTGTCCCCCGCCAGCACCATGCCGCCGCTCGCCACCAGGGCGGCGAGGTGGAACTGGTAGTCCGCCTCGCTGGCCTGCTGGCTCGGCAAGTCACGCAGACAGACGCAGTCCGGATCCAGCGCCCACAGCCGATCGCTTTGCCAGGCGCGGCAGAAGGCTTCCCGCGCAATCTGGCGAAAACGCGGGCCATGGCGCTCCACGTCGTCACTCACCCGCATGCCGTGCACCAGGCCAAGGCTCGGCCAAATGGGGGCGTTGCAGCCGAGCAGGAAGGCGCCTTCCCCGGCCCCGCGCAGCACCGCCGCCATGCCGCGGCGATAGGCCTCGACTCTGGTCGCGGAAGGGTCGTGGAACTGGCCGCCGTGGATGGCACCCCAGAAGTTCGCATCCAGCTTGAAGTAGTGAATGCCCCACTGCTGGCGCAGGGTGCGAAACACCCGCTCGAGGTGAGCCTGCACCTCGGGGTGGGTGCCATCCAGCACATACCAGGGGGTGCAGCGCCAGCCGCCATAGGTGACCCGCTCGGAGGGCAGCGGCAGGCCGTCATCCCCCTTCACGAACCAGTCGGGATGATCCTGAAACACCTGGGAGCCCGGCTCTGCGATAAAGGGGGCGACCCAGAGCGCCGGCTCGCAGCCCGCGGCGTGGATCTCGCGGGCGAGCGCCGCCACGCCCTGCTCGAATTTGGCAGATGGGGTGAGCCAGTCCCCCATCTTCGCCTGATAGCCGTCGTCGATCTGCACGTAGCGCAGGGCCGGGAAGCGTTCGGCCCGCACCGCCAGGTTCTCGCGAATGTCCGCCGCGCTCACCTCCGCATAGTAGTGATACCAGGAGCACCAGCCACTGGGGCGGGTCGACACGCTGTCGACCAAGCTGCCGTGCTCGGCCTCGATATGGGTCGCAAGCGCGGCCAGCAGGGCCTCCCTGTCCGGCCCCTCCAGGCAGAGCAGGGCTTCACTCTGCCAATGCTGACCCGGGGCCAGGGTTCGTCCCTCGCCGTTCATCAGGATCTGCAAACGGCCGCTAGGGTAGAGCCGGAACTCGCCGCCAAAGCGCTGGCAGCTGGCAAACGCCAGCAACAGCCAGCCTGCGGCCTGCTCTACCAGCAGCAAGTTGTGAACCGTGTGATAACCCTGATCCGCCGTGATGCGATAGGCGCTTGAATCCGGGCTGCGCCCGACTGGCTGCGGGGCCTGCCAGCTGCCCATGGTCTGGGCCAGCATCTGGAACCCTTCCCCGTAGATGGCCGCCGCGGGGTCGATACCGAGCTCACCATCAAACAGCAGCCAGTCATGCACCGCCTGGGGCGCGGCGCCGGTGTTGTCGAGCCGCACCCGACACAGGGGACCATCCCAAGCGGGGGTTTGCAGCAGCCAGGAATTGGGGGCGGGATCGGCGGGCAGTTGGCGCAGCCGGGACAAGATCGAGGGGGTCGACATGGGATCTCCTTCTTATGAATGGGAACGATATTTCTGATGGATGGAAACGACGCTGGCGCCATTGTATCCCCTATGGGTCAGTTGACCCTGTCCTGCGCCCCCTGCGTTCTGCTAAACTGCGACCTCGCTCACAGTTGCCAAGATGAGGCCCCAGTGCTGTTTCAACGCGCCTTGCGCTACCTTCGTGATTTCATGGTCATCATCGCCTGCCTGCTGGCAGGCAAAGCCCTGGCAGCCCTGCTGCCCTTCGCCTTCCCCGGCAGCATCATCGGCATGTTGCTGCTGTTCGTGCTGCTCTCGATGCAACTCGTCAAACTGCACTGGGTCGAGCAAGGCGCCGGTCTGCTGCTGCGCCACATGGGGGTGCTATTCGTGCCGGTGGCAGTCGGGCTGGTGGCCTGGCTCGAGCCGCTGCGCCAATCCTTCGGCCTCATTCTGCTGTGCGTGGTGCTTGGCATCGTGCTGATCCTCGCCACCGTCGGCCACCTCTATCAGAGGATGAACAAACAATGATGTTCTGGTTTGCTATACCCCTGACCCTGGCGCTCTATTTCGCTACCCGAGCCCTCTATCGCCGCCTGCCCTGGCCCATCATCAACCCGGTGCTGATCCCGACCTCTGTCATCATCGCCATCCTGCTCGTCTTCAATCTGCCGCTGGATCAGTACCAGCACGGCAGCTTCCCCATCACCGCCTTGCTCGAACCCGCGGTGGTGGCGCTGGCACTGCCGCTCTATCAGCAGGCGCGCCAGATCCAGGCCAAGCTCAAGCCCATCCTGCTCTGCACCCTGGCCTCCGTGCTGATCTCGGTCTGCACCACCTTGATCATCGGCCATGCCATGGGAGCGGATCCGGCGCTCCTGGCATCGCTCGCCACCAAGTCCATCACCACCCCGCTCGCCATGAGCGTCAGCCAGTCGCTTGGCGGCATTCCCGCCATCGCCGCCGCCGTGGTGGTGGTGGTCGGGATCATAGGCGCGCTCATCGGCTACCCCCTGCTCAAGTTGATGCGGGTCACCGATCCCGAGGCCCAGGGGCTCGCCATGGGGGCCTGCGCCCACGCCATCGGCACTGCCACCTCCGCCGAGAAGGGGATCACCCAGGGCGCCTTCTCGTCGCTCGCCATGGTGGTGTGCGGGGTGCTGACCGCCGCCGTCGCCCCCCTGCTGTTTGCCATTTATCACTGGCTCAGCTGAGCAGCCAATCCGGACGTCGCAAGAGGGGCGGCGCAGGGCATTCTCACTCGCTCTGCAGCAGCCGCCCATCACTCCCCCGCAGCGGTTTGCACGCGATCACAAGTTGTCGGATGCCAAGGCAAACATGCCGCCGCCCCAGTGGCGGCCTGTTTTTGCCGCGCGTTGCCCATGCGCCGCCTCAATGCGCAGTGCCACGGATTAACCCATTCTCAACCGAGCCTAGCGGCCCGCGCCATCTGCGAGCTGGCGCACAGATTGCACATAAATTGCGAAAGACAAAAGTTTCCTTTAACATCCCCTGCCCTTTGCCCACCAAGGCGTGAGCGCGCTCACACAATTCACCGCGCTTGCTCCCTACAATGGCCCCCCAATTGGCCTTTGAGGACACAGTATGCATCCCCGTTTTGCCAAGCCATTCGAAACCCTGTCCGCCCCGCTGCAGGCGGCGCTGCTGCCCATGCTGGGAGACGATTTCCAAGCCCGTTTCAGCCCGGAGCAAGTCGTCACCCTGAAAGCCGCCACCGGTCTTGAGGATCGCGCCCTGCGTCTGGCCCTGCTGCCGCTGGCCGCCGCCTGCTCGGTCGCCCCCATCTCCAAGTTCTTCGTCGGCGCCATCGCCTGCGGCCTGAGCGGCACCTGGTATTTTGGTGCCAACATGGAGTTCACCGGTCAGGGACTGTTCCACTCGGTGCATGCCGAGCAATCCGCCATCTCCAACGCCTGGCTGGGTGGCGAGACCGGGATCAGTGAAATCACCGTCAACTACACCCCTTGCGGCCACTGCCGTCAGTTCATGAACGAGCTGAGCACCGCCAAGACGCTGAAAGTCTCGCTGCCCGATGACTTGAGCGAGCTGCAATCTTTCCTACCCCACTCCTTTGGCCCGGCCGATCTGGACATCACCGATGCCCTGATGAGCCCCCAGGCTCACGACGAACTGGTGCTTGAGAGTGACGATCCCCTGTGGCAGGCCGCGCTGGCCGCCGCCCGTCAGAGCTACGCCCCCTACAGCCAGGGCTATGCCGCAGTGGCGCTGCAGTTCGAGGATGGTCGCATCTTCTGTGGCCGCTACGCCGAGAACGCCGCCTTCAACCCCAGCCTGCCGCCGATGCAGATGGCCTGCGCCCATGCGGTGCTCAACGGCGAAGAGCTCAGCTCGGTGCGCCGCGCCGTGTTGTTGGAAAACAAGGCCGGCCAGATCAGCCAACGGGATGCGGCTCAGTCCACCCTCAAGGCGCTGGGACGGGTCGAGCTGGAGTACAGGGCCGTCTAAATCGGTTCGTTGACAGCAAAAAGGGAGCCAGTGGCTCCCTTTTTTCATTTGTTTTCTAAATAGTGCGACGCTTGGCAGTAATTTGCTAAATGCCAAACCCCATCAAGATTCCCAGATAATGCTCTCGCCAGCGTCCCAGCGCTCGCCGATGTCGGCGTATTTTTGCTCGAGCAGGTGGCGTCGGATCTTCATGGTGGGGGTCAGCACCCCGTTCTCGATGTTCCAGGGGCTCTTCACCACCAGGATACCGCGAATGCGGGCGTGGGATTCCAGCTGATCGTTGACTCGCTTGCGGGCCGCCTCCAGCTGGGCATTGACCGTGGCCCTGTCATCTCGCATGGCTCGCTCGGCCAGCTGCACCAGGGCCACCGGCTGCGGCATGCCGTAACCGATGACGCACAGCTGCTCGATGATGGGCTCCTGCCCCAGCATCCCCTCGATGGGCACTGGCGCCACGTACTTGCCCTTGGCGGTCTTGAACACATCCTTCATGCGGCCGGTGATGGTGAGATAGCCTTCTCGGTCCAGCTTGCCCATGTCGCCGGTGTGCAGCCAACCGTCGGCGTCGATGGCCTCCTTGCTGTGCTCGGGATCCTTGTAGTAGCCCAGCATCATGCCGTCGCAGCGGCACAGGATCTCCCCCTCATCCGAGATGCGGATCTCGACCCCGGGCCCCGCCTTGCCGACCGTGCCTATCTTGTCGGCCCTGAACGGGCAGTTGAGGGTGGAGAAGGCATGGTTCTCGGTCATGCCCCAGGCTTCGGTGATGTTGATGCCGATGCTGTGATACCAATGCAGCAAGGCCGGCGCCACCGGCGCCGAGCCGCAACCCAGCACCCGCGCCTGATCCAGCCCCAGCCCCTTGCTCAGCTTGCGCTTGATGAGAGTGGAGACGAAGGGGATCTTCAGCAACAGCTCAAGCTTCTTCTGGGGCAGCTTCTCGTGGATCTTGATGCGGAACATGGCCCACAGCCGCGGCACCGAGATGAACACGGTGGGACGGCAGCGTTTCACGTCGTCGATGAAGGTGTCGAGGGATTCGGGGAAGGCGATGGTGGCGCCGCTGAACAGGCTACCGCCATAGATGTAGACCCGCTCGGTGATGTGGGCCAGCGGCAGGTAGGAGAAACCGCGATCGGCCTCGGTCAGCGCCACCGCCTCCACCAGCTTCTCGCACGACCAGGCGTAGCGCTCGACGCTCAGCATGGCGCCCTTGGGCTTGCCGGTACTGCCGGAGGTGTAAACCAGACTCAGCAGCGCATCCGGCGCCTGCACCGGGCTACCCTCGATGGGTGCATGGGCCTTGAGCAGGGCATCCCACTGATGAGCCGCGGGCATAGTGTCGTAGGGGAAGGCAATGCGCAGCAGATCGGTGGGGACGCCCGCCTCCTGGCTCTTCCAGTCGTCCAGCTTGCCGACGAAAATTGCCTTGGCTTCGCTGTGGCGCAGCACGTATTCGATGGTGTCGACGTTGGCGGTCGGGTAGATGGGCACGCTCACGTACTGTCCCATCTGCATCGCGAGATCGGCGATGAACCACTCGGCGCAGTTCTTGGAGAGCAGCGCGACCTTGTCGCCGGGTGCCAGCCCCAGCTCGCGCAGGGCCGTCACCATGCGCCGGGCCTGGTTCGCTACCTCGGACCAGGTGAAGTCCCGGTATTCGCGGTGGATGGTCTGTCTGAGGTAAATCTTGTCAGGACACTGCCGCTCCCAGTGATAGAGCATCTCGAGCGGCAGTTTGGTGGCAATGCGTGAGGAGGAGGCCATAGTTTAATCCCTGAAACCAAAAGGCAAGACTCATTATTAACCTTTTGATAACACTCAGGGAAGCAGATTAATCAAACTTCTGTTTGAACTGCGAATGGGATCAAGCTTCTGCCTGTTGTTGCAGCCGCTTCCACAGATCCTGCACCAGGGCCTCGTCCTGCTCGGACAGCTCGCCTTGCAAGATGGCCTCGTTCAGGCTGCGCAATACATAGCTTTTGACATCCCGTACCAGGGTCTTGCCTTCCAGCTCGGCACGGGCCACCGCTAGCGAGATATGGCCACGCAGATAACCGCCCGCAAACAGATCGTCATCGCTCGCCGTGGCGACCATGGTGTCGATCAATCCCAACAACTTGTGCTCAAATTCGTGAATCGTCATGTAACGCAGCCTCGTTTTCCGGGATTGCCGGCAAAATAATTCGGGGGAGTGGAATCGCGATCCGGTTGATCGCGACTCTCTGGCGCCAGGCCAGCCGCATCCTTGATGTCCTATTCCGGGTTGGCCACCGGGTAGATGACCTGATCCTTGTATCCGGTGGTTATTCGCAGATAACCACTTAACGACCGGTTCAGTGCCGGGTCATCGGTATCCACCAGCAGCGGACGGCCTTCGAGTGCCGCCAACTTAGTCTTGGTGGCGAGTACCTGAATATGGTCTCGCCCGACGGCCCTGATCACCTCTGGACTCAGTTGCTGATTTCCGCGCCCGAACAGATGTCCCTGACCGCCGATCAGGGTAATGATCAGCCGACAGTGACGACCGCGGATCCGGGTCAGGATCTCGGCGGCGGACAGATCCTGCCCGATCAGCCGACCATTTTCCACCAGATCCACACCGAGCAGGGTATTTTCCAGCCCCAGCTCCCCCATACAGGCGGCCACCGTGCTGCCCGACCCCATCAGATAGAGGGTATCGGGCGCCATTTCCTCCACCACGCCGGCGGCGAGATCGGCCAGCACCAGCTCCTCGGACTCCCGCCCGCCCTGCTTGGTCGCCTGCACGTAGCGCAGATCCCCTGGCACCTGCAGCTGACCATAGTGACGGGCCCGCACCTTGCCGGCCCGAAACGCCTCCTCGTCGATGTCCACCACCTCGGCGTCAACCAAGCTGAGCAGCTCGCCTCCAATCATGCGCGCCGCCACCCGCCCGCTGGCGGCGGGCGTCACCCCGTAGACCCCGGAGTGAATTTTACAGCCAGCCGGAATGCCGAGCACGTGGCAAGACTCCCCGACCGCGGCGCAGATGTCCCGAGCGGTGCCATCGCCACCGGCGAACAGCAGCAAATCGACACCGGCACCGCGCATCAGCTCGGCGGCGGTGCGGGTATCGGCCGCCGTGGTCGCCTCTGCCCCGGGGTGATAGACGATGCGATGGGGCAGTTGCAGCGCGTCGGCAAGGCTCGCCCCCATCTCCCCCGCGACCGTCAACAGCTCGAAGGGTTGCGCCAGCTGACAGAGCGGCAACAGGGCCTGCCGGGCCCGCTCCTGCGCCTTGGGCACGGCGCCGCGCGCCAGCGCCTCGGCCACCATGCCGTCGCTGCCCTTGAGGCCGACCGCACCGCCGATACCGGCCACCGGGTTGATAATTAGCCCTAAACGAAACATGATTTTCTCCCTCTGCTCGCCGCTATTTTATCTGTTCGCCGCGCTGGGACAAGCCAAGTCAGCCTGCTAGAATGCGCTGTTTCAACCGTCATCCAAAGTTCAACCAAGGTTCAATCATGCTGGAATGGATTGCAGATCCCTCTGCCTGGGTCGCGCTCGCCACCCTGACCCTGCTCGAAATCGTACTGGGCATCGACAACATCATCTTTATCTCCATCCTGGTCGGCCGCCTGCCAGAGGCTCAGCGCCAGCGCGCGCGGATCCTGGGGCTGGGGCTCGCCATGGGGACCCGCATCCTGTTGCTGCTCTCCCTGGCCTGGGTGATGCGCCTCACCGAGCCGCTGTTCAGCGTGCTGGGTGAAGCCATCTCCGGCCGGGATCTCATCTTGCTGATCGGGGGGCTCTTCCTCATCGCCAAGAGTACCCACGAGATCCACCATAGCCTGGAGGGGGCCGCCGAGGAGCCAGGAACAGTGAGCAAGGCCGCCGGTTTCATGTCGACTCTGGTGCAGATTGCCATCCTCGATATCATCTTCAGCCTGGACTCCGTGATCACCGCGGTGGGCATGGCGGATCACGTGCCCGTCATGGTGCTGGCCATCGTCATCGCCGTCGGTGTCATGATGTTTGCCGCCAAGGCCATCGGCGACTTCGTCGACGAGCACCCCACCATCAAGATGCTGGCGCTCTCCTTCCTGATCCTGGTCGGGGTCGCCCTGATGGCCGAGGGGCTGGATCTGCACATTCCGAAGGGTTACATCTACTTCGCCATGGCCTTCTCGCTGGTGGTGGAGATGATCAACATCCGCCTGCGTGGGCATCAGGAAAAAGCCAAGTAAGCCTGATTTCTGCCAAATCACGCCAATAAAAAAGCGCGACCTAGGGTCGCGCTTTTTGTTGTTGCCTGTCTGCCAGCGGGGTATTCGCCGTGACGACAATTAGAGTGCGTTGCGCGTGGCCACCGCATCGGCCAGGTTGCGCAGCAGCACCTCGGTATCGGCCCAGTTGATGCATGCATCCGTGATGCTCTGGCCGAAGGTGAGTTCACAACCTTCCACCAGATCCTGACGCCCTTCCACCAGGTGGCTCTCCACCATGACACCAAACACCGCCTTGCTGCCGGCGCGCAGCTGACCGGCCACATCCTCGGCCACCAGCATCTGGTTCTTGAATTGCTTGCTGCTGTTGGCGTGGCTGAAATCGATCATCACCTTTTGCGGCAGACCGGCCTTGTCCAGCCCCTTCACCACGTCCTCGACGTGGGCGGCGCTGTAGTTTGGCTCACGGCCACCGCGCAAGATGATGTGGCAGTCCGGGTTACCGGCGGTGGAGACGATGGCGGAGTGGCCGTACTTGGTCACCGACAGGAAGTGGTGCGGGGCACTGGCGGCGCCGATGGCGTCGATGGCCACCTTGATGGTGCCGTCGGTGCCGTTCTTGAACCCGACCGGGCAAGAGAGACCAGAGGCCAGCTCACGGTGCACCTGGGATTCGGTGGTCCGGGCCCCGATGGCGCCCCAGCTCATCAGATCCGCCATGTATTGCGGGGTGATCATGTCGAGGAATTCGGAGGCAGTCGGCAGCCCCATGTCGTTGAGATCCAGCAGCAGCTTGCGACCGATGCGCAGGCCATCGTTGATCTGGCAGCTGTTGTCGAGGTAAGGGTCGTTGATCAGCCCCTTCCAGCCGACAGTGGTGCGCGGCTTCTCGAAGTAGACCCGCATCACGATTTCCAGCTCGCCCTTGAGCTCATCACGCAACAGCTTGAGGCGCTTGCCATATTCCAGCGCGGCGACCGGATCGTGAATGGAGCAGGGGCCGATCACCACCAGCAGGCGCTGATCTTCGCCGGCCAGGATCTGGTGGATGGCCTGACGGGATTCAAACACGGTCGATGAGGCGGTTTCAGTCGCCGGAAACTTCTCGAGCACCGCAACCGGGGGCAATAATTCTTTGATTTCACTGATACGAACGTCGTCGGTTTGATGCTTCATGACAAGGCTTCCTGCTAGATAACTGCGATAAAGAAACCTCAATCTAGCCCTCCACCGAGACGGTGTAAATAGAAAATTACATCCCATCACAAAGTATTTTTCTATGGAGTCTTGCAAGTTACCATAATGCTGCTAGCTGACGGTCGATAAACAAGAGGCCCGCACGGTGGCGGGCCTCTTCGATGACAACGAGCGCGGGATCAGACGGCCTGGCTGATGCCTGCCAGCTTGTCGAAGTAATCCGGGAAGGTCTTGGAGGTACAACCCGGATCATTGATGGTCACCGCCGTGTCCGACAGCGCCACCAGCGAGAAGCACATGGCGATGCGGTGATCGTTGTAGGTGTCGATCGCCGCGTGTTGCAGCTGAGCCGGCGGGGTGACGGTGATGTAATCGTGCCCCTCCTCCACTTCCACACCCAGCTTGCGCAGCTCGGTCGCCATGGCGTGCAGCCGATCGGTCTCCTTCACCCGCCAGTTGTAGATGTTGCGAATGGAGGTCGGCCCCTCGGCGAACAGTGCAGTGGTGGCAATGGTCATGGCCGCATCAGGGATCTGGTTCATGTCCATGTCGATCCCGTGCAGCGGGGCCTGCTCGGCCTCGATGAAGTCGTCACCCCAGGTGATGCGCGCGCCCATCTTCTCCAGCACGTCAGCGAAGTGGATGTCGCCCTGGATGCTGTGCTTGCCGATGCCGGTCACCCGCACCTTGCCCTTGATGGCGCCCGCCGCGAGGAAGTAGGAGGCGCTGGAGGCATCCCCTTCCACCAGGAAATCACCGGGGCTGACATAGGTCTGGTTTCCCTTGATATAGAACAGCTTGTAGTCGTCGTGCTCGATGACCACCCCGAACTGCTTCATGATGTGCAGGGTGATGTCGATGTAGGGCTTGGAGACCAGCTCCCCCTTGATGTGGATGCGGGTATCACCAGCCGCCATCGGCGCCGCCATCAGAAACGCCGTCAGGAACTGGCTGGAGACGGAGCCGTCGATGTGCACATCGCCGCCCCAGAGTCCCTTGGCATCCACCACCAGCGGCGGATAGCCGTCTTTCTTCAGGTACTGGATATGGGCACCGGCTTCGCGCAGGGCATCCACCAGATGGCCGATGGGACGCTCTTCCATGCGCGGCTCGCCGCCCAGCATGTATTCACCAGATCCCAGGCAAAGCGCCGCGCAGAGCGGGCGCATGGCGGTGCCGGCGTTGCCGAGGAAGAGGTTGACCGGCGCCGATACCGCGAAGCTGCGGCCCAGACCGTGCACGGTGCACTCGGTCTTGTCGGCGGAAAGCTTGTACTTGACGCCAAGCTGGGTCAACGCACCCAGCATGTGGCGGATGTCATCGCTGTCGAGCAGGTTGGTCAGCCGGGTGGTGCCGCGCGCCAGGGCGGCCAGCAGCAGGGCCCGATTAGATACGCTTTTGGAGCCGGGTAGATTGACCACGCCAGCCACACGAGAAATAGGTTCCAAACGCAACGAATTCATAGACTTCCTGTACGATCTCAATTAAATCACCTGACCGGACGTTAACAGCCTGCGTTCTGCGCGGCAAGACCACTCTTGCCACAAAAACGAGGCTGACCAGCCAGACGGTCAGGAGAGAGCGGAAAACAGACGCCGGGGAGTCCCCGGCGTCTCGCATCATGGGACTGCACCTCAGCCGTGGCGCTTGGCAAAGCCGTCCATAAAGCTGACCAGGGCCTTGACCCCTTCCAGCGGCATGGCGTTGTAGAGGCTGGCACGCATGCCACCGACGATGCGGTGCCCCTTCAGTGCCAGCAGGCCGGCGGCCTCTGACTCGGCCAGGAACTGCTTGTCCAGCGCCTCGTTTTTCAGCTGGAACGGCACGTTCATGCGCGAGCGACAGGCCGTATCCACCTTGTTGCCATAGAAGCTGGAGTCATCCAGATAGCCATAGAGGAAATCGGCCTTCTCCTTGTTGCGCGCTTCCATGGCCGCCAGACCCCCCTGCTCTTTGAGCCACTCGAACACCAGCCCGGCCAGATACCAGGCGTAGGTCGGCGGCGTGTTAAACATGGAGTCGTTCTTGGCGGTGAGCTGGTAGTCGAAAATGGAGGGCACGTCGGCGCGGGCCTGACTCAGCAGATCGTCGCGTACTATGGCGATAGCCAACCCCGATGGGCCTATATTCTTCTGCGCACCGGCATAGATAACGCCGAAACGACTGATGTCGAGGGGGCGGGAGAGGATGGTGGAGGAGAGATCCGCCACCAGCGGCACAGAGCCTGTGGCCGGGATGTCGAACATCTCTATGCCATCGATGGTTTCGTTCGGGCAGTAGTGCACATAGGCCGCATCGGCGCGAAACGCCGGGTTCGGCAGCAGATGGCTGATCCCTTCTGCGTTCTTGGCGACCCCTTCAACGGTCTGGATGTCGCCGTATTTACGCGCCTCATCCACCGCGCTCGCGGCCCAGACCCCGGTCAGCAGATAGTCGGCTTTCTTGTTGGCACCACCGAGCAGGTTCATGGGCACGGCAGAGAACTGGCCACGGCCACCGCCGTGCATGAACAGCACCTTGTAGTTCGCCGGCACCGCCAGCAACTCGCGCAAGTCACTTTCCGCCTTCTCGGCGACCGCCATATAGGGCTTGCCGCGATGGGAAAGCTCCATGACCGAGGCTCCCAGCCCCTGGAAATTACAAAACTCGCGCTGGGCGCGCTCCATGACTTCTACCGGCAGCATGGCGGGGCCGGCGCAGAAGTTGTAAATCTGTTTGCTCATGACGCTTTCCGTGAGTGGATGAGAGTGATCGATGACTTGAACGGTTTTACACGAGAGCGCCCACTCGGGGCAAAGGCTTTTTGGGATCTGGCGCACCCTTTTAGGTCAGCCAAGCTGATCCTTGAGAGTAGAAAAGCCCTGAATGGGTCAGGGCTTGCAGAGAACGTGCAGAGAAATGGCCGACTGCTGACATAAATGCGCGGCCAAGGTCCTTTTTCACAGCATCATAGCTTGGCGGTGAGCTCCGGCAACAGACTGAACAGGTCCCCCACCAGGCCGTAGTCCGCTACCTGGAAGATGGGCGCCTCCGCATCCTTGTTGATGGCGACGATCACCTTTGACTCCTTCATCCCCGCCAGATGCTGGATGGCGCCCGAGATGCCGACGGCGATGTAGAGCTCGGGCGCCACTATCTTGCCGGTCTGACCCACCTGCAGGTCGTTGGCGACGAACCCCGCATC
>NZ_CDCA01000039.1:98069-158811 GCF_000820185.1 Aeromonas tecta
CCCCCAGCTTGTCAGCCAGCGCCTCGATGAGAGCAAATTGCTCTTTCGAACCAAGCGCCCTGCCCCCCGAAACCACCACCCGCGCCGCGCCCAGCTCCGGCCTCATCGAGCGCACAGCCCTGCGTTCGATCAGCCGGGTTCGGCACCTGAGCTCGGGTACCGGCACCCGCGCGCAGGGCGCCATGGTCGCACCGCGGATCGCCTTGGCAAACGCCGTCGGCCTGATGGTGAGCACCTTGATGGGCGCCGAGAGCTCGACCCTGGCAATGGCATTGCCCGCATAGATGGGACGCAGGAAGGTGTCGGCACTCTCGATGCCCGTGACCTCCGACAGCATCTCCACCCCGAGCCGGGCCGCCACCCGTGGCAACAGATCCTTGCCATGGCTGCTCGCCGCCATCAGGCAGTGCTGATAGTCCCGTGCCAGCTGACACAGCAGGTTGCCGACACCGTCATTGAGTCCCTCCGCCAGCATGGGGTGCTCGGCCAGCAGCACCCGGTCCACTCCTTGCAGCGCCGCCGCCTGCTCCGCCGCCTCGGTCAATCCCTGGCCCAGAAGGAGCAGGTGCACCTCGCCGCCAAGCTGGCCCGCCGCCGTGACCAGATGGGCGGCGCTGTCGGCCAACTGGCCCTGATGATGTTCGGCAATAACCAGTACGCTCATGGCAACACCTTAGCTTCGTTCGCGATCTGTTTTACTGCGCCAGCGCCACGTCCAAGCCTGGGCCAGCACCCGATATGTTCAACCATCAACAAGGTGCTCATGGCAGCACCTTGGCTTCGTACCTGAGCTTGTCCAGCAGTTCATCCACCGAGCCGACCCTTATCCCTGCGCTGCGCACGGGGGGCGCCATCACCCCGAGCAAGCGGCTCTGACCGGATGCGATCACGCCGAGTGTCGAGAAGGGCTGGCTTTCCAGCGGCTTGCGCTTGGCTTTCATGATGTTGGGCAAGGAGGCAAAGCGGGGCTCGTTCAGGCGCAAGTCCACGGTCACCACCGCGGGCAAGGCCATCCCCAGAGTTTCCAGACCGCCGTCTATCTCCCGGGTCACCTGCAATTCGCCATCGCTCAGCCGAAGCACGGAGGCGAAGGTGGCGAGCGGCCAATCAGTGAGGGCAGAGAGCATCTGGCCGACCTGATTGTTGTCGGAATCGATGGACTGTTTGCCGAGCAGCACCAGATCCGGTTGCTCCTGCTCGCACAACCGTTGCAAGGCGCGGGCCACCGTCAGCGGAGTCAGTTGCTCCTCAGCTGTACTCTTATCCGTGACGTAATGCAGCGCCCGATCCGCCCCCAGCGCCAGGGCATGGCGCAGTTGCTCGGCCGCCGCCTCCGGCCCGAAACTCACCACCACCAGTTCGCTCGCGATGCCGGCTTCGCGCAGCCTCACGCCCTCTTCCAGCGCGATCTCACAAAACGGGTTGATGCCCATCTTCACATTGGCGAGCTCCACATCGGAGCCATCGCTCTTGACCCGGATCTTGACGTTGAAATCAACGACCCGTTTAACCGCGACCAGCAGCTTCATGTCGGTCTTCCTCGTACCGGTTGAGTGAATCCATTTTGCACTCTCACACTTTATATGCTGACAAAACGCTTTACGTTTACGTAAACTACCATCACTACCCTAGGCCAAGTCGAGCGCAGAGGCAAGATGGAACGCGAAGCAATGGAATTTGATGTCATCATCGTCGGTGGCGGCCCGGCAGGCCTCAGCGCCGCCATCGCACTGAAACAACAGCATGCCGATCTCACGGTCTGCGTACTGGAAAAAGGGGCCGAGATTGGCGCCCATTTGCTCTCCGGCGCCCTGCTCGATCCCGTCGCCCTCAAGGAGTTACTGCCAGAACGCTGGCAGCAGGCGCCGCTCGGCGTACCGGTCAGCGACGATCGGGTACATCTGCTGCAAAGCGAGAGCCGCGCCCTGCAACTACCCCACTGGGCAGTGCCGCCGCGCATGCACAACGACGGCTGTCACATCGTCAGCCTCGGCAACCTGTGCCGCTGGCTCGCCCGGGAGGCCGAGTCACTCGGGGTCGAGATCTACCCCGGCTTCACCGCCAGCGAGCTCATCTTGGAGGACGGAAGGGTAAGAGGGGTAATAACGGGAGATCTTGGGCTGGACAAGGATGGAAGTCCCAAGGCGGATCACGTGCCCGGCATGGCGCTTTATGGCCGCTACACCTTGTTTGCCGAGGGCGCCCGTGGCCATCTTGGCAAGCAGTTGATCGCCGAATTCCAGCTGGAAAGCCAGACCCAACCCCAGCATTACGCCATCGGCTTCAAGGAGCTGTGGCAGGTACCCGCCGACCAGTCCCACCCCGGCCTGGTGCTGCATGGCAGCGGCTGGCCCCTCAATGAGGATGGTGGCAACAAGAGCCAGGGGGGCTTTTATCTCTATCATCTGGAAGGCAATCAGGTGGCGGTCGGCCTCATCGTCGACCTCAACTACCAGAATCCCTGGCTCAGCCCGTTCGACGAATTCCAGCGCCTCAAGCATCACCCGCTGATCGCACACACTTTGCAGGGAGGCGAGCGCATCAGTTATGGCGCTCGCGCCATTGCCAAGGGAGGCTGGCATTCACTGCCCTGCATGCACTTTCCCGGCGGCCTGCTCATCGGCTGCGATGCGGGCACCCTGGATTTCTCCCGCATCAAGGGCATTCACTGCGCCATGAAGTCAGCCATGCTGGCGGCGAAAACCGTCGCCATGAGCCTGCGCGGCGGCGATGAGGGAGGTCGGGATCTGGCCGAGTTTCAGGATGAACTGCAACAAAGCTGGCTGGCGCAGGAGCTGATCGCTGCCCGCAACTTCGGCGCGGCGCTGCACCGCTTCGGCCCCTGGCTCGGCGGCGCCTTCAACTGGCTGGAACAGCGACTCTGGGGCAAGGGCTCCCCCGTGACGCTCCTGGACAAGGAGCCGGACTATCGCCAGCTGCGCCTGGCCAGCCGCTGCCCGCCCATCTCCTACCCGAAACCCGATGGCAAGCTCAGCTTCGACAAGCTCTCCTCCGTCTATCTCGCCAACACCAGTCATGACGAGGATCAGCCCTGTCACTTGCGGCTGCAGGACGCGAGCATCCCGGTGGAGGTAAATCTGCCCACCTGGGCCGAGCCAGCCCAGCGTTATTGTCCGGCCGGGGTGTTCGAGATCCTGGAGTCTGAGGGACGGCCAAGGCTGCAGATCAACGCGGCCAACTGCATCCACTGCAAGACCTGCGACATCAAGGATCCCAGCCAGAACATCATCTGGACGCCGCCGCAGGGAGGCTCTGGGCCCAACTACCCCAATATGTGAGATATGAGATATAGGAAAATAAGCGACAGCGAGGCTGCTTCCTCCCCGCATGTCTTCTGAGCCCGGCCCCAAGGTAGTGCCGGGCCAGCGACCCCAAGGCGGAAGCGTCGCAACGCCACCGGATCCCGCCAGCCCGCTCCAGGATCCAGCCCTCGCAGGCTGGGTTCTGACCAGCCAGACAGCTGCTCCGACCTCGCCGCTTTTTTGAGCAAACAGGCTGAACCCCCGATGAATAGGCCCTGACAAGCGCGCCCTGCCCCTGTATAGTTCGCCGCATTCAGGTTGTCCATCGGCCTCGCTACGCTATTTCATGGGATCGCTTTCTGTGCGATCTAGGGCCGCATGAACCTGTGCAACCATCCCTGATGACCCACGACTTTTTAAGGGGGGACAGATGATCACCGCCTACATTCTCAATAACAAGGTGCTGGACATAGTGACGCTCGGGCCGGACGACATAGTCCCCGACAACACTGTCTGGCTGGATGCCTACAAGCCGGACACGGCGGAGCGAGAATGGTTGACGGGCCTGTTCCTGGAGGAGGTACCGGACAAGGAGGAGTTGGACGACATCGAAGCGTCCGCTCGTTTCTACTGGGACACCGATGGCCTGCACATCCACTCCCTGTTCCCCCAGCGGATCGGTCGCGACACCAAGGGTGTCCACGTCTCCTTTACCCTGCGCAACAACCTGTTGATCAGCATCCGTGAGGATGATATCGGCCTGGTTCGCCTGCTGCGCCACTATATGCGCCAGGACCGGCTGGAGGTGGAGAATGCCCTCGATATTCTGCTGGAAGTACAGAATCTGAAGGTGGAATATCTCTCTGATCTCATTGAAGACGGTTATAAAACCCTGGAAAACACCGCGGACCAGATTTTTGAACCGGATCAGATCAACGCCATGCTCAAGGAGCTGATGGCCCAGGAAGAGGCCAACGGCCAGATCCGTCTCTCCCTGCACGATACCCGCCGTGCCCTGCGCTTCCTCAAACGCAGCCTGCGCCAGCGCATGACCGGCGAGCAGAACAAGTGGATCGACGAGATGCTGCACGATGTGGAATCCCTGCTGCCCCACACCCAGTTCCTGTTCGACAAGATCAACTTCCAGCTGGAGGCCTCCATGGGGGTGACCAATCTGGAGCAGAACAAGGTGATCAAGATCTTCTCGGTTGCCGCGGTGATCTTCCTGCCACCGACCCTGATCGCCAGCATCTACGGCATGAACTTCGGCCGCATGCCGGAGCTCGCCTGGGAGTATGGCTATCAAATGTCGCTGGTATTGATGGTGATGTCGTCGCTCGGCACCGGTCTCTTCTTCAAGCGCAAGGGCTGGCTGTAACGAGCATACCGTCATACCAAAAAAGAATGTGGATTGGGGAGCTTGGGTTCCCCGATTAATTTCTGCCCAGCACCCAGCTTGTAAAGCACGACTCACCGCCCCATATCCCCTCTATCTTCAGCGCGATCCGGTTCCAGTAGCAGCCGGTATCAGTACAATCCGGCAACAGATGGGCTCCTATGACCCTTTATCCCGAACATCGATATGACGATCACGGCCAGTTGCGTCCACCGCTCTGGTTCTGGCCCATCGCCCTGCTGCTGACCCGCTCGGTCTGGTTGTTCCTGATGGCGGGAGTGACCCGCGAGAGTGGCAGCGAGATCCTGAGTCTCTTCTATCCGGACAAGATCAGCCTCTATATCAGCCTGCTGACCGACGTGCCCGCCATGTTGGCGCTGCTCGCCTGCGGCGGCACCCATCAGCAGGGCCGAAGCGTTCGCGCCTGGCTCAGACGCCACAGCCGCGGTCTGCTGCTCTGCTCCACCCTGAGCGGCCTGGTGATGCAGTTGCACAGCCTGAATCTGCAGAAGTGGTCGTTCAGCTGGCCCACCGCCCTGGTGCTGATCGGCAGTCTCTGGGCACTCTGGTATCTGCTCAAGAGCCGCCAGATCCGGGAATATGCCGTCGATAAGCCCCACGCCCAGCCTTGATCAACATCATGCCTGAATGCGTGATCATGGCCGCCATCCGGCACTAAGACCCCCTGCCAGCAGCTATTGGCGGCTGACCCGGATCTGCAGCGTCTGTCGCTCGCTGCCACTTGCCTGCCCGAGTTGCGACGGGTTCGAGAGTTGGGCCCCCTGACTGCTCTGGCTGGTGGAGAGCTCCCCCACCGTCAACCATTCACCTGGGGCGCCACTCACCTCGGTGGCGCTCTGGCCGGTCTTGATGTCACCCCGCTCCAGCCGCGCCTGTTCACTGCTGAGCTCTATCTGTACCCGATCGCCTATCAGAGTGGCGGTGGCGTAGAGGCCATTGATCAGCGGCACCATGCCCACCACTCGCCCACCCTGCCAGCGATAGAAGGTGACCGGCTGGTAGGAACCCATCTGCAGCAGCACCGGCCGCCCCGACAGGCCACGCACCTGCCAGTTGTCGTTCTGGCTGCGCTGATAATCTTGCGCCCCGCCTTCAATAAGCCACTGCCGTTTGGCATTGTCATTGCCAACACCGACCCCCAGCTGGCTGTTGCTTGAGGCCCCTTCCACCCGCCACTCGATGAGCAGGCTCTGGGGTGGCTGATTGAGCTGATTCAGGGTGGCCTCGGCCTCTTGCAACTGGGCGGGCGTGCCGCTCAGCACCAGCTGATTGCCCATGGCGCTGACCCCAAGATCCGGGTAGATCTCTTTCAAGGTTTGCACCATGGCTGGCGCCTCAAACACCGGGATCACCTTGACCTCGGCCCGCACGGACAGCGCCCAGAGCAGGCTGCACCACAATATCCAACTCCATCGCCAAACTTTCATCCTCATCTCCCCGCTACAAAACTTGTCTCATGACAGTGTGTCATCATCCCCCATGAATGTGCCATCACCGACGTGGTCCAACATTTCCTCCCTCTCTTTTTGCTGGCTTTTTTCTGGCCATTCTGGCGTTTATCACTCCTCACCAAACAAGACTCATAAGGAAATAAACCAACGCAAATAAAAATGGTTATCATTTGTTGTCACAATAAGATCGCTCGGATACAATTCGGACTCATTTTTTCGAGTCAGCCTCTGATGAAGCCAGATCCTGTCGTCTCCAGCACCCCCGCCACCATCCATCTGGCACTGCTGATCAACATGCTCTCCATGGGCAGCATGATGATGGTGATGCCCCTTGGCCCGGATTTGGTGGTCAACCTCGGCATGCAACCGGAGCAGACCGGTTACTTCAGTGGCGGTGCCACCCTGGGCGCCGCGCTCATGGGCATTATCACGGCGCCCTGGCTCGATCGCTTCAATCGCAAACCCGCCCTGCTGCTGCTGTTGACCCTGCGCTTCCTGTTGCTGATGGCCTGCGCCCTGGTGCAAGACAGTCAGCAACTGCTGGTGCTGTTCATTCTCTCTGGCTGCGTCGCTGGACCGCTCTCCGCCATCCTGATGGCAGCAGTGCTGGATCTGGTGCCACCGGCCGAGCGGGGACGCCGTCTCGCCTATGTGGGCATGGCATTTTCCCTCGCCGCCATCCTGATCGTGCCCGTCGCCCTGACCCTGGCCCAGTGGCTCGGCTGGCAGAGCCCCTTCCTGCTGTTTGGCGCAAGCGGCCTGCTGCTGGCCCTGCTGAGCAGCCGTCTGCTGCCTTCCCTGCCGGTCACTCGCTCCCCGCACGGCAGCGGCCTGCGCCAGTTGCTCGCCTCTCCCCTGTGTCAGGGTGCCCTCGGCATTCTCTGTTTGCAGATGTTCGGCCACTTCCTGCTGATCCCGCACTTTGCGAACTACTTCCAGTTCAACCTCGGCTTCCCCCGTGAGCAGATAGCCGCCCTCTACCTGTGCGGCGGCCTTGCCAGCATGGCCACCATGCGCCTGTGTGGCGGTTGGATTGACAAGGGCCGTGCCCAGGGCGCCATCCTGCTCACCAGCCTGGCGCTGGCGCTGGTCACCCTGCTCGGCTTTGCCCTGCCCGTCGGCATGCCCATCTATTTGCTGTTCACCCTGTTCATGGCGCTGAGTTCGGCCCGCGCCAGTACCACCCTCGCCATCACCGCGGGCATCCCGGCGCCCCATCAGCGCGCCGCCTTCATGTCATTCCAGGGCACGGTCACCAATGTGGCAGCCGGGCTCGGCAGCCTGCTGTCAGCCAGATACCTCGTCTCTGACCAGACCGGCGCCCTGCAGGGTTTCGCCAGTCTGGCCTGGCTCAATATCGCCTGTGGCCTGTTGGCCTGCGGTGGTGTCGGCTTCCTCATCAAGGGGCTGGCGCGGATAAAAAATAACAATAACCCCACGTCTGGCCCGGCCAGACAAGGAAGTCAGTGAGCAGCGGGCCGACAGAGCCCGAACCCATAATTTCGGTTTTTTCATGGAGCTTTAACAATGCAGTTGCAGCACGGCGTATTTAAATTAAACCCCATCCTGCTCTCCCTCGGGCTGATGGCCCTGCCGGGTCTGGCCCAGGCCGAATCGGTCAAGGCCAACGAGACAGTGGTGGTCACCGCCACCCAGACCAAGCACACCGAGTTCACGGCTCCGGCCAGCGTCTCCGTGGTGAGCCGCGCCGATCTGGACAAGATGAACGTCAACAACATCGGCGATGCACTCAAGCATGTGCCGGGCGTCAACATCGTTGCTACCAACCCCACCGGCCGTAACGAGATCAAGATCCGCGGCATGGGCGGCGACTACACCCTGCTGCTGATCAACGGCAAGCGGGTCAATGCCCGTGAGACCCTGGGCAGCGCCTACGGCAACGACTTTGACCTAAGCTCCATCCCCATGGCGGCCATCGAGCGCATCGAAGTGATCCGCGGCCCCGTCTCCTCCCTGTACGGTGCCGATGCCCTGGGCGGCGTGGTCAACGTGATCCTGCGCCAGGCCACCGAGAAGACCGAAGCGGGTGTCGGCTACACCCACAGCATGCCGACCAAGGGTGACGGCGGCGATGCCAACCAGGGCAGCGCCTATGTGTCCGGTGCCCTCATCGACAACAAGCTGCTCGGCAACATCGTGGTCGAAGGCTATCAGCGCGATCGCTGGAAGAGCGAGCAGAGCAACAACCCGGACGCCGATGCGCTGGAAAAACGCGAAGTGGTCAACGTGCTGACCGGCCTGAAGTGGCTGGTGGCCGACAATCAGGACGTCGAATTCGATCTGGGCTACAACCAGAACGACATGGACAGCTACTTCAACAACGTGCCCCGCGCCCCGACCGCGCCGGCCACCCCGCACAACGTGCAGAATCTGGATCGCCTGAGCCTGGGTGTTAGCCACAACGGTCGCTGGGAGCACTTCGACAGCCGGGTGCGTTACTACTTCGAGCAGATCGACCTGATGGACGATTCCCAGCTCAACGGCGGCGCCGCCGATGTTACCCAGACCAACAACACGGTCGACGGTCAGGTCAGTGGCTATCTGGGCGAGCACCTGCTCACCTCCGGTGCCGAGCTGCGCAAGACCGAGCTGGAGCACAGCCGCAACATCACCAATGGCAGCGTGGATGCCTCCCAGAGCGCAGTCTACTTGCAGGACGAATTCAGCTTCGGCGATCTGGCGCTGACCCTCTCCGGCCGTCTGGATCACCACGAGACCTATGGCAACGAGTTCAGCCCCCGTGCCTACGCCCTCTACACCCTGACCGACGAGTGGGTGATCAAAGGCGGCGCCGGCAAGGCGTTCAAGGCACCGACCCTGGCCCAGTCCAGCGAAGGCTTCTCCACCACCGCCTGCCGTGGCGCCTGCCAGGTGATCGGTAACCCGGATCTGAAACCGGAAACCGCCATCAGCTATGAGCTGGGTACCGCCTACGAGAGCGATCGCTTCGGCGCCGGCGTGACCGGTTTCCACAACGACATCGAGGACCTGATCCAGAGCGATCAGTGGGGCCCTGGCTACCGTCCGACCGTGATGACCTACCTCAACGTCAAGAAGGCCCGCATCAAAGGCCTGGAGCTGACCGGCTGGGTCGACGTGCTGGACGGCGTGCAGCTGACCGGTAACTGGACCATGCTCGACTCCGAAGACAAGAGCACGGGTGAAGACCTGGCCAAGACCCCGGATCACACCGGTAACCTCGGCCTGGATTGGCAGGCGACCGACGTGGTCAGCGCCAACTTGGCCTGGCAATACGTTGGCAGCCAGATCATCAAGGTGCCGGCGCGCAACGCCCAGGCGTTCAAGTCCGAGCACTACCAGACCCTGGACGTCAACACCAACTGGAAGGTCACACCAGCCCTGGATTTCAAGCTCGGTATCACCAACCTGACCAACACCCAGCGTGATCAAGTCGCCACCGACGCCGACTTCATCCTGGAAGGTCGTACCGTCTACGCCGGCGTAGATTACAAGCTGTAATATCCCGATCTGGGAGCCCTGGAAACAGGGCTCCCTTTTTGCGTTTCTACTACCCCGAATTGAAAGGAGTCATTGAGTGCTCAGATACCAAGCACAGCTGTTCTGGCTCGGAGTGCTGCTCCTCTTCCTGCTGATTTCGCTGTCACTGGCCACTGGCGCCGGTGTCTATGGTGGCCATGAGGTCGCCGGTTTCCTGCTGGGCGATCCCGTCCTCGTGGCCGATGAAAAGCTCGCCATGATAGTCAATACCTTGCGCGTGCCCCGCACCCTCGCCGCTCTGGTGGTGGGCGTCTGCCTCGCCTTGGCCGCCTCCATGCTGCAAAGTGCCACCCGCAATCCGCTGGCCGAACCCGGCCTGCTCGGGGTCAACGCCGGCGCCGTATTCGCGCTGGTCATCGGCCTCACCTATTTTGGCGTCGAATCCGCCTACGGTTATCTGCTCTGGTCCGGCATGGGCGCCCTGATGGGCAATATCATCGTGCTCGGCCTCGGCCTGATGGTGGGTCGCTCCAACCCGCTCAAGCTCATTCTGGTCGGCGTCGCCCTCTCCGCCACCTTCGGCGGCCTCTCCAATTTCCTGCTGCTCTCCAACAAAGTGGTGCTGGAACAGTTCCGCTTCTGGAACTTGGGGTCGCTCGCCGCCTCCAGCCTCGATGCGGTGCTGACGGTGCTGCCCTTCGCCCTGGCAGGGCTGCTGTTGACCCTGGCGCTCTGTCGCCAGCTCACCCTGATGCAGATGGGGGACAATCAGGCCCAGGCGCTCGGCATCCGACCGACCCGGGTGCGCATCGGGGTGCTCTTGGCCGCAACCCTGTTCACCGCCTGCGCCATCGCCATCGCCGGCCCCATCGGTTTCGTCGGCTTCCTGGCCGCCTACTGCGCTCGCCTGGTGGAGCCGGTGCGCCTGTCCATCCAGGTACGTTTCTCCGCCCTGTTCGGGGTGCTGTTCCTGCTCGGCGCCGACATACTGGCGCGCTGGCTGCTGCAACCGTTCGAGCTGCCCAATGGGGTGATCCTGGCGCTGATCGGTGCCCCCGTACTCATCCTGGTGGTGCGCAGCGGCGGTTTCCGCTCCCTGCTGGCCGTGAAATAAGGGCATCTCATGACACATGCAATCAACAAGACTCCCTCGCCCACCCTGCCAACCGGCACCTTCTGCCTGCGGATAGGCAAGCGGACCCTGCTGCTCGAGCGCCGCGCCTGGTTCATTACTCTCGCGCTGATGCTCGCTCTGGTGCTGCTCTCCCTGCTGGCGCTGACACTCGGCTCGGGCAAGATCACCATGCTGGGGGTCATCCAGACCCTGATGGGGGAAGGAAGTCGCCTCAGCGAGGTGACGGTATTCAAGATTAGGCTGCCGCGCATCGTCGCCGTGCTGGTGGCGGGCGCCGCCATGGGCCTCTCCGGCTGCCTGGTGCAGACCCTCATTCGCAACCGCCTCGCCACCCCGGACATGATAGGGGTCAACGAGGGGGCCTCCCTTGCCATCATCATCTTCTCCCTCTACCTCACTCTCGGCAGCTGGCCCTGGTGGGCGGCGCCGCTCGGTGCCCTGTTCGCCGCGGCCGTGCTCTACGCCCTGTGCAACAAGCCGGGTGAGCAGGGTTATCTGTTCGTGGTGATCGGCATCGGCGTCTCCGAGCTGATGAACGCCATCGGCCAGTTCGCCATGTCCACCCAGTCCCTGGTGCACCTCACCAGCCTCTACCTTTGGAACATGGGCAACTTCGTCGGCCAGGGCTACGCCACCGTGCTGCCGGTGGGCCTGCTGATCCTTCTGGTCTGCCCCTGGATAATCTATCTCTCCCGCGCCCTCGGCGTGCTGCGTCTGGGGCCCGTCACCGCCCAGAACCTCGGGGTGAACGTGAATCGGGTGCAGCTCGGGGTACTGGCCCAGGCCATCGTGGTCGCGGCGCTCGGCACCGCCATCGGCGGCCCCGTGGTGTTCATCGCCATGGCCGCCCCCATCCTCGCCTCCTGGCTCTCTCGGGATCGCATAGTGCCGCTCTGGATAGCGGCGCTGTCCGGCGCCCTGCTGCTGCTCGCGAGCGATACCCTGGTGCGGGTGCTGGCCAGCCCCCACGAGGTCGCCACCGGCATTATGACCCGTATTCTTGGCGGCATGCTGCTGCTGTTCGTGCTCATCAAAGACAGACAGAAGGCCGACTGACGATGCTTTTTATCCTTTTCACCTTCAGACAAGGGGCCGTTTGATGACGCTCACCGTAAACCGCCTTCGTTTCGGCTATCAGCACAAGCCCGTCTTCGATGACGTCTCCTTCACCATCCCCAAGGGCAAGCTGGTGGGGATTGTAGGCCCGAATGGCGGTGGCAAATCCACCCTGCTCAAGTTGCTGGCAGGCCAGGAGCAGCCCCAGAGCGGGGAGATTTTACTCAAGGGCAAGCCGCTGGCGAACTACGGCATGAAGGCGTTGGCCCGAGAACTCGCCTACCTGCCCCAGCGACCGCTGGTGCCCGCCGGCATCCGGGTCGAACAGCTGGTGCAATATGGCCGCCATCCCCACCAGGGCTGGTTCAATCAGTGGAGCGAGGAGGATGCGCGCATGGTGCACTGGGCCTGTGAGCGGATGCAGCTGGGCGCCATCTGGCAGCAAAGCGCCAGCTCCCTCTCCGGCGGTCAGGCACAGCGAGTCTGGCTCGCCATGGTGCTGGCTCAGGATGCGGACATCATCTTGCTGGACGAGCCCACCAGCGCGCTCGACATCGGTCACCAGACCGAGGTGATGGAGGCCATCCACCAGATCACCGCCGCCGGCAAGACGGTGCTTATCGTCATCCACGATCTAGCCACCGCCGCCCGCTACTGTGACGAGCTGATTGCGCTTGGCGATGGCGGCGTGCAGGCCATTGGGCCGGCGCGGGAGGTGGTGACCAAGCCGCTCATCGACCGCCTCTACCAGACCGACGTCGATATCCTGCACGCCCCCGGCGACGGCGCCCCGGTGATAGTACCGCGCAGGCGCACCGAGGCGGATTCGCAAACGGATAACCCTGTGGCCAGACAGCAGGCCTGAATGAAAAAACCGCCCATCCGGCGGTTTTTTACTGTCTCATCCCTTAGTCCGTCAAAGTGCCAGCAGGGTGAGCAGGCCCCCAGGCAGCCGCTGCCAGTGCAGGGTGCAGTGCCAGCCGGCGGGCAAGTCAGGGGCAAGCGCCGTCTTCAAGCTCAGGCTGAGAGTTTCGGCCCCCATGGCCGACCAGCGGGCGTCGAGAAAATCGAAATAGCGCCCGACCCTGGGGTAGAGCGACTTGAACAGGCTCTCCTTGGCGGAGAACACCAGGGTCAGCCCCTCTGCCACGCTCAGATCGGCGGCGGTGGCGCTCTCTGCCAGTCGTTCCCACTCCTCCTTATCGACGATGCCGGGCCAGAGCTGCGCCGCCTGGTCGGCATCGAGCCAGGCCTCCAGATCCAGCCCCAGCCCACCTTCTCTCGGGCGCACCGCGCACAGGGCCACCCCCTTCCCCAGTAACTGGCTGTGGCTGATACTGCCCTCCATGCCAGCTGGCCAACATGGCTCCCGGTGCTGGCCTATGGCTACTGTCTGCGCTCCCAAACCGAAGGGGCCAAGGGCATGACGGGCCGCCAGCCGTCCCGCCAGAAACTCCCCCTGACGTTTGGCCACGGCCCCGCGCAGATTGGCGGGAAGGCTGATGCCATGGCCATCCAGGCTGGCCGAGGTGAAGGCGGCAGGATCGAAACAGACCCGGTGAATGGGCAACTGCGCCAGCCCTGCCAACGTCAGCACGTCGGTTTGCAGTATGAAGTCCGTGGCGGGGGAAATCGGGGAGAGGGGCGCTGGCATCAGAAAATCTCGCAATGGGGAGCCCATGGTAACAAAGCGCCGCCCTGGCACAAATACAAATGACAACGTTTCTCACTTAACTTGTGATAGCATAGCCCCGCCCATTTGGGGCCGATAGCAGACAGATCATTCAGGCAACGCGCGTTGGCAGTCAATCATGCCCGTAAACAGCGCCGCCGATTTCACCCATAAGGATGTAACGATGACGATCCCCTCCCCCTTGGTAGCCGCGCTGGTGCTGGCTAGTCTGGTCGGCTTTCAGGCCCAAGCCCGGACTGACACCCGTCAGGTGACCGATGCCGACGGCAAGACCCTGAGCGTGCCCGCCCACCCCAAGCGGGTGGTGGTGCTGAGTGAAATCGATCTCGACACCGCCCTGACTCTGGGCGTGCAACCGATCGGTACCGTCAACGGTCGCGGCCAGGCCACCCTGCCCCGCTACCTGCTGGACAAGGCGGGCAAAGACATCGCCATCGTCGGGGATCTTGACAATCCCAACCTGGAGCGGTTGATCGATCTGGAGCCGGATCTCATCCTGACCAATCAGACCAAGCCCGAGCTACTGACCCTGCTCAAGGAAATCGCCCCCACCGTGGTCACCGGCAACTGGGGCCAGCCCTGGAAAGAGGTGTTCAGCCGCAGCGCGGCGGTGCTGAACAAGGAAGCCGAAGGCAAGGCCTTCCTCGCCCAGTATGATGCCCGCCTGCAAGAGGCCCGCAGCCGGCTTGCCAAGCATCAGGGCGAGCAGCTCAGCATAGTGCGCTGGAATCCGAAGGGACCGAGCTACATGCACGGCGGCACCTTCGCCAGCAGCGTGGTGATGGAGATGGGGCTGGCGCGCCCGTCGCACCAGATGGGTGACAAGAGCCCCCACTCCCCGGCCCTGAGCCTGGAGTCCCTCAACCTGCTGGACGGTGACTGGCTGGTGATCGGCACCCTGAGCGCCAGCGGCGATGCGGTGGATGCCATGAAGCAGGCCGAGCAGACCCCCGCCTTCCAGCAACTGAATGCCATCAAGGCCAAGCGCTTCGGCGCGGTGGACGGGTCGCTGTGGACCTCCACCGGCGGGCCTCAGGCCGCCCTCAAGGTGATCGACGATGTGGAGCAGCTGATGAGCAAGCCAGATGCGGCCCCCCTCACCCGCTGAGTTCCCTTGTTCACCCGAATAGCAAAAGCCCGCAGGATGCGGGCTTTTTTATTGGCGGGAATTGACGGGATCATCTCCTGGCAAAGGAATAACGGGCCGAGATCCCGTTATCCACAGACGAAACAAGCCAAAACGGAATGATTAACCACTAAGTTTCGAACAATCAGCGTAATTAAGCTGAAAAATACATTAAAACCAGATTAACTATTCACCGCATTTTACTCAGGCAGTGGCAACGCCTTTCTGTCGAGTTTGCCGCTGCCGGTCTTGGGCAGGGCGTCGAGCAGCAGGATCCGCGCCGGCACCATGTAGTGGGGCAGGCTGGCCTGCAGGCCCTTGCGCAGGGCAAGCCGATTGAGGACCACCCCGGCTTTGGCCTCCACATAGCCCACCAGCATGGCATCGTCCCCCTCGCCGATGAGGCGCACCGCCGCCTCCTGCACCCCGGGCTGGCGGCGAAGGCCCGCCTCGACTTCGCCGAGTTCGATGCGAAAACCGCGCAGCTTTATCTGATCGTCGCGCCGCCCCAGGTAGAGGAAGCTGTCGCTGCCAAGCTTGCGTACCCGATCGCCAGTGCGATAGAGGCGGTGGTTATCGAGGCGCAGGAAGGCCGCCGTGGTGAGGGCAGGTTTGCGCCAGTAACCCTCGCACAGGGCCGGGCTCTCGATGCAAAGCTCCCCCTCTTCCCCTTCGCCCACCGATTGCCCCGCCGCGTCCAGCACCCAGTGCCGGTAGCCGGGCAGGCTGTTACCGACGGTGATGCGCCCCCCGGCCGGCGGCATGCGCACCTCGCTCACCAGCGACCAGACGGTGGCCTCGGTCGGACCGTAACAGTTCCACAGCCGCTGGGTGCGGTTGCACAGCTGCTCGGCCAGCCCCAGATCCAGAGCCTCGCCGCCGCACAGGGCGGTGAGGCTGTCATCCCCCTGCCAACCCGCTTTGAGCAACATGCGCCAGCAGGCCGGGGTCGCCTGCAGCCAGTTAATCGTCCTGTCCGCCGCCAGCAGCGCCATCATCCCCAGCGGATCCTTGTTGTGCTGATTGCCAGCCACCGTCAGGCGGCCCCCGCTCCAGAGCGGCCCCAGCATCTCCAGCAGGGAGATGTCGAAGGCCGGGGTGGTGATAAACAGCCAGTGGCAACCCGGGGTCAGCCCGAGCCGCTCGCGGATCCCGTCGAGGAAGCAGAGCAGGGCGCGCCGACTGATGACCACCCCCTTGGGCTCACCGGTGGAGCCCGAGGTAAACATCATGTAGGCCGCCAGGGCATCGTCCACCAAGGGGTAGGACGGCGCCCCGCGGCGCACGCCGCCAGGCTCAGACTCGGCCAGCTCGGCGAGGGCCCGCCGCGGGCAGCCAAAGTCAGGCACATCCGATCCGCGATCGCAGAGCACCGCCGAAAGCCGCGCCTGACGGGCGATGCCCTGCAGCCGCTCCACCGGGAAGTCCGGCTCCAGTGGCACGAAGGTCAGGCCGAGGCGCAGACAGGCGAGCAGGCTGGCCACCAGATCCGGCGTGCGATCCAGATAGAGTCCAACCCGCTCCCCCACCGCCAGCCCTTGCAGGCTGGCGGCAATCTGGTCGACCCGGCCGTGCAACTCGCCATAGGTCAACCAACCACCATCCATGCCGATGGCGGGCGCCAGCGGTGTGCCGCCGAGCAGGCTGGCCAGGCGAGTGCCCAGCCCCACCTTCTGCGCCAAGTGAGACGGGGAAACCCCCGCCTCCTTGACTGCGACCTGGGTTGCGACAGGAGTTGAAGCCGTCATGACACCTCCTCGGGCAGGCGTACCAGCCAGTGATTAAAGAGTGCGCAAGGTACTCCGTGCGCCTTGAGATCCCGCAGGGTCAGCGGGCGGTGATCCGCCCCGAACGCCTGATTCAGGGTCGCCAGCAGGGCAAGCTGTTGCACCGAATCCACCCCGAGCGCGGTCAGACTCTGCTGCCAGCTCGCGGCCTCACCACAGTGCTGCTGCCACAGGGCCAGCAGGCGACGAGCCTGGGGATCCGCCGGGCACGCCTCGGGCTGCGCAGGGGCCAACCCCGGAGCCGCGACGCGGACCGTCTCGACCCCACTCAGACGGGCCGGCTCGGCAAGGGAGGCCTGCGCCAACCATTCAAGCTCCGCCAGCCACTGCGCCAATACCGCCTCGGCACGAGGGCGCGCGATCAGCTCACCATCGTACTCAAAGCGCAGGCTGAGCTGGCCGCCACGCGCATTCACCACCAGCGAGAGCGGCAGCTCCACCTTCTCGACCACGTTGCCAAAGCGCGGCATCAGCTGATGAGGCTCGAGGGTTTGGGGCGGCGCCGGCATAGGATAGTTCTCGAACACGAACAGGCTCTGGAACAGACGGGCGCGCCCTCGGGTCAGGGCCGCAAGGGACTGGGTACCGTGCTGATTGAGCGCCATCAGATCCCCCTGCAGCTGGTTGATATGCTGCTCCAGAGTCGCCTCGGTGCGCCAATCCAGGGCGAGTGGCAGGCTGTTGATATAGAGCCCGACGCTGTCGGTGATCCCCTCGACGGGGAAGTCCCGACCCGGCGTCACGTTGCCCACCTGGGTCACAGGGTCGCCGCAATGACGGGCCAGCAATCGATGCCAGGCGTACTGGGCCAAGAGGCCCGCGGTCACACCGAGCTCGCGGGCCCGACTCTCCAGCTGGAAAGAGACGTCTGACGCCAGCGTCTGGCCGCAGACCTCGGGTCTGTGCTGGGTCAGGTGCGGCTCGAGCGCCACCCCGAACAGGCCGGAGAGATCGTTTGGCCGTGCCAGCAAGTCGGCGCGTCCCTGCCAATAGGCGGCAGTGGTGTCCGATCCGCTGGCGATATGGCGACCGAAGGCGAGCCAGGCGGTATCCGGTGTCACTTCTGGTGCCTGACCCTGCATCAGCGCTTGGTAGTGTCTATGCAGGGAGCCCAGCAGCACAGGGCCGCTCCAGCCATCGAGCACGGCGTGATGGGCGCTCAGGATCACCTTGTGGTGATCGGGGGCCAATTTGAAGCAGGCGATGCGCAGCAGCGGCGCCTTGTCCAGCGCGATGGGATAGGCCAAATCCTGCTGGCGGTAGGTCGCGACACGCGCCTCCGCCTGCGGGTCGCCGGACAGGTCCTCATAGTGGAACGGCAACTCGGCCTCATGCAGTATGCGCTGCAGGGCGACGCCCTCTTCCACCAGCAGGGCGGCGCGCAGCACCGGCCAGCGGGCGATCTGCGCCTGCCAGGCGCCGCGATACACGGCCACGTCCAACGCCTGGCGATAGTCCATCTCGGTCTGCAGATGGTAGGCGCTATCTCTGGGAGCCAGCGCCCTGTGATAGAGCATGCTCTGCTGCAAGGAGGTCATGGGCAGCAGGGTCTCGACCTCGCCCCCCGCCAGCCGCGGATCCAGCACCCGATCCAGCGCAGCCTGAGAGAGCGGCAGCCCCGGGAAGTCGCTCGGGGTGTGGCGCGGTGGCTGCACCGCGCAGCAAGCCTCGACCAGCGCCGTCAGATTGGCCGCCAGGGCCGTCATCAGGGCGTCGCTCGCCGCTTGGTTGAGGGCACCGACCTGACGCAGGGTGAGGCAGCCGCCGTAGACGCCGCCGTGCAGGCTGATGAGCTCGCGCGGCAGGTTCTCGGGCGCCGAGGGTTGACCCGGCGCGATGGGCAATGGCTGCCAGGGGGCCGGCGTGCCTCGGTGGGAGACCCCCAGGTAGTTGAAGACGATGGCGGAGTGGGGCAACCCCTGACCACGGGGATGGTGCACGCGCAGGGCGTTGAAGCCCACCCCCTTGTCCGGCACCGCTCGCAGCCGCTCCTTGGTGTCGCACACCAGATCGCTCCACGACTCACTATCGGCCAGCACCAGCGGATAGGTACTGGTGAACCAGCCGAGGGTGCGGCTCACATCCAGTTGCGGATCGATAGCTTCACGGCCGTGCCCTTCCAGCATCACGCACTGTTTGGCGCCGTAACCGAGCTCGCTCAGGGTGCGGGTCAGGGCGGCCAGCAGCAAGTCCGGCACCTGGGTGAAGTGCGCCTGATTGGCCTCATCGATGAGGCGAGCCGTGATCTTCTCATCCAGACGCAGCAGACTGGCGGCGGCGCGGCCATCCGGGGCGCGCTGCGCCTCCAGCAGCCGTTGATCCAGGCCTTCCCCTTGCCCCTGCCAGAATGCCAGTTGCGCGGCCTCACGGGCCGCATAAGCGGCAAGCCCCTCACCCCACTGGCGGTAGCTGCTGCCCTTGGCCGGCAGCCCCTTGCCCTCGGCGAGACGGACCAGATCTTCGGCCAGGATCCGCCAGGAGACGGCATCGATGACCAGATGGTGGAAGGCGATAAAGAGCCCTTCAACCGGCGCTGCGTCCACCTCGCTGGCGAGGTTGCAGAGCCGCGCCCAGGCCAGGGTCTGGCCCTGCTCTGGCGCAAAATCGCCCTGCCACTGGGTCAGGCGAGCCTGTAACGCGGTCTCATCCAGCCCGGTCGCATCCAGCACATGCAAGGGTGGCAGGGCCAGCGCGGGCAGATAGCGTTGGCCGGTCTCGGTCACTGCCAGACGCAGGGCGTCGTGGTGACCGAGCAGGGTATTCATCCAGCCGCTCAGGGCGGCGTCGTCGATACCGGCGGGCAGACGCAGGATCACCCCCTGGTTCCAGTGACCTGACTTGGCAAAGCCCTGCTCGAAGAACCAGTGCTGAATGGGGTGCAATGGGAACTCGCCCTCGAGCACGCCCTGCTCCGTTTTATGGCTGACCGCCTGCTGCTGGCCGAGCTGGCGACAGAGACGGCGCACCGTCTTGGCCTCGAACACGTCCTTCACGCTGCAGTGCAGCCCGGCGTCTCGCAGTCGGGTGGTGAGCTGGATGCTGAGGATGGAATCTCCCCCTAGGCGGAAGAAGTCATCTTCGACCCCGAGCGGCTGCTTGAGCACCCCTTGCCAGATGGCGAGCACCCGCTGCTCCAGCTCCCCTTGTGGCTCGGCCTTGCTCTCCTGCCAGTCGATGGCCGGCAAACGGCGCAAGTCCAGCTTGCCATTGGGGGTGAGCGGCATCTCGGGCAACCAACACAGCCGCACCGGCACCATGTATTCCGGCAGCTGTTCGCCGGCCCGTTGCAGCAGTGCCTCGCTATCGGGCTGCGTTGCCCCAGACTGCAGGCAGGCATAGGCCAGCAAGCGGCCCTCTTGCACCACCACCTTGATCTGGCGGATGGCTGGGCACAGCGCCGCAATCTGGGTCTCAATCTCGCCGGGTTCGATGCGATAGCCGCGCAGTTTTATCTGCTCATCGAGGCGGCCCAGGTAGTTGATGTTGCCGTCACGGCGCAGCAGCGCCCGATCGCCGGTGCGATAGAGGCGATAAGTGCGGCCAGCAAGGCTGCGCTCGACGAAGGCCTCTTGGGTGCGCTCCGGCAGATTGAGGTAGCCACGGGCCAGGCCGAGACCGGCCAGGCAGAGTTCTCCCGGTACCCCCACCGGGCAGGGGTTACCCGCCTCGTCCAGGATCAGCGCCTTCAGATTGTTGATGGGCTGGCCTATGGTGATGGGCGCGCCCGGCACCAGCCGCGCGCACAGCGCCGTCACCGTGCACTCGGTCGGGCCATACATGTTATAGAGTGCGACCCGGTTGCCCCAACGCTCCACCAGGCTGCTCGGGCAGGCTTCGCCGCCAAAACCTATGGCCTTGAGAGAGCCGAGATCCGCCGGCGGCAGCAGGTTGGCCAGCAGGGCGGTCGGTAAGATCATATGGCTGGCGCCGCGAGCCATGGCGGCGGCAATCACCCCCTCCCCCGGCTCGCAAAAATGCAGGGCTGCGCCGCACGAGAGTGGCAGCAAGGTCGTCATGTTGCCCGCATCGAACGACAGAGACATGCAGTTGAACATGGCGCCACTGTGAGCAAGGGCGATACGCGCCCCGTGATCCGCCATCAGATTGACCAGGCTGCCCTGCTCCACCATGACCCCCTTGGGCAAGCCTGTGCTGCCCGAGGTGTAGATGATCTGGGCCAGCATGGCGGGCTCGCGAGCCAAGGCCGGTGCTTGCGATGGCAGGCCCTCCAGAACAAGCTGATGCAGGTTCTGATAACGGGCCTGCGTGCCGGATGCCGCCAGCGGCAAGGCCTCGGCCAGGCGTTCGTCCTGCTCTCCGCCCAGCACCAGGCTGATGCTGGCGTCGGTGAGGATATGGGCTAGCCGCTCGGCGGGATAAGCGGGATCGAGCGGCACATAGGCCGCCCCCGCCTTCCAGCAGGCCAAGAGGCCAATGACGAAGGCGACGTCCCGTTTGGCCTGAATGCCGACGGCGGCGCCCGGGGTCACCCCTTGCGCCAGCAGCCAGTGGGCCAGCCGGTTGGCACGGGCCTCCAGCTCGCCGTAGCTCAGGGCGCGCTCATCATCGCTCACCGCAAGGGCTGCCGGATGAGTCGCCGCCTGGCGCTCGAACTGGCAGATCAAAGTATCCTGGCTTGGATACTGCGTCGGAAGCGCGGCGAGCTCGGCCGCCAGCGCGGCCTCATCCATTCCCGCCTCCAGCGGCAGCTGCCAGATGTCCGTCTCGGGGGCGGCCACCACGGCGCGCATCAGGTGCAACAGGCGATCCGCATAGCCTTCGATGGTGGCCCGCTCGAACAGGGCGGTGGCAAACAGCCAGTCCACCCGCACCGAGTCCATCAACTCGGTCACCTTGACCGAGATGTCGGTCTTGGCGGGCAACACCGGCGAAGTCTCCTCCACCAGCTGACAGCCGGGGATGAGATCGTTGAAATCCACCTTGGCCTGATACACCAGCATGATCTGGAAGATGGGGTTGATGGCGGTAGTGCGATCTGCGCCTATGGCCTCAGCCAGCGCCTCAAACCGATAGAGTTGATGGTCAAAGGCAGCTAGATCTTCTTCCCGGCACTGCTGCAGGTAGTCCACGAAGCTCGGTCGCCCCGCCAGCTGAGTTCTCAGCACCAGGGTATTGACGAAGAAGCCCACCAGGGACTCAATCTCGTGGCGCTCGCGGTAGGCGAGCGGGGTGCCGATGACCACTTCCTTCTCCCCGCTCTGGCGCACCATCAGCAGGGCAAACAGGGCGTGCAGACCGATGAAGTTGGAGGTGTTGTGGCGCTGGCACAGCCGCTTGAAGCTGTCCCACAGGGCGTTGTCTATGGTGGAGAATACCAGCTCGCCGCCGCTGGTCTGATGGGCCGGGCGCGGCTTGTCGAGCGGCAAACCATGCACTTCGGGGCTACCGCTGAGGCGGTCCACCCAGAACGGTTTGAACTCGGCGTGATAGTCGAGGAAGCGCGGGGAGTTGAACCAGTGGGCATAGTCGAGATAGGTGAGCGGTAGCTCAGCCACGTTCAGAGGCTCGCGGTTCTGGTGGGCCAGGAAAGCGCGTTTGAGATCGGCGAACATGTTCTTGACCGACCAGCCGTCAGAGATGATGTGATGCTGGGTGATCAGCAGCACATGCTCATGGCTGCCAAGCCGGATGAGGTGCACCCGGCTCAAGTCCCCTTTGGTCAGGGAGAAGGGGCGGCCTATCTCTTCGCGCACCCGGCGGGCCACATAGGCCTCGCGCTCGGCATCAGGCGCTGCGCTCACATCCTCTATCTGCAGCCTGAACGGCTGGTGGGGCAGGATCTCCTGCGCCCCCCTGCCCGCCTCGTCCTTGACGAAACGGGTGCGCATACTGGGGTGGCGGGCAAACAGGTGATCGAAGGCAAATTCCAGGGCCGCGGTATCCAACTCGCCGCGCACCCGGAAATAGACCGGCATGTTGTAGAGGTGGGAGGCCTCCTCGTACTGCTCGATAAACCAGAGCCCGCTCTGGGAAGAGGAGAGCGGCCCCTGCAGGGCACCCCGGGCGGCTATGGGAGCCTCGAAGGCGGCGCGCGCGCCAAGGCAGCGCACCAGCTCGTCCTTGTGCGCCTTGATGAGGGCGCCGATGGCCGGGGTCACCGCCTCCTTGCTCGATTGGGAGATGAGCTGACCCTTGTCGTTCAGGGCCAGCTTGACCCCCTGGCGCTCCAGTTGCTGGAGCAACCTAATCATGTTGTTCATAAATGACCTCAGGCACTCAAGGTGGCGCCGCCGTCGACGACCAGATCCTGCATTGTGATGTGACTGGCCAAGTCAGAGGCCAGGAAGAGGACGGTATTAGCAATCTCGCGCGGGGTGGCGATCTTGTTGAGCGGAATACCGAGCTTGAACTGGGCCGGCAGCCCGGCAATGGTGCGGGCCAGCGCAGCCTCATCCGGCAGCATGCCGCGCAGCATCTCGGTGTCCGTCGAGCCCGGCGACACCAGGTTGACCCGCACACCAGAGGTAGCCAACTCCAGCCCGACCGTCTGGGTCAGGCTGGTGACCGCCGCCTTGGAGGCGCAGTAAGCCGCCATCTGCATGCGCGGCACATGGGCGGCGTTGGAGCCGATGGTGACGATGGCGCCGCGCTGCTGCGCCTTGAAATGGGGCACCAGGGCCCGCAGCAGGTAGAAGACGCCGCTGGCGTTGACCGCCAGGCAGTCATCCCAATCGCTGTCGCTCAAGGCCTCGGTGGGGCCGAGGCGCAATACCCCGGCCCCGTTGACCAGCACATCCAGTCCTCCATCCGCCAGCAGCCGTTCACAGCCGTCATTGACCGCCCCCGAGTCGCGAATATCCAGCACCCTGGTAGAGTAGGAGTACGTTTCATGGGGGAAATTGCAGTCCAGCCCCACCACCTCGGCGCCGGCGGCGACGAACAATTCGGCCACCTCATGCCCGATGCCACGCCCGGCCCCGGTGACCCAGACCCGTTTACCGCTGAAATTCCAATTCATCTGTTGCATCTTCATCGTCTCCGTTACCACACCAACTCCACGCTCTCTTCGTCCTCGACCAGCTTGCCGTCGAGGAAGCGGCAGAAGTCGTCGAGGCGCGGGTGATCGAACACATCGGAGACCTTGACCTGCACCCCGAACTCGGCGCCGAGCCGGTTCACTATCTGGATGGTTTGCAGTGACTGGCCGCCCAGCTCGAAGAAGTTGTCTGCCGGTCCCATGGTGGCCAGCCCCAGGATCTGCTGCCAGATGGCGCCGACCCGGTTCTCGGTCTCGCTGCCGAGGGTCAGCGCCTCGTCGGTGGCCTGGTACTGGGCCAGCAGGCCCTTGCGATCCAGCTTGTTGGAGCCGGTACGGGGCAGTTGATCAAAGTGGCGATAGTCGGTGGGGATCATGGCAGCAGGCAGCACCTTGGCGAGCTGCGCCTTGATGACCCGGCTGTCGCGCTCGGCCCCGGCCACGAAGGCCACCAGCCGGCGCACGCTGCCGATGCTCACCCCCTGCACGCAGGCCTCATCCACTCCGGGCAGGGCCAACAACTGGGCCTCGACCTCACCGGGCTGAATGCGATAGCCGCTGATCTTGAACTCGTTGTCGCGACGGCCGAGGTAAACCAGCCGACCGGCGACCCAGCGCACCCGATCGCCGGTGCGATAGACGGCCAGCTCCTGCTCGCCAACCCGCAGGGTGCCAAAGCTGCCCTGCACGCCGCCCACATAACCGTTGGCGAGTTGCGGGCCGAGCAGCACCAGCTCCCCTTCCTCGGCGGGTTGTTCCCCCGCCCCCAGGATCAACGCCTGCATGCCGGGCAGCGGCAGGCCGATGGGCAACTGGGCCTGCGCCGGGTCTTCCCCTTGCAGCTCCTGAGTGGTAACCACCACAGTGGTCTCGGTGGGGCCATAGGTGTTGAACAGCCGCACGTCGGTGCGCCCCTGACGCTGCCACTGGGCGAGCTGCTCCGGGTAAACCGCCTCACCGCCGATGATGACGGTGGCCAGACTAGCTGGAATATGGGCCTGGCCTGCACCCAAGGACACTACCCACTCATTCCAGAAGGCAGTAGGCAGGTCCAGGTGGGTGATCCCCATCTCCTCCACCCCGGTGACGAAGGCAGGGATAGATTCGAGCAGGGCGTCGGTGCGCAGCACCAGGGTGGCGCCGGCGCTCAGGGTGGCGAACACCTCCTCGATACTGGCGTCGAAGTTGAAGGGGGCGAACTGCAACATCCGCGCCTCTTCATCCAGGTGATAACGGCTGCGGGCGGCTGCGGCGAAGTGATCCAGCGCGCCGTGGCTGATGGCCACCCCCTTGGGCAGACCGGTGGAGCCGGAGGTGAACATCAGATAGGCCAGGGCGGCGCCGCTGGCGGGCTGGCAGAGGCGATCCCCACTCACCAGATCCCCGGTCAACAGGGTACGGCCCTCAAACAGGCTGGCCAGCTTGTGGCGATACTCGGCCTGGGTGATGAGCGTCTTGACCTCGCCAAGACGCAGGATATGGCCCTGGCGCTCCAGCGGCTGCTCCGGGTCGAGCGGCACATAGACGGCACCGGCCAGGAGCACCGCCAGCTGGGCGAAGATGGCCTGGGGGGAACGAGACAGCATGACGCCAACCCGCTCACCTGGCTGCACGCCAGCGCCTTGCAGGGCCGCAGCCATCTGCTCGGCGCGGGTCAGCAGCGCCTCATAGCTAAAGCGGGCTTCCCCTTGCTCCAGCGCTATCTTGTCCGGGGTCTGGGCCGCGAAGTGGCAGAGTGCATCCAGCACAGGGCGCACCTTGATCACCTCATGGGCCGGACCCGCGATCAGGGACTTGGCCCGCTGCTCGGCCAGCCAGCCTTGTTTCAACTCGCCCAGCGTCAACGCAGGCTGGGCCAGCCAGCGACCCAGCAAGGCAAACAGGGTATCGGCGATGCGCGCCAGATCCGCGGCCTGATAGCAGCCTGGGTTGGCGTCCAGATCCAGTCTGGGCTGGCCATCGACACCGACCTGGATCTCGATGGTGAGATCCTCCACCGGGCCGGCGCTGATGTTGAGGATATGGGCACTAAGAGGCCCGAAGCGACGGGCGTGGTCGAACGGCATGATGTTGACCAAGGGGCCAAACAGGCGCTTGTCGCCCCCCACCAGCCCAAGATCGCGGCGCAGCAACTCGTAGCGATAGTGTTGATGCTTGCGCACCCCGCGCTTGGCCTTGGCCACGGAACCGGCGGCGCCCGCCAGATCCAGGGCATCCCCGAGATCCAGCGCCAGCGGGGTGATGTTCATCTGCATGCAGGGCACGGTGAGGGACGCGGAGCCGATGCGGTTCATCATCATCAGGCCGAGCAGCGTCTTCTCCTGGCCGCTCGCCAGGGAGAGCTGGGCCGAGAGACCGGCCAGCAGCAGATCCGGCCAGCTCAGCTTGTTGTCATCGGCAAAGCCCACCAGCGTCTGCCAAAGATCGGCCGGCAGCGGACGGCTCTCACGAATGAATTCGGCGGCGATGGGCGCGCGGGACTCGCTAAAGGATTTTACCTCGGGCCACTCTTGCAGCTGTTCCTGCCAGAAGGCGCGAGCGGCGGCGTTCTTGCCGCTCTCTTCCCGGGTCAGCTCCTCGGCCAGCACTTCATCCAGCAGGCCAAAGGGGGATGGCGACAACCCAGCTCCATTTGCCAAGCCAGGGCCCTCCAGCCCTTCCCCGTACAGCTCGGCGATACGCTGGAACAGCAAGGTGGTGCCAAAGCCATCGAGGGCGATGTGGTGCACGCAGCTGTAGAGATAATCTCGCTCCAGCCCGCGCAGCAGGGCGAAACGGCAGGGGGGTTCCGCGGTGAGCGCGAACGGGCGGCGTAGATCCGCCCAGGCCCAGGCACGGGCGGCCGCCTCGTTACCCGCGTCCAGCACCAGCTCGCGATAGGCCAGTGGCGCCGGATGGGAGACGAAACAGACCGGCTCGCCGGAGGCATCGAAGCGACCCTGCAGCGCCTCGCACTCGCTCACCGCCTGACTGAGAGCGGCCAGCAGCACGGCGCCATCGATCTTGCCATCGAAGGCGATGCACTCGGCGGTGTTGAACATCGCCTTGTCGTCGTTGAGCAGATGACCGGACCAGAGCCCCTGCTGGGGAATGGTGAGGGGGAAGCGACTCATTGCGCCACCTCCAGCACCTTCTGCTCCGCCAGCTTGGCTTCCACCAACCGCCACCAGCCATTGAGAGTCGGCGTCTTGGCCAAGTCCACGAAGCCCAGCTCCACCCCGGCGGCGCGCCATTCGGTGAGCAGGGACATGATGCGCACCGAGTCGAGACCGTAGTCGATGAGGTTCTCGTCCGCGTCGAACTCTTCTTCATCCTCGTCGATATGGCTCAGCAGCCTGGCCTTGAGCCCTTCATAGCTCAGCAAGGGGTTCTGCCCTTCTGCTTGAGCCGCCTTGGCCGCTGGTGCTATGGCCAGCACCTCCTCGCAAAGCACTACCTTGCCGCAGCGGGTCGCCACGTAGTCCAGCGCCATCTGGTGATCGGCCAGGGAGAAGTCCGCGATCCCGTCCGCCAGGAAGAAGGGCTGGATGTCGCGCATGAAGGCGTCGCAGGCGGTCATCATGCAGCCGATGTGACCATAGATGCCGCCGATGATCAGCTGATCCCGGCCCTGCTCTTTGAGCATCTGCTCGAGCTCGGAGCGCTGGAAGGCGCTGTAGCGCCACTTGACCAGCACAACATCGTCGCTCTCGGGACGCAGGGGGGAGACCACCTGTTGCAGCTCAGGGCTCTTGTTCAGACCCGGGCCCCACATGTCGTTGAGCAAGGCGCGGTCCTCGGGGGATTGATCCTTGGGCTGGGCCGTGTAGTAAACCGGAATGCCGAGGGCCTTGCAGTGACTGCGCACCGCGGCGAGCCGTTCGGTGAGATCGCGGATGAGCGGGCTATTCTCGCCGTAGAAGGCGGTGAAATATTCCTGCATGTCGTGGATGAGCAGGGCGGCACGCTTGGGCTCCAGGGCCCAGCTGACCTTGTTGGCCTTCCATTGGCTGGGCATGGCGTAGTTGTTCAGAGTGGGGATAGCCATAACGTCATGATTCCTTTTAGTTTTAAACTTTGAATGTGCTGTCTGCAGTGCTGCTGGCAAGAGATTGGGCGATACACTCACGCAGGCCCTTCTTGTCAATCTTGCCCACCGCCGTCATGGGCAGGGCCGCGAGGATCTCGAAGCGGTCCGGCAATTTGAATTCGGCCACGCCGCGCGAGCGCAGGAACTTGCGCAAAATAAGCGCCTTGAGGCCCGGCTCGGTGGTGACGATGAAGGCGCAGCTCTTTTCCCCCATGGTGCTGTCCGGCATGGAGACCAGCGCCGCATGGGTGATGGCCGGGTGGTGCAGCAACTGGTTCTCCACCTCTTCCGCCGCTATCTTCTCGCCGCCGCGGTTGATCTGATCCTTCTGCCGACCCACCACTGTCAGGTAGCCATCCTGGTCTTGCACCACCAGATCGCCGGAGCAGTAGAAACCTTCGCTATCAAACACCCGGGCGTTGTGAGCCGGGCTCTGGTAATAGCCGCGGAAGGTATAGGGGCCGCGGGTGTGCAGGGCGCCGGGCTGGCCTTGGGCAACCGGGTTGCCCTCCTCGTCCAGCACGCGCACCTCGTCATCCGGGCTCATGGGATGGCCTTGGGTGTGAATGACCTTGTCGTCCGGGTCATCCAACCGGGTGTAGTTCACCAGTCCTTCCGCCATGCCAAACACCTGTTGCAGCTGGCAACCGAGTAGCGGGGTGATTTTTTTGGCTACCGCCTCGGCCAGCTTGGCGCCGCCCACTTGCAACAGGACGAGGCTCTCGAGCTGGGCCCGCGCGGCAGGGTCTGCCTCGGCCGCCTGCAGCCAGAGGGAGACCGCCGGCGGCACCAGGGAGGTCAGGTTGACCCCGTGACGGGCGATAAGCGGGAAACAGCTCATGGGGCTGGGATCGGGCGCCAGCACCACGGCGCCACCGGCATCGAACACGCCCAGCGCCCCAGGGGAGCTCAAGGGGAAGTTGTGGGGCGCCGGCAGGGCGCACAGGTAACGGGTATGAGGCCCAAGGGCGCAGATCTCGTTGCTGCGGCGCACGCTGTAGTAGTAGTCATCGTGGGTGCGAGGAATGAGTTTGGGGGTGCCGGTGCTGCCACCGGAGAGCTGGAAGAAGGCCACCTCATCCGCCGGGCTTGGGCCATGGCTCGGAGATGTGCCTTGCCACACGGGGTTAGCACTCTCGTCTTCCCCCAGCCAATGGGCCAGGTCCAGCTCACCCTCTTCACCATCCAGCAGCACCAGCTCGGCGCCCATCTCCTTTAGCAGCTCGCTGTGACGAGCCCCTTCGGCAAAGAGTGGATGCGCGGTGGAGCCGACAAAGAGCCTGGGGGCTATCTGCTCGGCATAGGAGGCCAGCTCCAGCCGGTTGTGGCTAAACAGCGCGTTGACCGGGGCGATCCCGACTTTGAGCAGGGCGAAGAACACCTGATAGAACTCGGCCACGTTGGGCAGTTGCACCAGGGCGGTATCACCGACCCTGAAACCATGGTGGGCGAGCCGCGCGGCCAGCCGGGTCGAACTTGTATCGAGCTCACGGTAGCTGACGCTGCGCTCGCCGCAGAGGATGGCGGTGGCATCCGGTGCCACTTCGCACTGGCGACTCAACATGGCGGTCAGAGGCTCACCACGCCAATAACCTTTGGCACGATATTGGGCAGCCACCTCGGCGGGCCAGCGGGTGTAGGGCAGGAAGCGGTTGGATTGGCTCATAGCGCCACCTCGGTGCCAAGGCCCAGGGCTTTGAGCATGGTGCCGAGCTTGGTACCGGTCTCGGCCCACTCCATGGCCGGATCCGAGCCCGCGACGATGCCAGCACCGGCGAACAGCTCCACGTGGTGGCCATCGAGCACACCACAGCGGATCACCACGGCCCACTCACCGTTGCCCTGGCTATCGCACCAGCCGACGATGCCGCTGAACAAGGCGCGCTGGAAGGGCTCCTGCTCGCGAATGAACTGACGCGCCAGATCCGTGGGATAACCGCACAGGGCCGGCGTGGGATGCAACTGGCAAGCGAGCGAGAGCACCGAGGCCTCTCCCGCATGCAGCTGGCCCGCGATGGGCGTGCCCAGATGCCAGAGGGTGTCCGTGCTCATCAGGGAGGGCTCTGCCGGAATGGCCAGCTCACGGCAATGGGGTGCCAGCACGCGCCGGATCTCGTCGATCACCAGCTTGTGCTCATGCTGATCCTTGTGGGAGGCCAGCAGCTTGCGTGCCACCGCCTTGTCCTGCTCGGGCTCGCCACCGCGCTTGGCCGAGCCGGCAAGCGGATGCGTGAAGACAGCGCCCTCGCTGACCCGCAGCAGCAGTTCGGGACTGGCACCGAGCAGGCGACGGCCCTGACCCAGTGGCAATGAGAAGTGGAAGGCGTTGGGATTCTGGGTCATCAGCCGGGCCAGCACCTGTTCGGGATCGGCCGGTTTGCTCAGTTGCAGCTTGAGTTTGCGCGACAACACCACCTTGGCGAGGGTGCCTTGCGCAAAGGCATCGAGCGCCGAGCTCACCGAGGCCTGAAACTCGGCGGCGGCGGGTGTGCTGTTGACCGAGATCACCTGATTGGTCACCGAACTGGTCGCCGGGGGCGCGGTGCGCGCTCCCCGCTCATAACGGCTCGGGACATAGAGGCAAGAGGCTTCGGCAGGATCGAAGGCAAAGGCGCCGATCAGCAGCGGATTGGCCTGACCTGCGGCCTCTGCAGCAGCCAGCGCCTGGACTATCTGCCGCTCGAGCAGAGACCATTCACAGGCGGGGGTGCTGATGGGCTGGCCCAGGCCATAGGCGCGAATACAACCCTGGCCTGAGGTAAACAAGAAATCGGGCGGCGATCCCGCCTCGGCAGGTGTGCCATTTTCCATTACAAGAGTATTCACGTTACACCCTCAAAAAAGATTCAAAATGATAATGATTATCAATTTGATTTTGTGCGGCGGTAAAATACTCGCTTTGAAATCACCCGGTCAATGGGATTTTTTGCCTGTAAAACTGGAGCTTATCTGTGGGTATTGGGCCGATGACGCCAGCGCTGGCCTGCTGGCACATGGATTGACGACGCTACTCGAATGAACACAAATATCCATCCCCATATGGGTGATGCGACAGAAACCGGATGACGAGGCCCAGGCTGGCGGCAAACCCGCTTTGCCCCTAAGATGGCGCCATATCCTGTTGTTACCTGTCGAGATGGAACCCTCCATGTTAAAACACCTGCTTCTGCTTCCCCTCTGCCTGCTGTTGGCAGCCTGCTCGCTCACCCAATACAACGTCAGCGAGAGCGAGATAAACCAATACCTGAAAGACAAGGTCGCCTTCGAGAAAGAGATCGGGATCCCGGGTATCATGTCGAGCAAGATCCGGTTAGACGACCTGCAGAGCCGCATCGGTCGCAGCCGGGCCGATCGGGTCGAGCTGGATGCAGCCGGCGATCTGCAGGTGGCGAGCCCGCTCGGCAGCCAGCAGATGAAGATCCGTCTCTCCCTCAGCGCCCGCCCCGATTATGTGGCCGAGCAGGGTGCCATCTACCTACGCGATCTGGAGCTTATCTCGGTCAAGACCGAACCGACCGACGTGGGCGCAGCCCTCACCCCGCTGTTGCCGACCTTCAACCAATCGCTCTCTGTGTTCCTCTCCCAGACCCCGGTCTACCGACTCGACAGCAATCGCAAGAACGAGGCCAGGATCAAGGACAAGGTCGAGGCGCTCAAGGTGGAGCCGGGCCGTCTGGTGATCCCCTTCAAACTGATGTAAAACTCATCGCCGCGCCTTCCCTCTCCCCAGCAACCCAGGCGCGGCTTTTTTCTTCTCAAGCCCGCCCCTTTGCCCCATAATGCACACCATTCTCATTTAGGTTTTGAGAAGCGTCATAATAAAATCAAACATATGGGTGAAAAGGACATGAGAAAAACCGTACTGGTGCAGGCGATTGCCTGCGCACTGCTCAGCAGCGCCGCGCACGCCGCCGTCAAGGTCGAGGACAAGACCTTCAACACCGCCGCCAGCATGCTGGCCTATACCGAATTCGAGCTCTCCGGCGAGCCGCTGGCCGAGGCCCTTGGCCTGGATCTGGACGTGCTGGATGCCAACCGCGCCGATGAGCCAACCCCGTTCGATTTCGCCGCCGGCATCGAATCCTATGAATACTCCGAAGAAGCCATGTATGCCCTGAACTACCAGTCAGGCATGGGTCCTCACTTGGTGAACGGACCGCAGAACCTGGCCCGTGGCGGCACCCTGGCCGATCTCGGCAAGCGAGTGCTGGCCATGGCCGAGGCCGTTGGCTTCCCGGCAGATGAAGTGCCACAAGGCATGTACCCCCTCTCCCTGCCCTACGCTTCCGCCAATCCCGAGTTTGCCCAAGCGGTGAACACCACCCCGGTCAACGGCGATCAGGTCACCATCAAGACTGCCAAAGGCGTCGAGAAATCCGTCAAGACCCAGGTTCCCGCCTACTTCCGTGACTACGCCACCCTGCGCTGGAGCGGTAGCGACAACCTGCTGAACCCGGCCGCCGTGGGCGGCATCCTGCTCAAGGAAGTGATGTGGTCCCAAGACTTCCTCGGCGGCATGCACGTCGCCGAGAGTGATGAAGAGGTCGAAGCTGCCTCCTCCACCATGGATCAGGATGGCAAGCACAAGCTGGGCGTCTCCGCCGCGGATGGCTTCAACGGCATGATGCTGACCGAGCAGTCCATCGACAAGCTGGCCATACTGCAGGGCCAGCTCGGCTTTGATGGCAAGCAGCTCGGCGCCAAGATAAGCCCGCAATACGATCCGGCCAAGGGCGTGGTCTACTTCCCCCATCAGGTGAAAGTGACCGAAACCACCAAGAACGAGGTGGGCGCCATCGGCAAACTGGAGGTCGTGGATGGCTCTGCCCAGTTGCGCGATGCCTGGATGCTGCTGTGGCCGCTGTCCGAGTTTTACGCCTTCAGCGATCAGCGCAGCGCCAACACCAACCAGAACCCGGCCTTCCACGCCGTGTTTGACGGTACTCCCTTCGCCGCCGCTCCGGCCGCCAACAAGGGTAGCGATGCTGCCAAGCTGGTAGCAGGGGAAGACGCCTTCTCCCTAGCGCAGAACCTCTCTGGCATGGTGTTCAAGAACCTCAACGCCCTGCATTTTGACGCCAAGGCCGGCACCCTGGTGGACAGCTGGCAGGCAGGCAAACAGGGCAAGCACGTCACCACCTTCGACGCCGCTTACGCCCTGGTCGCCCTGCAGATCTTCCAGCGCGCCCAAGATGCGTTGCCGGTCGGCTACGCTGCCGGTGACAATGGCGAGCTGAACCTCAAGACCGCCCAGGGCCAGCAGGCACTGGTGCTGGTTCGCCAACAGGCGGACTTCATCCTCGGCAAGCTCAAGGGTAAGAATGGTCTGGTGCACGACGGCCTGACCCTGGGTGGCAAACCGGATGCGGGCCAATCCATCGAGGCGCAATTCGCCGCCATCCGTGGTCTGACCGCCGCCTTCCTGGCAACCTCAGATGCCAAGTACCGCACCGCCGCGCGCGAGTTGTTCATCGCCACCGACAAGGCCTTCTTCAATGCCAAGGCCGGTACCTGGCTGGCTGGCAAACAGGGTGAATACACCCCCTGGACCCAGGCTGCCATCTCCGGCGCTCTGCGCTCTGCCATGCTGAACCTGCGCAACGAAGGCGCCGAGAAGGCACCGGCACTCGAGCTGGCCCACCTCACCCAGCGTTATGTGAGCTGGTTCCGTGGCACCGTCAACGGCGGCATGCAGATGGCCGAGTGGATCGGTGATTCCGGTGAGAACGTCATCGAAGGCGCTAGTCACGACACCGACGAAGACGGCGTGCCGCAAGTCACCGCCGCCGGTGGCAAGCATGGCACCGCCATGGTGATGGCCGGCAAGGCCGTCGTGAGCGAGAAGTAAATCGGCAAATGGGTCAGCTGATGACCCACGAAAAAGGGAGCCCTTGCGGCTCCCTTTCTTTTTCTATCTCAGGCCATCATTTCAGCTTGACCAGCATCTCCTTGGTCACCAGCACTATGCCTTGCTCGGAGCGGTAGAAGCGGCGGCTATCCTCGTCCGCATTCTCCCCCACCACCAGGCCATCAGGAAGTTTGCAGCCCTTGTCCACCACCACCCGACGCAGGCGACAGCCGGCCCCTATCTCGACCCCGGGGAAGATGATCGCTTGATCCAAAGTGCAGAAGGAGTGCACCCGCACGTGGGTGAACAGCACAGAGTTCAGCACGAAGGAGCCGCTGACGATGGATCCCCCCGCGAACATGGAGTTGATGGTCATGCCGTGCTGGCCATTTCTGTCCTGCACGAACTTGGCCGGTGGCGTCATGGTCTGACTGGTCCAGATGGGCCAGTTTTCGTCATAGATGTCGAGCTCGGGCACCACGGAGGCGAGATCCATGTTCGCCTCCCAGAACGAATCCAGGGTACCCACATCGCGCCAGTAGGGCTTCACTCCCTCCTTGGCCCCCACGCAGGACATGGTGAAGGGGTGCGCGAACGCCTTGCCCTCCCCCACGATGCGCGGGATCACGTCCATGCCAAAGTCATGCTTTGACTCCAGATTGTTGATGTCCTCCTCCAGCAACTGATAGAGATAATCCGCCTCAAAGATGTAGATCCCCATGGAAGCCAGGGAGACCTGATCATTGCCCGGCATGGCGGGCGGATTGGCGGGCTTCTCCACAAAGGCGCGGATCTTGCGCTGATCGTCGATGTCCATGACCCCGAAGGCGGACGCCTCCGCGCGCGGCACCTCGATGCAGGCCACCGTCACCTTGGCACCGAGGCGCACGTGATCGAGCAGCATGGCGGCGTAGTCCATCTTGTAGATGTGATCGCCCGCCAGCACCACTACGTATTTGGGGCCGTAATCACGGATGATGTCGACGTTCTGGTAGATGGCATCGGCGGTACCACGGTACCACTGCACTTCGTCCACCCGTTGCTGGGCGGGCAGCAGGTCGATGAACTCGTTCATCTGGTAGCGCAGGAAGGACCAGCCCGATTGGAGGTGGCGCAGCAAGCTGTGGGATTTGTACTGGGTGACCACCCCCACGCGGCGAATGCCGGAGTTGATGCAGTTGGAGAGCACAAAATCGATGATGCGGAATTTTCCGCCAAAATGGACCGCTGGCTTGGCACGGTTGTCGGTCAACTGCTTCAAGCGGCTACCGCGTCCCCCCGCCAGCACCAAGGCCATACTCTGGTTCAACAACTGCCGTGCTTTGGCAGTATTTTCAGGTTCTAGCAACATAATCACCTCGGCCTTGTTGGAGCTGTTTTCAACCCATCTTCACCTTTTTCGCACGCCATGAAAGTGTTTTCACTCACATTTAGTCGTATTCCCTCACCCCTTTTTGTGGAGTTGCGTGAGTACGCATGCGTTGTGCCGCCAGCTTGGTTAGAATTTATACATCATAGACATCATCAAGGATGACGCGATGTTGAAAAAGTTAGAGGGGAACCTGCTGCTGGTCAGCGCCATGATCTGTATTCCCCTGCTCCTGCTGCAAGGGATCTGGCTAGCGCCGCCCGCCCCGCCCCATACCCTGTTGCTGGTCATGATGACCACCATAGCGGGCTTCGCCGTGCTGTTGTGGTTCACGCTGGGCGTTCACAAGGCGGAGCGGCGCAGACTGGAGCAGCGCTGGATGCAGGCGCTGCAGCACAGGGATCCGGCCAAACTCGATAGCCCGCAGGCACAGGCCGTGTTGCGCCAGCTGCTTGTCTCGTTCAATACCTCCGACATGGATGCCCGTCGCCAGATCTCCGAGCTGCATCATCAGGCCCATCTAGACGAACTGACCCGCCTGCGCAATCGTCACGGTTTTCAGCGCGACATGTCGGTGTTTCTGCAACAGGAGGAGACCCACAGCGCCTTCCTGATCCTGATCCGGGCCAGCAAGCTGGCGACCATCAACGATCAACGCGGCGCCCTCGCCGGCGACACCTACCTCAAGGAGCTGACCGAGCTCATCAGTCAGGTGGTCAGCCATGTTCCCGGCCATCAGATCTACCGTATTTCCGGTGCCGATTTTGCGGTACTGCTGCAACCGGCCGACGACATCCAGCCCCATCTGCTGGGGCAGGGGCTCAAGCTTGCTTTTGATCAATACCAACAACAGCATGGCCTGGCCGGCACGGCCTACTCAGGGCTTACCCCCTTGAGCAGCGGGCAGAAGATTGAAGCCATTCTGGCCCGCGCCGATCTGGCGCTGGCCCGCGCCCAGACCGGTATCACCAATGGCTGGGCCATCCAGCAATATGACTCCTCACTGGATCTGCATGGACAGCAGCACTGGAAGAAGGTGTTGGATGAGCTACTGGAGCAGGAGCGAGTCAGCTTCCACAGCCAACCCATCCAGGTGTTGAATCAGGACATAGTGCCCTATCAGGAGATCTACGCGCGTTTCAACAGCGGCGAGGGCACTGTGCTGCCCATGGATACCCTGTTCGCCATGGCCCAGCGGCTGGACATGGTGATGCGGCTTGAACAGATGCTCATCCGCCACCTCATGCGCCAGCACAGAACCTTTGGCAGCCACCACGGCCGCTGGGGCTTGCGCCTCTCGGGCAGTGCCTTGCAAAACAGTACCTTCCTCATCTGGCTCGATCAGCAACTGAGCAAGGATCCCGACACCGCCGCCCATCTGGTGTTCGAGCTCAATGAGGAGCAACTAGAGAGAAATCCGACCGCCGCCAAGCGTCTGTTCGATCAGCTCAGGCGCCAGGGCAGCCGCTCTGCCATCTGCAACTTCGGCAAGGGCATCGACTCTTTTGCGCTGCTGCGCGAACTCAAACCGGATTACGTCAAACTGGACTCGGCACTGATCACCGCGCTTGAGCAGGATCCTGCCAACCAGCAATTCGTGCAGATGGTGGTCGACGTGTCCCATCGCATGGGTTGCCTGGTGATCGCGGAAGGGGTGGAGGAGCCCGATCAGAAGCAACTGTTGCAAGGGATGTATGTGGATGGGCTGCAGGGTTATCTCATCGCCAGGCCCCAAGAGCTGAGGCCTGACATTCCCCTTCAGGGGCCCTTTACTGGGGGCGCTTCAACTTCAGCAGGGTCAGTATGATGTCGTTGAGCTGGCGATAACGCTCCAGCTCCTTCTGATCGTAGCGCGTCGCCAGCATGGTCGGATTGTGGCGATTCTTGAGATAACGGTTGATCTGCAACCGGTTGAAACCGGCCACCTTGTAGACCTGACCCAACAGGGCGTTGAGTTCCTCGTCATCCAGCCCGGCTTTGGCCAGGTAGTCGTCCTGAACCGGACTCTCCAGCTGGCAGCTCTGCTTGTCGATATGGCCCGTCTCCTGCAGATAGGCGAGCCACTGCTCCACATAGAGCGGTTTGCAACCGGCCAGCAAATTGAAGAAGCCCACCGCATCGCAGCGGCAGCCGCCAAGCAGCACCAGCGCCAGCTCATCACTGTCACAACTGAAGGTGACAGGCCCGCTCTGGCTCCAGTCCAGCGCCTGCACCCGGATCTCGGCTTTCGCCCCCGCTCGTCCGGTCACGTCGAATACAAACATGGCACCTCCCGCTCGGCAAAGGGTTGATGATGGCCCATCCCACCGCCAGCGCCAAGCCAAATCGCCTTTTCATTCAGTATTCTGCCCGTGGGCCATAAAAAAACCGACAGCCTCGCGGCTGTCGGTCTTGATGCATCCAGGGTCCCCTCGGGGGCCATCAATGCAGAACTGTTCAGGCGTCCAGTTCGACCAGTGCCTTGGCCAGCTCGATGGGCTCGAGCTCCTGACCTTCCAGATCGGCGTTCCAGTTCGGACCAACCAGCACGTCGTCTTCGTCCAGATCGTTGATCCAGATGTCGAGGAACTCTTCCAGCTCGATCACTTCCGGTTCGTAGTCCGCCCACTCGTCCACGCAGTGCAGGCGGGCATCGGCTTCACCGGACCAGAGCGGCATGACATCGGCGTCTTCGAACTCGGCAGAGCGGCACACCACCCAGTCTTCACCGTAGCGCAGACCCCACACCTGACCCGACTCGCGGACTTCTTCGATAAACAGCTGGAAATTGGCATCAAGGTTGTCAGTTAGTTTGCTCATGGGAGTCTCTCTCTTGCAGACGGTGGCCACGCTGGCCAAGAATGGGGCTGATGGTGTCCCAAAAGCCCCCCAGACTCAAGTCAAATCCCCAAAAAGCAGGGGATAAGACCCATCAGGTGCGATATTGGGCGACCAGTGCCCCCAACTCGTCGCAGGAGTGAGCCAGATTGCCCGCCGCCTGCCCGGTCAGTTGGTTCTGGGCCAGCGCCTCCGCCACCAATTGGGTGATGGCCACCAACCGCTGGTTGATCTCCTCGGCCGCCCGGCTCTGCTCGGTGGCGGCGGTGGCAATCTGACTATTCATGGCAGTTATGGTGTGCACGGATCCATTGATGGCATTGATGGCGCCATCGGCCTCACCCGCCTTGTCGGCGGTGCTGCGAGAGAGTTGCTGCAACTGGGTAATCCCGTTCACCACCTTGCCCGCCCCCGTTTGCAGCCGCTGGATCATCTGCCGGATCTCGTCGGTAGAGCTATGAGTGCGGGTGGCCAGGGTGCGCACTTCATCAGCTACCACCGCAAAGCCACGGCCCTGCTCGCCGGCTCTGGCTGCCTCAATGGCCGCATTCAAGGCCAGCAGGTTAGTCTGCTCGGCCACCCCCCGGATCACATCCAGTACCGAGCCAATCTGTTGGGTCTCCTGCTCAAGCTGACTCACTGCCTGCACCGTCTGGGCCATCTCATCGGACAGCTGGTCGATGGTGAGGATGGTCTGAGCCACCACCTCGCGCCCCTGCTGGGCCAGGTTAAGCGCGGCATCCGCGGCATCGGCCGCCTGGGCGGCGTGCTGACCCACCTCGCGACTGCTCACCGTCATCTGCTCCATGGCACTGGCGACCCGCAGGGTATCCTGCTCCTGGCCGGTGAAAATGGCGCCGGTGCGATCGACAATCTGCTCCAGCTGATGGGCCTGCTCCCGGTTCTGGGCGGCGATCTGCTGGCTACGGCCCACCAGCTGCGCCATCTGGCTGGCAAACTGGTTGAAGTTCACCGACAGCTGACTCAGCTCATCCCGGCCCGTTTCCGGCAAGCGAAAACGCAGATCCCCCTCTCCCCTGGCGATATTGCCAAGGGCCGACACCGATTGGGACAGCGGTACCACTATGCTGCGCACGATGAGGCCGACCACCAGGAACAGCAAGACGGCCAGCACGGCGCCAATCCCGAGCAGGGTAAACAGCACCTCCCGATACTGGGCCTCGACATCGTCCACATAGACACCGGTGCCGATGATCCAGTCCCAGGGGGCGAAGCGCTTGACGTAGGAGATCTTGCGCACCGGCTCCGCCACCCCGGGTTTGGGCCAGTAGTAGGCAACCTCCCCCGCCCCTTGCGCCTTGGCAAGCTCAGCAAAAGCGACGAACAGCTTGAGCCCCTGCTTGTCTTCCACCCCGGAGAGATCCTGGCCATCCAGCTCCGGCTTCATGGGGTGCATCACCATGCTGGGGTGACTGTCATTGATCCAGAAGTAGTCGTTCTGGCCATAGCGCAGTCCCTTGAGCAGAACCAGCGCCTGGGCCTTGGCATCCGTCTCGCTGAGCTCACCCCGCTGCACCCGCGCCTCAAACTCACTCACCAGGCTGTAGGCGGTCTCGACCTGCGCCCGGGTCTGGCGGCTCTTCTCCGCCATCAGCCCCTGCTGGTAGATCTGCAGACAGGAAAACAGCAAGAGCCCGAGCAGGGCCAGCACCATCAGGGTCACCAACGCCAGGCGCCGGCCGATACTCCATTGTCTCAACATAACCTCATCCCTCAACGGCTACATGTTGTTAACAAGGTATGCCGCGCCGGCTCGGGCTGTCCACGACGGTGGCCGACGCGCTGCCAGAAATATGATCCAGCCCTAAAATGCACGAAGGCGCCCGCAGGCGCCTTCGTCTTTTAGTCTAAGAAATCCTGTGAGATCAACGCTCCCAGTACACCTCTTCCAGGCTGTCTTCCTTCTCCGGCAGACCGCGAGAGAGACGCGGGCTGCTCTGGGCCAGCACCTCGTAGCTGACCCGGTTGGCGTATTTGCACACCTGGGCCAGGGAGGAGTAGGTCAGGAACTCGGACATGTGCTTGGCAGAGTTCGGTACATTCATGCGGTGATAGGCATTGGCCACCATGTCATGCAGCACCGCAGACAGGGCACCATCCCCGGCGCCGTTGGTGTTCTTGATCTTCTCCGGTCCGCCCATGTAGGGGGAGATGTGGGAGTAGATGCGTGCCGGCTTGCGGCACTTGGCGCGGGCCATGGGGCGGCTGAACTCATACATGTTGAACTCGGGGATGACGCCGGGCAACAGGGTATGCGTAGTCTCGCGCTTGTAATCTTCCTCGGTGTAGCTCGCCATGTAGAGGCCGATGGGGCCGGCGGTGCAGAGCACCATGTCGGCCCAGTCCAGCGCCTTGTCGGCGGCGCCGAGGGGGTCTTTTATTCCGGTCAGGGCTTCGGCCTCGTCCTCGTTCATCGCAAGCACTGTTACGTTCTCGGCGATGAAGTCGCGCCACCACTGGGGATTCTCATCGATGACGAAACGGGTGCCGAGGGTCAGCACCACGGGCACGCCGGCCTCGCGGGCATAGCGCACGGCGGTCATGGCCGCGTCCTTCATGGGGGTGCCATCAGCGCCGCGCACCAGATAGGCGGTGATCACCAGGGCGGAGGCCTCCTTGATGATGGCCTCGGGGATGTGCGCCACATCCAGGTGATCCATCTTGCCGGCGTTGATGCCAAAGCTGCGCTCGCCCCCTTCGGTGATGAAGGTGAAGCAGCGGCCGACCGGCCCGTCTACCGGCTGCAGGTAGTCGAGGTTGACCCGCGACGAGGTGTTGCACAGATAGCGGTAGGCGTAGCTGCCGATGCGGATGTCCTGGCTCATGACGCCAAGCAGGATGGAGTGGGAGTCCGCCAGCACCGAGTAGTTGTGCATGGTGTTGCCGATGGTGCCACCGGCAAACTCGCTCACCACCATGTTGTTGCTCTTGAGCTCCTCATAGACCCGCTCGGCCACATCGTCGGAGATGAGCATGGAGTGACCCTTGCTCAGGCCGTACCGGTTCAGGAAGTCCTCATCCACGTGGGCTTCGATGTCCACCAGAGTCTGATCGATACCCACCACATAGGCTTTGCCCAGTTCGGTGAGCAGGGGATTTTGCGGGATCAGGGGATCACGCCTGTCGACCGGGAAGTAGTGTTTGGACTTGCGCTGACCGGGAAATTTCATGGCAATGTGCTGTGCTCTGGGGGAAAGAGGGGCGGGATTTTAACACAATCCGCCGTGCCGAAAAGTCGCCCGATTAAAATATGGGGTCAGTATAGGCAAGGGCTGAAGAGGAAAACGTTTGATCTTGCGGCCATAAAAAAACCACCTCGAGGTGAGGTGGCTTTTTACAAATCGGCGGGTCAATCATCCACCAAACGACAGCCCCTGCACCAGGGCCAGCACCGAGAACAGGCCGAGGGATAGCCAGAAGAACAGGGTGCCAAACAGCCGTGGCTTGTTGGGGGCCTTGGGGATCTGGATACCGATGGCATGCAGGATACGCCCCACCAGCAACAACAGGCCGCCGAGGTGCAGCCAGAGGGCGCCGACCCCGGCCAGCTCACACAGTGCCATCAGCAGCAGGGTGAGCGGCACGTACTCGGCGAAGTTGGCGTGGGCACGAATAGCGGAGCGCATCTCAGGCGCCTCCCCTTCCCCTATCATCACCTTGAACTCGGCCCGGCGCTTGACCACCCAGAAGGAGAGCAGCAGGAACAGGAGCCCCAACAGGCCGGCGTAAATCAATGTGATATGCATCATCAAGACAATCCTTATCGCTGAAGGTTGAAACCCGACTCAATTTCACGCCTGCGTGCGGCGGATGATTGAAAAATACCATCCCGGCGCGGGCATCATCATGCCAATTCGCGGCAGATAAGCGACACCATCATGCGGATGTGCGCCTGATCGCTGTTGAGAGCCGGGATATAATGGAACTGCTCTCCCCCCGCCTCGAGGAAGACGGCGCGGTTCTCGACCTGGATCTCCTCCAGGGTCTCGAGGCAATCGGCCGAGAAGGCCGGGCAGATCACATCGAGCCGCTTGATCCCCTGCCCCGCCAGCTCGGTGATGGTGGCATCGGTGTAAGGCTTGAGCCACTCCTGCTTGCCAAAACGGGACTGGAAGCTGGCGCTCCACTGCTCTGGCGCAAGGCCCAGGGCCTCGGCCAGCAGGCTCGCGGTGCGGCGACACTGGTGACCATAGGGATCGCCCTCGTCTTCGCAGCGCTGGGGAATGCCGTGGAATGACATCAGCAGGTGTTCACCCTGACCTTGCTGCTCCCACTGGCGGCGCACGCTCATGGCCAGCGCCTGAATGTATTCGGGATGATTGTGATAATCGCGGATGAGGCGCATCACCGGCAGGTGACGCTCGCTCTTCATGACCTGGGCCCAGCCATCGAACACGGCGGCCGTGGTGCTGGCGGCATATTGGGGATAGAGCGGCAGCAAGATGACCCGGTTGACCCCTTGCGCCTTGAGCGCCTGCCAACCATCGCTCAAAGAGGGGCTGCCATAGGTCATGGCGAGCACCACGGGCACATCGACCCCTTCGCGCTTGAGCTCTTGCTCCAGTGCCGCTCGTTGGCGCTGGCTGATGGCCATCAGTGGCGAGCCCTGCTCGGTCCAGATCTGCTGGTAGAGCTTGGCCACCCTGGGGGCACGAAACGGCAATATGACGCAGTTGAGCAAGGGCGACCACAGCAGGCGTGGTATCTCGACCACCCGCGGGTCCTGCAGGAACTGGCTGAGAAAGGCCCTGACGGCCGCCGAGGTAGGTGCGGTGGGTGTCCCCAGATTGACGAGCAAGATCCCGGTTTTGGTGGTCACGTTTGCTTCCTGTCGTTCTATTTTGTCATTCTTGTTTTAATGCAATAAAGGGCCCTGTATGGACCCTTGACTCACATTTTATGGTCAAACCGCGTCGGCTTAGCCCAGGATGGCTGCCAGTTGCTTGCTGACCTGATCCACTGGCTGGGTGCCGTCGATCTTGACGTAACGGGTGTTGCCCGCTTCCGCTTCTTTGCCGTAGAAACCGATCAGCGGTGCAGTCTGCTGATGGTACACATCCAGACGCTTGCGCACTGTGGTCTCTTCGTCGTCGGCACGGATCACCAGATCCTCACCGGTCACATCATCCTTGCCTTCCACTTTCGGCGGGTTGAACACCACGTGGTAGGTACGGCCGGAGCCGGAGTGAACGCGGCGGCCGCTCATGCGCTTGACGATCTCTTCGTCCGGCACAGCAAATTCCAGTACGAAGTCCACCACCACACCGGCTTCCTTCATGGCTTGCGCCTGGGGAATGGTGCGGGGGAAGCCGTCCAGCAAGAAGCCGTTGACGCAATCCGGTTGGGCAATACGCTCTTTGACCAGGCCAATGATGATGTCGTCGGAGACGAGCTGACCTGCGTCCATCACGGCCTTGGCCTTGAGGCCCAGCTCGGTGCCCGCTTTGATCGCCGCACGCAGCATGTCGCCGGTGGAGATCTGCGGAATACCGTGTTTTTCCATGATGAACTGAGCCTGGGTACCCTTGCCAGCACCCGGTGCTCCCAACAGAACAATGCGCATACACGCTCCTATTGATTGGTTATTCAATTCTTGAGAAGGCAAAAAACTACACGGTTTCGCCCATTTTAACAAGCTTGCCCCGTGTGAGTGGCCACATTATCACCATGTGTCGACGCAATCGATGCGACTTAAGGCGCAGAGTCATGAGGCAAAAAGTGAGTGAAAATGCAGCAAGCCTGGTAACTGATGAGACCTGCCCAACCTGAGCCGGTCTCCATAAAAAAGGCCCACTGTATCAGTGGGCCACAACTATCACGCCTGGAGTAACAGACGGTTGATACGGGCGACGAAGCTCGCCGGATCATTGAGGCCACCCTGTTCGGCCAACTGGGCCTGTTCGTGCAAGAGATTCACCCACTCGCCAAACAGGTTCTCGTCTTCGATGGTGTCGAGTTTCTTCACCAGCGCGTGCTCAGGGTTGAGCTCCAGGATGTACTTCTGCTCCGGCACCGGCTGGCCGGCGGCACGCATCAGCTTGATCATCTGGGTGCTCATGCCGTGATCGTCGGTGACGATGCAAGAGGGAGAGTCGGTCAGGCGATGGGTGACGCGCACCTCTTTGATTGTGTCCCCCAGGCTCTGCTTGACCCGCTCCACCAGACCGGCGTTGGCTTTCTCGGCCTCCTCCTGCGCCTGCTTGGAGGCCTCGTCTTCCAGCTCGCCCAAGTCCAGCTCGCCACGGGTGACGGAGACCAGCTGCTTGCCATCGAACTCGGTGAGGTGGCTCATCAGCCACTCGTCGACGCGCTCCCACATCAGCAGCACTTCGACGCCCTTCTTGCGGAAGATCTCGAGGTGCGGGCTGTTCTTGGCGGCGGCGAAGCTGTCGGCGGTGATGTAGTAAATCTTCTGCTGACCTTCCTTCATGCGGCCAACGTACTCTTCCAGGGAGACGGTCTGGGCTTCCCCCTCGCCGGCTGTGCTGGCAAAGCGCAAGAGCTTGGCGATCTCTTCGCGGTTCGCGTAATCCTCGGCCGGACCTTCTTTCAAGACGTTGCCGAACTCGCTCCAGAACTTGGCGTACTTCTCGCCATCGTCCTTGGCTAGCTTGTTCAGCATGGTCAGCACGCGCTTGGAGCAGGCCTTGCGCAGGGAGGCGGTGACCTTGTTGTCTTGCAAAATTTCACGGCTGACGTTGAGCGGCAGATCGTTGGAGTCCAACACCCCTTTCACGAAGCGCAGGTAGGTCGGCATAAACTGCTCGGCGTCATCCATGATGAAGACGCGCTGCACGTAGAGTTTCAGGCCGTGCTTCTGATCGCGGTTGTAGAGATCAAAGGGCGCACGAGCCGGGATATAGAGCAGGCTGGTGTACTCCTGCGCCCCTTCCACCCGGTTGTGACCCCACAAGAGCGGATCTTCGAAATCGTGGGCGACGTGCTTGTAGAACTCCTGATACTCCTCGTCCTTGATGTCTTTCGGATTACGAGTCCAGAGTGCGGTGGCGCGGTTGACCTGCTCCCACTCGCCCGGGGTACCGACGATGGTCTCACCGTCTTCTTCCCGATCCGGGGTGCCCTCTTTGTACATCTCGACCGGCACCGAGATGTGGTCGGAATACTTGGCCACCACGGCGCGCAGGCGCCAGTCGTCCAGGAACTCTTCTTCCTCGGCGCGCAGGTGCAAGATGACGTCGGTACCGCGACCCTCTTTGGTCACATCGGCCACGGTGAAGGAGCCTTCCCCTTCGGATTCCCACTGCACGCCCTGGCTCGGCTCTGTGCCGGCGGCACGAGAGATCACGGTCACCTTGTCGGCGACGATGAAGGCGGAGTAGAAGCCGACCCCAAACTGACCGATCAGCTGGGAGTCTTTGCCCTGATCGCCGGACAGGTGCTTGAAGAAGTCGGCGGTACCGGATTTGGCGATGGTGCCCAGGTGCTCAATCACCTGATCACGGGTCATGCCGATGCCGTTATCCGAGATGGTCAGGGTCTTGTTCTCTTTGTCCACCACCAGGCGCACGCGCAGCTGGCCGTCGTTTTCGAACAAAGAGGCATCGGAAAGCGCCTTGAAGCGCAGCTTGTCCGCCGCATCGGAGGCGTTGGAAATAAGCTCGCGCAGGAATACTTCTTTGTTGGAGTAGAGGCTGTGAGCCATCAGGCTCAGCAGTTGTTTGACTTCGGTTTGAAAGCCGTGGGTTTCGGCGTGAACACTTTGGGTCATCGACCAGTCCTCAAAACGTCGGGTTGAACATATTCCCAACCTAGATGGGGCTGGCCGCCCAAATATCAAGGGGCGAGTGTGCAAACTTGCTCACTCACCCCTCATTCAGGGCTCAGATGCCCATTTCTTGTACCGCCGCGACTAAATGCGTTGGCGCCCCATCAGGGAGTGCGACAGGGTAGTGCCATCCACCAGCTCCAGCTCGCCCCCCACCGGCACCCCGTGGGCGATGCGGCTCACCTCGACCCCGGCGGCGCGCGCCATGTCGGCGATATACCAGGCGGTGGCGTCCCCCTCGATGGTGGGATTGGTGGCGAGGATCAGCTCCTTGATGGATTCATCCTTCAAACGCCGCTCCAAAATCTCCAGCCCCAGCTCTTCCGGGCCTATGCCGTCGAGCGGTGACAGGTGCCCCATCAACACGAAGTAGCGGCCAGAGAACTGGCCGGTGTGCTCGATGGCCGCCACGTCCGCCGGGCTCTCCACCACGCATAGCAGGCCGCTCTCTTCCCGCTTGGGGTTCGCGCAGATCTCGCAGCGATCGTTCTCGGTGAAGGTGCGGCAGTGGCTGCAGTGACCTATCTCGGTCAGCGCCCGATTGAGCAGGGAGGCCAGACGCAGGCCGCCGCTGCGCTCGCGCTCGAGCAGGGTGAACGCCATGCGCTGGGCCGACTTGGGGCCGACGCCCGGCAGCACCTGCAGCGCCTTCATCATCTCATCGAGCAGGGGACTGAATTTCATGGGGATATCCTTTAAAGCCGCGCCAGAGGGAGAAGCCGGGCGCGTGGCCAGGGCTTATCCATCCAAACCTATCTTGTTGGCGCAGGACTATACCCGAGCCGGCCCCGAGCGCCAATGATCGGCGCCTCTCCGGGTGAGGCGAGACGGTGGAGCCCGGGCGCGCTTATTCCAGCAGGATACGCTGGCGGCCGCTGTAGATCTCGGCCCGACCCGGGCGGCAGAAGCCCACCAGGGTGAGGCCGGTCTGCTCGGCCCGCTCCACCGCGAGCCCGGTGGCTGCCGAGATGGCGAGCAGGATCTCGACCCCGGCGCTGGCGCACTTTTGCACCATCTCGAAGCTGGCGCGGCTGGTCACCAGGATGGCGCCATCGCGCCGACCGCTGCGGCAAAGATGCCCCACCAACTTGTCGAGCGCGATATGACGGCCCACGTCCTCGCGAATGGCGAGGATGTTGCCCGCCCCGTCTACATGCACGGCGGCATGGGTGGCCCCCGTGCTCTGCCCCAGCAGTTGCAGCGGGCGCAGCGCGTCCAGCACCTTGTCGATCAGGGTCACCTCGAAGCGCTGGCTGTCGGGCAGGGAGGGCAAGGTGCGCACCACCTGCTCCAGGCTCTCGCTGCCACAGATGCCGCAGCCTGTGCGCCCGGCCAGGGTGCGCTTCTTCTCTTTCAGGCGATGGACACAGCGGTTGGCCAGGGTGATCTGCAGCTCGATGCCCTGGCAGCCATCGACTCGCTCTATGTCGTGGATGTCGTGCAGGCCGTCGATGATCCCCTCGGACAGCGAGAAGCCGATGGCAAAATCCTCCAGATCCGCGGCCGAGCACATCATGACGCCGTGGGCGATGCCGTTGTAGACCAGCGCCACCGGGGTCTCGGCGGGCAACAGCATGGCGCTGTCGGTGCGACTTCCCTCTCTGTGGTAGTGCACCACCTCGCGGGGGGCGCACAGGCCGTGCAGGGGGGATGCCCCTTCGTTCTCTGACAACATCTGCGCCGTCCTTAGTCGAGGGTCTCGGGGGCTTTCGCCGAGATACCGAGCCGCTTCATCCTGGAGAGCAGGGTGGTGCGCTTCATGCCGAGCCGGTTGGCGGCCCCCCGCTCGCCGGCGACGATGCCGTTGCAGGCCCGCAAGGCGGCGATGATGGCCTCGCGCTCGCCCTCCCCCTGCACGCCGTCGCGCTCCCGCCCGGCTTGGGTTCTGTCTCCATGACTGCCCTCGCCGCCGAACAGCCCCTGGGAGGGCTCGTCATAGACCAGGGTCTCAATCTTGTGAAAGCCCTTGAGGGGCAAGAGCTCGTCCGGGGAGAGGTTCAGCACCTGGCCGCGGGTCATCACCACGGCCCGCTCTATGATGTTCTCCAGCTCGCGGATGTTGCCGTACCAAGGGAGCGACACCAGCATCTTCATGGCATCGGCCGGGATGGCGGTGATGTTGCGCCGCATCCGCTTGGCAATCTTCTTGATGAAGAAGTTGACCAACAGCGGTATGTCCTCGCGCCGCTCGCGCAGGGGCGGCAGCTCGATGGGGAAGACGTTGAGGCGGTAGTAGAGATCGCTGCGAAAGCGCTTGTTCTTGACCATGGAGAGCAGATCGCAGTTGGTGGCCGCCACCAGCCGCACGTCGATGGGGATGGGAGTGCTGTTGCCGACCCGTTCCAGCTCGTGCTCCTGCAACACCCGCAAGAGCTTGGGTTGCAGATCCAGGGGCATGTCCCCCACTTCGTCGAGGAACAGGGTGCCCTTGTGGGCCCGTTCGAAGCGGCCGATGCGCTGGCTCAGGGCGCCGGTGAAGGCCCCCTTCTCGTGGCCAAACAGGTCGCTCTCGATGAGGCCGGTGGGGATGGCGGCGCAGTTCACCTTCACCATCTCCTGCTCGCGGCGCTGACTCAAGCCGTGAATGGCCTGGGCGATCAGCTCCTTGCCGGTGCCCGTCTCCCCCAGGATGAGCACCGAGCAGTCGCTCTGGGCCACCAGCCTCACCTTCTCCAGCACGCTCTGCATCGCGGCGCTCTGATGGATGATGTTGGCAAAGTCGGCGTCGGGCTGGCTGTCGGCCACCCTGATGGTCTTCTCGCGGGCGCCGTTGGTGTTGGAGATCTCCTGCTGCGCCTGCACGTTGTTCATGGCGATCGCCGTGCGGGCCGCGACCTGCTCCAAGAGGGAGAGGTCGATGTCGGCAAAGAAGTCGGCCGCCGGGTGGGAGAGGATCAGCACCCCCAGCAGGTTGCCGCGATAGCGCAGGGGCAAAATGCAGGAGCTGTTCGCCTCGGGAGGCAGGATCTGGGCGCTGAAGCGGCAGCCGGAGTTGCAGCCGTGGCCCTGCTCGCGGTAGACGAAGAAGGGCTCGCTCTGGATGAGCGCCCCCTGCAGGCAGTGTTTCTCGAAGCAGGAGTGGTTGATGATGCCGGGTTGATCGCTCTCGCGCGGGTTCACCAGATAACTCTTGAAGCTGTCGGAGGTGGCGTTGTATTCCGCCAGGCAGAGGCTGCCGATGGCGAAATGGTGCTGCAAGATGGCGAACAGGCTCTTGGGGAGCTCGGCGATGCGCACTAATTTAATCACCGCATTGGTCACGTCCACCAGGATCTTGCAGCTGTCGCGCTCCAGGCGCAGGGAGTGGGCCTGCTCCAGGGTGCGCTCCTTGTCCTGCACGCTTTCCAGTGCAATGGCGACGATGGCGGCGAGCTGGGTCAGCTTGGCCAGGGTTTCCATCGGGAAGGCATTGGGCTGGGAGCTGATAAACTCGACCCCACCCAGGTGGCTGCGAGCCGTGGTGATGGGCAACTGGCAGTAAGATTGCAGACCGTCATAGACCGGGGTGCTGGCAAGCTTGGCGCAGCGGTTCACGAAGCGGGCCGCCGGCAGGACGATGGCCTGCTCCGAGTGGGCGGAGAAGTGCAGATCCCCCTTGCGACAGACGAGGTGCTGCGGGCCCTGCTCTCCCATGAAGCAGACCACCGCCTCCTCTCCCCCCAGGTTGAGGATGAGGTTGACCCGGGTCACGCCACCGAAACAGGCCTCGATCCGGTTCAGCTTCTCGATGAAGTCGTCCAGGGTCACGGCGGAGAGCAGGGTCTTGGAGAGGGAGAGAAAGCCGTCATCCCAGATGGGGGAAATATCGGTCAACGGAATGGCACTCAGATTCAGCATTCTGGCCTCGCATTATATCTGTGTGGGGAAATTGCAGGCACATTGCAATCAGCAACGACGATAAACGATGCCTCAGCCAATTCCGTCAGATGTTATAATTAAGACTTAACAAATTAACACTTAATTATAAAAACAAACATCCATTGAAATAGCATCGTGCTGGTGCGTCGCATCATAGAGTAGGCCCAATGGCATTACAACCGCGCCCGTCCGCCTATTATTCATAAGCAGGGCATGTTTATTCCTCCCGCTGGAAATATACCGCCGCTCCCGCCGATATTCGGTGCGCCATCTTTGGCCACCGGCCCCTGTGACTCGCCCAGGCGCGCTCAGCCCCGTCTCAGGATACATGCAGATCATGGCGATAGAGCTTGAGGCCGCCGAAGATGAAGCCGGCCGAGAGCAGCTGAAATGCCACCAATAACCAACTGATATTCTGTGATATTTCAACGGAGATCGCCTGATGGGTCAGGTAGATGACCAGGGCAGAGAGGCCCAGCAGAAGGCAGTTGACCAGGGTGGTGGAGAGGAAGGCGACGAGCCAGGCCAGCTGCACGCTCAGGGCCGCCAGCACGGCGCCCATGGCGATCCTTGCGGCGATAAAACAGCCGAAGAAACCAAAGCCCAGCAGGAATATCAATTCGTCATACCAGAGGTAACACCCCATGCCCAATAACATTGCCAGCAAATAGGCTGAAACATAAAAGATCCCGAACGAGATAGTTAATTCACTTCTCATGATGGTGCCTGCCTATTGAAAAAAGGATGAGGGGATCCGGGCCCTGCGAACAGAGCCTGGATCCACTTTATTTAACGAGACTTACCCCTTGGCGGCGCTGCGCAATTTCGCCTTGAGCGCACTGTATTCGGTCTGGACATAATTCTCCGCCTCAGACTGATTATCAATTCGCTCTATTTTCACCGCGCAGTATTTGTACTCGGGGGTGTAGGAGACGGGATCCACGTGCTCTATGGTGAGCTCGTTGCAGGCCCCTATCCACCACTGGTAGGTCATGTAGACCACACCAGCGTTCACCCGCTCGTTGTAGTTGGCGCGGGTGATCACCTTGCCACGGCGAGACGAGATCCAGACCAGCGCCTGATCCTTGACCCCGAGCTGTTGCGCATCCTTCGGGTGGATCTGCACATAGCCGGGCTCATCGGCGAGGGTCTGCAGCGCCGAGCAGTTGCCGGTCATGGAGCGGCAGGAGTAGTGACCCACCTCCCGCACGGTGGAGAGCACCAGCGGGTAGTTTTCGTCGGGCTGCTCCAGGGGTGGCCTCCACTCGGAGGCAATCAACTGACCCTTGCCGCTCGGGGTGGTGAACACATTGCCCTCGAACAGGGTGCTGGTGCCCGGGTGATCCTCGGTCGGGCAAGGCCACTGCACACTCTTGAGATCCGCCATCTTGTCGTAGCTGACCCCGGCGTAGAGTGGGCAGAGCGCCCGCATCTCATCCCAGATCTGGTTTGTATCCCGGTATTCCATGGGATAACCCATAGTGGTCGCCATCAGGGAGAAGATGGCCCAGTCCGGTTTGACATTGTCCGGCGGGGTCACCGCCTTGTAGAAGCGCTGGAAGCCGCGATCCGCCGAGCTGTAGACCCCCTCGTGCTCGCCCCAACTGGTGGCGGGCAAGATGACATCCGCCATCTCGGCGGTCTGGGTCATGAAGATGTCCTGGACGATCACCAGCTCCATGCCCCCCAGGGTGCGCCTGAACTGGGCCAGGTCCGCTTCCGTCTGGGCCGGATCTTCCCCGAAGATGTAGAAGGCCTTGCACTTGCCCTCCTCCACCTTGTGGCTGAGCTCGGTCAGGCGATAACCCGGTTTCTGGGACAGCGACTCCACGCCCCAGGCCTTGGCAAACTTGGCGCTGATGGCGGGATCGGCCACGGACTGATAGCCCGGGAACTGGTGGGGCAGCATCCCCATGTCGCAGGTGCCCTGCACGTTGTTCTGACCGCGCACCGGGCCGCAGCCGGTGCCGCGCCGGCCGAAGTTGCCGGTGAGCAGCGCAAGCCCCGCGAGGCCCTTCACGACGTCCACTGCCTGACCGTACTGGGTCACCCCCATGCCCCACAGGATCATGGAGGCCGGTGCCGCCGCATAGGTGCGGATGGCCGCGCGGATATCCGCCGCCTTGAGGCCGGTGATCCCCTCTACGTATTCCGGGGTGTACTTGGCTACCAGCGCCTTGTAGGTCTCAAAGCCCTCGGTGTAGTTGGCGACGAACGCCTTGTCATAAAGGTTCTCGGCGATCAGCACGTTGCCGAAGGCATTGACCAGCGCCATGTTGGAGCCGTTTTTGAGCGGCAGCCACTGATCGGCGATGCGGGCGGTTTCCACCATGCGCGGATCGCAGACGATCACCTTGGCTCCGTTCGCCTTCGCCTTGAGGATGTGGCGCGCCACTATGGGGTGGGAGTCGGCCGCATTGTAACCAAACACCAGCAGGCACTTGGTTTCTTGAATTTCGGGAATGGCGTTGCTCATGGCGCCGTTGCCTACTGTTGTCTCCAGACCGGAGACTGAGGGTGCGTGTCACACCCTCGCGCAGTGATCGACGTTGTTCGTCCCCAGCACGGCGCGGGCAAATTTTTGCATCACATAGTTGGCTTCGTTGCCGGGGCCGCGGGCCGAGCCCGTGGTCATGATGGCGTCGGCGCCGTATTTCGCCTTGATAGCCGACAAGCGGCTGCTGGCAAAGCCGATGGCCTCGTCCCAGGAGACGGCTTCGAGCTTGCCACCGCGCTCGCGGCGGATCATCGGGCTTTTCAGACGCGGGGTCAGCAGGTTGGTGTCGTTCAAGAAATCCCAACCGTAGTAGCCCTTGAGGCAGAGCTGCCCCTCGTTGGTCCGGCCGTGGGCACCCTCGGCCCCCACCACCTTGTCGTTATCAACCAGCAGGTTGATCTTGCAACCGGTGCCGCAATAGGGGCAGACGGTGATGACTTTTTTCATGACTCAGTCTCTTGTTGGTTAACGATAAATGGTTGGATTGATGAGGTGATGGCTCTCTGGCAGTGCATTCGACAGGTAAAAAACACTCAAAGCAGAAAGACGCACTGCACCATCCAGAGCCCATCCGGCTTGTCGGCCTGGTCGGCGGCGCCGGGACTGCGGCTCACGCTCAATGCCATAGACCCGCGCTGACACGCCGACACCCGCATCGCCATCAAAGGCGCGACCTAACCCGCCGGCATCGCCTCGGCGCTGGCCAGCTGTTTCTGCCGGTTCAGGGTCGCCAGACTCTGTGGGGTTACCAGGCGCAGCGCCTGGGTCGGGCACACCTCGACGCAGGCCGGGCCCGCCTCACGGTGGCGGCAGAGATCGCACTTCAGGGCCTGGGCCTTGGTCTGCGGGCGCTTGAACAGCGCATCGGCGGCCGGGGCCACCTCCTGCACCACCACCGCCATGGCGCCATAGGGGCAAGCCACCACACAGGATTTGCAGCCGATGCAGCGCGCCTGATAGACCTTGACGCAACCATCCTCGGTGACGATGGCGTTATTGGGGCAGGCCATGGCGCAGGGCTTGTCTTCACACTGACGGCACAGCACGGGGGTGGTCACCTTGCTGCCGACGATGACTTTCAGGCGCGGCTGAAAATAGCTGTCCTTGGAGACCAGATGCCCATCCTCGATGGCGAGATGCAGGCCGCCCTCCCGCGCCAGGGTCCCGCCGCAGGACGCTGACTGGTGTGACACGGCGCAGGCCACCTCACAGGTACGACACCCAATGCAGAGACTGGGATCGGCAATCACGAAGCTGTTCATAAAAAGAGGGATCCTAAATGGTTCGTTGCACCGGCCGCCGGGCTGAATACAAGCAACGACGCAGCCGGTCACCCCACTAGGCATTAATCAGACCAAACCGGCCCCCGCTTGCGATAAAAATCACAAGACACTGAAAATAAAGGGGTAATCAGGGATCTGAGCGGCTGCTCTCAGGCGAGTGACGATGACGAGCGAGGCGGGACGCCGGGCTCGACACGACAAAAGTGACGAGCTCGACACCCCATGTGACAAGCCCTGCCCCATTGGATGGGCCGACCTTTCGGCGACATGTCGATAGCATGGCAGCAAAAGGGTTCAAGGCAGCACCGACAGGCACTGGAGGGGAAAATTGGGGGCAAAGTTGTTTAGTTTCTCTATTTGAAATGTACAAGTCGTAAAGAAAAACAGAACAAAAAAGCCCCCTATTGACTCATTTGTTGAGCAAGATCCGGTTTCCAACGCCTCCCGCTTCTGTTTTTTATCCAGCCCGATAACATGTCCCAGATGGCAACCTGCTCCGTTGAGATCATTTCCATGCAGATAAACAACACAACAGTACTGGTTAAAGGCAGCGAACTGAGGGGCGGTAGCGTTTGATCTAAACAGGATTTATTAAGACAATTTTGTTAGCCAAGGCAAACACTTAAGATTATCAACAGACAAACAACTCCATCAAAGGTTGATGATGAGTGAATTAAAGACACATACGGATTTAACTTCTGCTGAGACCAAGTCTATAGGCTTTGATTTCCAATATTATTTTTTTCTTTGGAAGTTATTATCCTTACGAAAAGGGCAAAGCGTTGGCTTAGAGGTAAAGGATGATGTCCATTGTGACTTGAATAATGATGAACAAATTCTTTATCAATTAAAGCACACTGTTCAAACAAGCAAAGATGGTAGCCCTAAAAATCTCACAACATTAGACAATGATCTATGGAAAACATTATCAAATTGGTCAAAGGTGATTTCTGACGAAAAAGACAATAGAACAGATGATAATGCGCAGCTAGCTTTTATAAAGAAAACCAGCTTTGTTTTAGCATCAAACAAATCTGAAACTAAAAATAGATTTCAAGATATCATAGAAAAAATCAAGTCTGATAATGATATTACGACAGCTAGAAATGAAATAAATTGTCTATTAAAAATGACTGAAGATAGTAAGAAAAAAGAATATATATCTTCAATTCTAGCCCTATCTGATGATGTTTTATTGCAATTTTTATACAAAATTCATTTTGAATTAAATTTAGGTGACATTATAAGTAAGTGCAAAGATGCAATAAGATCAGACAAAATTTTAGAAAACAAGATTGATTCAGTATTTATGTCAATAGATTCATCCATCAGGCTTGATAATTTCATTAAGGTGAAGGATGGAGAGAAGCTTACAATTTCATTTGAAGAATTCTATACAAAATATAGACGCCTCTACGATGTAGCTAGAAATGATGATTTAATATTTTCAAGTATCGATGAACCATGTTTATATTCTGATGATCTAGAATCTCAAACATTCATAATGCAGTTAATTGAAATAGGTGATATTGATATAGATGATCTCCCATCCATTGCCAACTACTCAAAACAAAAGCTAAAAATACAGAGTAGCTTTGAAGCGTGGCTACAAACCGGTGAGTTAACTAAAATTGAAGCAATTAGCTTTCAAGAAGATGCAATCCAAAAGTGGTCACACATTCATAAAGCAGCATTTCGAGGAGTCACTTTTGACACTCAAGATAATTTAAATGCATTTAAAGTATTGGATAACATCCGTAATTGCGACCTAACTCTATTGGCCCAACCATTTAATAGTGTGAACAGCAATGGTTATTTCTATTCTTTGTCTGACCATCCATATATTGGGTGGAGAAAAGATTGGGAAAAATATAAATCATGAATATCAGCAACTACAATAACTTAGGTATTTATTCACTTGCAATAAGTGCTGTACTAGAACATAAAAAAGAAATGACCATTGCAGAAACTCTATTAGTGGCACCACTAATAACACATAATGAGCTTCTAAATCATTTAGCAAGAAAAACCACAAACATATATAGTGCAGATGATCTGCTTTTGTCTAAAACATCTTTCTTCTCAAACTTCAGTTATAGATTTAGTGATTCGTTAGTAACATCCTTGAATGCTATTCAATTTCTTCAAGATATGAACTACATCTCCTATAAAGAGGGGAAATTAAAAATATCTGAACTAACACCCTATCACTCTGACATGGGGAAAAGAGCAAAAAAAATATATCAAGCATCAAAAAACATTGCTGCTTTTCTTACGACACCAACTGAATATCTATATTTAAATTTACGAGTAGAACTATGAAATTCAATATAAACAAAATCATTCTTTGGCTTAACAATGGAAAAATCCGAGAATTAACCTTTGAAAAAAACAAAGTTAATGTCATTACTGGTGGCAGTAGTACAGGTAAAAGTGAAATTATTGACATAATTGATTACTGTTTTTTTTCTAGTGAATCGAACATATCTGAAAGCATTATAAATGAGAATGTAGCATGGTATGGGATTCGATTTTCTATTGATGACCAGACTTATACAATAGCTCGAGCAGCTGCTATTGGAAACAAAGTTTCCTATCATTATTATTTTTCTCCCAAAGGGGAAATACCTAACTCTGCATTTTTCAATGCCAAGGAAGAAAATTTAAAACTATTAATGGAGACTGCATTCAGCATTAATAAAAAAATATCTATCTCTTACGGTGCAGACTCCATAAGATTAGGAAGCAAGATCTCATTTAGATATTTTCTTATGTTCAATACCATATCAGTTAACATAATTGAAAATGACTCTGGTGTTTTTTTTGACAAACAAAATATTGCTCGCTACAGAGAGGCTTTACCAAGAATATTTGATTTGGCTGTTGGAATTCAGACAATTGAAAACATTTTAAAAAAGGAAAAGAAAGAAGCACTTGAAAATCAACGATTGAGAATTGAGAAAAAAAACGAGTTTTTGTCAAAAAAATCATCTTTGTTTAAGTCTGAACAAGAAGCTATTGTTAAACAGGCCAAGACTTACAATATTATTGATAGCAACCTTGATCTTGAAAGCTCCTTACTATCGTTAGATAGCCTATTATTTAATAAACAGGAAAATCAAGATAATAAGACTACTTATGAACTAGATATTGAGAACATAGCTCTAACAGAAAGAAAAATATATAATTTAAAACGATTCTCTATCGCATATGAAAACTATAAAAAAACATTACAAACAACGGCTGACAGTTTAAGACCCATAGCATATTTGCAAAAACATAATGCCGATATAGTAAAAACATCAATATATGGTGATGTTTTTAACCACTTGTCTGACCAACTACGAAAAATAAAACTAGCATGTGCTACTAACACCCCAATTAACAAACAAGTTGATGATACTATTACAACTTTAGAGCAGACTCTCAAAGAATTAAAAGATAAACAATCCATAACACCTGAACATTACCAATCTCTGCACACAGAAAAAGAAAAATATATGTTTTTAGGTGAGGTTAAAGCAAAGTTGGAGATTTATAACCACCAGGATAAATCTAGACTTGAACTTAATAAGGAAGAAATAGCAGAGCTAAATTCTAGAATATCAAAAATAAAGGTTGATGATATAGAAAACAGCAAAGAACTGGCCATTAAGATCATAGAGGAAATAATTTCAGAATATATTGAAACTGTTGGTTCAGCCTTAGTTAACTATGAATCTTACCTGCCAGTTTTTGACTATAAAACCAAGTCACTTTCTTTAAGAAGACCTCATTCATCTAACATTGAAAAAATTGGTAGCAGTTCCAATCACATGTTTCTCCATCTATTTTTCTCTCTTGCTATGCAAGAGATCTCCTTTATTAATAAATCCCCGTTTGTTGCACCACTACTAATAATAGACCAGCCTAGCAGGCCTTATTGGGGAGGAAATGAATCAAGCAAAGCAAAAACTCCTCGATACCGACGAGTTTAAAATAAAAAAAGCCTTTCAACTTCTAGACTCATATATTGATAAAAGAAATAAAAATGATGGAGAGTTTCAAATGATCGTATTTGAGCATGTACCTCCCTCTCTTTTTGCTGGCTTAGATAATTTTCATCTTGTGGAAGAATTTGACAATGGAGGGAATGCATTAATTCCTGCATGGTTACTTAACACATAAAATACCACAGGGTGTAATAACTACATTCCTTTACACCCTATTTATGCCTCTCTTTTTTTGCTTGATGGTAGCTGCTTTTAAGGCGGGTACTTTCTTTCCTCATACATCCCTTCTTTCTAACCAAATAAAAGACTCCATCGCCTCCCAATTTCGACCTCTTTGCAATACAGACAGGTAATTTATTGGCCAGCATTTTATCGTTTATTTTTCAGTCAGATTGACAGGAAACGCTGGGTAAAATAGAACCCCAGCTAAAACAAGCACTTGCTCACCGTCCGTCTCTGCATTTCAATCAATGAACAATTAATAATTTCACTCAACATGGTCCTTTGATTATTTATACCAGCATCGATTCCCACAGACTCTGTGTCATCATGAGCTGAATCGCAGATGAACAGACTGTGTCCCATGATGAGCCTATTTCTATCCAGCTAACGCCCTTTCCCATTGCAATCCTTGAATACCCTCCCGAATAACGATCCCGGTTTTCCGATCGCTCGGGACCCCTGTGTTGGCGACTGCGCCACCGGCAATCTGACAAGATAACTCATGAACTGTACTAACAAACCCGCCCTGTCCGGCGTCACCCTGGCGGCGATCGGCGTGGTCTATGGCGATATCGGCACCAGTCCGCTCTATACCCTGCGCGAGTGCCTGTCCGGTCAATTCGGCTTCGGGGTCGAACCCGCCTCCATCCTGGGCTTCCTCTCCCTCATCTTCTGGCTGCTGCTACTGGTGGTTTCGGTCAAGTACCTCTCCTTCGTGATGCGGGCCGACAACGCCGGCGAGGGGGGCATCTTGACCCTGATGTCGCTGGCGACCCGCAACAGCCCCGAGAAGTGGGCCCCCGTGCTCATCATCCTCGGGCTCATCGGCGGCAGCTTCTTCTACGGCGAGGTGGTGATCACCCCCGCCATGTCGGTGATGTCGGCCATCGAGGGGCTGAAAATTGTGGCCCCCTCCCTCGACGCCTACATAGTACCGCTCTCGGTGCTGGTGCTGACCCTGCTGTTCGCCATTCAGCGCCATGGCACCGCCACCGTGGGCAAGCTGTTTGCCCCCATCATGCTGGTCTGGTTCCTGACCCTGGCGGCGCTCGGCCTTAGCAGCATCATCCAGAGCCCCGAGGTGCTGGGGGCGCTCAACCCGCTCTGGGCCCTGCGCTTCTTCATGGAATACCGGCTCACCTCCTTCTTCGCCCTCGGCGCCGTGGTGCTGGCCATCACAGGGGTGGAGGCGCTCTACGCGGACATGGGTCACTTTGGCAAGAGCCCGATCCGGCGCGCCTGGTTTATGGTGGTGCTGCCGTCGCTTGTGCTCAACTACTTCGGCCAGGGAGCCCTGCTGCTGCGCGACCCCGAGGCCATCGCCAACCCCTTCTTCCTGCTCGCCCCCAAGTGGGCGCTGCTGCCGCTCTTGTTGCTCGCGACCCTGGCCACCGTCATCGCCTCCCAGGCGGTGATCTCCGGGGTCTTCTCCCTGACCCGTCAGGCGGTGCGCCTGGGCTATCTCAACCCCATCCGCATCGTCCACACCTCGGAGCAGGAGTCCGGCCAGATCTATATTCCGGTCATCAACTGGATGCTCTATGTGTCCGTGGTGATCGTCATCATGAGCTTCGAGCACTCCAGCAATCTGGCGGCCGCCTACGGCATCGCCGTGACCGGCACCATGGTGCTGACCAGCATCCTCTTCTGCTCGGTGGCCAAGAACAGCTGGCACTGGCACAAGTACCTGGTGGCTGCCCTGTTCACCCTGCTGCTCGCCATCGACGTGCCGCTGTTTACCGCGAACCTCGCCAAAATCGTCTCCGGCGGCTGGCTGCCGCTGACCCTGGGGGCCGTCATGTTCACCCTGATGACCAGCTGGAAGAGCGAGCGCTTCCAGCTCATTCGTCGCCTCAACGAGCACGGCAACTCGCTGGATCCCATGATCGCATCCTTGGAGAAATCCCCGCCGACCCGGGTGGCGGGTACCGCCGTCTATATGTCGCGGGTGGTCAACGTGATCCCCCATGCGCTCCTGCACAACCTCAAGCACAACAAGGTGCTGCACGAGCGGGTGATCCTGCTGACCATGCGGGTGGAAGATGTGCCCTACGTCCACAACGTGCGCCGGGTCTGTGTCGAGCAGCTCTCCCCCACCTTCTGGCGGGTGGTGGCGAGCCATGGCTGGCGCGAGACCCCGAACGTGGAGGAGATCTTCCATCGCTGCAATGCGGAGGGACTGAGCTGCCGGATGATGGAGACCTCGTTCTTCATGGCCCACGAGTCCCTCATCATGAAGGAGCGCCCCTGGTATCTCTATCTGCGCGGCCAGCTGTTTATGCTGCTGCAACGCAATGCCCTGCGGGCGCCGGATCAGTTCGAGATCCCGCCCAACCGGGTGATTGAGCTCGGCTCGCAAGTGGATATTTGATGGCGGGTTCGATTAGCGAAGCCTAATCGGACGCACGAAACAAAAAAGAGGGAGGCATCAGCCTCCCTCTTCTTTTTTCCGTTAACCATGGACGAAGACCACTCCCCCTCATCCCCAGCCCTTCTCCCGCGAGGGGAGAAGGGGGCCGCGAGAGGTGCAATTCACGTCGTTCATTGCACCCTACCCTTATCCCTTCCATGCTCCGGTGTTCCTCTGCCGACGAACGGTTGTCCTTCTGGGTGACGAACCCTCTCCCACCCTTCGTCACAAGTGACGAGCGTCACGGTTCGACACCCGCCGGCCCTCTCGCCAGCCTCCCCCGTGAAATTTAAATCCCTTTAAAAACAGCACCTAACAGTCAAGTCTGCCACTCAACCCAATTTGGCCCGCATCTTGCCAACCTGCCCCTACTTTCTCCGTTCGCGACACGACAAGGTAGGCTATGAACCGCTTCGTTATCGCCGACCCCAGGCTTTGTATCGGCTGTGGCACCTGTATGGCCGCCTGCTCAACCGTTCACAAGGCCCAGGGTTTGCAGCAAGCCCCCCGATTAACCGTCATGCGACACGAGCAGGCGACCATGCCGGTTCAGTGCCGTCACTGTGACGACGCCCCCTGCATCAAGGTCTGCCCGGTCGAGGCCATCCGCCAGACCGACGACAGCGTGCAACTCAACGAATCCCTCTGCATCGGCTGCAACCTCTGCGCCGTGGCCTGCCCGTTCGGCGCCATCCAGAGTGGCGGCAGCCGCCCGGTGGCGATCGCCAACAGCTATGACACCTATATCCCCTGCTCCATCCGCTCCAGCAACCCCTCCACCTCGGCGGGCCTGAGCTGCTTTGGGGAAGACCTGCTGAGCTGGGAGCCCGGCGTGCGCAGCATCGCGGTCAAATGCGATCTCTGCGCCTTTCGCGAGGATGGCCCGGCCTGCATCGAGGCTTGCCCCTCCCAGGCGCTGACCCTGGTCAACGACAGTGTCTGCGACAGTGCGGCCCGTGAGCGACGCCAGCAGGCCGCCAGCGCCCATCCGGAAGGGGCCCCCGCCTTCTCGGCCTCTCATGCCTCACAGCCTTTATCGTCCACACAGGGAGATCTCTGATGCTGCCCCCTCTTCTACTGGGCAGCCTGCTGCTCTTTCTGTTAGGTGCGCTGCTGGGCGCCGCGGCGGGCGGCTTGCTCAAGCAAGCCTCCCTCGCCAACCGCC
>NZ_CDCA01000039.1:158950-175429 GCF_000820185.1 Aeromonas tecta
TCCCTCGCCAACCGCCTCAACAGCGGCCTGGCCCTGCTGGGCTCCCTGGCCGGTGTGGTAGTTGCCGTGGAGGCCCTCGCCTCGGGGGCACCGATTGACGGCCAGCTCTGGCTGCTGGGTTCGGTGCACCTCGATATGCTGGCCGCCCTGATGCTGTTGGTGATCACGCTCGTTGGATCAGCCGTGTCTCTCTACTCCTTTGCCTATATCACGGAGTATCAGGGCAAGGGGGATGTTTCCATCGGCGTGCTGATGAACCTCTTCCTGTTCGCCATGGTGGGCATGGTGCTCGCCGACAACGCGCTGGGCTTCTTGCTCTGCTACGAGCTGGTGACCCTCACCAGCTACTGGCTGGTCAAACGCAACCCGGAGGCCGCCAAACAAAGTCGGCTGTATTTGGTGATGAACCATATCGGCATGGCGCTGGTGCTCATCGCCTTCTGGCTGCTCTGCCGTGAGAGCGGCAGTCTGGAGTTCAGCGCCCTGCGTGAACAGCACCTGGCCGGCACCCTCGCCTCCCTGGTGTTCCTGCTGAGCTTCTGCGGCTTTGGCCTGCGCGCCGGTTTCGTGCCCCTGCACGGCTGGCTGCCGGTGGCCGAGCCCGTCGCCCCCTCCCATATCTCGGCGCTGATGTCCGGCGTCATGGTCAAACTGGGCTTGTTTGGCATTCTGCGGGTCGCCATCGATTTTCTCGGCGCCAGCCAGCTCTGGTGGGGCTACATGGTGCTGATCTTCGGCGCCTGCTCGGCTGTGCTCGGGGTGCTGTTTGCCCTGGCCGAACATGACCTCAAGCGGCTGCTCGCCTACCACACGGTGGAGAACATCGGCATCATCCTGATGGGGATGGGGATCGGCATGATTGGCCTCGCCAACCAGCAACCCACCCTGGTGGCGCTGGGGCTGCTCGGGGCCCTCTATCACCTGCTCAACCACGCCATCTTCAAGAGCCTGCTGTTTATGGGCACGGGCTCCGTCATGTTCCGCCTGCATACCCGCGACATGGACAAGATGGGGGGCCTCGCCAAGCTGATGCCCTGGACGGCGCTGGCGTTTCTCATCGGTGCCATGGCCATCTCGGCCCTGCCACCGCTCAACGGCTTCGTGAGCGAATGGTTTATCTATCAGGCCCTGCTCAGCATGACCAAGCTCGGCACCTCCATAGTCGCGCCGCTCGCCGTGGTGATGCTGGCGGTGACCGGTGCCATGGCGGTGATGTGCTTCGTCAAGGTCTACGGCATCTGCTTCTGCGGCGCCCCGCGCAGCGAGAAGGCGAGCCAGGCCCGCGAAGTGCCGGGCGCCATGGTGGCGGGCACCCTGCTGCTAGCCGCCGTCTGTCTGGTGCTGGGTCTGGGCGCCCCCTGGATTACCCCCCTGGTCAACGGCTACGGTCAGGCACTGGTTGCCAACCAGATGACGGTGGCAACCGGCGCGACCCTGCTGCCGCTCGATAGCAGCCAGGCCGTGCTCTCCCCACCGGTGATTGCCATCACTTTAATTGGCCTCTTCCTCATTCCGCTGCTGATCCTGGCGCTGTTCAAGGGTCCCAAGCTCGGTCGCCGCCACGCCGGTACGCCCTGGGCCTGTGGCTACGCCTATGAGGAGCGCATGAGCCTCACTTCCGGCGCTGTTACCCATACCCTGCGCCAGCTGTGCGCGCCCCTCTATCGCAAGCAATCGCGCCTCGATCTGGCCAGTTCGCTGCACGGGGTGAGTGAGTCGCCCTCCGCCGCTGGCTGGCTGCTTCATGGCCTGGTGCTGGCGCTCTTTATCCTGATGGCAGTAGGAGTTCAATGATGCCCGCTCTCGAAATGCCAAGCTGGGGCATGGTCGCCCTCGCCCTCACCCAGGCCCTCGCCATGCTGGCGCTGGCCCCGCTCGCCACCGGTTTTAACCGTGTATTGCGGGCCAAGATGCACTCGCGCCAGGGGCCGGGACTGCTGCAGGATTACCGGGATATCGGCAAACTGCTGCGCCGTCAGGAAGTCACCCCGGAGCCTGCCGGCATCATCTTCAACCTGACCCCGGCCCTGCTCATCGCCACCCTGCTGCTGGTGGCCATGGCACTGCCGACCCTGACCCACGAGTCCCCCTTCCCCATCGCCGGGGATCTCATCACCGACATCTATCTGTTCGCCATCTTCCGCTTCTTCTTCGCCCTCACCGGGCTCGACAGCGGCAGCATGTTTGCAGGGATCGGTGCCCGCCGCGAACTGACCCTCGGCATCCTGGTCGAGCCCATCCTGGTGCTGGCCTGCTTCATCATGGCGATGATGGTGGGCAGCTCGGATCTCGGCAACATCAGCACCTATGTGGCCACCCAGCCGCTGGCCGCCCCCGTCGCCACCCTGCTGGCGGGGGCCGCCTGCGCCTTCGCGGTCTTCGTGGAGATGGGCAAGCTGCCCTTCGACTGCGCCGAAGCCGAGCAGGAGCTGCAGGAGGGGCCGCTGACCGAATATTCCGGTGCCGGTCTCGCCCTGTTCAAGCTCGGCATCGGCCTCAAGCAACTGGTGGTGGTGCAACTCTTCTTGGTCATCTTCCTGCCCTTTGGCAAGGCGGCGGACTGGAGTCTGCCGGCGCTGGCCATGGCCGCGCTTATCCTCGCCTGCAAGCTGCTGGTGGCCTTTGCGCTCGCGGGCCTCATCGAAAACGCCATGGCCCGCACCCAGTTCGTGCGCACCCACAGGCTGACCCGCTATGGCCTGGGGCTCGCCCTCTTGGCCCTGCTCGCCTATCTGGTCGGGGTATAAGCCATGTCCGCCTTGGCCCCCGCTGTTTCCGATTTCATTTTTCCCGATTTTAACGAGATAACTGCATGACCATCGCCATCTCAGATCGCATCGGCTGCGACTACATCCAGCAACTGCGACAGCAACTGCCCCACGCCATCACGGACGAGCAGTGGCAGACCGCCGATCAGGCCACCCTGACCGTCAAACCCACCGACTTGATTGCCCTCACCAGCATCTTGTTCCACAAGCTCGGCGGCTGGCTGTCGGTCTCCTTTGCCAACGACGAGCGCAGCCTCAACGGCCACTTCGCCGTCTACCACGTCTTCTCCATGGAGGCCGAGACCAAGAGCTGGATCACCGTCAAGGTGCTGGTCAACGCCATCGAGCAGGAGTATCCCTCCATCACCCCCACCATTCCGGCGGCGGTGTGGGGGGAGCGGGAGATCCGCGACATGTACGGCCTGCGTGCGGTCGGCCTGCCGGACGAGCGCCGGCTGGTACTGCCGGATGACTGGCCCGAGGACCTTCACCCCCTTCGCAAGGACGCCATGGATTATCGCCAGCGTCCCTCTCCCACCACCGAGACCGAGACCTATCCCTTCGTCAACGAGCTCGGGAGCGATGCCAATCGCATCGTGCCGGTCGGCCCGCTGCACATCACCTCGGACGAGCCGGGCCACTTCCGGTTGTTTGTGGATGGGGAAGACATCATTGATGCCGACTACCGGCTGTTCTATGTCCACCGCGGCATGGAGAAGCTGGCCGAGACCCGCATGGGTTACAACGAGGTGGCCTTCCTCACCGATCGGGTGTGCGGCATCTGCGGCTTCACCCACAGCGTCGCCTACACCACCTCGGTGGAGAACGCCATGGGCATCCAGGTGCCGGAGCGGGCCAAGATGATCCGCGCCGTGCTGCTGGAGGTGGAGCGCCTACACAGCCACATTCTCAACATCGGCCTGTCGAGCCACTTCACCGGTTTCGACACCGGTTTTATGCAGTTCTTCCGGGTGCGGGAGAAATCCATGACCCTGGCCGAGCTGCTCACCGGCGCCCGCAAGACCTATGGCCTCAACCTCATCGGCGGGGTACGCCGGGACATCTTCAAGGAAGATCGCATCAAGGGCGCCCAGCTGGTGCGGGAGCTCCGCGATGAGCTCAAGCCCCTGGTGGCCATGCTGCTCGATACCGCCAACATCTCCTCCCGTCTGGTGGGGATTGGTCGGCTGGATCCGCAGGTGGCGCGGGACTTCAGCTGCGTCGGCCCCATGGTGCGGGCGAGCGGCTTCAAGCGCGACGTGCGCCGGGTACACGACTTCGCCGCCTACCGCGAGCTCCCCATGGAGATCCAGACGCTAGCGGGCTGCGACGTGCAATCCCGGGTGCTGGTGCGCATTCACGAGCTCTACGACTCCCTCGACATGATTGAATTTGGTCTCAATCACCTGCCAGAAGGCCCCTTGCTCACCGAAGGCTTCACCTACCAGCCGGGCAAGTTTGCGCTGGGCTTCACCGAGGCGCCCCGCGGCGAGAACGTGCACTGGAGCATGACCGGGGACAACCAGAAGCTGTTTCGCTGGCGCTGCCGCGCCGCCACCTACGCCAACTGGCCCGCCCTGCGCTACATGCTGCGGGGCAATACGGTGGCGGATGCGCCGCTCATCATCGGCAGCCTGGATCCCTGCTACTCCTGCACCGACCGGGTCACCCTGGTCGACCCCAAGAAGGGCAAATCCACCGTGGTCTCCTACAAGGAGATCGAGCGCTACGGCATCGACCGCAAGCACTCTCCGCTCAAATAAGGGGCCATCATGATCAAGCTGTTCAAGACCATCCTTAAGGCCGGCACGCCGGCGGCCAGGTACCCCTTCGCCCCCTTCGAGGTGAACCGGGACTTTCGTGGCAAACCGGAATACCAGGCTAGCCAGTGCATCGCCTGCGCCGCCTGCACCAAGGCCTGCCCGGCCAACGCCCTCATTATGGAGACCGACATGGAAAGCGGCGAGCGGCGCTGGGAGCTCTCCATGGCGCGCTGCATCTTCTGCGGCCGCTGCGAGGAGGTGTGCCCGACCCACGCCATTTCGCTCTCCCCGAACTTCGAACTGGCGGTGACCAACAAGGCCGATCTCTACGAGGAGGCCCGCTTCCCCCTGGCCCCCTGCGAGCTGTGCGGCAGCTACTTCGCCCCCGCCAGACTGGTGGCCCTGGTGGAAGACACCCTGGCGCAGGCGGCCAAGCCGCTGGCTCACCCGGAGCGGTTACACCACTGCTCCGACTGCAAACGCAAACAGAGCATGTTGCACCAGCCCGTCCGGTCAACAGCCCAACAGGAGTGGATCTGATGAGCCAAATCAAAGGCATAGAACCCATTATTGGCGATGCCCATAGCCGCGCCGTGCCCCTGGCACAGGATCCCGAGATAACGCGCCTCAAAAAGACACTGCTCAAAGACATTCGCCGCTCGGCCTATGTCTATCGGGTGGATTGCGGCGGCTGCAACGCCTGCGAGATCGAGATCTTCGCCACTATCACCCCGGTGTTTGACGCCGAGCGCTTCGGCATCAAGGTGGTCGCCTCCCCGCGCCACGCCGACATCCTGCTGTTCACCGGCGCCGTGACTCGGGCCATGCGGGTGCCGGCCCTGCGCGCCTACGAGGCGGCCCCGGATCCCAAGATCTGCATCGCCTACGGCGCCTGCGGCTGTGACGGCGGCATCTTCCACGATCTCTACTGCGTCTGGGGCGGCACCGACAAGATAGTGCCGGTGGATGTCTATATCCCCGGCTGCCCTCCTACCCCGGCGGCGACCATCTACGGCTTCGCGGTGGCCCTGGGTCTGCTTGAGCAGAAACTGAAAGCCACCAGCCACGAAGTGGCGGCGGGCGCGCGGGTCGAGCTGCGCCACACCGGCATCCCGCACGAGATCCGGGTGATGATCGAGCGCGAGGCGCGCCGCATGGCGGGCTACCGACAGGGCCGCATCATCGCCGACGAGTTTATGGCGCTGCTGGAAGGGGCGACCCAGCAGGACGTGGACTTGCGTATCCAAAGTTATCTGCAGCAGCACGACGATCCGCGCCTGTCGGAGATCGTCAACAACCTGGCCAACGCCTGCCTCAACCGGGGCTCGGGCAAGAAAGAGGTCACCCATGGCTGACCAGGTCTTCTTCTATCGCCTCTCCCGCAAGTTCGTGGACGAGCAGTTTGACGTGCCCGAGGAGGCCAAAGAGGTGATGTACTACAGCCTCGCCATCGGCCACCACCTCGGCATCGTCGATTGCCTGAGCGCGGATCTGGTCTGCCCCTTGGCAGGCTATCGGGACTGGGTCGGCAAGCTGCCGGCAGGCAGCGAGGCGCGTCGCAAGATGGAAGGCTTTCTCACCTTCGGCGAGATCACCGTCTATCGGGAGCACTGCCACATGCTGGCCTGCGCCTTAGACCGGCTGCGCAAGGCCGAGGGTGTGCTCAGCGAGTCAGAGCTGGGCTGGACCGACACCTTCATGGAGCAGCTCACCGCGCTGTATAACGACCCCCATATGTACCTGATGATAAGGAGCCGCTAATGAGCCGCAATCTCGTGTTGACCGTGGGCAATGCCATGATGGGGGACGACGGTGCCGGCCCTTATCTCGCGGAAAAGTTGCAGGAAAGCCCCCTGCCCGGCTGGCTGCACATCGACGGCGGTATAGCGCCGGAGAATATGGTGTACAAGATTCGGGAGCTGCAACCGGATCGGGTACTGCTGGTGGACGCCGCCGAGATCGGCGAGAAGGCGGGAACGCTCCAGGTGATCCCGCCCGAGACCATCGCCGACATGTTTATCTTCTCGACCCACAACATGCCGCTCAATTTCCTCATCGACGAGCTGAAAACCTTCGTACCCGAGGTGCTCTTCGTCGGGGTGCAGCCGGCCATAGTGGCGTTTTCCTTCCCCATGACGGAGATGGTGAGCGGCGCCATGGATTATCTGCACCAGCATCTGGCGGCGGCCCAGGATACAGATCTATTAATAGAGCGATTCGCCCAGTGGAATAATGTAAATAGCGCGAGATAAATATCCTGCGCACTATCAAAAACAATTCTCACTACATTTCAGATTGGCCCGTTGTGACAATAAAAACTTCGGGCTAACTGCGCCATTTTTGATATAAAACAACGCTTGTGGAGATACGTGACAAAATGGCTAAATAACGGGGTTTTATGGCCAAAAAAGCGTTGCCAGTCACAAAAAAGTGCCACAAAATGGCGACCTTAGTGGAAGTTGATGGGGTCTGGTGGCCCTCCCGGTCTTCAAAACCGACGTGAGCCGAGAAGGCTTTGGCAGGTTCGATTCCTGCCTCTTCCGCCACTTTTCTATATTGGATAGAACGCCTTCATACCGCTTGCCAATATAAATAGACAGATGGTTATCCTGGCCTTGTGATTAATTCAATCGCATCTGCGAATTATTAAATGATGATGCTGTTTCCTTGCGCCTGAATATCCAACCATTGTCGTCATCTTATCGGCCAGTCGGTGTGCATCCGCCAGCACAGTCCGGGTAACATCATGCCGAACCAGTCTCACGCATCAGCCACCGACCACCAGCCAACTCAGCCCAATTTTCGCCTGCCCCAGGTGGAACAGTTGCTGCAGCAAGCCTTTCTCGCGCCCTATATCGCCGACTTGAGTCGCCCCCTGGTGACCCAGGTGGTACGCGAGACCTTGAGCGAGCTGCGCCAAAGCGAAGGCTTTCGCACTACGGGCATAGACCAAACCTACCTGGAGGCGCAGATAGTTACCCGCTGTCAGCAGTGGGTGCGCCAACGTCAGACCCGGCTTATCAACGCCACCGGCACCCTCGTTCATACCAATTTGGGGCGCTCACCGCTCAATGCCGAGCTGTGGGACGAGGTACGCGAGCTCAACACCGGTTACAACAACTTGGAACTGGATCTCGCCACCGGCAAGCGCGGCGGCCGCAAGGGGCTGATTGCCCCCCTGCTCGCCAGCCTGACCCAGGCCGAAGACTCGCTGGTGGTGAACAACAACGCCGCCTCCCTCTTTCTGCTGTTGCAAGAGATTGCCAAGGGGCGCGAGGTGATCGTTTCGCGCGGCGAGCAGATTCAGATTGGCGGCGGCTTTCGCATCCCGGACATTCTGGCGCTCTCCGGCGCCACCCTGGTGGAGGTGGGCACCACCAACATCACCACGGCCAAGGATTACCTCGATGCCATCACCGATCAGACCGCCCTGGTGCTGATGGTGCACAGATCGAATTTCGCCATTCGCGGCTTCACCGAATCCCCGGACATCGGCGAGGTCGCCCGCGTCCTGCCGGATCACATAGTACTGGCGGTGGATCAGGGCTCAGGCCTCACCACAGAGGGGTTTGCCCCGGACGAAACCTCGGTGCGCCAGTACCTCAAGGCAGGGGCGGATCTGGTCTGCTACTCCGGCGACAAGCTGCTGGGAGGACCCCAGTGCGGCATCATCGGCGGCCGCAGCGACCTCATCAAGCGGCTCGAAAAACACCCCATGATGCGCACCTTCCGCCCGAGCCGCATCGTCTACTCCTTGCTGGAACGCCTGCTCATTCACAAGCTCAACAAGTCCCCCACAGGGGAAGGGATCGCCCAGCGCACTATCTCCGATCCCGCCGCCATGCAAGGGAGGGCCGAGCGACTGATGCACGCCCTGCCCGGCTGCTTCGCCCAAGTGCCCGCCCAGCTGGTAGTGGGTGGCGGCACCCTGCCGGACGAGTTCTACCCTGCCCCGGCGCTGGCCTGCCTGGACCCGCGCCCCGCCCAGCAGTTGCTCGATGCCTTGCGGGAATTGCCGGTGCCGGTGATAGCGACGGTCCGTCAGCAGCAGGTGCTGCTCAACATGGCTTCCTTGCTGGAGGAGGATATGGATGTGCTGATTTCACAGTTATACATGCTATTAAAACCAGTAAAAGACATAGAAAATACTGCAGAAATACCCCAGGTTGGCCATCCCCTGAACCTCTCGAGGGAGGCGGTCTGATCCCATGAGCTCCTATCGCACCGTCATCGGCCTCGCCGGCCACGTGGATCATGGCAAGACCCTGCTGATCCAGGCCCTCACCGGCATCATCACCGCCCGCGCCCACGAACAGGCCATCGGCATGACCCAGGATCTCGGCTTCGCCCACTTCGACGACGGCCAGGGCAATACCATAGGGGTGATAGACGTGCCCGGCCACGAGCGCTATGTGCGCAACATGGTGGCGGGGCTCCGGAGCCTGGATCTGGTGCTCTTGGTGATCGCCGCCGACGAGGGCTGGATGCCCATGACCGGCGATCACCTGCGCCTGCTCAAAGCCATGGGGGTGCCGCGCCTGCTGGTCTGCATCAACAAGTGCGACTTGGTAAACAAAGAAGATCTGGCGCTACTGGAAGAAGCCTTGCTGGAGCGGGTGATGGACGAGAGCGGCATGGTGCCGGACATCGTCTGCGTCAGCGCCAAGACGGGCGAGAACATAGACGCGCTGCACACTGCCATCGTCCACCAGCTGGCGGATGTGGCAGACGAGCAAGCCGCCCGCGAGCAGCAGGCCCCCCGCCTCTATGTGGACAGGGTCTTCACCGCCAGCGGCACAGGTACCGTGCTCACCGGCACCCTGCAACGGGGCAGCCTCAAGGTGGGAGACAAGCTGCGGCTCTATCCCGCCAACAGGGAGGTGCAGATACGCTCCCTGCAGGCCTATCACAGAGCCGTCGATGAGATTGGCGCCGTCTGCCGGGTGGCGGTGGGGCTTAAAAAGGTGCCCCACAAGGAGGTGGCCCGCGGTCACTGCCTCGCCAGCGCCGCCGGAGATTGTCAGGCGGTCAGCCACCTGATAGTGCGGCTGGAGCTCGCCAATCCAACTCTGAACAACCAAGCCGCTCCAAGTCTTCGCAACCAGGAAGTGGAGGTGGCGCTCGGCAGCTGGCACGGCCGGGCCCGCTTTGTACCTATCAAAGAGGTGCCGATTAAAGAGGCATCTATAAAAGAGATGCCCATCAAGGAGACCCGGCTGGCCAGATTGATCTTTGCCAGCCCCATCCCCTGCTTCTTCGGCCAGCCGCTCGCCATCATCCGCCACGGCAGCAGCGAGCTGTTGCACGGCGCCCGCATCCTCTGGTGCGGCGACATCCATCCCGCCAAACGCAAGGCGCTGCACGCCCTGCTGTGCGAGCTGCCGTGGGATCTCGCCGGCCTCAACCCCGCCACCCTGCAGCTGGGGCTCGATGGCTATGCCCTCGACAGCCACTTTATCGAGCCGCCTCCGGCCACGGTGCAGGATGGGGACTGGATCCTGAGCCACGCTTGGCTCGCAGATACCCGCACCGCGCTGCTGACCATCCTGGCACAGCAGCCGATGAGCGCCACCGAACTCGCCACCAGGCTGCACATCGTCCTGCCGGTCGTGCAGCAGTTGTTGCAGCGACTCAAGGAGGAGCAGCAGATCCGCCTGCACCACGAGAAGTGGCAGCCGGGCAGTGACGAGTCGGAAGATGAGCTCGGGGAAGAGGCGCGGCTGGTGCTCAAACTGGTGCGAGATCAAGGCAAGGAGGGGTATGAGCCCGGTAAACTGGGCCCCGGCGGCGTAGCGATAGACCCAGTGCTCCAGCTCACCCTGCCTCAGGGGCTGCGGCCAAAAGGCGCGCTGCAAAAGCAGCTTCGCAACCTGGCGCGGCTCACCTATCTGGTACAGCTGGAAGGGCCCATCTACTACGATGCCGAACTCTATGACCATATGGTACGGGCCGTGCTGGCAGGCCAGCAGGTGGGGGATCTGATCGACATGGGCAAGTTCAAAGAGATCACCGGACTATCGCGCAAATACGCCATTCCGTTCTGTCTGCGCATGGAAATGGATGGCTGGCTCAGGCGGGAAGAGAACGATCGGCGGGTGCTGCGCCTGCCCCCTTGTGCGCAGCTGGCAGACAAGCCGTTCGCAGAGGGCGAGGTGGTATGACAGCGAAGACGACCCCAATGACTCACTCATCCCCAACCAGCTCTGAGCCTGTCCAACTGCGCCGCGAGTTTCGGCTCAACGGCATAGTACAGGGAGTCGGCTTTCGCCCCTTCGTCTATGGGCTGGCGCTCTCCCATCGCCTCACCGGCTATGTGCTCAACGATGCCAACGGCGTCACCATAGGGGTGCAAGGCAGCCCGGCCCAGTTGGCAGATTTTGCCCACGAGCTACGGGAACTGGCTCCACCGCTCAGCCGCATCGACAGCTTCAGTGAACGGGCGCTCCCCCTTGATGACGACCCCGACTTCGATGGCACCTTTCATATCAGGGCCAGCCAGCAGCAGAGCGCGGCCACGGTCGCCATCTCACCGGATCAGGGCATGTGCAAGGCCTGCGCCCGGGACATCGCCAACTCGGCGGATCGCCACCACCGCTATCCCTTCACCAACTGCACCCATTGCGGCCCGCGCTACAGCATCATCCGCCGCCTCCCCTACGACAGGCCCCACACCGCCATGGCGGGTTTCGCCATGTGCCCGAACTGCGCTCGCGCCTACGAGGATCCGCTAGACAGGCGTTACCACGCCCAGCCGGTGAGCTGTCCGGATTGCGGGCCTCAGTTGACCTGGCGCGGTGGCGAAGGCCTGGCGCTGGCAAAACGGGAGCAGGCCCTGCAAGCCGCCGCCCGCGCGCTGCAAGAAGGCGCACTAATCGCGGTCAAGGGGATGGGGGGCTATCACCTGATGTGTGACGCCCGCAGCGAGCAGGCCGTGGCGCGGCTGCGCGTGCTCAAACGCCGCGCCCGCAAGCCGCTGGCGGTGATGATGGGATCCCTCGAGGAGGCAAGGCTGCACGTGGAGGGCGGCGAGGCCGAGTGGCAACTGCTCGGCTCCCAGCCCAGACCCATCACCCTGCTGCGCAAGAGGCCATCGGCCGAGCTGCCGCCCAGCACGGTGCCACTGGCCGAAGGCATAGCCCCCGGCATCCCCTATCTCGGGGTCATGCTGCCCTACACCCCGCTGCATCAGCTGTTGCTGGAGGCCTGCGCCATGCCGCTGGTGGCCACCAGCGCCAATGCCCGTGGCAGCCCCATCCTGATCCAATGTGAGGCTGTAGTTTCTGAACTTGGGGCACAGATAGACGGCATCCTGGATCATAACCGCCCCATCTTACACCCCTGCGACGACAGCCTGGTGCAGTGGGCGGGCGGAAGGCAGCAGTCCCTGCGCCTCGCCCGCGGTTATGCCCCCTGCACCCCCAGCCTGAAAACAGCGATCGGGCAACCCGTGCTGGCGGTGGGCGCCCAGCAGAAGAATCAGCTGGCGTTGGCCTTCGGTCGCCAGCGCATTTACAGCCCCTATATTGGGGACCTGCACAGCCTGCCGATGCAGCAGCACTTCGAGCAGACCCTGGACACCTTCCGCACCCTCTACGATCTCAAGCCCAGTACGCTGGTGTCCGACTGCCATCCCGGTTATCTCAGCCATCAGTGGGCCAAGGCCTATTGCGCCACAGAGGGGACGACCCATCTCGAGGTGCAGCATCACCACGCCCATCTGCTGGGAGTGATGGCCGAGCATGACATCACTGGCCCCGTATTGGGCTTTGCCTTCGACGGCATCGGCCTCGGCGATGATGGCACCCTCTGGGGCGGCGAGCTGCTGATTGCCGACGTGAAGGGGTTTGAACGAGTGGCACACCTCAAGCCATTTCGGCTGATCGGGGGGGAACAGGCCATCCGTGAGCCGGTGCGCCAGCTGCTGGGCCTGCTGTTTGAATCCCACACGTCAGATGAGATAGGCGCCCTCGATCTTCCCGTGATAAGCCAAATGCCCGCCGAGCGGCTCGCCAACCTGCACCAGCTGTGGCGCCTTGGCCGCAATGCTCCTTATACCAGCTCCATGGGTCGACTGTTCGACGCCGTGGTCGTCCTCTTGGGCCTGGTCGACGAGCCGGATTACGAAGGGGAAGCGGGGCTCTTGCTGGAAGCGGCGGCCCTGCGACTCGCCCCGGATGCCAAGCCCTGGCCGCTGCATTTCGAACTGATCGAGCAAGCGAGCGGCCCCCTGCTGATCGACTGGGCGTCGCTCGTTGCCGAACTGCTCAGGCAGCGCAATGAAGTACCGGTGGCGAACTTGGCCGCCGGCTTTATCCGCGCCATCGTTGAGCTTATCGCCCAACTTGCCGAACGCTTCCCCACCTATCCGGTAGTACTGGGGGGCGGCGTCTTCCAAAACCGCGTGCTGATGGACCAGCTTGTCCCCCGCCTTGAAGTGGCGGGACGCAAAACATTGACCAGCCAGACCCTGCCGCTCAACGACGGCGGCATAGCCGCAGGCCAGCTCTGGTTTGCCATCCATCATCTTGCGGAGCCGGGGCCGACCGCCCTGCCCGCCGTGTCGGAGTCCTGAATCAATGCCCTCTCCTGCCCCCACCGACAAGCGCCAGCCCTGGCTTGCCACCTCTTATCTTGCCGCGCCAACGGGCGCTGCCGTGTCGGAGTCCTGAACATATGTGCCTTTCCATTCCCTCCCAGGTGGTGCAGTTACACCCCGAAGATAACTGCGTCACCGTCGACACCCTGGGGGTGCAGCGGCGGGTCAGCTGCATGCTGCTCGAAGATCCGCTGGCGCTGGGGGACTATGTGCTGCTTCACATCGGTTTCGTGATGAGCAAGATTGACGAGGAAGAAGCCCAGGCGAGCCTGGAGAGCTTCCGCCAGATGGTGGCCCTGATGCCCAAGCAGGACATCTTGCCATGCTGAGCCTGAACGATCTGTTTCAGGGTTTTCGTGAGCCCCAAGTGATCCGCGCCCTCGCCGCCCAGATAAGCGAGCTGGCCGAGCAACTGCCCGAGCCCCTGCGGGTGATGGAGGTGTGCGGCGGCCATACCCACACCATCATGAAGTACGGTCTGCCCCAGTTGCTGCCGGCCAGCATCGAATTCGTCCATGGCCCCGGCTGCCCGGTCTGCGTCATGCCGAAAGAGCGCATCGATCAGGCCATGGAGCTGGCCGCCAAGCCGAACGTCATCCTGGTGACCCTGGGAGACATGATACGGGTGCCGGGCTCCAAAGGTTCCTTGGCCCAGCAGCGGGCAAAGGGTAGCGACATTCGCCCCGTCTATGACCCCCTCGATGCCCTGCGCATCGCGAAGGAGAACCCCGATAAGACAGTGGTGTTCTTCGCCATAGGTTTCGAGACCTCCACCCCCATGACGGCGGCGCTGCTGGCAGCCGCAGACGCCGCGGGAGTGAACAACCTGCTGTTTCATATCAACCATGTGCTGGTGCCCCCCGCCATTCACGCCGTGATGGCCGACGGGGTCGCCAAGGTCAACGCCTTTATCGGCCCCTCCCACGTCAGCGTCATCACCGGCGCCGACATCTACCTGCCCATAGTCCAGCGCTACCAAGTGCCGGTGGTGGTGAGCGGCTTCGAGCCGGTGGACGTGATGGAGGCGCTCTTGATGATGGTGCGCCAGAAGGTGGAGGGGCGCTGCGCGCTCGAGGTGCAATACAGCCGCGCCGTGACCGCCAGCGGCAACCGGGCCGCCCAGCGTCTGGTCGATAAGTATTTTGAGACCCGCGAGCACTTTCGCTGGCGCGGGCTCGGCGACATCAACGCCTCCGCCCTGCGCCTGCGAGACGCCTTCGCCGCCCGGGATGCGGAGCGCCACTTTGCCCTCAGCCAGACCCCCATCGACGATCACAAGGCCTGTCAGTGCGCCGATATCCTGCGCGGGCTCGCCAAGCCGAACCAGTGCAAGGTCTTCGGCCGGGGCTGCACCCCGACCCAGCCCATGGGCAGCTGCATGGTGAGCTCCGAGGGGGCCTGCAACGCCTACTACCGCTATATGGGGATCCAGGAGCAATGAGAGAAATTCAACTTAGCCACGGCTGCCGTGCGGAGAACCAAGCCACATGAGAGAGATCCAACTCAGCCACGGCGGTGGCGGTGTGGAGATGAACCAGCTGATCAACCAGCTGTTCTTCCACCATTTCGGCAACGAGATCCTGCTGCGCGGTGAAGACGCCGCCCTGCTGCCAGTCACCGGGCCCATCGCCTTCACCACCGACAGCTTCACCGTCTCACCACTGTTCTTCGCCGGCGGTGACATCGGCAAGCTGGCCATCGCCGGCACCGTCAACGATCTCGCCATGATGGGGGCAAAGCCTGAGTATTTGAGCTGCAGCTTTATCATCGAGGAGGGCTTCCCCTACTCAGACCTCGTCCGCATCGTCGAGTCCATGGCGACGGAGATCACCAAGAGCGGCGCCCGCATCGTCTGCGGCGACACCAAGGTGGTGCCGAGGGGCGCGGCGGACAAGTTGTTTATCAACACCAGCGGGGTCGGCAGCTTCCCCCTGCCCGAACAGAGCCGGGGCATCTCGGTGCGAAACCTCCAGGCCGGTGACGCTATCCTGGTGTCGCGGGATATCGGCAGCCACGGCGCCTGCATCCTGATGGCCCGTGACGCCCTGCAGCTCGGCTCGACACTCAAGAGCGACTGCACCACCCTCTGGCCCCAGGTGGAGGCGCTGCTTGCGGCAGACATTCGCCCCCACGCCCTGCGCGATGCCACCCGGGGCGGCCTCGCCGCCGTGCTCAACGAATGGAGCACGGCATCCGCCGTTACCATCGAGCTGGAAGAGTCCGCCATCCCTGTATGCGACCCGGTGCGCGGCCTGTGCGAGCTCTACGGCTTCGAGCCTTATGATCTCGCCAATGAGGGAACCATGGTGCTGGCCCTACCCGCTGAGCAAGCCGAAGCGGCGCTGGCGCTGCTGCGAGGGTTCAATCCCAGTGCCTGCCAGATCGGTGTGGTGAAAGAGAGCGCCAAACACAAGGTGATCCTCAACAACCCCTGGGGCAGCCGCCGTTATCTGGAGTTGCCACAAGGGGAGCTGCTGCCCCGGATCTGTTGATCGGTTTTCAGAGAGCGACTAGGCGGCTCGCAGAGCGAATTTATACCCGCAGTGGGGAGCGGACTTTTTCTCTCCCCACCCCTTAGCAAGGAGTTCACAGCATGCACGAGATGTCTCTGGCCATGGCGGCCATCGATCTGGCGACCGAGCAGGCCGCCCAGCGCGGCTTTAGCAAGGTCACCGCCATCTGGCTGGAAGTCGGCAGCTTCTCCTGCGTCGACCCGGACACCATCGCCTTTTGTTTCGAGGCCGCCGCCAAGGGCACGGCCGCCGAAGGCGCAAGCCTGCATTTTCAGCATCAGACCGCCGAGGGCTGGTGTTACGACTGCAGCAAGACGGTTGCACTCACCGAGCGCGGTCAGGCCTGCCCGGAGTGTGGCGGATACAAGTTACGAGTCGCGCAGGGCGATAGCCTGCGCATCACCGACATCGAGGTAAGTTGATATGTGTAGCGTATGCGGATGCGGCCAGGCGCGAGTTGCCGGCCAGGACCATCAACACGAACATGATCATCATCACGACCATCCCCATGAACATGGGCATGACCATCATCATGAGCACGACCATGAGCATCAGCATGATCACGGCCACCATCATGGTCATCATCACGCCCATGCTCCCGCACCAGAGCAGGCCACACCCCGCACTCTGGTCATCCATCATCACCATCACTACCACCATCAGGGGGACGTGCATCACCACTACCACGGCATGATCCCTGACGACCTGACCGCTCAGCCAGATGCCCACAAACATGGTCAGCATCATGACCATCACCACGAGCACGAGCACGAGCATCAGGCTAGCGGCCATGCCCATCATCATTCCCATGACCACAGCCATGAGCATGAGCATGAGCA
>NZ_CDCA01000039.1:175511-227097 GCF_000820185.1 Aeromonas tecta
ATGAGCATGAGCATGAGCATCATCACGCCCATTCCCATGGCCATCAAGATCGGCAGGGTGAACTGCATTACGGCAAGGGAGAAGCGGGGCTGTCAGTGCCGGGCATGGGCCAGCGTCAGCTGATCGCCATCGAGATGGATGTGCTGGCCAAGAACAATGCCCTTGCCGTCCACAACCGCGATCACTTCGAGGCCGCCTGCCAGCTGGTGTTGAACTTGGTATCGAGCCCTGGCTCGGGCAAGACCACCTTGCTGTGCGAGACCCTGCGCCGCCTCGAAGGCCAGCGTCCTTGCGCTGTCATCGAGGGGGATCAGCAGACCAGTGCGGATGCGGATCGCATCCGTGCCACCGGGGTGCCCGCCATCCAGATCAATACCGGCAAGGGCTGCCACCTGGATGCCAAGATGGTGCACGACGCCTGTCACCAGCTGATCGTGCAGGAAGGGGGCATCCTCTTTATCGAGAACGTCGGCAACCTGGTCTGCCCCGCCAGCTTCGATCTCGGCGAGAAGTACAAGGTCGCCATCCTCTCGGTCACCGAGGGTGAAGAAAAACCGCTCAAATACCCTGACATGTTCGCCGCCGCCCAGCTGATGATCATCAACAAGACGGACTTGTTGCCCCATGTGAGCTTTGACGTCGAACGCTGCATCGAGAATGCCAAGCGGGTCAATCCCTATATCCAGGTGATCCAGCTGAGCGCCACCACGGGGGAAGGGATGGATGCCTGGCTCAACTGGTTGGCGAGCGCCTGATCGCCAAGGGCCGATTAGGCTGCGCCAATCGAACCTACACACCACCAAGGTGCTGGGTATGTTGATGAAATAAGAGAGGGAGGCATCGGCCTCCCTCTTTTTTATTTTCGTCGCCTTGGCAGGGTTATGACCATCAATGTCACACACCCCGATCCCCTCACCCTGGCCCTCTCCCCAGGGAGAGGGAATCCATTCGTGGGTACCGACAGCATGCCCCCGAATCTGTGCTGATCACGAGAGTCTGTATGGATTCCGAAGCCAGCGGCTCAACGGGAATGGCGCAATTTTCTCCCTTCTCCCCTCGCGGGAGAAGGGCTGGGGATGAGGGGGAGAGCCACAACCCTCAGGCCGCACTGCTGACCCTCAACACCTGCTCACTGTGCCCCTCACCGAAGTGGATCACGCGATGACACACCTGTTGCAACAGCGCCTGCTGGTGGCTGAACACCAATATGCCAAGCCCCCGCGTGTCGCATTCCCTCATCAGCTCGTTCCAGAGCTGGCGCTGGATGCGGGGATCGAGTTGGGCGGTCACCTCGTCGGCGATAAGCAAGCTGGTACGGGGATCCAGCGCCCGCAGCAGAGCGATGCGGGCCAGCTCGCCGCCAGAGAGCTGGCCCGGCTTGCGAGACAACCACTCAGGCTTGACCAGAAAACGCGCCAGCATGGCGTCATCCGGGCGCCAGACATCCCACAGCGCCTGACCGGTGCTGCGATAGGGGTTGAAGCAGAGCTCTGGATGCTGGGGGATCAGTTGCACCGGGTTGTAGCCCCGGGGGAGCAAAGGGGCGCCATCGAGCAAGACTTTTCCGCTTCCCCCTGCCGGTTGCCAACCCGCCAATACCCGCCCCAAGGTGGTCTTACCATGGCCGCTTGGCGCCGAGAGGCCGAGCCGCTCCCCCGCCTTGATATTCAGACTCAAGCCCTGCCAGAGGGGGCGCTCTCCCTGGTGAATAGCCAGATCCTGTACCTCGAACATCAGCACACCTCCGCTCTGACAGGGAACAGCGGATGAAACTCCGGCAGCGCCTGCCACTGGGCCCGCAGCATGGCGCTGCCCTGCCCCGCCCGCAGCTGCTGGCTGCTCAGGCTATCGCTCACCCGCCCCTGATGGAGCGCGACGATGCGATCGGCAAAGCGCGCTGCCAGTGCCAAGTCATGGGTAACCCAGAGGATGCCACTGCCCTGATGAGCGAGCTCGCGAAGCTGGGTGAGCAGTTGGCAGGCCAGTGGCTCATCGAGCCAGGCGGTGGTCTCGTCCGCCAGAATGAAGCGCGCGCCACTGAGCGCGGCGGCGCAGGCCAGGATCCGTTTCGCCATGCCGCCGGAGAGCTGGCGGGGATACTGCACCAGGGTCGCTGGGGGCAGCTGGTATCTCAGCAATTGCTGGCTGAGCTGCTCGCGCGAACCACTCTGGCCGCAGAGGCGGGCGGCGCGACCGAGCTGGCGCTCCACCGTCAACAAGGGATTCAGCGCACTGACCCCCTGCGGCACGTGGCAGAGGGTGTGACCGCGCAGCCGGGCCCGTCCCTCATCGCACAGAGGCATACCGTCAAGAGTAATAGTGCCTCTCATGCGCAGGTTGTCCGGCAGCAGGCTGAGGGCACTTTGCAGCAGCAGACTCTTGCCCTCGCCGCTGCCCCCCACCAGCGCCACTATCTCGCCGGGGGCCAGTTGCAGGTTGATGTCGCTGAGCAAGGGCTGCCAGCGGCGGCGACCCAGCCAGTTATAGCGAGCCGCCTCTATGGTGACCTTCTCGAAGCTCAACATCTTTCATTGCTCCCAAACCACAGCTGCTGCAGGGCGCGAGTCGCCTGATCAAACAGCAGCACCAGCAACAGCAACATCAGACCGGGGAAGAGCGCCAGCCACCACCCGCCACCCGCCAGATAGCGCAGGGCATCGGCCAGCAGCAAGCCCAGCGACGCCTCGTGGGCCGCCAGACCAAAGCCCAGAAAACTTAGCGCGGCGCTGTGCAGCACCGCATGGGGAAACATCAATAGCGTGCCGATAAACCACTGGGGCAGCAAGCCGGGTAGCAAATGGGTGCGCCAACGGCGCAGTGGCCCCATGCCCTGACAGCGGGCCAGCACCACGTAGTCGCTGCAGGCGATACGCCTCGCCTCGGCCCGCAGGATCAGCGCGAGCTTGGGCCAATGGGTGAGCGCCACCGCCAGGATCACCCCGCGCATGCCGCCCCCCAGGGTGAAGCAGATAAGGATCAGCAGCAGCATGTGGGGCAGCGCCAGCATGGCGTCGATGACCAGACGCACCGCGCTGTCACATCTGGGATGCACCAGACAGAGGCTGGCGGCCAGCATGGCCAGCAGGCCGCTGCACAGCGCCGTGCTGACACCGAGATCCAGGCTGGTGAGGGTACCCTGGAAGGCGCGCTGCCACAGATCCCGCCCCATCTGATCGGTGCCAAACCAGTGCAGCATGGAGGGAGCCTGATGGCGGGCCAGCAGATCCATGGGCACGTCTTGCGCCGACAGGCTCCAGCCATAGCAGGCCAGCAAGATCAGGCAGATCAGTGCAAAGCCGAGTCGCAGCAGTGACGGCAGCGGATTAAACAGCATGATGCCCCTCCCAACCCTGATTGATGCGGGCCAGCAACCCGCTGGCCATGCTGTTGCCCAAAAAGACCAGCAGGGTGCAGAACAGCACTATGCCCATCAGCAGGGGAATGTCGCCGCGCAGCCCCGCATCCACGGTCGCCTGCCCCAGCCCCGGATAGGCGAACACCTTCTCCGCCAGCAAGGAGCCGCCGATGAGCTCGCCAAGGGAGGCAAACTGCAGACAGAGCGCCGGAGTCAGGGCGTGGCGCAATACGTGAAAGCGCAGCATGGGCCAACCGCCGTCCCCCTGGGCGCGGGCGTAGCGAATAAAGTCGCTTGCCAGCACCTCGGCCACCCGCCCCCGGGTGTGCAGTGCTATGTTGCCCATCCCGAGCAGGGCCAGGGTCGCCACCGGCAGCACCAGATGGCGTGCCCGCATGACCCAATCCACCTGGTCGGCATCGAGGCCCGGTTCCCAGGCGCAGCAGACCGGCAACAGCGGCCAGTGCACCGCAAAGATCGCGAGCAGCAACAGGCCGACCCAGAAAGTGGGCAGGGAGGCGAGCAGGTAAGCGAGGCGGCAGATGAGCCTGTCCGGCCAGCGGTTGAGATAACGCCCGGCGTACAGCCCCAGCAGCACGCCGAGGCTGCCAGACAGCAGCCAGGCCCCCGCCAGCAGCGCAAAAGAGGCGGCAAAACGCTGGCCAATCACCTCGGCGACCGGCGCGTTGTAGAGCATGGAGTAACCGAGATCCCCCTGCAGCACCCGGCCGAACCAGTGCCAGTAGCGCAGCCATAGCGGCTGATCCAGCCCCCAGCGGGCAGCGATCCTGGCGTATTGCGCGGGCGGCACGTGCAGCAGATCGTTACCGATATAGGCCTTGATGGGATCGATGGGGGAGTAGCTCAGCAGCACGAAGGTGGCGAGCGACACCAGGGCGAGCAGCCCTGCCAGACGCAGCAGGGCCTTGCCCATTGTCTTGGCAATCATCCAGCGGTTTGCGCTTAACGGCACGTCCACCGCCACGCTTGCAGGTTGTTCAGCAGTGACCAGCTACCGTGGATCTCCGGCGCCCCCTTGCCCAAGTCGACACAGGCGTTGGCCAGATAGCTGTGCTGCACATTGAGCAGCCAGGCCCAGGCGGCATCCCCCTGCACCCCTGCCCCGGCCTTGCCGTCCCACTCGACCTGCTGCCAGAACGGCACGGCCGCCTGCCAGTTGGGGGCATCCAGCGCTTGCTTGAGGTGGGCATCCACGGCGGCATTGCGGTAGTAACCCGGGTTGTAGAACTCGACCCCGGCGGCGCCGCTCTGGTAGTGGTGATAGAGCTCCATGGGATCCAGACTCCCCCAGCCCATCAGCACCGGGTTGGCGTGCATCTCCCGCTCCACCTGCTCCCAGCTGCCGGATTTGAGGCTCACATCCAGACCAATGGGTTTGAGCATGGCCCGTACCGCTTCGGCCAGATCCCGCCGGGTGCTGTCCCCGCTGGTGTACCAGAGGGTGAAGGCGGCGCGCAGCTCTCCCTTGTGGCGCACGCCGTCGCTGCCCATCTTCCAGCCTGCCTGCTCGAGCAAGGCATTGGCATGAGCGGCGTCCCCGTCCTTGAAGGCGACCTTGGGGTTATACCAGGGCAGCCCCTGCACCGCGCTGTAGGCGGGAATGGCATGGCCTTCCAGCAGTTGATCCGCCAGCAACTTGCGGTCGATGGCGTAGTTGATGGCGCGGCGCACCGCCACATCCGAGGTGATGTCGTTGCCGATGGGGTTGCCCTTGGCATCCTTATGACCGGCGGGCGGGATGGGGAAGACGATGCCGCGATTCTCCACGCTCGGCCGCACCCAGAGTTTCAGTGACGCAGGTACGGTGGGCGCCAGGGAGGGAGCGATGCGCACCACGTCGAGCTGATTGCTTTGGGCCGCGGCATAGGCACTCTCTTCGTCGATAAAGACAAACACCAACCGCTTGAAGTCGTTGCTGCCACCGGCGTAATAGGGGTTGGCCTCCACCACCAGTTGCTGGCCGGGCAGGAAGCTCACCAACCGGTAAGGGCCGGCGCCGATGGGCTGGCGAGCGTAGCGCTTGGGATCGTAATCCTTCGCCGAGACGATGCCCAAAGAGCCCAGCACGTTGACGAAGGTGCTCTGGGGGGCGCTCAAGGAGATGGCCACCTCCAACGGGGACAGAACCCTGGCATCGACGAAGTTGCCCATGTCAATCTTGCCGCCGCCCTTGACCGCGCTGTTATAGGTAAAGGCCACGTCGGAGGCATCAAGCGGCGCGCCGTTGGAGAACTTCAGGTCTGGCTTGAGGGTGATGAGCCAGCCCTTGCCATCCTCGCTCGGCACCACCGATTCGGTCAGCAGGTTGTCCCAACCGAGATCCGCCTTCTGCTTGAGCAGCGGGCTGTGCAGCAGCAGATAACTGCCGTGGCTCCAGCCGAGCAGAGGATCGAACCCCTCGGTGGGTTCGCTGCCGATGGCGAGCTTGAGCTCGGCAGGCACGGGCTGGGCGGTGGCACTTGGCATGCCGGCGCCCATCGAGAGGGCCAGCAGCGCGGCAGCCCCAAGGGGGTGAATGGTCATCAATGTCCTCGTCTCTCTTCACCACTTTGCATGGGAAAGTGGCTTTCAATAGAAGCGAATGTGGGGCCGAAAGGGCCCCATCTCTTTGTTGCCAAGGTTGGCAAACTAACGCGTAGTGGCGCCAAACAGCCGCCTGCGGCCCAGATCCACTGTCCCTTCCCCTTGTTTGATCGGCAGGGAGAGCAGCATTTTGAGCACGGCGCTCACCAGCGCAGCCCCCTCTTTGCCGTCCAAATGGGGATCGAGCGGCGACATCAGGGAGCAAGAAAGCAGCTGCCCCGTCTCGGGCAAGTCCCCCACCATAAAGGTCAGGTTGCCGCAGGGCAGCGCCAGGGCAATGCGTTCGTTGCCGCGATCCGGCCAGCACTGATCCGGCCCAGGCAGCACCACCACGCTCAGCATCCAGGGGGTAAGTGCCACCCCCAGCCACTGCTCCTCATACAGGTCGCACTCGGCCAGGACTGGCATGCCGGGGTGGTAGAAGGGCAGCTCGCACATCTGCTCGCGAGCGATGCGCTCATATTGGGACACCAGCAGAGGTGCTGGGTTGGTTGCAAAACCAGCTCGCTTTTGCGCTATTTTATGCTCTGTTTCTAGCGCAATATTCTGCTGCTCACTCAAATGAGATTGCGCCATGGGGCCTCCTGTGCTTGCTCGGCCCGCTCTTGTTCGGAAAGGGGGATGGCCGGGCAGCCAAGCTCGGCCAGCAGGGTCAAGATCCGCGCCTTCGCCTCCCCCATCGCCGCTTCCACCACTGGGGTGAGACCGATGCGGGGCTCGAGAGACAAGGGTTCGACGCCAATAAGAGTCAGCCGTTTGGGCGACTCTCCCGTCATCAATAGCGCCGACAGCACGTCCGCCAGCCCCAGCTGATGGGGGGAGATCTTGCGGCCAAACAGCGCCGGGATCTCCTCGCCTCGCAGGGTAACGACGGTGCCAGGCGGATTGCCGCTGCGCACCGCATCCGCCAGTATGATGTGGTCGCGGCTCGCCATGGCTTCCAGCAGCTCCATGCCAGCGGTGCCGCCGTCCAGCAACTCGATACCGGGGGCGAAACGGTATTCGCGCTCCAGCGCCTCGACGAGGCGCACCCCGACGGCCTCATCGCTCAGCAGCAGGTTGCCGACCCCCAGGATCAGGGTGTTCATCACAGCACCTTCACCTGGGTCACTTCGCCATTCTGGGTATCCACCACGTGCACCGCGCAGGACATGCAGGGATCGAACGAGTGGATGGTGCGCACCACCTCCAGCGGCTTGGCGGGATCCGCCACCGGGGTGCCGACCAGGGCCTGCTCATAGGGGCCGGGCTCGTCGTTGAAGTTGCGCGGGCCCGAGTTCCAGGTGGAGGGCACCACCGCCTGGTAGTTCTCAATCTTGCCGCCCTTGATGACCACCCAATGGGAGAGCATGCCGCGCGGCGCCTCCTCGAAGCCCACCCCACGAAACTCCTTGTCCGCCGGGATCTCGGCCTTGATGTAGGCGGTCACATCGCCCTTGCCGATGTTGTCGATGAGCGCCTGCCACTGATGGGACAAGGTATCTTTGAGCACGCAGCAGCGCACCGCCCGGCCGATGATGCGGCCCAGGGTGGAGTGCAGTTGCTCTGTCTTGATGGACGAGCCAGTGAGGGCCTGATAGAGGCCACCGAGCTGCTCGAAGTGCGTCACAGTCCCCGGGTGCTTGGCCGCCAGTTTCACCAGCAAGTCGGCGAGCGGCCCCACCTCGACCACCTTGCCGTAGAAGGTGGGAGATTTGACCCAGGAGTACTTGCCGTCATCCTGCCAGCCGGTGTAGTTCGGCTCTGTCTTGCCCTCCCAGGGCTTGAGCGGCTCGTCATCCTTGTACCAGGCGTGCTTGTTGCTCTCGGCGATGCCGTCCATCAGCCAGGTATCCTGGTGACTCTCGATGGGGCGATAATTCGCCAGATCGCCGTTTTCGATGTAGCCGCCCGGCATCAGGAAGCTGCCACCCTTGGCGTCGGTGGGGAGCTCAGGCACGCTCAGATAGTGTTTGGCCCCTTGCCCCAGCGCCAGCCATTCGGGGTAGTGGGCGGCGATGATGGCCGCATCCACCTTGTAGACCTGCTCGATGAACTCGCCGAGCCGGTCGATAAAGCTCTTAACATAAAGCAAACGCTCGAGGTTGAGCACGCTCGGCGCGTCCAGGTTGATGGGGTTGGCCACGCCGCCCACCGCCAGGTTCTGGATGTGGGGAGTCTTGCCCCCCAGGATGGCGACGATGCGGTTGGCATCACGCTGGCACTCCAGGGCTTGCAGATAGTGGGCCACGGCGATGAGGTTCACCTCCGGGCTCAGCTTCATGGCCTTGTGACCCCAGTAACCGTTGGCGAAGATGCCGAGCTGGCCGCTCGCCACCAGGGCGCGGATCTTATCCTGCACCTTGGTCAGTTCGGCTGCGCTGTTGAGGGACCAGGTCGATACCCCCTTGAGGATGTCTGCCGCCTTCTGCGGGCTGGCCTCGAGGGCCGAGGTGATGTCCACCCAGTCCAGCGCGGAGAGCTGATAGAAGTGGACGATGTGATCGTGGATGTTGTGGGCCGCGATGATGAGGTTGCGGATGTACTGCGCGTTGACCGGCACCTCGGCGCCGATGGCGTTCTCCACCGCCCGCACCGAGGCGATGGCGTGGATGGAGGTGCAGACCCCGCAGATGCGCTGCACTATCATCCAGGCGTCGCGTGGATCGTTGCCCTTGAGGATCTCCTCCATCCCGCGCCACATGGTGCCGGACGACCAGGCCTTGGTGACAACGCCACCCTCGATTTCACAGTCGATACGCAGGTGACCCTCGATACGGGTGATGGGGTCTATGGTGATACGTTGGCTCATACGTTGGCTTTCCCTCGGGCCTGATAATCTTGGTGAACACGTTCCAGCGATGGCAGCACCGGCAACAGCCGGATCAGCAGCAGATAGGCACAGACCTCAATGGCAACGAAGCCAAGGGAGATCAGCACCTCTTCGGCACTGGGGAAGTAGTGATAGCCATTGCCTGGATTGAAGGCGAGCAGGGAGTAATCCAGTCGCCAGAGGGCGGCGCCCAGCAGCATGCTGAGGGCCCCCAGGAACAACATGCGGGAATCTCGGCGGCTCTTGTCCCAATGGAACACCAGCAGCGGGAAGATCATCAGCGCGATCTCGCTCCAGAACATCACGGCGTAGCGGTTGAACTGGGAGAGGTACTCCGACTTGTCGTTGATGACGATCTCGGCAAAGCGCAGCGCCACGAACAGGATCAGGAAGATGTCGATCACCTGAGTCAGCTTGTAGAACAGCGGCTTCTCGTTGGGGCCGCGCCCCGCCAGTCCCGCCTGCACCAAAGACCCTTCAAACACGACGATGGAGAAGCCCATGATGAAGGCGGTCAGCAAGGAGAAGACCGGCAGCAGCTCATAGCTCTGCCAGAGCGGATGGATCTTCTCCCCCGCGACGATCATCAAGGAACCCATGGAGGACTGGTGCATGGTGGGCAGCAGGGCCCCGAGCGCCAGGATGAAGAACATGATCTTGTTGAGCCGCACTATGGTGCTCTTCCAGCCGAGTTTCTCCAGTAGCACGGGGGCGAACTCCAGCACCATGACCCCGATGTAGATGGTCATGCAGACCGCCGTCTCGAACAGCACAGAGGAGGTGTTGAAGAAACCCGGAATGTAGAAGTAAGGCAGGTTCCAATAACGGCCCACATCGATGGTGATGGAGAGGCCGCCAAGGGAGTAGCCAAACAGGCTGGCCAGGAGCGCCGGTCGCACCAGCGGGTGATACTCGCCCCGATTGAAGACATACACCGCCCAGGCCAGGGCCCAGCCGCCGCAGGCGAAACCGGTACCGATCAGCAAATCGAACGAGATCCAGAGCCCCCAGGGGTAGCCCCCGTTGAGATCCGTGACCGAGCCCAATCCGAAGATCAGGCGCTTCAAGATCAGCATACCGCACAGCAGGGCAAAGGGAGCCAGCACCAGCACCGGCCAGCTGACCAGCTTGCCGCCAAGCGGGTGTGCCTTGTGATTACTCATGATCCTTGCCTCCCTTTAGCGAACCCTGATCGTTGCGACTGTCCAGTCCATGGCCCTCGTCATCATGGTGGTCGTGGCCATTCTTCTTGCTGTTGCGGCGAATAAGCACCGAGAGACCGGTCAGCACCACCAGCGGCAGCACCATCCCCTTGTAGAGGGTGTGTTGGATATGCTCGGAGCGGGCACCGGAGGAGAGCTCCGGCAGGTCAGGCATGTCTAGCTTGGTGTAAGGCACCCCGGCCAGCACCAGCACCTGGGTGCCGCCCCCTTCTTTCTCGCCATACACATAGGGCTGATAGTTAGGCACCTGGTGCCGGTAGGGATCGTTGGCACTCAAGGTCTGGCGCGGATAGACATATTCGCTGCCGGGAGTCGCCAGCAGACGGCGCTTGGCCTCGGCCATCAGATCCTCGCGGGTACCGAAGATGACGGCGCCGGTGGGGCAGACCTCGACACAGCCGGGCAGCTTGCCCTGATCGATGCGCTCGAGCCCCTTCTGGTTGCACAGCTCACACTTGTGAATGGCCCCCAGCGGGTTGTCATAGTCATATTTCGGCACATCGAACGGGCAGCCCACCATGCAATAGCGACAACCGGTGCAGACATCCGGGTCGTAGTGAACGATGCCGGTCTTGGGATCCTTCTTGAGGGCTTGCACCGGACAGACGGAGACACAGTTGGGATCGACGCAGTGCATGCACTGCTTCTTGATGTAGGCGTAGCCATCCACCAGTTGATCCTTGTGCACCCCCGCCCCGCTCTTCCACACCTGAATGATGTTGTTGGTGTAGGGAGTCAGCTTGTCGTTGTTGGACCAGGTCTGCGCGCCGGCCGGATTGATCTCATTGCCGTTGAGTCGCTGGCACTCGGCCACGCAGGCCTGACAACCGACGCAGAGGGTAGAGTCGTAGAGCATGCCGAGCGACCCGGGAATGGGTGGTTTGTTCTTGGCAGCCGCCAGGGCCGTGCCCGGCACTGTGGTGCCCGCCGCCAATGCACCGACGGAGGCGAATTTGAGAAAGTTGCGTCTGTTCACGGTCATTCCTCCCGTGACGCGTTCGACCCGGCTTCGTGGCGCTTCTGCTGGCGACCGAGTTCACGCACCGTCATCAGGCTCACCCCGACCAGCACCCCGAGGGCGCCACCGATAAGGCCACTGGCGGTCGGCGTGATGTGCCCCCCTTCCTGAATGGCCACGTCGGGTTTTTCTACCCGCGGAGTGGGATTCTCCACCTTGGCCAGCTGGAAGATCCCCTTGCTGAAACCGACCCCCTGCTCGTTGCAGCCGTAACAGGGGTGACCGATGCCGACCGGCCAGATGCCGCCCCCCACGTCGCAAAACTCCAGGGTCGAGCAGTTGCCGTAGGTTTCCGGTCCCTTGCAGCCGAGGTGGTAGAGACACCAACCCTGGCGATGGCCTTCGTCGCCAAACTCCTTGGCAAAGCGGCCGGCATCGAAGTGCGGGCGACGCTCGCAGTTCTCGTGAATGAGCCGCTCATAGGCAAACAGCGGCCGCTTCTTGGCATCAAGTGCCGGCAGCTTGCCGTAGGTGATGTAGTAGGCGACCGTGGTGAGGAAGTTGTGGGGATTGGGCGGGCAGCCCGGGATGTTGATGATGGGGGTACCGATGTTGCCGAGGGCCTCTTCCAGGCTGACGGCACCGGTGGGGTTGCCACCGCTGGCGGGCACCCCACCCCAGGCGGAGCAGGAGCCGATGGCGATGACGGCGGCCGCATCTGCCGCGGCGCGGCGGATATGATCGACGATGGGCTCGCCGGCCACCATGCAGTAGACGCCCCCATCCTTGAGCGGAATGGAGCCATCCACCACCAGCACATACTTGCCTTTATAGCGTTCGATGGCGTTGTGCTTGTTCTCTTCCGCCTGATGACCAAAGGCCGCCGAGAGCACCTCGTGGTACTCGAGCGAGATGGTATTGAGGATCAGGTTCTCGATGGTGGGGTGGGTTGAGCGCAGCAGCGATTCGGTACAACCGGTACACTCCTGAGCCCCTATCCAGATCACCGGAGGCCGCTCGGGGCTGGTGAGTGCGGTGGCCATCTTGGCCACTGCATTTTGGCTTAACCCCAGGGTTGCGGCCATCCCGGCGCACAGTTTCATAAAATCACGGCGATTAATTCCATGAGCCGATAAAAAGTTATCCGCGACCATTCGTCTTATTCCCGTCAGTGAGCATTATTTGACAAATGCTTAATTGCGGAAATGCTATGCCTCCTCCCCCGCCATTATGTTGATCTCCATCAAGTCAGGGGACATTAGCCACCGAGAAAACTCATCACGAAAAATAAAAAAACCATATACAGCAATAGCTTATCGAAAATCATTCTCAACTGACCAATACCCATTAGGGGTTATTAATTGTTCAGCTGGAATTAAAAACATTTAAACTTCGGATTATTAAGATGACGAACTGCCCAAAATGAAAGCGTTGTCACAGAATCATTTTCTTGCGGCTGATATTGGACGTTTTAGCGACGGAGATCGCAATTTTCTGAGCGGGTGCTGCACAAAGAAAGACAGGCAGCTTGCAACATAGAGGAGCAATTAATTAATCACATTTGTTGAACGCCAATAGCAAACCTAATCCCCCCCTACAACCCAACTTGCTGATGCCGTGTCTAGCGTAAGCCTCAAACAGCCCTCCTCTGACAAACTCCTGTCGACACGACATTACCGAGATCGACGATCAGGCTTAGGGGAAAGAGCTAGAAAGGCAGTGTGCGACCGCTGCTGCTAAATCCCTTATATAAAAACACCGGCTTGAAGCCGGTGTTGGGTGATAATACATATAGACAAGCTACGTTAACTACTTATCTCCAAAATTAATATCAGTGCATAATAATAAATAATTTATTTTCTTGTTTTTATTATTTATATAACTAACTTCACAAAAGCGACTTTTTTCATCATCATAGAGATAATTTATTAAATCACCACTAATTAAATATGATGAAGTCTTTTTCCCATCTTTATAAATATAAGCCCTCTCAGAACCAACAGTCACAGGCTTGAATTTACTACACAGACTATTGTCTACGCTAGCTTTAGCGCTGACTAAATAAATACTGTTATCTCCCTTCTGCTCTGTCTTTAATAAAAGATTTTTTTCATTGTTATTGTAAATTAACCAAGGGGAATTTTTATATAACTTGCAGCCGTTTTCAGAGGCCATTGTGTAATTATAATCACCGGCTAGGAGAGATGTCTTACTTTCATATATTTTATTTAGAATTTTATTTTCATATCGATATGATACTATAGAAAGATAATTACTTTTACCATTTATGAGACGAGATGTATCAATCGCACTAAGCTGACTGGATATTTTATCAGAGAATGAAATAATGAAGTTATCAACACCATCATATCCATTATCTATTTTTTTATTTAGACCGCAAAATCCAGTTTTATCATGGAGTCCATTTTTATTACTTTTAAAATCAACATAGACACAATCTATGTAAAAGTCCTCATTGTGATATATTAATGTTGCATAAGATGAAAAACTACCCAGTGAATTACTATCATTAACAATTGCGGGTCTATTATCAAAATAATCAAACCAACGCTCTGAATTACCAGAGCTAAGATCACTAAAATGAAATGACTTCTTTATTCCACTATCCATTACGTAGACTTCGCTATCGTCTTTACTATATTTTATCTCTTGAGAGAGCGCCCCGAAAGATACAAAAAATAACAATGCTATACGTAACATATCAAAATTCCTTTGAGGCTATAGATGTCACTTCTAAAATATATTGAAATTTCTCTGCATACGATGCAATCAACGCAGCAGCATCACTACCATTTATTATTTTTCTTGCAGAGACATAATTCACTGATGACTGATTAATGTGATCATTCAAAGATGCGCCAGTAAATACTCCATCTGCCATCCCCCATATCATAATAGATACTGCATAATCAAAATCAGCTGCCTTCTCCGGGAAATTAATAAAATCAACACCAATATTGTCTTTCGCTCTCTGATAGTTTTTTTTCCATGTTAAATGAACGCAACCTCGCCCTCGATATTTATACCCATCACCTTCATCTATATTTCCATTTGACCTTGCTCGCTCTCTACGCGCGGGAGTGTCCGCTAGTATTGGGTCATATTTATCAAAATAACTAACAGGGCCAACTTCAGGCTTTTCACTAAAATACTCACCAGTGGTGAAATGATATGTCTCATGCCTAGCAGTTGCTAACATATAAGCCAATTGATAAAGATTGGCCTTGTATGAATCGTTACCAGAATAGAATTTATTAATATTTATTATTATTTTTTTAAGATTTTTCTCTGATTGAGAAGATAGAATTGGAGTGCCTTCTGCAAACCCTCTATGCATTTCTTTATATTTATAAACAAACGCATCAACATTTATCAATGAATCAGAGCCTTCAATATTTACAATTATACTCAATGGTGAGAAATGCCAAACTTCCTTATCAAGTCTTAACTTGGTAGCACTCTGCATCCATTCCAGTTTATCGATGCGCTGTTTCTCGTGATCTACCAACTTGTCAAAATCGGGTAAGCCAATTTTAGCCATCAACTTGTCCAGCCACAGATAACTGCTGGCGGAAGATTTCTCATACCATTCGCTAGGATGCTTGACGATAAGCTTGTTCAGTTGCTCTCTATTACCACTGTTTTGCAAGGCAGCCTGGATCTCTTCGCTGTTGAGATCGCCGCTTTCGTCAGTATCGAAGCTGTTAACCAGATCGGTGAAGAATGTCGGTGGTGCATCGGGATCCAGATAGCCGTCAGAACCTGATCCATCGACCTTTTTAAAGCCGATCTTCAGCCAGTCGTGCTGGCTCAGTAGCTCGACTTGCTCTTTCTTGACATATTTACCAGATGAGGTGCCAGCCCACTCCTGATTTGCCGCATCTTTCTCTATCTTGGGAGATTCAACCAGTTCCTCCAGACTCTTGCCACCGATCGCCACCCACTGATCTTTACCGTCCTGCTTTTTCTTCTCATGCAAGACGAGATCCGCCGGCACCTTGGCATAGGTGGAGCCCCCCTTGGTGCCCGCCTTGTTGGCCAGCACGTCGTCAAGTCTGGAGTCCTGCGTGAAGAGTTCGAGATGCACCTGATGCTTGCTCTCTTTCCCCCCCATGAGGGAGCCCGGCGTTTCCACCAGGCCGAGGTATCCTATTGTCTCGCCCGCGGCGATGGCGACGGGAGATGGCAACACATAGAGCTCGCCGAGATGGGAGGGGGGAAGCGTATTTGCCTTGATATATTCGTCTTCAACGCACACCCAGGCGACACCACAGCTACCTGGCGACCCTTCAATATTCGGCGTCACATATTTGCATCTGGCCATCTTGCGCGCCTTGTCACCAGTCCAATGGAATTCGAGTTGGTGCGCATCATACTGCAACTTGGTACCGGCAGGCAGAGAAACACTTCTCTTTCCCACAACCGGACGACCTGTAGGCCCATCAACTCCAGGATCCGCACGGCCAATCATATTGGTCAGCAGCTCAGCTTCTATTTGATCAAATAGCCAGGTTGGCAGATTGGGCTTAATAACGCCGATGGCATCCGGACTATTGGCTATCCAGACCGAACTCCCTTCGCTGGCCAATACCCCCGCTTTCTCACCCTCTTTGAGCTGTGTACTTGAAAGCGGGCTCTTGATGGTCACCTTGATGAAGTCATACTCCTTGCCGCCTACCATGCCTTTTTGCGACGGGGTGTCGCTGTCTATTTCGAGCTCGGTATCCTTGGGTAGCGCGAAGCGGGGCAAGGCCGCATCGGCACGCTTCTGATCCTCATCAGGGTTGGCATGGGGAGCGGAATTTCGCGCATTCCAGTTCTTTTTCAGCACCAACTTTTCGGCGATCTGATATTGGCTCCATGGCAGCAGATGCATATAGAGCGAATAGAAGGTGAACTCGTTTTTTGCCTTGGTTTCGGGGTTTATTTCACAATATTCATGCTGTACCAGGCAGAAGCAGTTGGAATAACTCAGGGATTCGCCCTGGAATTCGGAGGTCAGATAATCCTCCATCATCCGAAATGCCACCACCTTGCCATCGGCAATGGCTCTGACGGGATATTTATCCTTGCACCAGGGGGCACTCTTGTCGCTGATATGGATGCCACCGTGCCACTTGTTGTGATTACCGAGCAGATAATGACCGGACTTCTCACCCTTGATCAACGCAGTCAATGCCTTGACGTCTTTAAACTCTTCCCCTGCCGCGGTGAGGATGGGAAATGCAAACTTCATGCTGCGTCCTTATTCAGAAAAGAGGTAGAAGGCCTTGGGCTTCTTCTCTACAGGCTCCTGCTCTTTGAGCAGCGCCTCCATCGCCTTTTCGGTGGGAACGGCCTTGAGCAGCTCCACCGCATCGGGGGCCTTGACCACTTCCACGGCCTTGGGTTCCACGGGGGCCTTGCCTGCCCAGCCGGAGCCGGAACCCGCGCTGCCGCCTGCGTTGAGCTTGATGGCGGGCCCCACCAACTTGATGCCGCTCGGGTCGACTTTGACGAAGCTGCCGCCCCCCTTGAGGGTGATCTCGGCCCCCGCCTCCAGCACCAGCTTGTCCCCCACCTTGATATGCACCTCCTGCCCCGCCTGTACCAGCAGGGACTGCCCCAACTTCTGGTGCAGGGATGCATCCACGGTGAGCGAATAGTCGCCCTTGACGTGATCCCGCTTTTCGCCGTTCACGGTGAGATGGTCATTGGCCTTGATGCGGGTCACCCGCTCATTGTCGATGTCCCGGTGCTCATCGTGTTTGATGTGCCAGGCCGCATCGTTCTCAATCAGCAGATTCAGGTCTTTCTGACCGTGGATATAGATCTCTTCCTTGCCCGCCTGATCTTCGAAGCGCAGCTCGTTGAAGCCCTCCCCCTGGTGCGTCTCGGTGCGCAGCACGGTGCGGGTCTTGTTGGCCGGCAATTCATAAGGTGGACGGTTGGTGGCGTGATAGGTGCGACCGGTGATGATCGGCTGGTCCGGATCTCCTTCGAGGAAGCTCACTATGACCTCGTGGCCGATGCGCGGGATAGCCATCATGCCGTACTGACCGCCAGCCCAGCCCTGACTCACCCGCACCCAGCAGGAGCTCTGATCGTTACTCGAGCCATAGCGGTCCCAGGGGAATTGCAGCTTCACCCGGCCGTGCTCGTCGCAGTAGATCTCTTCCCCTTCCGGCCCCACCACGGTGGCGATTTGCGGGCCGTCTACCATGGGCTTGTGGGGTGCTTCCGGACTGCCGATGCGCGCGCGCCAACTGGTGTTCGCCTTCACCACCCCGAATTCGTTGTGATAGACAGTCGGACCGCTGCCTCCCTCCTCTTCCAGCGCCTGGGGCTGCGAGCCCACATGACTGATGCGCACGATTTGCCAGTCGGCATTGAGGCTGCCGTTCGGGTGTTCGGTGAGGGAAAAGTACTGACCCGGCAGCAGGGCCGCGCAGTTAGATTTGCCCTGGCCGGTGACCGCGTCATTGCGCAGGGCGTCGAGCCGATACTGGGCAAAGGCCTTGCCACTCGGGTCCAGCTTGTAGCGGCCCGGGGAGTCGAAGTGCTGGTAGGTATCTCGCTGATGTTCGAGTTCGGCGCCAAGCTTCTTGTGAGAGAGGCCATAGGCCGGAGTCTTGAAGCTGTAGTCTTTGAGCTCCACATCCGACGTCCGCACCGCTTCCCGATAGTGGAACTGGCGCACATAGGGCCCCTGCTCCAGCGAGCGGTTGCCGAGGTTGAAGAACAGCTCGGGGCCGGCGGTCAGGGCCGCCGCATCGTCGGCAAAAACGATACGATGCTTGCCCTGCTCGAATTCGTGGAAGTAGAAGAGCCCCTCTTCGGCGGCGAGCCGATTCACAAAATCGAGGTCCGTCTCCCGATACTGCACGCAATATTCCCTCTTGGCGTGCTCATTCTTGAGCGCGAAGGCGTAGTCGGTGATGCCGTGCTCTTGCAGCAAAATGGAGAGGATTTCGTTCGGCTTCTGGGCCTGGAAGATGCGGGAATTCTGACGAAGCCCCAGCCGCCATAGCGCCGGCTGCACCAACAGCTGGTAGCGAGTGCGGCGAAAGCCGCTGTCCCCTTGGGCAGCGTCGCTCACCACACCACAGACCCGCCGCTGCAGCTCGCCGTTGTACCACACCAAGAGCTCACAGGGCTGGTCCAGCACGGCGCCAAAGTCGACGTCCGGCTGGGGGCTAGCGAGTTCCAGTCTCAGCTGGAAGAGGCCGTTGAGCGCCTCTTCCAGCGCAAACTCGGCTACCACGAAGGTGTTCTCGGGCAGGGCCCCCACCTTGACGGTAAATTGTAATCCTGTGCTGTCTGCCATGGTCGGCTCCTTATCCTGCCTGCCCGCTGCCCGAACCTATGACCACGCCGCCGCAACCGATGGCGGTGCCGGTCACGGCGATGGGCTTGCCGTTCACCAGCACAGAGCCGACGCCCCCCGAGATGCTGCGCGGATGGGGAGGATTGTTGGGTTTGACATGGGGTGCCAGGGGATCCCCCTGACGGGCCACCGGCTTGCCATCGAGGAACACATTGGGGCTGGCGGCAATCACCGGGGAGGGGTGAAAGCCCTCGTGGTCGGTGCCGATGTCACCGAGCAATGCAATCGTGGGGCACATCTGAATTCTCCGTGTGGGCAAAGGGTCGCCTTGGCGCATCCCCTGCCATGGCCCAGGCCCACCTGAGTGAACCTGAGCCGAGGAACCGCTGGAGAGGCTACTCAGCAGCCTCCATGCCAACGCCATGATTTAATAAACTGCTTTTAAATCATTGCATTACCTTTTAGCTTTCGGACGTTAGCCGTTCAGGCTGCAACAACTTGCCCGCAGCAGCACAAACACAATAAAAATTGTGTATCAGGCAGTTTATTTATCTGCCTTTTGCGCAATTTTTTGCGCGGGTCGGCACGTTCAACCGCCGACATTGCCCTGCTGCAACTGATAGAGACGAACATTGAGCGCCTTCAAGTCGTTCTCCAGCCCCTTGAGATCCGCCGCCGTGATGGGCTCCTGAGCCGCCTTGCGCGCCTCGAGCTCACTCAGGCGCAGGCTGAACGGGATGTTTTGCATCAGATTTTTCTGCACCTCGTAGAGCTGGGACTTGAGGTAGGAGATGGTCACCGTCTTGCGCTGGCGCTCCAGCTCCAGCAGCTGATCGAGCAAGGCATCCACTCCGGCGCGGGCATCCAGATAGGTCGGCACGCTGATGGGCTCCCCTTGCTGACCGGCCAGCGCGTTCTGCCACTGCTTGTCCAGCGCCTTCACCGCCAGCGAATCGGGGTAGAGCATCAGCAGCGAGCTACGCAGCCCCTCGCCATAGCGGTAACCATCGAGGGGCGAAGACTGCTCCAGGCGAGCAAGCTGGCCTTGATAACGCGCCACCAGCTCGCTCTCCATCCCTTGCAGGGTCTGCTCCCCCAGCACGATGCGGGCCTGGCGAATGTCGTCATAGCTGAGTGCCCGCGGCAACTCGGTGGCGGGTTGTTGCAGACGCTGGGCGGCCAGCAACTTTGCCTCTTGCTGATGTTGCCAGCCAAACCAGGCCATCACCGGCAGGGCGCAACTGAGCAGGCCACAGCCAAACCAGAACCAGGCGGGACGCTGTCGACGGTGTTGCTCAATCTTGAGCACCGTCGGTTTGACCTGCCCCTTCTCGCGGCCGATCAATATGCTGCCCTGGGGCAGGTGCTGCGCCGCGGAAGATGACGAGGCTCCGTCGTGCTCCATGTCGGCCTTGAAGAACACCATGGGCGGGATCTGCAGCTCCTCTTTGAGGCCAGGCTCATCGGAGACGATGACGATCTCGGCCTCATCGAACAGATGGGTGTAACCCTCGATGAAGTGCACCAGGTTCTCGACCCGGGGAATGCGACTTAGGCCGGCGTTGTGCAGCTTCTCGTTGATGAGTTGCAGCGCCCGCTCGCAGCGATAGACCAGCCGCTTGTCCTCGTGGCTGATCTGGTACTGGCGGATCACGTCGCTGATGCGGGCGATGAACCAGTCCAGCATTTCGATGCGGGCCCGCTCCTGCTGCACCGGCGGCCAGAAGCTGTCCCACTGGGTCACGATGAGGTTGGCCAAAAACTCGCAACCCTCGGTGAAGCCGCTCAAGCCCTGCAGCCGTGAGCGCGCCAGGGTGAAATAGATGGCGGTCTGCAGATCCACGCCGTGTTTTTCGAAGATCTGGCTGGCGAGCTGATGGATCCGGTGCCAGTCCACCTCGGGGCGGGAGGCATGGCTGAGCTTGTTGATTTCGGCACGCAGCGCCTCGTACTCCGGCAACATCCTGGGGTCGCGCCCCACTTTCAGTGCCTGCTGGCCTTGCTGGTTGTTTGACATGGCTGTTTCCAAAACGGCGGGGGCAAGCATGCCCCCGGCTTCATCAATAGAGGGATTCGGGCAGCTTGAACTGACTGAACAGGCCGCCGGTGAAGGGGTTCTGCGCGCTGTCGGTGTAAACGCGATAGGTCATGGAGCCCTGATCCACCGGGAAGCGCACATCGAAGGTGGCCTCGTTGACCTGGGTCAGCTCCCCCTTGTCCATCAGCCGGAACATGGCCCAGGGGCCGACGAAGCCTTCGCTGCGCGGGGAGCGCTCGCGGGCGGCCGGCACCAGGGTTATCTTGCTCTCGGCCCCGTCACGCATGGTGTTGGGCCACACCAGCGGGATCTTGGTGCGCCGGCCGTGGGCATATTCCAGCAACTGGCCGTCCAGGTTCAGCACGCTGCGCCGCTTGTTGGCGGTGAGCTCGATGGGTTCCAAGGCAAACTGCACCTCCAGGTTGCCCTGCTGGCTGAAGAAGATCTGGCGGATGCGGGCGGCGCGATCGAGCTGTTTCACCAGCTCGGTCTGGATCGGCGAGCTGAGCTCCCCTTCCATCAGGCCGCTCTCCACCATGGGTTTGAGGTTGACCTGATAGAAGCTGTCCAGGGTGCCACCCGGTGCAAAGAAACGCTCCATCTCGGACAGCGGCACGTCCTTGGACGACCCCGGCTCGAACGGGTAGCGACCCGCCAGCTGGCTGTTGAAGGGGGCCAGCACCTTGTCCTGCCACTCTTGATTCAGAGAAGACATGGCCAGATCCACCACCAGCCGCGAGCTCTGCTCGGAGAGCTGCCCCACCCAGCGATCCAGCGGCGCCGGCAGGCCGCGAGCATATTGCTGCAGCGCAAACACGGGGTCGGCGTACTTGTTGGTCAACCGCAGTTGCACCGCTTTCAAGGCAGACTGGCCCGGCTCGGTGGCGTTGACGATGAGCTCCAGATAGTGCTGCAACTCCACCAGCTTCTGGTTCACCTCCTGGATGAGGGGCCCCTGTTCACCACGGCCCGCCAGTGCGGCGTTGGTTGTCATGAAGGGACGCCCGATACGGGCGGTGATGGCCTGGGCCGGATCCTCTTCCACGTCGGAAAGCTTGCGGATGCGGGTGTTGTCATCGAGCGCAGCCAAGACCCGCTGGAACGGTTGATCGTTGCCGGTGATGGCGGTCAGCACATCCAGCGCCTGCTCCGGACTGGATAAGGTCTGCACGTCCAGATTGGTCAGCAGGTTCTGCCACTGGTTGACGTAATCGGTAACATAGCGCTCATTGACCTGGCGGGTGATCTCCTTGCGATCCGCCTCGCTCAGCTGACTCAGCTTGCGCTGACCCAGCACCCAGGCATCCATGGCAGTGAGATCGATCAGTGCTTTGTCTTGTTTGAGGAAGAAATCACTGAAACCAGGCCAGGTCAGCAGGCGTGGTACCTGCCCCGCCTGCTCACTGCGCAGGGCAAAGACGGTGTCGAAGGTCGGCCCCACCTCGTCGCGCACGTTGAGATCCGGCGGCAACTGATCCCCTGCTTTCACTACCAGGTTCTGATAGACCCGCTGATACATGGGCAACTTGCCAAGCTCGCGCTGGGCGCCGTACACCGGCTCCTTGAAGGGCACGAAGGCGGTGATGGCGGCCTGATCCTTGGCCACCCTGGCCCCATACCAGTCGGTGTGCGCCAGGGCGTAGTCCAGATGCCCCATCAGCTGCTCCTGCACCGGCCCCTGACCCGGGAAGGCCTTCTGCCAGCGGCTCGCCATGTATTGCTCCACCAGCTCCTTGTTACGACCGGAGGCATCGTCCAGCATCCGCATCACCCTCAGGATGGAGAGCTTCTCCTCGCTGCCGGCCGGTGCCTGTTCAAGATCGTCCAGCAGGCCCTGCATCTGGGCGGGCAAGAAGCGCAGACTCAGCAGTTGCAGGTAAGAGCCTTCCACGTAGGGGCCGATCTCGTCCCCCTGATAGAGGCCAAGATCGGCCACCAGCGGGGTACGTTCGCGGTAGTTGCCAAAGGAGAGGGTCGCCTCGCGAATGAGGTTCAGGCGTGGCAGCTGGCTCACCCCGAAGGCGTGATCATCGGTCAGCTCGCGGGTACTGGTGAAGGCCTGGGCCTTGGTCAGCACGTTGCGACCGGCCTCTTCGTTGACCCGATAGAAATGGTGCCAACCGCCGATCAGCGCCGCCGAGAACAGCGCCAGACAGCCAAGACCTATGGTCATGCGGCGACGGCGATAGAGGGTATGAAGCCGGTTTTCCCCGGCCAGATGGGCCTCGGGGAAGATGATGCCGGAGAACAATTTTCGCACGAAATAGGTGTTGGACTCCCCGCGCAGGGCCGAGTGAATGGGCTCTGGCAGGTTGTAGCGGCGGGAGGCCGCCTGGGCGAACGCATCGAACGGCACCCCTTGCTGATAGACGGAGCTGATATAGACCCCGCGCACCAGCAGCGGCTTGCTCTCCTCTATTGCCAGGGTTTCGTCGAGCAGGCTGGTCACATAATCCTTGAGGCCCGCCAGCTGGCGCACGAAGGAGAAGAGCGCGCTGCGCTGACCGGCATCGAGCCTGGCCAACATCAGCTCGGGCAGGTTCTGGTTGAGGTTGTCCACCCACTGATCCCAGAACTGAGCCAGCTCCTGCTGCCAGCCATCGCCATCGGTCGGGTTGAAGGTCACCCCCAACACAGCCTCGCGGGCCTCTTTGTCGAGTTGCTCATACACCACGTCGAAGCCACGCAGCAGATCGAGCTTGGTGAAGGTGACATAGAGCGGCAACCGGGTGTTCATGGTGGCCGACACCTCCTGCAGGCGCGAGCGCATCAGCTGGGCATAGGCCTTGCGTTCGGCCACACTGGCGTGGGAGAGCCAGGCCAAGTCCACCGTCAGCACCAGGCCGTTGAGGGGCTGGCGACGACGGTGCTCACTGAGCCAGTTCAGCAGATGCAGCCAGAGTCGCTCGTGCTTGCGCGCCAGCGGATCCAGCTCGGGTTCGGATTGGGACAATAGCTCACCTGCGGGATCCAGCATCACCGCCTGCTCCCCCAACCAGCAGTCGATCAGCTGATCCTGCGCCACGTCCCTGAGTTCGGTATCGAGTCTCGGGTTGAGTTTGTTGGCCGGGTTGGCGCGGTGGATCAGACTGCTCTTGCCGCTGCCGGGCAACCCCAGCACCAGATACCAGGGCATGGCGTAGAGCGCCCCTTTGCCGAGGTGCTCATTGAGGGCCTGCAACCAGCGATTGAGAAACAGCGTCTGCCGATCGATGAGTCCTTTTACCGGATCCTGCTCCAGCACGACCTCATGCTGACGCTCGGCCTTGAGCTGTTGCATCTTGCGCCACATGCGCCAGGAGAGCACCCCCAGCAGCAGCCAGAGCCAGAGCAGGGTGAATACCACCCGGCCCCACAGCGGTTCGAACGGCTTGGCCTCCCGGATCTCGAGGCGAGGGCCGAGCCACCACACCAGGATCAGGGCAAGGGCCCAGAGCACCGTACCGAGCAGAGGCCAGGAGGGTTTCAATTTCGGCAGCTGCTGCCGCAGAAAGGTAAAGATGGTCTTGAACATAAGATTGTGATTCAACTCCGACTCAATGACTCATTTCGACAGCGGGGCCGCCTGGTGTTCCAGACGGCTGACCAATCCAGGTTCCCATTGCGCCAATCCAAGGCGACTTGCCTCTTGCCACAAGTGTTGATAGTGCTGGCGAGCCAGCGAATTCATGCCTTCCTGCGCCAGCAGCTCCGCCTGCACCAACTGGGCATGGAAGCGGGCTCTGGGCTCCTTCAACTGCGTCATGCGTTCATCCAGCAGGGTCAAGGCCGCGGCCATGCCCTGCTCGCCGTGACGCAGGGCAACCTCCTCGGCCAGGCTGCTGTCATCATCGCTCCCCGCCCCGCCCCGAGAGGGTTGCAGCCAGCGGCTGCAGTCAGCGCTGAGAAAGGGGCTGCCATCGCTAAAGCCGAGATCCCGCAGGGCCGGCAAGCGCTGCAAGAAACCATCGAGCTCCTGGGCGATGGCCTGGGCCGGTACGCCAAACCCCAGCTTGTCCGCCACCTGAGCCGAGAGCTGATGCCCCTCGAACCAGTAGGGCGCCAGGGTCAGGCTCTGCTCGATCCGCTGCCAGAGCGCCAGATCCGGGGCGGCCATGGCGGCGCGGTATTCGTCCACCATGTCCACCGACATGGGCGCCAGCTGGGTTTTGTTACCCGGGCCGCTCATCGGCGGCGTGGTGATCCCGGCCCAGATCGCGTGGCGGCGCAGACGATAACCCACCGCCGCCTCCGGCTGCCGCTCGATGAGCAACTCCGCCACCTTGAGCTGGGTTTGGCGCCAGGCACGGTCGTTGGAACTGTCGATCTCGATGCCCGCCACCTTGCTGCCACCACTGAGCACCATGGCGCCACTCGCGGCGCCCTGGCCGGCATGGGCACTCACCGCGCCAGACGACTCGCCCTGATCAGCCTGCGCCTGGGCAACCTGCTGGCGCTGGGCCCGCCGCAGCCCCATCAATAGCGGATCGAGCAATTCCCCCTTGTCCGGGCACTGCACCAGCCAACAGGCCCCAAGCTGCTCGGCCTGGGTCAGCAACTGCGCCAGCTCGGCCGCCGAGGCACTCTCGCTCACCCGCGCCAAGGCCCCTTCGAAGCGCTTGACGATCTGCACCATCAGCCGCTGCTTCTGGCTGGCATTGCCGGGCCAGGCCAGCAACCAATAGGCGCGGATCCAGGACTCCAGCAGGCTGAGTGCGGCCCCCATGGGGGTCGCCTTGGCCGGGTGTTGCAGGCAACGCAGCAACTGGGCCAGCACCCGCATGTCCTTGGTACGCGTCTCCAAGAGGCCAAGGCAGGCCTCAGCCACCGCATTGAGATCCACTTGGGAGTGAGCCAAGGATCCCAGCTTGACCAGTTCGGTCTCCACATAGTCCCAGCGCGGTTCATCGGCCAGCACGGCGCTCTTTATCTGTTCATCCGGCAAGCTGGCCAGCAGGCGGGTACACCAGGGGTGTTGATAGCTCATGGTTTCCCCTACCAGCGACACTGCTGACGCAGCGGAGCCAGTGCCTCTTTCAAACCACTCAGATCGACGCGCAGCAAGACGCCGTTCGCAGTCTGAGCCTGAGTGCCGTTGTCGGCCCGCACCTGCAATTCACGATGACCCAGCCAGCGCTTGAGCTCCTCGATGGCGGGCAAGCCGCGACCGTATTCGAGCAGCAGCCCCCGATCCCGGATAAACCAGCTCTGGGCACTGCGGCTGGGCTCACCATCGAGCTCAAGCTGCACCCCCTCACCGATCCAGGGGCTATCAAGCCGCAGCCGGATGTGGGTGATGCTGTCGACACAGCCGATGGAGAGCGTCGCCCCGCGCAGGGCCGGGCGGGTCAGGATCTCGCTGCCACGGCTCGCATCGGTTTGCAGCAAGAAGGGGGGACTGTCCGGGGTGCGGCTCTGCTCCTGATCCCAGATGGCCTGCCAGGCGGCAGACTTGGCCACGCCGGCGACGGGGGCCAGGCTAGCGTTGCTACCCAGGGCGTCATAGCAGGCCAGCCGGATCAGCGGCGACGGCTCACGCCGGCACTGCTGCCAGCCCGTCATGTCCAGTTGCGGTGCACCACTGGCGGTGGCCAGCAGCAGCGGCAAGAGGCTGAATGCGCCCATCAGTTCACCTCCAGTTTCTGGCACTTGTGATCCAGGGTGCGCTTGGGAATGTTCAGGCTCTCGGCCACCAACATGCGGTTGCCCTGGAAGTAGCGCAGCCGCGCCTCGATCACCGATGCCTCGTACAACTGCATGGCCCGGCGCAGGTCGCGGATGTGGTTGTAATCGTCCAGCATCCCCGGCAACTCGACGCAGACCCGCTCCTTGAGCTCCGGCGGCAGCGCCTCCAGCACCACCTCTTCCCCGTGACGGGTGTGGGCGCAGGCGACCTCGAGCAAGTTGCGCAATTCGCGCACGTTGCCAGGGAAGTCATAGCTCTGTAGTTGCTTCAAGAACTTGCGATGCAGCCCACCGAGCGCCTTGCCATCTTGCTCGGCAAACTGGGTCATGAAGTGCTGGCACAGCATGGGCACGTCATCCATGTGCTCGCGCAGGGGCGCTATCAGCAGCAGGCACTGGCAGAGGCGGTGATAGAGATCGGCCCTAAATTGCCCCTCATCCACGTGGCGAGTGAGCGGTTGATGGGTCGCCGCGATGAGGCGAAAGTCGGAGTGACTCTCCTGCTCGGCGCCGAGGGGCCGGTAACTGCGGGTCTCGAGCACCCGCAGCAACTTGGCCTGCATGGCGGCAGGCATGTCGCCCACCTCATCCAGAAACAGGGTGCCGCCGTTGGCCTGAGCGACCAGCCCGGCCTTGTTGCCAAGCGCTCCGGAGAAGGCCCCTTTCTGATAACCAAACAGCTCGCTCTCGATGAGGTTCTCCGGGATGGCGGCGCAGTTGATGGCAACGAATGGCTTGGCGGCGCGATCGGAGCACTGATGCACCAGCCGGGCGACTACCTCCTTGCCACTGCCGGTCTCGCCCTGAATGAGCACGGTCAGCTTGTGCTGACCCGCCTGGTTTATCTGTTCACGCAGACCACAAATAACAGCGGATTGCCCCACCAGTTGATCTGCAAGCAGCTTCTCGTACTGCTTTTTAACCTGCCCTTCCCCTTTTATCTGGCGCAGGGAGTCTCTCAGCACGCTCTGATCACGGCGGCTGCGCCCCAGATCCCGAATGAGGGTGAGCTGATTGCAGAACACCTGAGCCAGCTGAGCCAGCTCGGGGCCAGAGCTCCACGCCTGCAGCTGATCGGCGTTATCCATCATGGCCAGCACGGCGAACGGCTTGCCATTGGCATCGTTGAGCGGCAAGGCATGCAGGCCGCACTGCTGGCCGAGGTTGGAGAGCAGGGCGCGAAACTCCTTGTGCTCAATGCGGGCACCACCGTGCAGGGAATCCCAGCTACGGGACTGGGCCTTGTGCAGCACATAGGCCAGGGGATGGGAGAAATCGTCCACCGCCAAAGAGAGGCTGACGGCCTGCCCCTTGACCCAACCCTGACACGCCAGCTGGCGGCCGCTCACATCCAGCATGCCAAGCAGGATCCCCTTGGGCTGGAAGCTGGCATGCAGGGTTGAGGCCCACCAGTGGCACAGCTGCGGTTCGTCGCGCTGGGCGGTCAGTGCGAGGGCAAAAGCGAGGGCTTGTTCCATGCTCAGCCCTCCACCTCGGCCACGAACTGCTGATCGACCACGAAGAAACGCACCCGGTTGATGGGCTCACCGGCGGCCAGACGTTGCAGCAGTTGCAGCGACACCGGCGGCAACAGGGCGCCGTCGATGACGGATTCCAGCATACGGGCCCCGTTCTCGCTGCGATTGGCGCGGCGCAGTATCTCCTCGGCCACCTCGTCCTCCAGCACCACCTCGGCGCCGAAGCGCTCATTGAGCAGTTTGACCAGGCGGTTCAGTTTGCCGCCCACGATCTGCACTAATGTGTCGTGACCGAGCGGCAGATAGGGGATCACCTCCATGCGCGCCAGCAGCGCCGGTTTGAAGAAGGCGGCAAGCTCGGGGTAGAGCGCATCCAGCAAAGCATCCGGCTGCTCGGCGTGGTCGACGATGGTCTGGAAACCGAGGTTGGAGGTGAGGAAGAACACCACGTTCTTGCAGTCGATGATGCGCCCCTCCCCGTCCGCCAGCTCGCCCTTGTCGAACGCCTGATAGAAGAGGTTGAGCACATCCGGATGGGCCTTCTCCACCTCATCCAGCAGCACCACTGAGTAGGGTTTCTGGCGGATGGCCTCGGTCAGCACGCCGCCCTCGCCAAAGCCCACGTAACCCGGGGGCGAGCCGATGAGGCGCGAGACGGTGTGTTTTTCCTGATACTCGGACATGTTGATGGTGGTGAGGTACTGGCGGCCACCGAACATCAGCTCGGCAATCTGCAGCACGGTTTCTGTCTTGCCGACCCCGCTCGGCCCCACCAGCAAAAAGGCACCAAGCGGACGGCCCGGACGGCGCAAGTCGGCGCGAGCGGTCAGCAGGTGTTTGTGCAGATGGGCCACCGCCACATCCTGCCCCTTGATGAGATCCCCGAGGTACTCCGGCAGCCGGGTCACCACGTCGAGTTCCCCCTGGGAGATGCGATTGAGGGGCACCCCGGTCCACTCGGCGATCACCGCCGCGACCTGGGTCTTGTCCACATGGGCGGAGACCAGCACGGACTCCTGCTGCAGGGCGGCAAGCTCGCGCTCGAGCCCGGCCAGCACCTCGGCGGCAGCCTGTGGATCGAGCGGGGCATCGGCCAGATCCAGCGCCTCCCGCTTTAGCAACTCATCCTGCTCGTCGGCCAGCAAGGCGGCGCGCAGTTCGACTATCTGTTGCACCAGCCCTTGTTGCTGTTGCCACTGGGCTTCCTGCTCGGTCAAGTCCTCTCGCGAGGCCGACTGGGCGGCGTGCAGCTCGGCCAGCCGCTCGACATTGTTGCCAAGCCCGATCAGGCTCTGGCGCTCCAGTTGGCGGATCTCCAGCTCACGCTGGCGCAGCTCGTTGTGCAGGTGGCTGACGGCGCGCGGCGGCGTGGTGAGGTTGATGGCCACCCGGGCACAGGCGGTGTCGAGCACATCGATCGCCTTGTCCGGCAGCTGGCGGCCGGAGATATAACGGGCAGAGAGCTGGGCCGCGGCTTGCAGCGCCTCCTCGTCGATCAGCACCCCATGAGCCTGCTCGTAGATGCTGCGCAGGCCGCGCAGGATCACGGTGGCTTCCTCGGCATTGGGTTCGCCCACCTTCACCAGCTGAAAGCGGCGGGACAGGGCGGCGTCTTTCTCTACGTATTTTTTGTACTCACCCCAGGTGGTGGCGGCGATGGTACGCAGCTCGCCACGGGCCAGGGCAGGTTTAATCAGGTTGGAGACATCCAGTCCACCGGCCTGGTTGCCGGCGCCTATCAGGGTGTGGGCCTCGTCGATGAACAAGATGACCGGGCGCACCGCCTCTTTGACTTCCTGCATCACGCCCTTGAAGCGCTTCTCGAACTCGCCCTTGACCGAGGCACCGGCCTGCATGGCGCCGAGATCCAGGGTCATCAACTCCACACCGCGCAATTTTTCAGGCACCTGATCCGCTACCATGCGCAGCGCCAGCCCCTCGATCAGGGCGCTCTTGCCGACCCCGGCTTCTCCCACGACGATGGGGTTGTTCTTGCGGCGGCGAGAGAGGATGTCGATCATCAGGTCAATTTCATGATCCCGGCACAATACGGGATCCAGGGTGCCCTGGCGGGCCTGTTCGGTGACGTTGACGGTGAAGCGGGCCAGCAGGCTGGCATCGGCAGGCAATGCCGCCTGAGTGGGAGCTCCGTTGGCAGAAACGGTCACCTGGGTCTCGGCAGACTCTTTCACCCACTCATCGAACTGCTGGCGCAGCAGCTCGCGATTGACGTTGGCCAGCAGCCGGGTGGCCGAACCAGGCAGATAGCGCTGGGGGGTCATCAGCAGCACCAGCAGCAACATGCCGCTGCGCAGCTGAACATGCTGCAACTCGGCGGACGCCAGCAACCAGCTGTCTTGCAGCCACTCCACCAGGAGCGGCGAGAAGGAGGGGTAACCCTGCCCATAACCGCTGTCGGCGCTGGCGGGTTGCAGCAGAATGCGCAGCTCTTCCACCTCGACCTCGGCCCGTTTGAGGATCTGGCGTACGTCTGACAGGGGGGTGTCCAGCATCTTCAGCAGCAGGTGCTCGATGCGGATCTCGGCCCCCTGATGGTTGACGCAGAGGGCCGCAGCCTCCTCCAGCATGTGACGACAGATGGGGTTGAGTCTTTCCACCAGTACCGGTAGCTCTATACGAATCAAGGCGTGCTCTCCTCAGGAATAGTTATTTTAATAATTCGCCCAGTTGACGCAGCACGTCCTGGGTCTGGTTATTGAGTTGCTGGTGATAGAGGCCAAAGATGATGGCCAGGATCACCGCGCCGCCCATGAACAGGCTGCGCAGGGATATCTGCTTGCGCAGCTGATAACGGGAAGCCTGACGGCCAAGGTCCAGGTGGAACACGCTGGAGGCCTCGCCGCTCGCCTCGGGGGACAGCTGCTTGTGCAACTGCTTGACGATGCGCTCGAACTCCCCTTGCCCCTTGCTCATCACCTTGTAGCGCCCCTCGAAACCGAGGCAGAGGCACAGATAAATGAACTCCAGGATGTCGCGATAGCGCACCGGATCTTCCTGCAGCCGGGCGAGCAGCACGAACACCTTCTCCCCGCCCCAGGTCTCGTTATGGAAGCGGGTCAGCAAGGAGTGTTCCGACCATTCACTCTGGCTGCCCCAGTCGCGGCCCATCACGGCCTCATCGATGAAGGTACAGAGGATGTAGCGAAACGAGAGCACCACACCGTTCTCGTAACCCTGCGCCATCAGCTCCTGCTCGATGGCCTGGATCTCGGTCACTACCCGTTGGTAGAGCTCGGGCACCCGGTCGTAGCGCGACAGCAGGCGTACCCGCTGCACCAGCCCGAGCAAGGGGGTCACGGCGTCGATCATGGGGTTGATGCTCTGGCCGCGCAGGCGGAACCAGTAGTCCGAATCCATGTCCAGCTGCTCGGCATGATCGAACAGCAGGTCGCTGAGTTGCTCGTTCTTGATAATGTCCGTGGTCATCTGTGCTTATTCCTTGATGGGATCACTGGCTGCGAATGGCCCAGAGCTGCATATCGAGCTCCGGGAAATCGCCGGCGATGTGGAAGGCAAGCGTGTTGCCCACCGCCAGCATCTGCCAGGCCGGGCTCTGCCGGTCGAGCTGGAAGTAGCTGTAACCGGCGTGATAGGGCAGCTGGCGCGGGGCCACCGGCAGCGGCAGCAACGGAATGCCGGGCAGTTGCAGGCTGATGAGCTCGCGGATCTTGTCGCTGGAGGCCACCTTGGTCTGCTGCAGCAGCTGTTTGCGCAGCTGCTCCTGAGGCATGCGGGCACGCACCGCCAGCACGAAGTCGGCGCTTTGCATCAGCTCGCTCTCCCCCACCACGGCCACCATGACACCGTACTGGTGCTTGCGCAGCTGGATGGAGACGGCCCGCGGCGACAACACGGTACTGAGGGCCTGGCGCAGGGCCAGCATCACCGGTTCGAAACTCACCTGCTGATCGTCGTGACGATAGGCGGCAAACTCCGGTGGCAGGCGGGACTCATCGGTGAAGGTCATCAGCTCGCCGCACAGTTGCACCAGCGCCTCAAACAGCCGCTCCGGATGCAGGGTGCCGAGGCGGGCGAGATGGGAGAGCTGGGGCTGGGCCCGGTTGAGCAGTTGCAACATCATGAACTCGGCCACGTCGGCGACCCCCTGCTGACCCGGCGCCGCAATGCGCTGGGAGAGGCTGCGGGCCCGCTCGGCCACGAGGCCAGCGGATTCGCCGAGGAAACGCTTGAGGGTCGGGATGGCAGAGACGCTGATGCTGCAGGGCATGAAGTTGGGATCCAGCACCAGACCGCCGTCCGGGCGCTTGTCCAGGATGCGGGCGATGGCGAGTGACGCATAAGCGCTGCGATCGTCGCGCTCCAGCATCAGCCGCAGGCTGACTCGTCCCACCTCGAGGGAGACCACGTCTCCTCCTTCGCTGTGCAAGTCGCGCACATCGTGGCGATGGGCCTGCAACCTCGTGGCTACCTGGCCGCCCTGATTCACCTCGTTGACCCCGCTCACCGAGAGCGGCAGTGCCAGGTAGATCTTCTGGTTGGCCACCGAGGCGTCGGTGACTTCCAGCGGGGTCGGCAGCACATCATCGTTTGGGATGTTGAAGACGGTGCCGTCCGGCAGGATGCCGGTGGCCCCCACCAGGGCGATGCGACCGAACCCCAGATAATCCTCGTTGATGGCCAGCGTCTGCAGCCCGTAGAAATAGTCGGACAGCGCGCTCAGGCGAGCGTGCAGTGCGTACTCCGAATGTCTTTGTTGTTGCTGGAAATGCTGGGGCTTGATGAACAGCCCCTCACGCCAGATAACCCGATTTCGACTCGACATGATTATTCTTCTTCTTGTTGCAGCTCTACTTCATCCAGACGCAGATGAACCAGAATTTGGTAGGCTCGGCCCACGCTCTTGACCTTGATGACCTTGCGCCACTCGGCGCTGTCCGGATCGGCGTAGCGTGCAATCACCCCGATGTAACGGGTCTTCTCGTCGAGCTTGATGGGAGGCAGATACTTGAACTGCCCTGGCAGCAGGGTGTAGTCCTGATGATCCAGATAGTTCTTGCCGAGTGCCTTCTCCACATCCTCGGTCACCTGGTCGTAATCGGTGGCGAGCAGCTTGGAATCTTCCGCCAGCAGCAGCACCTGGAACTCGATGGGCGCCGCCTCCCCGCTGCCGTTGGGGTTGACGTCCGGCTCGGCCACCAGACTCAGGCCCAGGGTCGAGGGTTGATCGTCATTGCTACCCACCTGAATATCCGGGTCCATGGCCACATCAGCCATCTTGCCCATGGTGGTACAGCCCGCCAGGGCCAGCAGAGCGGCCCCCAGCATCAGCACTCGCATCATCAAATCAGTCCCTGTTGCTGACGCACGGCCTGGTCATAGGCCTGGGCATAAACCTGATGGAAGAGTTTGTCGAAGCCTTGCTGGCGGGCGGAAGTGAGCTCGCGGTAGTAGTGCTGGTACATGTTCCAGGCCCAGCCCTCGTCGGCCATGCCCGGGGTACCGGTGCGGCGGTAGTGCTCGAAGCGACCCAGCAGCGCATCCGGCGAGAAGGCTTGCAAGATGCTGTCGAGCGCCGCGCCTATGGCCTGTTGATTCGCCACATGGTGGATACGCACGTTGCGCAGGCTCTCGGCCACCGCCGCCGGCGCGGTCAGGTGCACTGGGCTCTTCTGCTCGGCAAACATCACCGCCAGGGTCTCGTCATAATCGAGCCCGAGGCGCAACGGGTTGTCCTCGATGGGGCGCAGATGCCTATCTGCCAATGCCGCCTGATCGCTTTGCAGCTTCAGCAAACCTTCCACCATGGCGCGCACCGTCTTGCCCATCTCTTCGAGCATGTCGTGGGCCTGCTGGGTATCTTGCAGTTGCAATGGCTGACCCAGGCCACGCATCAAGGGGGTCAGGGCCACGTGATCGACCCCTTCCAGTGGCGGGAGGTAATCGGGGTGATTCTCGATGGAGGGCATATCCAGAAATTCTTGGCTCATGGTGTTCTCGACGGCAGAAAAGGGGGACAGGGACGGATGTTCCATATCCGGTTGCGAATTGAAGTCACTCTGGCGACGGGGGTCGACCAGCGGAGTCAGTGCGGAGCGCTCATGTTGCAGCGCCAGCAAGGGATCGAGCGCCAGGGCATGGGGATCGCCCTCGCGAGTAGCGGGCTCATCGCTGGCCAGCCACTCATCGAGCTGCTCGGTGGGGCGATTGCCCAGCACTTGCTGCAGGCTCTGCTCTGCCGAAATGGCTCCCAGATAGGCACGCAGCCGGAACGGGCCGACGATCAGCTCGTCACCCTGCTCCAGATGCACCTTGCGGGCCCGCCCGATGGGGGACGTTGCGCCATTGATATAGGTCTGGCCGCTCAGATCGCACAGGCAGAAGCGACCATCATGGTGCTCGATACGGGCATGGGCCGGCACGACCGCCCCCAACCTGTCTCGCAGCTGCCAGTCATCCTGCTCGGACGCGCCAAGGGAGCCGCCCATCTCGCCGAAGCGATACTGAACCTGCTGGTTGCCATCGAGCTGCTCGCTGTTGAGCACCACCAGAGAAAGCTGTTGATTAAAGTCGTCCACATTCACTCCTGCTCTCATTCCTGCACTTATTCCTGAACACAAATGGTCACAAACGGGTCACTTGGTGGTTCACCGAGGAAGGTGCTCCACCCCAGACGCGCACTCTGCTCCTCCCCCAATCTCAATCCCCTCGCCTGCTCCTGGCCGAAACCCAGTCGCAGATCCCAGGCCAGTTGGTCGCGCAGGATGAAGGAGACAAAGGTCACCAGGGCATGGAAATGTTCCCCGTTCGGGAGAAACCCGAGAAACTGCCCAAAGCTCAGGTTGTTGATCTTCAATAGAAACTTGCCCGCACAGTCGTTCACCTTGTCGCCGATGACGAAATCATCCCCCAAGGTGGCGCAGGCACTGCCCAGTCGGTTCTGCTGATCCTGATGGATGGGTACCCGCCGCCACTGCCAGGCATTGACCTCCACATCCGCCAGATCGAAGCAGTGCGCCACCAGCCCGGCCACCACCTCGGGGGAGCGGCTGGGGCTGGCCAACATGCCCGCGTAGGAGAGCATCTTGGCGCGATTGACCGGCAGACTGCGGCAGACTGCCTCGTTGCCGAGCCCCACCAGGGCAAACATCAGGCGGGAAAAACCATCCTCGCCGTTGTCCTGAAAACGCACGTGGTAGCGATACTTGCGCCAGATCCGGTGCAGTAGGGTCAGCAATCGGTGATGGAAAAAGTCCAGAAACAGGCCGAGCTTCTGCTCGCCCTGGGCGTATTCCCAGGCCAGGGAGTCGAGGTAGTAACCGGGCATGGGGGACTGGCTGCCGTGCAGACCGAGGAAGGCGACCTCCAGCTCGTGGCGACCCTTGCCATCCTTGCCTATCTGCAGCACATCGCTGGTAGGGAAACCCAGCGACGCAGTCGCCTTGAAGCGGATCCCCTCATCGCTTGGCAGATGATCGAGCCCCCGCTCCTGATCGGCGCCATCCAGCCGGTTGAGCAACTCCACCAGCTGGAAAAAATTGAAGCGAGGTGCGTCCCTGGCGGACGTCACATCAGGGAGTGTTGACCGATCTGGACTGGCCACTGGTAACGCTCCTTGTTGTCGAGATTGACCACCTCAAGCAGGTGGAAGGCATTGACGCTGGCATACAGCGAGAAGAAATGGGCCAGTACGGTGCTGAACAAGTAGAGTTCCCCTTCGCTGCCAAAGGCGGACTGGCGGATGGAGAGCACCGATTTGAGCCCTCGCACCGGCATGCCGCGCACCAGCCGGTCGACCGGGGTAGTCTCGATCTGCTCGATCCCTGCCAACCGCTTGCGCGAGGCCTGCTCAGCCTGCTTGTCATGCAACGCGGGAAAATCATAGGTACGCAGCACCTGCACCAGGGCATCCCGCCGCAGCAAGGAGACGTAGTTCAGGGACAGGTTGGAGATGAGGGTCCAGTGCAAACTGCCATCGAGCGCCGGTCGCAATGGTCGGGTCGGCCGGATCAGATTACGAAAGGTCGCAAACGAGGGCGAGCTGCCGGTCGGCACACAGATGTTGCCGACCTTGAGGGTGGCGGCGCGGGAGCGGTTGGTGCAGGTCAGGGTCACTGAAATGGATTCATCCAGCTCGACCGTGGTGGTTTCGTCTCCCCGTACGAAGGAGAGCGTGTGCTCAAAACCGTCTCCGCTGACCGCTTCTCTCACTCGCACCCGGTAGTAGAGTGCCAGCCGGTGTTTGGCCCGCTCAATCTGGTGCTGGAAACTCTCGAACGGCTGATAGATGCGGGGTGTGCCGCGCGAACGGCCGAGATTGCCCTCCACCCAGCCTTCTACCTCGTCGACCGAGAAGATCTCGAAGCTGTCCGCATGGCGGTAACTCGCCTTGAGCGGATATTCCGCCTGACGACCGTTGAGGTTGACTGGCTCGCTGTCGTGCTGGAACAGGTTGATGGCCGGCACGCAGTTGAGCATGAAGGAATCGGGGCGGATCTTGAGTTCGGCGGGCAACGGCCGGTCGAAACAAAAATGGATCTTGAACTCGCTGACGGGCAGGGGTTGCTTGGGCCAATCGCCACCACTGAGCTCGAAGAACAGGAAGCTCTGTGGGAAGCAGAAGTACTCCTGCAAAATGCGGTAGCCGGAATAGACGTTGTTCGGATAGGGCAGCAGTGCATCACCCCGCTCGAAGCCAATGGGCTTGAGGGCCTTAGCATCTTGGCGAAAGCGCTTGCCGTCGACCTCGAGTTCGATGTGAGCGAGCTGGTTGGAGAGCCAGAAATAGAGCTCGTAGGCGGTATAGCCGTCGCCACCAAGGTAGAAGCGCAACTTGTCCAGTTGCAGTTCGCTCAGCGGCAAGGGGGCATGCAAGGCGATATCCAGGGAGATGGTGGAGAGATCGTTGCCACTCTGGGCCGCGATATGGCGGATATCGGCTGGGTAGATCCAGGCATCGTGGCTGGTCTGGAAGTGACAGGTCACCTCATCGATGGGCAGGCTGTCGAGCTGACATCCCTGCTTGACCAGCGCCGGCTGGGTGATGGCGCCAGGAATGACCGAAAATTGCATGATGGTCATGCTGGGCACCGGGCGCAGATAGTTGGGCCAGAGCATATTGAGCAGACCATGGGTCAGCTCGGGAAACTCATCCTCGATTTTGGCGCGCAGGTTGCCGGTGAGAAACGCGAAGCCTTCCAGCAGGCGCTCTACGTCCGGATCGGTATTCTGCTCCGACAGGAAGCGGGTGAGTTCGGGATAGGCATCGGCAAATTCGCGCCCTTGCAGGCGCAAAAATGCCAGTTCATCCCTGAAGTAATGTTCCAGCGACATTGATCAGACCATGCGGTAGTGACGGTGGCTGTCCATATGGACGTTGAACGAGGTGACCTGTTCGATGTGCTCCAGCCTCACGTGGGCCGTCACCTGAAACGACATCTCGAGCGGGCTCGCCTGAGCGTCGGGTGAACGGACTTCCACATGAATGATCCGCGGCTCGTAGCGGCGGATGCATTGCCGGATCGCCTCACGGATCCGTCCCTTGATGTCGGCACTGCCCTGGGTGGCGTCATTGAGATCGATGACACCCAGATCCGGGGCACTGCGGCAATTGCCGGGACGGGTATTGAGGATCTGATCGAGCTGCCGTTTGACAGAATCCACCAGTTCATCAACCTCCGAGCGGGGGGAAGGGAGCTGCCCCTCCCCCCGGATCCTGTCAAACAGGCTGGCCGCATTTCCTCTATCCCAAGAAGAGAGAGACGGCATCGGCCATTATTCCTTGTCCAGACGACCCACCAGAGACAGCTCGAAGCTAGCCCCCATGTACTTGAAGTGCGGGCGTACGGCCATGGCAACCTGATACCAGCCCGGCTCGCCTTCCACGTCCAGCACCTTGATCTGGGCGGCACGCAGCGGACGGCGGCTACGCACGTCTGCCGGCGGGTTTTCCTGATCGGCCACGTACTGCTTGATCCAGCCGTTCAGTTCACGCTCCAGATCCTGACGCTCCTTCCAGGAGCCGATCTGCTCGCGCTGCAACACCTTGATGTAGTGTGCCAGGCGATTGATGATGAACATGTAGGGCAGCTGGGTACCCAACTTGTAGTTGGTCTCCGCTTCCTTGCCTTCCTTGGTGTTCGGGAACACCTTGGGCTTTTGCACCGAGTTGGCAGAGAAGAAGGCCGCGTTATCGCTGTCTTTGCGCATGGTCAGGGTGATGAAACCCTCTTCCGACAGTTCATATTCACGACGGTCGGTGATCAGCACTTCGGTCGGGATCTTCGCTTGCAGCTGACCCATGGCCTCATAGACATGCACAGGCAGGTCCTGGATGGCGCCGCCGCTCTGCGGGCCTATGATGTTCGGGCACCAGCGGTACTTGGCGAAGCTGTCAGTCAGGGAGGTGCCCATCAGATAGGCGGTGTTGCCCCACAGGTAGTGGTCGTGATCCGAGCTGATATCTTCCTGATAGTTGAAGCCCTTGATGGGATTCTCGCTCGGATCGTAGGGCAGACGCGCCAGGAAACGCGGCGCGGTCAGCCCCAGGTAGCGGGCATCTTCCGATTCGCGCAGGGAGCGCCACTTGGTGTAGGCCGGACCTTCGAACACCGACTTGAGATCCTTGATGGACGGCAGATCGGTGAAGCTGTCCACACCGAAGAAGGCCGGCGCGACGGAGGAGATGAAGGGGGCATGGGCCATGGCACCGACCGCACTGACATACTGCATCAGTTTGATATCGGGTGAGCTGTGGGTGAAGGCATAATCGCCGATCACGGCACCGATGGGTTGACCACCAAACTGGCCATAACCAGTGGAATAGACGTGTTTGTAGAGGCCTGACTGGGTGATTTCAGGTGAAAACTCGAAATCTTCCAGCAGTTCCTCTTTGGTCGCATGCAGCACCTGGATCTTGATGTTCTCGCGAAAATCGGTGCGATCCACCAACAGCTTGAGGGAACGCCAGGAAGACTCCAGCTCCTGCACCTCTTTGGCGTGCAGGATGACGTCCATCTGCTTGCTCAGCTTCTTGTCGAGCTCGACAATCATGCTGTCAACCAGCGCCTTGTTGACCGGATCTGTGGTGGTACCGCTGTCCAGAATGTTCGCGATCAGGGCGGCGACACCCTGCTTGGCGACGCTGTAACCCTCGTCAACCGGGGTGATGCGCGCCTGCGCCATGATTTCGTCCAGCAAGGACGAGGAGGCAACACTCGCCCCCGCTTGAACCTGTTCTTCAACCTGAGACATAATTTTTCCTTATCGATCAGTTAATTAATCTGCAGATCACTCGGCAGGCTTAATCAGATCCAGTTCCTTGAGCAGCTGCTCGCGAGCTTCACCACTGGACAGCAGATCCTGCAAACGATTGCGGAAGGACGGGATATTTCCCAAGGGTCCTTTCAGGGCAACCAGGGCCTCACGCAGTTCCAGCAACTTGCGCAACTCGGGCACTTGCTGGGCAACGCTGTCGGGGGTGAAGTCCTCAAGGGACTGGATCTTGATCGACACAGGCAAGTCGTCCTGGCTGTTCTCTTCCAGGCGATTGGGAACGGAAAACTTCAGCTCCAGTGCAGATTCTTTCATGACAGACGAGAAATTATTCTTGTCGATGGAGACGGTCTGACGCTCCTCAATGGGGGTCTCTTCCGTGCGTCCTTTCATGTTGCCAACCACCATCATGGTCAACGGAAGCTCTATTTCAGCCTGCTGACCACCGGTTGCCGGCACATATTTGATATTAATACGCTCTTTAGGCGCAACAGTGGCGCCATCAATTCCTTTTCCCATGCTCTAAATACCAAGTTAAGGATCCATGAAGACCCTAAAGCTTATAGCCAATGCCCATGTCGGCAACTGTAAAAAATGACAGTTGACGTGTTAAACCCAACTTCAGGTGAATGGGCATTAGCCGAGGAGGCATTCTTGACGTATATCAGGCCGAGGCGTTGATAATCAAAAACGCAATATGCAGCTTGTTACTTATACAATCCGATTGTGCCTCTACTCTTTGGAAGAGGTCTTCTTGGCTTAAGAGCCATTTGCGACAAATGGTATATTTATGATTCACTTACCGTCAATAAAAAAAATATTAAAAAGTAGTAATTATTTCACGACAAATAAAACAAATGATTTAAAATCAATTGGTTAGATAATGTTGATGGAAATGTAAGAATTATCTGAATTAGACTTCATGGCTGAAAAACGTGTTTAACATCCTAAAAAACATGGAGTCATTATCAATATGATGAAAACTAATAATTGCTGACAGCCACCTCGTCACCATTGAGAATTGACGAATTCGAACTCACTAGAAACAGTCATAATAGATGCATCATAAAAATTTCACGTGATGTTCAAAAATCACACACAAGAATTTTTATTACAGCACGTTATTTTTCATTCAACATGCACATTTACGATGCTTAATCGCCTTGCTGAACACTAAATGTCACCCTTTATTCCTTCAAGCGAAGGATCATTTTTCAATTTGATAAACCAGTGCTGGGCCAGCTTTTGGCCCGAGGCTTTCTCCTGTTTTGTCATCCCTTTTTCAAGCTCATTACCAGCATCGGTCGCATTCTTGTTTCCGTCCGTGGCAGCCAGCAGATACCATGCATAGGCATGCAAGCGGTTACGGGGCGCTCCCCACCCCTGCTCACGCATGGTCCCCATGCGATATTGCGCCTCCCTGTGGTTGGCATTTGCCGCCAACCGATACTGCTTCAAGGCTTGGCGATAGTCTGCCTCACCCCCCTGCCCCAGCCGCAGCATCTCGCCATAGGCATACTGAGCGTCGACATTCCCCTGAGCGGCAGCCAATGCAAGGCTCTGGCGCGCCGCGTTCAGCTCTCCCCGACCCTGTTGCAACTTGGCCAGCTCGAGTTGTGCCTGGCTCACCCCTCCAGCCGCCGCCAGCGTCAGCCAGTGTTCTCGCGCCGCGGCATCGCCCGTCTGTTGCAAGCTCAACTGGTATTCAGCCTCATGAGATCCGTGGCTCGCGGCCAGCTCCAGCCAATAACGGCCGAGCGCAAGATCTTGTGGTACCGCCTCACCCGCCAGATAGGCTTGTCCCAACCACAGCTGAGCCGGTGGCGATCCTGCATTGGCGGCGTGTTGATAAAGAGGGAATGCCTCGCTCGCACTGGCCTGACGAGCCAGGGTCAACAAAGCATCCGGTTGCTGTTGGGTGGCAGCCTTCTCGTACCAACGCTGGGCGAGATCGGGTCGCCTGGCGACTCCCTTCCCTTGTTCATAACGAAGGCCGAGTTGGTATTGCGCCTCACGATTACCCTGCTCGGCCGCCTTCTCCAGCCACTCGATGGCATCGGCGTCGGCGCCGGGCTGCTTGGCATACCACTGACTCAGGATCAGCTGCGCCTCGGCATGATCCTGCTTGGCCGCCTGTTCAAACCAATTAAGACAGTCGCCAACCAATTTGCCTTGGTGTTGCTGCTGACAATCCACGCCAAGCCGATAACTGGCGTCGCGATTGCCTAGCTTGGCCGAGCGCTGCCACCAATCATGGGCCAGCTTGGGATTTTTGGGTTCACCCAGACCAGCCTGATACCAGCTCCCCACCTGCAGCGCCGCTTTTCCCCGAATATCCGCGTCTGCCGCCAGTGGTCCTGATTGACCCGCAGCCTGCTTCATCCAGCGCATCGCCTCGGGATAATCCGGCTTGGCCGCCAGACGGTTGGCCAGTTCATACTGCGCCTTGCCCTGACCCTGTTGAGCCGCTTGAGATAGTTCAGACTCAGTGAGTGATGTAGTTGTGGTGCAGGCAATCAGCCAACTTGATACTAATATCGATAATAAAGTACGGTATATCATCTATAAATTCCGCAATTATAAGTAAGATGAGAATTCAAATCATTTTAAAATAACTTTACTAACACAGAGAACATACTATAAGTGGGATGTCTTCAATGAAATCTTGACGCATGAAAACCATCTATTAAGATAAAATGCGAGTCAAACCTGACCGAAAATATGATTTATTTATCAAGGGGTTATAATTTACCCCTGGCAGTTAATATTTATGCTATTAATTTATTTCCCTGTACCGCAACAGTACATGACTTTGTAAAGACATATTATCTTATATATAACATCATATATCTAACAATGAGGTTCTGGTGGTGATTTTTAGTGATAGCCCTATCTTAATATAAGTAAGCAGACACCCGTTGAGCGATAGCGATAATATTTATCTCAATGAAGAAAAATATTCACCATTCACTCTGGAAAATCACCTAGGGAGATGCTAAATATTTTTGGCATTCATTTTATATACTTTTCACATTGATTTCGCTATCAAAAAAGACTGGTTATGTACATGAAATTTATTTGCAAATAAATATCACAATGTGACGAAATTATATTTTAGATGTCCACAAATCAATCTGATTTAAAAAGTCATCTTTATTGAAAGTATGCGAAACCAATTTATCTATCTCACACAAACCACCAGTTGCATTCTTAGAATAATAAAAGAGCCACCCATCTCGACCATCGCACTCTATCAGATAATTAGTACCACCTTTAGAGAACGACACAGACCATGATGAAAAAAAATCACTGAAATCAGAAAACTTATCCAAGAAGAAGTTATTTTTTAAAGCTATCTGTCGAATGTCTTTTTCACATATCATTGTTGGTAACCTCTTTAAATTTATCTCGCTCAGTAGTAAACATCTGAGTTCCCCCACCCGATGATGGTTGACTCTTTCCTCTAACGGACCATGTATCATCTATAGCCTTAGAGGTTGAACGTAGAACTTTAGTTTTCTCTTGGGAGATATATTGTTTTTTCAATTTAAGTTCGACTGTACCTTTCGCCCTATTTTCACCCATTTCACCTATCCCTAATTCAGATGGTGTCGTGCTACCCCTTATTGCATAATAATTCCCTTGTGGAGCTCCAGAGGATTGATATTGGTACACCTTTTTACCTCTATTGATAGTTTCCACCGTAACGTCTTGGCTAAAATCTATCCCATGTAAATGACTAGGTATGCTCTCTTCAGAAAAACCTTGTTTTTTATAAAAATCAAATGCTATTTTTTTTCTAGCGCGCTGGTTTATATCAGCATTAATATCTCCAGTACGACCAAATTTATTATTCAGGAATGTTCGTCTAGTAATATTAAAAGTACAATTTGCAGCTTTAAACATCAACCCCAGCGGATCCACCCAGCCGGTGGGGTTGGGGGCATACTGGTAGTTATTGAGCCCACCGGCCAAGCCTATCGGGTCGGGGGTAATAAATCTACCGGTGTCGGGCTGATAGTAACGGTGACGGTTATAGTGCAGCCCCGTTTCAGCATCATAATATTGCCCCTGGAAACGTAGAGGCGTCTCGACCTCGGCCAGCTCTTGCTTCCAGACGTTGCCATAGGCGCGATATCGCACCTGCCAGGCGGTGTGACCGTCATGATGAGTCAGAGCCAGCGGAGTGCCCAGATGATCCAGCTGGTAGTGGTAAACCTCGGCCTGTTTACCCTCTCCCTCCAGCTGTACCAGCGGTTTGAAGCTGCCAGGCTCATAGATAAAGCTGCGATAAGCCCCGTCGCTGCAACTCTCGGCGATGAGGTTGTTGGCTTGCCACAGGAACTCGGTCACCTGCTCATCGCTACCCTCTATCACCGTCTTGCGGATGCGACGGCCAAAGGCATCGTAGTCATAACGCGCACGCCTGCCATCGGGCAGCTCGGCGCCAATCAGCTGATGCTGACAGTCGTACTCATAGCGGGTAACCAATCGCTGCTCTTTGCCGCGCCGCTCGGTGGCCAGACGACCAAACTCGTCATACTCGAAATGGCGATCGCCACTGAATAGCAGCCGGTTGCCTTGAGTGCGTGCGGGTTCAAATTGGTTACCCTGGGTTTGGCTCAGCAAGTTGCCGGCCGGATCATGCATAAAGCGTTCGGTCAGCTCACCGCGTACCTCCAGCAACCTGTCCAGTGGATCGTAGCGATAGTGCTGCTCTCCTTGTGGATTGCCGGCCGCCACCTGAGCACTGTCATTGACACGCAGCAGATTGCCGGACCTGTCGTAACCGTAGCGCCGCTCGCGGGAGACCTGCTGGCCACGGTGCAGACGTAGTGCGGTCAGGCGACCCTGCTCGTCATACTCATACTGCTGGGTCAGTGCCCCCTGGCGACGACGCATCTCGAGGCCCGCAGCTACCTGATGGCGGGTCAGCTCGCTGCCATTAAGATCGATGCCGCTTAACGCCCCGTCCTGATAGTGGTAATCGAGACGGTTGCCATCTGGCAGTCGCCACTGGGCGAGTTGCCCCATGGCATCGTGCTTGAAATAACTGGTGGCCCAGCCCTGATGCTCCGCCACCAGGTTACCGCCCCTGTCATATTCAAAGGCAAGCGGCCAGACACCATCATCGACCCGGGTCAGCTGGCCATATTGGTCATAGGCAAACTGGATCTCACGGCCATCCGGCAACTGCTTCTTGAGCAGACGGCCCATGGCATCGCGCTCATAGCTGGTAACCAGTTCACTCCCCTGCTTGCCAAATTCCACCTTTTCGCAGAGATGGCCGGTGAGATCATAACGGTAGGCGATGGTACGCCCGTCAAAACCGGTCTCCTCGGCCACCAACCCATTGGGGTGATACTGGATGCGGTGCTGCTCGCCGTGCTCATTCTCGATTTCACTGAGAAACAGCTTGGCATTGTCATAGCGGTACTTGAGTTCGCTGCCGTCAGGATTGATGCGCCGGCTGAGCAGATGCAGGCGATCGTGGTATTCATAACGAGTCTCGCGGCCCAGCTCATCCCACTCGGCCGTCACCTTGTCATAGGGGTTGTATTCGAAACGGCGACTACCGCCGCCGGGCAGATGCACTGCCCGCAGGCGATCGGCTGCATCCCACTCATAACGAGTGATGGCCCCACGTGGATCGCGCTGCAGGATCTGGCGGCCCCGCTCGTCATAGCGCCAGCGGGTGAGGCCGCCATCGGCCCCCTTCTCTTCGATGAGCTGGCCAAGGCGATTCCAGACCAGTTCGATGCGACTGCCATCGGGCTGTGCCACCCAGCTGAGTTTGCCTTGCGCGGTGTAGCCATAGCGGGTCTCTCGCCCGAGCGGGTCAACCCGGGCAATGACATCGCCCTGCTCATTGCGCTCGAAGCGCCACTCACGCTCACCTTGCACCACTTTGCGAACGCGACCATCCCAGTAGCTATAGCTGGTTTCACTGCCATCAGGGGAAATTTCAAGGCAGAGCAACCCCGCATCGTCATAGTGATAATGGGTTTCAGCTGCCATGGCATCGCGGGCCAGTATTTTCTGTCCCTTGTCGTTGTAGTCAAACTCGGTGACTGCACCGTCCGGGTCTTGCTGGCGTACGAGGCGGGCATTGCGGTCATGCTGATACACTTCCAGGCTGCCGTCAGCGTTGTTGACGGTGACCTCGCCCTTGTCATCATCCCAGCCATAACTGACATCGAAACGGGCGCTGTCACTCCAGTGACGGATGGCGCGGGCCTTATTCCCCTCCCCTTCCCACTGCCAGAAGAAGCCGGCACCACCGGCGAGGCGACGCTCCAGGATCACGCCATCGCTGCGATAACGATACTGCTCCCCCTCGCCCGCCCCATTTTCAGTGGCCACCAGGTGACCCGCATCATCGTAGTGATAGCGCTGCAAGATCGCCTGCGGCTGCCAGTTGATACCATCAAACTGCTGCAACTCGATGGCGACGAGACGCGAGTCCTGATGAACGAGCCGCAGAGCCAGGCCACCATCATGCTCAATCCAGCTTGGGCGTCCTTCGGCATCGGGCCGCACCGTCAGGCGATTGCCATACCCATCTGATATCGCCGTCAATCGTCCTGCACGCCCCTGCCAGGTGAAATGCAGGAACGGAGAGCCCGCCTTGGCAAGTATCACCTCATCGGCTTCATCCCCCAGGTAGACCGCCGCCCCCGACAATCGATTGGTTGCCATCGGCATCGTGGTTGATGGCAGCGGCAGCTCGATGGCAAGAGCCTCGTCATCCCACCAGGTCAGGGTCTCGCCGTGGCGCTCGAGCCGATGTGCCAGGGAGTGACTCCAGCCTGGCCCCATGCCGCACTCCTGCTCTACTGCAGACGTCCGGTAGAGGCGACCAAAGGTGAAGGGCAGCATGCCAGGCAGTTGGGCATCCTCCAGTGCCAATAGCTCTTCCCCGGTCACCATGGAGACGGGGCAGCCGTTGGTACAGGTCTGGGCTTCGGGCTGATGCGCCTGATCCGATGGCGTCCTGGCCGGCGTGGAGGCATCCGGGGTGTTGTTGACCTGCTTGATCTCGGTATGAGCCTCGAACTTGCGTTTGGCGGCGGTCCCCCGCACGACCTCGGTCATGGCGCCGCCATCCACCAACCTGAGATCCGCCTTCTTGGCCGGATTGAGGGGGGCGACACCGGCTACTAGCACCTTCTTGGCGCTCTGAGCATGCTGGGCCAGATTGTGTTTCTTGGACATGGATATCAGGCTCGTCACAAGCACAACCATACGAGCCTGCTTTTTAGCAGCGCCAGCAGCTTTTACGCTATAGCGCACCGCCAACCCCGCCCCCCCGGTCAATACCACGCCGACGATAACGTCGATCAACACCGAGGCGATCACCTGAGCGCCAAACTCGGTCTGCTCATCCGGCGGCAACAATTTGACCCAACTCACCAGTGCGTAGGCATAGAGATAGAGCAGCGCCTCATCCTGTAGCACCAGCATGGCCGCCTCCATCTGGGAGGCTCCCGCCTCAGCCATGGCGGCGGCATCAACCCCGAACTCGGCCAGCTTCTTGGCATTGCCCACCGGATCGGCCAATAGCTCATAGATGGTCTTGAGATCATCCCAGACCCCCACCAGCGCCTTACCAATGCCGCTGGCTGCGGCCAGGGAATGACTGGCCAGCCCGCCGCCGGTCGCGTTGTAGCGTCCCCATGCCGCCTTGTGCTCACCATTCCACTCCTGGGTGAGCCAGGCTTCCAGGTCTTTTTGTACCGGCGCATAGGATGCAAACAGCGTATCCAGATCGCTTTTCTTCACATTGGGGTAGAAGGTCACCCGATAAGATTTACCTGGGGTCAGTTGGCCGACCTCGGCGATGCCCTTGGCATCCAGGCTTCCCTCCTTGACCGTGACCTCAGAGATGAAAGCTTTGCCGGCCATCTTGCCCGCTTCCACCTTGTATGGGGTATTGCCGATGGGGATGAAGCGCACCGACTCGAACAGATGAACCAGACGCAGGGTGCCGCTCAGTGGGCATTGGGTCACGACCGATTGGGTTTTATTGCTGCCCGATGAGGTCGTGATCGTCTTGTCACCGACCTTGATGGTCTGCTCCATGTCCATGCTGAGCATGTCGCCAAGAAAGAAGCTCTCGGCATCCTTGCGGTACTCGGTCAAGGCATTGCGATAATCGGCAAGTACCTGGTTGAAAACGGCTTGGCCGGCATCATTCATGCTTGAACCTCTTGGCACAGCGCAGCTTCCAGCGCCGGAAATACATCTGAATCACTCAAGTTGCTACGCTCGACAAAGCGGGCAACCTTGAATCGCAAGTTGGCTTCGGGAAAGGACCAGTAGAGCTGACCATTCCGATCCGCCAACTGCTGCATCAAGTTAGCGATCAAGGGGCCCCTATCCCGCCTTGCCAACACCTCGGCCAGGGGCTCGGGCAGCGTCCACCAGGGAAAGGGACGAGGAGTCTCCGGATCCGATGTCTCCCAGGAGAATGCCCGGCCACCGACCCACAGCTCACGCAGCTCGGGCAACAGGGTGGTGAAGCGATCTGCCAGTTGCTCGACAATAGGGCCGAGGTAGGCACCGTCCCAGTAGCGAAAGAACACCGCGTTCTCCTGATGCCAGATCTGGGTCAATCCCTGCAGATGGGCGTAGAGGGTGTTGACGGGTTGCGCCGTCGACAGCAGGCATCCCCAGTCGTGCGCCTCGGTATTGGCAGCCCACTCGATAAAGTCACTGCCGGCATCCAGCTCTACCAGGTAGGGCATGACCGGGTGCCAATCCGCATAAGGGGTACCTAAATAAAGCCCGCGGGGAGTGTGGCGGCCATCGAGCCGGTAATAGTGTTGCAAGGGGGCCGCATCACTGGCGCCCGCCAACAGGGCATATAGAGGGGATGTCCCATGTGCGTCTACCCACTCGGGTAGCGCTATGACCTCAGATCTCACAACTACCCTCCTTGCACTTCTCACACTCCTCGCAGAAGGGGGCTGCGCTCTTCATGGTGGCAAGCTGGGCGGGACTGAGTGGTACCTTGGGTGGGGGTGGAACGGCGACACCGAGGGGGTCGATAGGTGATTTTCCAGCCCAACCAGAGCCCGAACCCGGGCCGCCGCCGGAGTTCATCTTGATAGTGGGGCCGACCAGGGTGACGCCGCCGCCATCGACCTTGACGAAGCAGCCACCGACCTTGACGGTGATTTCAGATCCCGCCTCCAGCACCACCTTGGCGCCAGCCTTGACGTGCACCTCCTGCCCCGCCTGAGTGAGCCAGCTCTGACCCAGCTTCTGGTGCATAGACGCATCCACGGTGAGCGACAGGTCACCCTTGATATGATCCCGCTTCTCGCCGTTCACGGTGAGATGGTCATTGGCCTTGATCCGGGTCACCCGCTCATTGTCGATGTCCCTGTGCTCGTCGTGCTTGATATGCCAAGCAGCGTCGTTCTCGATGAGCAGGTTCAGATCTTTCTGACCGTGGATATAGATCTCTTCCTTGCCCGCCTGATCTTCGAATCTCAGCTCGTTGAAACCCTCCCCCTGATGGGTTTCGGTGCGCAGTACGGTGCGGGTCTTGTTGGCTGGCAGCTCGTAAGGCGGTCGGTTGGTCGCATGATAGGTGCGACCGGTGATGATCGGCTGGTCCGGGTCTCCTTCGAGGAAGCTAACTATGACCTCGTGGCCAATGCGTGGGATGGTCATCATGCCGTACTGACCGCCAGCCCAGCCTTGAGATACCCGTACCCAGCAGGAGCTCTGATCGTTACTCGAGCCATAGCGATCCCAGGGGAATTGCAACTTCACCCGGCCGTGCTTGTCGCAGTAAATTTCTTCGCCTTCCGGCCCTACCACTGTGGCGATCTGCGGGCCGTCCACCATGGGCTTAAAGGGCGCTTCCGGGCTGCCGATGCGTGCGCGCCAACTGGTGCTCGCTTTGACCACCCCGAACTCGTTGTGATAGACGGTGGGGCCGCTTCCCCCCTCCTCTTCCAACGCTTGCGGTTGTGAGCCGGTGTGACTGATGCGCACGATTTGCCAATCGGTATTGAGGCTGCCATTCGGGTGTTCGGTGAGGGAGAAATATTGGCCCGGCAGCAGGGCCGCGCAGTTGGACTTAGCCAAGCCGGTGACGGCGTCATTGCGCAGGGCGTCGAGCCGGTGCTGGGCAAAGGCCTTGCCGCTGCCGTCAAGCTTGTAGCGGCCCGGGTAGTCGAAGTGCTGGTAGGTATCCCGCTGATGCTCAAGCTCTGCGCCGAGCTTCTTGTGAGACAGGCCATAGGCCGGAGTCTTGAAGCTGTAGTCTTTGAGCTCCACATCCGACGTCCGCACCGCCTCGCGGTAGTGGAACTGGCGCACATAAGGGCCCTGCTCCAACGAGCGGTTGCCGAGGTTGAAGAACAGCTCCGGGCCGGCGGTCAGGGCCGCCGCATCATCGGCAAAAACAATACGATGCTTGCCCTGCTCGAATTCGTGGAAGTAGAAGAGTCCCTCTTCGGCGGCGAGCCGATTAACAAAATCGAGGTCCGTCTCCCGATATTGCACGCAGTATTCGCGCTGGACGTGCTCGTTTTTGAGCGCGAAGGCGTAGTCGGTGATGCCGTGCTCTTGCAGCAGGATAGAGATAATTTCGTCCGGTTTCTGGGCCTGGAAGATGCGCGAATTCTGACGAAGGGAGAGCCGCCACAGCGCCGGTTGCACCATGAGTTGATAGCGGGTGCGGCGAAAGCCGCTGTCCCCTTGGGCAACGTCGCTCACCACACCACAGACCCGCCGCTGCAGCTCGCCCTCGTACCACACCAAAAGCTCGCAGGGCTGGTCCAGCACGGCGCCAAAGTCGATGTCCGGCTGGGCGCTGGCGAGTTCCAGCCTCAACTGGAAGGGGCCGTTTAGCGCCTCCTCCAGTGCAAATTCGGCCACCACGAAGGTGTTCTCGGGCAGGGCCCCTACCTTGACGGTAAATTGTAATCCTGTGCTGTCTGCCATTGGCGCGCCTCTGCTGTAAACCCGGTCCCACAATGCTGCCGGGCAACGTCAAGCTGGATGAGAGATCCCCCATGGCCACCATTTTTTCGCCACCATGGCTACCGCACGCCCATGGGACGCGCGGTCAGATCTTCAGTCATGATCTTTCTTTTGCTCGCTCACCCGGGGTGAACAAGCAGAAGAAAAACAACCGATTGTGGTAAGCAGGCCGGTCATCCCGGCCTTCGGGATCAGGCCAGATTGGCCCTGATGTATTGCGCAATCTGGACACTGCGGTTGTCACCACGGTTTTGCAGATCGGCGATGACCTCCTGCACTGTGCCGCGATAGACCAGGGAGCCACGGACAAGGGTCCGATGGTTATGGCCCACGTCGGTGAAGGTGGCGCCGCCCCTGTGCAGGTGAATGTGCGGTTCGTTGGTATCGGGGTAGAACGACTCTCTTGGCATCTTGCCTCCCTGTCTGGATAGCGAAAAAGGAGCACCCGGATGGGTGCTCCCTCATGGCATCAAGCCTCGATCGGTGCGCGCCAGTCATCGGCGCCGGAGGTACCGGCGACGGTGTGCTCCCAGTCGATCTTGCGATAGGCCAGGGAGACCTGGATCAGCTGGGTGAAGTCAGCGTTGGCCGGATCCTGGCAATGGGGCATCTGGCAGTCGATGTCGACGATGGTGGAGTCGGTCAGCACGGTAGAGAAGAAATGCTCCTGCTTGCCTTCGACCGAAGTGCGGTACCACTTCAGGGTCACTTTCGGCAGCATCTCGCCGGAGGCCAGGGAGTTGTACATCAGCGGCACGGCTTTGTTCAGCGCGACGGTGAATTTGAACGGCTTGTGGACACGCTGGCCAGCGGGCTGACCGGATTGCGGATCGGTCGGCACGGTGACGATGTGTTGGAACTCTTGTACCAGCATCTCGTCTTCGTGGCCCTGCACGAAAATGTTGCCGACGGAGTCAGAGGTGAAGGCACCGGCAGTGATGTTGCCCTGGGTTTTACCTTCGATGCTGATATAACATGGAGTTGGCATGGGTATGCTCCTGATTGGTTGAACGGTAATGACACTCAACCGAAACTATTAGCAGTGACCATGCCAATCATTTTTGTTCATATATAACAATAACTTAAATCGAACCTCGTTTTACTCATCATCTCAAACACCGCAATTTATTGCCCACTTAGAATATCTCTCTATTTTTTTTTGCATAGACAGATATTAATTCTGAAATATAAGCAACTAATTGCCCGTGTCGGGATCTATCTCCAACTCAGCCGAGTCGGCCATATTCGAAACCTCAGCTAAGCCCCTGTGATGGGCCCAGCAGCAGGTTAAGCAATCGGCATATCCGCAGACGCCATGTGGCATGTGGCATGTGGCATGTGGCATGTGGCATGTGGCAATGATGCCCCCACAAGGGCCGTTTCAATACGACAGGCAACAGTGACCGGTTAGTGGCCTCGCATCTGGCAGGACAATAGATGCAGATTTCACAGCTGATGAGCGCTGATATGTTGAAGTGGAAAGGAATAGTCCGGTCTATCTCGCCTCGGGCGAGCATTATCTGCTCGGCCAGGTGATCAGCCCGAACGGCGGCATGGTGATGTGGGGCCAGCAGCCGTCCGTTCACATTCAGGCACTACCCTCTCGACCAGTGCAGGAGACGTTCTTGGCGCACAGATGGACCTAGTCCCTCCCGGCCGTTCACACAGGTTGGCAGTAATAAACCTGAAGCCTGGGGAGAGGATCTATCGCGTAGTGATGATTTGGTTATCTGATGAGGAGACGCGACAGGAGCAGGACATGGGCCTTCTCCTATTGTCATCGCACATACAAAGGGAGTGGACCGCATTGGCTGTCAAACTGGTTCAACTGCCAGCGGAGGCCACATGGCATTTGGGATGGGATGGGATGGGA
>NZ_CDCA01000002.1 GCF_000820185.1 Aeromonas tecta
TTGTACCGCAGAGCTGTCGCCGCCATAGACAGTGGACCCCCAGGTGACCACCGAACCATCCTGCTTCAGTGCAGCAAAGGCACCGTCAGAGTTAGAGATAGCGCGGACGTTCGTGAGTTGTGCTTGTACCGCAGAGCTGTCGCCGCCGAAGCCAGCGTTCCCCCAGGTGACCACCGAACCATCCTGCTTCAGTGCAGCAAAGGCACCGCCAGTACTATAGATAGCGCTGACGTTTGTGAGCTGTGCTTGTACCGCAGAGCTGTCGCCGCCATAGAAAGTTGCCCCCCAGGTGACCACTCGAGGACTACTTGGGCGCACACCCAAGGTGGCAGTAGCGCTGATCCCATCCAGGCTGACGGAGATGGTGGCAGGGCCTGCAGTGAGGGTCGTGGCCAAGCCGGTGGTGTCGACGGTGGCGATGGCGGTATCACTGCTGTGCCAGGCAACCATGCTGCTGATGTCGACACTTAGATTATTGCTGTAAGTACCTTGTGCAGTGTACTGCTGGGTCAGGCCGGCGACGATCGAAGCGGTGGCCGGGGTAAGCTGGATTGCAGTCAGAGTTGCCGCGGTCACATCCAGGTGTGCAAATGTAGTGATCCCATTCAAGCTGGCGGAGATCGTGGTCGAACCTGCAATGAGGGTCGTGGCCAAGCCGGCAGTGTTGACGGTGGCGACGGTGGTATCACTGCTGTGCCAGGCGACCATGTTGCTGATATCGGCACTGGTGTTGTCGCTGTAAGTACCTTGTGCGATGTACTGTTGGGTCAGTCTGGAGGCGATCGAAGAGGTGGCCGGAGTGAGTTGGATAGCGGTGAGGGTGGCTGCGGTCACGTTCAGATACGCAGTTGCGCTAATCCCATTCAGGCTGACGGAGATGGTGGCAGGGCCTGCAGCGAGGGCCGTGGCCAAGCCGGTGGTGTTGACGGTGGCGATGGC
>NZ_CDCA01000003.1:0-1252 GCF_000820185.1 Aeromonas tecta
GCTCACACCCCGCTGAGCCCCCGCCCCTCGCCCCGTTGCGCGAGTCGCTCGGGGGCATCGCGCTTGCGATCTATTTTTGACAATCCGCACCACTTTTTCCGACCAGCTTGCCTGCCATCCTGGTCCTGTCAGCCATTGATAAGGAATACCCTATGAAACAGCCACATCTCGTGATCTCCAGCCTGGATCTGGATCGCATCGAACAGTTGCTCGGCAACCACCCACAACATCTGGCCCTGCAAGAAGAGCTGGACCGCGCCGAGATCCGCGAGCCTGCCGATATGCCGCCGGACGTGGTGACTATGAACAGTACAGTTCGCTTTAAAATGCAAAATAGCGATACTGAGTTCTGCCTAACTCTTGTTTATCCGAAGGATGTACTAGGTGATGAGTCGAAGATCTCGGTGCTTGCACCGGTCGGCAGCGCGCTGCTGGGCTTGAAGGTGGGTGACAACATCGCCTGGCCCGGCCCCGCCGGTCGCACCATCCAGGTCGAGATCCTGGAAGTGGTCTATCAGCCGGAGCGCGCAGGCGAACTGCACCGCTAGCCAGCAGGGCATGTCCTCCCAAAGCGGCGGGAGGACGTGCCGCTTGCCGCCTGATCCGGATCAAGCTTTGGGCGGGATCCACCGCTTATCTTGCTCACAATTTGCTCTCCCCCTTGAGCCTGAGTGACGCCACGGGTATCTTGTTGGCCGCGCCAGCACCCTGGCCGCAGCTTTCAGGCCGACATCATGATAAAAATTGCCCTCATCGACGATCACCAGATCGTCCGCTCCGGCTTTGCCCAACTGCTCAACCTCGAGCCCGATCTGCGGGTCGTTGCCGAGTTTGGCAGCGCCAAAGAAGCCCTGGCGGGTCTGCCCGGCAGCGGCGCCCAGCTGTGCGTGTGCGACATCTCCATGCCGGATCAATCCGGGCTGGACCTGCTCAAGTGCCTGCCTTCTGGCCTCGCCGTGGTGATGTTGTCGGTGCACGACAGCCCGGCCCTGGTGGAGCAAGCGCTGCAAGCGGGGGCCAAGGGTTTTCTCTCCAAGCGCTGCAGCCCGGATGAGCTGATCGCCGCGGTGCGCACCGCCGCTCACGGCGGCTGTTACCTGACCCCTGACATCGCCCACAAGCTCGCCAGCAACAACCGGGACCCGCTCACCAACCGGGAGCGGGAGGTGGCGCAGCTGCTGGCCCGTGGCATGGACGTCAAGGCCATCGCCGAGCAGCTCGGGCTCTCCCCCAAGACGGTGCACGTGCACCG
>NZ_CDCA01000003.1:1352-1568 GCF_000820185.1 Aeromonas tecta
AAGACGGTGCACGTGCACCGCGCCAATTTGATGGACAAGCTCAAGGTCAGCAACAACGTGGAGCTGGCCCACCGCATGCTGGACAGCTGGTGATCCCGCGTCTCGCCAGCTACGTCGCCATCTCGCTTGCGGCCTGCTTCATCTTCGCCGCAGGCTGGTTCTGCCTGTGGAGCATAGGCCTGCACCTAGCGGGCAGCCCCATCCTGGCGGTGCTGC
>NZ_CDCA01000004.1 GCF_000820185.1 Aeromonas tecta
TGGTCAACGTGGCCGATGGTGCCGACGTTTACGTGCGGTTTGTTACGCTCAAATTTTTCTTTAGACACGACGTAGTCCTTCTAGGTTAAACCCGCCTACCGTCGTAGGCGGGGAATCATAAATTACTTGGATTTGCGCTCTTCGATCACTGCCTGAGCCACGTTGTTCGGGGCGTCGGAGTACTTAGCGAATTCCATTGCGTAGGAAGCACGACCTTGGGTAGCGGAACGCAGTGCGGTCGCATAACCGAACATCTCGGCCAGCGGCACCAGAGCACGTACGATCTTGCCGGACGGGCCGTCTTCCATACCTTCGATCAGGCCACGACGACGGTTCAAGTCACCGATAACGTCGCCCATGTAATCTTCCGGAGTTTCGACTTCGACCTTCATGATCGGCTCGAGCAGGACCGGGCTTGCCTTCATATAACCAGCCTTGAAGGCCAGAGAAGCTGCGATCTTGAACGCCAATTCGGAGGAGTCGACATCGTGGTAAGAACCGTAGTGCAGACGCACACCCAGATCCATTACCGGATAACCTGCCAGCGGGCCGGATTTCAGCTGCTCACGGATACCCTTGTCAACACCCGGGATGTATTCACCAGGAATCACGCCGCCTTTGATGTCGTTAACGAACTCATAGGCTTTGCCGGCTTCCAGCGGGTACATGTCGATGATGACGTGACCGTACTGACCACGACCACCAGACTGCTTGGCGTGCTTACCTTCGATATCCTTGACGGTTTCACGAATGGTTTCACGGTAGGCAACCTGCGGTTTACCTACGTTCGCTTCAACCTTGAACTCGCGACGCATACGGTCAACGATGATGTCCAAGTGCAGCTCACCCATACCGGCGATGATGGTTTGGCCAGATTCTTCGTCAGTCCATACACGGAAAGACGGATCTTCCTGTGCCAGACGGCCGAGTGCCAGACCCATCTTCTCTTGGTCAGCCTTGGTTTTCGGCTCAACTGCGATGGAGATTACCGGTTCCGGGAATTCCATACGCTCGAGGATGATCGGTGATTTTTCGTCACACAGGGTGTCACCAGTGGTCACGTCTTTCAGACCGATGGCGGCAGCGATATCGCCTGCGCGAACTTCTTTGATCTCTTCACGCTTGTTGGCATGCATCTGAACGATACGGCCAAAACGCTCGCGCTTCTCTTTAACAGAGTTCAGCACGGAGTCACCGGAGTTAACCACACCGGAGTACACGCGGAAGAAGGTCAGGTTGCCTACGAACGGGTCGGTAGCAATCTTGAATGCCAGAGCAGCAAACGGCTCTTCATCAGAAGCGTGACGCTCGTCTTTGGTGACGCCGTCCAGCTTCAGACCGTCGATGGCGGCTACGTCGGTCGGAGCCGGCAGATAGTCAACCACGGCATCCAGCATGGCCTGTACGCCCTTGTTCTTGAACGCGGAGCCACAGGTAACCAGGATGATTTCGTTGTTCAGAACGCGCAGACGAAGAGCTTTCTTGATCTCTTCCTCGGTCAGTTCTTCACCACCCAGGTATTTTTCCATCAGATCTTCAGACGCTTCAGCAGCGGCTTCGACCAGGGTCATGCGCATTTCTTGCGCTTGTTCCAGCAGCTCAGCCGGGATCTCTTCGTAATCGAAGGATACGCCCTGATCTGCTTCGCTCCAGTTGATGGCTTTCATCTTGACCAGATCGATAACACCCTTGAAGTTCTCTTCTGAACCGATGTTCAGTTGCAGCGGAACCGGGTTACCTTTCAGGCGGGTCTTGATGTGCTCAACGCAGCGCAGATAGTTGGCGCCAGTACGGTCCATCTTGTTGACGAACGCGATACGGGGAACCTTGTACTTGTTAGCCTGACGCCATACGGTCTCAGACTGTGGCTGTACGCCACCTACGGCACAGTACACCATCACGGCACCGTCCAGAACACGCATTGAACGCTCTACTTCGATAGTAAAGTCAACGTGGCCCGGGGTATCGATGATGTTGATACGGTGCGGTTGGAACTGTTTGCCCATACCGGACCAGAATGCGGTGGTCGCGGCGGAGGTGATAGTGATACCACGCTCTTGTTCCTGTTCCATCCAGTCCATGGTGGCAGCGCCATCGTGAACTTCACCGATCTTGTGACTTACACCGGTATAAAACAGAACGCGCTCGGTAGTGGTAGTCTTACCTGCGTCGATGTGAGCGGAGATACCGATGTTACGATAACGCTCAATGGGGGTTGTACGAGCCATTGTCATCCTCTTACTAGGAGCGTGCCCCTAGATAACTGAAGGTGCGCAGAGCCAAAAGACCCTGCGCAAGCGGATTACCAGCGGAAGTGAGCGAAGGCCTTGTTCGCTTCAGCCATACGGTGAACGTCTTCACGTTTCTTGACAGACGAACCCTTATTGTCAGCGGCATCCAGCAGCTCGCCAGCCAAACGCTGAGCCATTGATTTTTCACCACGTTTACGAGCGGCATCAACCAACCAGCGCATTGCCAGGGCATTGCGACGGACCGGACGAACTTCTACCGGTACCTGATAAGTTGCACCACCGACACGACGAGATTTAACCTCGACGGACGGACGGATGTTGTCCAGAGCGACTTCGAACAGCGCCAGGTGCTCTTTGCCAGATTTGGTGGCAATGATGTCCAGGGCGCCATAAACGATGGCTTCTGCAACAGATTTCTTACCGTCAACCATTACTACGTTGACAAATTTAGCCAGCAGCTCTGATCCGAACTTAGGATCCGGCAGGATTTTACGCTGACCAACAACACGACGTCTTGGCATTTCAAATTCTCCGTAACTTCAGGGATTACCCAAAACTAGAAAGTTATCTAACTAGAAACGAATTAACGTTTGGCCTTACTTAACGGAGAACCATTAAGCTTTCGGACGCTTCACGCCATACTTGGAGCGAGCCTGCTTACGGTCTTTAACACCGGCACAGTCCAACGCACCACGAACGGTGTGATAACGAACACCTGGCAAATCCTTGACACGACCGCCACGGATCAGAACAACGGAGTGCTCCTGCAGGTTGTGACCTTCACCGCCGATATAGGAGGTGACTTCGAAGCCGTTGGTCAGACGTACACGGCACACTTTACGCAGTGCAGAGTTAGGCTTCTTCGGGGTGGTGGTATATACACGGGTGCATACGCCACGCTTCTGAGGGCACGCTTCCAGCGCCGGCACGTTGCTTTTCACAACGAGCTTGATGCGTGGCTTGCGAACCAACTGGTTAATAGTTGCCATCAAAAGGCTCCTGATAATGACTTCATAAACGTGTGAAAAATCCTCCCCGCAGATACGGGGACGCGAAATTTTATGCCCTGTTGTCTGGGGAGTCAAGATTTATACAATTCGGGCGGCAAAAGGGCAAATGACATCCTATGAGCAATGTGGTAACCACATGAACTAGCTAACAAAAAATAAAACTAGCTGGCCCAGGTTTGCGGTGATCCATGCTCGGCGATCAACCTGATCAGGCCGGCCATATCGAGATCCATCCCAATCCGACCAACTAATCCCCTCGCCTGCAGGTCTTCCGTCATCACATAGAGTGGGATCCCGGCCAGGCGTTCATACCACTTTGGGGCCGTCGCCGCCACCACCGCATCCTGCATCAGCACCAGTAGGTCATCATCCTGGCGATAACGCAGCGCCTGCTCAAGATCCTGACTCAGGAAGGGAGAACTCAATACCAGCTGAATCATGAGTACCTCAGAAGCTGATGTGGGTGGAGCAGCGGCCCCACTCACGGCGGATGTCGCCTGGTGACAACAGGGTCACGGGGATCAGCAGATCCGAGGCCGTCAGGCCCCGCTCGGCCAGCGACTCCGCACAGACGTAGACCTCTTCGATGTCATACAGTTCCAGCATCTTGAAGGTCGGGGCGTAGTGGCGCTGCAATATAACTTGGGGGGACTGCTCCTTGACCAGCTGTAACACGCCGTCGCCAAGCAGGAACAGGGCCAGGGATTCGGTGAGTGCCGAGGTCGCCAGCAAGGCATCGAGCCCTTCCCGGCCGCTCGCCGTGCCGTGGGGACCCCGTCGGCAGATAAAAGCAATCTTGCTCATCTTCTTCCCCTAAAACTGGACGAAGCGATCGGCGGTCAGGCTGGCCTCGGCCAGTTGTCCCAATCCACTCAGACGAAACGGAGCCTGCAGATTGAACTGGCTCTTGCCAACCCCTTTCGCTTCGGCTTCATCGAGCACACCGCGACGCATGGCCGCAGCCACACAGACATCGATGGCAATGCCTTGCCCGAGGGCAAGATCGCGCCACAGCGCCACCAGGTCGGTCTCATCGGATGCAGGCGCGTGCAAGTTACTGCCGTTATGAACCCCGTCCTGATAGAAAAACAGGTGTGACAGACGATGCCCCTGCTCGATGAGACCAAGGGCGAAGCGATAAGCGGTGCTGGCGGTCTGGATGCCATAAGCGGGCCCGGTGACCAGCAGGGCAAAATTCAGACTCATGTCCGGACTCCTGCGCAGATATGCATCCATTCTACCTCAAAGACGAAAAAGCCCCTCCTGGGAGGGGCTCTTCCAATGACAGTGACTCAGACGTGAGCAATGGCTTCGACTTCGACCAGGACGTCTTTGGGCAGCCGCGCCACTTCCACGCAGGAGCGAGCCGGGGCGGCATCGCCGAAGTAACGGGCATAGACCTGGTTAAAGGCCACGAAGTTGTTCATGTCGCTGAGGAAGCAGGTGGTCTTCAATACCTTGCTGGTATCGGCACCGGCCGCCTTCAATACTGCAACCAGGTTCTTCATCACCTGCTCGGCCTGCGCCTCGATGCCACCGGCCACGATGTCCATGGTAGCGGGATCGAGCGGGATCTGCCCGGAGGTGAACACCAGTTCGCCCAGCTTGGTGGCCTGAACATAAGGACCAATCGCGGCAGGTGCCTTGTCGGTTGCAATCACTTCTTTAGCCATTCTTATCTATCCCCTTCGGTAACTCTCATTCGCTCTCTTCTTCACCCTGCTTGCGCTGTCGGATGTACAGATAAACGGTATGTTTGGAAATATTCAGCTTGTCCGCGACCAAGTTGATCGAGTCTTTGATATCAAATATGCCCTTCTCGAACAACTGGGTCACGATAAAACGATTCTTGGCATTGTTGGCCACGCTCGGATCACGGTTGATCTCGTCGATGGTGTTGTCCACCGTCTGGGCGACCAGCTCCTCCACGCTGTTGGCGAAGGTTTCCGGTGACTGACGCTCCACTTGCTGCGGGGTCGGGAAAAATTCGGCCACAAACTCGTGGAAGGGGGCATTGATGTGCAAGTTGATGCAGATAAGGCCCACCACCTGCTTATCACTATTACGGATGGCGATGGTGCTCGACTTCATCAGTGCTCCGGTTCGGCTGCGAGCGAAATAACTTTGGGTGTAATCCTGACCCGTGCTCTCGATGTCTTTGAGCATCCGCAGGGCCAGATCGGTGATCGGTGCCCCCAGGGTTCGTCCCGTGTTAAAACCGTTCGCAATCTTGATCACTGACTCATGCAGATTTTCCAGGGAGTGAAGCACCACTTCGCAATGCTTGCCGAACAGCTCGGCCAAGCCTTCTATGAGGCCCCCATAAGAACGCAACAATTCCCTGTCTTCGTCTGTAAAAGCGCGACCGCCAAGTTGTTCTTCGGGAAGCAGTACTTCCTCGATACCGACAGCCATGTTCTACCCCTGTAATAACCATTCAACTTTCCCGAGTTTTCAATTGCGAGGGGTCAATGTCAACTTTTTTTGATTTTTTGCTCTATATCCTTGCACTGGATCATCCCCTGCCCCAGCCCGGTGCAGCTCAATACCGACCAGCAGATAACAAAAAGGGCCCCTTGAAGGAGCCCTTTTTAATCACTGCAGCTGAAGATTACTCTTCGTCAAAACTACCGGCTGCGTTGAGCAGATCCGCCAGATTTTGCTGAGCCTCATCGGCAGTCACCTGCGGCACACCGACAGCACGGGCTGCGGCGGCACGCTGGTTGATCCGGCTATGGTGGTAGGCAAAGCCAGTACCAGCCGGGATCAGACGACCCACGATCACGTTCTCTTTCAGGCCACGCAGTTCATCACGCTTGCCGCCAACGGCCGCTTCGGTCAGAACACGGGTGGTTTCCTGGAAGGACGCCGCGGAGATGAAGGACTCGGTGCTCAGAGATGCCTTGGTAATACCCATCAGAATATGACGGTAGGTGGCCGGGGTCTTGCCTTCGGCAACCAGTTTACGGTTGGCAATCTTCACACGCGCTACTTCAACCTGTTCGCCTTCGATAAGGTCAGTGTCGCCAGCGCTCAGGATCTCGCACTTACGCAGCATCTGACGAACGATGACTTCGATGTGCTTGTCGTTGATCTTAACGCCTTGCAGACGGTAAACGTCCTGCACTTCGTTGGCGATGTAGTTGGCGACCGGGCTGATACCGCGCAGACGCAGGATGTCGTGAGCAGACTCAGGACCGTCCGCCAGCACTTCACCCTTCTCAACTTTTTCACCTTCGAACACGTTAAGGTGACGCCACTTCGGAATCATCTCTTCGTAGATGTCGCCACCGTCAGTCGGGGTGATGACCAGACGGCGTTTGCCCTTGGTCTCTTTCCCGAAGGAGATGGTACCGGAAATCTCGGCCAGGATTGCCGGTTCCTTCGGTTGACGTGCTTCGAACAGATCCGCAACGCGCGGCAGACCACCGGTGATGTCCTTGGTACCACTGGACTCTTGCGGGATACGCGCAACCGCGTCACCCACACCCACGTTGGCACCATCTTCCAGGTTCACGATCGCCTTGCCCGGCAGGAAGTACTGGGCGGCAACATCGGTACCCGGGATCATGACATCTTTACCGTTCAGGTCGACCAGTTTCACGGTCGGACGCATCTCTTTACCAGCGCTCGGACGTTCGTTGACATCCAGCACGACGATAGAGGAGAGACCGGTCAGCTCGTCGGTTTGACGGGTGATGGTCACGCCATCGATCATGTGTTCGAAGTCCAGGCGACCTGCTACTTCAGTGATGATCGGGTGGGTGTGCGGATCCCAGTTGGCGACAGTGTCACCGGCCGTCACGGCCTGGCCATCTTTCACTTCCAACACGGAACCGTAAGGCAGCTTGTGGCTTTCCTTGGTACGGCCCATCTCGTCCATGATGGTCAGTTCGGTAGAACGGGAGGTGATAACCAGCTTGTCAGCACTGTTGGTAACAAACTTGGCGTTCTGCAGCTTGATGCTACCGGTGTTCTTGACCTGGATGCTGCTCTCGGCAGCAGCTCGGGATGCAGCACCACCGATGTGGAAGGTACGCATCGTCAGCTGGGTACCCGGTTCACCGATGGACTGGGCGGCGATAACACCGACAGCCTCACCCTTGTTCACCAGGTGACCACGGGCCAGATCACGGCCGTAGCAGTGAGCACAGTTACCGAAGTCGGTCTCACAGGTGATGGCAGAACGTACCTTCACGCGGTCGACAGAGTTACGTTCCAGCAGATCACACAGATACTCGTCGAGCAGGGTATTGCGCGCGACCAGGATCTCGCTGTCAGTACCCGGCTTGATCACATCTTCCGCGACCACACGACCCAGCACGCGCTCACGCAGCGGCTCGACCACGTCACCACCTTCGATCAGCGGAGTCATCCACAGACCTTCGGTCGTACCGCAATCGTCCTCGGTGATCACCATGTCCTGCGCCACGTCAACCAGACGACGGGTCAGGTAACCGGAGTTCGCAGTCTTCAGTGCGGTATCCGCCAGACCTTTACGGGCACCGTGAGTGGAGATGAAGTACTGCAGTACGTTCAGACCTTCACGGAAGTTCGCCACGATCGGCGTTTCGATGATGGAGCCATCCGGCTTGGCCATCAGGCCACGCATACCGGCCAGCTGACGGATCTGGGCGGCGGAGCCCCGCGCACCAGAGTCGGCCATCATGAAGATGCTGTTGAACGAGGCCTGCTCTTCTTCTTCACCCAGGGAGTTGACGTTACGCTCCTTGGACAGGTTATCCATCATGGCCTTGGAGACGCGATCGTTCGCGCTGGCCCAGATATCGATAACCTTATTATAGCGTTCGCCTGCGGTCACCAGACCGGACAGGAACTGATCCTGGATCTCGGCAACTTCGGCTTCGGCAGCGGCAACGATGTCTTTCTTGGCATCCGGGATGACCATGTCATCGATACCAACAGAGGCACCAGACAGGGCGGCATAATGGAAACCGGTATACATCAGCTGGTCAGCGAAGATGACGGTGTCCTTCAGGCCCTGCTTGCGATAACAGGTGTTTAGCAGACGGGAGATGAGCTTTTTGCCCAGCGCCTTGTTGGAGACGCACTTGATCCAGTTCTGCGGATTGGCAGCCAGATCAGCCTCTTCGGCTGCAGTCAGCACCTTCGGCTCGTCGATCAGCGCGTATTCCATGCCTTTCGGCAGGATCAGGCTCAGGATCGCACGACCAACGGTGGTGTTCTTCATCTCGGTGCGTTCTACCAGCGAATCATCTGCCTGACGCAGGTATTCGGTGATACGCACTTTGACGCGAGCATGCAGATCGGCCAGACCGGCGCGATATACCTTCTCGGCTTCTTTCGGGCCGGCCAGCACCATACCTTCGCCCTTGGCGTTGATACGGGCACGGGTCATGTAGTACAGACCCAAGACCACGTCCTGGGAAGGAACGATGATCGGCTCGCCGGAAGCAGGCGACAGGATGTTGTTGGTAGACATCATCAGCGCACGGGCTTCGAGCTGGGCTTCCAGGGTCAGCGGTACGTGGACCGCCATCTGGTCACCATCGAAGTCGGCGTTATAGGCGGCACAGACCAGCGGGTGCAGCTGGATAGCTTTACCTTCGATCAGGGTCGGTTCAAACGCCTGGATGCCCAGACGGTGCAGGGTCGGTGCGCGGTTAAGCAACACAGGGTGTTCGCGGATCACTTCGTCCAGGATGTCCCAAACGACAGCTTCTTCGCGCTCCACCATCTTCTTGGCGGCCTTGATAGTGGTCGCCAGACCGCGGGATTCCAGCTTGCCATAGATGAAGGGCTTGAACAGCTCAAGCGCCATCTTCTTCGGCAGACCGCACTGATGCAGACGCAGGGTCGGACCTACGGTGATAACGGAACGACCAGAGTAGTCGACCCGCTTACCCAGCAAGTTCTGACGGAAACGACCTTGCTTACCCTTGATCATGTCGGCCAAGGATTTCAGCGGGCGCTTGTTGGAACCGGTGATGGCACGACCACGACGGCCGTTATCCAGCAGGGCATCCACGGACTCTTGCAGCATGCGCTTTTCGTTGCGCACGATGATGTCCGGGGCGGCCAGGTCCAGCAGACGCTTCAAACGGTTGTTACGGTTGATCACGCGACGGTACAGATCATTCAGATCTGAGGTTGCGAAACGGCCGCCGTCCAGTGGTACCAGCGGACGCAGGTCCGGCGGCAGCACAGGCAGCACTGTCATGATCATCCACTCCGGCTTGTTGCCGGACTGCAGGAAGGCTTCCATCAGCTTCAGACGCTTGGTGGTCTTCTTGCGCTTGGTCTCGGAGTTGGTCTGTTCCAGCTCCTCGCGCATGGTCTTGACTTCACCTTCCAGATCGATGGCACGCAGCAATGCAAGGATTGCTTCGGCACCCATCTTGGCGTCGAATTCGTCGCCCCACTCTTCCAGCGCGTCCAGATAGTTCTCTTCGGACAGCATCTGGCTGCGCTCGAGGTTGGTCATGCCGGGTTCGATAACCACATAGGATTCGAAATACAGCACGCGCTCGATGTCACGCAGGGTCATGTCCAGCAGCAGACCGATACGGGACGGCAGGGACTTCAGGAACCAGATGTGGGCAGTCGGGCTGGCCAGCTCGATGTGGCCCATGCGCTCGCGACGGACCTTGGTCTGGGTCACTTCTACGCCGCACTTCTCGCAGATCACACCACGGTGTTTCAGGCGCTTGTACTTGCCGCACAGACACTCGTAGTCCTTCACCGGTCCGAAGATACGGGCGCAGAACAGACCATCACGTTCCGGCTTGAAAGTCCGGTAGTTGATGGTCTCAGGCTTTTTGACTTCACCGAATGACCAGGAGCGGATCATGTCAGGAGAGGCCAGACCGATCTTAATACTGTCAAACTCTTCGGTCTTAGTCTGAGCCTTCAAAAACTTGAGTAAGTCTTTCACGTGTTTCCCCTGTCAGGAGTCTAACCTCGGCGCCCCTTTCGGGGCGCCCACGTCAATTCTCGAACAATAAGAGCGAGCTCTTACTCTTCGTCCAGCTCGATGTTGATACCCAGAGAGCGGATTTCCTTCAACAGTACGTTGAAGGATTCGGGCATGCCCGGCTCCATACGGTGGTCGCCATCCACGATGTTTTTGTACATCTTGGTACGGCCATTCACATCGTCAGACTTGACGGTCAGCATTTCCTGCAGGGTATATGCCGCACCGTAAGCCTCCAGGGCCCACACTTCCATCTCACCGAACCGCTGACCACCAAACTGTGCCTTACCACCCAGCGGCTGCTGGGTAACCAGGCTGTAGGAGCCGGTAGAACGCGCATGCATCTTGTCGTCTACCAAGTGGTTCAGCTTCAGCATGTACATGTAACCCACGGTGACCTTACGCTCGAAGGCGTTACCGGTACGACCGTCGAACAGGGAGATCTGACCGGATTCCGGCAAGTCAGCCAGCTTCAGCAAGGCCTTGATTTCGTGCTCTTTGGCACCATCAAAGACAGGTGTAGCAACCGGCAGACCCTTACGCAGGTTACCCACCAGGGTACGCACGTCGTCGTCAGACAGCTCAGCGATGTTCACTTGCTGGGTGTCTTTCTCGCCCAGGTCATAGACCTGTTGCAGGAAGCCACGCATCTCGTGCAGCTCACGCTGCTCTTTGATCATGCGGTCGATCTTCTCGCCGATGCCCTTGGCCGCGAGGCCCAGATGCACTTCGAGGATCTGACCGATGTTCATACGAGACGGTACACCCAACGGGTTCAGTACGATGTCGACCGGACGGCCGAACTCGTCATGAGGCATATCTTCGACCGGGCAGATCTTGGAGATAACACCCTTGTTACCGTGACGGCCCGCCATCTTGTCACCCGGTTGGATGCGACGCTTGACTGCCAGGTAAACCTTGACGATTTTCAGTACGCCCGGCGCCAGATCATCACCCTGGATAATCTTGCGACGTTTGTTCTCGAACTTCTTGTCGAAGTCGGCTTTCAGCTCGATGTGCTGTTCAGCGATCTGTTCCAGTTCGATCTGCTTGGCTTCATCTTCGATGGCCAGTTCAAACCACTTGGTACGATCCAGCTTGTTCAGACGATCTTCGCTGTAACCGGCGGCCAGCAGCAGGTTGCGGGAGCGGCCAAAGATGCCGTCTTCCAGGATCTTGAACTCTTCGGTCAAGTCCTTCTTCGCTTCCTTCAGCTGCATCTCTTCGATTTCTTTGGCGCGCTTGTCTTTTTCCACGCCATCGCGGGTAAAGACTTGCACGTCAACCACGGTACCGTACACACCGTTCGGCACACGCAGGGAGGAGTCCTTCACATCGGAGGCCTTCTCACCGAAGATGGCGCGCAGCAGCTTCTCTTCCGGCGTCAGCTGGGTTTCACCCTTGGGTGTTACCTTACCGACCAGAATGTCGCCGCCCTTCACTTCGGCACCCACGTAGACGATACCGGACTCGTCCAACTTGGACAGAGCGGCTTCACCCACGTTCGGGATGTCGGCAGTGATCTCTTCCGGACCCAGCTTGGTGTCACGGGAGATACAGGCCAGTTCTTGGATATGGATGGTGGTCAGGCGATCTTCCTGTACCACGCGCTCGTTTACCAAGATCGAATCTTCGAAGTTGTAACCGTTCCACGGCATGAACGCGACGCGCAGGTTTTGGCCCAGCGCCAGTTCGCCCAGATCGGTAGACGGACCGTCAGCGACCACGTCGCCCGCCATCACCGGCTCACCCAACATCACGCAAGGACGCTGGTTGATACAGGTGTTCTGGTTGGAACGGGTGTACTTGGTCAGGCTGTAGATGTCGATGCCGGCTTCGCCTGGCAGCAGCTCATCTTCATTGACCTTGATAACGATACGGGAGGCATCGACATAGTCGATCATGCCGCCACGCTTGGCCACTACGGTTACCCCGGAGTCAACGGCCACGGCGCGTTCCATACCGGTACCTACCAGCGGCTTGTCAGCGCGCAGAGTCGGTACGGCCTGACGTTGCATGTTCGAACCCATCAGGGCTCGGTTAGCATCATCGTGTTCCAGGAACGGGATCAGAGCGGCTGCCACAGAAACGATCTGTTGCGGGCTCACGTCCATGTACTGGATCTGGTCGGCGTTCATAAAGGTGGATTCACCCTTATGACGGCACGGGATCAGCTCATCCTTCAGACGGCCCTCTTCGGAGGTCGCAGCGTTCGCCTGAGCGATCACGTACTTGCCTTCTTCGATGGCAGACAGGTAATCCACTTCGTCGGTGATCACACCGTCGATGACCTTGCGATACGGGGTCTCGAGGAAACCGTACTCGTTGGTGCGGGAATACACGGACAGCGAGTTGATCAGACCGATGTTCGGACCTTCAGGAGTCTCGATAGGGCACAGACGACCGTAGTGAGTCGGGTGTACATCTCGAACTTCAAAGCCGGCACGCTCACGGGTCAGACCGCCTGGGCCCAGCGCAGAAATACGGCGCTTGTGGGTCACTTCGGACAGCGGGTTGTTCTGGTCCATGAACTGGGACAGCTGGCTGGAACCGAAGAACTCTTTGACCGCTGCAGAAATCGGCTTGGCGTTGATCAGATCCTGTGGCATCAGGGTGTCCAGGTCGCCCAAGGAGAGACGCTCCTTGACCGCACGCTCGACACGCACCAGACCGACACGGAACTGGTTCTCAGCCATTTCACCGACAGAACGAATACGACGGTTACCCAGGTGGTCGATATCGTCCACCTCGTCATTGCCGTTACGGATGTCGATCAGGCGCTTCATGACTTCGACGATATCGTCTTTGGTCAGCACACCTACGCCGGTCTCGTCTTCACGACCCAGACGGCGGTTGAACTTCATCCGACCCACGGTAGACAGGTCGTAACGCTCGGAGGAGAAGAACAGGTTCTCGAACAGCTGCTCAGCCGCTTCGCGAGTGGGCGGCTCGCCCGGACGCATCATGCGGTAGATCTCGACCAACGCTTCCAAACGGCTGGAGCTGTTGTCGATACGCAGGGTCTCGGACATGTAAGCACCGTGATCCAGTTCGTTGGTGAACAGAACCTCGAAGTGCTTGAAGCCGGCTTGGGACAGGTTGGCAACCGCTTCCAGGCTCAATGCCTGGTTGGCAGTCACGACCATTTCACCCGTCTGCGGATGTGCGTAGTTCTTGGCTGCAACTTTGCCAATAACATACTCCACCGGCACCTCAATTTGGGTGATGGCGTCTTTTTCCAACTGACGAATGTGACGCGCAGTGACGCGACGACCGGTTTCAACTACCACAGCGCCATTGGCGATGATGTCGAAGGTCGCAGTCTCACCACGCAGGCGCTCAGGCACCAGATCCATCATCAACTTGCCATCTTTGACCTCGAAACCAATGGTCTCGAAGAAAGTGGCCAGGATTTCTTCGGAACTGAAGTCCAGGGCGCGCAGAATAATGGACGCCGGCAATTTACGACGACGGTCGATACGGACAAACAGGTTGTCTTTCGCATCGAACTCGAAGTCCAGCCAGGAGCCACGGTAGGGGATAACGCGGGCGTTATACAGTACCTTACCGGATGAATGTGTTTTGCCTTTATCATGGTCGAAGAAGACGCCCGGGCTGCGGTGCAGCTGGGAGACGATGACCCGCTCGGTACCATTGATAACAAAGGTGCCGTTTTCGGTCATGAGCGGAATTTCGCCCATGTAAACTTCTTGTTCCTTGATGTCTTTGACGGTGCCGGCAGCTGCTTCACGGTCGTACAGAACCATACGAAGCTTGACACGCAGCGGCGCGGAGTAGGTCACTCCACGGATCTGGCATTCTTTTACGTCAAATACCGGCTCACCCAGGCGATAGCTGACATACTGAAGCTCAGCACTACCGGAGTAACTGGTGATCGGGAAAACGCTACGGAAAGCGGCCTCAAGGCCATATTCACCTTCCGGGTCAGCCTCGATGAACTGCTTGAAGGAGTCCAGCTGAATGGACAACAAATAAGGCGTGTCCAGTACCTGGTCTCGCTTACCGAAGTCCTTACGAATGCGTTTTTTTTCGGTATAAGAGTAAACCATAGGGTTCCTCAGCTCGCTGATAAGTGACCCACTCTGTCCCGCAGGACAGCTCTGTCTCAACACCGTTTTGTGTTGGCCCGGACGATGATACGGTCCGGATTGCTGGTGCACCGAGAGTCGTAAACGGTGTGAAATGCTCTCAGTCTACAGCGCAAAAAGGCTGGTGAACAAATATTCACCAGCCCTAGCCTGTTTTATCAGGCTAATCTACATAAATGCAGATTATTTGATCTCAACAGAAGCACCAGCTTCTTCAAGCTGCTTCTTCAGAGCTTCAGCTTCATCTTTGGAGATGGCTTCTTTCAGGTTGGTAGGTGCAGCTTCTACCAGGTCTTTGGCTTCTTTCAGGCCCAGACCGGTGGCAGCACGAACGGCCTTGATGACAGCAACTTTGTTGGCGCCAGCAGCAGTCAGAACTACGTCGAACTCGGTCTTCTCTTCTACTGCTTCAGCGGCCGGACCGGCAGCTACAGCAACAGCAGCGGAAACACCGAACTTCTCTTCCATTGCTTCGATCAGCTCAACAACTTCCATTACGGACATGGAAGCAACGGCTTCGATGATTTGGTCTTTAGTGATAGACATGACAAAAATTCCTGATGTTGAATAAACTCAAACAGCCTAAATAGGCGAGAATCAAGCAGCAGCTTGTTTCTGGTCGCGAACAGCAGCGATAGTACGAACCAGCTTGCCAGCAGAGGCTTCCTTCATGGTAGCCATCAACTTCGCAATTGCTTCGTCGTAGGTCGGCAGCGTGGCCAGACGATCAATTTGTGCTGCGGCGATAAACTCACCGTTAAAAGCGCCAGCCTTGATTTCGAACTTTTGGTTCGCTTTGGCAAACTCTTTGAACAGACGAGCGGCAGCGCCCGGGTGTTCGTTAGAGAAAGCAATCAAGGTAGGACCAGACAGTACGTCGTTCAGGCAACCGAAATCGGTACCTTCAACCGCGCGACGCAGCAGGGTGTTACGCACAACGCGCATATACACACCGGCTTCACGAGCGGACTTACGCAGGCTGGTCATCTTTTCTACAGTCACACCGCGAGAATCGGCTACAACTGCAGAAAGAGCGCCTTTGGCAGCTTCGTTGACTTCAGCAACAATTGCCTTTTTGTCTTCGAGTCCCAATGCCATTGGCTTAACTCCTGGATTGAATCTGAGTCTCATGACTCAGTACTGACACATCCCCCCTACCTTCACAACAGAGGGGAACGATGCGGTAGCAGGATTCCAGAAGAGAAAGAAAACTTTCTCGCTGGGTTTCCGGCACCGTCTACGCAGGAAGGATTAAGGCTTTGCAGCCGCCTGCGGTCTTGGACGGAGGTCGAAACCCCCAACCAATCAAGGCGCAAAATTATAGATTAAATTTTGCGCCTTGTAAAATCCATCAATTAGCCCTGAGCTTCCAGAGAAGCTTGGTCTACAGCAACACCGGCACCCATGGTGGTGGAGATGCTGACTTTCTTGATGAAGATGCCTTTGGCGGAAGAGGGTTTACCCTTTTTCAGAGCAACCAGCAGAGCTTCCAAGTTTTCTTTCAGCTGAACTTCGTCGAAAGAAACCTTACCCAGAGTGGTATGGATGATACCATTCTTGTCATTGCGGTAACGAACCTGACCGGCTTTAGCATTCTTCACAGCTTCAGCAACGTTCGGGGTAACGGTACCCACTTTCGGGTTAGGCATCAGGCCACGCGGGCCCAAGATCTGGCCCAGTTGACCAACAACACGCATGGCATCCGGGGATGCAATAACGACGTCGAAGTTCATCTCGCCTTTCTTGACCAGCTCAGCCAGGTCGTCCATACCAACCAGTTCAGCACCGGCAGCTTTGGCAGCTTCGGCGTTGGCACCCTGAGTAAATACGGCGACACGGATGTCACGACCGGTACCGTGCGGCAGTACAGTAGCACCACGTACGTTTTGGTCGGATTTACGAGCATCGATACCCAGGTTGACAGCAACGTCAACGCTTTCAACGAACTTGGCGGTAGCCAGTTCTTTCAGCAGGGCAATGGCTTCGTTGATGGAGTACTCTTTGGTACCGTCAACTTTTTCGCGAATAACGCGCATACGCTTGGAAAGTTTTGCCATTGTCTTAATCCTCCACTACCAGGCCCATGGAACGAGCGGAGCCTGCGATGCAACGTACTTTTGCATCCAGATCGGCACCAGTCATGTCCGGCTCTTTGGTCTTGGCGATTTCTTGCAGCTGAGCCACAGTCACCTTACCAACCTTGTCTTTGTTCGGCTTGGCGGAACCAGACTGGATACCGGCAGCTTTCTTCAACAGGAAGGCAGCAGGCGGAGTCTTGGTTTCGAAGGTGAAGGAACGGTCGCTGTAAACGGTGATCACGACCGGAGTCGGTGAGCCTTTTTCCAGCTTCTCTGTACGAGCGTTGAACGCCTTACAGAATTCCATGATGTTAACACCGTGTTGACCCAGCGCAGGACCAACGGGAGGGCTGGGGTTAGCACTGCCAGCCTTAACTTGCAGCTTGATATAAGCTGTGACTTTCTTAGCCATTACAAAAATACCTCAAAAATGGGTTCTAACGCCTCGGAGACATGCTCCTGCAAACGGCTCCCCAACAAATAAAGGGGCAGCGAATTATAGAGATAATCGCTGCCCCTGACAACCGTTAAACGTACAGACTTTAATCAGCCCTTTTCGACCTGACCAAAATCCAGTTCTACCGGCGTTGAGCGACCGAAGATCAGCACAGAAACCTTCACGCGACTCTTTTCGTAGTCCACCTCTTCAACGGTACCGTTGAAGTCGGCAAACGGACCATCAGCAACCCGCACCATTTCACCCGGTTCGAACAGGGTTTTTGGCCGCGGCTTGTCATGGGCATCTTGCAGACGATTGAGGATGGCATCCGCTTCCTTATCGGAGATAGGAGCAGGGCGATCGGAAGTGCCACCGATGAAACCCATCACACGGGGTACGTTGCGTACCAAGTGCCAGGTGGTTTCATCCATCATCATCTGGACCAGGACATAACCTGGGAAAAATTTGCGCTCACTCTTGCGCTTCTGGCCAGCACGCATCTCGACCACTTCTTCGGTCGGGACCAGCACTTCGCCAAACATCTCTTCCATGCCATGCATCTTGATATGTTCACGCAGGGACTTGGCAACCCGGCCTTCATAGCCGGAAAACGCCTGCACGACATACCATCTCATACGTTGTTCACGTTGTTCAGTCATGGCTTTTCCTTACACACCGGTAATCAAGTTGACCAACCAGACCAAGGCACCGTCCAGAAGGAACAGCAAAAGCCCCATCACGGCGGTCACCGCCAGCACAATCAGGGTTGTCTGAATGGCTTCCTGACGGGTCGGCCATACGACCTTGCGGACTTCCAGGCGCGACTCACGAGCAAATGCCAGTGTCGCCTTACCTTTGGTGGTTTGCAGGGCCACTGCACCAGCAGCAGCAATGACAACGACCACACCCAGGGCGCGGACGGCTGCGACAACGTCGTGAAGCAGGTAGTTACCCACTACAGCGGCCGCCAGGATGATGAAAACCAGACCCCACAGCAGGGTATCCTTGTTTCCGCCCTGTCCCTCAGAACTAACACTCATACAACCCACCTGTATCTGACGTAACCAAAGACACAAAAGCCCCGTACGAGACGAGGTATATGGCAGGGGCGGCAGGACTCGAACCCGCAACCATCGGTTTTGGAGACCGCTGTTCTACCAATTCGAACTACGCCCCTGCATAAGAAAGCCCCTATTATAGGGGCTTTGCTTTATTTATGTAAGCCAAGATTACGCGATCACGCTGGCTACAACACCAGCACCTACGGTACGACCACCTTCACGGATGGCGAAACGCAGGCCGTCGTCCATCGCGATCGGTGCGATCAGGGTAACAACCATTTTGATGTTGTCGCCTGGCATTACCATTTCTACGCCTTCCGGCAGTTCGATGGTACCGGTCACGTCGGTAGTACGGAAGTAGAACTGAGGACGGTAGCCCTTGAAGAACGGGGTATGACGACCACCTTCTTCTTTGGACAGTACGTACACTTCAGATTCGAACTTGGTGTGCGGCTTGATAGAACCCGGCTTGGCCAGTACTTGACCACGCTCTACGTCTTCACGCTTAACGCCACGCAGCAGTGCGCCAACGTTCTCACCGGCACGACCTTCGTCCAGCAGTTTGCGGAACATTTCAACACCGGTACAGGTGGTAGAAACGGTGTCTTTGATACCGACGATTTCAACGGTCTCACCGACTTTAACGATACCGCGCTCAACACGACCGGTAACAACGGTACCACGGCCAGCGATGGAGAAGACGTCTTCGATAGGCATCAGGAACGGCAGGTCGATTGCACGCTCCGGCTCCGGGATATAGGTATCCAGGTGGCCAGCCAGCTCGATGATTTTCTCTTCCCAAGCAGCGTCGCCTTCCAGCGCTTTCAGGGCGGAACCACGTACTACCGGCAGGTCATCACCCGGGAAGTCGTACTCGGTCAGCAGTTCGCGAACTTCCATCTCGACCAGCTC
>NZ_CDCA01000005.1:0-50480 GCF_000820185.1 Aeromonas tecta
GCGGTACAAGCACAACTCACAAACGTCAAAGCGATCTATAGCAATCCCCGTTCCTTTGCTGCCATGATTAGTCCATAACTTACGACTCAAATAGAGTAGTTATGGATTCAGCAGATATCGTAGCAATCATAGGTATATGATAATAAAAGGTCAGCTTATTAGCTGGCCTTTAGCTTATCCAGCTGATGATAAGTCTATGCTATCCAGAGATATAACATTCACTGAGCGACACTCACAGTGTCGAGACAATTTTTGAATATAAGAGTCCACCGATTTTCATCCGTGACCCCTTGCATAGAGATCCCGGCATCTAACAATGCCCCCTCCCATGCCTGGGCATCGTGAAAGGCCTTTGCCTTGGCTTGATCCTGGGTCAGCCCATCTTCTTGGGCATATGCAGCAAGCAGCTTATCGGAGGAGGTTGAATAGATCTTCTCGAAGTAGGCCAGATCCGTTGCATTCCGGACTTCTGTCCGCAATGCCATCAGCTCATCCTTGTCTCTCTCCGAGTAAGCTTTAGCATCTTCGATAAAGGAGTCGCAGATCGGGTATGCATCATCGTTATGGCCCTGGGAACCCAGGGCTGCAAGTAATGGGATAAATGCTAGCAAGGTATTCATCCTGTCCACCTTTAAGCGAGCCGCTGTAGCACTAAAATCTAGTATCCTCTAATGAATCCGGCAATGGGCATGAGCTCTTAAATGACCCGCATTTCATTCACCTGTCGGTCCATAGTACGGGCCAGGTCTGACGCCTGATGAATCGCCTCATCCACCGCACGATCCACTGCCTGCCGCATCTGCACGCCGAACCGGCGCGAGACCAGCTCGGCATCTGGCACCACTCTCCCGCTGCTGTGGCACTTAGGGCAGTCGTCACCCTTGCGCGGGCGTAGCCCTGTCCCATTGCAGTGGGGGCAGCGGCCTGACTGCATCATCTCAGCCACACAGTGGTCGCGAGCCAACTGCAGGATCCCGTTCCGCTCGGCCAGCAGGCGCTGGTACTCGTGGCCATTACCGGAGCGGTGCGCGCGCTTGGCCCTCTCCATCACTACGGCGGCCCGGCGGCGCTCTTTGTCGAAGTGCGGGTGCGACGGCACCAACCGGTCCAACTGCTCTGGCAGCGGGCGGCGCAGCAGGATAGCCAGCGCCATGCAGCCGACCTCATCATCACCCAAGGTTGCGCAGAAGTGAGTCAGCAACCCCTGAATGGCCTCTGTGTCCAACAGGTGATCGGCCATCAGATACTGGTACCCCTGGGGGTTACTCTTGGCTGCGACCTGCAGGGCACCAAGAAACTCATCGCGGCCCAGGCTGCTGGCATTACCTGAGGATGGCTCGTGGAGCGCTCCTTTCGGTGAAAACAGGCGCAGGGCCATTTCCAATGACTTACTCATAATCAGTCCTCCTCAGGATGGCTAGGCAGCGTGAGCTTGCAGGTGGCCGGCAGCAAGAAGCTTATGGATCAACCATTGCTGCCCTTTGCCGGTGATCGTGGGCGAGAAAGCGAGACGAGTTTCACCATGTGCATCGTATGGCGTCTCGATGACTTCGAAGTAACCCTGCTCGAGATACTGCTGGAAAGGCAGATTGTGACGGTTGCCGCCCTTCATAAAGATCCGCATCTCACGCAGGATGGCGAAAATTTTCTTGGGCCCAATCCCTACGGTTTTGGCGAAATTACCGAGAAGGACACCCTTGTCGGCACCAGCGACTCGATCGGCAAAGTCAGCCTTCGGAGCCTGGATGGCGATTTGTTCTTGAGCTCTCTGCAGCTCCATGGTTTTTCTGTCTATCACTGACTGCGCCACCATCAGCGCCTTGGCTATGATCAGCTCAGGCGTGTCTTGCTCCTGCCCAACGATATAGCCACCGTTCTTGCGAATGCTCGGGATAACCTCAACTGTAACCCAGCGCTTAAACACTCTAGCCTCAGGCTTGGTGCTGCTGAATATGGCTTGATAAAGACCAGACTCATTTATAAGAGATTGATTTACATAGTTTCCTCCAATTTGGAGTACCCTTTTCTCCTTGTCGTCTTCATCAATCAGCTTGTTCATGCTGTTGGTTTGGGCATATCCCAATACCATCGCAATGTCGCTCGCAACGAACCAGGGCTCTCCCTGCTCATCGGTGACGAAACGGATGTTGTGTCCTTCAAAGGCTTTGCTAATCAGGTTGGTCATGGTCGGGTCCTTGGTTGGTTATTGGTCTGTTCAAATGCTTTCAGCAGCCAGGCGCGCAACTGGCCGGATTTGATGTGTTCTGGGGTAACTTCCAGCACGGTCCACCCGAGCAGGGTGGCCTCGTTCATCTTGGCGCGGTCCTCTACGAACCCCCTCCCCCGGGTATGCCGGCCGCCGGAGTGGATCCCGCCGTGGACCTCAAGGGCGATCATGCGGGTGGGCCAGGCGTAGTCGAAGCGCCATTTGCGCTTGGGGTGAAACAGCAGCTCGGTGACGGGGTCAGGGAAACCAACAAGCTGGGCCAGCACCTTGTCGTGCAGGGTGGTGACTTGCTGGGCCTTGCGCACCTGGTTGGCTGCGCTCCTGACCTTCGGGCTGCTACCCAGCAGCCGGGCCGCATCGAGGGCGGAGAGGTGGATCATGCCGCCCTCCCGATGGTGTTCTTGCGCAGTTCGGTGACTTCTCTGGCCACCTGCTCCAGCAGAGCCTCCTCGCTACCGTGCTCCTGCTGCCAGCTCTTAGGGGTGGCGTGGAATCCTGTGGGGTAGCAGGCGCGATGATGTCGCGGGCAGAGGGGAATCACCCGGGTGTGAGCAGCGCGCTGCGCCATGCCAGACCCAGAGCGCACATGATGGATTTCCGCGAGGCTCGGCCCCAGGCCAGCATTCCGGCAGGCAATACAGCACAGAGAGCTCACATCGTCCAACCACTGCTTATCAGCCTTGGTCTTGCTCATGCGGCGGCCCTTCCGTATGCGGCCACCCAGTCGAAGCCGCGGCGGGATTCATCCCCGAACTGCACGCCCTGTTGGGCGCCGAAGGCCTGGGCCAATTCGATGAGGTCGCGCATCTCCCGCACAGTCATCTTGGATGTGGACTTACCCAGTACCACGAAGCCGGTACCGTTTATGTTCGGCACCACGTCCTGCTGATACAAAGCTGCGCTGAGCACATGCTTCCAGTCCTCCTTGGCGAGTTTGCGTCCGTGCCAGTTAACCTGCTCGGCGATGTCAGTGAGACACGCCCAGAGCATTGAGTTCTGGGCCAGGGAGCGGGTCATCTCCTTGATTTCGATGACCAGGGGCTTGTCCTGGTCAACCGGCAGGCCAGCGACCAACTGGCAAGCGCGGGACCGGATTTCAGGGCTGCGGAGGAAATACCTGGGGTAGGAGTTCATGCCGCATCTGCCCCTGTCAGTTCGAGGGAAAGCTGGGATCTGGCTTCAAGCTGGGCTTGTTCAAGACACAGCGCCCGCTTCTCGATACGCCGCAGGGCCAGCCCTTGTCCATGGAAAGAACCTTTGGAGACAGAGAGAGCCTCCCGCCTAGCAAAGTCGTGCAGGAGATGCTGCAGATCTCGATTCTCGTGGAGTTGTTCCATCATCCAGTTGAACGCTCGGATGTAGAGCAGTTTGAACTGGGCAGCCTTTTTGCCAGTAAATCCCATGACCAAGAACACCATACCGTCTTTCGTAATCAGGTACTCGGGTCTTGGATCGCCATTTTTATCAATGAAATCAGTCAGCTCATAATTGAGCGCAGTGAATTCCTCGTCACATTCGAGCAAGCGGATAGCTCGTAGTACGTTGCGATGCTCCTTCTCAAACAGCTCGGCAACTTGGCGGGAAGTCGTGAACACCTCTCCTTCCTTGACGCTCACTAGCTTCTTGAACAGCTCAACCTGCTCGGGAGTGTACTGAGGGACGATAGGCTTGATGCGGTGGATGCTGCCGCAGCCACGCGGGCGTGCTGCGGATAGATCTCGGGTATGTGATTTGGTCATGGTCTGGGTCCTTTTGGTCATACACAGCCGGGTGGTCTAGTTCCGGCATTGGCAATGGTACCCACTGTTGAGAATTTCTGTCACGCACAACAAAACCATTCAGAACAATCTGAGTCCCTTGTATGATTTACTTCCACTCATCACCTTATCGACTAAGAGATTGTTCATGTTCGAGTTAATAGAGAAAGCAATGGCTCATTTGCAGTCAGGCAATTATGCAATCCTGATCGCAGTCATCATCGCAAGCCTGATATATAAGTCATTCCCTTTACTCGATGCTTATCATGCACACAGGAAGCGTCGAGTAACCGACCTGGAAAACACGATTAAGAGTGATAACATCAGCTCATCTTTCAAGAAGAACCTCAAAGAAGAGATTGAGAGTGAACATTTTAAAATTGTATATGGCGTCAGGGCCAAGAAATCCCTGATAGACCAGGTATTCATGCTACACAATAAACTAGGAGGGGAAAGGACACTTCATCAGTTTTCCAATGCGCTGAAACTCTACCCAAAGGTAATCCGGGGCAGTGATGGGAAGTACAAGCTTGAAGTTAGATTCATAGATTTTTTCTTTGGATTATACCATCTCTTTTTTGGTTTTATTTTCTTGGCGCTAGGGTTGCTCGTATTATATATCCAAATCGACCTGGGGTTGTTTGCTCTGAATGGACGACCATTAATTCTAATAGCCATCATGATTATTGGAGGCATATACCTGTTCTATATGGGCACTCCAGTATTTTCCTTGAGAGCCATAAACCGGGCACTTAAAACTAGATCCTAGTTACCATCTGCTGCTGGCCTAACGCCCCCTCAGAGTGGGCTGACGCCCCTCAACAAACGGAACCATTCGAGTTACCATAACGGCCTCTATCCGTGGTCAGCAGTCTCGAGGGGATTACAGTGGCATTCTGGTGGGTAAACCATAAGCAAACGTACGGTGCAGAAGTTGGGGGCGGCTACATCTGGTCGCCCATGACCAACCGCAATGGCTCGAAGAATCAGACCTATATCAACCTCACGCTGACCCGGCCGGGGGACGTTGTTATCTCCTACGCCGGCGGGCTTATCAAGGCCATTGGCCTGGTTGCAGCACCTTGCAGCGAGAAGTCCAAACCCTCTGAATTCGGCAGCGCCGGCGATTCCTGGTCCGATATTGGCTGGGAAGTCCGCATCGACTGGGAGTTGCTGGAGAGGCCAATTCGCCCGAAGGAGCACCTGGAGTTGATTGCCCCCCTCCTCCCCTCGAAGAACTCACCTTTGCAGCCCAACGGTAATGGGAACCAGAGCTGCTACCTGGCCGGCATCAGCATCGAGATGGGCAGCCTGCTGCTCTCACTGGCCGACCGCCTGAACCCCGACTTTGTCGATAACATCGAGCAGCACCAGGCCGAACTGGAAGGCGACGCCATCGAGGCGGACATCAAAGCCTCTACCCTGGAAGTCACTGAGAAACTGCAGCTCTCCAAAGCTCGCATCGGCCAGGGCAACTTCCGTAGGGACCTGGAGAAAATTGAGCCTGCTTGCCGAGTCACCGGCGTTACCAACAAGGCCCTGCTCATCGCCAGCCACATCAAGCCCTGGTCTAAGTGCGAGAACAACGCTGAACGCCTCGATGGCCACAACGACCTTCTGCTCTCCCCTCACATCGACAAGCTGTTCGACCGTGGCTGGATTACCTTCACTGACTCTGGTGACCTGCTGCCGAGACCAGCATCGAGCAGGCGCTGCTGCAGTGGGGAGTTGCACTCCCCCTGAACGTCGCCCCCTTTGAACCCAAGCAAGCCCGATACCTCGCCTATCACCGTGACGAGATTTTCAGGGCTGAACCAGTCCCTTCTGCTTAAGACTACCCACCCAGGAGCAGGGCTTCATCCCTGCTCTGCAAACATCCTCAGCAGCCCTCCCCCACAAAATCTGTGATCCCCTCTCAAATCCCCCTTCTTTTCGCTCAACAACCAGCACCGTTTGAGATACGATTTCCGCACGGTACCCAAGCTCCATGCAAGGCCTACCCATGACAAGGAACTGTCATTTGATCACAGGTCAAAAGCAGCAATCTAGGAGCTGTAACTTAGTGGCGGTAGCCTTTTTAAGTACAATACTTCATAAGTGCCGATCACAATAAAAATTCAATATTTATATAATGTAATAATTCTAAAAAGTGAGTCTTTTTATACACAAAAAGATAAAAACACATACTTTCTATTCTTTCAGGGGCGGTTAAATGAGAAAAAAACACGAACAATCCGTTATAGATTCATTTGCAGAACATTTCTTGTCTAAGGGGAAGTTACTTGGTAAGCAAGTTAATAAGCTCTCTGTGGATGGCCAAGACTCACTGCTGGGCGCAGATTACATATTCACAGCAACAACCAATTTTGCTCTAGTAGAGTTTAAATATGAAGAGAATGATTTGAAATCAGAAAGAACCAAGGGGCTAAGATTTAAGCTTTGTAAAATGCTAGACCAAAATGGCCCAAGATTAGAGCAAAGCTTACAATGCCATTTTGTTGCTTGGAGTAATAAAGAGCAAGAAATTAGAAAAGTTATCTTCAATAAATATCGTTCTGAGATCTGCAACAAAGAGATTTTCCCCCAGTCAATACTAAAACGAACAACCCCGGATAAATCAACAAGGGTTAGTGCCAACAAATTAATAAATGATTTCTTCGACGGCAAAATTGGAACATCTTTTGATAACTTCAACAACTACATAAAGTGGCTCCTAAAGCTTTGTGACAAAGGAGGCACGAATATAGAGGTTATGCTTGACAATCCTGATAGCAATGAGCTGGAAATATTAGAGTTTAGCAGCCTAGAACTGTTAAACACCTGGTTAATTAGAAATAATCCACAGCCATCACCTACCTCCAGGTCTCCAAGTCCATAACTTCACTACCAAAAATCATTTATAGCGAAAAATCTAAGGCCAATAGTGATATATAAACGTGGCTTTAATTATACCAATATGACGTATTATATATATGACGACACTGTATGTAATTGGAAATGGATTTGATCTTTGGCATGGTTTGCCAACAAGTTACCGCCAGTTTTATGAGTTCGCAAAAGACACTCTGGATGAGCTTGAGGAACACTATTTATTTGATCCTGACGTTGATGTTCCTTGGTATGATTTTGAAAATGCTCTAGGTACATTCAACTCGAATGGGTTCTATGATTATTATAATGAAATTGATGTGCAAGCTGAAGACTTCAGGCCTAGCTTCGTTTTTGGATTAGAGGATGAGCTTGCGCAGGAAACAGAAAGGCATGTTACCACTATAAAAGAAGCATTCATCGAATGGGTTCATCAAATTGATGAACAACAAGCAGTCCCATTAATGAAATTTAATGATGAATCTATTTTTATTAACTTCAATTACACATCAACCCTCCAGATAGTCTATGGCATTGCAGACAATAAAATATTCCATATTCACGGCCGCTATGCAACACATGACGATTTAATTTTTGGACACAATGAAAATATATCTGTAGTACCAGAAATTGATGAAAACGGGGATAGTAATCGCACTATGTTCTCAGATGCCGAAGGTGCTGCAGAGTACCCTCTCCATGCATTTAAAAAACCTGTGGATGAAATTTTAAAGAAAGGAAATGATTATTTTAACGCACTTAATGGTATAGCGACAGTTGTAGTGATTGGCCATTCACTAAATAAAATAGATTTGCCATATTTTCGCCGCATTGCTGATAGCACCGAAGGAGCTCGATGGGAAGTTAGCTATTATAGCATTGATGAGAAAGAAAGATATATTAGAGCTCTTATGGAATGTGGTGTAAGCAAAGAACAAATAGTATTGTATCCATATGCTGAGTTATAGTGTTAGTTGTGTAGCCACAATTATTATCAGGCACCGCCATCAAGCCGGTGCCTCCCCTCTCTCGAATGAAAAAACACCTTTACTTTACCAAGGTAAGTTTTGGTTTGTTTTCTCTATGTGATGGGAATTTGATATCATTCCTTATAGAAACCGTAGTAGGCCTGAATAAGAGAGCAGATACCTCCTCTGTGGGCAAGTTTAGCAACCTAGATATTTCTGGAATATCTACCCCGTTGGCTTTCAAGGCAGGTAATAATTTATCAAAGAGTAACGAACGCTCTCTATCAATTCCGTTAGGCTCACCAGTTCTATATCCTAAACCAGTAGCCTCAACGAGTAAGCTACGATATTGCCATTCAGTAAGGAGGCTAAGGTTTTTCATTCTGACGATAAGCGCCATAAGAGACACCAACCAGCACCCTTTAATCTTAATTAAGCTCTTGATAGTAGCAAAACCAGGAGCCATTTCAAAGACACTAGTTCGAGGCATAAGAAATGCTGATGCAAAATTATCAGCCTCAGATTCAGCATCTCTTCCAACGACGGAACCATGACGATGAAGCAGTAAATGCCCCAACTCATGCGCGGCATCGAAACGGCTTCTTTCACCTGATTTTTTAGTGTTCAAAAAGACAAATGGGATACTATCTTTCCAAAAAGAAAAAGCATCTACATCTGCAGTATTCTCCGATAAAGAGAACACTCGCACGCCTTTTGCTTCCAGTAGGTGAACAACATTTTTAATGCTTTTGTTTCCTAATCCCCAGTGCTCTCTAATTGCCTCTGCAGCAACTTCAGGCTCGAACCCCCGAAAGTCAGGGATATCTTGCTTTGGTAAAGAAAACTTATCCGAGAAAAACTCAGATAGCAGAAAACCTAATTGCCCTGCCGCAATAGCTGCATGCTGATCTGCCGCTTTCATCGACTTTAATGAACGAAAAGACACTGTTGATGCATCCAGACTTTCGATATCATCACCATAAAAAAACTCTATAGGATAGCCGAGTGCAGAGGCCATATCCATTAGTGTTTCAAAGGTAGGTATATATTTACTTGTCTCATTCTCATATGCCGAAACCATTTTCGACGACATACCTATACATTCAGACAATGTCTTTAGTGTCATCTTCCGACGTAAGCGAGCGACTTTAAGTCTATTGGGATTATACTGCTTATTCATTTTTAAGCTTTCTTAGAGATATCAAAGTCGATATCATCGTTAAACTCTGTTTTATTATCAGGATCAATAATAGTATCTTCATCAAGTGATATAGCTGAAAATATATAACGCTTTTTCCAGCTATCAAAATATCCAGATGCAGATAAGTTCATAGGTAATGATAACTCATATCTCACCTCTTTCTTCGACTTATCATAATGATAAAGCAAAACCCAAGTTTCATGTAAATCAATTGGCTCTGAACTGAATACAGAGAGCTTGTCATCTTCAAACATGTCATAATTTGAATTAACAAACCTCTTAGTAGCACTTCCTTTATCATTATTTGATGAAGGAGTACCAGTCTCAATACCTGTCTCCTTATCGCCAGATGTAACAACTATAGAAATGCCTAGTCCACCATTCGCAGTAACTGGCAGCCCATTTTTATCAGACTGTTTCCAGCCAAATGGGCTTAGCTCTTGCCTTAATATTCCAACTGTTTCACCCCATGCGGTTACCCCACCATGCGTACGAGGATGAAATGATGTGGCTTTTAGATAGACCCGGGCACCACTCTCAACAGCACGACGAAGAGTACCTTGGTCAATACCTAGACGTGCTAGGAATGTCTCTGAATCTTCTTGCAAATGTAACAGTGCTGCCTTTTGTGTCATAGCGGTATGCCTTTCAGGTTGATTTCCCTTTTTTTACATCATTTTGAGGGAAAAAACAAGAAATGGGTTTCTCCCCCTAACTAACCAGCGCCCCCTTCCCCTTCTTCTCTGACAACACCAATCGCAACTCTGCAGCTACTTCCCCCACAGGTACATTTCGATTCCTTAGATAAACCCGCACCACTGCTTCCATCTCACACGATCTCATCGACACCTGTCGGCCAACTGGCGCGGCACGGGGGACGGGATTATTCCGCAGAATGGCGGCCCTCACCTCCGCCGGCCGCGGTGCATACTGCCGATCGGCATCTTCCCCAAGCTGCAGTACCGCCTCCCGAATCTGCTGCGCATTGAACCCCCTGAGTAGGCTCCCCCAAGCCAGCGCTACGCCGCGGGCATTACCGTCCAGCTGGTTAGCACTCGCTGGCCAAAGTCCGGCCATCAGCGGCAGCAGCTCCTCAGCCAAGAATACCGACATACGAGCGCTCACCTGCAGCGCGTCCCCTGGTGCGCTGAGGGCCGTCGTCTCGTTAGAGCGGAGTGCTATCGTCATAGTCCCCCCTCCCCGACTCCCTGAGTGCCTTAGCGGCTTGCTGGGCCGCCTGTAGGTTTTCCAGTGGCTTGCGCTGTGCAGTGGTCCGGAACGAGCTGGCCGCCCGGCGGATCCAGTTGCGCCAAGTCTTCTCCCAGTCCAGCTTGACGGCTTTGGCCCCGGGCAGCGCCTGCCAGTAATCAGCGAACGTAGCTGCCTCCAACAAGATCCGCTCCCTGGGGAGCCCTGTCTCCTGGATAGCCCACCTCCCCCACTCGCCAGGGAGCACCCAGTCATTCGGCAAGCGGGTACCTCGTCGTGGGGCTTCACCTGCAGGACGTTTTTCCCCCTGGGGGACCAAAGGGGGATCTTGGATCTCTGCTGTAGTCTCTGTAGTAATCTCTGTAATAGATTGCTGGTTTCCAGCAGCAGTGTCCGCTGGTTTTCCACTAGCCTGTTTGCTGGTTTTCCGCATACTAGGTTGCAAGAAATCAGTGGTGTTCAAGGCGGCTTCAAGTGAGGCCAAATCGATGCAAAAATATAGCTTCGCAGGTAACCCAATCCGCTTTTCTTTAAGAACCCCTAAATTGCGTAAAGCCTTGCGCGCACCTTCCTGCTCATAGCGGGTTAAACCGGTCTCTTCTTCCCAGTCAGCCTGTGTCTTGTAGAACCAGAAGCAACCATCTTCATGTGCTTTACAGCGCTTTGCCCAATAGATTGCCTGGGACAGAAACAGAGCTGCAGTGACTGAGCCAGTGATGGTCACAAACGGGCGATGGAATGCAATTGGGCGGTCAAGAAAGTTGATGTTCATTCTTGCCCCTCAACTTTCTTCATTGTCTCAAAATAGAACTGCAGGTTTTGATTGACCCCCAGCAAGTCAAAGCATCCCGTAGCTTTCAGCAATTCGATCTGTGCAGCGTTAAAGCTGATCCCGTTGGTCGCTTGCTTGACTGCAAGGCGGATCCTGAAATCTTCGATAGACCATGTCCGTTTTGTGCGGTTACACCCCTCGCAAGACGGCTTCAGATTCAAGTATTCATTCGTGCCGCCACTCGACTTAGGTACCACATGCTCTACGTGAAATGTCTCTATCATGACCTGGTCGCCGCAATACGCACAGTTCCCTCCAAACATGGAGAAGATCTTGGCTCTTTTGGTTTTGCTGTAGACGTTGCTCATGCTGCCACCTCCTGCTCGAGCAGTGAGGAATAGTGGCAATCGCACAATAGTTCGGCCCCAAGGGCCTGGGTTGTGATGGTCATCGTTGGGTCCTGATAACACCCGGTGGTAAGTCGGGTGTGAGAGATGATTAAGCGCTAACTTGGGCCTCGGCACGCTCAACGGTGCGTGCTTGAAGCTCACGGGCCAGGCGCAATGCCTGCCGATCGGTACCGGCGGCGTGCGCAGTCGGGATAAGCGCGGTATCCAGCTCAAGCGCCAGCTCGTGCATAACCGCTTTCAAGATGATGTTGTCCCGATAGCAGACATGTTGTGAGGCAGGGCGCGGCGGCCTGGGTTGCGTAGTCATAGGGTTACCTCCCGAGAACGAAGTTGATGAGTTTTTGCAGGGGACGCTTTGGTCTTTCCTCGTCATATACCGCTTCATCCTCTGGAGTGAACAGCAGCAGGCCGCGCTCAGGCAGGCCAGAGCCATCCAGGATCTCTTCCACGGTGACGGGTGGGTAACCCTGCTCGATGAGGCTCCGATTGGCCCGTTTGACGGCTCTCGTCAGGATCTGGGGTTCGTGCTGAGATATTGCTTTGAGCAGGATCAGTAGCGAGGTGCGAGCAAATGCGGTTTCAGTCATCTGCAGCTCTGCGCCGACTTCTTGCCAGACTCGGCGCTGTGCCGGGTTGCCGCGTACTCGCAGTGGAGAAATGGCATCCATTTTTTCGTGATCAGACAGTGCTGGTCGTCCCATTGGGTTGGTCCTCTATTGGTAATGACTCAGGCCGGTGGTTAGGCGGCCTGTTGGGTGAGATGGTCTTGCTCTTTGTTCAGTGGGTAATCCTCCAGCCCGAGCCGTAGCTCGCCATTGCTGGCGATGACAAAGCTGACTGCGTGCTGGGCCGGGATCACATCGCCCCACTTCACGGCGAGGCTGCGGGAGATGCCGATGGCCTTCATTGCGCGGGCCATGTTGCCGAAATACTCAATCACTTCGCGTTTCTTCATTGGTCGGGTCCTTGGTATAGGTCATTGGCAATCGTTCACTATCGTAACCACTAACAATCCAACATTCAACAACCAATGAGAACGACATGCGTCATAAAATTTGTTCATAATCGATAACTTGCAGCAGGCGACATGAAACCTTCATTTAACGAACGAGTCAGAGCGAGAATGGAAGAGCAAGGTCTTGGCGTCTCTGAGATAGCCAGGAGGGCAGGTATATCCAAATCCCTGGTATCGAACCTTCTAAGCAACCCTCTGAAAGACGTTCGGGTTTCCACCTTATTCGGTCTTGCAAAGGCTCTGTCCGTAGATCCTATTGAGCTGTACACCGGCCGCCCGTCTATTGAGGTGGTTAGTGACTTGGTGAATAGCGTTTATCGGATTCCAGTGTTCACCATTGATGAAGTGCTGCAACATCCGACTGACTCACTTCCTCTTGTCAGCTCAGACCGTATGCTTCTCACCGATATGCCTGGTGCGCTTATTGGGGTTGAAGCGCCAAACGACCAGCTATCCAAGCAAGGGATAGTGCAAGGTGATGTTTGTGTGATCGATCTCGGGGTCAATACGATTGAAGCCGATGCAGTGCTGCTAGTGCAATTAAGTCGGGCTAACCAAGCCAAGCTTCTGAGGGCTATACCTGCCATAGAGGGATGGGCCTTTGGAGTTGATGATGAACGCCTTCCGGTCATCTCCGCTAAAGATGTGATCATCCTTGGGAGGATGGTAGAGCGTAGAGGCTAATCCATCGCCCTATGACCAGCTAACCCACGGCCAATAGCCACCTGCTAACCCTGCTCAAGAAGCCCCGCCACTAAGCGGGGCTTTTTTTATTTGAAAAATTCACGATCGTGTATTGACCAATCGTTCCCGATCGATAACAATCATTTTCGTCAACTATCGAGAACGATCTGATGGCAACTCGATAGACGCGATACAAAACAGCCTAAAGCCAGTTTCAACCAGACCAGAGGACCAACCATGAAAGTGAACGATCCAGTGCAGTACACCAACCCCCGGACCCGCGTCAGCGTTCCGGCCGTGATCACCGACATCACTGACCTCGGCAAACGCCGCGGTGGTGGCCTGTTCTACACCGTCAAGACCGAGGCCGGTAAAGAACACAAGGCCCGTGCAGCCAGCCTGCAAGCTGCAGCGTAACCAGATGCTCCCGCCGAGCGCGGGAGCACTCAACCGCATGAGCATTGAGTCAGTGCTCAACCGGTTGAGACGAATCATCGACCACCAGCAACAGGACCCGCCCCTAACCAGGGAAAAGTAGAAGGCGCCTGACCAGCGCGTAAGAACGACAAAGCCCGCACAAGGCGGGCTTTGAAGGACCGGGAACCACCCCGGCCAAGATAGATTGCCAGGGGACCAACCCCAACAATCAGGACCCATCCAAGCCAAAGCGAGGAAGGAGTTAACGAGGACCAACCCGTCAACAGGAGCAAATGTACCATGACCAAGCGCATTTTTTCCAGAGCCGCACAACGCGCCGACCACATCCTGATGTCGATCGCCGATAAGTTGAACGGTAATACCGCCCGCCGCCGTGCGATTAAGCAAAAAGTTGTCATCGCCATGCTGGCCGCTGAGCAACACCACATCGTTGCGGCCCGAGCAGCCCAGAGGCGCACCACTGGATTTACCAAGCACAGCGTCCTCCTCCACTGGCGCGCCGAGTTCCACCGCAACGCCGTCTGACCCGGGCCTGGCGCTTCCCTGATAGCGCCGTAGCCAAATCCTCTTTCTCAAGCACCGCAAGGATGCTTTGGTTAGCTGCAACCTGAATTCAGCGTTGCGCCGCTCTTTAACAGTCTGGAACCGGCTCACAACCACGAATCCCGATGCCGGTAGGGATGCGCCGATAACCCGTTAAAACCGGAAAGCGGTGTGTGAACGTGAATGATGGCCACTGATAGCAGTGGCCAGCCTATAACCCCTTGCAACAGGGGGTTACAGGCTGGGATTGACCGAATGCACGCACCGAGCAAGCACACATAAAGTTGCTTTTTTACTATTAAAAAAAGATACTGGTAGCGTCAATGTAACCTCAAGTTACCCGTTGACCGGAGAATATATGAACAATATACGCAACATCCTGTCTGGGTTTTCTAACCTTTTTACTGGTTTCCAGCCTCGTTCTTATGCCCATTCAAATGGGTTTAAGGAAGATGCGGAGAACCTAGGTAAAGACGTGAAGATTCTTGGTCGGGACTTCACCAAGAGTGCCAACACCGTCTATGGCAAAGCAACATCAGATGCGAGCAAAGAGCGCTAACGGCAGCGAAGTGGCTGTTAGCTCGCACGATTCAGACTCCCCCATCTTACCAGTGGCTCAACTTGAGCAACTGCATACTTTCCGCCCAGATCTTGTAGATTTTGTTGTGGAACAGACCAAGCTCGAAGCTGAGCACCGTCGCGCTAGAAGTAGACGAGTTGACCGATACATATTGAGCGAACGGCTGTTCGGCATGCTATGCGCCGTTGCTGTGTGTATGATTGGTGTCGTTGGCGGTGGCTATGTCGGCCTTCATGGCCAGCCTTGGCTGGGTGGCACAATAGCCACTGCAGCACTCGGCACTCTGGCTGTTGCGTTTATCAAACGCCAACCGTAACAAATTGTCTCTTCCAAAGCCCAGCACCCGCTGGGCTTTTTGTTGGCCTAATGCCACCACCCGATATAACCACCTAACCCCGGCCCTCGCGCCGGGGTTTTTGTTTTAACCACCAACAGGACCTGACCATGAAAAAACGTACAGAACAGAGTAACCAGACCATCCCCCCGCTCAATGACGAATGCCGCAAGCGCCTGCGCCAGCTGCGTGAGCGCCTTGGTCTGAGCCGTCCAAAGTTCGCCGACATGCTGGGCATCCCGCCCACCACGCTCAAGAACTACGAGCTGAACTACCGGGAAATCAGCGGCGGTACCCTGCTACTGATTGCACATCACCCCGAGCTCTCGGCCCACTTCACCTGGCTGACGACCGGTCAGGATAAAGAGCCCGCTAAGTTGGAGGCATCAGAATGAAGATTCTTGGCCTCACTAACCCTCGCAGTGTCGAGAGCATCGCTGTCCAGCGCAGAGTGGTGTCCATCCACATGCAGAACGATGGGATTGGCGATCGTCGATTTGCCCCTGAAGTTGCACAAGCCCTTCGCGAGATTGCACAAGCCCTGGACGATGGCCTCATTGGTAACGAAGCCGCGGACTTTCTAAAGAGCTCCGGAGGAACGGAAATCACCATGCATGGATATAGCCTCTTCATGGCTGCCAGCGTGGTTGAACAGAAAGCCCAATCCGAAGAAAACCCACCGCTCTTGGTATTTCAGGTGAGGAGCCGTGACGGGAGAGCCATCAACATCTACAGCGATGGCTTTATCGATGGCGATGGGACTGCCGAATTTGGCTTCGTCAGGAACTACTTCACCCCTCGATTCGATGCGATCAGGGGGTTACTCGCTCGGGTGAAGGACCGAGGGATCCCCGATGACGAGCTTAAGCGAATTTTCGCTGGCTTTTGACGGTTCCTCACACGGGCTTGCCTTAATTGCCTGTGCTATCGGTTCAAACTCAGCAGAAAGAAAGTAAGTCAGCTGACCCACGTCATCGTTGAGCGCAGACAACACGGTGTGACCTACGATGCCCTGACCAAGTAGCACGCGGTCCCACTGTGCAATCTGCATATATTCGGCACTGCTAGTGCTGTCCGTAACCACCTTAAACCACGCCATAACTCCTCCAGCAAATGAAGCGTCAAATGATTCCAAATTAACGTTTCTTGCTGCTGATTACCACCAGGACCCAGACCAAGGACCAAAACCATGAAGCTACTGACCGAGGCCCAATTGATGGGCTTTCGCGGCTCAATGCCGCCCCGTGCCCAGCATCGATACAGCGTGACCGTCGAACCCAGCGCCGCAGAGCGCCGGATTGCCCGCCAACGCACCGCCGCTCGCCGCGCCATCGAGGAGCATCACGAAGCCCGCGCCCTGCGTCGTGAAATGGAGATCTAGCCATGACCAACGAAACCGCCCTGCTCGCCTTGCTCGAGAGCCAGGAGGCCGAGGCCAACGCCAGGACCCAGTGGATCGCCGAATGGAGCGAAGAGAACCTCCCGCTGTTGCTGGCCGGCCAGCTCGAGACCGACCCGGCCACCCTGCTGGGCGAGCTCAACGCAGACCAGCACCGCCACTACAACCAGGCCATCTGGCTGATGATGCACGAAGGCCGGCAAGCGCCGCTGATGCAGTTCATCCAGCAGGTGGTGGATGCCGGGCTGGCAGAGCTCGCCCAGGCCGCCTGGCGCAGTCACCTCGCCGCCCTGCACGACGCCATGAGCGAGGAGCAGTGGGAGCAGTACCAACACAGGAGTGCAGCATGAGCACACTAAAAAACGCATGGTCAAAGGAAGAATTCGAGGACACCGTTGCGGCGGCACTCATCACTTGCTTTGAATATGGGATAAGGAAGAACCGTGGCGCTGGCCCAAACTCGCTGAACGAAGAGCGTGCTGAACTGATTCGTAACGCAGGGCCTTATGTTCCAGGCAGCGATCGCGAGGTCCTGTTCAGCGACAATGGCCCGCAGTTTTTTGATATGGATAACGACCGACTACCGATTTCAGGCTGCTTTGCTCAATGCGTACCTACCGCCCAGTATATCCAAGGGCAGTATAACGGATGGTTTAGGAGCATCTACATCAGACAGAGCGACAAGCTTAACCATGGGTGGCGCCGTAGAGATGGCGGAAAGCTATACGAGCTCGTCTACATGGCGACAGGGAATGAATTCGCAGAGGGGGAGCGCAGCTACTTTAGTGTGACCAAGGATGGGAGGATAGTGGCCTGCGAAGCTTTTGTGAGGGGTAGCACTGGGGGGCGCAGTGGCCGACATGAAGAGGTGTGCACTGATCCACATCAATTGCAGGAGGTAGAGGTCTGTGCAGCCATGGCTCTTCAGTACCTGGCTGATCAGCGATTCTGTTGGACCATCGAGGCGAAAGAGCAGCGTGCTTTCGTGAGGCTGGGCTGCCAAGAGGAAGAAATCAAGTCGCTGCTATACGCCCGCACGCTACCACTGAGTGAGACTGGACGCAGACGACCAATTCTACACCTGGTTGAGGCCCACAAGCGCCGCATGCGTAATGGCACGGAGGTCAATGTTCAGTCCAGCCTGCGCGGAATTCAAACGGTGGAGATAGGTGGCACGTTATTTACGGTAAGGCCGCCGTCTGTAGTGCTCCCCTTGCTGTCAAAACCGAGCAGAGACAGGGTGAACGAACACACGCAAGGCGGTGCAGCATGAGCGCCATAGCCGACACATCCGCCGCGCACCCGCTTGGTCGGGTGTTCGGCCTCTCCAACGAGGAGTACCACGCTGGCCCCGGGGTCAGCAAAAGCCAGCTCGACCAGATAGCCGAAAGCCCAGCCACCTATATCTGGGCCAAGAATGCGCCGCTCGATCAGGAGAAGCTCAAGGCCTTCGATATGGGCAGCGCCATTCACTGTCTGCTGCTGGAGCCGGAGGAATTCGAGCAGCGCTTCATCATTGCCCCGCCGTTCAACCGCCGCACCAACGCCGGCAAGGAAGCCGAAGCTGAGTTTCTGGCCGGCTGCGCCACCTTGGGGAAAACGGTGATGGATGCCGAGGAAGGCCGCAAGCTGCAGCTGATGCGCGACAGCGTGCTGGCCCACCCCGATGCCCGCTGGCTATTGGAGCAAGAGGGTCACAGTGAAGCCTCGTTCTACTGGATTGACCCCCAGACCGAGGAGCTGTGCCGGATCCGTCCCGATCGTCACCTTAGCGAGCACCCCATCATCCTGGACGTGAAATCGGTGGACGACATGGGGCGCTTCGAGCGCCACGTCGAGGATTTCCGCTACCACGTACAGGACGCCATGTACTCCGAAGGGTTCCACCGGGTGATGGGCGAGCAGCCGGATTTCATCTTTCTGGCGGTCAGCACCAGCGTGAACTGTGGCCGCTACCCGGTGCGAGTGCGCCCCCTGCCGGACGACTGGAAGGACGCCGGTAAGGACCTGTTTCACCGCGACCTCCACCGCTTCCACGAATGCCGGGTCAACGATGACTGGCACGACTTCAAACCCCTCCAGCGCCCAGCCTGGGCGACAAGGAAAGCAGCATGAGCAACATCACCAGCATCAAGCAACAGGCGGCAGAAAACTTCGCCGCCCAGTTCCCTATGCTCGCACAGCGCGGAATTGATGAACCAACCTGGAACGCCCTGTGCAACACCATCTACCCAGGCGCCAACCCCGATTCGGTGGTCATGGCCATCGACTACTGCAAGGCTCGCGGCCTAGACATCTTGCTCAAGCCAGTCCATCTGGTTCCAATGCAGGTAACCGACGCCCGCACCAAGGATAAGGTCTGGCGGGATGTGCCTATGCCCGGGATCGGGATGTACCGGATCCAGGCTGACCGCTCAGGCAACTACGCCGGTGCTGACGAACCGGTATTTGGTCCGGATGTGACCGAAGAGTTCCAAGACCCCTACAACCAGCAAAACAAGATCAAGGTCACCTACCCGCAGTGGTGCAAATACACCGTCTACAAGGTGGTGAATGGGCAGCGGGTGGCATTCCATGCCTTGGAACGCTGGAAGGAGAACTACGCCACCCAGAGCGGTAAGACTGAGTGTCCCAACGCTATGTGGCGCAAGCGCCCCTATGCCCAGCTGGCCAAATGTACGGAAGCGCAAGCACTGCGCAAAGCCTGGCCGGAGATCGGCAGCGAGCCCACTGCAGAGGAGATGGAGGGCAAGGAGATCGTCATCAACGAGATCCCCGGCAGCCAGCCGACTCAGTCAACCAAGCCGGCAAGCCGAGCCTTGGACGCAATGCGCAATCAAGGCACTGCAACGGTCACCCTGGATCATGAGCAAGCAGCAGAGACTACCGAACAGGTGGCTCACGCCAGCGCCTACGCCGACCACTGCGCAGCTATCGAAGGCTCCAGCGAAACCACTGAGTGGCAACAGGCCTACACCGCCGCCTGGACCTGGGCAAACGAAACCGGCGATCAAGCCATCATCAACGGCATCAAGCAGATCGCCGGTGAGCGCAAACGCCAACTCGATGCCGAGCGCGGTAACCATCAATAACCACCCAGGCCCGCACTAAGCGGGCCTATTCAAACCAGAGGACCCACCATGACCGAACAAGCCAAAACCGACAACGCCCAAGCCCAACTGGTTGTCATCGAGCCCACCACCGCTGTCACCTTGTTTACCGAGGGCACTGGGGTGAATGAACTACTGGCCGACATTCGCCAGAAGGCAACCAGCCTGGTGCCAGACACCACTACCACCAAGGGACGCAAGGAGATCGCCAGCATTGCCTATGCCGTGGCCAAGACAAAAACCTACCTGGACGGGCTCGGTAAAGAGCTGACCGACCAGTACAAGGCCATCCCCAGGAAGATTGATGAGCATCGTAAGACCATCCGTGACACCCTTGACGCCCTGAAAGAGGAAGTGCGTGAACCGCTGACCCGGTTTGAAGAGGCCGAGGCTGCCCGGGTTGAAGCCCTGCAATCTCGACTGGTCCACCTCAATGAACTAGGCTCCTCTGCCAGCAGCGAGATCCCCACATCCGAACTGCAGGCCATGCTGCTGGAGGTAGAGCAGACCGCGCTGGACGACACCTGGCAAGAACTGCTGCCCCAGGCGACCGTCGCCAAGGAACTCGCAGCCAAGCGTCTTGGCGAGACTCTGGCGGCTCGCCAGAAGTACGAAGCAGAGCAAGCCGAATTGGAAGCGCTGCGCAAGAAGCAGGCCGAACAGGACCGAATCGACCGCGAGCGCCTGATAGCCGAGCAGGCCGCAGAACAAGCCCGTCTTCAAGAAGAGAATCGCCAGCGCCTGGAGCGTGAAGCCGCCCAGCACCGCGAACAGGAGGCCCAGCGCCAAGCCCAGGCCGCGCGCGCGCGTGAGGAGCAAGCCCGGCGTGATGCCGAAGCCGCCGAGCTGGCACGCCAGCAGGCCGAAGAGAACGCCGCTAGCCAGGCAGAAGAGGCCGCCACCCGCGCCGCCGAGCAGGAACGCCAGCGCATTGCCAACGAGCAGCGCCTCAAGGATGAAGAGGATGCCCGCCGCCTTGCTGACCGTGATCACCGCGGCCGGATCAACAGCGCCATCTTGATGGATCTAATGGGCCTTGGTATCGATGAGGACAAGGCCATAAACCTCATCAAGCACGTCGCAAGTCACAAGATCGACCACCTGACCATCAACTACTGAACACCCTCACCAGCCAGATCCCTATCGACCCCAAGGAAGTGCACTGATGTTGAAACTGGAAGGCAAGAAATTTGGAAAGCTGACTGCTATTAGGCCAACCAGCACTGTTGGCAGCTATCGTCTCTGGCTGTGCAAGTGCGATTGCGGCAATACGGCAGAGGTGAAGTCATCAAACTTGAAATCAGGGGCAACAAGATCATGTGGTTGTCTGGTAAACGGCAACCCTACGCACGGGATGAGGAAGTCAAAAGAGTACAGCGTGTGGGTTGGAATAAAACAGCGATGCCTTAACCCAAAGATCAAAAGCTACAAGGACTACGGCGCAAAGGGCGTGACCATTTGTGACGAGTGGAAAGACTCTTTCGAGGCATTCATATCGCACTTAGGTAAATGCCCATCTGAGAATCACACCATCGACAGAATTGATTCATCAGGCAACTACGAACCTGGCAATTGTCGCTGGGCAACCAGAACTGAGCAAAACAGGAACAGAAAAAACACCGTTTATCTCGATGTAGATGGAGAGAAAGTCGCGCTTCCTGTGCTTGCAGAAAAACATGGTCTTACAGCCAAAAAGTTATGGGCAAGGCTGTTTTCATTCGGGTGGAGCCTTGATAAGGCGCTATCTCACAAAACAAAGGAGCAAAGCTGATGACCGATTATCTTGGCTCAACTACATCGGTTGAGCATCGTGATTGCACGATGACCCCGCTCTATCTTTTCAGGGCACTCGATCGGGAATTTCAATTCATCCTCGATGCTGCAGCCCTGCCGGAGACAGCCCTGTGCCAGAAATACCTGACGCCAGATATCGACTCCCTGAGCGTAGACTGGGGCGACTTTATCAGCCCCTCGGCGCGAGCGCCCTGGGCCTGGCTCAATCCACCCTACTCCGATATCGGGCCATGGGTTGCAAAGGCTATCGAGCAGCAGGGCAAGGGAATTGGCACCGTCATGCTGGTACCGCAAGACACCAGCACCGAATGGTATCCCGGTGAACGCGCCAGCGAGGTGCGCCACATCACCGGCTACCACGACGACAACGGCAGGTGGCGCAACGGCCGGGTGAGCTTCATCAACAAGGCTACCGGTGAAGAAATGAAGGGAAACCCAAAGGGCTCCATGCTCCTAATCTTCGCTCCAGGCTGGCGCGGCGAGTACCGGATCCGGGACGTTAGCAAACTGACCTTACTACTCGCCGGAGCAGAGCCCATCAGCGCTGCAGCCTGATACCCCCAATTCATCCACCGCTGGTCACACAGAAACGGTGGATAACTCATAGGACTCCCATGCAAAAGACCGAAAGCCCCTACTGCGGTGCAGTAGTCGTTGGGCTCGGCGTCGTCATGCCTCATCCAAAGCAGCCCGAAATGTTCGTCCTGCCTGGAGGCACGACCTGCAATCGGCAAACCGCCGAAGCAGCAGCCCGCAAGATTCATTACTTGCAGACACAAAATCACCACAGGCTTCGGAGGTGAGCCATGCGCTACCGAGAACCCATCATCCAGTCAGGGTTAACCCGAGAAGAGGCTACTGATGCGCGGGATCGATATCTGCGCATCAACCCCGGCGCCAAAGTCACCATCGACAGCCAGCCAGATAACCCCCAGCTCAAGACCCTGATAGCCCATCTCCCTGTCCTGCCATTTCAGCGGGTACGGGATCCTGGCTTTTCCGGATACCGCGGCTGGCGGTCATAGCCGGCGAGCCAGTCTTGCTCCCCGGATTTGGGGTGCAAGAAATAACGGCCCTTCCTTCAATCCCATTGGCGCCCCATCCTCAATAACAGGAGGGCCACGCCATGCAACAACTTCAACTGACCATCGACCAGGATAGCCAGCTACTCAACGACCTGGTCAGCACCGTGCGCTCCCCCACCCTTTCCCGATCGGCCAAGCTCGCCGAGATCGGCCGCATCCTGGCTCACTTCGATCTGCCTATCGATGCACCCAGGGTTGCCGGCCAGCTCTGGAGTGCCACCGAATTAGGCAAAGAGTTGGGGGTAAGCGCTCAAGCCATTGGCAGGCTCGCCAACCTGCATAACCTTAAAACCCCAGAGCTTGGGGAGTACCGCCTTGACCAGGCATCGCACTCTCGCAAGCAAGTTCAAACCTTCTACTACAACACCTGCGGGCACCACCGGCTTGCAGAGATTCTTAAATCGAGGACCACATGCAACGCAACTACATCTACCCCTGTGCAAGATGGGTGAGACCACGCCTCTTTGAAGCACTAACTGGCATGACTGAGAAAGCAGCCGAGGGACGGCGCCTTAAAGGCGAATGGCCGGAAGGAGTGATCTGGAAATATGGTCCTGATGGACAGGTTCGTTACAGCATCGAGGAGTACGACAAGTGGGTAGAGTCAACGCAATAGACAACCTTTCCACCCTGGTTGCAGGACTGACCGGGATAGAGGTACACGGCAACAAATTGCGACTCTGCTTCAGCTACAAAGGTAACCGCTGCCGCGAAGTCCTCGACATTCCCCTGAGCAAAGCGAATATTAAATTCGCAGCAAACAAACTGGCGGCGATTAAGCACGAGATCGCACTAGGCAATTTCGACTATGCCAAACACTTCCCAAACTCCAAGGCTCTCGTGCGCCTAGGCATGAGCAATGCCACCAGAATGACCCTGGCTGAGGCCGTCACAGCATTTATGGAGAGCGTAGGTCCAACCGTCGGCATCTCAACCAAGCGCTCATACCTTAGCGCCTTTCGCAGAATGACCTTGTTCCTTGGCCAAGACATGCCGATTGCCGATCTGCTCCCCATGCATATCGAGAGGCTACGCAACGATTTGCTCGGCGATTGCCAACCAAGATCAGTCAAGACCTACCTGGGGCACGTGGGGAATTTACTGCGCTGGGCAGCCAGGAATGAACTTATCGAGAGAGAGTTTGATGTACGCGTCCATGCAGCAAAGTTAAGTACAGGAAAGAGCGCTGACCCTTTTGAGCATTGGGAGTTTCAAAAGTTGCTGGAGGTAACCTCTAACAAGCAATTCAAGAACATATTGTTGGTACTGGCCTATACCGGAATCCGCCCCGGTGAGCTACGGGCCCTAAGTTGGGAGGATGTCGATATGGAGCAGCGGGTGATCCATATCCGGCGCAACATCACTCAACAGAAGATGCAGTTCAAACTGCCAAAGACAAATCGTACTCGGATTGTGCAGCTGATGCCCCCAGCTCTGGCCGCATTACAGGAACAATTTAAGATAACTGGGGCACTTTCGGACGCAAAGATTGACATGCACTTACCAGGTGGCATGATCGTGCGCCAAACATTGCGTCCAGTTTTTCGTCCAACCAGGCTTGTGCCAGGTAGACCACCGTTTTACTCCGCAGTTTTCCTGGTGGCACCATGGCAAGCAGCAATCAAAAAGTCTGGGGTTCGATATCGTCGTGCCTACCAACTTAGGCATACTTTTGCCAGTTGGAACATTACTGCTCACGGAAATCTTGCGTTCATAGCTGAACAGATGGGCCACAACTCCGCAAGGATGTTGCAAGAGGTCTATGGAAAATGGATCGAATCCGCCAGCCGCAGTGAGGCCGACTTGATCTGGAGTGCAATGCAAAAGAATGGGCATTTGCCCCAATAGCGCCCCAGAATTTTCAACCAGTGACATAGAGCACTGATAATTAAGGATTTTTTTACAATCATATGTTAAGCAGCAATAACATCACCATGCAGTTCGGCGCCAAGCCGTTGTTTGAGAACATCAGCGTCAAGTTTGGCGGCGGCAACCGCTACGGCCTCATCGGCGCCAACGGCTGTGGCAAGTCCACCTTTATGAAGATCCTCGGCGGCGACCTTGAGCCCACTGGCGGTAATGTGAGCCTGGACGTCAACGAGCGCATCGGTAAGCTGCGCCAGGATCAGTTCGCCTACGAAGAGATGCGCGTGCTGGACGTGGTCATGATGGGCCACGCCGAGCTGTGGGCCGCCATCGCCGAGCGTGATGCCATCTACGCAAACCTGGAAGCCACCGACGACGACTATATGCGTGCCGCCGAGCTGGAAGGCACCGTCGCCGAATACGACGGCTACACCGCCGAAGCGCGCGCGGGCGAGCTGCTGCTGGGTGCCGGTATCCCCATCGAACAGCACAACGGCCCCATGAGCGCCGTGGCGCCGGGCTGGAAACTGCGAGTGCTGCTGGCACAGGCACTGTTCTCCAACCCCGATATCCTGCTGCTGGACGAACCGACCAACAACCTGGACATCAACACCATTCGCTGGCTGGAGCAGGTGCTCAACGATCGTGAAAGTACCATGATCATCATCTCTCACGACCGTCACTTCCTGAACTCCGTCTGTACTCACATGGCGGATCTGGATTACGGCGAGCTGCGCGTCTACCCGGGCAACTACGACGAGTACATGACCGCGGCCACCCAGGCTCGCGAGCGTCTGCTCTCCGACAACGCCAAGAAGAAGGCCCAGATCGCTGATCTGCAATCCTTCGTGTCGCGTTTCAGTGCCAACGCCTCCAAGTCCAGCCAGGCCACTTCCCGCCTCAAGCAGATCGACAAGATCAAGATTGAGGAAGTGAAGGTCTCCAGCCGTCAGAACCCCTTCATCCGCTTCGAGCAGGAGAAGAAGCTGTACCGCAACATCCTGGAAGTGGAAGGGGTGTCCAAAGGCTACGGTGATACCCCGCTGTTCAAGGGTCTCAGCATGATGCTGGAAGTGGGCGAGAAGGTCGCCATTCTGGGTACCAACGGCATCGGTAAATCCACCCTGATCAAGACCCTGATGGGCGAACTGGCGCCGGACAGCGGCACCATCAAGTGGTCCGAAAACGCCCAGATCGGCTACTACGCTCAGGATCACGCCGAAGACTTCGACACCGATCTCAACGTGTTCGACTGGATGGCCCAGTGGAAACAGGCCAACGAAGACGAGCAGGCAGTGCGCTCCATTCTGGGTCGCCTGCTGTTCACCCAGGACGACATCAAGAAGCCGGTCAAGGTACTGTCGGGTGGCGAACAGGGTCGCATGCTGTTTGGCAAGCTGATGATGCAGCGCCCCAACATCCTGATCATGGATGAGCCGACCAACCACCTGGACATGGAATCTATCGAATCCTTGAACATGGCGCTGGAGATGTATCAGGGCACCCTGATCTTCGTCTCCCACGACCGCGAGTTCGTCTCCTCCCTGGCGACCCGCATCATGGAACTGACCGAGAACGGCATCCGTGACTTCGGCGGTACCTACGAGGATTACCTGCGCACTCAAGGCGTGGTGTAACACCCCTTCCCTCGCAGTGCATGCATAAAAACCGGCGCCTGATAGCGCCGGTTTTTTATTGCCCCCGAACTGCTGTCTCCAAGCCCATATCACAGCCTGTAGATCTGCCCTAGACCGGCATGGATTCCCGCACGTCCCACTTCTCACGACGCCCCGAGGCTCCCACGCGCCTCAGATCGGTATGGATATACCTCGCGACGCCCACAGGCTCCTGCGCGCCACAGGTCCGCATGGATATACCTCGCGGTGCCCACAGTCTCCCGTGCCCCAGACCGGTACGGATGCTCTCACGACGCTCATAAGTGCCAGTGCGCCTAGATTGGCATTCAAGCTCCCATCGACATGCTCTCGGCCGCCAGGCGTCATCCCCACGGCGCCGACATCTGCCCAACGCCTCCCTGCGTGGCATAGATCATCTGCATGGTGAGCATTTTTACGATAGATAACGCCATGAAATCGCTATTTTATAGATAAAAAAACGGCCCCATAGAGGGGCCGTTTTCGATGGAGTGCGAGGTCGGTTTATTCGACGGTCGCTTCCACATCGGTAAAGTACTCAATCTTGGCAGACTTGCGCAGCTCGTCGATCAGTGACTTGTAGGCGGCCTGGGCCTTGCCCTGGCCAAGCTGACCTTGCAGCAGGCTGACCATCTGGGACGGCTCCTTGGTCACATTGACCTTGTCCAGTGCCACCACGACGCGATCACCATTGGCCTCGGCAACCAGCTCGACACTCGGCTTGCCATCCTTCGGATGCGGCATGCGGAATGCCTGGGCCAGCAGGTTCTGATCCATGTCCTGAGCGAAGCGGGAAACGCCATTGTGGGTCTCCACCTTGGCACCCAGCGCGGTCAGATCGGCCTGGATGTCTTCACCGGCATGCAGCTTGTCCAGCAGGGCCTGGGCCTTGCCACGAGCCACTTCGCTCGCCTTGTCATGCTTGATGGCCGCAACCACCTGCTCCTTGACGTCAGCCAGCGGCTTGGCCGCCTTGGGCTGATGACCCATGATGTGCAGCACCAGCGCCTTGCCATCCGCCAACTCGATCACATCCGAGTTGGTGTTGTCATCGCGCAGCTGTTCGGAGAACGCCACCGACAGCACCTTGGGATCATTGAGCGGGGCAGCCGCATCGGCCTGGCTGAAGAAATCGGTAGAGATCACCTTCAGGCCCATGGTCTCGGCGGTCAAGTCCAGTGAGTCCGGGTTTTCGAAGCTGCTGTCAGCCATCTTCTGCTGCTCGGCGAAGAATAGCTCCTTGGCCTTGTCAGCTTGCAGACGGGTGATGGTTTCGCTCATCACGTCCACAAACGGCTTGGTCTTGGCAGGCTCGATGGCCAGCAGCTTGATGACGTGGAAGCCGAACGGGCTCTTCACCACCGCGGAGAGATCGCCAGCCTTATTCAGGCCAAAGGCGGCCTTCTCGAAGGCAGGATCCATCACCCCTTTCTCGAACCAGTCCAGCTCGCCGCCTTTCTTGGCGGAGAAGGTATCGGAGGAGTTGGCTTTGGCCAGCGCGGCGAAGTCTTCACCACCCTTGGCTTTGGCCAGCAGCTCGCTCGCCTTCTGCTCGGCGGCCTTCTCGTCCTTGCCAAACGGGATCAGGATGTGTGCCACCTGGCGACGCTCGGCACGCTGGAACAGGTCCTGGTGCTGATCGTAGTAATCCTGGGCATCCTGCTCGGTCACCTTGATGTTTTTGCTCAGGGTGGCGGCGTCCAGCAGCAGATAGTCGACCTTGACCTTCTCGTCGTTCATGAAACGACCGCTGTTGGCCTTGTAGAACTGATCCACCTCGGCGTCGGTCACCTCGACATCGCCCAGATAGGCAGCTGCGCTCAGGCGCACCAGGCGCAGATCGCGGGTCTGGTTATACAGCTGGTCGAGCTGCGCGGCTTCACCCTTGAGGGCGAATTCGGAGCCCAGCAGGGCGCCCATCATTTGCTGACGCACCATGTCCTGGCGCAGGGAGTCACGGAACATTTCCGGTGTCATGCCCGCGCGGCGGATGAGCTGCAAGTAACGGTCGTTGTTGAATTTGCCCTCTTCGGCAAACTCCGGCATGGCGACGATGGCCTGCTTGATCTGCTCGTCGCTGACGCGCAGGCCGAGCTCGCGGGCCTTGCCATCGATCAGTGCCTGATCGATGAGTCGGTCCAGCACACCACGGCGGAACTGTTTCATGTAATCCGGGTTGGCAGCCATCTGGTTGAAGGCCTCACCCATTTGAGATTCCATGCGGGCCCGCTCGTTGCGATAGGCATTCTCCAGTGCGGGGGCACTGATGTCATTGCCATTGACGGTAGCGGGGGCGGTACGTGCCGGGCCGTTGAGGTAGCTACCTACACCGGCCAAGGCAAAGGAGAGAATGATCAAGCCCAAGATAACCTTGGCTACCTTGCCCTGCGCCCCTTCGCGTAGTTTATCCAACATCATGTTTGTACTTATGCTCCCGAACTCGATGGGCGTAAATAATGAAAAGGCGCACCGATTGCGATGCGCCTTGGTCAATCAGTATGAGGGAGAGCCCTCTCACTTGTCTGGTCTGCGACCAAGGACGGTGGCCGATGTGAAATCAGCGCCCGGCTTAGTTGACCGCGTCTTTCAGGGCCTTGCCGGCTTTGAAGGCAGGAACTTTACCGGCGGCGATTTCGATGGTCGCACCAGTTTGCGGGTTACGGCCAGAACGAGCAGCACGCTCGCGTACTGCGAAAGTACCGAAACCAACCAGAGCAACCTGGTCACCCTCTTTCAGAGCTTCACCTACTGCATCGATGAAGGCATCCAGCGCACGGCCAGCAGCGGCTTTGGAGATATCAGCACCGTCTGCAATCTTGTCAATCAGTTGAGATTTATTCACTCTTATATTCCCCTTTTATCGAACATCGCTGCGGCGCTGATTTCCCTGGCCACAACAAGTGGAGGTTTTATAGCAAGCCTCCTGATCAGTTGCAAGTGACAATCTGGCGCAAACCCGCGCCACATCACGCATTGCGACTCATCATGAGTACCCGATCGGTGGTCAAGGCTACTTCCGTTATCCGGCGCATGCAAGCCTTAACCACCTCCCGAATGCGCCAAATTTGCGGCACATCAACATTTACACGACAGAAACGCGTTCGAAACCCTGTGGATTGTCCTGCAACGCCAGTGCAAGCACCTCATCAATCCAGCGAACCGGATAAATTTCAAGGTCTTGTTTGACGTTGGCCGGGATCTCTTCCAGGTCACGTTCGTTCTCTTTCGGGATAAGCACCCGCTTGATACCACCACGATGTGCAGCCAGCAGTTTCTCTTTGAGACCGCCAATTGGCAAGACCTCACCACGCAGGGTAATCTCCCCCGTCATGGCCACGTCGGCACGCACCGGGTTGCCGGTCAGGCTGGAGACCAGCGCGGTGCACATGGCGATACCGGCGCTCGGACCATCCTTCGGGGTTGCCCCTTCCGGCACGTGCACGTGAATGTCACGTTTCTCGTAGAAGTCCGCGTTGATGCGCAGCTTCTCGGCACGGGCCCGTACCACCGTCATGGCGGCCTGGATGGATTCTTGCATCACGTCACCGAGTGACCCGGTGTAGGTGAGCTTGCCCTTGCCTGGCATGTTGGTGGTCTCGATGGTGAGCAGATCGCCGCCCACCTCGGTCCACGCCAGACCACAGACCTGACCAATCTGGTTCTGATCGGTCGCCTTGCCGTAGTCGAAACGCTGCACCCCGAGGAACTCCTTGAGGTTGTCCTGATTGACCAGAACATGCTTGATGCTCTTGTCCAGCAGAATGCGCTTGACGGCTTTGCGACAGATCTTGGAGATCTCACGCTCCAGGCTACGCACCCCCGCCTCGCGGGTGTAGTAGCGGATCACCCCGACCAGGGCCGAGTCTTCGATGGTGATCTCGGACTCTTTCAGACCGTTACGTTGGATCTGCTTGGCTACCAGGTGCTGCTTGGCAATGTTGAGCTTCTCGTCCTCGGTGTAACCCGACAGACGGATCACTTCCATCCGATCCAGCAACGGACCCGGGATGTTCATGGAGTTGGAAGTGGCCACGAACATCACGTCCGACAGGTCATAATCCACTTCCAGATAGTGATCGTTAAAGCTGTTGTTCTGCTCCGGATCCAGCACTTCCAGCAAGGCGGACGCGGGATCGCCACGCATGTCCGAGCTCATCTTGTCGATTTCATCGAGCAGGAACAGCGGGTTCTTCACGCCGACTTTCGCCATCTTCTGGATGAGCTTGCCGGGCATGGAGCCGATATAGGTCCGACGGTGACCACGGATCTCCGCCTCGTCACGCACGCCGCCGAGCGCCATGCGCACATATTTGCGACCGGTCGCCCTGGCGATGGACTGACCGAGCGAGGTCTTGCCCACACCGGGAGGCCCAACCAGACACAAGATGGGTCCTTTGAGCTTGTTGACCCGCGCCTGCACCGCCAGGTACTCGAGGATGCGATCCTTGACCTTCTCCAGGCCATAGTGATCCGCGTCCAGCACCTCTTGTGCCTTGCCCAGATCCTTCTTGACCTTGGAGCGGGCCTTCCACGGCACCTGCACCATCCAGTCCACGTAGCTGCGCACCACGGTGGCTTCGGCGGACATGGGGGACATCATCTTCAGCTTGGCGAGTTCAGCCTGGGCTTTCTCACGGGCATCTTCCGGCATCCCCGCCTCTTCAATCTTGCGATTGAGGGCTTCGAATTCGTCCGGGCTGTCTTCCAGCTCACCCAGTTCTTTCTGGATGGCCTTCATCTGCTCGTTGAGATAGTACTCGCGCTGGCTCTTCTCCATCTGTTTCTTGACCCGGGAGCGGATGCGTTTCTCGACCTGCAGCAGGTCAATCTCCGACTCCATCATGGCCATCAGAAACTCGATGCGCTCGGACACAGAGGCGATTTCCAGCACCTTCTGCTTGTCTTCGAGCTTGAGCGGCATGTGCGCGGCCATGGTATCGGCCAGGCGCGCCGCATCGTCGATCGCCGAGATCGAGGTCAGTACCTCGGGCGGGATCTTCTTGTTGAGCTTGATATAGCCTTCAAACTGACCGATGGCGGAGCGCACCAGCACATCCTGATCCTTCTCCTCGATGGCAGCAGACGCGATGTACTGCGCCTCACCGACGAAGAAGTCCTTGTCATCGATCATCCGCTCAAGACGGGCACGCTGACCCCCTTCCACCAGCACCTTAACGGTGCCATCGGGCAGCTTGAGCATCTGTAAAATATTGGCCACTGTCCCGACGGTGAAGATCTCCTCCACCGTAGGCTCGTCAGTCGACGCATCCTTCTGGGCCACCAGCAGGACTTTTTTGTCCTGCTCCATGGCCGCTTCCAGACAGCGAATGGATTTTTCCCGCCCCACAAAGAGTGGAATGACCATGTGGGGGTAAACCACCACGTCACGAAGAGGCAGGACGGGAATCTCGATGCGTTCTGAACGCTCTAGGTTCATATATGTCCTCTCGGCTTGTTATACCGTTGGCAAAGCGCTTGGCAGAGTATATGGGGGCGCGAAGATGAGATTCAATCGCCTTGGCCGTAAAAAGCATGAAAGGGGCAAAATGCCCCTTTATGTGATTAAAAATCAGCCAGTTACTCTGAGGCGGCGGCCTGAGTTTCGGGATTGTCGTAGATCATCAAGGGCGCGGAGTCCCCTTTGATCACCGTCTCGTCGATCACCACCTTGCTGACCCCTTCCAGGGACGGCAAATCATACATGGTGTCGAGCAGCACGGCTTCGACAATGGATCTCAGACCACGGGCACCGGTTTTACGCTCCATCGCCTTGCGCGCAATGGCGTTCAAGGCGTCGTCACGGAACTCCAGTTCCACCTCTTCCAGCGCGAACAGGGCAGCATACTGCTTGGTCAGCGCATTCTTCGGCTCTTTCAGGATCTGGATGAGGGCCGCTTCATCGAGCTCGGTCAGCGTCGCCACCACCGGCAGACGGCCGATGAACTCGGGGATCAGACCGTATTTGATCAGATCTTCCGGCTCCACCTTGGCAAAGTTCTCGCTCAAGGTCGCCTTGGCATTCTTGGATTTGACGTCAGCGCCAAAACCGATGCCGGTGCCCTTGACGGAACGTTGCTCGATGACCTTGTCCAGACCGGCGAAGGCGCCACCGCAGATGAACAGGATCTTGGAGGTATCAACCTGCAAGAACTCCTGCTGCGGATGCTTGCGGCCGCCTTGCGGCGGGACCGACGCTATGGTGCCCTCGATCAGCTTGAGCAGCGCCTGCTGTACCCCTTCCCCGGACACGTCGCGGGTGATGGAGGGGTTGTCCGACTTGCGGGAGATCTTGTCGATCTCGTCGATATAGACGATGCCACGCTGGGCCTTCTCTACGTCGTAGTCGCACTTTTGCAGCAGTTTCTGGATGATGTTCTCCACGTCCTCGCCCACGTAACCGGCTTCGGTCAAGGTGGTGGCATCGGCCATGGTGAAGGGGACATCCAGCAAACGAGCCAGGGTTTCGGCCAGCAGGGTCTTGCCGCTACCGGTCGGGCCAATCAGCAGGATATTGGACTTGCCGAGCTCCACACCACCAGCTTCGCTGCCGCTGCGCAGACGCTTGTAGTGGTTGTAGACGGCGACGGCCAACACCTTCTTGGCGTACTCCTGCCCGATCACATAGTCATCCAGATGAGCACGAATTTCATGAGGGGTCGGCAGCTCGCTACCATCGCGCTTGGGAGAGATCTCGCGGATCTCCTCGCGGATGATGTCGTTGCACAGCTCGACACACTCATCACAAACGTAGACGGAAGGGCCAGCGATCAGCTTACGCACTTCATGCTGGCTCTTGCCGCAAAAAGAGCAATAAAGCAGCTTGTCGCCCTCACCCTTGCGTTTCTCTGTCATTCAGCAACCTCGTTTTATCAATAGAGGATGGATCGTTCTGTTGAGTTTACAACAGTCCGGAATACCCTGCTCAGCCGCGCTGGCTCAGGATACCGTCCACCAGACCATAGGCCACGGCCTGCTCTGCCGACATGAAGTTGTCACGGTCGGTGTCACGCTCGATAGTCGCCATGTCCTGGCCGGTATGGAAGGCCAAACGGTCGTTCAGGGTATTCTTGATCTTCAGGATCTCCTGGGCATGGATCTGGATGTCAGATGCCTGGCCCTGGAAACCACCAAGGGGTTGGTGGATCATCACACGGGCATTGGGCAGGCAGAAACGCTTGCCCTTGGCGCCACCGGCCAGCAGGAAGGCGCCCATGGAGCAGGCCTGCCCCATGCAGACGGTGCTGACGTCCGGCTTGATGAACTGCATGGTGTCATAAATGGACATACCCGCAGTGACCGCGCCACCCGGTGAATTGATGTAGATGCTGATGTCCTGATCCGGGTTCTCGGATTCGAGGAACAACAGCTGAGCCACCACCAGATTCGCCATGTGATCTTCAACCTGACCGGTCAGGAAGATCACCCGCTCCTTGAGCAGACGGGAATAGATGTCGTAAGAACGCTCACCCTTAGCCGTTTGCTCGACCACCATAGGGATGAGCGCATTGCGTGGGGATTCAGTCACATCGTTATAGTTCTTGTACATAAGGCATTGTCCCTAAAATAAAATGGCCCGAGTGGAGATCACACGAGCCATTATACTTAACAGTTTTGACCTTAAGTCAAATGTTCTTAGGCAGCGGCACCGGACTTGTTGATCACTTCGTCAAAGGCCACTTCTTTCTCGGTCACTTGAGCCTTGGACAGGATCAGGTCGATGGCTTGATCTTCAACCGCCAGATTGCGGACGCCATTCAGCATCTGCTCGTTCTTCTGGTAGTACTCGATCACTTCCTTCGGATCTTCGTAGGCGGTGGCCATGGACTCGATGATGCTGGTCACACGGGCATCGTCAGCCTTGATCTCGTTGGTGCGGATGACGTCACCCAGCAGCAGACCGACGCGTACACGACGCTCAGCCTGAGCCTGGAACAGCTCGGCCGGCAGCTCAGGAGCGTTGCCGCCCTGGAAGCCACCGAAGCGCTGCAGCGCTTGCTGACGCAGGGTGTCGATTTCCTGGGCAACGGCAGCCTTCGGCAGATCGATCTGGTTGGCTTCAACCAGGCCGTTCAGCACTTGCTCTTTCACGCTGTTTTTCAGGGCTTGGGCCAGTTCGCGCTCCATGTTCTTGCGCACTTCGGCTTTCAGCTCTTCCACGTTGCCGCTTTCGATGCCGAAACGCTTGACGAACTCTTCGGTCAGCTCAGGCAGTACCTGCTCTTCAACCTTGGTCAGCTTGGAGGCAAACTTGGCCGCCTTACCTTTCAGGTTTTCGGCGTGGTAGTCAGCCGGGAAAGTCACCTCGATGGTGAACTCGTCGCCCGCTTTCTTGCCCAGGATGGCATCTTCGAAGCCAGGGATCATGCGGCCAGCGCCCAGTTCCAGAGTGAAACCTTCGGCCTTGCCACCGTCGAACTCTTCACCGTCGATGGAACCGACGAAGTCCAGGGTGACACGCATGCCATTGGCGGCAGCTGCGTCAACATCGGTCCAGGTCGCGTGCTGCTTGCGCAGGGTGTCGATCATGTTAGCCAGATCTTCATCCTTGACGGTCGCAACCGGCTTCTCGACCTTGATGGTCTCGAGGCCTGCAACTTCAAACTCCGGGTACACTTCGAAAGTGGCGGTGAACTCGAAATCCTGGCCTTCCTTGATCTCTTTCGGATCCATGGTCGGCGCGCCAGCCGGGCTCAGTTTGTTTTCGATGATGGCCTTGATGAAGTTGTTCTGCATCATTTCATCGGCAACGCGGGCATGGGCCATGGCGCCGAACATCTTCTTGATGATGGCAACCGGAGCCTTGCCAGGACGGAAACCGTCGATACGACGAGTCTTGGCCAGGCCATTCAATTCTTTACGCACGGCGGCGTCAACGGTAGCAGCCGGTACGGTGATGGTAAGACGGCGTTCCAGACCCTGGGTTGTCTCTACAGAAACTTGCATTCTTTTACCTCGTTCAACTCAGCACTGCGTGCTGACCCTTTATTGCCCCTGGGTAAATCCCCGGAGTCTTCCTGTTTATAAAGACAACGACTGTCTTTGTGATGAGAAAATATGACGCGACATTATAACGGCGCACATTGGTCGCGTCGAGCCGCACATCCCCCAACCGGGGCACAGACGGCACAATTTGCGCATGACTGCCCCCTATATGGGGAAACCCTGGCCCCAGTTCAAGCACCGGATCCACAATAATTTGCACTCGCTCACCTTTTTACCCGGCAAGACCCGCTTTTTTCGCCCCAATGGTCGCCTAAAGCACCCGTTCTGATGCTGTTGCGACCCAAATTGTCGACCTTCTCGCATCAGCCATTGCGTCCCCGAGCGCCGCTCGCTATGGTGGCAGCCAATTTATGAGTCTGGAGTGACCCACATGTCCTTTTTTCGCTTCTTGTTTAACCTGATCTGGTTTGTGCTGGGGGGCGTCTTCATGGGGCTGGCCTGGTGGCTGGCCGGGCTGCTCTGCTTCGTGTCGCTGATAGGCATCCCCTGGGGACGCGCCTGCTTCGTCATCGGCACCTTCACCTTCTTCCCGTTCGGCAAGCAGGCGGTGAGCCGCAAGAGCATGACCGGGCAGAGTGACATCGGTACCGGGGCGCTGGGGATGATTGGCAACATCCTCTGGTTCCTGGTGATCGGGGTCTGGCTCGCCATCGGCCACATCGCCTCGGCGCTGGCCTGCTTCGTGACCATCATCGGCATTCCGTTTGGCATCCAGCACCTCAAGCTCGCCTTGATAGCGCTGGCCCCCATCGGCCAGATGATCGTCACCAATCACGAGGCCGAATCCGGTCGCTACATTCGTTGATGAACAATCACCAAGCAGGCGATGCCTGCGCGGTAAAAAAAGGGCAGACTAAGGTCTGCCTTTTTTATTGCCGTGACTCGAGGTCCTCCATGCTTCCCAGCCATTTCTTCGCCAATCTCGCCCGCATGCGACTCATCTACCGCTGGCCGCTGATGCGCAACATCCAGCCCGAGAACATCGCCGAGCACAGCCTGCAGGTCGCCATGGTGGCCCACGCCCTCGGCGTCATCAGCAATCGCCTGTTTGAGGGCAAGGTCGATGCCAACCAGGCCGCTGTGATGGCGCTCTACCACGACAGCAGCGAGGTGCTGACCGGCGATCTGCCCACCCCGGTCAAGTACTTCAATCCCGAGATAGCCCGTGAATACAAGAAGATAGAGCTGGCGGCCGAGCAACGCCTACTGAGCATGCTGCCACCGGAACTGGTCGAGGACTTTCGCCCCCTGCTCGATTCGGCGGCCCAGGACAGCACGCTCACCCGGCTGGTGAAGGATGCCGATACCCTCTGCGCCTATACCAAGTGTCTGGAGGAGATTAACGCCGGCAACCGGGAGTTTGAACCCGCCCGCAAACGGCTCGAGCAGATGCTGGACGCCCGGATGAACCCGGCCATGCGCTACTTTATCGAGGTGTTCGTGGCGAGTTTTTCACTGCCTCTCGATGAATTGAATGCCCATTAACACTGCATTATGTCACTCATGTATTTAATTGAACTAGAAATGCATCACCATACCAATAAAATCACTGTTTAAGCGCAAAAACAAAGGGCCCCGACGGGCCCTTTTGGTGATCTCATCTGTGCTTATGGCACCATGGGGATCAGTGCCCCAGCTCCCGGGACGGCACCAGACCGCTCGCCCGCCAGGCGGGATAGAGGGTCGCCGCGAAGCTCATCAGGATAGCGGCGCTGGTCACTATCACCAGGTCCTGCATGTGCAGTTCGGTTGGCAGGAAGTCGATGAAGTAGATGTCCGGATTGAGGAACCGGTGGCCGATCACCCCTTCGATGAAGCTCAAGATCTGGGTCAACTTGCTCGACAGCAGACCGCCGAGCAGCGCCCCGAGCAAGGCGCCAAGCACCCCGTTCACCATGCCCTGAATGACGAAGGTGAGCCGGATCTGGCCCGGGCTTGCCCCCATGGTCTTCAAGATCGCAATCTCGCTGCGCTTCTCGTTCACCGCCATCACCAGGGTGGAGACGATGTTGAAGCAGGCCACCGCCACCACCATCAGCATCACCACGTACATGACGGTGCGCACCATCTGGATGTCCTGATAGAGATAGCCCTGGCGGCTCATCCAGCTGCTGATGTAGACGTAGTGCGGAAATTTCTGGGCAGCAGCCACCGTGATGGACTGCGCCTTGAGCACATCATTGACCTTGAGGCTGAAGCCCTCCACGTCCTTGCCCATGCCGGTGATGGCCTGGGCATCGGTCAGGTGCATAAAGCCCAATAGCCCATCCAACTGGCCGCCGATCTCCATCAGCCCCACCACCTTGAGCGCCTCGCGCTTGGGGTTCTTGATGCCGCTGGCATCGCCCCCTTGCGGCAACAACAGGGCGACGGTGTCACCAATGGTGACTCCCAGCTTGTCGGCGATGGTCTTGCCGAGGATCACCTCTTTCTCCCCCGGCTGCAGCTCGCGCAGACCACGACCGGTCATGTACTTGCCCGCATCCGACAGATTGGCTTCCAATTCCGGTAACACGGCGCGCAGCTGCACCCCCTTGAGGGCGGAGCCATGCTCCAGCAGACCGTCGAGCCGGATCACCGGCGCCGCGGCTTCGATGCCGGGCTGGGCCAACAGGTAATCCCGCAGTTTGGGCCAGTTCGGCAGCGGCGCCTCCATGCCAATAAGCTCGCCGTGGGGCACCACCGACAGCACCCGGTTTTTGAGCTCTCGCTCGAAGCCGTTCATGGCCGAAAGGCCGAGGATCAACGCCATCACTCCGAGCGCGATACCGATGAGAGAGGACGCCGAAATAAAGGCGATAAAGCCGTTGCGACGGCGGGAGCGGCTGTAACGCAGGCCCAGGAACAGGGGCAGCGGCTTGAACATCAGGCGACCTCCGCCATGATGCCGCTCACCAGGGTGACCCTTCGATGCAGCTTGGCGGCGAGGCTGAGATCGTGGGTCACCACCACGAAGGCGGTACCCAGCTCTCTGTTCAGTTCACAGAGCAGCTCATAGACGGCGGTGGCACTGGCGTGATCCAGGTTACCGGTAGGTTCGTCCGCCAACACCAGGCTCGGCTCGTTGACCAGGGCGCGGGCGATGGCCACCCGCTGGCGTTCGCCACCGGAGAGTTCGGACGGCCTGTGGTGCAGGCGATGGGAGAGCCCGACCCGGCTCAGCATCTTGGTCGCCTTGTCGGTGGCGCTGGCCACCGATTCCCCGGCGATCAGCAGCGGCATGGCGGTGTTCTCGAGCGCGGTGAACTCGGACAGCAGATGGTGGAACTGATAGACGAAGCCCAGCTCCTGATTGCGAAACTTCGCCTGGGTACGGCTGTCCCAGTGGTGGATATCCTGGCCCTTGAACAGCACGGAGCCGCTGGAGGGGTTGTCGAGCGCCCCCATCAGGTGCAGCAGGGTAGTCTTGCCCGAGCCCGAGCTGCCCACCACCGCCAGCATCTCGCCGGGGGCCACGGACAGGTCGATCCCCTTGAGCACTTGGGTCTCAAGGTTGCCCTCTTTATAGACATGATTCAGGGCCTCGCAACGCAGCAGGGGTTCACGCAGCGGGGCGTCATGCAACAAGGGCTCATTCATAAAAGGGGTTCCACTCACACTGGATGTAACGATAGAAGATGAATTATTCATAACGCAGCGCCTCGGCCGGTTTCACCCGGGCCGCACGGGCCGCCGGATAGAGGGTGGCACTGAAGCTGAGCAACACGGCGCCAAGCAAGATGGTGGTGACCTGGGCGGGCTCGACGATGACCGGCAGGCCCGAGCCGCCGGCGGCCATATAGAGGTTGAGGCCGACCGCATCAAGCAGCGGATTGAGACCGAAAGAGAGCGCCAGCCCCGCCAGCGCGCCAAACAGGGCGCCGATGACGCCGCTTGACGCCCCCAGCACCATGAAGATCTTGACGATGCCTGCCTCGCTCATGCCCATGGTGCGCAAGATGGCGACCTCCCCTTCCTTGTCGCTGACCACCATCACCAGGGCAGAGAGGATGTTGAAGGTGGCGACCGCGATGATCAGCACCAGCATCAGCCCCATCATCCGTTTCTCCATGGCCACCGCCTGGAACAGCTCGCCACGCTCGCGGCGCCAATCTTGCCACTCCAGTCCGTCCGGCAAGGCGGTCTTGATCACTTGATCGGCGGCGAAGGGATCATCCAGCCAGAGGCGAATGCCACCGACCGTACCTTCCGGCAGGCGCAGCATGCGCTGGGCATCGCCAAGGGCGATCAGCGCCACCTGGCTGTCCACGTCGGCGCCGACCCCGAAGATGCCGGAGACGGTGAACAGCCGCTGGGCCGGCACTCGGCCAAAGGGCGTGAAGCGAGTGCCCTCGGTCAGGATGAGACGCACCTGATCGCCAATTGACACCTTGAGGCGACTGGCCACCCCCTGCCCCAGCACGATGTGATACTCGCCGCGCTGCAAACTACTGAGGCGTCCCCCCAGCATCTGGGCATGCAGGATGTCATCCTTGGGCCAGAGCGCGGGATCGATCCCTTGCACGCTGACGCCGGTGAGCTGACCCGGACTCTGCAGCATGCCTTCGCTGTCGAGCATGGGGGCATGGGCGACCACGTGAGGCAGCTTGGCCAAGTCGGGCAGGCCCGGCGGCGCCACCTCCATACGGCCGGCGGCATTGGTCACCACCACATGGGGGATCACCCCGAGGATGCGGCCCTTGAGCTGCCCCTCGAAGCCGTTCATCACGGAGATGACCACCATCAGGGCCGCAACCCCGATGGCGATGCCGAAGGTGGAGAAGAGAGAGATAAATGAAACGAAGCGGTTACTGCGTCGTGAGCCTGCATATCGGAGGCCAATAGCCAGCGACAGTGGCTGAAAAAGTCCAGTCTTCAAGGATATCTACGTTGCCAACAAAATAAGATACCGGATAATAATGGTAAATAGTCTATGACAACAAGGGATAGCCTCCATGCAGGAACAGTTCTTCAGCGTCACCCATGCCACGCCGGTCAATGTGATCCCCATGCCGGCCGATTTTCACCTGCCGACCCTGGAGGCGCTGGACGCCGAACTGCCCGAGCCCTTTCGCATCGCCTCCGCCATCACCTCCATCGACCTGACCAGCGGTCGCCTGCTGCGCAGTCAGAACGAGTCGATGCACGATCTGGTGGAGATCATCAACCAGCAGTCGCGCAAGATCGACATGATCATGGGCTACGTGCTGGCGGTGCAGGATCACCCGGAACATCGCTTCCACACCCTGCGCTTTGGCGCGGGTCAGCTCACTTACCTGCATCCACGCCAGGGCCATGGCGCAACGCCACAGCTGCACCGGCTGGTGCGCCTCAAGATCTTCCTGCGGGAAGAGGCCTCCGCCGTCTACTGCTATGCCGAGGTCAAACATCTGGAGCCGAGCGAGCACGGCACTCAGGTGTTGCTCGACTATGTGCGCATCCGCGAGGATGACAGGGAACTGCTGGTGCGCGCCAGCCTGCATGTGCAATCGAAGCAGCTCAAGCTGCGTGCCCAAGAGCGTCAGCGCTAATAACAGTCAACGTTAAAAGAATCGAACGATGCCAATGACACTCCCCGCCTTGCCCGCCAAAGCGGGCCACAAGTTAACTCTCGGTCAGCTGGTCGGCAGCAGCCTGGCACTGGTTGCCGCCCGCCTCACTGCCGAGGCTGATCGCCCCGTCCTGCTGGTGACCGCCGATACCCCGAGTGCCCTGCGCCTCGAACAGGAGCTACAGTTCCTGCTGGCCGACAAAGGCTGCCCGGTGCTGATGTTCCCGGACTGGGAAACCCTGCCCTACGACACCTTCTCGCCCCATCAGGACATCATCTCCCAGCGGCTCGAGACCCTCTACAAGCTGCCGCAGATGAGCAGCGGCGTGCTGATCGTGCCCATCTCCACCCTGATGCTGCGCACCGCGCCCCAGGTTTATCTCGACAAATACAGCCTGATGGTCAAAACCGGCCAGCGCCTCAGCTTGCATCAGCTGCGTGGACGCTTGGCCGAGGCGGGTTATGTGGCGGTGGAGCAGGTACTGGAGCACGGCGAATTCGCCGCCCGTGGTGGCTTGCTGGATCTCTTCCCCATGGGCAGCAACAGCCCCTATCGCATCGACTTTTTCGATGACGAGGTGGACTCCATCCGCCCCTTCGACCCCGAGACCCAGCGCTCAAGCGAGCCGGTCAAGTCGGTGAGCCTGCTGCCCGCCCGGGAGTTTCCCACCGACGAAGCGGCCATCGAGCTGTTTCGTGGTCAGTTCCGCGAGCAGTTTGAGCTGTCGCGCGCCGAGGGCTCCGTCTATCAGGAGGTGAGCAAGGGGCGCTGGCCCGCCGGCATCGAATACTATCTGCCGTTGTTCTTCCAGCAGACCGCCAGCCTGTTTGACTACCTGCCGGACAACACCCTGCTCATCACGGTGGGAGAGATTTATCCTGCCGCGCAGCGCTTCTGGAACGACATCGGTCAGCGTTACGAGGACAGACGTTGGGATAACACCCGCCCTCTGCTGCCACCCCAGCAGATCTATCTGCCGGTCGAGCAGCTGTTTGCGGCGCTTGGCCAATATGGCGCCGTGCGGCTGCAGGCCGAGCCCACCGACGGTGGCGCCGGTCAGCACAACCTGGCCACGGCCCCCCTGCCCGACTTGCAGCTCGATCACAGCAAGGAGCAGCCCCTGCTGGCGCTCAACCAGTTCCTGCAAGGCTTTGGCGGCCGCACCCTGTTTGCGGTGGAGTCCGAGGGGCGGCGCGAGGTGCTCGGCGATCTGCTCGCACGCATCAGCGTGCAACCCAAGGAGTTTCCCTCCCTCGAAGCGTTCGTCGGGAGCAAGGCCCGCCACGGCCTGCTGGTCACCCCGCTTGAGCGCGGCTTTTTGCTACAAGAAGCCGGGCAGGAGGAGCTCGCCCTCATCACCGAGACCGAGCTGCTCGGCGGCAAGATCCGCAGCCGACGTGCCCGGGAGAAGAGCAAGAACCTCAGCTCCGATGCGGTCATTCGCAACCTCGGCGAGCTGACCCAAGGTCAGCCTGTGGTGCATCTGGATCACGGGGTCGGCCGCTACCTTGGCCTCGAGACCCTGGACGCCGGCGGCCTGCCCACCGAGTTCCTGACCCTGGAATACGCCGGCGGCGACAAGCTGTTCGTGCCGGTCACCAACTTGCACCTCATTAGCCGCTACACCGGCTCTGACAACCCGCCGAGCCACAAGCTCGGCGGCGAGGCCTGGACCAAGGCGCGGCGCAAGGCGGCGGAGAAAATTCGCGACGTGGCGGCAGAGCTGCTCGATGTCTACGCGCTGCGGGCGGCCCGCCATGGCTTTGCCTTCAAGCATGACAAGGAAGCCTATCGCCAGTTTGCCGCCGGCTTCCCGTTCGAGGAGACCGAAGATCAGCTCAACGCCATCAATGCGGTGCTGGGCGACATGTGCCAGGCCAAGAGCATGGATCGGCTGGTGTGTGGCGACGTCGGCTTTGGCAAGACGGAAGTGGCGATGCGGGCGGCCTTCGTGGCGGTGCACGGCGGCAAGCAGGTGGCGGTGCTGGTGCCCACAACCCTCTTGGCCCAGCAGCATTACGACAACTTCCGCGATCGCTTCGCCAACTGGCCAGTGCGGGTCGAGGTGCTGAGCCGCTTCCGCTCAGCCAAGGAGCAGACCGCCGTGCTCAAGGAGCTGGCAGAGGGCAAGGTGGACATCATCATCGGCACCCACAAACTGCTCGGCAACGAGCTCACCTTCAAGGATCTCGGCCTGCTCATCGTCGATGAGGAGCACAGATTCGGGGTGCGCCAGAAGGAGAAGATCAAGGCACTGCGCGCCGACGTGGACATCCTCACGCTCACCGCAACGCCCATTCCGCGCACCCTCAACATGGCGATGTCCGGCATGCGGGATCTCTCCATCATCGCCACCCCGCCCGCCAAGCGCCTCGCCATCAAGACCTTCGTGCGCCAACAGGATCCGGCGGTCACCCGCGAGGCGGTACTGCGGGAATTGAAACGCGGCGGTCAGGTTTACTACCTGCACAACGACGTGGAGAGCATAGAGCAGTGCGCCGCGGACCTGGCCACGCTGGTGCCGGAGGCGCGCATCGGCGTCGCCCACGGCCAGATGCGCGAGCGGGAGCTCGAGCGGGTGATGTCAGACTTCTACCACCAGCGCTTCAACCTGCTGGTGTGTACCACCATCATCGAGACCGGCATCGACGTGCCAAGCGCCAACACCATCATCATGGACCGCGCGGATCACCTGGGATTGGCCCAGCTGCACCAGTTGCGAGGCCGGGTCGGTCGCTCCCACCACCAGGCTTACGCCTACCTGCTCACCCCCCATCCCAAACTGATGAGCAAGGATGCGGTCAAGCGGCTGGAGGCCATCGCCTCGCTGGAGGATCTCGGCGCGGGCTTCGCGCTCGCCACCCACGATCTGGAGATCCGCGGCGCCGGCGAGCTGCTCGGGGACGATCAGAGCGGCCAGATCGAATCCATCGGCTTCACCCTCTACATGGAGCTGCTGGAGCAGGCGGTCGAGGCGCTGAAAAATGGCAAGGAGCCGTCACTTGAACAGCTAATGAGCCAGCACACCGAGGTGGAGCTGCGCCTGCCCGCCCTGTTGCCGGACGACTACATCCCGGATGTCAACATGCGGCTGTCCATGTACAAACGCATCGCCAGCGCGGCGGACGAGCAGGAGCTGCGGGAATTGAAGGTGGAGCTCATAGACCGCTTCGGTCTGTTGCCGGAGCCAACCAAGACTCTCATGGAAATAGCGGCCTTCCGCCAGCGGGCCACGGCCCTTGGCATCCGTCGGGTGGAGATGAGCGAGCGTGGCGGTTACCTCGATTTCAATCAGGACACCAAGGTCAATCCGACCTATCTGGTCAAGCTGCTCTCCGAGCAGCCACGTATCTATAAAATGGATGGACCAACCCGATTGCGCTTCCAGGTACCGAATCAGGACAGGGCCATGCGGTTGAAATTGGTGGATTCCCTGCTGACGGATCTCGCCAACCACAGCCTCTAGTGGCGCCGAGGACGAAACAAAACGGGAGCCGTAATGGCTCCCGTTTTTTATCTGCGCATTGCCTTGGCTTAGGTTGCCTTAGTTTGGCTTAGGAGCTGCGGCTATGCGCGGCTCCCTGCACCTCGCCTGGGATCAGCCCTGATTGGCCGGATCCTCGTGGGCGGAGAATTCCCGCATAAAGGCCTCGGCCCGCTCCACCATCTTGGTCGACCCGACGAAGTAGGGGGTGCGCTGGTGCAGCGCCTTGGGTTGCACGTTCATGATGCGGCCGAAACCGTCTGACGCCTTGCCACCGGCCTGCTCTACCAGGAAGGCCATGGGGTTGCACTCATACAGCAGGCGCAGCTTGCCATTCGGGGAGTTGGTGCCGGACGGATAGATGTAGATGCCGCCCTTGAGCAGGTTGCGGTGAAAATCCGACACCAGGGAGCCGATGTAGCGAGAGGTGTAGGGTCTGTGGGTCGCCTCGTCCCGCTCCTGGCAATATTTCAGGTACTTCTTCACCCCGTCCGGGAACTTGATGTAGTTGCCCTCATTGATGGAGTAGATCTTGCCCTCCTCCGGGATGCGGATGTTCTCGTGGGAGAGGCAGAAGCAGCCGATGGAGGGATCGTAGGTGAAACCGTTGACCCCAAAGCCGGTGGTGTAGACCAGCATGGTGGAGGAGCCATACACCACGTAACCGGCGGCGACCTGGCGGTTACCCGGCTGCAGGAAATCTTCCAGGGTGACGCCGGCGCCCGGGGTGCTGACCCGACGGTAGATGGAGAAGATGGTGCCAACCGAGACGTTGACGTCGATGTTGGAGGAGCCATCAAGGGGGTCGATCAACACGATGTATTTGGAGTGACGGGAGAGCTCGGAGTCGAAGGATACGAAGTCTTCTTCCTCCTCAGAGGCCATGCCGCACACCTCGCCGCGGGCCTCGAGCGCCGCCTTGAAGCGCTCGTTGGCGTAGACGTCCAGCTTCTGCTGCACCTCGCCCTGCACGTTCTCGGCGCCCATGGAGCCGATGATGTCCGCCAGCCCCGCCTTGTTGATCTCCCGGTTCACCACCTTGGCAGCCAGACGGATGGAGCTGAGCAAGGAGGTCAGCTCGCCGGTTGCGGTCGGGTAGTCCGCCTGCTTTTTGACGATGAACTCGCCCATGGTGATCATGTTTCGCATTCTTGTTCCTTTAGGATCGTTTCCGTTGGCTGTGAAAACGTTTGCAAGCACCGGCAAAAAAAGGGCCGATCCTCGGCGCGTTATTTTGTAACCTAATGTAACGCCTGTTTTTTGTTTTTGCAGCGAATTAAGCCGGCGTATTAATCGCCAATTCACGCGATAGAAACGATATATTTCACCGAAAAATCGGCTTCAATCGGCGTCTTTTGCCATGTTAATTCGTGACAATAATTCACGTTCCGGGCCCGTCATGCCAGCGGCCCCCCATCCGGTTATCCCTCCGCATCCCGGCCGCGCACCCTCTTGAGATCTCGACGTCAATCCCGCACACTGGCTGCGCTTTGGAAGCAAAAAAACATAAGGATATTCAATGAAAAGGACTCTCATTGCCGGCACGGTTGCCGCCCTGATCTCCCTCCCCACCCTGGCGGCCCAGGTGCCTGCCGGCACCAAACTGCTCCCCGCCGCGCAGCAAACCTTCGTGCGCAACATCGGTACCGAACCCGGCTCCATCGATCCCCAGATGGTGGAAGAGAGTTCGGGCAGCGACATCGTCAACGATCTGTTCGAGGGGCTCTACACCCTGGACGGCAATGGCAAGCTGCAAGCCGCGGGCGCACTCGGCTACGAGCTCGACCCCACGGGCACCGTCTACACCTTCAAGCTGAGATCCGATGCCAAGTGGTCGAATGGCGAGCCGGTGACGGCGGCGGATTATGTCTATGGTTGGCAGCGGGCGGCCAACCCCAAGAATGCGTCAAACTACGCTTGGTTCATCGAGCTGACCGGGGTGCTCAATGCCGGAGACGTTATCTCCGGTAAACAGAGCCCGGACGCCCTCGGCATCAAGGCGCTCGACCCCTACACCCTGCAGATCACCCTGAAAAACCCGGTTCCCTTCTTCCTCAAAACCCTCTCCCACTACACCACTTTCCCGGCGCCGAGGGCGACCATCGAGAAGTTCGGTCATGAGTGGGTCAAGCCGGGCAATATCGTCTCCAACGGCGCCTTCGCGCTCAAGGAGTGGACCCCCAATGAGCGCCTGATCGCCGAGCGCAATCCCCATTACTGGGATAATGCCCACACGGTGATCAACAAGGTGGTCTACCTGGAGATCGTCTCCGACACCGCCGCCTACAACCGCTACCGCTCGAGCGAACTGCACTACACCACCTATCCGCTGGAGCAGTACAAGCAGCTCAAGAGCCAGAGCCCGGATGAGCTGGTCAGCGCCCCCATGCTCGCCACCTATTACTACGTGTTCAACACCCAGCGCAAACCCTTCAACAATCCCAAGGTGCGCAAGGCGCTCTCCTTGGCCATCGACAGAGGCACCATCACCGACAAAATCCTGGGACAGGGGCAATTGCCGGCCTTCAGCCTGACCCCTCCCAGCGTCGATGGTTTCGTGCTCAAGCAGCCCGCCAGCGAGCTGATGAGCAAGGAAGAACGGATAGCCAAGGCCAAGACCCTGCTGGCCGAGGCGGGTTACGGACCGAAAAATCCGCTGGACGTGGACATCCTCTACAACACCAACGAGGGGCACAAGAAGATAGCGTTGGCCATCTCCTCCATGTGGAAACACAACCTGGGGATCAAGGCGGAGCTCAACAACATGGAGTGGAAGACCATGGTGTCGGTGCTCAACGAGGGGGATTTCGGGGTCAGTCGCTATTCGTGGAACGGGGATTACAACGATGCCTCGACCTTCCTCGACATCCTGACCTCCAGCAGCAGCGCCAACAGCGGCAAATGGGTCAACAAGCAATACGATGCGCTGCTGGCCAAGGCCCATGACTCCAAGGATCCGGCCGAGCGCAACCAGCTCTATCAGCAAGCCGAGGTGCTGATCGACGAGGAGGCCCCCATCGCACCTGTCTATTTCTACGTCAAGTCACGGCTGCTCAAGCCCTTCGTCAAAGGCTATCCCTACCATAACCCGCAAGATCTGGTCTATTCGAAAGACCTCTATCTGACGACGCAGTAGGCCACGACACCATCGAAAAAGACCGCCTTCGAGGCGGTCTTTTTTATCTCAATCGTCTATCTCACTCCTTTGTCTCGTCCTTCTGAGCTCAATCCTCTTGGCAGCCGGCCATGGCGAGCCTGGCCCGCCGCCGTACCACCACGGGCTTGACCAGCAGCTGTGCCAGCAACACCCCCAGCAAGGTCATGCCGCCACCGATCAGGTGATAACTGGTCAACTTCTCCCCCAGCAAGCCAATGGCCAGGGCCGCCGTCATCAGCGGCAACAGGTTCATGTAGATGGCGGTGCGACTGGCCCCGAGCAGCGCAATGCCCTGCATCCACAGCCAGGGAGAGAGGGCCGAGGTTGGGATCCCCGCATAGAGAATGAGCCAGAGCGCGCTGCGATCGGGCCAGTGGCCGTCCACCAGCAAGAAGAAGGGGGTGAGAAACAGCAGGCTGCACAGCACCTGGCCGTAGAGCATGGACCAGTTGTCGAGCCCCAGATCCCAGCGCTTGAGCAGCACGCTGTAGAGCGCATAAGTCGCCGCCGACAGCAGCATGAAAACAGAGCCGATGTGGATGCCTTGAGTAAATAACCGGGTCGGATCCCCCTGCCCCAGCAAAATCGTCAGCCCGAGGATGGAGATGATGCCCCCGAGCAGGGCGCCCCAGGTCGGGCGCTCGCGCAGCAGCCAGATACTGAGCAGCACTGTCATCAGCGGCGTCAGTCCCATCATCAGACCAATCTCGGTCGCGCCCAGGGTCTGGGCCGCGTAGTAACCAAAGGTCTGGTTGAGCACCATGCCGAGCAGCGCCAGCATGGCCAGCCGACCGAAGCCGGCCCACAGTTGGGCGCGCACCCGCCAGGCCCGCCGTGCAAGGAAAGGCGTCAGTACGATGGCCGCCACCATCCAGCGTGACCAGGCCAGCGCCGCGGGTGACAGCACCCCCACAGCCAGCTTGCTGACGATGCCGTTACCGGCCCAGATGGCCATGCAGGAGAAGGGGAACAGAAAAGCAAACGGCATCGCTATATCCAGAAAAAGTCAGCTGGTATTTTAGGCGGGAGTATAGGGAGGCAAACAGGATTAGCAAGCACGGCGACGGGTCGCTCGCAAGTTCACTCGAAATGGGGCTCAAGCAGGGTCTATTACTGAGGATTAAAAACAATCATGCCCGCACGGCGGCGGGCATGGGAGGCAGTCCTGACACAACGATCAGGCCGCATCCATGTGCAGTCTCGAGATCAGCTCGTTGACCTCGAGCACCGTCTGGCGGTGGGGAATGTCCGCTGGCGAGGGCATCATCAACAAGCCTGACTGGAAATCAAAGCGCCCCCTGCCGTGAATATAAATCCGCCCCTTGAAGAAGGTTTTGACATGTTTTGCCACCATCAGTGGCAGGTACTTCTTAAACACTCTCATCGTTTGCAACCTCTTGCAGTTGTATCCGTATGACAGCAGCTTCTGCGAAATAATTCCGTTAAATTTGTATAAAAAACCGGAAAAATCGCTTCTTTCATCCCCAAAAAACCATTCTTTAACTTTTTATTAACTTTTAACGTATTGTATGTGGTCCTTCAAGCCAGAGCAATACCCCTTTACCATCTTGCCACTCAATACAGGCCATGCCCGAGGTGGCAAACATGGGCGCACCCGCCGCCGGGCAGAGGCTCTGCACCAGATACCCCACCAGCGGCAGGTGGCTGACCATCAGGATGTTTTGATGCTGGCTCGCCAGCGCCGTGAGATAACTCGCGACAAAGGCCGGATCCCCATAGGGGGTGATGTCACCGCTCTCCTCGACCTTGCCCGCCTTGGGCAGTTCGGGGGCGATGGCCTGCCAGGTCTGTCTGGCACGCAGGTAGTTGCTGTGGATCACCAGACTCAAGGAACCCGCCAGCTGGGGGGCCAGCCAACGCGCCATCTGGGTGGACTCTTCGATACCCTGCTCGGTCAATGGACGCTGTTCATCAGTTTTCGCATTCATGCCAGCCTGGCCATGACGCATGATGTAGATTTTCATTACAACCTCGCCCAACGGGCCTGTGTAGATAGCGGGGGGATCTTACCCCGCCATGCAGGGGGAAACAATTGCGCTACCTCTCAGAAAAGGGTTTGCCTCGTGAGATAGCGGGGTCGATAATCATGTTTAAATTCAAATAAATTCACCGCGAGTCAGCCCAAATGAGCCCACATGCCAGTCCCAATGACCATCGGCGGTATCACTATCTGGAGCTGGCAAACCGGCTCAAGGTTTTGCTTGTCTGCGATCCCGAGACCGATAAATCTGCCGCCTCCCTGGCGGTCAACACCGGCCATTTCGACGATCCTGCCGACCGCCAGGGCATGGCCCATTTCCTTGAGCATATGCTGTTCCTCGGCACCCGTACCTATCCCAAACCCGGCGAGTATCAGCAGTTTATGAGCCGCCACGGTGGCAGCAACAACGCCTGGACCGGCACCGAATTCACCAATTTCTTCTTCGATATCGACAACGGCTTCTTCGAGGCCGGGCTCGATCGCTTCTCCCAGTTCTTCATCTGCCCCACCTTCGCCTCGAAATGGGTCGACAAGGAGCGCAACGCGGTCGACTCCGAATATCGCCTCAAGCTGCAAGATGACGTAAGGCGCAGCTATCAGGTGCATAAAGAGACGGTCAACCCGGCCCATCCCTTCTCCAAGTTCTCGGTCGGCAACCTCGATACCCTGGCCGATCTGCCGGGCCGGGATCTGCGCTCCGATCTCATTGCATTCTACGAACAACACTACAGCGCGGATCGCATGGCGCTGGTGATGCTCTCCCCTGAATCCATTGAAACCCAGCTGGCCTGGTGCGATCGCTTCTTTAGTGCCATCCCGGATCGCAATCTGGGCGCCCCGACCCTGTCGGTCCCGCTCTACCGGCTCGACGATCTCGGTATTCGTATTCAGATAAAACCGGTCAAGGAGACCCGCAAGCTGGGGCTGACCTTCCCGCTGCCAAGCGTAGATGCCTACTACGACAAGAAGCCGCTCACCTTCTTGAGCCACCTCATCGGCTATGAAGGGGATGGCAGCCTGCTCTCCCTGCTCAAGGGCAAGGGCTGGGTCAATCAGCTCGCCGCCGGGGGCGGCATCAGCGGCGCCAACTTCAAGGATTTTGGCGTGAGCTTCGGCCTCACCCCGCTCGGGCTTGAGCATGTGAGCGAGATAGTGGCAGCGCTGTTTGGCTATCTGAAACTCATCGAGCGCGACGGCTTGCAGGCCTGGCGCTATGACGAGAAGCGCAGCGTGCTCGAATCCGCCTTCCGCTTCCAGGAGCGAGGCCGGGCACTCGACACCGTCTCCGGCCTGGTGCTGAACCTGTTCAGCTATGCCCCGGACGATCTGCTCCACGGCGACTATATGATGCGGGAATACGATGAGCCGCTGATCCGCCGCTTCCTCGC
>NZ_CDCA01000005.1:50688-83794 GCF_000820185.1 Aeromonas tecta
CCCGCCGACATGCCCGCCTGTCTCATCGACAGACCGGGCTTTCGGCTCTGGCACCTGCACGAGCACCTGTTTGGGGTGCCCAAGGGCAACCTCTATATCTCCATCGACAGCGAGCACGCGGTCAGAAGCCCGCGCCACATCGCCATGGCCAGGCTCGCGGTGGAGCTGCTCACGGATCACCTCAATGCCCTCACCTACCCGGCGGAGCTGGCGGGCCTCGGCTACCAGATCTATGCCCACCAGGGGGGCTTCACCATCAATCTGAGCGGCTTTGCCGACAAGCAACCGCTGCTGCTCGACATGATCCTCGGCAACCGCACCCTGGGTTATCCGGATCCCGCTCGCTTTAGCGAAATCAAGGAGCAGCTTATCCGCAACTGGGAGAACCAGTCCAAGACGCGGCCCATCTCCCAGCTGTTCAACCAGCTCACCAGCCTGTTGCAGCCAAACAACCCGCCGTTCGAGCAGTTGCTGCGCCACCTGCGCACCATTTCACTCGACGAGATGCCGGCATTCGTCGCCCAGCTGTTTGCCGAAGTGCACGTGGAGACCCTGATCCACGGCGATTGGGATGCAAGCGAAGCGCTCGAACTGGCTGCCATGCTGGAGCATCATCTCGGTGCCAACAGCCGGCCCAGTGCCGAAACCCGCCGCCCCCTCATCTCCATTCAAGACAGAGGCACCCTCATTCGAGAGCAGGGCTGCGAGCATGAAGATTCGGCGCTGCTGGTCTACTACCAGTCCCGCACCACCCGGGCGCGGGATCTCGCCTGCTTCACCCTGGCCAACCACATCATGTCGTCCACCTTCTTCCACGAGCTGCGCACCCGTCAGCAACTCGGCTACGTGGTGGGCGCCGGCAACCTGCCCCTCAACCGCCACCCCGGCCTCATCTTCTATATCCAGTCGCCGGTGGCGGGGCCGCAGATCTTGCTGGATGCGGTGGAGGAGTTTATCGATCTCTTCCCGCTGGCCATGCTGGAGCTCACCGAGCAGCAGTGGCAGGACAGCAAGAGCGGGCTGCAGGCCCAGCTCAGCGAGCGGGATGCCAATCTGCGTAGCCGCGGCCAACGGCTCTGGGTCAGCATTGGCAACAAGGATCTGGGCTTTGATCAGCGTGAGCGGGTCTGTGAGGAGGTCGGCATGCTGACCCGCGCCGATCTGGTGCGCTTCATTACCCAGTTGCGCTCACGCACCTCGGACCGATTGATCCTGTGCAGCTATGGCCTTGGCCACGAGCATGACGAGCGGATCACCGGCCAGTTTATCGACGATCCCAAGGCATTTCGGCTCAATGCCAGTACCTTCGACGCCTGACACCCCTCGCAGCAGCAGATAATGGACAATAAAAAGCCGACCCTTGGGTCGGCTGGAAAAACCATAAACAATTGCGACTGACAGCCGCCAAAAGTGAACATGAGCGTGAAAATCAGACACTGAGTCGATGACAGGCCGAGTGATTTAAACCAGAGCACACCGGCCGGGACCAACAGTGATTGAGAAACAGGATCATCTTAGACAGGGCCTTGGCTCATCACGTTGATCTATGTCAAAGGAGGTAAAAAGAGTCTCACGCTCGTCACCTTTTCATCTCACCTGCACTCAGGGTCGATGCGCCGCTCAGGCGCGGCGCGTCAGCCGGTAGGCCACCTCATCGAAGTAGGAGAGCTGACCGGATTGCACCCTGGGGTGATCCAACTCTGCCGCCCTGCCCAACACTTCCACGCTAAAATCGCGCTCGAACAGGTGGCGTACCTCCATCTCCCCCACCGAGAACGGCGGTTGCTTCTGCTGCTCCGGCTGATACTCCAGGGTCACCAGCAGGATCTGCCCCTCTGGCGCCATCAGCCGGCTCATCAGCTCCGCATACTGGCGGCGCATGGCGGTCGGCAACGCGATCAGCGCCGCCCTGTCATAGGCCAGCCGGTACTCGCGACCCAGCGCGGGGGCCGCGAAAAAATCCCCCTGATGGATGCGCAGACTCTCATGCTGATGGCAGCGATAAGGGCCGACTTCGGTCACCGTCTCGGTCAGCTGGTTTTCACTGAAAAACTGCTCGATGGCGAGCTCGGAGAGCTCGAAGCCATCGACGGGATGACCCTGACCGCTCAGCCAGAGCATGTCGCTGGACTTGCCGCACAGGGGCACCAGCACGGGATCGTCCCCTCGCCCGGCTGACCAGCCGACCGGCAGCCAGGGGTTAACGTCCGCCTGATGGAAGCCTATCCGGTTCTCTTCCCACTTCTGATGCCAAAACGCCGCTTCCATCCTGTCCCTCTCGTCATCTGCAATGATGCATCAATATCACAACTTCACCGGGGCGGTGCAAGCCTTGTCGACCCTGGCCTTCCCATTACGCAAGGCCATCGCCAGCAGCATAAAATTTGCACTAAATTCACTTTTACAGGTGTATTTGGCTACGCATCAATCACCTTGCAACGCTTTATCTACAGGGATCACCACCCGCAGCCGTTTATGCCATGAGTGGCGCCATCTCGGCCCTCAACAGCGGCTGGATCTGACCAAGTCGGGCATCGATCTCGGCAAAGCTGGGCCGCAGGGCCGCCTCCGGGCGCTGGCATTCGTTAGCCAGTCGATGAAGCGCCTCGCACCGGGCCGCTGTCGCCGGGCACAGCGCCAACAGCTCTTCGAGCAGGCAACCGAAGGCGCGCACCTCCAACCGCTCCAACCCGGCGGCCAGCACGGCGTCTGCCAGCGGATAACAGGAGGCGGCGCCAAAGTCCCCGAGCAGCACAGCCCCCTCCCCGTCATGAAGCAGGTTATGGCCGTAGAGATCCCCGTGCATCACCCCCAACCGGTGCAGATGGGCAGCGGCGGAGGCGACCTGGCTCGCCATGGCAAGCGCGGCCGGCAGCGAGAGTGCGAGCCCTACGGGGTAGATATCCCGGGTGCAGGAATCGAGGCTCGGCGGTCCCGCCAGGTTCTGCATGTGAGGGCTGACCAGCGTCATCCCGAGTGCCGGAAGCCCCGAGGGGTGATCGCCCACCCGTCCCATCACCCCGATGAGCGCAGGGTGGCGACCCGCAGCCATGGCAGCCTTCATCTCCGCCGCCGGCAGGCCGTCACTGGTCACGGCTCCCTTGAACAGCTTGAGGGCCAGCTCCACTGGCTGGCCCGCAGACGGATGCCACATGGCACGGTGAATGGCGCCAGATGCCCCCTGCCCCAGCAAGGCGCCCACCTCGAGCTCCTGCCAGGGAATATCGGCGACCGGGGTTGCCCTCTTCGGCTCCCAGCCCTCGGCGAAGGGATTGCCCGAATAGGCAAGCCAGGCGAGGCGCGGCAAGGAGAGCAGCCAGGCGGGAAATTCCGTTATCCGGTTCGCCGCGATGCGCAGCAGCTCGAGGCGCTGGCAATGGGCCAGGCTCGCAGGCAATTCTGTCAAGCGGTTACCCGCCAGCATCAGCTTTTGAAGGGAAGTGCACTGACCCAATTCGTCCGGCAGGCGCTCGACGGCGTTGTCGGTCAGGATCAACCAGCGCAACCTGGCGGGCAGCGCTTTGGGAGATACCACAGCGATCCGGTTGGCCTTAAAGCCCACCATGGTGAGCGCCGGGCAACGTCCCAACACCTCGGGCAGTTCGGTGAAGCGATTCTCGGAGCAGAAGATGATGCGCAGCTTCTGGCACTCGGCCAGCTCGTCCGGCAGCGAGCTTAACTGGTTGCCGGTGAGATCCAGCACCTCCAGCGTCTCTTTCAGAATCAGGATCTCGGGCGGGAAGCTCGTCAGATTTTCAGAGAGCTTCAAGTGGCGGGCGCCGTTCAACTCACCAGCGCGCAGCTGTTCCAGGGTATGCATAACCGTTTCTCAATCTTGGTGGCCCTGCTTAGCGACACTAAAGCAGACCATTTGGCACAGCCGGACATCCGTCCGACGGTTATTAAAGGAGGGGCATTATAAAGAACTGGCGCCAGAGTTCGCCTGTTTTGTTGCAGATGGCCGCCACACACCAGATGGCGAAGGCATGCCCGGGCGAAGCGTTTTTGGCAAATAGCGCCGTCAAGACGCAGGGATATGCCAATACGGGCGGGGGGACTCTCTGCCACATTAGATGTCCCGGACCGGCGCAGGGAGGCGCCAGCAGCGTGACTACACCGGCACGGGCATCTACCCCAACCATGGAGAGTCCTATGCTTGCACTGAAACCCCTGGCATGTCTGTTGTTGGCTGGCTGGGCCACCGCCCAGGCCGCCACCGAGGCCCCCGTCTCCCTGCCCTCGCCCGCCATGGTGCCGGCAGATCTGGCCGGCGCCGAGCACGGCCAGTCCCTCGCAACCCTGCCGGCGCCGCGGCTACACCGCCTGCTGCCGCCGCCCGCCGCCCCCGAGCTGGCGCAAGATCCCCACGCCCAGCGCGACCGGGAGCCCGACTGGCGCGCCCAGGCCCAGAGCCTGCTGGCCGAGGGGGGGGATTGTCGCGATCCGGCCGGCTTCCTCGACAAATCCGGTGCTGTACTGGCCGACTACCTGGAGGGCCTGCCCGAGGTGCCGTGCACCTATGGCCTCTTCTCTCTCACGGCAAACGACGGCGCCCGCATCTATGACACCGCCAACCTGCTGGCGGTGGCCGAACGGTTGCAAGCGCGCGCCGCCGACTATCAGGGCAGCGGCCGTGGCCTCGCCAATCTGGTGCTCTATCTGCGCGCCGGCTACTACAATGCCATCGCCCGCGATCTCTATCCGGAGCCAGCGCTCACGGTGCGCGACGCGATCCGGGTCGGCCTCGATCGGCTGCTAGACAACCCGGCCCTGTTCATCCCCAATCCGGACGCGGGCAGCACGATCGGAGAGAGCTTCACCCTGATGACCAATCTCCAGGATGAGGCCTATTATCTGCCGCGCCTCAAGCCCCTCATCGCCCGCTTCACCAATCGAGACGGACAGCCGAATGCCGCCGATGCCCTCAAGCGCTGGGAGGTGGGGTCGGGTTACACCGGCCTGCTGACCGTCCTGTTCATGTCCCACTACCGCGCTGAGGGGCGTGCCCTGGCCGAGCAAGACGGCAGCTACGCCGAGGCCCTGTTCGCCTTCGTGCAGGGCAACCAGGCCGCCCTGCTCGGCACCAGTTACGCCTACCAGCTCACCGACAGCCTGAACGAGGCCCTGCGCTACATGCAGTATCCGGCCCACTTCGCCACGTCGCGGACCAGGATCGAGCAGATCCTGGCAAAGAGCAGTCTGGATGGTCCCGGCGCCGATCTCTGGCTCGCGGCCGCCAGTGCCGTGAAATACTATGACAATGCCCGCTGCGCCGAGTACGGCACCTGTGACTTCGAGCAGCAGCTGGCCGACGTCGTGCTGCCGATCCGCCACGAGTGCGGGTCGACCCTGCGCATCCGAGCCCAGGATATGACAGAGCAGCAACTGACCGAGAGCTGCGCAGCCTTGGCCAACGAGGAGCAATACTTCCACCGCATGCTGAAGAGCCAGAACCGGCCACTGCCGGGCGACGTCAACGACGCGCTGGAGGTGGTGGTGTTCGACGACTACGCCAACTACAGCCGCTACGCTGGCCTCATCTACGGCATCGCCACCGACAACGGCGGCATGTATCTGGAAGGGGATCCCGACCAACCCGGCAACCAGGCGCGTTTCATCGCCCACGAGGCTTCCTGGCTGCGCCCCAGGTTCTCGGTGTGGAATCTGGAGCACGAGTATGTGCACTATCTGGATGGCCGTTTCAACATGGCCGGCGACTTCGCCCGTGCCATCAGCCAGCCCACCATCTGGTGGATAGAAGGTCTGGCCGAGTATCTGTCCCTTGGCAACGACAACGCCAAGGCGATCGAGGCGGCCCAGGCAGGCACCTATCCCCTGTCGACCATCTTCGGCAACACCTATGACATGAGCGATTATGGAGCCCGCGCCTACCGCTGGGGCTATATGGCGGTGCGCTACATGTTCGAACACCACAAGGATAGGGTGGACGAGACCGTGACCCAATTTCGCGCCGACGACTATGACGGCTACTGGTCGACCATGCAGGGGCTGACCTATGACGACGACTTCGCCGCCTGGGTGCAGACGGCCACCACGGCCGGCCAGCCGCCCGAGCCGGACTGCGGCTCTCCCGACGATCAGGCCATCGACGCGACCTGTGCCCGCACCGGTATCGCGTCGGACGACATCCGCTACTTCTACGTCTTCGTGCCCCAGGGGACGACGCTGCTGACGGTGCAGACCCGAGGTGGCAGTGGCGACGCCAACCTCTATGTCATGCACCAGGGCTGGCCGAACCGGGACAGCTACGATCAGGGCTCGGCCAATGGCGGTAACGACGAGACCGTCACCATCCAGGCCCCCGAGGGCGGCACCTACTACCACATAGCGGTGGACGCCAGTGCACCCTACCGGGATCTGAGCCTCAGTGTGGGGTTGGCTCAATAGGTGGGTACGACGCGCCGCACCGGCGGCGCGTCAATTCCCCCGGCGCAGCAACTGCCGGTACTGGCGTGGAGACAGGCCTGTCAGGGCTCGAAACTGCCGCGACAGGGCGCTCTGATCGCAAAAACCGCACCGCAATGCGATATCAGCGATGGCCATATCGCTGCCCTTTAGCCAGTTGATCGCGATGTCGATGCGCGTCTTGGTGATGAACTGGCCGGCTGAGAGCTGGAAGATCCGCCTCATGCGCCGCTCAAACTGGGCGACTGATACCCCGGCCCGTCGTGCCAGCGATTCAATGCGCAAGGGGGCGGAATAATGGGTGAGGATATGATCGACCGCCTCGACGAAGCGATCGTCGATGAAGCCGGTCCGGCTCGGCTCGTGCAGATCACGTGACATGCATACCAGGCCTACAATGGCGCCACCGCCATCGCGCAGCGGCTCCTTGTTGGTCAGGCACCAGCCGGGGCTGCGATCGTTAAACAGGGTCAGATCGAGATTGTCCACTACGGGCTCACCGGAGCCAAACAGACGATCATCCTGAGCCTGGTAGCGCGCTGCCATGTGGGGCGGGAAGATCTCGTGGGCCGTCTTGCCGATGGCGTCATGCCGGCTCGCCAGGCCACAGCGCTCAGTACAGGCCTCGCTGATGCTCACATAGCGGCCGGCCCTGTCCTTGATGGAGAAGACAATGTCCGGGGCCCGATCGAACAGGGTCTCGAGGCACCGCGCGTCGGGCAGCGCCCGAAAGAACTGCTGCCGCCAGGTATCCAGATCGACGCGCAGATGCACCGGACGGGGGGGTTGGGGGGGCGCGAGGGCGCAGGGAGTCTCTCTCATCATCCATCTCCTTGTTTGTGTATCCATACGAAGCGCAACAGCTAGTGGAGCCGCCTCCAGCATTCGATTTAAAAAAGAAAAGACGCCGCTCGGCGTCTTTCTTATTGGTCAGGTTTGGAGTTAACCGATCGGTGACTTCACGCCCCTCCCCGACTTTTCCCACTACCGGGTCAGATAGGGGTGATGGAAGTGATATGGGATGAACCATCCAGCGACTGGAAGATCTGCACCACGGCTTCCCCATGGATCGGGTTCGGCAGCGGCACCGTGCTCTTGCATTTGAAGCGGTAATTGGTGCCGGCCACCACCTGGGTGGAAACTTCGAAGGGCTTATACTGCACCCCCACAAATCCTTTCAGCGCTGCATCGAATACCGCCTGATCTTTTGCGGTCAACTTGTGATATGCCGTCCATCCGCCAACAAGCACTGCTTGTTCTGACATAACAAACCCTCCGTGATTACTTGCCCTACTCGTATGGCTGTTCGGGATCCGCCCCGTTGATTCAAGTGGTTTCCGGACTCCACCGGAGGAGATGCCGAACGCTCGGCGTTATGGCCTGCGTCAGCCGCTGGTGTGAACGCTGGCTGACACCACACTCCCCTCTTGCCACGACCGGTGCCTCACAGCATCGGTCTCAATTGGCATGAATGAGCCTAGTTCTGATAACAAACAAATCAATAAGATGCCCACTGTCAGAAATGACAGTGGCAAGTCGGCGCAAGAGGTACTCAAGAAAAGCAGATTGAGACGCAAACGATTGAAAAAAGAAAAGACGCCTCAAGGGCGTCTTTTTGACAGTTTTGCACTATCGGCAGGAAGAGGCGCTAATGCTTATTCCCATTCGATGGTTGCAGGCGGCTTACCGGAGACGTCGTACACCACGCGGGAGATGCCGTTGATCTCGTTGATGATGCGATTCGACACCAGGCCGAGGAAGTCATAGGGCAGATGAGCCCAGTGAGCGGTCATGAAGTCGATGGTCTCGACGGCGCGAAGGGCAATGACCCAGTCGTATTTGCGACCGTCACCCATGACACCGACGGAGCGCACCGGCAGGAAGACGGCGAACGCCTGGCTGACCTGGTTGTAGAGGTCGGCCTTGCGCAGCTCTTCGATGAAGATGGCATCGGCCTTGCGCAGCAGCTCGCAATACTCTTTCTTCACTTCGCCCAGTACTCGCACACCCAGACCCGGGCCCGGGAACGGATGACGGTAGAGCATGTCGTAGGGCAGACCCAGCTCCAGACCGACACGACGCACCTCGTCCTTGAACAGCTCGCGCAGCGGCTCGACCAGACCCATCTTCATCTCGTCCGGCAGGCCGCCGACGTTATGGTGAGACTTGATGACGTGGGCCTTGCCGGTGGCGCTGGCGGCCGACTCGATGACATCCGGGTAGATGGTACCCTGAGCCAGCCACTTGGCGTTTTTCAGCTTCTTGGCTTCGTCGTCGAACACTTCCACGAAGACGCGGCCGATGGCCTTGCGCTTGGCTTCCGGCTCGTCGATGCCCTTGAGGGCCCCGAGGAAGCGCTCTTCGGCGTCGACTTTGATGATCTTGAGACCAAAGTGGTCACCGAACATCTCCATCACCTGCACGCCTTCGTTCAGACGCAGCAGGCCGTTGTCGACGAACACGCAGGTCAGGCGATCACCGATGGCGCGGTGCACCAGCATGGCGACGACGGAGGAGTCCACCCCGCCGGACAGACCCAGGATCACCTCGTCGTCACCCACCTGCGCGCGGATGCGGGCAACGGCGTCATCGATGATGGTGGCCGGGGTCCACAGGCAGGCGCAACCGCAGATGTCCTTGACGAAGTGCTCGAGCAGACGGGCGCCCTGACGGGTGTGGGTCACTTCCGGGTGGAACTGCACGCCGTAGAATTTCTTCTCTTCACAGGCCATGGCGGCGTGTGGGCAGGTCGCGGTCTGGGCGATGGTGGTGAAACCGGCCGGGATCTCGGTGACCTTGTCGCCGTGGCTCATCCAGACGTCCAGCAGGGCGTGGCCGTTGGGAGCGATGGCGTCTTCGATGTTGCGCAGCAAGGCGCTGGTTTGGCCGGATTGACCCAGCACTTCGACCTGGGCATAACCAAATTCACGTTCGGTGGAAGATTGCACCTTGCCACCGAGCTGCTCGGCCATGGTCTGCATGCCGTAGCAGATGCCGAACACCGGCACGCCGGCGTTGAACACGTACTCGGGCGCACGCGGGCTGCCGGCTTCGGTCACGGACTCGGGGCCGCCGGAGAGGATGATGCCGTTGGGATTGAATTCGCGGATCTGCGCTTCGGTCACATCCCAGGCCCACAGCTCGCAGTAGACGCCGATTTCACGGACGCGGCGGGCGATCAGCTGGGTGTACTGTGAACCGAAATCCAAAATGAGAATGCGGTGAGCGTGAATGTTGTTAGTCATTTTATTCCTGCATCAGGCTGGTGTGGGGATAAAAAGGAATTAAAGAAACGGGGCCAGAGCCCCGTTTTATCAGCCCATCCGGTAGTTGGGGGCTTCTTTGGTGATGGTCACGTCGTGGACGTGGGACTCTTTCATCCCGGCGCCCGAAATGCGCACGAACTCGGCCTTGGTGCGCATCTCGTCGATGGTGGCGCTGCCGGTCAAGCCCATGGAGGAGCGCAGGCCGCCCATCTGCTGGTGAATGATCTCTTTGAGGCGGCCCTTGTATGGCACCCGCCCTTCGATCCCTTCCGGCACCAGTTTGTCGGCGGCGTTGTCGCTCTGGAAGTAGCGATCGCTTGAACCCTTGGACATGGCGCCCAAGGAGCCCATGCCGCGGTAGGACTTGAAGGAGCGACCCTGGTAGAGCTCGATTTCCCCTGGCGCCTCTTCGGTACCGGCGAACATGGAGCCGACCATGACACTGCTGGCGCCGGCGGCGATGGCCTTGGCCAGGTCACCGGAGAAGCGGATGCCGCCATCGGCAATCACCGGAATACCGGTGCCTTCCAGCGCGTCAACGGCGTCGGAGATGGCGGTGATCTGGGGCACGCCGACACCGGTCACGATGCGGGTAGTACAGATGGAGCCAGGGCCGATGCCGACCTTGACCGCATTGACGCCGGCAGCGACCAGGGCCAGGGCGCCAGCACCAGTCGCCACGTTGCCACCGATGATCTGCAGGTCTGGGTAGGCTTGGCGGGTCGCCTTGATGCGATCCAGCACGCCCTGAGAGTGGCCGTGGGAGGAGTCAATCAGCAGCACGTCCACACCGGCTTCGACCAGGGCGGCGACGCGCTCTTCGTTGCCGGCACCGGCACCGACGGCGGCACCGACTCGCAGACGACCGCGCTCGTCTTTACAGGCGTTCGGTTTGCGTTCGGCTTTCTGGAAGTCTTTAACGGTGATCATGCCCTTGAGTTTGAAGTCGGCATCGACCACCAGCACCTTCTCGATACGGTGCTTCTGCATCAGGGCAACCACCTCTTCACGAGGGGCCCCTTCACGCACGGTGACCAGACGATCTTTCTGGGTCATGATTTGTTCGACGGTCTGGGAGAGATCGATCACGAAGCGCACGTCACGGCCGGTAATGATACCCACCAGCACGTTGCCCTCGGTCACCACAGGGTAACCAGCGAAGCCGTTCTTGAGGCTCAGCTCTTTGATCTGGGCGATGGTCATGTCGGGACGCACGGTGACCGGGTCGGAAACGACGCCGCTCTCGTACTTCTTGACCTTGCGCACTTCGAAGGCCTGTTGCTCGATGGACATGTTCTTGTGAATAAAGCCAATACCGCCTTCCTGGGCCAGTGCGATAGCCAGACGGGCTTCGGTCACTGTGTCCATGGCAGCGGAAATCATTGGGATATTCAGGGAGATAGCAGACGTGAGCTTGGTGCGCAGGTCGGCGGTATTCGGAAGAACAGTGGAGTGTGCTGGAACCAACAATACATCGTCGAAGGTCAGCGCTTCTTTGGCAATCCTGAGCATGGCAATATCTCACCGTTGAGGAGTGGGGTTAAAATATTGCCGACAAATTTTACTCATGCATTGGCCACTGGTAAAGAAGTTTTTTGAATTTTTTATGGTGTAGCCCGGTTTAACGCCGCCAACGGGGCAAAAAACTAATAAATTCAGGCGTAACCATGCCATTTTCCACGACAAGATGATCTTTTTCGCCGTTGGCCCCTCATTTTGTTCGAACCGGCCGTTAGATTATTTTTTAACCCGATATACCCGACCCGGCAATCAGGCCGATCAGGTACCCTGATAGCGGCCCGGCTTGTGCCAGTTCATCAGCATGGCGTTCATGGCGAGCGCACTTAAGGTCGACCAGAGCAGCAGGGGCAACGGCAAGGTGAGCAGGGAGAGTGCAAACACCAGCACGTCGAGCAACATCTGGCTCTTGCCCGCATTGATGCCGGCGCGGCGCTGCAACCAGAGCGTCACCACGCCGACGCCCCCGACCGAGGCATTGTGGCGAGCCAGGGAGAGTACTCCCATGCCGAGGAAGGTGCCCCCCACCAGGGCGGCAAACAGCGGGTGAATGTAGCTCACCGTCAACAGCAGCGGCACCCCCTGGGTCGCGGCCGAGAGCGCCAGGTTGACCAGCAGGGTCTTGAGCATGAAGTCGCGGCCCATGGTGAAGTAGCTGAACACCAGAAACGGCAAGTTTGCCAGGAAGAACAGCAGGCCGATGGGCAGGCTGCTGACGTGGGCGAGCAGCAGCGCAATGCCGGCGATGCCGCCGGTGATCATGCCGGAGCACTTGAGCAGATTGAGCCCCACGGCGATAAACATGACGCCGAGCACCATGCCGTAGACATCGTCCTTGAGGGTATGTGCCAGCCCCTTGTTCACCGGGGATGACATGGTCATTTCACCTTCCATATGACTCCTTTTTTGACTCTGAAAAATCCAATCACTCGCCCCCCTGTGTCGATCCCTGGCCACATTCGGGGCGTCGTATGCTCTCACTATCTTGAATGGCCGTCGCCTGCCGGTGAGGGAACTCATTTCCCAGCCCGCGAGATGTCGACAAACTACAGCAAAAACGGCGCCAACCAACACAAGAGACTATTAAACAATGAATATTTGAATTTAACGTCTGATATTTATCACTCAGGCAGTTCATTTAAACTGCCTGAAAACACCCGGATCCGGTGAGTCAGCATGTTTGCACTGCCCAAGGGGGCCGCTGCTTAAAACTCGGTCACGGCTCAGGTTTGAAATAGGCGAGAGGCAGGCGGTGCAAGGCCTGCAGCCGAATTGGGATAGGCCACGTCCTCACACGGGCCCGCAGTTATGGCCCAGAGTGCCGGTTTGGATGCATCACGACACGCACCACCAAGGTGCAACAGCACCACTTCGGTGCAGAAAATCCATTCAAGCGCCTAGCAACCAGGGGCAAGCAAGCCGAGCGCCTTCCCCTGACGCCGCACAAAAGTGCCCTCCCCTGGCAAGCCACTGGGGCTCTCTCTTGGGGCATACAAGCGCCCTCTCCTGTATTGCATTCGGGGGGCGTTGCCATTGATTCAGGGAGCGCCGCGCATATCGCAGCGGGTAGCGGGTAGCTGGTAGCTGGTAGCTGGTAGCTGGTAGCTGGTAGCTGGTAGCTGGTAGCTGGTAGCTGGTAGCTGGTAGCTGGTAGCACGAGTATCCGCCACACGGCTCCAAAGCTGGTATAAAACGGACGTAAAAAGTCGGCCCTTGGGCCGACTCTGGATACATGCGTTATCACCTCAGCGAGAGGTAGTCCCGGTGTGCCGGGCTTTGCATGCGCCTTATCATTTCAAATACTTGCCATCGCTCCCTACCTTGCCTGGGCCATTGAGCACCCAGACTCGCGCCGAGTAGGCGGGCACCGCGAAGCTCAGGTTGCCATTGCTGACGTTGACCGTGGTGCCGGTCACCGCGTCCTTGTAGCTGCCGTTCTTGATGCCGCTGATGCTTATCTGCTGGGCCGAGTTCGCCGCTAGGCCGACCGCTGCATAGCTGCCCTCGGCGCCGAGATCGCGCACAAAGCTCATGCCGCTGCCCCACTCGCTCACCTGACTCATGGGCGCCTTCTGCAGGGCGGGAACCGCCTTGCGGATCAGGTTCAGGCGCTTGATGTGCTGATAGAGCGGGTGGGAGGCGGTCGCCGGGTTGTCCAGCACATCGCCGTAGTAGGCGCGGCCGGTCTGATCCACCGTCATGGTGGCGCCGTCGATGTCTTGCGGCTTGCCGGCCTGGAACATCACCTCCTCCCCGTAGTAGAGGGTCGGGATGCCCCGCGCCGTCCACAGCAGGTTGTAGGTCATGGCCGCGTTGCCCTCTTCCCCGCCGTAGCGGTACTTGAAGTCGTTGTCCGGCCCCACGTCGTGGTTCTGGAAGAAGGTAATGAGCTTGGTGGCATCCCCGTAGACCCAGTCCATGCCGAAGATCCCGCCCACCCCGCCAAAACTGCCCTTGGTGACGTTGTCGCGGAAGGTGGAGAACAGGGAGAAGTCCAGCACCGACAGGCCCGAATCCCCGCCGGCGCGCGGATTGGCCGGATCGCTGGTGGTGCGGGTGTACCACCAGGGGCGGATCACCGCGGAGGCGTTGTCGTTGGCGATCTCAGACCCCCAACCGGTGCCCTTCACCAGATTCTCGCCAAACACGAACAGCCCCGGTTTGTGGGTCTGCCAGTCGTGGACATAGGTCAGCAGCTCATCGCGCTCGATATGCTTGAGGGTATCGATGCGAATGGCGTCGACCCCCATGTCGAGGTACTGATGGATGGCGCCATTGATGTAGGCCTTGACGTTCGCGTTGCCGGTGGCCAAGTCGATGCAATCCCCCGCCATGTGCTTGCGCTGCAAGGAGAGCGGATTCTCCCAGTCACCGCCGGACATGAAACCGTCAAGGTGATACCAGGCCGGATCCAGCCCCTGGGCGTCGATGCCAAAGAAGCGGTTGGGGTTGTAACCGGCGCTCGGTACCGTGCTGCCGGTCTTGGGATCCACCAAGGGCACCAGCCCTTCAGGATCGGACTGGCAGCGCGCCTTGTACCAGTCGGGAGCCGCCGGGTTGTCATCGTCACAACGGTTCGTGCTGGCGTAATCCCCGAGGTTGCCCTGATAGGGACCGTTGTTGATCAGCCCCTGTTTGGAACCGGTCGGCACATAGTATTTGACGGGCAGATGGTCAATCCAGGTCTTGCCCCGCAGGCCGTACTGGCTGGTGTGGTTGATCACCACATCCTGTATCACCTTGATCCCCTTGGCGTGGGCCGCCTGGATAAACTCACGGTAACCCGCCCCCGGCGACTCCAGCCGGGGGTCGACCCGGTAGAAGTCGTAGGCGTGATAGCCGTGATAGTCGAGGCCGGAGCGGTTCTCCACCGGCGGCGTCACCCAGATGGCGGTGAAGCCGAGATCCTTGATGTAGTCGAGTTTGGCGATGAGCCCCTTGAAGTCGCCGCGCCAATGGGGATCCCCTGCCTTGTAGCGATCCCGGTTGTAATAGTTGTTGCCGGCATCCCCGTCGTAGAAGCGAGCGGTCAGCAGAAAGTAGATGCTCTCCCCCCGAAAATCACCCGCAGCCACTGCCTGATCGCCGATGTAGTAGCTGAAACTCTGCTCACGGCGATTGCCGGCAGCATCAACACTCAAGGTTTTGATCACCAGATCGACGCCACTACCCTTGTCGCTGGCGCTGAACACTTGGCCGTTGTAGAGGGCGGAGCTGGTGCTCGGGGTGCTGCCATCCAGGGTGAAGTAGAGCTTGGGCGCGCTGTCCTTGTCATCACTCACCGTGAGGGTGATGGACTGCGCCTGGGCATAGTTGCCGGGGGCCGGGCTAGCGCTCACCGTCGGGGCCTGAGTGTCCGCGCCCGCAAGCGGTGCCACGTCCAGCGCCTTGCTCTTGGCATCGAAGCAGATGCGATAGCGGGTGTTGCCGGTCACCTTGTAGTCCTGGGCCGGGTAGGCTTCGGTCCAGTCCCCCTTGTGATCCACCTTGAAGCGGGGATCGCTGCTGCCAAAGGCCTGCTCGGTACAGAAGGTCACCCCGTCCTGACTGGTCATGGCGGTCAGGCCCCAGTTGTTGGGGGTGCCGCGGAAGTACCACTTGTCGCTGGCTTGCGGGGCCGCCACCACCACGCTGGCGCTGCTGCTCCCCTTGGCGCCCTGATCGTCGCTCACCGTCAGGCCGTAGGTAAAGGTGCCCGCCAAGCTGGTGTTGACCACGATACTCTCGGTGGTTTCGCCGCTGCTCCACAGATAACTCGCTATCTGGCCGTCCGGATCTGTGGAGTCGCTGCCGCTTAATGTCAGCGCCTCACCCATCGCCACATTGACGGTGCCGCCCGGGGTGATCACCGCCAGCGGCGGCTGGTTGTCATCCCCAAGGGGGGTGATGCTGTAGGCCTGAGTCTCGTCGTTGACCTGGAAGCGCACCGTGCCGGCGCCGCTCCAGAAGATGTCGCCGCCGCTGCGCTCGAGCACCCCGTCGGCATTGCTGTCGCCAAAGCTGGTCACCCAGTCACCGGCCTGATCGAACTTGAGGCGCTGGCTGACCTTGCCATCCATGTAGGCCTCGGCCTGCCACAGGTGATCCCCGACCAGGGTCATGGGCAGGCTGGCCCAGCCGTTGAAGGTGCCGCGCACCTGCAGCTGTGGCCAGCGCTTGGCAAAGCCAGTCTGCTCGCAGCTATCGACCGCCGTGGCGGTGATGGCCTGAGTGCCGGCGTTGATGCGAATTTGATAGTGGGTATTGGCATTGACCAGGCGATCGGCCGCCGGGTAGCTCTGCTGCCAGTTGCCGTATCTGTCTATCTTGAAGCGCGGGCCGCCGCTGGCGTCTCCGCCCTGAAACAGCTGGCAGGTATCGAAATTGACGCCATCGGTCGAGACCATGGCGGTCGCCGCCCATCCATTCGCGGTACCACGGAAGAACCACTCTGTCGCCGCCGCATGTGGCGACGCCATGAGCGATCCCAACAATCCGGCCGCGATAATCCATCTAGCCATTGATAGTCCTTTATTTTCATTGTTTTGTGTGTGACGCCGGTGTGCCCCGGCATTTCCCCATCCGCTACAGTCCCGCCTTCAGATGAGCCCAGCCAGTCTAGGGCGCAAATTGGCCGATCAATGACCCTTAGCGTGCAAAATGTGACCAGAATCGACCTTGGCATTGGCTATATGCGATTGATAGCGCTTTCATTTCTGCCATCTAGCCAAGTCCTGAATGCGGGCTGCCATAGAGTGACAAGATCCTCTGCAATGGCGATGAGGCGGCGGATAAAGCGGCAACTCTCAGTGCCACGTGTTTGCCCACCTCCTATGTCCCTCAGCGTCTTGCAGGCGCTGCGGTGAGCCACCTCGTGCGCCGAGCAGTGTCAGATAGGCCAGATTCGTCCCTAATTGGCGTCAGATGGCCATCTGGGCAGGGTTTTCGATTAAAACAAGATTGATAATCTTTCTTGTTTACACCTCTGAGGTAGCGCATGCTTGGCGGCAAGGCCCGGTTCTGGCGCCTGCAACATAGGCGTTCGAGACCGAATATGACTAGCTGGAAGGAAGAGATGTGATGGATGCCAGTGCACTGAGGCCGGCAGCCTGTCGCAACAATGTGTCGTTTGGCCCGGCTCAGCTCGTCTGTCTGGTCGCCGCAATCGCGCTGCATCTCACCATCCTGTGGTGGGTGCACAGCAACCGTGTCGATCCCATCGCGCCACCCGAACCCATTACCATGTCTGCCCGCTGGGCGGGCGAGTCGAACAAAGATGACGCCCCGGCCAAACCGGCGGCGCCAGCGGCCGTTCCTACGCCGCCGGTGGTGAAGAAACCGACACCGGTTCCGCCGAAAGTGGTCAAGCCGGTCGCCAAGAAACCCATTCCCAAGCCGGTACCCACACCGCCCAAACCAAAACCCAGACCCGTGCCTGTGACCAAACCCGCGCCTGTGGCCAAGGCCGAGCCGGTGGCCCCGCCCTCAGCGCCTGCGGCCCCACAGGCGACGGCCAATAACCAGAGTGCGAGTGGCGCCAGTGCGCCGCCGACCAAGTCCCGCCAGACGGGCGCCGGGGCTGGCAGCAGCGCCCCCATCGCCCGGGACGCCAGATTGAACAATCCAGAGCCCCCCTATCCCCAGGAGTCACGTCGACGTGGGGAACAAGGGCGGGTGGTATTGAAGGTACGCGTCACCAAAGAGGGCACGGCGGAGTCGGTCGAGGTCGAGCGCAGCAGCGGTTTTCGACGCCTTGACATGATTGCCCGCAAGACGGTCAGTCGCTGGCGCTTCATTCCGGCCAAGCAGAACAATGTCGCTGTCGCGGACTGGGCAGGGGTCACCATCATTTTCAAGTTAGGGACATAATATGAATCCTGAAGTCGAAACCAACGCGATGGGCATCGCCCATCTGCTCAGCCAAAACACCGGGGTGGGCCTTGTCCCCCTGATCCTGCTGGTGCTGATGTCGCTGGCTACCTGCTACTACGCCCTGCTCAAGCTCTGGCTCGGGGTGCGCGAGCAGCGTCTGAATGCCAGGTTCGTGAGCCAGTTCTGGCAGCACGAGAGCGTGCAGGAGATGGAGCGCCAGCTCGCCCACACCCCTCCCGAGGAGGCCTACGGCAGAATTACCCATGCGGCCCTCGCCGCCGTCGCCCAGCTTGACAGGGCGCAGGGGCGAGCCGTCTCTCTCAAGCTGGGATCTCCCGATGACTTCCTGTTGCGCGCCCTGCGCCAGGCCATCACCATGGAGCGCATTCGCCTCGAGCACGGGCTGGCCTTGCTCGCCTCCGTCGGCTCGGCGGCGCCCTTCATCGGGCTGTTTGGCACCGTCTGGGGTATCTATCACGCCCTGCTGGCCATCGGTGCCGCCGGTCAGAGCAGCCTAGACAAGGTCGCGGGCCCGGTGGGCGAAGCCTTGATCATGACTGGTTTTGGTCTCGCCGTTGCCCTGCCGGCGGTGCTCATCTACAACTTCTTCGTGCGCCGCAATCGCCTGAAGCTCGCGGCGCTTGACGAGTTTGCCTACGACCTGTTTGCCCTGCTGGTGACCGGCTTTGAGAAGAACGCCTCCAACGTGACTCAGCTGTCCGGTATCGAGAATGCCAAGGGCGAGAGCGCCAAGAAGGGGCAGATGTAATGGCCTTTGGCAAACTGTCCAGCGACTCGGACGAGCAGCCGCTCTCCGAGATCAACATGATCCCCATGATCGACGTCATGCTGGTGTTGCTGATCGTCTTCATGATCACGGCCCCCCTGCTGACCAACGCGGTCAAACTCGATCTGCCCGAGGCCAGCAGCCAGGTCAACCAGCCCAAGCAGGAGGATGTGATCCTCTCCATCGACGGGGCCGGCAAGCTGTACTGGAACGACAAGGAGGTCGATGAGGCGGCGCTCATCGCCCAGATGACCAAGGCCAGCGAGGCCAAGCCCGAGATCCCCGAGATCCAGCTGCGCATCGACAAGAGCGTCGAATACGGCACCATCGCCAAGGTGATGGCCCTGGCTTCCCAACAGGGTCTGCACAAGATTGCGTTTGTCAGCCAGCCGGAAAGCGAATAAAGATGACGAGTCGACTGATCGACTGATCGACTGATCGACTGAGATCAGTGCAAAACGACACTATCCATGCAACAAGGCATCACCCAGGTGGTGCCTTGTTTATTTGACCTCCCCTCGCCCGGTTGTCAGCAGCGAGGCAAGCCTGCATGATGCGGAGTCTGCGTGTCAGCTAGCGGGTGCAAGCCCAGCATTTCAAGGAAGAGAAAATGAGAACATCGGATTATGTGAGACTGCTGGCACTGGCGGCCATCTGGGGCGCCAGCTTCCTGTTTATCCGCATCGCGGCGCCTGCCTTCGGCTCGGTCAATACCACCTTCCTGCGGGTCTTCTTCGCCCTCATCGGTCTCGCCATCATGCTGTTGCTGCTGCGCACCCCCATGCGTTTTCACGGCAAGTTGAGATCTGCCATGGTGCTTGGGGTCATCAACTCCGGCGTTCCCTTCCTGATGTACGCCATCGCGGCGCTCTGGCTGCCGGCCGGCTACTCGGCCATCCTCAACGCCACCACCCCGCTGATGGGAGCCTTGATCGGCTTCTCGTTCTTCGAAGAGCAGCTGAGCCTGCGCAAGTGGATCGGGGTGTTTCTTGGGCTGGTCGGCATCACCCTCATCACCACCACCGGCGAGGTACAGTTAAGCGGCAATGTGGTCATCGGCGTGCTGGCTTGCCTGGTGGCGACCGCCTGTTACGGCTGCGCCGGTTTCCTGACAAGGCGCTGGATCACCGAGCAAGGCGGCCTCGATGCCAAGATGGTGGCCTTTGGCAGTCAGCTGGGCGCCTGCGTGTTTCTGCTGCCCTTCTTCGGCTACACCATGACGGCAGGACCCGTCGTCAACTGGGCCATGCCAGAGGTATGGGCCAGCCTGCTGGCGGTCGGCTTCATCTGTACCGCCCTCGCCTACCTGCTCTATTTCAGGCTGATCGCCGACATAGGTCCGCTTCGCTCCCTGACGGTGACCTTCCTCATCCCGCCCTTCGGCATCTTCTGGGGCTATCTGGTGCTCGGTGAGACCCTCACCCAAGGCTTCATCCTCGGGGGGGCCATCGTCTGCCTCGCGGTCTGGCTGGTCGCAAGCCCGGCCAGAGCAGCCAAACCGGCCAATCCGCAGCCACAGCGCTGATAGTCATCTAGCGCCATTGGCCAGGAAAACACGCCTTTTGCAGATGCCCCGATCACCCGCAGACTCGGCGCCCGCCCCGAACTGGGGTAAGATGTTCGCCATCGTCTTCTCCCGCTTTGACGGGCACAGCAGCAGGGCCAGCCTTGGATAGCCTCAACGACAGCAGCCAGAACAAACAACCACCGATCTTCACCGTCACCCGCCTCAACAGCGCCGTGCGCATGATCCTGGAGCAGGATCTGGGGCTGGTGTGGCTGACGGGAGAACTTTCCAATCTGGCAATGCCAAGCTCGGGCCACTGGTACTTTTCTCTCAAGGACATCTCCGCCCAGGTACGCTGCGCCATGTTCAAGGGCAACAACCGGCGCGTGCCGTTCCGCCCGCAGGATGGCATGCAGGTACTGGTGCAGGCCCGGGTCTCTCTCTATGAGCCGCGCGGCGACTACCAGCTCATCATCGAATCCATGCAGCCCGCCGGTGACGGCATGCTGGCACTGCGCTTCGAGGAGCTAAAGCGCCGGCTCGGCGCCGAGGGGCTGTTCGATGAGGGCCGCAAGCGGCCGCTGCCTCGCGAACCCCGCGCCGTGGGGCTGGTGACCTCGGCCACCGGCGCCGCCCTGCACGACATGCTGACGGTGCTGGCGCGCCGGGCGCCGGATCTGCCGGTCTTCATCTACCCGACTCAGGTGCAGGGCAGCGCCGCCATCGGCCAGATAGTGGCGGCGATTGCGCTGGCTAACCGCCGCGCCGAGGTGGATGTGCTGATCGTCGGTCGCGGCGGCGGCTCTCTCGAAGATCTCTGGTGCTTCAACGAAGAAGCAGTGGCTCGCGCCATCGCGCGTTCCGCCATCCCGGTGGTGAGCGCCGTCGGCCACGAGGTGGACGTGACCATCAGCGACTTTGCCGCCGACTTGCGCGCCCCCACCCCCTCTGCCGCCGCCGAGTTGGTGGCGCCAGATCAGGGCGCCCGTGCCCAGCGCCTCGCCCACCTGCACCAGCGCATTGCCCAGGCCATGGCGCGGCGCCAGACAGCCGCCAGCCACCAGTTCGCCCTGCTGCAAAAACGGCTGGATCACCAAGACCCCCAGCGCCAGCTGGAGCAACAATCCCAGCGTCTCGACGAGCTCGCCAGCCGCTTGCAACAGCTGCTGGCAAGCCGTCTGCATCAGGGGGAGCGGCGTCTGGCCAACCTCGAGCTGCGCCTGCAGGCCAGGAGCCCAGAGAAGCTGCTGGCCGCCGGCAAGCGCCGTCATCAGCTGGCCGAGGAGCGGCTCTTTACGCTGATGAACAAACGCCAGAGCCTCGCCGATCATCGCCTCGCCATGCTGAGCGCGCGGCTCGACGGGGTCAGCCCGCTCGCCACCCTGGGCCGTGGCTACTCCATCACCCGCAGCGCGAGTGGCGAGGTGATCAGCCGTGCCAGTCAGGTCAGTGCCGGCCAATCACTAGTGACCACCCTGGCCGAGGGCAGCCTGCGGGTGCAGGTAGACAGCATCAGCGACTAGTTAGTATGTATTCATCAGCATAAAAAATGGCCCATCACCAGATGGGCCATTTTTATAGTGTTTATGCGATTCACACCAGCGAGTGTCGCACCGCCCCACCCGGGTGCGCAGCCTTGACCGGCGCGCTGCCGTCCAATGGATTCAACTGCAGAAACTCGAACAACCCAGCCTGCAGGTTGACGTTCCAGAAGCGCCCCGCCAGGGTCAGCTCCAGCCGATCGCCTTTCAGCTCCGCCAGTCCGTGCTGTTGCCAGGCCAACCACAGCGGCATCAGGTGCGCCTGCAAAGGCGCGGGCAGACGAGTCAGCGCCAGCCAACCGGTATCGAGTGCGCCGCGCAGCAAGCCATCGATACGGGCGTTGGGGTTCGCTCCCATCACCATGCCGGGGGCCCGCACACCGGCGGCCAGCGCCTCGTGCCAGGTGGCCAGATCCCGACCATACATCAGGCCATGACCGTGCACGCTGCCCCCGGCGCCGGCACCGAAGGGCAGGATCTCGGCGCCGCGCTTGGCCATCTGGTTGTAGCGGCTCTGCTCAGATTCGCCGCGGCGCCAGTGACTGCTGGAGAGCCGCTGCCAGCCCCCCTGCTCCAGGGTCTGGGCGCCATAGGCATACATGCTGGCCCGCTGCTGGCCGTCCGCCGACCAACCCAGCTTGCCCTTGGCCTCGGCCCGCTCCAGGTTGGTGCCCGCCATGGCGATGAGCTGATAGAGATCCACCCCGTGCACCCCGCTCGCCATCACGTCCGCGATGTCTTGGCGCCAGATGGCATCATCCTGACCCGGCAGGCCGAAGATGAGATCCGCGACGATGACGGCGGCATCATCCCGGGTCAGCTCCCCCAACCGGGCGAGCAGCGTCTCCCTGTCATCGAAGCGGGCCGCCTGCTGGCGCACTTCGGTATCGAAGCTCTGCACCCCGAACGAGAAACGGTTGAAGCCCCCCGCCAGAGCCGTCTGCCACTTCTCGTCATCAAAGCCGTTGAGGCGCCCCTCCAGGGTCACCTCGGCGCCCTGGGCCAGCGGGAAGCGGCGAATGGCCTCGGCGAGGCGCGCCAGATCCTCTGCCGCCATGTCGGTGGGTGTGCCGCCCCCCACATAGACGGCCGCGAAGGGACGGCTCTGCACCAGTGGCGACTCGGCAGCCCGCTGCAGATTGTCACACAGGGCCGCCATGTAGCGGCTCATGCGCGCCGGATTGGCGCCATTTTCAAAGAAATTGCAAAAACTGCAGCGCTTGCGGCAAAACGGAATGTGGATATAGAGCGCCCGCTCGTCCGCCTGGCTCGGCTGCTGCCACCAGCCTTGCCAGCCAGCGTCATCGAGCGCCAGAGGGCGAATGCCGCCGCGGCTGGCGTGAGCCGAGGTCTTGGCGGTGAAGGCAAACTTGAGGGGATCGGGACTCGCGAGTCCGGTCATGGTCGGGGTGAGCTGTGTTGTCGTCACGGGCAGGTTACCATTTGAAAATAATAGAAATGATAACGACTATCACTCAATCAATGGCTTGTGCTGGATCAAGTCCGGGGCAGTGCGTGGCAACTTAACCCCTCAGTTAACGGCGATCGCGACAGCGGTTAACCTGGGTGTTACTCGAGATGGGGAGCTGCGTGGTGGGCAGATAGCCACTCTCCTGTCGTCAATTTGTCATTGGCAAGAGAGTGGTCGCACACACGCAATCAGGCTAACAGACAGCGCGGGCGTTCGCGCTCGGGACACAAGATGGTAGCGGCTGATGCATTGTCAGAGCCCTGGCTTAATCGTTACCTATGATGATGGCGACCCGGCGATTCTCGGCCCGACCGGCGGCGCTGCCGTTATCTGCAATGGGCGCCTCTTCCCCGCGACCACGGATGTCCAGATTGGCTTGCGGCATGCCCACCGACACCAGCACATCGGCCACGGACTGGGCCCGTTTCAGCGACAGTTGCTGGTTGTAGCCAGCCTCACCGTTGGCGTCGGTATGACCATCTACCCTGACCCGGTTCAGACCCACATCCAGCAAGGCCTTGCCGAGCTTCTCCACCACCTGGCGGGTGTTGGGATTGAGGGCCCCCACGTTGTTGGCAAACAGCACCTTGTTGGAAATATCCAGGGTCCAGCCCTCGTCGGTCAGGTGGAAGCCTTGCTCCTTGAGGGTGGCAAGCTGCTCGGCCGTCAGACCATGGGGGGCGCTCTGGCATGCGGCCAGCACGCTCAGCAGCAGCCCCATCAGGCTCGCCCTCATCAAGTTTGCGATCGTCATTATTCTAATCCTTTCGTTATTTTTACCTGCAAAAACATCATCTATTCCGCTTGTGTTCTGTCGTCACCTCCTTGCGTTGTCGTTTGGCTTGATACATAGCGCTGTCCGCCTGTTGCAACAGATCATCGGCCGTCAGCCCCTGCTCGGGGTACATGGCATAGCCGATGCTGACCCCCGCCACCAGATGATGGCCATCCGCCAGAACAAGTGGGGTGGCCATCGCCTGCTGGATCCGCAGTATCACTTCGTGCACCTCGCTCTCATGGTGCAAGGGCGCCAACAGGATAGCGAACTCGTCCCCTCCCAGCCGGCACACCAGATCCATGGGGCGAAGCTGGTGCTGCACCCGCCGCGCCAAGGTGATCAGTACCTCGTCACCGACGGCATGGCCCAGGCTGTCATTGATCTCCTTGAAGCGATCGCAATCGAGATACAGCAAGGCGAAACGCTCGTTCAGGGAGCCGCCGGCCAGCAGGGATTGCTGCAAGCGGGCTTCGAACAGGGCGCGATTGGGGAGACCGGTCAGGGAGTCGTGGGTTGCCTGATGCAGCAGGCTGGCATTCTCCCGCTTCTGGTGCGCCTGCCAGGCCTCCAGCTCATCGAGCAGGGAATTGAAATCCTCTCCCAGCTCATGGAGCTCTGCAATGTTGGCCGCCGGCACCCGTTGCTTGATGGCGCGCTGGCGGCGCACGCTGTAGGCCACCTGCGCCAGCGCCTTGAGCGGATCCGTGATGGAGTACTGCATCCGGCGCGCCACATAGAGGGCCCCCAAGATACTGAGCAACAGGCAAAGCAGGGTCGCCACCAGGGTCTGCAGCAGGAAGCGCAGCAGATACTGACCGTGGCCGACCAGATGAATGCGGGCTATCTCCTTGTCGCCCCGCATTATGGGCAGCTCCACCGGCCCCGGCAGGATCAGATGAGCCAGTTGCCGCTCCAGGCTGGACCAGGGGGTGGTGATGGCGCGAGACCAGCTCGCCAGCAGCTGCCCGTTGGGCAGAGAGATGCTGGCGCTGGCCACGTCTTCGTGGGAGGCGATGTTCTGCAGGGCGTCTTTCGCCGCCTCTTCGTCGTGGAACACCACGGCCGCTTCCGTGGTGTAGCTGATGGCGCGAGCCACCAGCTCCAGGTTGTGATCCGCGTAGAGGCGCAGCGCCAGCAAGGCGGTGATGGTCAAAAACAGGCCCGCCATGCAGACCGCCGTCAGGGAGGTCATCATGTGGGTACGGCCCAGGCTCTGGCGCAGGGTGAGCCTGCCCCCTTCGGCATGAATGCGGCGTATCATTGCGCCCCCTCATCCGCCCTGGCCAGCTTGAGCACGGCCGGGTGAACCCGGACCCCGCTGCGGGCCAGCGCATCCAGATTGACCTTGAAGCGCACCCTGTCCTGGTAGGCCTTCAGGCAGAACACCGCATCGGCGATGCATTCACTGCTCTGCTCGCTGATGCTGAGGATGGCATGACCGCGCAGTCGCTCGAACAGGGACAAACGCTGCTCGGGGGCCAGCACGCCGAGATAGATCACATCACAGCGCTGGCTCAATGCCTCGTCGTCGGTCTCGTAACGGTGCACATCGACCCGGCGGCCATTGGCCTGCTGCTGGATGGATAACAGCGCACTGGCATACTCGGTCGGCGCCGTGATGCACAGGCGCAGTTCGGTGGGTTCGGTAGGCCAGCGGGTATAACTGAGAATATCGAGCACGGTCTGGCGCACCAGGGCGGTGCGCACCTCGGCCGAGGTGGGGGTCTCGTTGGCCTGTGTCAACGAGCAGAACAGTGGCGTCAGCCACAGCATGGCCCGGATCAGAAAATGTGATTGCATGATGCCTGTCTGCTCACGTCGGTGCCCATGAGGCCGGACGGGGGGAAGATATCGAGCAGCTTACCAGTCCCGTGGCAGGCGCCCATCCATCTGCACACAGGCCGCGCCATCTTGTGTCGCTGCCATGGCAATCATCCGGCGGGGGCTTGCCCCGAAGCAGAACAGAATCCATCTGGCTACTTTTTACCGATCCCGTATTCGCGCAACTTGTTAGCGATAGCGGTGTGGGAAACCCCAAGCCGCTTGGCCAGTTGCCGGGTAGAAGGGAATGCCGGATAGAGTCGCTCCAGCAACCGGCTCTCGAAGCGCTTCACCGCCTCATCCAGCCCGCCCTCGAACCACTCGTCGATGAGCGGCATGGCATCCGCCGCCACCGGCAAGTCCACGTGTTCCGGGCCTATCTCATCCCCTTCCAGCAGGGTCATGGCCCGATAGAGACAGTTGCGCAGCTGGCGCACGTTGCCAGGCCAGCGGTAGGCGGTCAGGTATTCGGCCATGTTGCGGGTAAAGCGCGGACGAGGGCGCTGCAATTCGCTTGCGAAGCGGGAGACGAACTGCTGGGCCAGCGCCATGATGTCCGCCTTGCGCTCGCGAAGCGGCGGCAGCGCCAGACTCAGCACGTTGAGGCGGTAGTAGAGATCTTCGCGGAACTTGCCCTCGTGCACCAGATCCAGCAGTTGCTTCTGGGTGGTGCAGATGAAGCGCACGTTGACCCGCACCTCCTGCTCGTCACCGACCCGGCGGAAAACGCCATCTTGCAGCACCCGCAAGAACTTGGTCTGCAGGTGGGGAGACATGTCGCCGATCTCGTCCAGCATCAGGGTGCCGCCGCTCGCCAGCTCCAGCACGCCGCGCTTGCCCTCGGTGTTATTGCCAAAGGCGCCGGGGGCGTAGCCAAACAGCTCGCTCTCGGCCACGTTGTCCGGCATGGCCGCACAGTTGAGCGCCATGAAGGGGTGGCTGGAGCGCAGACTGGCGCCGTGACAGGCGCGGGCCAACAGCTCCTTGCCGGTGCCGGTCTCGCCGACGATGAGCAAGGGGGCATCCTGCATCGCGAGTTTCGCGGCCTGGGCCAGCACCTCTTTCATCTTCTGGCTCTCGGCCTGCAGATGCTCGAAGCCACCCACTTCCACCGCGTGCAAGGCGCTAAAATGCATGCCGACCCGGCGGGCAGATTTGAGCACCACCACGGCGCCAGCCAAGGCCTGTTTGCCCTTCTCTTCGGCCACGAACAGCGGCATCAGATCGCCGAGATACTCCTCACCGCCGAGGCTGAGCTTGCAGGTCTGGGGCCGGATCTCGCTCGCCTCCAGCCAGCGGGCGAAGGAGAAGCCCTTGACCAAAGAACCCAAGGAGACACCGCGCACCTCTTCCGGCGGCAGCGCCAGGGTGGTGAGGGCGGCCTGATTGGCCTGAGTCACCCGCCCCTTGCTGTCAAGGGAGAACACCAAGTCCGGCAGCGCCTTGAGCAGCGCCTCAATCTCGTGGTGCTCCCGCTCGGAGGGCATGTAGGGGATGGTTTTGACGTCATAGATGCCGGGGATGCGGCGAATTTCCGGCATCAGGTGCTGAAAATCGCGAAACTCCAGCTCGGGGAAGTTGAGGTAGATGATGCCTGAGGTATCGATTTCGATGCCGCGCAGATCGATGTTGTGCTCCACCAGACGGTCGAGCAATTCCCGGGTCAAGCCCAGGCGGTCTTCACAGCTGACTTCAAGACGCATTCGGCACACACTTCCTGGCTAACATTCTGAATAACCGGATGATACAGACTCGATCCCGCCAGTGCGAGGGTTGGCCCATAAAAATGCGGGCCCGTCCGATATTCACCGGACAGACCCGCCTGTTTTGCGCTGTTGCAGCGACGAAACGCCTATTTCAGCAGCTCGTCGGTGCGCGCCGCCATGATGAAGTCGTTGCGATGCAGGCCACCTATCTTGTGGGTCCACCAGCTGACGGTCACCTTGCCCCATTCGGTGAGGATCGCGGGGTGGTGGAACTCGGCCTCCGCCAGCTCCCCCAGGCGGTTGGTGAAGGCGAGCGCCTCCTTGAAGTTGCGAAAGCCAAACTCCCGGCGCAGTTGCAACTCCCCCTTCACCACCATGGGCTGCCAGTCGGGGATGGCGTGCATCAGCTCGGCCAGCTCCTGATCGCTGACTCTGGGGGCATCGGCGCGGCATGCTTCGCACTGTTGGCTTGCCAGTTCGGACATTGGGGACTCCTTTCGTGTATCTGGGCGCGCTTGGGATGGGCGCAATAATGGGTTGAATACGATGATCAGCTCGCCTGCTTGCTGGCAGCCGGGGTGAAGCGGGGCGGGTGCAGGCCGAGACGGCGAGCCTCGTTCACCCCCGCCATGATGTCCTGCTCCGCCAACTGGTAGAGGGCATCCAGGCTTGGCAGCACAAAGTAGATGGGCTGCATGATGTCGATGCGATAGGGGGTGCGCAGCACCTCCACCAGATCAAAGGGTTGCAGCCTGGGTTGACCCGAGAGGGCATAGCCAGTCTCGCCGATGGAGGAGAGGATGCCGCCGCCGTAGATGCGAAGGCCACTCCCCTGCCCGCTCTCCCCCTGCACCAGACCGAACTCCACCGTGAACCAGTAGAGCCGCGCGAGGAAGACCCGCTCCTCCTTGCTGGCCTTGAGGCCCAGCTGGCCATAGACATGGGTAAAGTGGGCGAAGGCCGGGTTGGTCAGCATGGCGCAATGGCCGAACAGCTCGTGGAAGATGTCGGGCTCTTGCAGGTAGTCGAGCTCGTCCCGACGCCGGATGAAGGTGGCAACCGGAAACTGGCGGTTGGCCAAGAGCGAGAAGAAGCGATCGAACGAGATGAGCGCCGGTACCGCCACCACGGACCAGCCGGTGGCGGGTTGCAGCACGGCGTTGATCTCAGCGAGCTGCGGGATGCGATCCGGGTGCAGGGCGAGGCGCACAAGGCCTGCCATGTACTCGTCGCAGGCCTTGCCGGCCAGGGCCGCGAGCTGGCGCTCAATCAGAATTTGCCAGGTCCCCTGCTCCTCATCACCGTAGTGAATGAAGCCCTGCGCGTCCGGCTGGTGTGCTGTATAAAGAGTGGCCATGATCCCGTTCCATCCTGTGCAAGGCGAGGCGCCTTGGTGTTGCTCTACAGGATCACTGTAACGGTTTGCCCCCTAAAAAAGCAGCCGACCCCGGGGTCGGCTGCTGGCCACCAATGTAAACAATTTGTGACATCCTTGGGGCTCTGGCCTCAGGACTTGCTGAGATAGCCCGCCAGCTGGCCGATGAGCCGTTTTCTCAGCTCGCCGAGCTTGGGTTTCTCATCGCCGCACCAGGGCAGCGGGCGACAGGCCTCTATGGTGCGCAGCCCGAGCCGCGCGGTAAGCAGGCCGGCCCCCACCCCTTGGGCTGCACGGGCAGAGAGTTTGGCGGTGAGCTCGGCGCCGAGCAAGTCCATCCCTACCTCGGTGACGAGCTCGGTGGCGCCGGCATAGAGCATGTTGCGAAACACCTGGCGGATCAGTTGAATACGACTCCAGTAGCCGAGTTCTATGGCATAAACATCCGCAATATCTTCGATCATCCGCAGGTTTCGCCACAGCATCAGCATCATGTCGACGGTCGCCAGCGGGCTCAGGGCCACCAGCACGGCGGCCTCCCCGGACCATTTGGCGACCCGGGCCTGGGCCAGCTTGTCCCGCTCGGTCAGCACCAGCTGACTGTAGAGGGTCAGTACCTCCCGATCGCTGTGGCTCTCGTCGAGCTGGGAGAGCCAGTTGCGATAGCCCTCCCGCCCCTTGTCGCCACTCTTCTCGGCCAGGGCCTCACAGAAGACCGGACCCTGCCCCACTCCCTGATGGGCCAACAGGTCTTCGGCACGCGAGCGCACGTCCTGGCGCCGCTTGAGGGTGCGCAGCCGCAACCATTCGCGCCCGGCCACGCTGGCCGTGCCCACCAGCACCAGGCCGGAAGCCAGCAGCCAGGCACCGCCCCAGAGCGGGGACGAGGCGAACTGGTCGACGAGGAAGGCGCCAAATTGACCAAGGGAGAGCAGGCCCACGGCCCCCAGCCCCCAGCCGAGCAGGCGGTGACGGCGGCGGGGCTTGATGGTCAGAGCCGGCTCCACCTCGGTGAAGTCATTGAGCTCATCGAGGCGCTCGAAGCTCGCCTCCTCCAGCCGCTGGGCCGGTGCGGGGGCCTGCTCCGGCGGCGCCACCGGGATCACCGGCTCCAGCACCATCTTGCCTTGCAGCGGGACGGCCGCCGCTGGCGTGGGTTGTTTTGTCTGATCGTTCATCGCTTATGTTCCTCGGCGCCTACCGGCAAAGGGTTGCCATGCCAGCAGGCCAGCTGATTATTCGAGGTGATCCCCGAGCAGGAATTCCAGCGCCGCATCGAGCCGGATATGGGGCAGCGCCTGATGGGCGCTCATAGGCAGCGGGCGAAACGCCTGAAAATCAAAACCCTGACTCTGCCACCACTGAGCCGGCGGGATCTGGGACGGCACCTCCCCCGGGAACAGCAGCAGTGGCTCGCCCTCCAGGCTGGTGCCACGAATGGCAGGGAACTCGCGGCCATTGGCCTGCCCCTTGCCCACCTCGGTGGCCTTGATGGCGGCGAGCGCCAGGCATTCGGTCTCAATGCCCTCGAAGCGTGCCTGACCTCGGCCGCTGCTCACCAGATGTTGCAGCAAGGAGACCAGGGGCCCGTGCTGCTCCGGCGTCACGTGATCCGCCTTGCTCGCCACGAACAGCAACTTGTCGATGCGCGGGGAGAACAGTCGGCGCCACCAGTTGCTCTTGCCGTAGGCAAAACTCTCCATGATGCGGGCGATGGCCTGCTGCATATCACCAAAACTGGCGGCGCCGGCGTTGAGGGGTTGCAGGCAATCCACCAGCACGATCTGGCGGTCAAACCCGGCAAAGTGCTGCTCGTAGAAACCCTGCACCAGATGCTGCTTGTATTGCTCGAAGCGCTGCTTGAAGGTGGCGTAGAGGGTGCCGTCGCTGGGCTCGCCAGCGGGCTTGTCCCACACCCAGGGCACGAACTGCAGCAATGGGGCGCCGGCGTATTCCCCCGGCAGCACGAAGCGGCCCGGCTGGATGAGGTGCAAGCCCAGCTCGCGCTTGCAGGCGTGCAGATAGTCGGTGTAACGCTCGGCCAGCTCGCTGGCGGGTTTCTCCTCGAAGGGCTGCTCGGCCTGCCAGCGCGGCTCGAGCCAAGCGGCCGCAAGTTGTTGCAGCTCGGGGCGGCGCAGCTGATGTTGCACCTGCTCACTCCACTGCTCGTAACTGAGATCCAGTAGCGGCAAGTCCAGCAGCCACTCCCCTGGGTAGTCCACCAGATCCACATAGAGGGTGGAGATCTCCCCCAGGTGGCGACGCAACGGATGGCGGGTGCGATAGCGAATTTCGAGGCGCACCTCGGCCACGCCGCGGGTGGGCTCGGGCCAGGCGGGGGGATCCCCAAACAGCGAGTCAAGTCCGCGCTCGTAGGGGAAGGTCGGGATGTGGAGGTTCTGCTGGGGGACGCGGCGCGCCCCCAGGATCCGTCCCTGCCGCTGGGCATCCCACAGGGGCAGACGACCGTCGATGGCCGCGTGCTCCAGCTGGTTGACCAACGCCGTGATAAAGGCGGTCTTGCCGCTGCGGGACAGGCCGGTAACCGCCAGCCGGATGTGGCGATCCCGAACCCGGTTCACCACCTCATTGGCCTTGTGCTGCAGCACGGACCACTGCTGTTCAAACTTGTTGCGTAGCAATTTTTTAGGTGTCAAGGCGTGCTCAATCCTCTGTGTGGTCGCGCCCCGGCCCTCGTTGGCCCAGGGCGCGATTGTCTCTCATCACAGCTTGCTGAATTCCCGTTGCAAGTTGAACTCTTTGGAGGTCACCAGCTTCTCCATGCGCTGCACTCTGGGCTCGAGCGCATCCAACTCTTGCGCGATGCGCCCCAGCGCCTGCTGCGGGGTGACCCCGGCCTGCCAGCTGCGCGCCTTCATGCGCAGATCGCTGAACTCGGCATCCTGTTCCCCGTAGAGGGTGACCGGTTTCTTGTCGAGCAGAAACCAGGCCGCAATGTAGGCGATGAAGGTGATGAAACCGGCGAAGATGAGGCCAGTGATGGCCAGCAGCCGCACTATCCAAGTCTCCACCCCAAAGTAGTCGGCGAGGCCGGCGCACACCCCCGCTATCTTGCCCCGTTGGGGATCGCGATAGAGGTTGCGAGGATTGGTCGAGACGCTCATACCTTATTCCTCCAGCCGGGCACCTCGGCATCCAGAATCGATTCCAGGGCGCCGACCCGCTCCTGCATCTTCTCGGCACGCACCAGCAGGCCTTGCAGCTCCTCTCGCTCATTATCGGCGAGACCGGCCCCTATTCTGCCCTTGGCGCGATAGTGCAGCACCAGCCAGATGGGGGCCACTATCACCATGAAGACGATGAGTGGCGTCGCCAATATCCCAAGAATGTCTTCCATTCATTATTCTCCCTGTTTGGTGGCGTCACTCTGGCCCAGCTTCTGGCGCATGGCCTCGAGCTCACGGCTGATCTGATCGTCCACTTCCAGTTCGGCAAATTGCTGGGCCAGCGCCTTGTCGGACTGGCCGAGATCGGCGCGCGCTTCCATCTCGTCGATGCGGCGCTCCATGCGCTCGAACTTGCTGACCACGGCCTGGCTGTCGCCACGGGCGACCTGGCTTTGCACGTTCAAACGGCTGCTGGCCGCCTCGCTGCGAATGGCCATCGCCTTCTGGCGAGCACGGGCGTCTTCGAGCTTGGCTTCCAGCTGGCGAATTTCGTCACCCAGCTTGTCGATGCCGCTGTCCACCGCCTGCTGCTCACGATAGAGCGTCTCGGCCAGTTCGAGCTGTTTCTTCTTCTCGATGAGGGCGGCGCGGGCCAAGTCTTCGCGACCCTTGGTCAGCGCCAGTTCGGCTTTGGTTTGCCACTCGTTCACCCGCTCCTGATGGCGGTTGACCTGGCGGCCAATCTCTTTCTGGTTGGCGAGGAAGCGGGCCAGGTTGGAGCGCTCCTTCACCAGCTCATCTTCCATCTCCTGGATGATCAGGCGCACCATCTTCTGGGGATCTTCTGCCTTGTCGAGCAGGGCCGTCAGGTTGGAATTGATGATGTCGGCCAGGCGGGAAAAAATACTCATGGTTGTACTCCTGTGATGGGCATTGGGTTGTTTCTCCATTGACAATGGCAACTTGTGTGCCAATCTGGAACCAATTTTAACTCATTGATTTATATGGGCGCTCTTCCTGAGTTTCAAGACGCCCAGAACAAGAGATGATAAAAATAGCTAACTTTTGGTAAGATTGACCAGATTTTTCAACGAGCAGGGTTTAAGGATGAGCACAGACACGGAAAGCCTGTTGGGTGAGTCCAACGCGTTTCTCGAAATCATTGAACAGACGTCGCGACTCGCGCCGCTGCGCAAACCCGTGCTGATCATCGGCGAGCGAGGCACCGGCAAGGAGCTCATCGCCCACCGCCTACATTATCTCTCGGCCCGCTGGGATCAAAGCTTTGTCACCATCAACTGCGCCACCTTGAGCGAGAGCCTGCTGGAAACCGAGCTGTTCGGCCACGAGGCGGGCGCCTTCACCGGCGCCGCCAAGCGCCATCAGGGCCGGTTCGAGCGCGCCGATGGCGGCACCCTGTTTCTCGACGAG
>NZ_CDCA01000005.1:83928-84637 GCF_000820185.1 Aeromonas tecta
CCCTGTTTCTCGACGAGCTGGCCACCACCAGCACCAGGGTGCAGGAGAACCTACTGCGGGTCATCGAATACGGCGAGTTCGAGCGGGTGGGCGGCGCCAAGCCACTCAAGGTGGATGTGCGGCTGGTGTGCGCCACCAACGAGGATCTGCCGGCATTGGCCGACAAGGGACAGTTTCGACACGATCTGCTGGATAGACTCGCATTTGACGTGATAACGCTCCCCCCCTTGCGTGAGCGGCGGGACGATATCCTGATGCTGGCGGAGCATTTCGCCCACAGCATGACCCGGGAGCTGGGTTATCCGCTGTTTGCGGGGTTCTCCCGCAAGGCGACCCAACTGCTGCTGGACTACCCCTGGCCTGGCAACGTGCGGGAACTCAAGAACGTGGTGGAGCGCAGTCTCTATCGTCAGGGCAACCCGCAACTGCCGCTCGCGGAGCTGGTCTTGAACCCGTTCGATTCCCCCTGGCGCCCCCGCGCCGCTGCCAGCACGCCCGCCCCCTTGCCCGCCGCAGCGGCGCCGATGACGGGTCAGCAGCCTCAGTTGCTGCCGCTGGATCTTAAAAATGCGGTGGCACAATACGAAATTAATTTACTCAAGCAAGCGATGCAGCAATCCCAGTATAATCAGCGCAAAGCGGCCCAATTACTGGCCCTGAGTTATCACCAGTTCCGGGGCATGCTGCGTAAATACCAGCTACTCGAGGG
>NZ_CDCA01000006.1 GCF_000820185.1 Aeromonas tecta
CCCCCCCCCGCCCCGTGGCCAAACTGCCCACCCTCAGCTCGACGAGGGTGGCTGCAACCCACGCTCAGTCGCCAGTCGACATTCCCCCTCCCCCTCTCCTTCCCCTCAAGATGACCGTCAGTCATCCCCTGCATGACTGGCGATCCGCGTCAACCACTCAAGTAACATATTCATCAATTAATTGCCATTTCCGACAAAAAGCATGATTGAAAGCAAAGTCAGCAATCCCCAAATGGGACACCATATCGATGGATTAATCAAAAAGGGGGTTAAATGTCGTTACAACCTACCAGCACGGCGAAAGCAAGACAGTTGCTGAACGAGACCATGGCTCTGGTGCTTGCCGGAGGCCGAGGCAGCCGCCTGCGCCAGCTGACTGATCACAGAGCCAAGCCAGCGGTTCACTTCGGCGGCAAGTTCCGTATCATCGACTTCGTGCTTTCCAACTGCGTCAACTCCGGCCTTCGCCGAGTGGGTGTGGTGACCCAATACAAGTCACACAGTCTGCTGCGCCACCTGCAATCGGGCTGGTCTTTCCTGCGCTACCAGATGAA
>NZ_CDCA01000007.1 GCF_000820185.1 Aeromonas tecta
TCTTCGCCTGCGGCGTGCTGCTGCCAGGGGTGCAGGCCAACTCCATCGGGGCCAGCCTGCAGACCGCCTTTGATATCGATCCCAACGTCACCGCCGCCGCGCTGGCGCTGCTGCTCGGCTTCATCATCTTCGGCGGCGTCAAGCGTATCGCCCAGTTCGCCAGCACAGTCGTGCCCTTCATGGCGCTCGGCTACATCATCGTCGCCTGCGTCATCATCGCCCTCAACATCGGCCAGCTGCCTGGCGTGCTGATGCTGATCTGGAAGAGTGCCTTCGGCTTTGACGCCGGTTTTGGCGCCATTCTGGGTCTGGCCATCATGTGGGGGGTCAAACGCGGGGTCTACTCCAACGAGGCCGGTCAAGGAACGGGGCCACACGCCTCCTCCGCCGCCGCCGTGAGCCACCCGGCCAAACAGGGTCTGGTGCAGGCGTTCTCCGTCTACATCGACACCCTGTTCGTCTGCTCCGCCACCGGCTTTATGTTGCTCATTACTGGCCTTTATAACGTGCAAGGGCCAGATGGTGCCGCGCTCTACACCGGCATCGCCGGCGTGGCCGCCGGCCCTGGTTATGTGCAGACCGCCATGGAGAGCATGATGCCCGGCTTTGGCAGCATGTTCGTGGCCATCGCGCTGTTCTTCTTCGCGTTCACCACCATAGTCGCCTACTACTACATCGCCGAGACCAACATCGCC
>NZ_CDCA01000008.1:0-464 GCF_000820185.1 Aeromonas tecta
GTTTGGCCACGGGGCGGGGGGGGGTTAGAGCAGGTCGGCCGGATCGTCCTTGGTGGGCTCCAGGCTCCAGCCGCTGGCATCCGCGCTGTTGGCGAGCTGGCCCTTCTCTCGCCACAGCTTGATCTTGAGACGCAGGTTGTTCTGGGAGTCGGCGTTCTTGACCGCCTCTTCCTCATCGATCACCCCTTCCACCACCAGATCGAACAGGGTGCTGTCGAAGGTGACCATGCCAAGAGCCCGGGATTTTTCCATGATCTCCTTGAGGCTGCCAAACTCGCCACGCTTGATCAGATCGCGAATGGTGTGGGTGCCGAGCATGATCTCCACCGCCGCTCGCCGTCCGCCGTCTATGGTCTTCACCAGCCGCTGGGAGACGAAGGCCTGCAGGTTGTTGCCCAGATCGTTGAGCAACTGGGGGCGGCGCTCCTCGGGGAAGAAGTTGATGATGCGATCCAGCGCCTGGT
>NZ_CDCA01000008.1:592-112046 GCF_000820185.1 Aeromonas tecta
CGATCCAGCGCCTGGTTGGCGTTGTTGGCATGCAGGGTGGAGATGGCCAGGTGGCCGGTCTCCGAGAAGGCCAGGGCATGCTCCATGGTCTCGCGGTCGCGAATTTCACCGATGAGGATCACATCCGGCGCCTGGCGCAGGGTATTTTTCAGCGCCGCGTGGAAGCTGCGGGTGTCCACCCCCACCTCCCGCTGGTTGATGATGCTCTTGCGGTGGCGATGAACGAACTCCACCGGATCCTCGATGGTGATGATGTGGCCGCTGTGGTTGCGGTTGCGATGGTCGATGAGGGCCGCCAGCGAGGTGGATTTGCCCGAGCCCGTGCCGCCGACGAACAGCACCAGGCCGCGTTTCTCCATGATGGTGTCGAGCAGCACGGGGGGCAGTTTGAGATCCTCGAAGCGGGGGATCTCGGTCTTGATGTTGCGCGCCACCAGGGAAACATCGTTGCGCTGCTTGAAGATGTTGACCCGAAAGCGACCCACCTGCGGCAGGGAGATGGCAAGGTTCATCTCCAGCTCCTTCTCGAACTGCTGCTTCTGTTCAAGATCCATGATGCTGTCGGCGATCCTGGCCACCTCGCCCGGCTCGAGGGGGGTCTCGGTCAGGGCGCGCAGGGCGCCGTTGAACTTGGCGCAGGGCGGCGCACCGGTAGAGAGATAGAGATCGGAGCCATCCTGCTTGGCCAGGACCTGTAGCATGTCGCGCAATTCCATGTTTTGCCTCGTCGCTCAAAGGGATGCGATGGTTGTCAATGTGCTTGAGTGTACCCTGTCAGGCGCCGGTGAGTTTCTCGCGAAACACAAAAAACACCGCCCCCATGATGCACAGGCCGGCCCAGAGGTAATCCCACTTCAGATCTTCTTTCAGATAGAAGACGGAGAAGGGCACGAACACCGTCAGGGTGATCACCTCCTGCAGGATCTTGAGCTGGCCGACCGACAGCACGGTGTGGCCGATGCGGTTGGCAGGCACCTGCAACAGGTACTCAAACAGTGCGATGCCCCAGCTCACCAGGGCGGCGATGATCCAGGGTTTGTGATTCATGCTCTTGAGATGGGCATACCAGGCGAAGGTCATGAAGACGTTGCTACAGATCAGCAAACCTATGCTGGTGACGATTGGGTTCATTAGGTTCTCCTTTGAAATCATTCGCATTTTATCTCGACTGCATGGGTTTCCATAAGTGGGGCTTAAGGGTATTTTTACCTGACAAGGATGAAGTAACCAAGGTTGGACACGGATGGGCAAGGCAAGCTGGGGTGTGCTTGGTCTGCTGTTTAGCTGCCTGGCGCATGGCGCGCCGACGCTGACGGTGGTGACCGATGTGTGGCCACCGTTTCGCATGCTGGCGCAGGATAATCAGTTTTACGGTCTGGATATCGACATCTTGCGCAGGCTGCAGGCCCGCAGCGGCATTCAGCTGGTGCTCAAACAGGTGCCATGGGGGCGGGCGCTCAAGCAGATGCAGACCGGCCAGGCCGACTTGATGATAGGGCTGGCCCGAACCCCGGAGCGGGCCCTGTTCGTCGATTACCTGCAACCGGCCTACTACCAGTGCCAGCCTGCCTTCTATGGCAAGCCGGCGGCGGTGGCCGCCCTGCACCGTTATGAGGATCTCAAGGGCAAGGAGGTGGGCTTTGTGCTCAACTCGGCCTATTTCGCCCCCTTCGATGACGACAGCGAGATCGACAAGCACGGTGTGCCCACCGAAGATCAGCTGCAACGCATGGTGGAGCGTGGCCATCTGCCGCTGATGATAGGCACCGACTGCCAGGTGGATTATGCCCTGAGCCAGCGCAACGAGGCGGGTCTGGTCAAGGCGGATTACCGTCCGCCCTACCCGGTGATGCTCTATCTGGGGCTGAGCAAGCACTCACCCCATCAGGCGCTCAGGCAGCCATTGGCGCAGGCCTTGCAGGAGATGATGGCCAGCGGCGAGATAGCGGCGCTGGCGCAGACCTACCATCCTTGACCTTGGGTGGCAACTCGCTGTTATCATGCACCTTTCACACCTGCTTCCGGTTCGGACAGGTCGCGTCTCATTTCGGGGATCCTGCTTGTATCTCGCTCTCGTCCAACGCCAGCAGCGCTGGCAGCGCTATTGGCTGCTCGGCCTGTCGTTGCTGGCCCTCTCCCTGTTTGTGCTCTCCCTCGTCTGGGGCGAATTCCTGCTGCTGCCCTGGCAGCCCCTGAGTGACATGGAGCAGCGCATCTTGCTGGAGCTGCGGTTGCCGCGCGCCTTGCTGGCTTTGCTGGCGGGAGCGGCGCTCGCCTGTGGCGGCGCCGTGCTGCAGGTGATGCTGCACAATCCGGTGGCCGAGCCCGGCCTGCTCGGCGTCTCGAGTGGTGCCGGCCTCGCCGCCATGGTGGCGATGGCGGTGGCGAAATCCCTCGGGGTCTACCTGCCGGGCTGGGGCCTCTCATTGGCGGCCTTCGGCGGCGCCCTGCTGGTGACCATGCTGCTGATCCGGCTCGCGCGCCGGGCCCGGCTTGGCCATACCCGGCTGCTGCTGTTCGGGGTCGCCATCGGCATCCTCACCAACGCCGCCATGACCTGGCTGATGTACTTCGCCGACGACGCCTCCTTGCGCGAATTCATGTTCTGGATGATGGGCAGCCTCTCCTATGGCAGCCAGCAACTGAACTGGTGGTGGCTGGTGCTGCCGCTGACTCTGGGCTGGCTTGGTTTGCAGGGCAGGGCCTTGCAACAGCTGTTGCTGGGGGAGACCCAGGCCCGGCTGATGGGGCTGGATGTGGACAAGGTGCGGGTGCAACTGGTGCTGGCGGTCTGCCTGCTCACCGGCCTCGCGGTCTCTCTGTGCGGTGTCATCGGTTTCGTCGGCCTGGTGGTGCCCCACCTGCTGCGCCTCTGTGGTGGCAGCGATCAACGCTTCCTACTGCCCGCCTCGGCGCTCGGCGGCGGCGCCCTGCTGCTTGGCGCCGATCTGGTCGCCCGCTCGGCCCTGAGTGCCGGTGAGCTGCCCATCGGCGTCATCACCGCCTCGGTCGGGGCGCCGCTCTTTATCTATCTGCTGTTGAGGCAAGATGCCGATGCTTGAGACAAACCGGCTTTGCGTGCCCGAACGTCTGGCACCGCTCACCCTGAATTGGCAGGGCGGTCAGCTGGTGGCGCTGCTCGGTCCCAACGGCAGTGGCAAGTCGACCCTGCTCGGTGCCCTGGCTGGCACTGTTTCTGCAGAGGGGGATGTGCTGCTTGATGGGCAATCCATCTCGCTGATGAGCTGGCCAGAGCTTGCCAGGCAGCGTGCCATGCTGCCCCAGCGCCAGCCTCAGCTGTTTCATATTCCGGTGTTTCAGGTGCTGAGCTTAGGGTTGGATGAGTCGGCCGAGCCCGCCCTGCGCAATCAGGCGGTGGCGGATCTGTGCGCCGCGCTGGAGCTCGATGCCTTGCTGGCGCGGGATTTTAGCCGCCTCTCCGGCGGCGAGCAGCAGCGGGTGCTGATCGCCCGCACCCTGTTGCAGCTGTGGCCCAGTCTCAATCCGGCGGGACGGGTGCTGCTGCTAGACGAGCCGCTGGCCGGGTTGGACTTGCATCATCAGCTCGCCCTGCTGCGACTGCTGAAAACCCTGACCCGGCAGGGGCTGCTGGTAGTTGTCTCCATCCACGACATCAATCTGGCCATCGACTGGGGGGATCGCATCCTCTGTCTGCAACAGGGTCAGCTGGTGGGCGAGGGGGGGGTCGACATCATCGATCAGGCGCTGCTGGAGAGGGTGTTTCAGATCAAGACGGATCGCATTGAGGCGGCCGGCCGGGTCTGGTTTATGCCGAGCCTGTAATGGACAAAGGCCCTGGCGTCAGCCGAGGGCCTTTTTGAAGAAGACGACCCGCTCCGTTTCGCAGAAACCGAGCCGCTCATGCATTCGCTGTGAGGGGAGGTTGTCGATGGCGGCATCGGAGGCGAGCTCGCGGCAACCCTGTTCACGGCCCCACTGCGCCACCTGGGCTATCAAGGCACGGGCCAGCCCGTGCTGGCGCTGCGCCGGTTGCACATACACTCCTTCCAGATAGACCACAGGGCTGCTCTCGCAGCCATTCACGTAATCCTGGCGCAGGGCTGCATCGGCAAAAGCCACCGCCTGATCCTGCTCGTCCAGCGCCAGAAAGGCGTTGAGACGGGCATTGGCCAGCATCTCGCGCCCCTCCTGCTGATGGGCGCCGAGCCCATGGTGTGGCCAGAGTTGCTGGCGCAGGGTTGCCCACTGCGCCAGCCGTGCCTCATCGAGAGGCACTATCCGCCAGGCGGTCTCTGTCATGCCGGGCTCAGCCCTGCTGCTTGGCAAGGCGCACCTGGGCGGCTTCTGCCAGCATGGCCAGCAGAGTCTCGGTGTCGCTCCACGACAGGCAGGCATCGGTGATGCTCTGGCCGAAGGTGGCGGCGCAGCCGTTCTCCACGTCCTGACGGCCTTCCACCAGGAAGCTCTCGGCCATGATGCCGGCGATGCCGGTGCGGCCGCGGCGCAGCTGATCGCAAATATCCTGCGCCACCAGCAACTGGCGGCGGTGATCCTTCATGCTGTTGCCGTGGCTGAAATCCACCACCAACCGCTCGGGTAGACCCACGTCGGCCAGGGCTTCGCAGGCCTCGTCGACACTGGCGGTGTCGTAGTTGGGCCTGTGGCCGCCACGCAGGATCACGTGACCATAAGGGTTGCCGGCGGTGCGGTAGATGGTCATCTTGCCGTCCTTGTCCGGGGAATAGAAGATGTGGCTGTGGCGGGCTGCGCGCACCGCATCGATGGCGATGCGGGTGTTGCCGTCGGTGCCGTTCTTGAAGCCGACCGGGCAGGAGAGGGCGGAAGCCATCTCGCGGTGCACCTGGGATTCGGTGGTGCGCGCGCCGATGGCGCCCCAGGTGATGAGATCGCTGATGTACTGGCCGGTCACCATGTCGAGGAACTCGGTGGCGGTGGGCATGCCCATCTCGTTGATGTCGACCAAGAGGTTACGGGCCAGTTTCAACCCCTCGTTGACATCGAAGCTGCCATCCAGGCGCGGATCGTTGATCAGCCCCTTCCAGCCGACGATGGTGCGCGGCTTCTCGAAATAGGTGCGCATGACGACGCACAGGCTGCCCTTGTACTGCTCGCGCAGGACGTTGAGGCGCTGGGCGTATTCGCGGGCGGCGGCGGGATCATGGATGGAGCAGGGGCCGACGATGACCAGCAGGCGCTGATCTTCACCGGCCAGAATGGCTTCTACATCGCGGCGGGCATCCAGCAAATTCTGGGCAACGGTGTCGTTTAACGGGAAGGCGTGCGCGAGTTCGCTCGGAGTGATCAGGGACTCCAGACGGCGGGTGCGCAATTCATCTGTGTGAATGGACATACGACTCAATTCTCGGGTGGTGGCGTGGACTGTCGTTTGACGGGCAATGACGAATACAGTGCCAAAAAATGCAAGGAGATAAAATAAAGCAAAACACGTCCGATGGAAACCTTGGCGGGCTCTGCTAGGATGTGAGCCCAAAAGCCATTTCAAATGAGGTAGTTATTGTGGCAAAGCCAGGCGCGACCGGGGTCACCCGCATCATCAACGCAACCGGTTACAGCATGAAAGGACTCAAGTCAGCCTGGATCAACGAGGCCGCCTTCCGCCAAGAACTGGTGCTTGTGCTGCTGCTGATGCCACTGGCCTTCTGGATCGGGGACTCCCTCAACCAGGTCCTGCTGCTTATCGTCATCAGCTGGCTGGTGGTGATCGTCGAGGTGCTCAACTCCGCCATTGAGGCGGTGGTGGACAGGGTCGGCTCCGAACATCATGAACTGTCGGGTCGGGCCAAGGATCTCGGCTCCGCCGCCGTCTTTATCGCTCTGGCGCTCAATGCCCTGGTGTGGGGCGCCCTTATCGGCCGCAACCTGCTGGGCTGGTGGTAGAGCACATAATCTGCGCGGGTGAGTTTGTTCCCTCTCCTTTGGGAGAGGGCAGGGTGAGGGAAGACTCTTCTCGCCCCTCATCCCCGACCCTTCTCCCGCGAGGGGAGAAGGGAGCAGAAGAGGCCGACAACATCCAGGCTCCGCATCATAAAAAAGCCCGTCATGACGACGGGCTTTTTGTTGGCTGAGCGCTGGGCTCAGTACATCAATGCAGGATCCGCGCGCGGATGGTGCCATTGATCTCCTTGAGCTTGGCGAGCGCCTTCTCGCTGTGCTCTGTCTCCACGTCGATCACCACGTAACCGATGTGGCTGCTGGTCTGCAGGTATTGACCGGCGATGTTGATGCCCTCGTCGGCGAAGATCTGGTTGATCTGGTTCATGACGCCCGGCTGGTTGCGGTGAATGTGCAGCAGACGGCTGGAGCCCTTGTGACCGGGCAGTGAGACTTCCGGGAAGTTGACGGCAGAGAGGGTGGAGCCGTTGTCGGAGTATTTGACCAGCTTGTTGGCTACCTCCAGCCCGATGTTCTCCTGCGCTTCCTGGGTGGAGCCGCCGATGTGCGGGGTCAGGATCACGTTGTCCAGACCACGCAGCGGGGTCAGGAACTCCTCGTCGTTGGAGGTGGGCTCGACGGGGAAGACGTCGATGGCGGCGCCGGAGAGGTGACCGCTTTTGATGACGTCGGCCAGGGCCTCAATGTCCACCACTGTGCCGCGGGAGGCGTTGATGAAGATGGCGCCCGGTTTCATCATGCGCAGTTGCTCGGCACCGATCAAATCCTTGGTGGAGGCGGTTTCCGGCACGTGCAGGCTGATGACATCAGACATGTTGAGCAGTTCCACCAGGTTCGGCACCTGAATGGCGTTGCCGAGCGACAGCTTGTTCTCGATGTCGTAGTAGTAGACCTTCATGCCGATCATCTCGGCGATGATGCCAAGCTGGGTACCGATGTGGCCATAGCCGATGATGCCGAGCTTCTTGCCGCGAGCCTCTACCGAGCGGTTGGCGAGCTTCTCCCACACACCGCGATGGCACTTGGCGTTCTTCTCCGGGATGCCGCGCAGCAGCAGCAGGATCTCCCCCAGCACCAGCTCGGCCACGGAACGGGTGTTGGAGAAGGGGGCGTTGAAGACCGGGATGCCGCGCACATGGGCGGCGTCGAGGGCGACCTGGTTGGTACCGATGCAGAAGCAGCCGATGGCGACCAGCTTGCCGGCGGCGTCCAGTACCTTCTCGGTCAGCTGGGTGCGCGAGCGCAGGCCGACGAAGTGCACGTCGCGAATGCGTTCGATCAGATCCGCCTCCGACAGCGAGGTCTTGAGGTACTCCACGTTGGTGTAACCGGCAGCCCTAAACGTCTCTACCGTGTTGAGGTGAACCCCCTCCAGCAGCAGCACCTTGATTTTATCCTTGTCCAGCGAAAACTTGGCTGTCATGACGATCCCTCTGTTTTATAGATATGTGCGAAAAACGGTGCAGGTATGCGATGTGAAGAAAACCGTAAAGTAGCAAAAACGTGCGGGAGAGGGAATATTTGTGACGAAAGTCAAATTCTTTGAAGTTTTCAACGATAGTTGTAGACGATACTTTGCAACTCGTTGAGGCATAAACAGAAACGGCGCCATCAGGCGCCGTTTCTTATGCTCGCTGTGATAATGGGTCACTCACCGCTTAGGCGGGCTGAGCACATCACCACAAAACATGCTTACTCGTTGGTGATCACGCCTTCCGGGGTACCGATCAGCACCACGTCTGCACCACGGTGGGCGAACAACCCGTTGGTGACCACGCCGACGATGGCGTTGAGCTGCACTTCCAGCGCTTTGGCGTCGTGAATGGCCATGCCCTTGACGTCGAGGATGATGTTGCCGTTATCGGTGATCACCCCTTCACGCCACACCGGGTTGCCGCCGAGCTTCTTGATCTCGCGGGCCACGTATTCGCGGGCCATGGGGATCACTTCCACCGGCAGCGGGAAGGTGCCGAGCACCGGCACCGTCTTGGTGTTGTCGATGATGCAGATGAACTTGTCGGCCACGGCGGCGACAATCTTCTCGCGGGTCAGGGCCGCGCCACCGCCCTTGATCATGTCACGGCTGGCGTTGATCTCGTCGGCGCCATCCACGTAAACGGAGAGGGCATCAATGTCGTTGAGATCGAACACGGGGATGCCAAAGCCTTTAAGACGCTCGGTGGAGGCGACGGAGCTCGATACCGCACCCTTGATCTCGTCCTTCATGGTCGCCAGCGCGTCGATGAAGTGATTGACGGTAGAGCCGGTGCCGACCCCGACGATGGTGCCGGGGATCACGTACTTGAGCGCAGCCCAACCGGCCGCCTTCTTCATTTCATCTTGAGTCATGATGGATCCTTATGGAAAAAAGCGGGCGCATTATATCCAAGCATCCTCGTGAGAGCGACCGCCTCGCTCACGTTCCGGGCCAAAAAGTCACAAGATGTAAATCGTTTGCCTGTTTATTGGGCATGGGATTATGCGGCAGTCGAAAATATCGCCAGGAAGGGGGGCAGGCAGTGACCTTGACCACCACAGACCCGCCTGTCAGGCAAAGTCCCAGCAGCGAGTGGGGGTGATAATTTGCGGCAGTGGCACGTCCCACTGCTCCTTTGGCACCGCATCCACCTGCTGGCAGTCGTGGGCGATGCCCAGCGGCCTTGGGCCTAGCCTGTGCTCGTGCCAGTCGGCCAAGGTGCGATCGTAATAGCCACCGCCCATGCCGAGCCGGTTGCCTGCCGCATCGAAGGCCACCAGCGGGGTGCAGATGATGTCTAGCGCGCCGTGGGGGATGACCTGCTGCATGTCGAGTTCGGGCTCGGGGATGCCGAAGCGGTTGCGGGTCATGGGGCTGGTGGCGGTGTAGCGCTGAAACAGCAGCTGTCCTGGGGCGCCTGGGTGCAACACCGGCAGGTAGACCTCCTGTTGCCGGGCCCAGAGCCAGTGGATCGCGGGCAGGGGGTCGAGTTCGCCGTCATTGGTCAGATAGAGGGCGATGCGGCGGGCCGCCAGGATCCCGGCATGCTCTTTGAAACGTGCTACTAGCTGCTGGGCGGCTGCCTGCTGCTGGGCCTGACTCAGGTGCTTTCTGCGCAGGCGAATGAGCTGGCGCAGGGCTTGGCGTGGGTCGGGTTGCGCTGCGGTATCCGGCATGGGGGCTCCTGATAGGGGTAAAGACTGGGGTTACCTTAACAAGGGCATGGTGGGATGGAAAGCGGGGGGAGGGTCAGCGATGCTGGCCGAGTCACAGGGACCCGGCCAATGACGGGCGCTGCCTGGCGGCAGCGCCCGTTATCGATGCGTGGATACTCAGGCGGCTTGGCGCTGCTCAGTGGTGCTTTGGGTCTGATGCTTGATAAAGACGGCGATCAGGGCGGCCAGGGCCAGTGCTCATCAGCGATAGAAGCTGATGCTCAGGCTGCTTGGCGCTGCTCGGTGGCGCCCCGGGTCTGATGCTTGATAAAGACGGCGACCAGGGCGGCCAGGGCCAGTGCCATGGGGTAGAAGCTCATGCTCACCACCGCCAGCGGCGACAGTGCAAAGATGGAGCCGAGCAGCAGCGCCTGGGCGCCCCAGGGGATGAGCCCCTGCACCACGCAGGAGAAGATATCCAGCATGGAGGCGGCGCGGCGCGGGGTGACCCCGTGTTGCTCCGCCAGGTCTCGCGCCACCTTGCTCGCCACTATGATGGCGACGGTGTTGTTGGCGGTGCAGAGGTTGGTGAGGCTCACCACCCCGGCGATGCCGAGTTCGGCTGCCTTCTCGTTTTGCTCACCCTGGTGGGCACGGGTGAAACGAGCGATCAGGGCCGCGATGCGGGCGCTGATCCAGGCAAGCCCCCCCTGGCGCTCCATCAGGGCGCCGAGCCCGCCGATCAGCATGGAGAGCAAGAAGATCTCCTGCATGCTGGTGAAGCCCTGATAGATATCCTTGCTGAACTGGCCGAGGGGATAACCCCCGACAAGCCCCACGGCGCCGGCGGCCAGGATGCCGATTCCCAGCACCACGAACACGTTCATGCCCGCCAGTGCCAGCACCAGGATCAGCACATAAGGCATCACCTTGAGCAGGTCCGCACTGGCGGTGGAGGCGGGGGCGTCGCCGGTGGAGCCCAGCAGCAGATAGAGCAGGATCACCAGCACGGCGGCAGGGGCGGCAATCTTGACGTTCTCGCGAAACTTGTCCTTCATCTCGCAGCCCTGGCTGCGGGTCGCGGCGATGGTGGTGTCGGAGATGATGGAGAGGTTGTCACCAAACATGGCGCCGGAGAGGATGGTGCCCGCCATCAGCACAGGGTTGATGCCGGTCACCTGGGCCACCCCGAGCGCCACCGGCGCGATGGCGCCTATGGTGCCCATGGAGGTACCCATGGCGGTAGCGATAAAGGCAGAGATGAGGAACAGACCCGGCAGCAGGAACCAGCCAGGGATGAGCGAGAGCCCCAATGCCACAGTGGCATCCACCCCGCCGGTGGCCTTGGCCACGGTGGCGAAGGCGCCCGCCAGCAGATAGATGAGGCACATGGCCATGATGTTGCTGTCACCGACCCCCTTGAAGAAGGTCTCAAGATTCTGGTTGAAGCCTTCTTTGCCGAGCATCAGCGCCAGCATGACGGCGGGCAGAGCGGCGACGGGCGCGGGCAGCTGGTAGAAGGCGAATTCGACCCCCTGCAGGGTCAGCCAGGTGCCGGTACCGATGAAGAGAGCAAGAAAGACCAGCAGGGGCAGCAGGGCCTTGGCACTGGGTTGGGTCTGGATCATGTGTTCCTCTGTGGTTGAACATGACCTCCCTGTCGCAGCCAGCCCGAATAAATCAAGGAATGAGCGTGGCGGGCTTCCTGCCGCTGTGGGGCGACCACAGTAGTGAGTCGGGGTCAGTCGGTCAAGATAGACGTCCAGATGGATAGTTTTATTTACCTCATGATTTTGTATTTCTAATTAAATCCGTTTGATATTCGGAATTAATGAAGGTGTTCTGTCTATTTGACGGCGCCGAAACGGCGGTGACGGCAGGCTTTTCAAAGCGGGCGCAGGCTGGTAAAACGGTCATCTTTCCATAAAAACAGATGAGAGGGTGGAGATGGACAATCCGATCCGTGTGGCCGTGATGGGCTGTAATGGTCGTATGGGCAAGGTGTTGCTGGAAGCCATCACCAACGCCGAGGGCGTGGTGGTCGGGGCGGCGCTGGAGCGACCGGGCTCGCCACTGATCGGTCTGGATGCCGGTGAGCTTAACGGCCTTGGCAAGCTGGGCGTTGCTATTAGCGACAGCCTGGACAAGGTACGTGAGGATTTTGATCTCATCATCGATTTCACTCGCCCCGAGGTGACCCTGGCGAACCTGGCGTTCGCCCTGGCGCACGACAAGCAGATGGTGATCGGCACCACCGGCTTTGATGACGCGGGCAAGGCGGCCCTGGCGGCGGCGGGTGAGAAGATTGGCATCGTCTTCGCGTCCAACTACTCGGTGGGGGTCAACCTGGTGTTCAAGCTGCTGGAGCAGGCCGCCAAGGTGATGGGGGATTACACCGACATCGAGATCATCGAGGGGCACCACAGACACAAGGTGGACGCACCGTCCGGCACCGCGCTTTCCATGGGGGAAGTGGTGGCCAAGACGCTCGGACGTGACTTGAAAGAGTGCGCCGTGTACGGCCGCGAGGGGATCACCGGCGAACGGGATCGCAACACCATCGGCTTTGCCACCATTCGCGCCGGCGATCTGGTGGGGGAGCACACCGTGATGTTCGCCGACATCGGCGAGCGAGTGGAGATAAGCCACAAGGCCTCCAGCCGTCTCACCTTCGCCAATGGCGCCGTGCGGGCAGGCAAGTGGCTGCGCCACCAGTCTGCCGGGCTCTACGACATGCAGGATGTGCTCAACTTGAAGTAAGCCAGGTTCGGCGGCACTGTTGCATGACGCCACCTGCGTTGCCAGACCCCGGTTCGCCGGGGTTTTTTGTATAAATGGCCATTTGGTTATTTTTTTTATACGAACAAGGCTAAATTCCATCTTTATCCAACCATCCCCAGCCCCGCATTGCGAAAATGTCATCAAAGGGTAACGAGACAAGGCTCTGATCCTGCTTGTCGTGCTATTTTTTTACATTTCACAAAAAGACTAAAAATTCAAAACAAGAAAAACGTTTTCCACCCTTTGCGATTATTGAAACGGCATTGAATTGGCGTTTTTATGATGATTTAAATGTATTATTTGTTTTTTAACTTGCTGTTTTTAATCTATTTTATCTCGATTGTTGTCACTTGAGTGGGAAGTTATGGCAATCTTGCCTCCAGTTTTTTGTTTTCTTTTTCATCGAGGGGTTGCAAAGCAAGTTAGTGCATAGATAATGGGTAATGTTGCCTTTTTATTGAATTTAGATGCATTTAAAACGAGAAAAGACGTTGAAAAGCGATCATTTTTAAGTAGAATGCGCCCAATTTGCCAGAAATCTGCCGGGTTTTAGCCCTGTTTCAAACAGCGCAAGGCCCGCAACACCCAGGTAAATTGCTGAATTTAAAGCTAAATAACTGGAGGTTGTCTTGAATCACACTGCATTGCTAGTGCTGGAAGATGGAACTGTGTTTAAAGGCGTGTCGATAGGCGCCGAGGGATGTTCCGTTGGTGAAGTGGTTTTCAATACGTCGATGACGGGTTATCAGGAAATCCTTACCGATCCCTCTTACTCCCGTCAGATAGTCACCCTCACTTACCCCCATATAGGCAACACCGGCACCAACAGCGAAGATGAAGAGTCCAGTCAAATCCACGCTCAGGGATTGATCATCCGGGACCTTCCGATACTTGCCTCCAATTTCCGCAATCAGCAATCCCTCTCCGATTACCTCAAGTCTCACAACATCGTTGGCATCGCCGACATCGACACCCGCAAACTGACCCGCATCCTGCGCGAAAAAGGCGCCCTGGCTGGCTGCATCCTGGCCGGCAAGCAGATCGATGAAGCGCACGCTCTTGAACAGGCGCGCGCCTTCCCCGGTCTCAAGGGGATGGATCTCGCCAAGGAAGTGACCGTCAACGAAGCCTACAGCTGGACCGAAGGCAGCTGGCAGCTGGGCGAGGGGCACATCACCCCGCCGGCCGATGCGCTCAAATATCACGTGGTGGCCTACGACTTTGGCGTCAAGCGCAACATCTTGCGCATGCTGGTGGACCGTGGCTGCCGCCTGACCGTGGTGCCGGCCAAGACCCCGGCCGCCGAGGTGCTGGCGATGAATCCCGATGGCATCTTCCTCTCCAACGGCCCGGGGGATCCCGCGCCCTGCGACTACGCCATCGAAGCCATCAAGGCCTTCCTTAATACCAATACCCCGGTGTTCGGTATCTGCCTCGGTCACCAATTGCTGGGTCTGGCCTCCGGCGCCGAGACGGTGAAAATGAAATTCGGTCACCACGGCGCCAACCACCCGGTGAAGAGCCTCGACGACAACACCGTGATGATCACCGCCCAGAACCACGGTTTCGCGGTCGATGAGCACAATCTGCCGGATTGCCTGCGTGCCACCCACGTCTCCCTGTTCGACGGCTCCTTGCAAGGTATTCACCGCACCGATCGGCCGGCCTTCAGCTTCCAGGGTCACCCGGAAGCGAGCCCAGGCCCGCACGACTGTGCCGGTTTGTTCGACCACTTTATTGAATTGATCAAGCAGTATCGCGCTTAAGAGGAAAAGAGAAGCCATGCCAAAACGTAACGACCTACAGAGCATCCTGATCCTCGGCGCCGGCCCCATCGTCATCGGTCAGGCCTGCGAATTTGACTACTCCGGCGCCCAGGCCTGCAAAGCCCTGCGCGAGGAGGGCTACCGCGTCATCCTGGTGAACTCCAACCCGGCCACCATCATGACCGACCCCGAGATGGCCGATGCGACCTACATCGAACCCATCACCTGGGAAGTGGTACGCGAGATCATCAAGAAAGAGCGCCCGGATGCCGTGCTGCCCACCATGGGTGGCCAGACTGCGCTGAACTGCGCACTGGATCTGGAAAAGCACGGCGTGCTGGCGGAATTCGGGGTCGAGATGATCGGCGCCACCGCCGATGCCATCGACAAGGCAGAAGATCGCCGCCGCTTCGATATCGCCATGAAGAGCATTGGTCTGGCGTGCCCGCGCGCCGGCATCGCCCACAACATGGAAGAGGCCTGGGGCGTGCAGCAGATGGTCGGCTTCCCCTGCATCATCCGTCCCTCCTTTACCATGGGTGGCTCCGGTGGCGGCATCGCCTACAACACCGAGGAGTTCGTCGAGATCTGCGAGCGCGGTCTGGATCTCTCCCCCACCAAAGAGCTGCTCATCGATGAGTCGCTGATCGGCTGGAAAGAGTACGAGATGGAAGTGGTGCGGGATCGCAACGACAACTGCATCATCGTCTGCACCATCGAAAACTTCGACCCCATGGGTATCCACACCGGTGACTCCATCACGGTCGCGCCAGCCCAGACGCTGACCGACAAGGAGTTCCAGATCATGCGCAACGCCTCCATGGCGATACTGCGCGAGATCGGGGTCGAGACCGGTGGCTCCAACGTCCAGTTCGGCATCAACCCGAAAGATGGCCGCATGGTCATCATCGAGATGAACCCGCGGGTGTCTCGCTCCTCCGCGCTGGCCTCCAAGGCGACCGGTTTCCCCATCGCCAAGATCGCCGCCAAGCTCGCCATCGGTTACACCCTGGACGAGCTGATGAACGACATCACCGGTGGTCGTACCCCGGCCTCCTTCGAGCCGGCCATCGACTACGTGGTCACCAAGGTGCCGCGTTTCAACTTTGAGAAATTTGCTGGCGCCAACGACCGTCTCACCACCCAGATGAAGTCGGTCGGTGAAGTGATGGCCATTGGCCGCAACTTCCAGGAGTCCCTGCACAAGGCCCTGCGCAGCCTCGAAACTGGCAAGACCGGCTTCGATCCCATGGTGGACCTCAATGCCCCGGACTCCCTGACCCGCATCCGCCACGAGCTGCAAGACGCTGGCTGCGACCGGATCTGGTACATCGCCGATGCGTTCCGCGCCGGTCTCTCCATGGACGGCATCTTCAAGCTGACCAAGATTGACCCCTGGTTCCTTGTGCAGATAGAAGATCTGGTGAAACTCGAAGAGCAGGTGAAAGAGCGTGGCATGGCCGGACTCGATAGCGATTTCCTGCGCGCCTTGAAGCGCAAGGGCTTCGCAGACGCGCGACTGGCCAAGATCCTCGGCGTGGCCGAGGGTGAGCTGCGCAAATTGCGCGCCCGCCACAACATCTTCCCGATCTACAAGCGGGTCGATACCTGTGCGGCCGAATTCGCCACCAACACCGCCTACATGTACTCCAGCTATGACGAGGAGTGCGAAGCGGCGCCGAGCAACCGTGACAAGATCATGATCATCGGCGGCGGCCCGAACCGTATCGGTCAGGGCATCGAGTTCGACTACTGCTGTGTGCACGCGGCGCTGGCCCTGCGCGAAGACGGCTACGAGACCATCATGGTCAACTGCAACCCGGAGACCGTCTCCACCGATTATGACACCTCGGACCGCCTCTACTTCGAGCCGGTGACCCTGGAAGACGTGCTGGAAATCGTGCGCATCGAAAAGCCCAAGGGCGTGATTGTGCAGTACGGTGGCCAGACCCCGCTGAAGCTGGCCCGCGCCCTGGAGGCGAACGGTGTGCCGGTGATTGGCACCAGCCCGGATGCCATCGACCGCGCCGAAGACCGCGAGCGCTTCCAGTCTGCGGTTGAGCGCCTCGGCCTCAAGCAGCCGGAAAACGGCACCGTCACTACCCTGGAGCAGGCCGTACTGACCGCCGAGCGCATCACTTACCCGCTGGTGGTGCGTCCTTCCTACGTGCTGGGCGGCCGCGCCATGGAAATCGTCTATGACGAGACCGACCTGCGCCGCTACTTCACCGAAGCCGTGAGTGTCTCCAACGAATCGCCCGTGCTGCTGGACCGTTTCCTCGACGACGCCACCGAGGTGGATGTCGACGCCATCTGTGACGGCGTTGATGTGGTCATCGGCGGCATCATGGAGCATATCGAGCAGGCCGGTATCCACTCCGGTGACTCCGGTTGTTCCCTGCCGCCCTACACCTTGTCCAAGAAGATTCAGGACGAGATGCGCGAGCAGGTACGGAAATTGGCGCTAGAGCTCGGCGTGGTCGGCCTGATGAACGTGCAGTTCGCGGTCAAGGAAGAGGACATCTATCTCATCGAGGTGAACCCGCGCGCCGCCCGTACCGTGCCCTTCGTCTCCAAGGCGACCGGTGCGCCGCTGGCCAAGATTGCCGCCCGGGTGATGGCGGGTCAGTCTCTGCGCGCTCAGGGCTTTACCCAGGAGATCATCCCGCCTTACTACTCGGTGAAAGAGGTAGTATTGCCCTTCGCCAAGTTCCCGGGGGTGGATCCGTTGCTGGGGCCAGAGATGCGCTCCACCGGTGAAGTGATGGGGGTCGGCAGCAGCTTCGCCGAGGCCTATGCCAAGGCTCAGTTGGGTGCCAGCAATGCCGTGCCCAAAGAGGGCCGCGCCCTCCTGTCCGTGCGTCACAGCGACAAGGCGCAGGTGGTTGATTTGGCCGCCAAGTTGCTGGAGCTGGGCTATGAGCTCGACGCCACCCACGGCACCGCGGTGGCGCTGGGCGAGGCGAGCATCAACCCGCGCCTGGTCAACAAGGTACATGAGGGTCGTCCGCACATTCTGGATCGCATCAAGAACGGCGAGTACACCTACATCGTCAACACCGCCGAAGGGCGGGTAGCGATTCAGGACTCCAAGCAGCTGCGCCGCGCCGCCTTGCAGCACAAGGTGGCTTATACCACCACCCTGAATGAGGCGTTCGCCACCTGCATGGCCATCAGCGTCGATGCCACCGCCAACGTGAACTCGGTGCAAGAGCTGCATCAGAAAGTGAAGAACCGCTAAGCGTACGCAAAAAGGAGCGGGAAACCATCCCGTCATCCTTGATGTGCACCCTAAAACCCCGCCAGCGATGGCGGGGTTTTTGTTTTTAGGGGGCCGCGAGAATATCGTGAAATCGAAGGAGAGATGAAGACGGTATGTCGCCACTTATGGGTGAAACAAACCCTTTATGTAATAAAAAATGAATAATTATTGTTTTGCTTAAGTGTTGGATAGCAATCTTCGCAATCACTCACCCCGGCCGCCTCGCTATACTGGTTTCTCATCGCATAAGGTCGTCTGCACCAGCAACCGCGGGGTGCGAGAGGATCAGGGCCAGCTGCTTATCCGGCAGCGCAGGCCGGTCCCTCGGATCAAGAGGGACCACAGGAAACCGGTTGTGGGGTTACCGCCCACGCAACCGTCAGGGCCAGCGTTACCGCGCCAACCCGCTCCCCCTCCTTGCCCCGTCTGTTTGCCTGCCAGTCGCCTCGCTGTCGCCATCCCATGGTTATGACCATGGCGGGGAGAGCCTCTAGGACATCTGCCAAGGGAATCTGAATATGAGCTTCGATCATCGCAAATACCGCCCCGCTCCCGTGATCAACCTGGCGGACAGGCAATGGCCCAACCGGGTCATGACGCAGGCCCCGCTCTGGTGCGCCGTGGACCTGCGCGACGGCAATCAGGCGCTGGTCGAGCCCATGACGGTGGCCCAGAAGCTGCAGATGTGGGCACTGATGCTCCATGTCGGCTTCAAGCATATCGAGGTGGGGTTCCCGGCCGCCTCCCAGCCCGATTTTGACTTCGTGCGGGAGCTTATCGAGCGCCATCTCATTCCCGATGATGTCACCATCCAGGTGCTGGTGCAGGCGCGCGAAGATCTGATTATCCGCACCTTCGAATCCCTCAAGGGGGCCAGGCGCGCCATCGTTCACGTCTACAACTCGGTCAACCCGACCCAGCGCAACTATGTGTTCAACTCAGGCCGCGAGGGGGTCAAGGCCATCGCCGTGCAGGGGGCGCGCTGGGTGCGGGAATATGCGGCAAAGAATCCTGGCACCGAGTGGAGTTTTCAATATTCCCCCGAGAGTTTCAGCAGCACCGAGGTGGAGTTCGCGGTGGAGGTGTGCGACGCCGTGATTGACGAGTGGCGCATCGCTGCTCGCCCGATGATCCTGAATCTCCCGGCCACGGTCGAGGTGAGCACCCCCAATGTGTTCGCGGATCAGGTGGAGTGGTTCTGCCGCCACTTGAAGGCGCGCCCCGAGGTGAGCATCTCCATCCATACCCACAACGATCGGGGCTGCGGTGTGGCCGCCGCCGAGCTGGCGGTACTGGCGGGGGCGGATCGTATCGAGGGGACCTTGCTCGGCAACGGCGAGCGCACCGGTAACATGGACATCGTCACCATGGCCATGAACCTCTACAGCCAGGGCATAGACCCCGAGCTGGACTTGTCTGACATGGATGCCATCGTCGCCACCGTGGGCGCCTGCACCCAGATTGCGCTGCACCCGCGCCACCCCTACGCCGGTGAGCTGGTCTACACCGCCTTCTCCGGCAGCCATCAAGATGCCATTCGCAAATCTCTGGCGGCGCCCAAGCCCGATGCCTATTGGGACGTGGCTTACTTGCCCATCGATCCCGCCGATCTCGGTCGCAGTTACGAGGCGGTGATCCGCATCAACAGCCAGTCCGGCAAGGGGGGCGTTACCTATCTGCTGGAGCGCGATCTTGGCCTGCAACTGCCGCGCTGGCTGCAAATTGACTTCAGCCGCCGGGTGCAGGCCCAGGCCCAGGCCGAGGCGAGCAGCAGCGAGATCAATCCGGCGCAGATCCGCGCCCTGTTCGAGCGTCACTACCTCGAACCCGAGCACGGTTATCGCGTGGGTCGCTTCCAGCTCGGTCATGACAGTCAGGAGAGCCTGCAGCTCGAATTACAGACCCCGAACGGTGCACTGCAACTGCGAGGCGAGGGGGAGGGGGCCATCACGGCGCTGGTCAATGGCTGGGAGCGCCAGACCGGGATGCACATTGATGTGCTCGACTACTCCGAGCATGCCCTGAGCGCGGGCACTGAATCGCGCGCCGCCGCTTATGTGCTGCTGAGCGTCGATGGCCAGCGCATGTGTGGGGTCGCCATCGGTCGCGATGTGGTCAACGCCTCCTTGCAGGCGGTGATCAATGGCGCCGCTCAGTTCAACCTTGACACCCAGTCTCGGCGCCAGCGCGCCTGAATGATGCCTGGCGGCGATGATGCCCCAAGCCTGAGTCATCATTTGGCGTGAGTCCTTTTCTCGCCTCCTTCACACTTCCCCTCGCCACTATGGTGAGGGGATTGTTTTTTATGGAAAAATGGGTTCACAATGCGCAGGGCCCGCGACCTGGAATGGTGCAATGGCACGCCGGGGCGTTCGGCTGGCCAGGCGGCCGACCGCAGTCGTATCGGAATAGTTTCAGGAGCCAGCAAGATGATAAAGACTCCCCTCAGATTATCCATACACCCAGCCCGATTCCCTTCACTCTCCCGTTGTCGTCGCATCGCCCTGGTAAGCCTCCCTTGCCTGTTGCTGCTGACGACCGGGCTGGATGTGTTCTCCTTCGAGCGACTGGCTCAGCATAACCTCTGCACTATCGGCGCCCTGGCAGAGGCCATCAATGTACTGACCCTGATGTTCATGTTCTGGGTCGTGCAGTGCGCCCAGATCTCGCGCAAGTCCTATCTGTGCCTCTCCGTAGGCCTTTACGTGTGGCTCATCTCTGGCGGCATAGACGTGATCGACGAGGCCTACTTCCAACCCTGGTGGCTCTCCACGGTGGAAGACAGCCTGCGCTCCCTTGGCATGCTGGCCACGGCCTGGGGGGTCTTGTTGATGGTGCAACAGATGTACGACACCCAGGCCCGACTGGCGTCTCTGGCCATGTCGGATGAGCTGACCGGTCTCTCCAATCGGCGCTGGTTTCGCTCCGTGCTGGAGTCCCATGGTGGGGAAGGTACGCCGCTGCTGCTGCTGGATCTCGATTACTTCAAGCAGATCAACGATCGCTATGGTCACGGCATAGGTGACAACGTGTTGCGGGAGTTCAGCGAGCTGCTGTGTCAGCACTGCCCGCCGGACGGGGTGGTGGCGCGGCTCGGTGGAGAGGAGTTTGCCATCTGGCTGCCCGGCATGGGGCATGAGGCAGCCAAGGCGTTGGCGGAGCAGATAAGGCTCACCACGGAGCGGCTTGTTTCGGCGGATGGGGTACGCTTTACCGTCAGTATCGCGGTCGGCATCTGCCAAGCCGGGGAGGGTATCGATGCCCTGATCAAGCGCATCGATCTCGCCCTCTATCAGGCCAAGCACGGGGGACGAAATCGAGTGGAACTGGCGTGACGGATGAGCCGCCAGGGTCTGTCGTCATGCCCTGGCCCTTGCGAATGGCGCCTTCAGATCTGCAGTCCAATTGACTACAATGGCACCCAGTTTGCGTTCGGGGCTTGCCAATCGGGATGAGTGGCGCCCAGCGCCTTATCTCTCTACCGGAAGCCTTCATGACCTCTTCTGCCCGACACTCCTTTTTCCTGTGGCGCCTGCTTAGCTTGCCGCTGCTGGCAAGCCTGCTGCTGGCCGGTTGCGCCAGCGAACCCACAGCCCCGGCCGAGGATGCGGCCACCATTGCCAAGCAGCCCAAGGCCATGCAGCCGCGCAAACCTGCCGACATGAAGAGTCGCATTGTGCGCTTCCTGCCCCGTCAGGTGCCCGATAAACAGGGCTGGGCCAACGACGTGGTGACCGCGCTCACGACGCAGGGCATCGCGGTGAGCGATCACAACGTCTGCAGCGTGCTGGCGGTGGCGGAGCAGGAGGCGACCTACCAGGCCGATCCTGTGGTGCCGGGGCTTGGCAAGATTGCCTGGAAGGAGATCAACCGACGGGCCGGCAAGCTGCTGATCCCCGAATTCGTGGTGCGCTCGGCGCTCAGCATCAAATCCCCCACCGGCAAGTCTTATGCCGATCGCATCGACAAGTTGCGCACCGAGCGGGAGATGAGCGAGATCTTCGAGGACATGATAAGCACAGTGCCCATGGGCAAGACCTTGTTTGGCAACCTCAACCCGGTCCACACCGGCGGCCCCATGCAGGTCAGCATCGCCTTCGCCGAGGCCAACGCCCGCGGCTATCCCTATTCGGTCAAGGAGTCCATCCGCCACGAGGTGTTCAGTCGCCGTGGTGGCATCTGGTTTGGCACCAAGCACATCTTCGGCTATCCCGCCGACTACCCGGATACCCTCTATCGCTTCGCCGACTTCAACGCCGGCTGGTATGCGAGCCGCAATGCCGCCTTCCAGGCCGCGGTGAGTCGAGTCAGTGGCAAGACGCTGGCGCTGGACGGGGATCTCATCCGCTACGACTCCGACCAGCCTGGCAATACTGAGCTTGCGGTCTACAGCATCGCCAGCCGTCTCAGCATGAGCAAAAATGCTATTCGCCAGAGTCTGCGACTGGGGGACAGCGAGGAGTTCGCCAAGACGGATCTCTATGGCCGGGTCTTCACCCTGGCGGAGCAGAAAGCGGGCAGCCGTCTGCCTCGTGCCATCCTGCCCGGCATCCAGCTCAAGAGCCCCAAGATCACCCGCAACCTCACCACCGCCTGGTTCGCCAAGCGGGTGGATGACAGGGAGCAAGCCTGCGTGCGCAAGATGGCGACTATTCAATGACCCCATAGGATCAAAACAAAGGCGGCCAATGGCCGCCTTTGTTTTTGATAGTTAATTGTTTAAGGTAATGCTTTGATGGCGACTAAGATTTTGTAATTTTTCTTCCATTCTCCCTCAATGGGTAACTCAGAAAAATCAATCGCTCTGGCATAAAAAAACGACTCATTTTCCAGACACGCGGGCCAAGTTTCAAATATTTCCCGCTTGCCTTTTGTTTCTGTCCAGACATCAGCTAACACCACGGCATAGCGTTGGCGTTTGATTGGCTTCAACAGTCCCAGCTCAATTAATTTTTGGGACTCAGCTGATTGCATACGTTCAAGATCATTTCTGACACTGTGCGTTTTTGATTGCGGGGCGGTAAAACGCTTTGCTTCAATAAAAAACATATCTGTTTCAGTAAAAACTACTGCATCCAGATGTTTATTGTCTGTTGTACAGATTGGGGCTTCAAACCAAGAGAAAATGGAGCCAGGGTAGAGGCTTTCCATCGCAGATACAAAGTTATTGGTGAGGTTTCGTTCTGTGAAACCGGTAGAACCGTGAGCTGGGTAATAGTTGGAGAAAATGTGTGTATATCGTTTATGTATACGGTCCATTAGTTGATCTAGGAATACTTGCATATCACTTCTCCATTGAAGTTTTTGTTATTACTATCAGTGCCTTAAGTGAGCCTGATCATTTTTAATATGTCAATTTTATTGAGATGCCTTATGTAATAAGGCCATAATTTCCCTGCATTTAGGGTATCCACTGCATCCCCAAAACTGATTGCCTCTGTTATCACCACGTTTGGCGGTACGTAATACCATCAGGCTGCCACATTTGGGGCATAGCAGGCTCTGCTGAGTGAGCGATTCGGTGATGTTTGGTGAGACGTTCAAGGCCTGATTGACAACTGGCATAGCTGTTACGGGCAAAGATTGGTGAGGTGTATCACGATGGCGCGCCTTGAGTTGTGCCACGTGTTGCTTGTGGGTCTGCCAGTTGGCGGCCAGCCGCCCTCGCTCGATGGTGTCGACGATGCGACCGACCTCTTCCGAGCTCAATACAGGGATTGTCTTGCGTTTTATATAGGTGATGGGCCCCCGTCTCAGCATATTCTCCGGCATAGGCGTCTTGAAGGAGCAGTCGCCGATAAAATAAACGATGGAATGCAGCTGATGATCCGCCAGCCCCAACAGGGATTTAAGGGTCATCACATGGCCGTAGTTTTGGTGCAGGGGATTCTGGAACTGATGCTTGCGACGATATAGCTGCTGGGTCCAGCGTTTGTGTGAAGGATTGCCAAAGATCCACCCCTTCATGTTCTTGGTCTCGATCACGAAGACCCCGAAGCGGGAGACGATGATGTGATCGATCTGAGTCGTACCACCTTCGCTCGGTAGCGTGACGTTTTTGAGTAGCCGATATTCCCGCTGGTCGAGAAACAGCGCGATTGAGAGATTGAGAAACCACTCTCCCACCATGCCCTTGAACCAGGGTGTTTTGATCAGGGTGGCGATCAGCAGCAGTGGTAACAGATACCAGAGCTGGGATAGCAAAAGAGTAATCACGGGAGTGATGTCCATTTCACCGACCCTCCATGGGATCTTGCTTAAGGGTTAAGCCTCGGCAGGGAGCCGGTTGTGCGTGGGGTATCCGGGGCCTTGGTCGATTGTCGGCTTCTCTCGGTCGGCCATCCACTTGGTCCCTAGACCCGCACGCTGCCGCGAAAGCCCCTGGCGGCATAGTAGGACTGGGCGCCGTTGTGATACAGGAAGACGCTGTCGTAGCGGCAGTCGCAGAACAGGGCTCCGCCGAGGCGCCTTATCTCCGCGGGTGTCTGGATCCAGCTCGAGGTCTTGGTATCGAATTGGCCGAGTCTCTGCAGCGCTCGATATTCGGCCTCGGTCAGCAGAGCTATGCCCAGCTGTGCGGCCATCTCGGTCGCGCAGCCCGCCGGTCGGTTCTCCTTCCTCGATTCCAGCGCCTCCCGGTCATAACAGAGGCTCCTGCGCCCGCTCGGGCTCTCGACACTGCAGTCACAGAAGATGAATTGCCCGCTCTGTTGATCCTGACCGATGACATCGGGCTCACCGCCGGTATTCTCCATCTCATAAAGCGAGTACAACTGCTGCGAACTGGCATCCAGCCTGGCGCGCACCTGGGACCAGGTTATCCCGTCGTGGCGATGGGGGTGTTGTTCAAAGCGGGCCTGCAGAGTGGTGAGCAAAGTATCAAGCTGCGTCTCGGTCAAGCTCGTCATGGGGTCTCCTGTGCCTGCGTCTGCGCCGTTAAAAACTCATTGCCAACCCGATGGAACAACCGCTGGCGCCCTGGTGGGAGAGGTAATCATCGCCTCGCGTTTTTAGAAACTCATTGCCAGCCCGACCGAGTAGCCATTGGTGTTGCTGCTGAACATGTAGCGGGCCACCAGCCGGGTGCGGGTGACGAAGACCTTGTATTTGCTGCTGTCGAGCTCGAGCCCAAGGCCGAGGGAGTTGAGGCTGTTGAAGCCGAGCAGGCCGCGCTGCTCACCGAGATACTCGGTGCGGGCGCCTTCCAGCACATAGCGCAGGGGGCGATCCAGCAGGGTCCAGTCCCACATGGGGGCACGGCGGCGCAGGTAGAGGCCGAGATTCTCCGCCTCGGCCTGGCCGGTGACGCTGGGGCTGGTGCCGGAAAAGCTCTGCAGGTGCTGATAGGAGTAACGCAGCTCCACATCGATATCCTGAGGGACGGAGAACAGCTCGTAGTCCAGCATCAGGGATCCCCCGAGGCCGTAGACGTTGAGCCGACCGCCATCCAGAAAGTCGAGGTTCTTGCCGGTCTTGTGTTGGATGAAGAGGGCGCCGAGGCGCAAGTCGCTCGCCAGGGTACCCAGGGTAAAGTTGCCGATGGGGCGCAGCACCAGGTTGCCGCCCCACTTGTCCTTGTGCAGGCTGAAATCCCAGCCGATGCCACCTGTGGCGGTCAGGCTGTTCCACTTGGTGGGGATGGTACGGGTGTCGGCGCCGTCGGTGAACACGAACTGGGGATCGTAGCGGCTGTACCCCAGAGTGCCTTCCAGATAGATGGGGAAGCCTTCACTCATGGTGGCGCCGCCGCCGAGCTGGGTGATGGTGAGTGCGGACTGCTCGCTGGTGCCGCCGCCGATATTCAGGTTGCTGGCGGTGATGTCGGGCACCACGGTGAAGCTCATCAGGGAGACCACGGCATTGGCCCGGCGCTGAACGAAGGAGTCATCCTCGGCCTGCGCGGACAGACTGATCAGCCACAGGGCGAGCAGCGAGAAGGATCGTGCATGGGAAAGGGGGATCTGCGCCATACCTAGCTCCGTGGGCATCCTCGTCCGATGAGGAGTCCCTACACTGTAACGGTTTTTTGCCTGTCGTGGCAGCCTGACGCAGCGTCAACTGACTATATTTTTCGGCCTGTCTTGCGGCGATGTCTCGTCGCCCTGGGTGAGGGGAGCCGCCTGCCATAGAAGGTGCCCATACCCACATAAATCACAGACATTAATTTCTTGTTCAGTTCTCTGGGTGTATAACGGGCCTCCCGCAGGAGCAATGGGATGAGGCAACAGGGACAAACTGCCGGGTGGGAACCCAAGGTTCTCATGACGGGTTCGCACTATGTTGACGGGAGTCAGACCAGATGCAGGACATGCTGCATGCCATTTGGCATCAAGACTTTGAACAGCTAATACACATGCAGGCCATCGGTCTGCTCGTCACCTGCCTGGTGGTGATCCTCTTTCTGGAATCGAGCTTCGTGTTTCTGCCGCTGCCTGGCGACAGCGTAGTGCTGCTGGCCGGTGGCCTGGTCGGACTGGGAGTCGTCGGTCTGGAAGTGCCACTGCTTTATTTGCCGTTGGCCACCGGGTTGGGGAGTCTGGTTGCGTACCTGCAGGGGCGTGCGCTGCACGGCACCCGCTTCATGCACAAGGTCGAGAAGGTGATCCCCGATGGCAGCCTGCCAAAGGCCACCCGTCTGCTGGGAAAATATGGCTTCTGGGCCATGTTCATCTCCCGTTTCATCCCTTTCGTGCGGGTGTTGACTCCCATGCTGATGGGGGTGGGTCACCTGGACAGGTTCAAACTGGTGATGGCGAGTTTTGCCAGCGCCTTCCTGTGGGCCCTGGTGCTGGGGCTGATAGGCCGCTTCGTCATGCTCTCCCCGCTCTTTTCCCAGTATCACGAGCTGCTGACCAAGTGCCTGCTGATGACCTCCTGCGTGCTGTTTGTGGTCGCGGTGGCCACCATCGTCTTTCGTTTGTGCCGCCGCTCGAGCGATCGGGCCAGCTGATCCTGCCGCCTGCGGGTCGACAGACCCGCTGGCCATTGGCCCACGCAACCCGCGATGTATCCCCTGGCTGAGGAGGCTGCAGGCGGGCAGCAAGGCCGCCGAGGACGGCGCGCCCATCCCCAATCCTGAGTCAATCTCGACCTAATCCGTAACACAATCAAAATACAGGCCATTTGAGGCGGAATTTGCTCCGCCTATCTGTTACACTTCGCGCCCGCCATTTTCCGGCTCACTCTCTGACCCGATGTCAGATTCAGCCGTCCTTGGCCGCAAGCCTCGCCGATGCCGTGCCACACGACGGCTCAAGCCACTTAAGCCAACTACAGCCCAGCTGGAACACAGGAACCCAACATGAGATTTGAATCGTTCGATTTTGCCCCCGAGATTTTGCGCGCTATCTCAGATTGCGGTTATCAAGAGATGACCCCTGTGCAGCGTCAGGCGATCCCGACCATTCGTCGTGGTAGCGACGTGCTGGCCAGCGCCCAGACCGGCACCGGCAAGACCGCGGCCTTCGCGCTGCCGATCCTGCAACGCCTGCTGGACAATCCGGCGCCGCTGCAGCCGTCCAACGCCCGGGTGCTGATCCTGACCCCGACCCGCGAGCTGGCCGCTCAGGTCGCAGGCAACATCAATGACTTCGCCAAGTACCTGGACATCACTGTGCTGACCCTGGTCGGCGGCGGCAAACAGGACGTGCAGGCGCGCAAGCTGAAAGCGGGCGCTCACATCATAGTGGCGACCCCGGGCCGTCTGCTCGAGCACCTGACCGCCTGTAACCTGAGTCTCTCCGGCGTCGAGTGCCTGGTGCTGGACGAAGCGGATCGCATCCTCGACATGGGCTTCAGCGCCGATGTGCAGCAGATCCTGCAAGCGGTCAGCAAGACCCGTCAGAACCTGCTGTTCTCCGCCACCTTCTCCGACGCCGTGAAGAAGCTGGCCAACCTGATGCTGGACCGCCCGCAGATCATCAGCGTCAACAAGCAGAACTCCACCGCCGATACCGTCAGCCACACCGTCTATCCGGTGGAGCAGAAGCGCAAGCGCGAGCTGCTCTCCGAGCTCATCGGCAAGCAGAACTGGCAGCAGGTGCTGGTGTTCGCCAGTACCCGCGAGAGCTGCGACGAGCTGGTGGACGAGCTGAACCTCGATGGCATCAAGTCCGCCGTGGTGCACGGTGAGAAGGCGCAAGGCAGCCGTCGCCGCGCCCTGCGCGAGTTCATGGAAGGCAAGGTGCGGGTGCTGGTCGCCACCGAAGTGGCCGCCCGTGGTCTGGATATCCCTGATCTGGAATACGTGGTGAACTATGATCTCCCGTTCCTGGCGGAAGACTATGTGCACCGCATCGGCCGTACCGGCCGCGCCGGCAAGAGCGGCATGGCCATCTCCTTCGTCAGCCGCGAAGAAGAGCGCACCCTGCTGGAGATCGAGGCGCTGATCGGCCAGAAGATCCGCCGCATCATGGTGCCGGGCTACGAGGTGAGCAGCCGCGACGAGCTGATCAAGCAGCTGCAGGAGCGTCGCCGCTTCGGCAAGCGTCCCCAGCGCGAAGACAATGCCGCCGCCCAGGCTATGGCCGAGTCCAAGCTGCAGGGCCAGCGCCTCAAGCGCCTGGCCGCCGCCAAGAAGCCCCGTCAGCCGAAATAAGCGGCAGCGATGGTACAAGGGAGCCAAGGCTCCCCTACGTCAAGGCGCCGCTGGCGCCTTGACTGTCTGTGACTGGGTCGCTCTTGCGGTCCATATCGTTGAGGAAGTGTGATGACCCCTCCTAGCTACAATCAGGCCCTGCTCGACATGGCCACCCAGAGCCTGGCCGAGCTGGCGCGCACTGCCGAGCAGAAGGCCGGCAAGCGTACCTCCGCCCAAGAGAGCCATTTTCTCTGCACCTGGATGGCCGATTCCCTCAAGGAGAAGCGCTTCTCCCGACTGGTGATGGAAGACTTGAAAGGCTGGATCCAGCAGGGCCGTACCCTGGGCGCCGGCGCCGATCTCAAGGGACTGCTCGAGCGTATCGTCTGCCAGTACGGCCGCGCCATGGCCGAGCCCGAGCAACAGGGGGCCAGGCTCGCCACCCTGGTGGCCGAGCTGGAGGCAGCGGGTTGGTTAGTGTTTACCGACAGCGAACTGAACGCCAAGCTGCGCCTGCTGAGTCAGGGGCAATCCAGCCTGGTCATCTCGGCCAGCGAGTATCAGGGGCACATCGCCGAAGGGGAACTGCTCAAGCCGCTGATCCTCTATGTGCGTGGCGACGAGAAGCAGCTCGCGCAGACGGCCTTTGCGCATGGCCTGCTGCTGAGCCAGGGTGACAAGAAGAGCACCCTGGTCAAGCATCACAAGGCGTATCGTCTGGTCCCCGGCAATGCCCAGCCCGCCTTGGGCCTGCTGGCCGAGACCAACGGCTGACGCCAGTACTGTCTCTGCTCCCATGACCCCGGCCAAGTGCCGGGGTTTTTTATGATTTCAAACCCGGGGCAGGGCGAGCGCCGGGTTGACCCTCCTTATGCATTTCCTTCGGTACGCAATGTTGTCGCAGCGCGGCAGGGGTGGAGCATTGCCCCTCTGATGGGGGGGCTCCCCCATATGGTGAGATGGTGGCGCAAAACATCTGCTCTAGGGTGAGTTGGCCCCAAAGAGGGCCGTATAGAAGCAAATTGTCTAATGACATAACTCAATGCATAAGGAAATCTGATGAAAGCAACGCCCATAGCCCTGCTGCTGGCCGGTGTACTGGCCTCACCGCTCTGCGCCGCCGCCCTCGACGCGCGCCTCTCTCTGGTAGAAGGCAGCACGGACGATGTAAAGGTCAACCTGACTCTGACCAACACCGGCGACCAGCCCATCCGCCTGCTCAAATGGCAACTGCCGGGCCGCGAGGATGCACCGCTGTTCGTGGTGGAGCGCGACGGCCAGCGAGTCGATTACGAGGGAGCCCTGATCAAGCGGGCGGCGCCGACCGACAAGGACTTCCAGCTGCTCAAGGCTGGCCAGAGCCTGACCCTGCAGGCCGAGATCTCTGGCCTCTATGACATGAGCGTCCAGGGTCAATACAGCATCCGCTACCAGTTGCCGACCCTGGAGAAAGCGGCCAGCGCTCCCAAGGCCAAACAGGCCCAGGCGAGCGAGTCCAACGCCGTCAGCCTCTGGCTGGAGGGGCTGAGCGACGAGCGGTTGCAAGCCAGGGCCGCGCCGCTGGCCGAGCCCCAGGCGGTAACTGCCGCGGTGAGCTTCACCGGGCGCTGCACCAACACCCAGAAAACCGACATTCTGACTGCTCTGGATGCGGCAAGCAGTATCACCAATAACTCAAGTAGTTATCTGGCAGTGGATAAACCCACTGGGAAACGCTATCGCAGCTGGTTTGGCGCCTACAGCACGGCCCGTTGGGATCAGGCCGAGACCCAGTTCAGCAAGATCAAGGATGCCATCGACAACAAGCCGCTCACCTTCGACTGCGGTTGCCAGCAGAGCTACTTCGCTTACGTCTATCCGGATCAGCCCTACAAGGTCTATCTGTGCAAGAGCTTCTGGACGGCCCCGGTCAAGGGGACAGATTCCCGTGCCGGTACAATCGTCCACGAGCTGAGCCACTTCAACGTGGTGGCAGGCACCGACGATCTGGGTTACGGTCAGGCCAATGCCCGCAACCTGGCGAGCACGGATCCGCAGAAGGCGCTCAACAACGCCGACAACCACGAATATTTCGCCGAGAACACCCCGAGCGAAAATTGATGGATGATGGGGCCGCGAGGCCCCTTTTTGATGGAGGCACCATGATGACACTCTTGCTGACCACACTCGCCCTCGCGGCCCCCCTGCGGTGCGAGCTGTCGGTCAAGGCCGAAAGTCCGGTGAATGAACCCCTGCCGTTGGTGATGACCTTGACCAATCAGGGGGAGGGACCCCTCGAGGTGCTGAGCTGGTTCACCCCGTTCGAGGGCTGGTTCGCCGATGCCATCGACTTGCGGCTGGGGGATCAGCCGATTGCTTACAAGGGGCCGCTTGCCAAGCGCGGCGCCCCCGCTGCCGACGACTTCTTTATTCTGGGCGCGGGTCAGAAAAGCCGGGCGGATGCCGAGCTGACCCAGGTCTACGACCTGTCTAGCCCAGGCCAATATCACCTGAGCTATCGTCCCCAGTCCCTGACCCTGACTCAAGGGGTGGCCCCCAGCTGCCCTGCCATCAGTTTTACCCGGGTCGCGGCGCCCTAAGCGCTCACCCGTTTGTTCTCGGTTTCCAGCAGTCCCACCGCCCAGGCGGCGACCGCCAGATAGTGGGACGGGTGGGGTGAGCCCGCCTGCTCCCGCCAGCAGCAGTGCACCAGCTTGATCACGTGATCGTCCAGGCTCGCGATCGCCCGTGTTAGCACCCTCTCCCAATTCAGCCCTGTGACGTCTGGCCAGCGCTGGGCTCCCAGCACCGGCGCCCCGACCGTGATATAGGCCGCGGCCACCGCCTGCCACATCAGGGTCTGCCAAGGCCCTCTGAGCTCAGTGGGCAGATGGCGGGCGACGATGGCGGCGGCCCGACTGCCGGTCACCAGGTGCAGCACGGTGAAGTTGCGGGTCTGCCAATAGAGGGGCAGGGCGGCCTCGGCCAGCTGCGCCAGCACGGCGTCCTCCCCATCCAGGCTGCGTGGCAGCGAGTCCGGCCAGCGCGGGTCTGCCGCCACCTGGCGCAGGCGCGCAGTGATCCACTCTCCCGGCCAGCGTGAGCCCTCCCACTGCATCGACAGCCCGGCCAGCAGGCCAGTGACGTCCCGGCAGGGTTCCCCGCTGCCGGCCGGCAAGATCAAGGCCTTGCACTGCCAGGCCGCCAGCGCCGCGGCCTGCTCGCCCAGATGGCCGTTCTCCAACGCGCAGGCGAAGCGAATCAGCGGATGGAAGGCGCCGCCTGCGGGGGAGAGGCGCTGGGACAGCAGGGTCGCGAAGGTCGGCAGCCACCCCTCGTCGGCAAAGCGGATGGCTAGCTGTTGGCGCAGCTGCACGAAGCGGGTTTCCTCCTCCTCACCTTGATTGTTCAACCCGGCCGGAAGGGCATGGGTGTTCTGCCAATGGGTAAAGAAGCGCTGTAACTGAGCCTGTGTCGCCCCCATCTCGTGCAGGGCGTGCAACGCCATGGGGCAGTGGTTGGTGGTGTCACGGCCGTTGAGGGCGAAGGTTTGATTCGCATCGAGCAGGGTGTGGAGATAATCCATAATCGTTTGACTCCTTTTGTTGGGGGAGACAGGATTGTGCAAGTTAAAGTTAACTTGAGATCAAGGACGAAGATGGATCGCAAATGGTTGGCCATCGGCCAGATAGCCAGGCGCTCGGGCGTCAACGCCAGTGCCCTGCGTTTCTACGAGCAGAAAGGATTGATCGGCAGCATCCGCAACGACGGGGGCCAGCGGCTCTATCCGCAGGATGCGCTGCGCCGTATCGCCTTCATTCGGGTGGCGCAGGGCATGGGCTTGAGCCTTGGCGAGATTGCCGAGGCACTGGCCGGATTGCCCGATGGCCGCACGCCGGATCGCCACGACTGGGAGCGGATCGCCGGCCAGTGGCAGGGGCTGCTCGATCGGCGCATCGAGGCCTTGCAGCTGATGAAGCGCAAACTCAACGCCTGCATCGGCTGCGGCTGTCTGTCGCTTGAGCACTGCGCCCTCTACAACCCGGCAGATCAGGCGGCCACGCAGGGTGCTGGGCCACGCTACTTGCTGGGAGACTTGCCGCCAGAGCGCGAGTGTTGAGGGTTATCAGGAAGAGAACAAGAGATCGGCCAGGCCACGGCGCCGAGCCTTTTCACCCAAGGGAGCAGAGATGGAACTGGAACAACTTAAAAGGGAGCTGGAGTGCTTTGGCGAGGAGAACGACAAGGCGCAGCAGGCTCGCGGTCACAAGATGCTCAATATCACCAGAGACACGGGGGAGCTGCTGGCTGTATTGGTACAGACCCGAGGCGCGGCGGCCGTGCTGGAGATAGGCACCTCCAACGGCTATTCCACCCTCTGGCTGGCACAGGCGGCGCAGCGGCTGGGGGGCCGGGTCACCACCATAGAGCGAGACGAAGACAAACTGGCACTGGCTGGGCGCAACTTCCGGCGCGCGGGTCTCGATGTCGTCATCACCCAGCTGGCGGGGGAGGCCGATGTATTGCTGCCCACTCTGCCCGCAGCGGGTTATCAGCTTATCTTCCTGGACTCGGATCGCCAGCAATACCAGGCCTGGTGGCCAGAGATCCGGCGCCTGCTCGCCCCGCGCGGCCTGCTGGTGGTGGATAACGCAATCTCCCATCAGGGCGAGATGCAGGAATGGATGGCGCAGGTGCGCGGTGATCCCGAGTTTGTCACCTCCCTGGTGCCGGTGGGCAAGGGGGAGTGGCTGGTAGCGCGTCTGTGAGCAGTATTTTGTGCTGAGCGGATCCTGCCTCCTACGCCGCCGAGTCTGCGTTTCGGCAGGGGAGGAGTAAATCGCCCAACCCAGCTGACCTGATCCGGTTGATCCGATAAAACGCCCTGCGGCGCATCTCTTGCAGCAGGGCAATCCATGGCCTCTCTTGCCCCTTTCTTTTTTCGTTATCCATTCTTTCGCTAAATATCGCCATATTTCATGGTTTGGCCGGGGAATGTCCCACGTTATGTTTTGTCCATGCCACCACGGCACCCTTTAAATAAACAAAAGTGCGCTTCGAATAATATTAATTAAGCGAAGCGTTCCCGTGGTCAGGCTCCCTATATAGATATCATGGCTCCCGCCTTAATATCGTTGGCAAGCGTTTGGATATTCATAAATATAACGAGGTAGACAATGAAAAAACTGCAATCCCTGTTTGTATTGGCCGCCCTGCCACTGGCACTGATGAGCGCGGTGCAGGCACAGACCCAGTCCAGCCTTGCCGCCATTCAGAGCGCCGGGGTGATCAAGATAGGCACGGAAGGGGCCTATCCTCCCTTCACCTTCCACGACAAGAGCGGCAAGCTGGTGGGCTTTGATGTTGAGATAGGGGAGCTTATCGCTCACTCTCTCGGGGTGAAGCCGGAGTTTGTCGAAGGCAAGTGGGATGGCCTCATCGCTGGGGTGGATGCCAAGCGCTACGATCTGGTGCTCAACCAGGTGTCCATTACCCCTGAGAGGCTGAAAAAGTACGATTTTTCAGACCCCTACATCACCTCCAAGGCGGTGGTGCTGGTACACAGCGACAACGACAGTATCAAGAGCTTCGCCGACCTGAAGGGCAAGACCTCGTCCCAGTCCCTGACCAGCAACTTCGCCCAGCTGGCCAAGACATCGGGCGCCGAGGTAGTGGCGACCGAGGGCTTCAACCAGTCCCTCGAGCTGGTACTGACCGGGCGAGTGGATGCCACCATCAACGACAGCCTCTCCTTCCTGGACTTCAAGAAACACAAACCCGATGCCAAGCTGAAGGTCGCCGCCACCGGTGATAAAGGGGAGCAATCCGGCGCCTTGTTGGCCAAGGGGCAACCCGAGTTGCTGGCCGCCATCAATCAGGCACTACGCGGTGCGAAACAGGATGGTGCCTATCAGAAAGTCTCCCTGAAATATTTCGGCAGCGACGTCTCGCAATAAGTTTGCGGCAATATCATCACGTTCGAGGTAATTAACGTGCCCCCCTGGTTGCAGCTCGTTATCGACTCTTTCTGGCCCCTGCTCAGTGCGGGGCTTATTTTTACCGTGCCGCTGACCCTGATCACCTTCGTGCTGGGCATCTTGCTCGGCTTCCTGGTGGCCCTGGCCCGCTTATATGGGCCAAGGCCGCTGGTCGCGCTGGTGCGTTTCTACGTCTGGCTTATTCGGGGCACACCGCTGCTGGTGCAGCTCTTTCTTATTTTTTACGGGCTGCCGAGCGCCGGTATCGTGCTGGATGCCTTCACCGCCGCCATTATCGGTTTTACCCTCAACATCGGCGCCTACAGCTCGGAGATCATCCGCGCCACCCTGGCCGCCATCCCCAAGGGGCAGTGGGAGGCCGCTCACTCCATCGGCATGAGCTGGCCCCAGGCGATGTGGCGGGTGATCCTGCCCCAGGCGGCGCGCATCGCGGTGCCGCCGCTCTCCAACACCTTCATCTCCCTGGTCAAGGACACCTCCCTGGCGGCGGCGGTGACGGTGCCAGAATTGTTCCAGGCGGCCCAGCGGCTCGCCTCCGTCACCTATGAGCCGCTCATCCTCTACACCGAGACGGCCGTCATCTACCTGATGTTCAGCTCCGTGCTCTCCACCTTGCAGGACAGGCTGGAGCGCAAGTTGACCCACAAAGAGACCCGGGAGGTCGCACCATGATCCAGTTGAGCGGTATCGAGAAACAGTTTGCCGGCCAGCGGGTGCTCAAAGGCGTGGGGCTCGAACTGGAGGCCGGCACAGTCACGGCGCTGATTGGCCCCTCCGGCAGTGGCAAGAGTACCCTGCTGCGCTGCGTCAATCTGCTGGAGCGGCCGGACGCGGGGCAGCTGGTGCTGGGGGAGAGCGAGCTGGACTTCGCCCATTCGATCACCCGCACCCAGGTGCTGGATCTGCGCCAGCAGACCGGCATGGTGTTTCAGAGCTTCCAGCTGTTTCCACACATGACGGTGCTGGAGAACGTGATTGAGGGGCTGGTGACCGTCTTGAAATGGCCAAAGGAGAAAGCGCTGACCCGTGGCCGGGAGCTGCTCGACAAGGTGGGACTGAGCCACAAGGCCGAGGCGGTGCCAGCCACTTTGTCCGGCGGCCAGCAGCAGCGAGTTGCCATCGCCAGAGCCCTGGCGCCTGCCCCTCGGGTGCTGCTCTGTGACGAGCCCACCTCGGCGCTGGATCCCGAGCTCGCGCTGGAAGTGGTCGCCGTGCTGCGCCAGCTGGCCCGGGAGGGCACTACTATGCTGATCGCCACCCACGACTTGCGCCTGGCGGCCCAGATTGCCCAGCAGGTGATCTTCCTGGAAGCGGGCGAGGTGATGGAGGCGGGCAGCGCGCACCAGATGTTCACCGCCCCCAAACGGGAACGTACCCTGGCCTACATCTCCACCCTGACCGAGCGGCTGCCGGAGAGCTGGAGCATCTAGCCGCATCGGTTGCTGGCAAGAGACAGATATAAAAAAACAGCCCCGCAGTACGGGGCTGTTTGCTTGACGAGATCTGCTTCGTGGCAGCTTAAACGGCCAGGTAGTCCATGATCCCTTCGGCAGCCTTGCGGCCCTCATAGATGGCGGTGACCACCAGATCCGAGCCGCGCACCGCGTCGCCACCGGCGAACACCTTGGGGTTGCTGGTCTGGAAGGCATAATCCGCCTTCTCATCGGCCTTGATGCGATCCCGGCTGTCGAGCGCGATGCCAAACTCGCTCATCCAGGGCTGGGGATTGGGTTGGAAGCCAAACGCCATCACCACCGCATCGGCGGCCAGCACCTGCTCGGAGCCTTCGACCACTACCGGATTGCGGCGGCCGTTCGCATCGGGGGCGCTGAGCTCGGTGCTCACCACCTTGATGCCACAGGTGCGGCCATAGGCATCCAGCTCCACGCCGATGGGTTGCAGGTTGAACATGAATTCCACCCCTTCCTCATGGGCGTTCTTCACCTCCCGCTTGGAACCCGGCATGTTCTCGGCATCCCGGCGATAGGCGCAGATGACCTTGTCGGCGCCCTGACGAATGGCGGTGCGCACGCAGTCCATGGCGGTATCGCCGCCGCCGAGCACCACTACCTGCTTGCCGGCGAAGTCGATGTAATCGGCCTGCGCCTTCTCAAAACCCAGCAGCCGGTTGGCGTTGGAGATGAGGTAGGGCAGGGCGTCGTACACGCCCGGCGCCGTCTCGTTCTCGAAGCCGCCCTTCATGTACTTGTAGGTGCCGACCCCGAGGAAGACGGCGTCGAATTCACCCAGGAGATCGGCGAAGGTGACATCCTTGCCCACCTCGGTCTCGAGGCGGAACTCGATGCCCATGCCCTCGAAGATCTCGCGGCGACGCTGCATCACCTCTTTTTCCAGCTTGAAGGAGGGGATGCCGAAGGTGAGCAGGCCACCGATTTCCGGGTACTTGTCGAACACCACGGCGCTGACACCGTTGCGGGCCAGCACGTCGGCGCAGGCGAGCCCGGCCGGGCCGGCGCCGATGACGGCAACGCGCTTGTCGGTCTTCACCACCTTGGAGAGATCCGGGCGCCAGCCCATCTCGAACGCCTTGTCGGTGATGTACTTTTCGATGTTGCCTATGGTCACGGCGCCGAAGCGATCGTTGAGGGTACAGGCACCCTCACACAGGCGGTCTTGCGGGCAGACGCGGCCGCACACCTCCGGCAGGCTGTTGGTCTGATGGGAGAGCTCCACCGCCTCCAGGATGCGTCCCTCGTTGGCCAGTTTCAGCCAGTTGGGGATGTAGTTGTGGACCGGGCACTTCCATTCGCAATAGGGGTTGCCGCAGTCGAGGCAGCGATCCGCCTGCATGCCGACCTGGGCCTGGTTGAAGGACTCGTAGATCTCCACAAACTGGATCTTGCGGATCTTGAGTGGCTTCTTGGGCGGGTCGACCCGCTGGACGTCGATAAACTGGAATACGTTCTGGCTCATAGGGTTCCCTCCTTATTGCGCCTGGATTCTGAGTTCTGCACTAGAGCGGCTGGTGTGACCAAGCAGGGACTTGACGTCGCTGGACTTGGGTTTGATCAGCCTGAACTTGGGCACATAGGAGTCGAAGTGGGCCAGGATCTCCTCGGCGCGCGAACTGCCTGTCTCGTTCAGATGCGCCGTGATGATGCCGCGTAGGTGTTCCTGATGGATGGCGAGATCCGCCACGTCCAGCAGTTCTACCAGCTCCGGGTTGGTGCGCTTGGCAAAGTTGCCACACTCGTCCAGCACGTAGGCAAAACCGCCCGTCATGCCGGCCGCGAAGTTGACCCCTGTGGTGCCAAGGATGGTGACGATGCCGCCTGTCATGTACTCGCAGCCGTTGTCGCCAATGCCCTCGACCACCGCCAGGGCGCCAGAGTTGCGCACCGCGAAGCGCTCGCCAGCGGTACCGGCCGCATAGAGCTTGCCGCCGGTGGCGCCATAGAGGCAGGTGTTGCCGATGATGGCCGCCTCGTGGGATTTGAACGCAACGCCGACGTGGGGTTTGACCACCAGCTTGCCGCCGGTCATGCCCTTGCCCACGTAGTCGTTGGCATCGCCGGTCAGTATCATCTCGAGGCCGCCGGCGTTCCATACACCGAAGCTCTGGCCGGCGGTGCCGTTGAAGTGCACCCGCACCGGATCCGCCGCCATGCCCTGGTTGCCGTGACGCTTGACGATTTCCCCTGACAGACGCGCCCCCACCGAGCGATCGGTGTTGCGGATGTCGTAACGGAACTCGCCGCCGCTCAGGGTCTCGACCGCGCCGAGCAGGTCATCCACCATCTTGAGGTTGAGCGGCCCCTTGTCGAAGGTCGGGTTGTGCTGCTGGCTGAACAGGCTGGAGCCTGCCGGTGCCACCGGGCTCGCCAGGATGCCGGACAAGTCCAGCTTGGCCTGACGGGCGGTGAGGCCGGGCAGGGCTTCGAGCAAATCGGTGCGTCCGATGAGATCGGTGAGCTGGCTGACGCCGAGCTCGGCCATCAGCTCGCGAGTCTCTTCGGCGATGAACTTGAAGTAGTTCATCACCATCTCCGGCAGGCCGGTGAAGTGCTCGCGGCGCAGCTTCTCATCCTGGGTGGCGACGCCGGTGGCGCAGTTGTTCAGGTGGCAGATGCGCAGGTATTTGCAGCCGAGCGCCACCATGGGGCCGGTACCGAAGCCAAAGCTCTCGGCGCCGAGGATGGCCGCCTTGATGATGTCCAGACCGGTCTTGAGACCGCCGTCCACCTGCAGCCGCACCTTGTGGCGCAGGCCGTTGGCGACCAGTGCCTGTTGGGTCTCGGCCAGACCCAGCTCCCAGGGGGAGCCGGCGTATTTGACCGAGCTCAGCGGGCTGGCACCGGTGCCGCCGTCATAACCGGAGACGGTGATGAAGTCCGCATAGGCCTTGGCCACGCCGCAGGCGATGGTGCCGACGCCGGGCTCGGACACCAGCTTGACCGACACCAGGCAATCTGGGTTGATCTGCTTGATGTCGAAGATGAGCTGGGCCAAGTCCTCGATGGAGTAGATGTCGTGGTGGGGCGGCGGCGAGATCAGGGTCACGCCGGGCACGGAATAACGCAGTTTGGCGATCTGTGCCGTCACCTTGTCACCGGGCAGCTGGCCACCTTCGCCGGGCTTGGCGCCTTGGGCGACCTTGATCTGCACCACATCGGCGTTCATCAGGTAGTGGGGGGTGACGCCAAAGCGCCCAGATGCCACCTGCTTGATGCGCGAATTCTTCTCGGTACCGAAGCGCTTGGGATCTTCGCCACCTTCGCCGGAGTTGCTCTTGCCACCCAGGCGGTTCATGGCCACCGCCAGCGCCTCATGCGCCTCAGGCCCCAGCGCGCCGATGGACATGGCGGCGGAGTCAAAACGCGGGAACAGGTTGGCGGCAGGCTCCACCTGCTCCAGGGCGATGGGGGTCGTGCCCTGCTTCAGGGACAAGAGATCCCGCAGAGTCGCCACCGGGCGCTCGTTTACCAGACGTGCGTACGTCTTGTAATCGGCGTAGTCGCCGGAGCGTACCGCCACTTGCAGGGTCTGCACCACGTCCGGGTTGTAGGTGTGGTACTCACCGCCGTGCACGAATTTCAGCAGGCCGCCCTGGGTGAGCGCCTTGCGCGCCAACCAGGCCTGGCGGGACAGATTGAGCTGATCCTGCTGGATGTCGGCAAAATCGGCGCCCTGAATGCGGCTGGAGACACCCTTGAAGCACATCTCGACCACGGAGTTGGACAGCCCCACGGCTTCAAACAGCTGGGAGCAGCGGTAGCTCGCCACCGTGCTGATGCCCATCTTGGACATCACCTTGTAGAGACCCTTGTTGATGCCATTGCGGTAGTTGAGCATGGCCTGGCGCAGGCTCATCTTGAGCACGCCTTCCTCTACTTGCTTGGCGAGGGTCTCGTAGGCGAGATAGGGATAAATGGCGGTAGCGCCAAAGCCCAGCAGCACGGAGAAGTGGTGCGGATCGCGCACACTAGCGGTTTCCACCAAAATATTGGCATCACAGCGCAGATTGTTGTCTACCAGGGTGCGCTGCATCGCGCCCACCGCCATGGCGGCCGGGATCGGCAGGGTGTCGGCACTGACGTCCCGATCCGACAGGATCAGCAACACGGTACCGCCGCGCGCCTTGTCGGCGGCGTCCTTGCACAGCCGCTCCAGCGCCGCTTGCAGCCCCTCTTCGGGCTTGAAGTTGAGGCTCAGCACCGCATGACGGTAGTGTTCCCCTTCCAGTGCCAGCAGCTGGTGGAAGTCGGAGTAGAGCAGGATCGGCGACTGGAACAGCACCCGGTGGGCGTGGCCGAAGGTCTCGTTGAACACGTTCTGCTCGCGGCCGATACAGGTGGCCAGCGACATGACGTGGTTTTCCCGCAGCGGATCGATGGGCGGGTTGGTCACCTGGGCGAACATCTGGCGGAAATAGTCATACAGGGTGCGCTGGCTGGAGGAGAGCACCGCCATCGGGGTGTCATCCCCCATGGAGCCCACCGCCTCCTGGCCGTTCTCGCCGAGCACGCGCACTATCTGATCCAGCTCCTCGTAGGAGTAGCCAAACAGTTTCTGGTAGGTCTTGAGCTGATCGTCCGAGAACTCGCGGGCGCCAGTGCTGGCATCATCCATCTGCTCGAACGGCACCAGCCGTTTGCAATGCTTGTCCATCCACTGCTTGTAGGTGTGACGACTCTTGAGATCGTCATCGATCTCGAAGCTGGTCCAGATCTTGCCGTTGTGGGTATCCACCACGAACAGCTCCCCCGGACCGACCCGGCCCTTCTCCAGCACCTCGTCCGGGGTGTAATCCCAGGTGCCCACTTCGGAGGCCAGGGTGATGAACTTGTCCTTGGTGATGACGTAGCGGGCCGGGCGCAGGCCGTTACGATCCAGCGCGCAGGTGGCGTAGCGGCCGTCGGTCATGACGATGCCGGCCGGGCCATCCCAGGGCTCCATGTGCATGGAGTTGAAGTCATAAAAGGCGCGCAGGTCGTCATCCATGTTCGGGTGCTTTTGCCATGCAGGCGGGATCAGCAGGCGCATGGCGCGGAACAGGTCCATGCCACCGGCGAGGAAGAGATCCAGCATGTTGTCGAGGCTGGAGGAATCGGACCCCGTGGTATTGACGAAGGGGGCGGCCTCTTGCAAATCCGGAATGAGCGGGGTGGCGAACTTGTAGCTGCGCGCCTTAGCCCACTGGCGGTTGCCGGCGATGGTGTTGATCTCGCCGTTGTGGGCGAGATAGCGGAACGGCTGCGCCAACGGCCAGCGCGGGCTGGTGTTGGTGGAGAAACGCTGGTGGAACACGCAGATGGCGGCCTGCATGCGAATGTCGGCGAGATCCAGATAGAAGCGCGGCAAGTCCACCGGCATGCACAGTCCTTTATAGACGGTGACCAGGTTGGAGAGGCTGACTACGTAGAAGTAGTCGTCGCTGATGCGCTTCTCGATGCGGCGGCGCACGATATAGAGGCGGCGCTCGAGATCCTTGTCGACCCAGCCGGGGGGGGCGTTGACAAAGACCTGTTCGATGCTGGGCAAGGAGGCCTTGGCGATGGGACCGAGCACATTGGTATCGATGGGCACCTTGCGCCAACCGACCAGACTCAAGGTCTCTTTTTCCAGCTCCTCGTCGATGATGTCGCGAGTGGCCTGGGCCAAGACAGGATCGGGATTCAAGAACAGCATACCGACCGCATAGTTGCGGCCAAGGTGCCATCCCTTCTCTTCGGCGACAGCGCGATAGAAGCTGTCCGGTTTTTGCAGCAGCAGACCACAACCGTCGCCGGTTTTGCCATCGGCGGAGATACCGCCGCGGTGCTGCATGCGAGCCAAGGCTGACATCGCGAGACGGACAAGCTTGTGGCTGGCTTCCCCTTCCATGTGGGCCAACAGGCCGAAGCCACAGTTATCCCTCTCCAGCTTTGGATCATATAGTGACATTGCATTTCTCCCTTGCTCGGCCTTCCATCACAAACTGCATAAATTGCGATTGGCTCTTGTGGTTCCGTCCGCCTGAGGTGGCGAATCTCCAAACTAATGGGAATTTTGGGCAAGGTCAATTGGACATCCCGACTGTTTGTAATGTCACACAGTCATAACAAAATGTCGGTTTTAGAGTTTTAATGAAGAGTTGCAGTGCTATTGTTCTTTGTTTTTCTTATTTGATGGTTTTGTATGCTGTCAACTTTAGCTTTAGTGGTCGACTGCATCGTGCTGTCGAACTGTAGTAATCTTACCAATCAGCCACGATGAGGCGGGGTGTCGATCACATTTCAAGATCCTGCATCTTGCATTTATCCGCATGCTGGCTAGAGGGTAAATCTCAATGCCTTACAGATAGTTATATAGGAAACCTTGGCCTCTCTTTCATCTTCTATCTAGACAGCATGGTTTCCAAAAGTACCCCAGTTACGTCGTTTGTGGGTATTTATTCGGATTATGATGAATATTTATATGTTTTTTGGCCACAGGCTTCGCTTGATCCAGCTCAGCCTCCCTATGAGGTCAAACTCGTACAATGACGCCCCTTTAGCGGAGGTGTCATGCAGTTACACGAACTCGTCAATACATTCGGCCAGGATCTCAAGCAACGTCACGGTCAGAAGATCCACAAACTCTCCATTCACGGTGCCTTTACCTGCCCGAACCGGGACGGCACCCTGGGTCGCGGTGGCTGCACCTTCTGTAACGTCTCCTCTTTTGCCGACGAGTCGGCCCAGCAACTCTCTGTGGTGCAGCAACTGCTGGCCCGGCGGGACGAAGTCACCCGCGCCAAACGCTATCTCGCCTATTTTCAGGCCTATACCAGTACCTATGCCGAAGTGGAGTATCTGCAGCGCATGTACGAAGAAGCCTTGTCGGTCAGTGACATGGTGGGGCTCTGCGTCGGTACCCGGCCGGATTGTGTGCCGGATGCTGTGCTGGATCTGCTGGCCGGCTATCAGGCTCGCGGCTATGAGGTGTGGCTGGAACTCGGTCTGCAAAGCGCGAGCGACAAGACACTGCAGCGGATCAACCGGGGTCATGGCTACGGCGCCTATGAAGATGCGGTGCGCCGTGCCCACCTGCGGGGGATCAAGGTCTGCGCCCATCTCATTGTTGGCCTGCCGGGGGAAGTGGCGATGGACAGTCTGGAGACCTTGCATCGCATCGTGGACACCGGATTGGAGGGGATTAAATTGCATCCACTGCACGTGGTGGAGGGCAGTACGCTAGGCAAGGCCTGGCAGGCGGGGCGCCTCGAGGTGCCGACGCTGGAAGAATATGTGGCAGCGGCGGTAGCCATGATCCAGCACACCCCCCCCGAGGTGGTCTATCATCGCATCTCGGCCTCGGCGCGTCGTCCAACCTTGTTGGCACCGAGCTGGTGTGAGAATCGCTGGACGGCCATGGCCGCCATTGCCAGTGAACTGGCTCGAACTGGGGCCCAAGGGAGTCTCATTGGTCAACCCTTCTCCCTCGCCGGTTTTAATGAGCTGGCACTTTAATTTCATTAAAAAAACAGGGGGTTATTAGATGAAATTCAGTCTTTGCAGTATAGTTTCATTCAAGTCGCCTTGATATGATGGTCGGCTTGAAAAATACATTGTTATCAATAATCTTGAGTTAATTCCAATCTGGGCAGGATCTCTCGCGTTGAATGTCGCATTCTTGTCGTCATCCAGTGCCGAGCATAGGGTCTCTTCCCGGCTTGATGATGTTTGGGTCTGGTGATGACATAAAAAGGTCATTGCCCTGTGCGCTAATTTGGTTGTCGGCTTGCGGTGATGGCTTGTTACTCTGCTATTTCAATAATTCGCCGTCACGATCAGAATGGTGGTATTTTCCGCGACAACCGTCTTAATCATGTTTTGACAGGATGCTATGCAAGCAGAAACTAGCCGTATTGATGAGCTACTGGAGTGCCTGGTCTTCTTGACCCGTTTCTATGGCGTGCCCAATAGCCAAGATGCTTTGACCACGGGATTGCCATTAGTCTCTGGTCGCCTTAGCACTGCATTGTTCCCTCGCGCCGCCGAGCGCGGCGGCTTATCTGCCCGTGAAGTGATCCAGCCCCTCGAAAATATCTCTTCCCTGTTGCTGCCCTGCGTACTGCAGACCCGCACGGGCGGAGCCTGCATTTTGTTGGAGTGGAATGAGGACAGAACTCAGGCCAAGGTGATCTTCCCCCAGGCCGGTGATGCGGCGCAGTGGGTCAGCACAGCCCAACTGGGCGATGAATATAATGGCCGGCTGTTCTTCGTCAAAAAGCAGTTCAAATTTGATGAACGCTCCCCCAAGGTGCTGGAGACCCGTGATGGTCACTGGTTCTGGAGCACCTTGTTCGAATCCCGGGGGATCTACCGGGATGTGCTGGTAGCCTCCATTCTTATCAATCTGTTTGCGGTGGCCAGCCCCCTGTTCACCATGAACGTGTACGACAAGATAGTGCCGAACCTGGCGTTTGATTCTCTCTGGGTACTGGCCGTCGGCGCCATGGTGGTGTTCACCTTCGATTTCGTGATGCGCCAGTTGCGCAGCTATTTCATCGACATCGCCGGCAAGAAATCCGATGTGCTGCTGTCTGCCAAGATCTTCGCCAAGGTGATGGGGATGAAGATGGAGTCCCGTCCCGCCTCGACGGGGGCCTTCGCCAAGCATCTGCAAGAGTTTGAATCGGTGCGGGAGTTCTTCACCTCCGCCACGGTTTCCACCCTGATCGATCTGCCGTTTGCCATCTTCTTCCTGTTTATCATCTGGCTGTTCGCCGGTGTCATGGTGGTGGTGCCCATCGTCGCCATGCTGATCCTGGTGGCCTACAGCTTCTATATTCAGGAGCCGCTCAAGCAGTCTATCGAGGAGGGCTCCCGTCTCGCCTCCCAGAAGAATGCCAACCTGATCGAGAGTATTTCCGGCCTTGAAACCGTCAAGATCTTCGGTGCCGAGAGCATGTTCCAGCATCGCTGGGAGCAGGCGGTGTCCCACATCTCTACCTGGGGCGTGCAGACCCGCCGCATCACCAACTCCATGTCGTCTCTGGCGAGCTATATCCAGCAGGTGGTGACGGTGGGATTGGTCATCGTCGGGGTCTACCAGATCTCGGAAGGGCTGGTGACCATGGGCGGCATGATCGCGGCCGTCATGCTGTCGAGCCGTGCCATCGCCCCCATGGTGCAGCTCTCAGTGCTCTCCACTCGCTACAACCAGGCCAAATCCGCATTGGATATCCTGGAGAAGATAATGATGACGCCGGGCGAGCAGGAAGAGGGCAAGCAGTACATCCATCATCCCGTCATCCAGGGCCGCATCGAATTCGAGAATGTTTCCTTCAAATACCCTGGGATGGAGAGCAGCACACTGCACAACATTTCTCTGCGCATCGAGCCGGGCGAAAAGGTGGCCATCATTGGCCGGATCGGGGCGGGCAAGACCACCCTGGAGAAGCTGCTGATGGGACTCTACCGACCGACCGATGGCTCGGTACGGCTCGATGGCTTCGAGCTGGATCAACTGCCGCCGAGCGTCATTCGCCGCAATATCGGCTGTGTGCCGCAGGATGTCACCCTGTTCTTTGGCTCGGTGCGAGACAACATCATGCTCGGCAATCCGCTGGTGGACGATAATCGCGTCCTGAGAGCGGCCAAACGCGCCGGCGTGACCAATTTTACCAACCGCGATCCCAACGGGCTGGATCGGCAGATAGGCGAGGGCGGCCGCCAGCTCTCCGGTGGTCAGCGCCAGGCTATTTTGCTGGCCCGCGCCTTGCTCAATGATCCCCCCATCTTGGTGATGGATGAGCCGACCTCCAACATGGACAACCAGTCTGAGATGCATGTGAAGCAGGAGTTGGCACGGCTTGGGCCGGAAACCACCCTGATCCTGATCACGCACAAGACCTCCATGCTGGATGTGGCCTCCCGGGTCATCGTCGTGGAGCAGGGGCAGATAGTGGCCGACGGGCCCAAAGAGGTGGTGTTGCAGCAATTGAAGGAAGGCAAGGTGCGAGTGCAGGAGACGGCCAATGGTTAACAACTGGTTCAAGAAAAAGTCCCCGGACACTGTCCTGCCCTCTTCTGAGCATTTGGAGTATGTGGACGATGGGGCCGCCGCGGTTCTGCTGACGACACCGACCCGCGCCAGAGTGCTGCTGTGGGCCTGTTTCCTGTTTTTCATGAGTGCCATCATCTGGGCTGCCTGGGCGAAGCTTGATGAAGTGACGGTGGGCCAGGGCAAGGTAATCCCGTCTCGTCAACTGCAGGTGATCCAGAACCTGGAGGGGGGCATCGTCAAGGAGATCTTCGTCAAGGAAGGGGACGTCGTCGAAGAGGGGCAGCCCTTGCTGCGCATCGATGATACCCGTTTCAAGTCAGACTTTCGCGAGCGTGAGCAAGAGCTGGTGATCCTCAAGGGGGACATTGCCCGCCTGCGTGCCGAGATCAAGAGTGTGGTGGTCAAAAATGAACCCAATCTCGGCTGGCGCGAACAGGTGGTTATCGAGAAACAACCCATTGTCTTCCCGGATGGGTTCGAGAACGTCTTCGCCGAGTATGTGACTCGTGAAAAGTCGGTGCAGGACGAGCGCCTCAACAATTTAAAGAACCAGCTCTATATTCTCGGCCAGCAGATCGAGCAGAAAGAGCAGGAAACCATCGAACTTAACGCCAAAATCCGGACCGTCAGTCGCAGCGTCGATCTGGCTCGCCAGGAGCTAAACATCAGTCGCCCCCTCGCCAAAGAGGGCATAGTCCCCCAAGTGGAGCTGATCAAGCTGGAGCGGCAGGTCAACGAGATGCAAGGGGAGCTTGAGGCCAATCGCCTGCTCATCCCCAAACTCAATTCCGTGCTGCGTGAGACCATCTCCAAGCGTAACGACATCGCCCTGAAGTTCAGGGCCGATTCCCAGACCGATCTCAATGAGCGGCAAGGCAAGCTGAGTCAACTGTCCGAGGGCCAGATTGGCTTGCGGGACAGGGTCGATCGAACCAGCGTCATCGCGCCCCTCAAGGGCACCATCAAGAAGCTCAAGATCAATACTCTGGGTGGCGTGGTGCAGCCGGGTATGGACCTGATGGAGATAGTGCCGCTGGAAGACACCTTGCTGGTGGAAACCCAAGTGTCACCCAAGGACATCGCCTTCCTACGACCAGGGCTCGAAGCCATGGTCAAAATAACAGCATATGACTTCACCATTTATGGAGGGTTGCATGGCAAGGTTGAACAGATAAGTGCGGACTCTATCCAGGACGAGAAGGGGAATTCCTTCTACCTGGTGCGGGTACGAACCGAGAAGAGTTACTTGGGCGATGAGCTTAACGCACTTCCCATCATCCCCGGTATGTTAGCCAGTGCAGATATCATTACTGGCAAAAAAAGTGTCCTAGACTACTTGCTTAAGCCGATCTTGCGAGCTAAGCAGTCGGCACTGAGAGAACGATAAAGCCAACAATCTAATAACAACATGACTGGAGATAACATGAAGAAGACGATTGTTGCCATGCTGGTCAGTGGCGCAGTGCTGTTCCCTGGCCTTGGCCAGGCCCAAACGCTGGAGCAGTCAGTGGCACAGTCACTGGCTACCCATCCGAAAATCAAAGAAGCTTTTGATCTCTATCAGGCGCGGTTGTATCAGCATGATGGGGCCAAGGGCGGTTACTATCCCACCATCGATCTGCGTGGCGGCGTTGGCTATGAAAATACGGATAGCCCATCGACACGTGCTGCGGGTAACAATTCACAGACAATCGATGACTCCATGACCCGTAAAGAGGCCGGGATCAGCCTGCGCCAGATGTTGTTTGACGGCTTCGATGTCAGCAACAACGTGGCTCGGACCGATGCCGCCGCCAACGCTCAGCGTCTGGCCATGATCTCCGAAGCGGAGAACACTGCGCTGCGTGTGTCAGAGGTGTACCTCAACATGCTGCGTCAGCAGGAGATCCTGGAGCTGTCCAAGCAGAACCTGGAAACCCACGAGCAGATCCGCAGTGACATCCAGAAACGGACCGACTCTGGCCTGGGTTCTACCGCTGACCAGACCCAGATTGATGGCCGTGTTGCGCGTGCCTATTCCAACCAGGCCGCGGCCGAGAACAACTATCGGGATGCCGAGAGTGAGTTCATCCGCGTCGTGAATGAAGTGCCCAAGGATCTGGTGCAGCCGACCCCCAATAGCCAGCTGATCCCCGCCACTCTGGAGGATGCACTGAAGACGGCCACCGAGATACACCCAACCCTTCTCTCCTCCCTGCAGGACATAGAAGAAGCCAAGTACCAGCATGAAGGCTCCAAGTCCGGGTTTTATCCGAACGTGGCCTTCGAGGTGGATCAGAACTGGAACGAGGATATCGACGCGGTGAAAGGCCGTAACGATGATCTGACCGCCATGGTCAGAATGCGTTACAACCTGTTCCGTGGTGGTTCCGATCTGGCTGAAAGCAAGGCCACCTCGGCACTCTATTCCCAGGCGAAGGACATTCACCTGAATGCTTTCCGTCAGGTGGAAGAGGGAACGCGCCTGGCTTGGAACGCCAAAGAGTCGCTGGCCAAGCAGAAAGTCTTCTTGAAAGAGCACGTGGACGCCAGCTATGACACCGTACAGGCGTACAAGAAGCAGTTCGGTCTGGGTCAACGGACCTTGCTGGACGTGCTGAACACGGAGAACGAACTGTTCGAAGCTCGCCGCAGCTACATCACGGCCGAGTATGACTCCCTGCTGGCGGATTACCGTATCCTCAATGCCACAGGTGGTCTGCTCAATGCCATGAACGTACAGCAGCCGGCCGACTGGCAGGCTAATAACAACTGATGGCAATCGCGCTGATGTGATATCAAGGCAAGAAATGACTGCAGCTTGCTGCAGTCATTTCTTGCTGCTTCAGTTTTCAATCGATAACCGTGATGACCTGCCGCAGGGGAATGATGTGACATTGTGGGGAAAGGCAAGCGCGAGTGAGACGCCTTGGCCGGTATGGGGCACACGCCCATCCCTGCGTTGGCTGCGCCACCTGCTGTGGTTGTGTCTCTTTTCACTCCCTCTGTTGCTGTGTGCCAGCCAACCCTTGTCATCTGACGATCTCAAGCTGGTACAAAGGGCGGAGGAAACCTACGGCGCGCGAGCGGGCAAACGGGTCACCAGTTGGCGAACGCTAGCGGTGCAAAATCGGGATGCCGGTCTGACGGATCGACAGAAGCTGGAGAAGGTAAACCAGTTTTTCAACCAGCTGCGTTTCATCGATGACATCAAGTTGTGGCACAAGAAGGATTATTGGGCGACGCCGCTGGAATTTCTGGGGGCCGCCGGCGGTGATTGCGAAGACTTCAGCATTTCCAAGTATTTTACGTTGCTGGAGCTTGGCATCCCGGATGAAAAAATGCGTATGGTATACGTCAAAGCATTGAAGTATAACCAGTTTCATATGGTTGTTGCCTATTATGAGACGCCTGCATCAGTGCCTCTGATCCTGGACAACCTCGTCGGCGCAATTCGCCCGGCCAGTCAACGGGCGGACCTGATGCCAATTTACAGCTTTAACGGTAGTCACTTGTGGTTGATGAAGGCGCGTGGCCAAGGGGAACTGGCCGGACAGTCATCACGCTTGGGATTATGGACTGATTTACGCAATCGCATGACTTCAGGGCGATTGGCTCGGCCTGTGGTGAATTTGGATGATTAACCTATGACGCTCTACAGACAATTATTGGCAACCATGTTGTTACTGTTCGGATTGCTGTTTGCCGCAACCTATTGGGTGCAGTTCAATTCGACCCGTAACTACCTGGCACAGCAGCAGGAAACCACCGTCATCAACACCGCCACCTCATTGGGATTGGCGCTGACGCCTTATCTGGAGAACGGCGACAAGGTGAGCGCCGAATCCGTCATCAAGGCCGTGTTTGACGGTGGCTACTATCAGCTGGTTCGTCTGGACCTTCTGGCCTCCAAGGATGTCATCGAGCTCGAGAACAGTAGCAATATCCAGGGAGTCCCACAGTGGTTCATGGGGCTGGGCCTGTTCCCTGAGGTATCTAATGAATCTATCTTGACCTCGGGCTGGCTGCAGTTGGGCAAACTCAAGGTGGTGGGCCATCCGGGGCAAGCCTACTACGAGCTCTGGAAGGGAATGAGTGAGCTGGCGACCTGGTTTTTGGTCGGCTTTCTGATCACCACTGTCTTGCTGATGCGGGCACTCAACTATCTGCTCAAACCCCTCAAGCTCATCTGCGATCAGGCGGTCGAGATCGAGCTGCACCATTTCGGACATGCGATTCCCGAGCCAAAGAGCCGCGAACTGAAACAGGTGGTACAGGCCATCAACACCCTCTCCAGCAAGCTGGCGCTGCAGTTCAAGGAGCAGGCTGACGAGGCTGAGAATCTACGGGCCAGAGTCTATGTGGATGCGGTGTCCGGACTCGGTAACCGCTCCTATTTCGTCGGCCAGGTCAACGCCTGGATTGCCGAAGCAGGCCAGGGTGGCGTCATGCTGGTGGCCGTCGACATGTTGGACGATCTGTACCGTGAAGAGGGTTTTGCCGCACGGGACAACATGGTCAAGTCCATCGCGCAGGTCCTGAAAGAGCTGCTGAAAGGCTGGGATGGCGCGGCGTTGGCCCGCATCTCTGCTACGGAGTATGCCTTGCTCTGTCCGACCGATGATCTGTCGCAACTCAAGGATCTGGCAGAGCTCATCAATAGCCGCATCGCCGACCTGGTCGTCAACCCCATGGGTGAGGTGGGTGCGCTCTCAGTGATAGGGATCGCCGGTCGGGATGGTAACGATGATCTCTCCGCGTTGCTGACCAAGGCTGACAATGCGCTCGGCAAGGCGCGCAACGAACGGCGCGGTGCCGTCGTCATGGAAGGAGGGGCCGATCAGGGACTGATGGGCCGCCTGGCCTGGCGCGATCTGGTGCAGGACGCTATCGCCCGGAACCTGTGGCGTTTCAAGGCCCAGCCAGCCTGCCGCTTTGATAACGGGGTACGCCTGCATGCCGAGTTGTTTGCTTCCATCTCGCGGGATGGAACCGACTATTTTGCGGGCCAGTTCCTGCCTGCCATCGAGCAGTTCAAGTTGGGGGGCGAGTTCGATCAGGCGGTGCTTGAGGCTTGTGCTCCTCTGCTCAGGCAACAATCCGATCTGGTGTTGGCCGTCAACATCACCGCAGGTTCTCTCTGCTCCGATGAATTCCTGAGCTGGCTGAAAGGGTATCTGGCTCAGCATGCCGAGTTGAAAGAGCGCTTGCTGTTGGAGATCCCCGAGGCGGCCATCATGAAGCACCGGGAACATGTGGCTGCCTTGGTCGCCGTGTTGCAAGAGCATGGTTTCCAGTGGGGAGTCGATCACTACGGCCGCCATTTCCAGTCGCTCGGTTATCTGGAAGAGCTGGCGCCAGCCTATGTCAAGGTGGATCACGGCTATACCAGCCAGGTCATGGAGCCGGGGGCGGATACCTCTTTCCTGGCCGCAGTTTGTCGTGCTGCGCACAACGCGGGTGTGACCACCATCGCCACTCGTGTGGAGGATCAGCAGCAGGTCGAGGTGCTGGCCAAGCTGCACATCGACGGTTATCAAGGCTTCGTCCACCCGGCATTCCCGCTGCCGTGATCGGCGCGTTGTTCATAAAAGGGCCCCTATGTGGGCCCTTTTTTATACCCGTTTAGAATAAGTGTGGATATTTCTTGCTGCAGAGATGGCGCCACACCAAAAACAACATTGTTAATTGCTTGATTTGTTTGTGTAAAAAAACACTGTTCGATTTAATGCATCGGATGGAGCTGAACAGATTCAAAGCTGTACATTTTTGCAACGGAAGCGCGATGAAGTCCCATCTAAGGTGTATGCATCAAATTTTGTCACCCTGGAGCAATGGATATGCGTACCCAAATCATCGACAAAACCGTCGTCGTCTCTTCCGTAGAAGGTAATGTTCAGATCCAGCTTGCCGACGGCAGCAGTCGTCCTCTTCAGCCGGGAGAGATATTGCAGCCAGGGGCCAAACTCAATATTGCCGACGATGCCAAGCTGATGCTGGCGCCCTATGATGACAGCCCGGATGCGTCGCCCGCCACCCCAGCGGCGACCGATGTACCGGCACAGGGACAGCCATCCTCATCGGCCACCAATAAAGAGGTGCCGCCAGAAGTCTCGCCAGAAATAGCGGCCTTGCAAAAATCCATACTGGAAGGGGTCGATCCGACCAAGAAATTTGAAGCCTCGGCTGCCGGTGGTGCTCCCGCTGCGGGTGGTGGTGGCGGTGGGATCGGCGGGGTCGCAGGGGCCAGTGGTAATGGTGGCTTTGTCGTCATCGATCGTATCGGTGATGCAACCATTGCCGCTGCCGGTTTCGATACCGACCACGGCGCCTTGACGGCGCAGAACCTGCTGCAGGAAGACGATCTCTTGCCTGATAATCAGCTTGATGATCAGGATGAAGCCGTCGTCACCCAGGAAAATCAAGCCGTCAGTGGCAACCTGCTACTCAATAGCAATAACCCCGACGGTCCTTTTGATGCCTCAATAGTCTCTTACAGCTGGGGGAATAACATCGGCGTACCGGCCGGGACCGCCGCCAGCCTGGCGGGGGTCGGTGTCTTGATCATCAATGCGGATGGCTCCTATACCTTCACCCCGGCACTCAACTATTCCGGTCCTGTTCCCCCTGCAAATTACATAGTGACAGATGGCGCTGATACCAACCCATCGGTTCTGACCATCACCATTGCTGCGGTGGATGATCCCGTTGTGCTGGGAGGGCTGCAAGTTGAAGGAGGGGAGCTTGTCCTGAATGAAGCTGCATTGGCGGATGGCAGTGCGCCTGATGCGGCGGCTTTGACCAAAGGTGGCACTTTTACCTTCAATGCCGTGGATGGTGTCCAGGTATTGAGCCTGGGTGGCGTGGTGCTCATCAGTAACGGCCAGGTCATCACCAATTTCCCGCAGGTGATCCCCAGTCCTTCAGGCAATCAATTACTGGTTACCGGCATCACTTATAACCCTGTGACCGGCGCCGGGACCGTCAATTACACCTACACCCTGAATGATAACGAAGTTCACACTCAGCCTGCCAATGACACCGCACTGACTGAAAGTTTCAATGTGGTACTGACGGACAGCGATGGCGACAGCACCAGTGCCAGCCTGGATGTGGTGATACTGGACGATGTGCCTAGCGTGCGCGTGATCCCCGGCTCTGGTGAGCTGGGAGTGCTCAGCGTGGATGAGAGCCTGCCGCAACTGGGCGGTGCGGACAATGACGGCATTGCCAGCGTGACCCTGGCGGCCTCAGTGGTACAGTCCCAGTTCAGTCATGCCTTCGGTGCCGATGGGGCGGGCAGCATTGGTTACAGCCTGTCCCTCAATGGCAGCAACGTGGCCAGCGGCCTCTATGCAGTCGATCCATCGGTGGCCAATGGTCAGGGCACCCAGATCCTGCTCAACCAGGTCGGTAATGTCATCACCGGCAGCGCCAACGGGGTGAGCTACTTCACCATCACCATCGACCCCGCAACAGGCGCCGTGACCCTGAACCTGCTGGACAATATCTGGCAAGGCGATACCAGCAGCAATGATGACAGCGTCAGCCTGACGCTGGAGAGCGGTATGTTGACCCTGGTTCAGACAGTGACGGACTCCGATGGCGACAGTGCCAAGGCCAGTATCGATCTGGGTGCCAGTGGCGCATTCCGCTTCGAAGACGATGGTCCAACCTCCGGTCTGGCGCCCGAGTTCCTGCGCCCCGGGTTTGTGACGGTTGATGAAAGTCTGTCTGTGTTGGGAGGAGCAGATAACGATGGTATTGCCAGTGCAGTGCTGAGTGGTGCCGCGGTACAGTCGCAGTTTAGTCATGCCTTCGGCGCCGATGGCGCAGGCAGTATCGGTTACAGTCTGGCCCTTAATGGCGGCAATGTGGCCAGCGGCCTCTATGCAGTCGATCCTTCTGTTGCCAACGGTCAGGGGAGTCAGATCCTGCTGAACCAAGTCGGCAATGTCATCACCGGCAGTGCCAACGGGGTGAGCTACTTTACCCTCACCATCGATCCCGCGACAGGCGCAGTGACCCTGAACCTGTTGGATAATATCTGGCATGGCGATACCAGTAACCATGATGACAGTGTCAGCCTGACGCTGGAGAGCGGAGTGCTGACTCTGGTGCAGACCGTCACCGATGCCGATGGCGACAGTGCCAAGGCCAGTCTGGATCTGGGAGCCAATGGTACCTTCCGTTTCGAAGATGATGGTCCGACAGCGGGTGTGAATGCAGAGGCGCCACGCCTGGGCGAGGTGAAGGTGGATGAAAGCCTGCCCGCGCTGGGTGGTGCGTATAACGACGGTATCGCCAGTGCGACCCTGGCGGCTGCCACGGTGCAAGCCCAGTTCAGCCATGCCTTCGGCGCCGATGGCGCAGGCAGTATTGGTTACAGCCTGGCCCTCAGTGGCGGCAACGTGGTCAGCGGCCTCTATGCAGTCGATCCCTCTGTTGCCAACGGTCAGGGGAGTCAGATCCTGCTGAACCAGGTGGGTAATGTCATCACCGGCAGTGCCAATGGGGTGAGCTACTTCACCCTCACCATCGATCCCGCCAGCGGTGCCGTGACTCTTAAATTGCTGGATAACGTCTGGCACGGCAATACCAGTAACCCGGATGACAGCGTCAGCCTGACGCTGGAGAGCGGCGTGCTGACTCTGGTGCAGACCGTCACCGATGCCGATGGCGACAGTGCCAAGGCCAGTGTCGATCTGGGCACCGGTGGCGTATTCCGCTTCGAGGATGATGGCCCCACCGTCTGCCTAGCGACCGAGGGTCCAAGCCTCGGGGTGGTGAAGGTGGATGAGAGTCTGCCCGCACTGGGTGGTGCGTACAACGACGGTATCGCCAGTGCGACCCTGGCGGCTGCCACGGTGCAAGCCCAGTTCAGCCATGCCTTCGGCGCCGATGGCGCAGGCAGTATCGGTTACAGCTTGGCCCTCAGTGGCGGCAACGTGGCGAGCGGCCTCTATGCAGTCGATCCCTCTGTTACCAACGGTCAGGGCAGTCAGATCCTGCTGAACCAGGTGGGCAATGTCATCACCGGCAGTGCCAATGGGGTGAGCTACTTCACTCTGACCATCGATCCCGCCAGCGGTGCCGTGACCCTGAAATTGCTGGATAACGTCTGGCACGGCAATACCAGCAACCCGGATGACAGCGTCAGCCTGACCTTGAATAGCGGTGTGCTGACTCTGGTGCAGACCGTCACCGATGCCGATGGCGACAGTGCCAAGGCCAGTGTCGATCTGGGGACCGGTGGCGTGTTCCGCTTCGAAGATGATGGCCCAACTGTCTGTCTGGCGGCCGAGGGTCCAAGCCTCGGGGTGGTGAAGGTGGATGAGAGCCTGCCCGCGCTGGGTGGTGCGTATAACGACGGTATCGCCAGTGCGACCTTGGCAGCAGTGACGGTGCAAGCCCAGTTCAGCCATGCCTTCGGCGCCGATGGCGCAGGTAGCATTGGTTACAGCCTGGCCCTCAATGGTGGCAACGTGGCCAGCGGCCTCTATGCGGTCAACCCGTTGGCAGTCAACGGTCAGGGCGCCCAGATCCTGCTCAACCAAGTGGGCAATGTCATCACCGGCAGCGCCAACGGGGTGAGCTACTTCACCCTGACCATCGATCCCGCGACGGGTGCCGTGACTCTGAACCTGCTGGACAATGTCTGGCACGGCAATACCAGCAACCCGGATGACAGCGTCAGCCTGACCTTGAACAGCGGTGTGCTGACTCTGGTACAGACCGTCACCGATGCCGATGGCGACAGTGCCAAGGCCAGTGTCGATCTGGGGACCGGTGGCGTGTTCCGCTTCGAGGATGATGGCCCGACAACAGGTGTGAATGTTCAGGCGCCAACCCTGGGCGCGGTGAAGGTGGATGAGAGCTTGCCCGCACTGGGTGGTGCGTACAACGACGGTATCGCCAGTGCGACCCTGGCGGCCGCCACGGTGCAAGCCCAGTTCAGCCATGCCTTCGGCGCCGATGGCGCCGGCAGTATCGGTTACAGCCTTGCGCTCAATGGCGGCAACGTGGCCAGCGGCCTCTATGCGGTCAACCCACTGGCAGTCAACGGTCAGGGTGCCCAGATCCTGCTGAACCAGGTGGGTAATGTCATCACCGGCAGTGCCAACGGGGTGAGCTATTTCACCCTGACCATCGATCCCGCCACGGGCGCCGTGACTCTGAACCTGCTGGATAACGTCTGGCATGGCAATACCGGTAGCCCAGATGACAGCGTCAGCCTGACCTTGAACAGCGGTGTGCTGACGCTGGTGCAGTCCGTCACCGATGCCGATGGCGACAGCGCCAAGGCCAGTGTCGATCTGGGGACCGGTGGCGTGTTCCGCTTCGAGGATGATGGTCCGGTGCAGTCTGGTAACGGGCAAGGTCCCACTGTGCATGGTGCCGTTCAGGAGGATGCCCTGACCCTGGCCGGTGGCGCGCCCCATGAGGGCAATCATGAAGGGCTTGGGCAGACCACCACGGCCAGTGACACCTCGGGTACCCTGAACACCCTGGTGAACTTTGGGGCTGATGGTCCCGGCGTCTTCAGCCTGTCGAACAATGTCAGTTCGCTGGTTTCACAGGGATTGAGCAGCGGCAGCGTGGCGCTGAGTTACAACGTCGTAGGCAATGTGCTGACCGCCTCTGCTGGCGGGACAGTGATCTTCACTTTGACGGTGGCTGCCGATGGCGATTACTCCTTCACCCTGAAGGGACCGCTGGATCATCCCGTCAAGGAAGGGCTGCCGAATGGTGATAACGAGCTGTTGCCGGTGCCTATCGACTTTTCAGGAGTGCTGGTCGCTACCGATGGTGATGGCGACAAGGTGCCAGGTTTCACGAAAGGTTCATTCGTTATCGATGTGCAGGACGATATCCCTGTGGCGCAAGATGACTATGCCACTGTGCTCTCAGGTCAGTCCCAGAACATCAATATGGTGTTTGTGCTCGATTTCAGCGGCAGTATCGATAACAACGAACTGAACGCCATGCTCGATGCGGTGCGTACCGCAGGGCAGGCACTGTTCAACACCTCTGGTGGTCAGGTCAAGATCCAGATAGTGGCATTCTCTGGTGATTCCATTGCTTATCTGCCAACCGACAACGTCACTGCGTTCACGAATCTGGTGAACTCCCTGAACCCGCAGGAGCCGGGTGGTGTCCGTCCCTTCGACGGTAACACCGACTTTACCGATGCCATTCAGGAAACCATTGCGTCCTATACCCCGGTTTCGGGGTGGAATAATCAGGTGGTCTTCATCAGTGATGGCAACCCCAACGAGCAAACTGGTCCAGGCGGTACCTCGCTCACCAGTGCGGTGGCAACCAGTTGGAATAATTTCGTCGATAACAACGGGATCACTGTCACCACCATCGGGATTGGCAATGGCATCATCGATGCCCGCCTGCAAGATGTGGATGTGGATGCCGGCCCGAACAATACCCCGCTGCGAGTGAACAACTTTGGTGATCTGGTCGATACCCTGCTCAATCAAGTTATTGGCGGTCTGGTACAAGGCAACGTGCTCAATGGCTCCAACAATGTCGTTGGGGGTGGAGATGACGATGCCTATGGTGCCGATGGCCCGGGTTATATCCAGTCCATCAAGATCGGTGCGACGACCTACAGCTGGGATGGTGTGCTCGATGGGGATCAGCAGCTGACATCCGTGACCACTCCCGCGGGTGGCAAGCTGAGCTTCAACTTCTCCACCGGTGCATGGAGTTATCAGGCTCCTGCCAATGTGAATGGCGATCTCACCGAGGACTTCCAATACACCATCATCGACAAGGACGGTGATCCGGCCACGGCGACCCTGCATCTCTATGTCGAAGACGTGGGTGCGGTGGAAGGCTATGTCGATGAGGATGAACTGCCAAGTGGCATCACCGACAACGACAGCGTCACCAGCAGCGTCAGTGGCAGTGTCGCCCCGCTGATCGTCGGGCCGGATAACTCCGCAACCATCAGTCTCAATACCAACACCAGCGGTGTGACCGCGGCCAGCTCCGGCGGCGTCGCGCTGGTCTATACGGTGGTGGGCGATACCCTGACTGCCACGGCCAATGGGGCGACGGTGTTTACGCTCCAGGTCGGTTCAAACGGCAGTTACCAGTTCAACCTGGTGAAATCGCTGGATCATCCGCTGGGTAACGGCGATGACAACGAACTACTGACTTTGGATTTCACCAGCATCCTGAAGGCGACTGGTGGCAGTGGCACCTTGGCGGGCAGCTTCCTTATTCATGTGGAAGATGATGTTCCCAAGGCGGTGAATGAAAACGGCGGCACCGTCACCGAAGACGTGGCGGGCAGTCTGGGTGGCAACGTGCTGAGCAACGATGTGTCCGGCGCCGATACCCCGGCTGCGTTCGTGGGCTGGAGTGCCACCGGGCACAACAACAGCACTTCTGTCACGGCGCTGAGTACCTACGGCAGCTTCGTACAAAATGGCGACGGCAGCTGGACCTACGCGCTGGACAACAGCAAGGCGGCTACCCAGGCGCTGACGGCGGCGTTCAACCAGAGCTACGACGTCTGGTACACCATGAAGGACGCGGACGGTGACGAGAGCATCGCCAAGCTGACCATCACCATCAAGGGGGCGGATGACAGCTCCAGCGTGGTGACGGTGGCGGCGACCGGTCCGGACCACCTGGTGTACGAATCGGGCCTCAACCCGAGCGGCTCCAATGCGGCGGCCACCACCGAGACGGTGGCAGGCAGCTTCACGGTGTCGGCCTCGGACGGCATCTTGAACGTGGTGATAGGGGGGACGACTTATACCCTGGCGCAACTGCAGGCCTTCAATGGCACGCAGACCGTGAACACCGGGGAGGGGTTACTGACCCTGCTGAGCTACAGCGGCTCGGCCAGCGGTGGCACGGTGAACTACAGCTACACCCTGAGCGCGACCATCGACAACGACAGCAAGGCGGGTGCCACGCTGACGGAGTTTGATGACAGCGTGACCATCGCGGTGAACGGGGTGGGCGGTACCACCGCCAGCGACCAGCTGATAGTGCGCATCGTGGATGATACCCCGACGGCCAATGATGATGCTGACAGTGCGACTGAAGGCGTGTTCACTGCCGTTACCGGTAATGTCATCACAGGGGTTGGTACTACAGGTGGCACGGGAGGCTCGGGGGTTGACGTCAAGGGGGCGGACGATGCAGCCGTCAGCCAGGTTGTCGGCTTTGGTGGCAGTACTGACAGCAACCCGGCAGGTGGATTCACGGTCAGCGGTCAATACGGCAACCTGACCATGGGGGTGGATGGTACATACAGCTATACCCTGACGGCAGCCTCGGTTCCTGTCGGTGCCTCGGACGTGTTTACCTACACGCTCAAGGACGGCGATAACGACACTGATCCGGCTACCTTGACGATCAATATCGCTCAGGACACGCGTATCCCAGTGCTCACCATCGGCAATGCGACCGTCGATGAAGAGGGCTTGCCGGCTCGCGCCGGTGAACCAGCAGGCAATGCGGCCAGTGGCAACTCCGAGATCTTCAACGGCAGCTTCAGCATCAACACGCAAGGTGAGAACCTCACCGCGCTGACCATAGGTGGCCAGATTTACAACCTGGGGACGGGGGGCAGTCAGACCCTGATCAATAATACGCAGGGGATGCTGGTCGTGACCGGGGTGAGCGGTCCGGTCTCGGGTGTGTTCACGGTGAACTACACCTATACGCTCAAAGACAACATCCTCACCCACAATGTGCAGGGCAACGCTGACACGGCCAATGGCCCCAGCTTCGTGGTCTCTGCCACGGATGCCAGTGGCGATACGGGTACTGGTAACCTTCAGGTGGTCATCAGTGACGATGCGCCGATCGCCAACGGGGCTACCAATGCAGGCCAGGCGACTCAGGTCCAGAACACGAACCTGATGCTGATCCTCGATATCTCCGGCAGTATGGATGACTCATCGGGGTATCAAGGCATGAGCCGGTTGCAGGTAATGCAGAAGTCAGCCCTGGAGCTGCTCGACAAGTACGATGCCTACGGCAATGTGATGGTCAACATCATCACCTTTGCCACCATGGCATCCAACCCGACTGGGACCTGGGTGACTGTCGATGCGGCCAAGGCGATCATTCTTGGCCTCTCGTCAACCGATTCGACCAACTATGACGATGCGTTGAACGACGCCATCAATGCCTTCGCAGCGAGCAACAAGATCGTCGGGGCGCAGAACGTGTCCTACTTCATGTCGGATGGTTTGCCCAATGCGAGCAGCGTCAGCAACGCTGCGACTGTCCCTGATGGTTCCAACAGTTTTGGCGATGGTGATGGCATCAGTGCCGCCAACGAGAAGGACTGGACCGATTTCCTGAAGGCGAACAACATCAACTCGTTCGCACTCGGCATGGGCTCCGGCGCTACCCAGTCGGCACTCGATCCTATCGCTTACAACGGTGTGACCGGAGCCAGTCCGGCAAACACTTCCGCGGTGGTCGTCACCGACTTCAGCCAGCTGGCGGCTACGCTGCTCAGCACGGTTGTCGCACCACCACTGGCCGGACAGCTGATCGATGGACTGACGGCGAGCACGGGGGCGGATGGTGGCTGGATCAATGCCATCACGGTTGGGGGGATCACCTACACCTACAACCAGAAGACCGATGTCTCGGGTGTCACTGGCGGGGCGTCGGCCGGTACCTTCGATACAAACACCAACGAATGGTCCATCACGGTGGCCGGTGGCATCTTCAAGATTGATATGGATAACGGTCTGTATACCTACACACCGCCCTCTTCCATCCCGGTGGGGGGGATCAGCCAGGTGCTGGGTTACAGCGTGATCGATAACGACGGGGATACCGCGTCCAACACCTTGTCTCTCATCGTCAACCCGGCGATCGGGCCCACAGTGGTGCGCGATGACTTCATCATCACCAACCAGGATCCGTCGACCATCCCGGATTGGGCTCTGCTTGCCAATGATACGGGACCACTTGCTGGCACACAGACGCTTACAGGGGTCTCTGGGGCCGTGAGTGGCACTGTGGCTGACAACGTGGGGTCGGTAACATTCGATGACACGTCTGGCAATATCACGCCGAGTACCTACGAGGGGTCGTTCAACTACACCAACAGCACCACCACGGATACGGCCAAGGTGTTCGTGGATGTGCAGAGCGGCTCGACGCTCACTGGTGGTTACCTTGACGAGATCCTGATTGGCGGAACAGGCAATGACACTATCAACGGCAATGCCGGCAATGACATCCTGCTGGGTGGTGCCGGCAACGACAACCTGAACGGTGGGGAGGGTAATGACATCCTGGTTGGCGGTGCGGGCAACGATATCCTGGATGGTGGCGTGGGCAACGACACCGCCAGCTATATCGACAGTGCGGCTGGGGTCACCGTCATCGTCAATGGCGCCAGCCAGGCGACGGGAGGGGCGGGTACCGACAGTCTGAGCAACATGGAAAATCTGGTGGGTTCCATGTTCAACGACAGCCTGACCGGTGATGGCAATGCCAACATCCTCAGCGGCCTGGCGGGTGACGACATCTTGAGCGGTGGCGGAGGCGATGATCTGCTGATTGGTGGTACCGGCAGTGACACCCTGACCGGTGGCGCAGGCAAGGATACCTTCAAGTGGATGGCGGGGGATGCTGGCGGTACCGACACCATCAAGGACTTCACCACGGGTGCTAACGGGGATGTACTGGACCTGAGTGAACTGCTGAGTGGGGAGCACTCCAACGCAGCCAGCCTGGATCAGTATCTTAACTTCGCGTCGGGTCCAGGTAGCAACAAGTCGACCCTGACGATCGATCTGGATGGCTCGGGGAGTGGCAGCACGACCCATACCATCTTCTTCGACAGCGTGGATCTGACGCTCGGCAATACCCGAACCGACTCACAGATCATTCAGGACTTGCTGACCCAAGGCAATCTGAAGGTTGATCCATAATCAAACCATGGGGGCCGGGCTTGCCCGGTCCCTGTTATTTGATGACGAGGACGGCTAAGATAGCGGGAGTATCAGGAGTAGAGTCACCATGCAGTCATTCAATTGGGTCGACATCGATGGCATTCGCTATAGCTGGGATGGGCAGGACAACATCGTCTGCACCGGCCGGTTTGGCTATCAGGCCACGATGACGGGTGACCAGATCAGCGGCCTGGATCTTGAAAGTGAAGATGGCGAAGTGGCAGGGTCGCTCAATGTGGACTTTGCCGCATCGAGCATCAGCTTCACGCCGGCAGAGGATGCTCCCTTGCCCCACATGGTGGTGCTGGTTGGCCACGAACAGGGGCAACAGGAGTACTCACTGCAGAGCCTGAGTGACAGCTCATTGCAGGACCTGCTCAGTCAAGGCGATGATTTTGACTGGAGTGCGCTGGCCATTGCCAGCACGCCAGAGTCAACAACGCCTTCCCAGGGACATATTCTGTCGTGGGACTCGTTTCATTTCGAAGAAGAGGATGCCCTGCTCGGAGCCCGCGAGCCTGCCGCCGTGCTGGCGTCCCATGGCAGTCTGCTTGGCAGCGAGATCAGCATCAATATCGACATGACCAATCAGGTGCTGGAACAGATCCCCCCCTTGCACGATATATGAATCTCATTCGACGATGGGCATAATGACCTCAATCCAATCGATTGAGGTTTTTTCTATGTGGCGTCCCCTTCTTACCCTGTCTGCGCTGGTTGTCAGCGCTCCCTTGCTTGCCATCGAGGTGCCGCAGGCGCCGCATCTGGTAGTCAGTGGCTACGCCGAGCAGAAAGCCGAGCCCGACATGCTGACCCTCAACGTCTCTGTCACCGCGCTGGAGAAACAGGGCATCAAGGCCAAGCAACAGGTTGATACCAAGGTGGCGGTCTTCTTCGGTCAGCTGGAGAGCCTCGGCATCAAACGCAGCGATGTGGAAGCCGGTAATCTGGTGATCTCCCCCGAGTATCAATACCCCCAGAACAAGCAGCCGGAGATGGTGGGCTATCGTGCCCAGCGCCAGCTCTCCGTCAAACTCTATCAGCTCGACAAGCTGAGCCAGCTGATGGATACCGCCCTCAAGGCGGGGCTGGAGTCCGTCTCCCAGATTGAGTACGGCTTGAAATCACCGCAAGTTATCAAGGAGCAGGCTCGTCTTGGCGCCGTAGCCGATGCCACTAACAAGGCAGAATCGCTGGCCAAGGCGTTTGGCATGAAGCTTGGCAAGGTCTACAGCGTGGAGTATCGCAACAACTCTCCCATGCCTATCTACAGCCGGGCCATGAAGGCCGCTGCGGCACCTGCCGCCGACATGGTGGAAAACAGCTATCAACAGCAGCAGATCAGCATCACGGACAACGTGGAAGCCGTGTTCCTGCTGGAATAGCATGATGGCCACTCGGCCCTGTTCCATTGGTTCTTAAACACAAAACCCGGGGCTGATAACCTCGGGTTTGTTGTTTATAACAATGATGTAGAGTAAATAAATTATGTTGTAAAAATCTTTTGGATGAGTTTTTAAATTACGTACCTTCTTAAGGTGTTATATATTCTTATACATGAAGTGAGCCGGGTTCCTGAGAACAGGCCGTCTTACCTCGGAATTCTTTAACCAAGTGATTTATAAGCTTATTATTGAAGTCTTATATTTATATTCGGAACGCTCTTGGTCAGCGGAGGAATAAAGCTAGATATTGTTACTAACATCTGACCGGCCAGACAGGTTTGGCAACAATGTCTCATAAACAGTCGTTACTACTTAGTGTCAATGTAGTAGTGACGCAGATAATATCGTCTTTCACATCAACAATACCGGGGTTGGGATTTTATTTTTAGTCTTAACTTTAATCATGGCTGGAGTCAGTAGATCCGCTAAAGTCCAAGGTTGAAATAACAGCCAATATGTACGTCTTATTAAGTGAGAAGCCATTTCTCATTATGCTCATGTTTATTGCTTTTTATTTTAAAATAAAATTTACGAGTTGCTTGACGCGGTATGTGCGCTCATCCAGCTAGCGGATGAGCGCACCGCAATATGGTTCCAGTTGCAGATATTCTGATAGGGTTGTTTATCTGATATATATCAAATTACCGATCCGTCCTGCTCAACAGGGTTAACCGATAAGACCTTTACCACCAAACATTGACCATGGCGCCGACGGCCCAGGTGTCGTCGCTGTTATGGCCTTCGAAGCTATGGGTTGTGTCGTCCCAGTTGCTGTTGTCGCTGTCCAGATAGGAGGTGTAAACACGCAACTCAGGCTCGCCACGGCCAAAGGACAGCGCTTGGGCGAGTGTGACTTTGGAACCGCTGCGGTCATAGTCGGTATCGTTGACGCTCTTGTCATCCTTGAAGTACCCAGCGTCGAGATAGGTGCGGGTAATATCCGACCAGTGATAAACCACGCCGGCGTTTACGGCCATGCTGGAACCATCACCTTCGTCACCATTCCACTGCTCGACGCTATCGGCCTCGGCATAAGTGAGCACATGGGTAAAGTCCCAATCAGCAGAGAGCGGGATTGCGCCAAAGTTGCGGATGGCAAACCCTGAACCGTCTTTCACTTCCCCATTCAACACGTCGGCCGCACCAAATTGGACGCCTTGCAGGGCCGAACCATCCAGGTAGTACTGCAGCACAGTGCGGTTATAGCCAGATTCGCCAATTTCCTGTTTGAGTTCGACCAGGAAGGCATGACCATCGGCGTAATCATGTTCACCCAGCTCCGGGTTGTCGATTTGAGCGTCTGTTGGGTCGGCATGGAGGAACCTGTAGCCCATTGCCAGCGTGCCTTTATCCCAGACAGAGAGGTTGTCATAGAGGATCTCGTAGTTCATGGCGTCGATGAGGGTACCCTCCAGGGCGCCTTCTTCAGAGTCGATGCTCGGATTGTGAATGACGCCATCGAGATCCCGATGCAGCACGGCAAGGGAGAGGTTGCCCGGGCCAGCCTTTATATCCTCGACGCCGGCACCCACCGTGGTCTGACCCCAGTAATAGTGGTCGGTCATATCGATATAGTAATTGCTCTTGTATTGACGGATCCCCGCCCATGAGGTTTCGCCCAGACCCATGAAGTTGCGTAACTGCATATTCATGTTTTCCCAGCCGAAGGGACTATCGTCGGTGCTGCTGTTGGTATCCCCGTCCCACATGTTGAACATGGTCTGTACGTAGACGGAGCGGTTATTTTCGTTATACAGCTCGGTGCCGAAACCGACCTCGGCGTAGTTATCAAACTCGTTGCCGATACGGCCTATTTTATTTTTCTCGAAAGAGTCACCACCAATGTTGTTTTCCATGCTGCCATCGGCACCACCCGCAACACCTGCTCTAAAATAACCAAAAAAATCAATGTTCTTGGCTGCTGTGGCCAGAACGTCAGCAGTTGTTGTCCCCTCGGCCGCCATGCTATTCGTTGCCCCGAGGGCGAGAGCGGCGGCAACCATGGTGTAACAGATCGATTTTTTCATAACTTTAAATCCCTATTATTAGTTATGTGACTCACCCAGCCTTGGCAAAGGCAGCAACCTAGATCCGTTGAACGGCCGATTAAGCACCGTATATCGGTATCCTGACCTCAAGGTTCGGACTCATTCTTTGGTCTCCCCCTCCAGATTGGTATCAACATACCAGACCAATATTTTCATTGAAACACTCTGTTACATAATCGTGAGCACAATCACAGTCGGAGACTTGCTTTCGAACGAAAGCTTCATTCCATCCGATGAAAAATCATGAACGATGATGAGAAAGGGTGTTTCCCAGAAAGGTTCTGATGAATCCAGATGGTGACAGACAGTCCTTTACCTCCTGGTTGTACTCGATCGAGTGTTGTGTAACTTATTGTTTTCATTGAGATAAAAATAGATCTTGTGTGTTGATAAAAATATCCATATAAGGTGTGCTGTTGGCCGTATAGCAGGGTGTCGCAGGGATCTCCCGGGCATGAAAGTGGTGATGGTGATGACTGAGTATCATCTGAATCACGGGTTTGACGGGGTTTTGCAATCGCCCTCACACTTTAGTGAAAATGTGGTAGATACCAAAATTGGTATTTGTTATTTTGCGGCCAATTGGTATTTGTTTGCGATGTGGTTGGAGTCTGTATGAAGAGAATGTTTGAAGTCCTCAGAGCCGATGTGCTGGCGACGCCGCCGGAGCAGCTACTGCAGATGATCCGGCATAGCGAGGGGCGGACCCTGATGGCCGAGACGGTGGTGAGTTGCCAGCCCTTCTCCGAGGGGGTGAGCAATCCCGAGTTGGCGGCATCGTTTGGCGCAGACATGATCACCCTCAACACCTTTGATCTGGGCCAACCCTTCGTCGAAGGCCTGTATGAGGAAGCGGTCGACGACGATGCCTGCCTCGCTACCCGCTATGAACAGCATGCTGGCTTCATTCGCCAGCAAGCGAGCCTGAATCGGGTGGTACAGGATTTAAAGCAGGTATCGGGTCGCTTCATTGGCTGCAATTTGGAGCCTGTGCCGCAAGACATTAAGTATCCGGCCGGTTTTCGGGTATCGGCAGACAACATCAGGCAGGCGGTGGCCCTGGGTCTGGATTATGTCGTCATCACCGGCAATCCCAATACCATGATCACCGAAGAAGGGATCATCGACGCCATTCGCATGGCCAAGGCCGTGGCTGACAATCAATTGCTGATCATTGCCGGCAAGATGCATGGGGCGGGTACAGGCACAGAGGTTGCGGCTGAGATGCTGCTCAAATATTGCCAGGCGGGGGCCGACATCATCATGATCCCGGCGCCTTACACCACCCCAGGCATGACACCAGAAACCGCCAAGGCGCTGATAAACGTTATTCATGGTGCCGGCAAGCTGGCCTTATGTGCCATGGGAACCTCTCAGGAGGGGGCCGATAGAACGGTCGTCGAGCAAATAGCACTTAATTCCAAGGTGGCCGGCGCAGATATTATTCACATCGGTGATGCAGGCTTTGCCGGGATTGCCGACCCAGAGAACATCAAATATTGCTCAATAGCCATTCGTGGTAAACGACACACTTATCGCCGGATAGGATTGCGCCGTTAATTAATGTCATTAAATGGTTTTTAAAATGGAGCCTGTTATCAGGCGTATTTAATCGATGCTGTTGCGTTGATATATGGCGAGGGATGCTATGAATAATACTAATGCAAAAGATCCAATTGAAAAATATGTGATGCCGCTGGCTCAGCGGTTGGGAAATAACCGTCATCTGATCGCCATCCGTGATGGTATGGCACTGGTCATGCCCTTCATGATCATTGGCTCGCTATTTCTTATCCTGGCCTTCCTGCCGTTCCCCGGCTACGAAGAGTACATGACCGAGAGCGGTCTGATGGATAAGCTGCTGCTGCCGGTCGGTGCAACTTATGATCTGATCGCCATCTTTGCCACCTTGGGGGTTGCCTATCGTCTGGCACAGAAATATACCCAGCTCGATCCTATTATCGCCGCCGCCGTTGCGCTGGCTGCTTATATGCTGGTCACGCCCTACAACATTACTCACACCATAGAGGCAACCGGTGAGGAGATCAGTGTCAGTGGCATCAACCTTGCCTATATGGGTAGTGCCGGTATGTTCCTAGGGATCATCATCGCCATCTATGCAACCGAGGTCTATCGGTGGTTGATGGTCAGGAACATCAGTTTCAAGTTGCCCGATTCGGTCCCACCCGCCGTGTTGAAGTCCTTCGCGGCCCTTATTCCCGCGTTCGTTGTGCTGACCTCACTGTGGCTGGTGCGCCTGGCCATTGAAGCGGCTGATCTTGGCAATTTGCACACCATCATCGAGAGCATCCTGACGGCGCCGCTCAAGCTGATTGGCGGCAGTTATATCGGAGCATTGGTAGCCACGACGATGGAGCATGCGTTGTGGGCCGTGGGTATTCATGGCAGCAATATCGTCTCCAGCATCATGCTGCCCATCTGGCTGGTCTTCACCGATGAAAACCGGATCGCCTTCCAGGCCGGTACCGAAATCAAAAACATCATCACCGACCAAACCAACTCCATTTTCCTGAACTTCGGTGGTTCTGGCAGCATGATGGCGCTGGTACTGTTGCTGGCCTTCCGTGCCCGCAGTGAACAGTGCCGTTCTATCGGCAAGTTGGGCCTGCCTTCCTCGCTGTTCAATATCTCCGAACCCATCATGTTTGGTCTGCCTGTGGTGCTCAACCCCATCATGGTCATTCCTTTCATCCTGGCGCCGGTCGTGGGTCTGACTCTGACCTATACCGGCATGGTCAGCGGTCTCGTGGCGTTGCCGGCGGGTATTTCGGTGCCTTGGACCACCCCCATCTTCATCGGTGGTTATCTCTCCACGGGGGGCCATATCTCGGGCGCAGTGATGCAGCTGATAAACCTGTTGGCAGCCATGGCCATCTATTACCCCTTCATGAATAAATGGGACAGCATCTGCATGGCCAATGAAAAAATGGTGACGAAAGAAACGCAGGAAGAAGACGAGAAGGCAGCACTCTCTTTCTGAGTCAGTCAGTGGCAGACGTTAAGTCATCGGGCTTAACGTCTGCGATAAAACGGGGTAAGGCAGCATGCAGGCAATTGTGGTTACAGCGGGAAAGGGCACCAGGTTATGGCCATTTACCAAGATAAGAAGCAAGTCTATGCTAGCTGTCAGTAATATGCCGATTGTTTACTGGTTGCAGCAAGCCTTGGCTGTTGCCGGAGTAAATGAGGTGGCAATACTTGCTGATGAGCATGAATGCCAATTCACCCAGTTTATTCATCACAATAAATTGGCGCCTGCGACCAGTATCCACTCGGTGGCAGGGGCTCAGGACATCGTAGAGGCCTTGCTGGCGTATCAGCAGCGCAACCCTGTAACCGATACGGTGCTGATTATTCCCGGGGATTGTCTCATTCAGGCAGAAGATCTGGCGCGACTGGTCAACAGCACCTCTGCCAACGCCGTTTTGCTGAGAAAACTGCGTGCAGAAGAGCGTTCCGATCGGCTGTGTTTCAATGCCGAACAAGGCTTTAAGTTATTGGCGCACCCACGGCGAGAGGGATTTGATTGCGAGATCGTCGCTTATAAGTTGAGTGCCGATTTTTTCAGCGAGGCATTGCCTTACACGACAGAAATTTATGACCATGTTCAGGTTGGCATGATGCCGTCGAGAGAGAAATTTCTGGAATCAGCCCTGGTTAGTTGGGCGCAGCAGGTCGCCGTCGATTTTATCCACTGCGACCAGCCCAGTTTTAATCTCGACTACCCCTGGAATATTCTGGAGGTCAACAGCTATCTCAACCGTCAGCGTTGTCAGCAGCTGATCACGAGTGAGATTGCAGACAGTGCCACCGTCTCAGCCCGTGCTGTGATACGTGGACACATCAAGGTCGGTCAGCACAGTCATATTGGCGATGGGGTTATTTTCCAGGGTAATGCGATTGTCGGTGATCATTGCCAGATAACAGATGGTGCCATCATCGGTGAGAACGTGGTTATCGGCCATGGTGCGACCATCAAAGAGTATTGCAAGCTGGCCGATGAGACCACGGTGGGTAACCAGGCCATCATCGGCCACTGCGCCGAATTGGCGGGGGTCATTTTTGAGAGTACCTATCTGTACCATAACTGCGAGATCGCCGGGGTGCTCGGCCGTAATGTGGATATAGGCGCCGGCACGACCTTTGGCACGCTGCGATATGATGATGCTAAAACCAGTCATCTCATCAATCAGCAACGGGTGACCCCTCACCATTATAGTAACGTCGTCTACATGGGGGATTTTACCCGTACCGGGGTAAATACCGTGATCATGCCAGGCGTGAAAGTCGGCAGTCGCTCCGTCGTCGGCTCGAATGTGGTGTTGGCCGACGATCTGCCCGATGAACGTATTATTCAGGTTAAACAGACATTGGTTACCAAGCCTTGGGGCAGTCAGCGTTATGGTTTTAATAGTTAGGATGACCTCATTGTAAATGTATTAAGGAACCTCCTGGCTTATAGCTATGGCCAATCATCGACAGGGTCGACTTATGTTTGAATATGTAGAGTTATTGCAACGCAGGCTTGATACCTTGATCAGCTGTAATACTGACAATATGAAAAAAGTCATTGAATTATTTTCCGATGCAATATTGAACAACAGCATGATTCATATCCTTGGCACCGGTCATTCTCATATGGTCGGCTTGGAAGGGTTCATTCGTGCCGGGGGGCTTGGCAATATCAATGCAATCCTTGATTCGACGGTGACGACCAGTGACGGCGCCTTGCGCAGCTCCAAACTGGAGAAGTTGCCGGGGCTGGCGGCCATCTTGTGGTCAGAGCAGCCCATCAGTGCAGGTGATCTGATTGTCGTGGTCTCCAATTCGGGGCGCAACGCCTTGCCGATTGAATTTGCCCAGATAGCACAGGCACGTGGCCACAGTGTGGTGGCTATCACCTCGGTAGAGCAGTCGAGCGCCTACCCAAGTTTGCATCCTTCAGGGCAAAAACTGTTGGATGTGGCAGACATAGTCCTTGATAATTGCGTTCCGAGTGGAGATGGCTTGTGCCTGGTCAACGGCCGAGTCACTGGCGCATTTTCTACAGTGGCAGGTGTCGTCCTGCTCAACAATATCGTAGTGGAAGCGCAAAAGCAGGCATTGGCTCGACATGGCACGCCCTTGATATTCTCTAGTCAGAACGTCGATGGTTTTAATAATGATGATGTCTATGCCCACTTTGCAGGTCGCTTGAAGTCAATGTGAGGAGATGATTTTGTCCAGTTACCGTTATCAAGAAGTCTGTGCTCAGCTGAAAGAGTTTATTCTCAATGAGAAGGACTTTCAGAAATTACCTGATGAGAGGACGTTGGCACAGCAATTTTCGGTAAGCCGGGTAACCATTCGCAAGGCGTTGGCATTATTAAAAGAAGAGAAAATAATTGATGTTCGTCACGGCTCTGGAATATATATAAACAATAATAAGATGATTAACTCGTTTGAATTTGGTAGCCTGACTCAAGACATGAAAACAATTGGTAAGGAAGTGGGCACCGAGCTTCTTAATTGTTATGTGATGAAAACCCCGGCGCACGGCGAATTGAGTGGTTTCTCCGGTGATAATATTATTTGCCTGGAGCGTGTGCGCAGTGTCGATGGTGTGAAATCTATTCAAGAACTCAATTATCTTTGTGCCGAACGGTTTCCTGAATTAGATAAAAAAGTAGAAAGTAATCAATCTCTTTACCAACTGCTGTTGCAAGAGTATCACGTGAAATTCGACCGTGGTGTTGAGACATTATCTGCTGGGTTTATATTGTTGGATACCGCCAGCAAATTGGATACATCGGCGCTTAGCTGCGCAGTAAAAGTAATTCGTGCTGCCTATGAAGGGGACCGACTGGTTGAATACACCATCTCTTATACTTTGGCTGAGCATTATAGTTGGCAGTATGAATTAAATAACGTCACTTTATTACACAGATAATCAGGTTGGTCATATGCAGAAAGCGATTAAAGTGGTGACTATCGGCGGGGGCAGCAGTTATACCCCGGAGCTGATGGAAGGATTCATCAAGCGTTATCATGAAATGCCGATCAGCGAATTCTGGTTGGTGGACGTGGCCGAAGGAGCTGAAAAGCTGGGCATCATTTTTAACCTATGCCAGCGGATGATCAAAAAAGCAGGCGTGCCCATCAAGCTTTACCAAACGCTGGACAGACGCGATGCTCTGTCGGGTGCCGATTTTGTGACTACGCAATTTCGAGTCGGGCAATTGGAGGCGCGGGCCAAGGATGAAAAAATCCCGCTTTCTCACGGGGTGCTGGGGCAGGAGACGAACGGTGCCGGCGGGCTGTTCAAAGCGCTGCGAACCATCCCGGTCGTCTTCTCTATCATCAAGGATATTGAAGAGCTATGTCCGGATGCCTGGCTTATCAATTTCACCAACCCGGCTGGCCTGGTGACGGAAGCTGTTCATCGCCACACCGATTTTCGCCGCTTCATCGGGGTTTGCAATGTACCCGTTGGCATGAAGATGTTTGCCAGGGAGCTGCTCCGCTGTGATGAGCATGCCGAGGTGAATATGGATCTCTTTGGCCTGAATCACATGGTGTTCATGCAGGACTTCCTCATCGATGGTGACTCGAAGATGGAGCAACTGCTGGCGGAGGTGACCAGGGAGAGCAACCAGCAGTCAGCCTCGGTAAAGAATGTATCCGATCTGCCCTTTGATATGGATTTCATCAATGGTTTGAAGCTTATTCCTTGTCCTTACCTGCGCTATTACGTCAAAGAAAAAGAGATGCTGGCGATAGAAGTGGGTGAGTACTATAAGGGAGGAACCCGCGCCGAAGTCGTGCAAACGATAGAAGCCGATCTCTTCAAACTCTATCAGGATCCCGAGCTGGATATCAAACCAAAGCAACTGGAAGAACGTGGCGGTGCTTATTATTCTGAGGCAGCTTGTGATGTCATCAGTGCGATTGTGAACGACAGCCACACCGAGCATTATGTGAATGTCTGCAACAACGGCCATGTCAAAAATATTCCACATGATTGGTGCATTGAAATTAGCTGCACCATCAGTAAAGAAGGCGCCAAGCCTAAAGCTCACATTGAACATTTTGACGAACGCGTGCTGGGTATCATCAGTTCAATTAAATCTTTTGAGATTGCAGCCAGCAAGGCCGCGCTGACAGGAAATTACCAAGACTTGATCGTGGCCATGAATTTGAGTCCGCTGATTCATTCAGATACATCAGCGAAGTCTATCGCCAACGAAATGTTATTGGCTCATCAAAAATACTTGCCACAGTTTGATAAAGTGATTGCTCAATTGAGTAATTAGATAGTAACGTGAAGATGAGCCACAGCATATAAATTCAGGTGTCATATGAATAAGAAAATATATCTCTTTTGTGCCGCAGGCATGTCCACTTCATTGTTGGTTAATAAGATGAAGGAGCACGCAACCAAACACGCAGTTCCGGTAGATATTCAGGCATTCTCCGAATCATTGATTCTGGAAAAAGGCCCCGAGGCTGATCTCATTCTGCTCGGGCCACAAATTAAATATATGCTCAATGACTTCGCTGGCAAATTCCCTGATAAGCCAGTGGCCATCATTGACTCCTTAATCTATGGCAAGATGGATGGCCTGGCATTATTGAAATCATCCATCGCCATGATCAAAGCACATCAGAGTGCATAGTCCATCCACACAAAGCAGGAAGACAGATGAATATGCTGGATATTGAACTGCCTGGTTCAGAGGATATTGTCTCTGATTTGGAAGAACAGGTAATGGGATTGATCATCAATTCCGGTAATGCACGCAGTTGCGCCTATGAAGCACTCTCTTTTGCTAAACAAGGAAACTTTCTGAAAGCAGAAGACATGATGCAAGAGGCCAGGGCTGCGTTAAATGAGGCCCATCTGGTTCAAACTCAATTAATCGAACATGATCAGGGAGAAGGTAAAACCAAGATGACGCTGGTCATGGTCCACGCCCAGGATCATTTGATGACCTCCATGCTCGCTCGTGAACTAATTGCAGAGTTGATCCAGGTTTATAAAAGGTTGTCAGAAAAGTAATTAGCGATATTTATATTTAACACTACTTAATAGCAATTTAGTTTAAGTCATTATTAAAATGGAGTTTTGTCATGGAAAAAAATGGACTTTTCAATAAATCAAAAATAGCAGTGGTTATTATTACCGCGATGCTCGGCCTGTCTGCGTGTAACGACGCTACCGAAGATAACGGCAATGCGGCGGTAGACAATAATACGAGCGATTCTCGCAATCCAGGTGCCCCGCGGGACCCCATCGTTCCGACCAATCCGAGCACGCCGATGACTCCTGATAATCCGGATGTGGCTGCCAAGCCCGTGCTCGATCTCGATGCGCCGGCAAAGATCAAAATGGGAATATGGAATAACACCGAGCTGGTCGTTGGCCAATCCCGCTCTATCGAAGCCATGCTGATCCCCGATGAATCTCTGCCTTATCCCGGCAGCCCGGAAGAGGTACTGCAAAAGCAGGGTATCACCTGGTCCAGCTCCAATGAGGCAGTGGCCACCGTCGACAAATTTGGCCGGGTCAAGGCCCTGAGCACAGGCGCGGTGGAGATCTCCGCCCGCTCTGTGACCAACACCACAGTGGTGGGGATCGCCAAGTTGAATGTGGTGGCCACCCCGACCCTGAACACGCAGAACCCGACTGTCATGATCAAGGGTGACAAGCCTGCCAAGAACCCGATCTTGCTGGAGAAGCAGGTCACCCGTTATGCCTCTACCAATGCCAGCCAGGACCTCGTCGACATTCGTGCCCAGATGGCCGCCGACGGTAGTGACGAAGTTCTGCAGGACAACATTCGCTGGCTGATCCAGGAAAATACCAACCCGGGTCGTGAAGGTGTCTATATCGTGCGGGAAGACAGAACCGCCACCAACCGTGACCGCATGATGTACTTCATGGGCAACCGCTATCTGCCCATCGAAGCGAACATCTCCCTGACTGGTGAGGTGGAAATCAATGCCCCGGTGAACTATGCGCCGCAGGTGCCCACCAAGATCATGTCTGACGGCAACAAGGGCATCTGGATCACTTCCGCCACTGGTGCCCTGAGCCACATCGCCATGGTGCGCATGAACCCGGATGCCAAGGCGAGCTTGATGAGCGAGGTGACCCAGCGTGTGGTCGATCGCCGTGGCTCCGTGTCCGATGCCAGCTATCGTGCCGATGGCAGCACCGGTACCTGGCACCCGGAGATCACCGACAACGATGGTCTGTGGACATCCATGTACGGCGGTGGTGAGCTGATGCGTTATGCCACTCTCAAGCGGGAAGGGGCTGACAAGGGAGAGATCGAAGCCGCCCGCAAGACGGCGCTGCGCGCCCTCAAATTCGATCTGCTGCTGAGCAACATCTCCGGCCGCAAGGGAGAAGTGAAGACCAAGGTCCGTCCTATCGTGGGCGCGGATGGCGGTGACTACAAGTTGCAGACGCTGGTGCTTCGCAAGGATGGCGAATACGCCATCAACAACAAGCCGACCGGGCCATCAGGCAACGGCGGCAAGGTGGGTCTGGTCTATAACATGAAGCCGATCGACGATACCCAGTTTGTCGACGATCCCTATGCCATCGGTGCGCTGAATGATACCAACATCGACTATGACACCAAGACCCGTACCATCGAAGGCTTCTTCGCCCGTACCTATGCCTTCCAGGGCGCCGATACCAACGGCTTCATCGAGGGTTACGTACAAGGTGGTTCCAGCAACTACTTCCCGGGTGGACACACGGTTGCGCGTGCGGGGGAACTCGGTACCAAGGGGGATCTGACCGGCAAGAAAATTGCCAAGTTTATCTACTGTGATGGTGTACCAAGAGATTTGGGCGGTAACAAGGATTGCAACCCGGTTGGTGAGAAGATGGCTGGTCTCGAGATCAATGCCGAGCTGCCGATCCCGGATGTGCTGCAGTGTACCGGTGCCTTCGCCGCACAGAGTGATTGTGCGAATGCGATGGAAGACGATCAGGGAACCATCTTTACCGAGGAGCAGGTGCTCTACAAGGCGGATACCAGTAACGACGAGTCCATCGGCCACTTCTTCATCTACCGTATTGCCTACGACATCCTCGATGAGAGCAATCCGGAAGAGAAGGCCACCAAGGATCTGATCCGTACCACCATGCAGAAGTGGGCCGACCAACTGATCGCCAACGAGTACAACTTTGTTGATGCCAGTGGTCAGCCGACCAAGTGGGGCAAGACCTCCCGCGATTACTTCAACAACGATTACGCATGGGAAGATGCGGCCCTGAACTCTGTGGTGCTGGTTGCTGGCATGAAGGTGGCGGCCTATGTCACCGGTGAGCAGCGTTACGAGTCCGAATATCAGGCGCTCGCCAGCAAGCAGGGTTATGACTACGCCACCCTGGCCAAGGAGTACTGGAGCCGTTGGGCGGCCTTCGCGGGTGCCCAGTATGGTGCCGATACCTCCATCATCGGCTGTCTGGATTCGACTCCGGTCATAGAGAACGGTGACAACACCAAGAACTCCCCCTCCATCGGTACCTTTGCCAGCGGCAACGACGGTGGTGGCATGTGTGGTGACGGTATCGAAGATCCCAGCGATCCGGTGCAGGTTGAAGAGTGGGTGCGTGAGGTAGTCAACACCTCCGATGAAGAGATGGCTGCGCTGGCCTGGTACATCCTGTTCACTACCGAACAACAGGGCACCGAGCTGCATCAGCAATACGTGGCGGCCTATGACGAGTGGTACCGCTCCATGGGTTACCAGGAGAACCCCTTCTTCGATTACGTCCGCCAGCTGGGCCAACCGAAGACAGAGTTGACCAACGCCTCGGGCAACAACCTGAAGAAGACTGCCGCCTGGCAACTGCATCGTCACCCGATCGACACCAGACGCTGGGGTGCCTATGACTTCGCCCGTCCCGACGTATGGAAGGCTGGTATAGGTTCGGAAGCCGCGACCCGTGAGGATCGTTACCCCATCATCAAGACCAATGATGCCGCCATCGTCGATAGTCGGACCATGCGTGATCAGGTGCTGGTCGAGGGGTCACACACCACCTTGCCGCTGGATGAGCGCATGCTCACCAAGTTCAACAACAGTACCTTCAACCTGGGCTTCAAGCCGCTCCAGTATCATCAGTGGCTGGACAAGAACAGCACTTGCTTCGATAACGATGCCAGCACGGCCTGTGCCTATACCGGCACCAAGCCGAACCCGGCTTATGGCAGCCCGACCACGTTCGAAGGCTCGACCACTTACACCTTGCCGTACTGGATGGGACGCTTCCACAGCTTCCTGGCCAAACCGGAATAACAGGGTGCATCGCCAGCGTGCATAACCGGAGGAGGCAGATGGCTGCCTCCTCTTTCTCGTTTGACTGTCGAGAGGATCAAAGATGCAGGGATCAGATATTTTCATTGGCATCGATCTGGGGGGAACTCAGCTGCGGGTGGCCGCCATCACGGGGCAGGGCGTCATCCTGGAGCAGATCAAGATGCTGACCGACAGTGCCCGTGGTTACAGGAGCATCGTGGCCGATATGCAGCGTGCCTGCCGGCGCCTGACACTGGCGTATCGGGTCGCCGCCATTGGGGTCATAGCACCTGGGCCGCTGGATGCGGTCAATGGGGTGATACATGCGCAGCCCACTCTGCCGGACTGGGATGAGATCCCCCTCAGGTCGATGCTGGAGGCCGAGTTCGACTTGCCGGTACGGCTGGAGAACGACGCGAATGGTGCCGCCCTGGGGGAAGCCCTGCTCGGGGCGGGCAGAGGCCATACCAGCGTCTTCTACATCACGGTGAGCACCGGTGTCGGCGGTGGTTTCATCTACAAGCAGCAGCTGATCAGCGGGGCGCACAACTGTGCCGGCGAAATTGCCAACATGATCATCTCCGATGAGGGGCCTTGCGGCGGCGAGCTGAACAAGGGCGCGCTGGAGAGCCTGGCGAGCGGTACGGCGCTGGGGCAACAGGCGAGGGCGTGGGGATTGGTGGATGCGGCTGCGCTGCTGACTCAGGCCGAGCCACGAGCCCGTTTCGTCGCCAGCCTGAGCACAGGGGTCGCCAACGTCATCCATACCCTCAACCCGGACATCATCGTCATGGGGGGCGGGGTGATGAACTCCCAGGCCCTGTTCTGGGATGAGCTGCAACGGCGGACAGATGAGAAGCTCTATCCCTATCTCAGGGGCAAGACCCGCTTCGCCCTGGCGGCGCTGGACGGCAATGCCGGCATTGTGGGGGCCGCCCTGTTGGCTCAGCAGTGCTTCGAGGAAGCAATGCACCCGTCCCGTATGTGAAGGGTCGCAGGAGCGAGGTGCATCCAGCATCATCAGCCGACGCTTGCCGACAGTGACCTGGCGTGATTTCCACGAACAGTTTCGATTGTTACTCAACAATCATTGACATGGATGTAGCACATGAAAGGAAACCTGATTGCTCTGAGCCTGATGCTCGCCACCCCCGCCGCGATGGCAACCACCATCATAGACGTGAACTTCATGGTGCCGCAGGCCATGGCCGACAGCCAGGGCCGCGAGGCGTTGTTTGCCGGCCTGCGTGCCAATCTCGGCAAGGTGGACGAATTTTATCTGTCGAAGTACACGGGGATCACCAAGAATGGCAAGCCGGAGGATATCCACTTCAACCTGCGCCAGATCCTCGTGCTCAGTGACAAAACCTCGGATACAGAGTGCCAGGACGGCTTGGCCCATACAGCGATGGTCCTGTATCAGGACGGCCAGATTGCCGCCAGGGATCATGATGTCCCTGCCGAGCAGGGGTACAACAGCGACTGTATCTCCCCCGAGGATGCCGAGCTCATTCGGCTTGCCGGACGCAGCTCTGGCGCGGATTTCTGGGTCACCCTGCACGATGGTTTTCTGCGCGGCTATGCCATTGGCCTCGCGAGAGGCCAGATGGATGCCGAGGTCAAGCTCACCAATGCTGCAACCACCGGCGGCTACTACGCCCCCAGCAGCCTGGCGCACGAGTTCTTTCATTTCTTCGGTGGCGTCGATCTGTACAACAAAACGGAAAATGCCCTCTGCCATGCTGGCGGCGACTGGTCAGGGCGTTTGATGTGTACCAGTCCACAAGTCCCGAACGAAAACCTGTTCGGCAGCACTCAATACCTGGATGAGAAGTTGTTCCTGCAACGCTTCTACAATAACGCGGACTCCACCCTGGGTAACTGGGTCTATCGTGGCATCAACCGTAGTCGCTCCGCATTCAAGGCGTCGGGAGCGGCGGTGATGACGGCGCCGGCCAATGGCAGCCGTGTTGCCAGCCTGCAGGTCAGTGGCGGCACTCTCTCTCGGGAGGCGCCCTTCCTCACGCTCAGCGTCACGGTGAAAGGGGCAGGCCAGTATGCGCAACCCGTCGCGGTGGAGCTCTACACCCAGGGGGTCACCGCCAAGGCCAGCGATAATTACTTCGATGATGTTACCCAGACCCTGATCTTTGACCCGAGCAACCCCGACTACGAGGTCACGGCCGACGGCCGCTGGGTCAAGACCTTGAGGCTCACCAGCAAAAACCTGGACTTCAGTGGAAACAAGACGCTGCTCCTGGGCCTGCGTGGTGGCAACGCCACCGCGGTCAACGCCGCTCAAACCACTATCACTGTCGCACGAACCGGTCCTGCACCCGCCCAGACTGAGCCTGCCCAAAACGCCCCTGTCCAGAGCAGTGACCATGGCACGAGTGAGCCAGTGGTCAAGAGCAAGGACGAGGGCTTCGGTGCGGGCTCCGGCTCCCCGCTGGTGCTGCTGGGGCTGGCTTGTCTCGCCTGGTGGCGCAGACAGTATCGCTAATGAATGCGAACGGGTTGGCACCCTAGTCGAGCAAGGGGAAGGGGATACAAACGATGAGCATAACCGTCCGAATCAACGGTGTGTCCATATAAAAAATGCCGGTCAGTGACCGGCATTTGCGTAACAAGAGCGGGGAGGCTTAGCCGAGGTTGGTCGCGACAGGGCTCCGACGCTTGAGCTTGAACTGATAGCCGATGGCCAGAACAATCAGCCAGACCGGGATCAGCATCACCGAGATCGCCATGCCCGGGGTCAGGTACATGATGACCAGGATGGCGGCCATGAAAGCGAGGCAGAGGTAGTTACCGAACGGGTACCAGAACGCCTTGAACTTGGGCTCCACCCCTTCGACCTGCTTGGCCTTGCGGAATTTGAGGTGGGCGAGGCTGATCATGGCCCAGTTGATGACCAGAGCGGAGACCACCAGCGCCATCAGCAGACCAAAGGCCTTGCCTGGCATCAGGTAGTTGATCAGCACGCACAACAGGGTCGCGGCGGCGGAGACCGAGAGGGCGACCAGTGGCACCCCGCTCTTGTTGGTCTTGAGCAGGCTGCGCGGGCCGTTACCCTGTTTGGCCAGACCAAACAGCATGCGGCTGTTGCAGTAGACACAGCTGTTGTAGACCGACAGCGCGGCGGTCAGCACGACGATGTTGAGCACGGTGGCCACCAGGTTGCTGTCCAGCGCGTGGAAGATCATCACGAAGGGGCTGCCGCCTTCCACCACCTTACCCCAGGGGTAGAGGGACATCAGCACGGCCAGGGCGCCGATATAGAAGATGAGGATGCGGTAGATCACCTGGTTGGTGGCCTTGGGAATGCTCTTCTCGGGATCGTCGGCTTCCGCCGCCGTGATACCGACCAGCTCCAGCCCGCCGAAGGAGAACATGATCACCGCCATGGCCATCACCAGTCCGTTGATGCCGTTGGGGAAGAAGCCGCCCTGATCCCACAGGTTGGTCACGCTCGCCTCGGGGCCAGCGCCGCCAGAGAACAGCAGGTAGCCGCCAAAGCCAATCATGCCGACGATGGCCACCACCTTGATGATGGCAAACCAGAACTCCATCTCGCCGAACGCCTTGACGTTGCTGAGGTTGATGGCGTTGATCAGCACGAAGAAGAAGGCCGCCGACATCCAGGTCGGGATCTCGGGCCACCAGTACTGCACATAGATGCCGACCGCGGTCAGCTCGGCCATGCTCACCAGCACGTAGAGTACCCAGTAGTTCCAGCCGGAGGCGAAACCGGCGAAGTCACCCCAGTACTTGTAGGCAAAGTGACTGAAAGAGCCGGCTACCGGCTCTTCCACCACCATCTCGCCGAGCTGGCGCATGATGAGGAAGGCGATGAAGCCGCCGATGGCATAGCCGAGCAGCACCGAGGGACCTGCCATCTTGATGGTTTGGGCAATGCCGAGGAACAGGCCGGTACCGATGGCACCGCCCAATGCGATAAGCTGAATGTGGCGGTTTTTAAGGCCGCGTTTCAGCTCACCGCCGTTTTGTTGAAGATCCATTCTTCCGTCCTTACGTCGCTGAAGTCACTGGTCTGTCGCCCCGTCCACCCTTGCACGTCCTGTGCCCCGGCGCGGCACGCTGTGCCGAAAACGTGACGAAATCCGTATTAATTTCGTTACGGTGTGCCGCATATCGTTTTTTATAGCGGCTACCAACCCGAGCAGAATAGTGATAATCAGCCGTTGACGCACCTGTTTTCCTCATCATTGGTTGGTTTTTTGCGGTCGAAGCAGGTTTTTTATGATCTTGGAAGGGGTTTTGGAAGTGATTGCTGGTTTTATAGGCTGTTGGTTTTTTGGTGATTGACCTTGCTTTACACTTGTGTCCTATTGTCGTTCTTTTTCATGAAAGGACTCATTATGGTCGAACGTATTACCGCTGGCCTGTTGCTTGCCGCGCTCTGGCTCGGGATCTGGCTCTCCCCCATGTTGCTGACCATGGCGGCGGCCTGCCTCATCGTCTGGGGCTGGCAGGGGGCGGATTATCTGGTGGCTAACATCAGCATGGTACTGATGCTGGCCGCCGGCATTGGCCTGCTGCCCGCCTGCTGGCTGAGTGAGCGGGTACGCAAGGGGCCCGGTCTGCTGACCCTGCATGGCTGGCTGATGAACAATAGAGAGCTCAACAAGCCGGATTCTCGCCCCCTGCCATAAACGACATGACGCCGACGAGCCCCGTCGGCGTCATTGTTGCCCCATTTTGATGTTCATTTATATTGCCACGACCCATTTTGGTGGCACTTCATACTGATAATCGTGTTGCTATCAGCACAGCTGGCGGCGCAATCCGGTTGCCTCAAGGATCTTGGCGCTGATCTCCTCCACCGAGTGGGAGCTGGTATCGAGGAAGCGGATCGCCTCCTGACGAAACAGCCGCTCCACGCTCATCAACTCCTGCTCACACTGCTCAAGGGACGAATAACGGCTGTTGGCGCGGCGCTGGTTGCGGATCTCGTGCAGTCGCTGGGGCGCTATGGTGAGGCCGAACAGCTTGTGGCGATTGGCCTTGAGGGCCGCAGGCAGCTCGAGCGAGCCCATGTCCTGCTCGATAAAGGGATAGTTGGCGGCGCGAATGCCAAATTGCAGCGCCAGATAGAGGCTGGTCGGCGTCTTGCCACAGCGCGACACCCCGATGAGGATGATGTCCGCCTCGTCATACTCCTTGGTGGTGATGCCGTCGTCGTTGCTCAAGGCGAAGTTCACCGCCTCGATGCGATCGTCATAGAGCTTGCGGTTCTCCATGCCGTGGGTGCGATGCAGTCTGGGCTCGGCCTTGATACCGAGCTCCTGCTCCAGCGGGCTCACGAAGGTGTTGAGAAAGTCGTGGCTGCTGGCCTGGGCCTTGAGCACCTCTTCGCGCACCTGGGGATCGACGATGGTGTGAAACAGGATGGGACGCACCCCGGTCTGGCGAAATTGTTCGTCGATGCGCATCCGCACCTGACGGGCCTTCTCCTGGGTCTCCACGAAGGGGATGGTGACCTGTTCAAACACCAGGGGGAACTGGCTCAAGACGGCGTGACCGAATACCTCGGCGGTGATGGCGGTGCCATCGGATACATAAAATACGGTGTGCACAGCGGACTCCTGTGGTGGGCGAGGGTAGGGGAGGAATATTCAGTATCTCTCGAAACCATACCCGTTTTGTCAACCGGTCTGCCATGCCCAAGTTGTGAACTTGCTTGCAAACCTGAGTCGTTACCTTTTTGTGTCGGTATTGTAGAATGCCTGTGTCAAACGGCCATCCCCAAATCTTGCAGGGGATTTTTTTGACAATAAGTAGAAAACGTTTTCATGGTCGTTGGCAAGCACACACCAACAAAAACACATGATTTGGCACAGCAGGTGCGTTGACACCCTGGCCCACCAACCTGGAGACATGCAAATGCAACAGTACGTACTCTGGTACGAACAGCTCGGTATGCAGGACGTAGAGCGCGTCGGCGGCAAGAATGCATCCCTTGGCGAGATGATCAGCAACCTCTCCGGTGCCGGTGTATCCGTGCCTGGCGGTTTTGCGACCACCGCCTTTGCGTTTAACGAGTTTCTGGAGTTAAGCGGCCTCAACGGCAAGATCCACGACCTGCTCGACAGCCTGGACGTGGACGACATCGCCGCCCTCAACAAGGCCGGTCAGCAGATCCGTGACTGGGTGGTAGAAGCCCCCTTCCAGCCGGCATTGGAGCAGGCCGTGCGCGCCGCCTATGACAAGCTGAGCGCGGGTCTTGAGGCGTCCTTTGCGGTGCGATCTTCCGCCACCGCCGAAGACATGCCGGATGCCTCCTTCGCCGGTCAGCAGGAGACCTTCCTCAACGTGCGCGGCATCGATGCCGTCATGACCGCCATCAAGCATGTGTTTGCCTCTTTGTTCAACGATCGCGCCATCTCCTACCGGGTGCATCAGGGGTACGATCACAAGGGTGTGGCGCTCTCGGCCGGGATACAGCGCATGGTGCGCTCGGATCTCGCCGCCTCCGGCGTCATGTTCACCCTGGATACCGAATCTGGTTTCAACGACGTGGTCTTCATCACCGGCAGCCAGGGCCTTGGCGAGATGGTGGTGCAGGGCGCCGTCAACCCGGACGAATTCTATGTGCACAAGCCGACCCTCAACGCCGGCCGTCCCGCCGTGGTGCGCAAGACCTTGGGCTCAAAGCTCATCAAAATGACCTACTCGGGCGATGCTAGTCACGGCCGTCAGGTGCAGACCATCGACACCAGCGAGGCCGAGCGCAACCGCTTCTGCATCACCGATGACGAGGTGATGGCGCTGGCCAAGCAGGCGCTCATCATCGAGCAACACTACGGCCGCCCGATGGACATCGAGTGGGCCAAGGATGGTCAGGACGGTCAGCTCTATATCGTCCAGGCCCGCCCCGAAACCGTGCGCAGCCGCCAGGAGGCGAACACGCTTGAGCGTTTTGCTCTGAAACAATCCGGCAAGGTGCTGATCGAAGGGCGCGCCATCGGCCACAAGATAGGCGCAGGTCCGGCGCGGGTCATCTCCTCCATCAGCCAGATGGACGAGGTGCAGCCCGGCGACGTGCTGGTCACCGACATGACGGATCCGGATTGGGAGCCCATCATGAAGCGGGCCTCCGCCATCGTCACCAACCGCGGCGGCCGTACCTGTCACGCCGCCATCATCGCCCGTGAGCTCGGCATTCCTGCCGTGGTGGGTTGTGGTGATGCCACCGACCATATTCAGCCGGGCCAGCTCATCACCGTCTCCTGCGCCGAAGGGGACACCGGTTTCATCTACGACGGCGAGCTCGATTTCGATGTGGCGGTGACCGAGGTGGGCAACATGCCGCGCCTGCCCATCAAAATCATGATGAACGTCGGCAACCCGGATCGGGCCTTCGACTTCGCCCAGTTGCCGAACGCTGGCGTCGGGCTGGCCCGTCTCGAGTTCATCATCAACCGCATGATAGGGGTGCACCCCAAGGCGCTGCTGGAGTTTGACAAGCAGAGCCCTGAACTCAAGGCCACCATCACCAAGATGATCGCGGGCTACGACAGCCCCCGTGAATACTATGTGGCCAAGCTGAGCGAAGGCATCGCGACCCTGGCCGCCGCCTTCTGGCCGGAGCGGGTCATAGTGCGGATGTCGGACTTCAAGTCCAACGAGTACGCGAACCTGGTGGGGGGCCGTGGTTACGAGCCCCACGAAGAGAACCCGATGATCGGTTTCCGCGGTGCGTCCCGTTACATCGCCGACAGCTTCCGTCCCTGTTTCGCCCTGGAGTGCGAGGCGATGAAGCGGGTGCGCGACGGCATGGGCCTGACCAACGTCGAGGTGATGATCCCCTTCGTGCGCACTGTGGGTGAAGCGGAGCAGGTGGTGGAGATCCTGGCGGAGAACGGCCTGCGCCGTGGTGAGCGCGGCCTGAAAGTCATCATGATGTGCGAGCTGCCCTCCAACGCCCTGTTGGCGGATCAGTTCCTGCAACACTTCGATGGCTTCTCCATCGGCTCCAACGACATGACCCAGCTCACCCTCGGACTGGATCGGGATTCCGGCCTCATCGCCCATCTGTTCGATGAGCGCAACGAGGCGGTCAAGGCGCTGCTGTCCATGGCCATCCAGGCCGCCCGCAAGGCGGGCAAGTATGTGGGCATCTGCGGCCAGGGCCCGTCCGATCACCCGGACTTCGCCGCCTGGCTGGTCGAGCAGGGCATAGATTCGGTGTCCCTCAACCCCGATACCGTGGTCGACACCTGGCTCTATCTGGCCGAGCAACACAAGGCCGGCTGAACCCGTCTCGATACGAATTGACATAAAAAGGCGCCCAATCGGGCGCCTTTTTCATGCTTGCCATATGCTCAGAGTGTTTATCGAACCACAGTAACATGTGACTCCCAATAACCGATTCGAGAGTGGATACGACATCGGTAGGCTCATGTTTCTTAACCGATAACGAGTCTTTTATTTATATCTATGGGGCTATGTCAAGAATATATTAATAGTAAAATTAAGCTTTAACTCTAAACAGCCGACCTATTTAACAAACATAAAATTATCAGCATTTAGTGCTGGTATTGTGGTGTTATTTTAGATTATTTATCTGATTCGTTAGGATCTTTATTGGCGTACATCGACGCTATCTTATTGTTTAATGGTTTGTTTTAAAAAAATCATAAAAATTATTTTATTATCAGTAATTGGTGCGGTCATTCTGTGAGAATAACCACATTCAGTTTACATACAGCATTCCAAACATCGATTTTGTTAATATATTAATCACCATAAAGGAGATCTCACACAAACAAATGGGGGACAGGACATGCCTGAATCTGATGATGCGATAAGAGCAGAGTCGCATCTGGTGAATAATAAGAAAAATGGGGCGGCATTGTTTTTGGTGAGTAAAGACAACAATGTCATTATTGATCTGATAAACGGCACCTTTACCGTTTGCTATTTTGCCGGAACACGACAGCCTCAAGTGATAAAAATGGGTTCAAGAGAGGCCGGGGTACTGCGTTACTTGGTGAATAACAGTGGTTATCTCGTTTCCAAGGATGAGATGCTCAACAGTGTTTGGCACGGCAGGATCGTCTGTGAAAACACGGTGTCAGTTGCATTATCAAACATCAGGAAACTATTGCGGCGGTTTGATCAGGATTGCCGTTGCTTGGTGACAGTAGCCAGAAATGGTTACATATTCTATCCCTATCGTTCTGGATTGACGATTGAGTATGAAAATAATGGTGAGAGCAGATGACTCATGTTTTGAGTATATAAAACATACGCTGGAGCCTATTGTGAATGTGGCCGATGGCGATATTCATTCATTTGAGATTATTTCATTATCTTCAGAGAGAACCTTGCTGAACAGGATCTGCGTCAATGACGCAGATCTTGCGGCCATGGCGAATCTATTGATGCGGCAATTGGAGTTCTTTCAGAAGCTGAATGGTTATGACGCTGAGCTATATAATACCATATTCATCAATATAGACCCTCAATTGCTCTTTAAAAGCATCTCATGGAAGAATATTGTTCCATTTATTTTCCAGTTCAAGATACATGTCGGATTCGATATGGCTCTGGTGGTTGATGAACTCCCGATACAGACGCTGTATGCCATATCTCGGCTGAGAGCGCTGGGAGTCATGTTCTGGATAAACAATGCTGATGAAGGCATTTATAAGATCCCGACCGAGCGACTGGCCTATTTTGATGGGGTGAAGATAAGCAAGCACTGTTTTTGGCAGTTTTTTAGTCGAAAAGAGATCAGCCTGCTTACCTTCTCGCGGGTCGCATGGGGAGAGCGAGGGGTCATTGTCGAGGGGGTCGAGAATAAACACCATCAAACTTTCCTGAAAAGCCAGGGATTAATACAGAGTCAGGGTTTTCATTGGCGAGCCAAGCTGGCCAGACACCTTCATTGGCATTGATGCTGTAGATAAACAAAACCTCACGTGCAATGCGTGGGCTTGGTAACCCGTGCTTGGTAACCAGGGATTGCGGCAATCATATATAAGCATTGCCGATGACACACAGAATATCACCGTCATTGACTGAGGATGTAATAACCATGTCCATGGACCTTGGTTATCTCTCCTTATGACGACGGTCGGCTCCCTGTATCAGATTCATTGATGGCAGCGAGAGCGTGTATATACGATTTATTAAAGGAATAACCCTATGTCTTCTTGTCATATTTATAAGAACATCAAAAATATAATAATCAGGGGCGGTTTATTATTGGTGGCGTTAATCATGACGGCCTGTAATAGCGATAATGCCTCATCACCCACTTCGCCCTCGGCCAAACAAGTCGTCTCCATTCAGGTTGCCCCCACGACAGCCTTGTCCAAAGGCGTCACTCAGGATCAGCTGCCCCTTGGCCTCAAGGTGCAATACGAGGCCACCTTGTCCTATAGCGATGGCTCGTCTGAGGTGACGAGCAAGGGAGTGCAATGGCGTCTGTCCAATGACTTCGCCACCATCTCCCCATCGGGCCTGCTGACGGCTCAGCATCCTGGTTAGCTGGTGATCGAGGCGAGTCTGGATGGGATCAAGGGGGAGCGGGCGCTGACTATCTCGGATGCCATGCTGACCGATCTCTCCTTGACCCCGGCGGCCATCAGCTTGCCCAAGGGGCTGAGCCAGCCGTTCCAGTTGCAAGGGTTCTACAGCGATGGGACCAGCCTGGATGTCACCCGCAATGGCACCTGGCTGAGCAGCAATCCGGCTGTGGCGAGCATTGATAATGCAGGTTTGGCTCAGACTCTGGGGGTCGGGAGCGCCCATATCACGGCCAGTTTCGGCGGTCGCAGTGTCAGCGTGACGCTGGCGGTAACAGATGCCGTGCTGACCGGCATGACGGTGGCTCCTGCCACTGTCCAGCTGGCCAAGGGGCTGACGCAGGCGATGACGGTCGAGGGGCGTTTCAGTGATGGCAGTGTGGCCGATATCACCGCCAGCGTGAGCTGGCAGAGCCGGGATCCCGCCATTGCGAGCATCGACGCTGCCGGGCTGGCCAAGGCCCTGACCTTGGGCACGACCGAGATCGGCGCCACCTTCGACAAACACACGGCCAGTGCCACCCTGGAAGTCACCAATGCCACTTTGACCGCCATCGAGCTGACCCCGGCCAGTGCGACTGTGATGCGACTAGGTACTCAGAGATATAAAGCCAGGGGGCTCTTTACCGATGGCAGCAACCAAGACATTACGGCTCAGGTCCTCTGGAGCAGTAGCGACGGCGCCGTGGCCAGCATCGATCAGAAAGGGGTTGTAAAAACACCCACGGTGGGATTTGCCACCATCATGGCGGCTCTAGGCTCATATAGTACCAATGTCCCGCTGGAAGTTACCGTAAGAGCGCCATTGACGTCTGTTTCTGTCATGTCTTCTCGTACAAGATCACCCATAGGTGATACTCAGCCGTTTACGGTTCAAGGCTTCTTTGGCGATGGCAGCAATGCGGATATCACCGACTATGTGGCCTGGCGAACGAGTGATCCCACCGTCGCCAGTATCGATGGTGCAGGGGCTGCTACCGCCCTGGTTGCCGGTAAGGTCGATATCATTGCAGACTTGGATGGCAAAAGTGGCGTTTTCGCATTGGAAGTAACCCCCCTCATCAAGCAGGTGGTGACTTGGGGGAGCGTGGATCACGGAGGAAACAGCAGTGCGGTGCAGCCGCTAGGCGATGTCAAACTCATTACCAACAATAGATTCGCTTTTGCGGCCCTCAAAGCTGATGGCAGCGCAGTGGCCTGGGGAGATCCGGACAGAGCAGGTGACAGCAGTGCGGCGCAGGCGCAGCTCACCAATATCGTGCAAATAAGCAATGCATATTACGGTGGTTTTGCGGCGTTAAGAGCAGATAAGACTGTAGTGACCTGGGGAAACCCAAGCTATGGGGGGGATAGCAGCTCGGTACAGCCGCTGACCAACGTAAAGCAACTTTTTAGCAATGGCTCTTCCTTTGCAGCATTGAAATCTGATGGTTCAGTGGTGACCTGGGGCGGTGCAACTACGGGGGGAGATAGCAGCGCCGTACAAGCCGAGCTTGTGGACATACAGACGATTTTCAGCGCCCCTGATGGTGCAGCGTTTGCTGCCCTGAAATCAGATGGTTCAGTGGTGACCTGGGGTACAGCATTCGCAGGTGGGGACAGCAGTGCCGTACAAGCTCAGCTGACCAATGTTACCCGGATATTCTCCAGCTACAGCACCTTCGCGGCACTAAAGGGGGATGGCACTGTGGTGACCTGGGGATATGCCTCTTCCGGTGGCGATAGTAGCGCTGTGCAGGCCCAGCTTACCGGCGTAAAGCAGGTCTTTAGTAATTACTATTCATTCGCGGCACTGAAGCTGGACGGCAGTGTAGTGACCTGGGGTGACCCATCCTATGGTGGCGACAGTGGCGCAGTGCAAGCTCAACTTACCGGTGTAAAAGCGATACTCGGCAATAGTTATGCCTTCATTGCGCTAAAGGCCGATGGCACTGTTGTTACCTGGGGAGATAACTTTTACGGTGGGGATAGCAGTGCAGTACAAGTCAAGTTGACCAATGTGAAGAAGATATTCCGTACTGCATGGGCCTTTGCCGCGCTGAAGTCTGACGGCACTGTGGTGACTTGGGGAGAGGCTGGTTCAGGAGGCAACAGCACGGCGGTACAGCCACAGCTCACCAATGTGGTTGATATAGTCTCAACCGATTTTGCCTTTGCCGCGACCAAGGCAGATGGCCACGTAGTCACTTGGGGCAGCGTGTCCTCTGGTAGCAATAGCAGTGCTGTGCAATCTCAGCTCATCGGTGTGAAATGGATTGTGCCCTCATCCAATGCCTTTGCTGCAGTGACGACACAATAAAGTTCTGACTGTAAGGCCATCCACTGGATGGCCTGTTTGATTGATGATGGAGATTGCCAAGAGGTTCTCTAAGAAACACGGAGTCGCTTGCTGCGCCCTCTGGAAGACAGGGCGTTTATACATTTGATTGAACAACAAGGGGGCCATCGGCCCCCTTGATCATTTCGCATGTCCCTATTCAGGGAGCCGCTTACTTGGGTTGTTGCTGGGCGCCGGCCAGCTCTACCTGCACATTCAGCCCTTCCTGCTTGAGCTGGGCCGCGATGGCGTTGAGATCGGTGCCTGGCTTGGCCTCCAGCAGGGCGATGCCGCCGCTGCTCTGTTTGAAGCGCAGACCGTGACGGTTGGCCAGTGCCTTGGCCGCGGGCTCCTCGGCTTCGACCAGCAGGGTGCCGCTGACGATGAGCTCAGGGCTTGCGACCCCCTGCAACAAAACATCGCCGCTGCGCAGGCTGGGTTGCGGCGCCTTGCCGTCCAAGCTGCGGGCGACCCGCTTCTTGCTGCCGTTATCCGGCGTGAGGTAGGTTTGACCGTTCACCTCTATGGTGCGGTACTGTTTGCCATCGACCACCACGGATTCGTCGGCCGTGGCCGAAACGGAGACCGAGGCCAGCAGGCTTGCCAGGGCAAGGCTGAGTACGCTGTGTTTCATGTTGTGACTCCTGTGCACGTTAGAGGGGGGCTGCGTCATGGCCGATCACCTTGAGTGACCAGTTGAGCAGTTGACCCGGCTGGCTGTTGTTGCGCTCGGTCAGGGTGCTGCGCACATTGGTGCCGCGATTGAGCAAGGAGACCTGACGGGTGCCGCTGGCGACGTCGGTCACCGCCAGTTGCCACTCACCCTCGGCGGATTCCCCGTAGAACTTGTGGGAGAGCATGCGCATGTCGCGCAGCCCCTTGGTGCGCACGTATCCCAGCTGCTGCCGGTCGAGGGATTGCCCCACCAGACTGTTGTTGGGGTTGAGCAACACGCTGCGGGTGCCGGACGGGGAGACCAGCTCGATCAGCAAGTCAGGCAGACGCTGGTGATCCAAGGTGACCAGCACCTGTACCGCTTCCACTGTCAGCGGCTGAGTGACCTGGGTGCTGGAGGTGGTCGGGCTGCTGCCCAGATCCGGGATGGCGCCCGCGGCGCGATCCTGCACCGTCACCTTCTGCCACGGCAACTGTACCAGCGGCGGCAGGGGATTGTGAGTGGCGGCGCTAGCCAGGGCCTTGTTCACATCGATGAGGCCAAAGCCATAGGTGGGGTTGAACCAGACTCCGGCGGCGTTGCGCTCCCACCCTTCCAGCCCGGTCACCTGGCGCTGCTGACCGTTGGCGGCCCGGTAGCTCAGCTGCACCGCCGCCTGATTGGCATCGATGCGGGTGGCGTTGCGCGCCAGCAGATCCCGCAGATCCCGCACCGACAGATCCGGATAGGCCGACATCAGCAGCGCCATGGCGCCGGCGGTGTTCGGGGTGGCCGAGGAGGTGCCGTTCATGGTGCCGTTGTAGTCGCAGCTGGCATCCAGCGCCGGGTTGCCGTGCAGCCGGTTGGTGCTGGGATCGTCTACCCGGTTGTAGCCCATGTCACAGCCGGGCAAATCGGTGGTCACCATGGCCGGGGAGGCGGTACCGTATTCGCCGCCCGGGGCCGTCAGGAACACGTTGCTGCCGACGCTCGAGTAGGAGGAGCGCACGCCGTCCGCGTTGCTGGCACTGACCACCAGGTTCCAGAAGTTGCTGTTGGAGGGATCTATGTTGCTGTTTTCAAATGGCAATCTGAGCTCTCCGCCGGTGCGGTTGAGCACATAGTTGCCGGCGGCAATGCGGCTAAAGCCGTTGCCCGCCGCCTTGATATAGGCCGCCCCTTGATCCTTTTGGGTCATCTGCTCGAACAGGCGATCGAGTTGCACCTGATCCAGCCCGTTGGCCCCCTGCGGGTCGACCAGGCTCATGCCGTAGCTCTGGTTGAAGACGCGGTTGTCGCGACTCGCCTGGCTGTTGCCGAGGGCGTAGAGCCAATCTTGCTGCAACTGCTGGCTGTTGTCGTCGAGCAGGTTGAAGCCTTGCAACTGGGCGCGGGGCGCCACACCCCGGGTGCCGATGGCGTTGTCCACCGCGGCTATGATGCCGGAGACGGAAGTGCCGTGGGCGCTGTCCGGATCGGTTGGGGTCGGATCATTGCTGCCGGTTACCACGTTCTTGGAGCCGGGGCGAACGTTGTCCACCAGATCCGGGTGGGCGATGGCCAAGCCATCGTCTACCACGGCCACGTTGATACCCTGACCGAGCACAGAGGTGCGGTGGGCCCACCAGAGGTTGAGGTCATTGCCCGCCACGCCGCCACGGGCGCTGAAGGAGTTCTGACCGCTGTTGAGCAGGTGCCACTGCTGATCCTGCAGAGGGTTGATGCCGGGCAGGCAGCGCTCTGCGCTGGTGCGGCCGGTATCCAGGTTGGCTTCTCTGCCGGTGAGGGGGGTACAACTCTCTGTCGCCTGAACCGAAGCGACAGGCAGGGCCGAGAGCAGGGCCGTGATTGCCAACGCTAGTGATGTTTTTCTCATTGATAAACTCCATCTTAAGGGCGCACCGTCCGAGGTGCGATGGCATCTATACAGGAGAAATAACGATTCAAAAGACTCTCAAGTCAGAGTTGTGAAGGGGTTCATACAAATCTCAAATAAGCCCATATGGGGGTATAAACGGGACGGAGATCATGTTTTATTGAGAGCTATTCGCATCCATTCTTAATGATCTTTTTGTCTATAGATTCTCCTGTTTTTAACGCCCTCCGAGGGGCTGTCGGCCCTGGCAGTCTGTTTGCGCGGCTCTCCCTGGCTGTTGCCTTGCGCGATCCCTGTTAAGGTATCGACAGACAGGTTAACAGGATGGACTCATGACCCTATTGCAGTGGCACTCGGCCAGGCTGGCCCTTCACGCCGATCGTACCCTCTTGATTCCCGAACTGACCCTCTGCCCGGGGCAGTGCTGGGCCTTTGTCGGCAGCAACGGCAGCGGCAAGACCGCGCTGGCCAGCGCCTTGTGCGGCGAGCTCGCCCTGCTCTCGGGGCAGACCCAGGGGCAAGTGGCTGCGGTGCGCCTGTCGTTCGAGTCACAGCAACGGCTCAGCGAGCAGGATTATCAGCGGCGCAACACCGACATGCTGGGGGAAGAGGAGGAGGCGGGCTATCAGGTCTCCAGCCTGATGCTGGAGCAGGGCGGGGACGAAGAGCAGGCCCGGGCCCTGCTGGCACGTTTCGGCATAGCCGCGCTCTGGGATAGGCCCTACCGGTATCTCTCCAGCGGTGAGGGGCGCAAATTGTTGCTGGCCCGCGCCCTGCTGACCAGACCCGAACTGCTGGTGCTGGACGAGCCGTTCGACGGGCTGGATCAGGGCTCGCGCCACGAGCTGATGGCGCTGCTGGCTCAGCTGGTTGGGGAGGGGCAGCGGCTGGTGGTGATCGTCAATCGCTTCGACGAGATCCCTTCGTTTGCGAGCCACCTCGGCCTGCTCGGGGATCTTAATCTGCTGCTGGCAGGGGAGCGAGCTGAGGTGCTCGGGAGCCAGGAGGTGGCCCAGCTGGCGCGCGCCGAAGCCGTCAATCCTTGCTTGCCGCCCCCGCTGACGGCGCCGACCCCCTTGCCTGTCGGCCCCAGAGTAGAGATGCGCAAGCTGAGGGTCGCCTATGGGGAGCAGGTGGTGATTGATGGGCTCGACTGGACAATAGCACCGGGCCAGCACTGGCAGCTGGTCGGCCCCAATGGCGCCGGCAAGTCGACCCTGCTTTCCCTTATCACCGGGGATCATCCGCAGGGGTACAGCAACGATCTGCATCTGTTTGGAAGGCGCCGGGGCAGCGGCGAGAGCATCTGGGAGATCAAGCGCCACATCGGGCTGGTGAGCCCGGCCCTGCACCTGGACTATCGCGTCAGCGGCTCGGTACAGACGGTGATCCTGTCGGGCTTTTACGACTCCATCGGCCTTTACAGCCGCCCAGGGGATCGCCAGCTGGCGCTCGCCAACCAGTGGCTGACCCTGCTCGGGTTCGGCAATCAGGGGTCGCTGCCGTTTCACAGCCTCTCCTTCGGCCAGCAACGGCTGGTGCTCATCGCCCGCGCCCTGGTCAAGCATCCGCCCCTGCTCATCCTGGACGAGCCGCTGCAGGGGCTGGATCCCCTCAACCGCCATCTGGTGCGCGCCATGGTGACGCGCCTCATCGGCGAGGGCACGCAGCTGCTGTTTGTCTCCCACCACGCCGAGGATGCGCCCCCCGGTCTCACCCACCGTCTGAGCTTCGTGCCCAACGATCGGGGCGGTTATGACTATGTACAGGAGTCGCTGAGGGAGGGCTGACCCATTCCGAGCGGGTATTGACCCGCTACTAGTCATAAAAAACGGCGCCATAGGGCGCCGTTTTTTATGAGTTGCTAGCCGGATGTCGGGCCTTGACCCTATTCAGGCAAGAGCCCTTGCTGGCGGATAAGCCCGGCCAGGCTGGCTGCTATGCCGTCGTGTTCGGCGGCGGTGGGGTGCCAGAGGCAGCCTGAGTTGTCGGAGCGCATCTGCTCGATCAGCACGGGAGGCTCTCCCAACAGGGCGAGCTCTTGCTGCAACCGGGCCAGGGTCTGGTTTAGCCGATCGTGAGGCCAGAGATACTGACCCATCAGTATGATGGGGGGGCTGTCGTAGCGCTGGCGCAGATCCCGCAGCAGCTCGACATAGCCATCGATCCAGGCCTGCTGGAAGGCCTCCTGATCCGGCCAGGGCTCCTGGGGCTGCAGCTCGGAGCTGAAGTCATTGGTGCCGACTTCGACGACGATGAGCGCCGGGTGCTGGCTCTCGAAATCCGTGCCGCCCTGATAGACGGCGCCCGCCTTGTCCAGGTAATGGGGCAGGGCATGATGGGGCTGGTTGCCGCCCCAGTTGCGCAAGAGCCCGAGCCCCGAGTAGGAGACCTGGCTATGGGTGGCCCCGAGCAGAGCCGCCGTCTTGGCCGGGAAGGCGAGCCTGGCGTTGGAGCTGTTGAGGTTCTCCTCCCAGCTGCATTCGCGTTTGTTCGACTCGCTGCCCATGCCGGCGCTGATGGAGTCACCGACAAACAGCAGATGGGGCTTTTGCTGCCAGATACCGCTCACCACCCCCTCGGTGACCAGGGCGTCCAGGGTCAGCATGGCGTCATAGGTCTCGGTGCGTTTGACCAGTTCGACCTTCACCGAGCGAGGCGTCGGCCACTGCAGCAGGGGGTAGGTATGCATGCCCTGGCCGGTCTTGATGACGCCCTGCAATTGGCCATCGATCAGCAGATCGAACTGGCTCTGCTGGCCGTCCATGGCGATGGCGAGCTCCCGCCCCTCGAAGCGAAATGTGAGCCGGGTCGCCGGCCAGTTGAGCCGCACGTCCTGCTTGGCCCAGTCGCGCACGATGCGCCCCTCGTAATTGAGGCGATAGTCTGTTGCTTCAATGCGGGCGGCCTGTGCCTCGGCGGCCAGCCCCATGGCGGCGAGCAGGAGGAGTCCTTTCACTGTAATCATGCTGATCCCTGTGCTGTGTGTTGGGTTGACGCGGCAGGGCGCACCCCGATACCGGATCCGCTCCCACGCACGGCGAGAAGCGATCAGGCAGGTGTCATCGTCGCTGCCATTTGGCGCCTAAAAAATGGGCGCCGAATGAAGATAGATGGAGAGGTGCTGTGCATAAAAGCAGCATCATCAGGATCTGTGGGGGCCATCAAACTTTTTATTCGAAGATTAATAAGTCTTTCCCGGCCCGCTATCGCACCAGAGCCAAGATCTCGCGAAACGCCGGATCGCGGCAATCACCCAGCAGCTCGTAGAGGCACATCTCCACCGAGGTGAGGGCCGCGCCGTATGCCGCCAGCTGGCCGTATAAGCTGAGTGTCACACGGTCGGGAGAGTGATGACTGGGTGAGGAAGGTGTTGGGGGAAGGGGTGCCCTCATGAGTACTCTGACCACTCATTAGCAATGAGTGGGGGATAGCCGAGTAGCAGCCACCAGAGTGCATAAAAGAGAACTGTGCCGATCCCGAGCCAACTCAGGTAACGGCGGGTAACGATCATGCCTATCGCGGTGGCTGCAAGCGCAATTTGGAGTGCGATCAGACCAAACATAAAGGGGGCCATGTTATCCATCATGGCGCTTATCTCACCAGGGCCAGGATCTCGCGAAACGCCGGATCGCGGCAATTTCCCAGCAGCTCGTAGAGGCACATCTCCACCGAGGTGAGGGCCGCGCCTCGCGCCGCCAGTTGGCCGATGGCGAGCGCCCGGTTGGCTGGATCGCGGGATGAGACCGCATCGGTCACCAGCGATACCTTGGCGCCGCTATCCAGCAGCCCCAGCACGCTCTGGTAGACACAGATATGGGCCTCGATGCCGCACACCAGCCAGTGGCTGACGCCGCTCTGTGCGAGGGTTGCCGCCACCAGCGGCTCCCCCAGGGCGCCGAAGCTGAACTTAGGAAGCACCAGGTTGCCGGCCTGCAACGGTTGCAGCTCGGGCACGGTGGCGCCGAGCTTGGCCGGGTTTTGCTCCAGCCAGACTACCGGCAGTCCCAGTGCCTGCGCCCCCTGCACCAGCCGGGCCGTGTTGGCGATGAGCCGTTCGCTCTCATTCACCAGTCGTGCCAGCTTGCCCTGAATGTCGATCACCAGCAGGCCGGTGTGATTGCGCTGCAACATATTGTCTCCTTGGTAAATAGCGGATGGGAGGCATTGTCACCATGCACTCCGTTGCCTCGTACAAATCGATACACATACTGCGCTGACGCCGAACAAGGCCGAGGCTAGAATCCGAGCCGTCCAGCAAGGTTTCTGGCTGCGGCCTGTTGGCGTGGAATATCGCCATAATGAGTTGCAGTAGCTGGAGCGACTGCATTTTCTTGGTTAGATGGCATTTCATTCAAGATAGGTATCACCATGCGGAAAATAATCCTGTTGTTATCGGTCGCCAGCCTGATGGCCGGTTGTTCCAGCGCCTCGCAACGGATGGCCGACTGTCAGGCCCAGGGGATCGGCAAGGATGCCTGCTACATGGCGGAGCAAAATCGCCAGACCGCCCTTCTCGGCGCCGCCGAGAAGCAGGCGATGGAGAACGCCAGCAAGGCGGTCAAGTAATTCGGCGATAGGGATGCAATAGTCCGTGCATTCCCAAGGCCCTGTCGTTGATAACGACGGGGCTTTTGGTTGGTAGCGCGAGTCGACATTTTCTTGTTCAGCTCGTCGTTCATCCAAGGTTTCTGCGTTCCGTGCCAGCCACGCGGCATTGGCGATCGGATGAGGCGCCATATTGCCTGGGCATCTTGACGCCCAGCAGACCGATGGTCAGCATGGCGGTCACTTTGATAAAACTTGACTGGTAAACATCGGGCTCACATACGGCTTGATTCAGCGGTTGCTAGCCTCATTCTTTTTGACCTTCTTCAATGCCATTTGGCGTTTCAATGGTGATAGGTAATTGATAAAGAGGTTGCCCTTGAGATGATCTATTTCGTGCTGAAGCACTATAGCCAGGAAGCCATCTTGCTCTAGCAGCAGTGGTTGGCCATGGCGATCCTGGGCCTTGATGGTGACAGTGGTAAACCGCTCAACCTCGGCGTAATAGCCGGGTACCGACAGGCACCCCTCTTCTCCCATGGCGTTCCGGTCACCGGTGATAACCTCAGGATTGATCAATACCAGAGGTTCATTACGGTCTTCCGAGATATCGATCACGATGACAGCCTCCTGCCTACCCACTTGAGTTGCAGCAAGCCCAATACCGTTGCTGGTGGCATACAGGGTTTCCAGCATGTCACTGATGAGGGATTGCACTGCGGTGATATCGGTAACCGGTATAGCAGGCAGATTTAGCCGAGGATCAGGGATTGTCAGGATAGTCAAAATGGACATGTCATCTCATCTTCAAGTGGTTTTTACCTAAGGAGGTTGGATTTTCATGGGTATATCGATTATCTGGCATATTAATGTACCTCAATCGACTCTCTCTATGTCAGGGCTTTTTATTTTCAATACATAAGCTTGCCCGGTTTTGTTGCTTGGCGAAGGGGGAATGCTCTGCTATGGTGGCGTTAATTAGCCATTTGGATGGCTAGATGGTTGTGATGAATCTGCCCGCGTGGCAAAAACCGCAACCCGGCCACCGTTTCGATGATCATTTTGACAGGGAGTCCCCATGCAGCGCCGTTCCTTCTTCAAACTCTCCGCCCTTGCTCTGCTCGCCAGCAGCGTCTCTTTCGCCACCCTTGCCGCCGATCCGGCCAAGCAGGAGATCGTCATCGGCACCACGGTCGGGGACTTTGCCGACATGGTGACCGAGTCCATCAAGCCGCAACTGGAGGCCAAGGGTTACAAGGTCAAACTGGTGGAATTCACCGACTACGTGACTCCCAACATCGCCCTGGCCGATGGCTCGCTCGATGTGAACTGCTTCCAGCACAAGCCGTACCTTGAGAGTTTCGCCAAAGACAGGGGTCTGTCCCTGGCCCCCATCACTCAGGTGCCGACCGGCCCCATGGGGCTCTACTCCGGCAAGCTAGCCGAGCTGAAGGCACTCAAAGAGGGGAGCACGGTCGCCATCCCGAACGACCCGACCAACCAGGCGCGGGCCCTGCTGATGCTGCAGGACTTGGGTTGGCTGACCCTGAAAGAGGGCATCAATCCGCTCAAGGCGAGCGAGTTTGACGTGGTGAACAACCCGCACAATATCAAGCTGGTGCTGTTGGAAGCGGCGCAACTGCCCCGCTCGCGCGAAGACGTGGACTTCTCCGTCATCAACGGCAACTTCGCCGCCTCCAGCGGCATCCCGTTTAGCGAGGGGCTCTTCCTCGAGCGCAGCTACGACTTCATCAACTGGGTGGTGGTCAAAAGCGATGACGCGGCCAAGCCTTTCGCCAAGGATGTGATCGACGCCTATAACTCTCCCGCGTTCAAGGCCTATGCCGCCAAACGCTTCGTGGGCTACAAGTACCCCCAAGGCTGGCAGAGCAAGAGCTGATCCCCCGCATGTCAGATAGTAAAACGGGCACCTCAGGGTGCCCGTTTTTATTGGTGCGCTCTTTGGCGCTGCTCAGTAACGATGCAGCCACCAGCGGGCAGCTAGCAGGGCGGTCAGGCTGCCGAGCAGGGCGCTTGCCAGCACGTCCAACGGCCAGTGCATGCCGATCAGGGTGCGTGACAGGGCGATGGCGACCGCCCAGAGCGGCAGCAGCCAGGCACCTTTGGGGGCGCGCGCCAGCCAGATCAGACCGAAGAACTGGGCCAGGCTCATGGCGGCGATGCTGTGACCGGAGGGGAAGGCGTAGTTCACCTCCGCCTGCCAGTGGTTGCCGAGCCATTGGGGCAGCGCCAGCAACTGGCTGGCCGCATGCACCTGCTCACCGCGCAGCGCAACGCTGCCCGCGTAGAACTGGCGGATGGCGGGGATGAGGTTTTGCCCCTCCAGCCAGAGCAGATAGGGGCGCGGCTCTTCGGTCAGCTGCTTGATGAGGCTCTTGATGGCCCAGTCACTCGCCAGTGTCGCGAACAAGGCCCCCGCCAGCGCCAGCAGCGCGGCAGGGGTCAGCGTCAGCTTGTGTCGGGTCAGCAGCAACAGGGCCGCTATGGTCAGGGCGATGCCGGGCACATCCACCATGCGGGTGAGGGCGTAGGGCCCCCACAGCCAACCCGATTGCAGGGCGCTGCTCATGAACGGCTGCCAGGGCAGGCAGACCAATAACAACAGTGGCAGAATCAGGGCGGCGCTGAATCTCAGCACCTGGCGGCGCGGCAGCGAAGAGGGGGGAGTCGGCATCTTAGAGCTCGTATCGGGGCGCGCATTGGCGGCAGTGAAAAAAGAGGCGCCATTGTGCCAGCTCACCTTCGGTGGTCAAGGGATGGGGCCGGTTAACAACAGGCTGTTACAAATTAGCGCCACGGCGGATCCGGGCCGCCTTGGCGACCCCGCAATAAGCATCTGAAACTTGGGGCGCTTTGCGCTAGAATGGCGGCCCTGTGGCCGGTTGTGACCCGCAAGTTCATAAGAGAAACTGATGAAAATCGTCGTTGATGAAAATATGCCCCACGCCTGCGAGCTGTTTGCCGAGTTCGGCGAGGTGGTTCCCCTGCCCGGGCGGCAGATCTCGGCGGCGGATCTGCAGGACGCCGACGTGCTGCTGGTGCGCTCGGTGACTCGGGTGGACGCCAACCTGCTCGCCAGCTGCCCGCGGCTCGCGTTCGTCGGCACCGCCACCATAGGCACGGATCACATCGACAAGGCGCTGCTGGCCACCCGGGGCATCCCCTTCTTCAGCGCCCCCGGTTGCAACAAATATTCGGTGGGGGACTATGTGCTCTCCGCCCTGCTGGTGTTGGCGGAGCGCCATGAGCTGGTTTTGAGCGAGATGAGCCTCGCCGTCATCGGCGCCGGCAACACCGGCGAATGCGTGGCGGGCAAGGCCGAGGCGCTTGGCATGAAGGTGCTGCGCTGCGATCCGCCCCGCGCCAAGCTAGAAGGGGCTCAGGGCTTTGTCGATTACCAGACGGCGCTTGGCGCCGACATCGTCAGCTTCCATGTACCCATCACCCGTCGCGGGGAGGATGCCACCTTCCACCTGTTGGGGGAGCGCGAGATAGCGGCAAGGCCAGCGGGGCAGTTTCTCATCAATGCGTCGCGCGGCGAGGTGTGGGACAACCAGGCCCTGCTCACCCGCCAGCGGAGCGATGCACCGTTGCGGCTGGTGATGGACGTGTGGGAAGGGGAACCCGATCCGCTCGTCGCGCTGGTGCCTTATACCGAGCTGGCGACCCCGCACATCGCCGGTTACAGCCTGGAGGGCAAGGCCCGCGGCACCTGGATGTTGTATCAGGCGCTCTGCCAGCAGCTGGGGCGCGCCCCGCGCCAGGATCTGCAATCCCTGCTGCCAGCCCCCGAGGTGCGCGGGCTGACGCCGGGTCAGGCCACCGATCAGGCGTTGATCAAGCAGCTGGTCCACCTTATTTATGACGTGCGGCGGGACGATGCCCGTTTTCGCAACCGCATCCACCAGGCCGGCAGCTTCGATGAGCAGCGCAAACACTACCCGGAGCGGCGGGAGCTATCCTCTTTGCAGGTGAGCGGCCCCTTCGCCAGCGACACCCTGGCCCGGCTCGGCTTTATCTGCGGCTTCCGTTAGTCCGGATATCAACGTCATCAGGGGCCTGGATATCCGCCAGGCCCCACCCGTTTTCGGCGCGCTACCCTGCCGCGCCCATTATCAGGCCAGTGCGCCTGCCAGCGTGATGCCAAGGCGTCAGCGGCAGGCGTGACAGGCACTATCACAGGAGAGAACAGCAGTGAGTCAGCAATTCAACGTAGCGGTATTGGGCGCGAGCGGCGCCGTGGGTCAAGCCATGATCGAGATCCTGGAGGAGCGTGCCTTCCCGGTCGCCACTCTCTACCCGCTGGCCTCCAGCCGCAGCGCCGGTGATACGGTGCGCTTTGGTGGCAAGAACGTCGAGATCCAGGATGTGGAAGAGTTTGACTGGAGCCAGGTGCAGATCGCGCTCTTCTCCGCCGGTGCCGAGGTGTCTGCCAAGTGGGCACCGATCGCCGCCGAACACGGCTGCATCGTCATCGACAACACCTCCTGCTTCCGTTACGACGAAGACATCCCCTTAGTCATTCCGGAAGTAAACCCGGATGCGCTGGCGGATTTTCGCAATCGCAACATCATCGCCAACCCGAACTGCTCCACCATACAGATGCTGGTGGCGCTCAAACCCCTGCACGATGAGGTGGGCATCGCCCGCATCAACGTGGCGACCTACCAGTCCGTCTCGGGCTCTGGCAAGGAAGGGGTGAGCGAGCTGGCCGGTCAGACCGCCCACCTGCTCAACGGCCGTCCGGTGGAGCCGACTATCTATCCGCAACAGATCGCCTTCAACCTCATTCCGCAGATCGACAGCTTCACCGACAACGGTTACACCCGCGAAGAGATGAAGATGGTGTGGGAAACCCAGAAGATCCTGGGGGATGCCAGCATCGCCGTGAATCCTACCTGCGTGCGGGTGCCGGTGTTCTACGGTCATGCCGAGGCGGTGCACGTCGAGCTGCATCAGCCGCTGGACGCGGATCAGGTCAAGGAGCTGCTGCGCAATGCGCCGGGCGTGACCCTGTTTGATGACGACGCCGACTATCCGACCCCGGTGCGCGACGCTACAGGCAAAGATGAAGTGCTGGTTGGCCGGGTGCGCCAGGATATTTCTCACCCGAGTGGTATCAATATGTGGATCGTGGCCGATAACGTTCGTAAGGGCGCGGCAACCAACAGCGTGCAGATCGCTGAACTGCTGGTACGTGACTACCTCTAAGCCCTATGTTTGGCCGGCTGCGGGGAAGGAACCCCGCCTCGAGGCCTCTGCCGGTATGGCGGTGTTCGGATGTGACCGGGGCCGCACTCTTTTGCACTCAGAATGTGACGCGATATCAGTCGATTAAGTTTTTTTCTACACTCTTGCCAGCAGGCTGACACGAGTTGGTGCTAAATGTGTCGGATCGCTGGCTTGAGACTCGGGCCTGATTTATATTGAGCCGATTGTTTTGGGGTAACTATCCAGATTTTTCAATGTGATAGGGCCATCATACGAAGGAACGAACATGGGACATTCCCGCATAACGCTGGCAACGCTACTCGCATTGGGTCTTCTGGGCACGGTTCAGGCCGATGAGGCGGGGCGAGAGCCATTCTTTGTCGAGCTCAAGGGGCCGGATGGCTCACCGCCACCCGCGGTGCAACCGCAGCCTCAGGCCCAGCCTGTGGCTCCCGTCGTCTTGCCCAAGGCGCAGCCCATCGTGCGTCAGGTTGCCAGTGCCCAGGGCAGCTATGGTCCCGTTCGCCCCACCGATACCCTCTGGAGTCTGGCGAGCAAGCATAGACCCTCCAATCGGGTGACCGTCTACCAGACCATGGTGGCGATCTACGACAAGAATCCCCGCAGTTTTGCCGATGGCAACATCAACCACATCCTGGTGGGATCCCATATTCAGTTGCCCAGCGCCGCCGAGGCGAGTCGCATCACGGATGCGCAGGCACGTCAGCGCTTCAACAGCGACAATGCCAGCTGGAAGGGGCTGAGCCCCAAATATCTGGCCAGCAAACATCCTCAGCCCGCCAAGCCGGTTGAGAGCAAACCCGCCGCCGTGCCCGCCAAGGCCCCGGTGGCCAAGGCTGCCCCCATTCCCGCACCGGCGCCCAAGGCCGAGGCGCTGCAAGTGGCCGCCGAGGTGAAGGCACCTACCAAGGCCGCAGAGCCCCAGGTCGCCGCGCCCAGCGCCGCCAGTGGGACAGCTCCGGCACCTCTGCCGGCGGATCTGGCCACCCCGGTCAGCACCCTGGTCGGCAAGCCCTCTACCGAGATGGCACTGGCGCTGGAAGATGCCAATGCCCAGCTCGGCCAGGTCACCGAGATGAATCACAGGCTCAAGCTGCGCCTGCAATCTTTGACCGAAGAGGTGGAGACCCTCAAGGCGCAGCTGCAGGATCAGACCGCGCTGCAAAAAGAGGTGGCCGAGCTCAAGGCCCAGCCGGTGCCGCCAGTGGTGGCGCCTGAGCCCAAACAGAACTGGCTGATGGAGCTGCTCTCCTCTCCGCTCAACCTCGCCATGATCATCCTGCTGCCGGTGCTGCTGGTGCTGGCATTGGTGACACTCTGGTTGAGGGCCCGCGCCCGCCGTGAGCTGGAAGAGCAGGAGAAGAGCCTGTCCGAGTCCACCGCCATGGTGATGGGGGAGGAGAGCAGCGAGTTCGATCAGCTGATGACGGTCGGTATCGCCGACGATGAACCCATGCACCCCATGCCGGATCTCAATGCCCAGGATGGTTACAGGGCGGTGGATGGGTCGAAAGAATCGAATGATGTCATCTTCAGCGATGATGGCGAGCTGGCCTTGTCGGCATTTGACGAAGAACCGGCGGCGCAGTCCGGCAAGCGGGATCCGGATCTGGTCCCCGAACTCGACCTGGCACATGAGGGCTCCTTCGATCTGCCCTCTGAGCCGGATCTCGACCTGGCCGGTGAGTTCAACCCCTCCACCCGCGCCAGCAATGAGATCATGAGTGAGGAGGAGCTGCAGGCGGCCCTGTTTGCCGAGCTGGATGAGGATCTGGCGCGGGATCATGAACAGGCGCTGCCCCGCTCTCGCCGCGACGAGGAGCTCGCCAATTTCGACTTGAGCGATTTTGAATCCGGTTTCAGCGAGCCCGCGATGGACAAGCCTGCGGCGGGACAGAGCGCGGCCGCCGGTTATGGCAAGGACGATGTCGACGACATGCTGGCCGAGCTGGGGCTGGAGCCGACACAGAGCAAGGCGGCGCCCGCACCTACTTGGGATCCCAACGAACTGGCGCTTGCCGATTTCGAGGATGCCTTCACCGAGGTGGAGTCCCATCAAAGCGATGTGAAGCCCCGCGAGCAGGTGCAGGCGAACGACTATGTCGAGATCGACAAGTTGCTGGCCGAGGCCAATGCCAGCAGCACCGAGCAGGAACCCTATCAGGGCTTCTCGCTGGACGTGGGGCTGGACGGTTTCCCCGAGGTATTGCCCCAATCTACCGGTTTTGACGTGGACGCCGACGATGGCGGGGTGGGGGCCAAGCTGGATCTGGCGCGTGCCTATCTCGAGATCGACGACAAGGAGAGTGCCCGCGAGCTGCTGCAAGAGGCCTCGGCCCAAGGCACGACGCACCAGCGCGCCGAGGCCGAGAAGCTGCTCAAGCGGCTGGGATAGCGGCCGCGACAGTCTGATATCGACAAGGAGGGCAGCCCGCGGGCTGCCCTCCTTGTTATAGGGCCTCGTAGGGAGAGCGCGCGCCGGTTTGGGACTTTTCGGCCCAAGCGGGTATAATCCGCCCCGTTTCTTTCCTCGTTTCCTTAATAAGACATAAGTTATCCATGCGAATCGCCCTAGGTATTGAATATGACGGCAGCCGCTATTTCGGCTGGCAGCGTCAGCGAGAAGTGATCAGCGTACAGGCCGAATTGGAAAAGGCGCTCAGCCGCATCGCCAACCACCCTGTCTCCATTCAGTGCGCCGGTCGCACCGACGCCGGGGTGCATGCCACCGGTCAGGTGATCCATTTCGATACCGAGTCCAATCGCGCCGAATCCGCCTGGACCCTGGGTCTCAACTCCAATCTGCCGCCGGACATCGCCGTGCGCTGGGTCAAGGTGGTGGACGAGCAGTTCCACGCCCGCTTCAGCGCCACCGCCCGTCGCTACCGTTATGTCATCTATAACCACAACTATCGTCCCGCCATCCTCGGCAGCGGCGTCAGCCACTATCACGAGACCATAGACGCGGCGCTGATGCACCAGGCCGGTCAGAGCCTGCTGGGGGAGCATGACTTCAGCACCTTCAGGGCCATCGCCTGCCAGTCCAACACCCCCTGGCGCAATGTGACGCACCTGTGCGTCAGCCGCGAGGGGCCTTATATCGTGCTGGATATCCGCGCCAATGCCTTCTTGCACCACATGGTGCGCAACATCACCGGCTCCCTGCTGCTGGTGGGGCAGGGGCTCAAACCGGTGGAGTGGATTGCCGAGGTCTTGGCGGCCAAGGATCGCAATCTGGCCGGTCCGACCGCCAAGGCGGGCGGCCTCTATCTGGTGGATGTGGATTACCCGGCCGAATTTGGCCTGCCGCAGCTGCCACTCGGCCCGCTCTGGCTGCCGGACTCGGCACCGGGTACGACCAGTTTTTAGTAACTGGGCCCGAAAATTTGTGGTTTAATGACCCGTTATTTATTGCCATCGAGCCGTTAAGTCATTGAACAATCTAGGCCCGATGCGTTTTGTCAGGCACAAATGCATTAAGGAATTCCATGAGCTGGCTTGAGAAGATCCTTCCCAAGAGCAAGATCACTACACCGCGTCGTCACAACATCCCGGAAGGGGTGTGGACCAAGTGTACCGCTTGCGAACAGGTGCTCTACCGGGCAGAACTGGAGCGCAACCTCGAAGTGTGCCCCAAGTGTGATCATCATATGCGGATCCGCGCCCGCGCCCGCCTCGAGAGCTTCCTCGACGAGCAGGGCCGCACCGAGATCGGTGCCGAGCTGGAGCCGCAGGACATCTTGAAATTCAAGGATTCCAAGCGCTACAAGGATCGTTTGTCTGCCGCTCAGAAAGAGACGGGAGAAAAAGATGCGCTGGTGGTGGTGAAGGGGACCCTCAAGGGGGTACCGGTCGTCGCCTGTTCATTCGAGTTCTCCTTCATCGGTGGCTCCATGTCCTCCGTGGTCGGTGCCCGCTTCGTGCGCGCCGTCGAGGAGAGCATCAAGGAAGGCCGCGGCCTGGTCTGCTTCTCCACCTCTGGTGGGGCGCGGATGCAGGAAGCGTTGTTCTCCCTGATGCAGATGGCCAAGACCAGCGCTGCGCTGGACCGGCTCACCAAGGCGGGTCTGCCGTTCATCTCCGTGCTGACCGACCCCACCATGGGTGGCGTCTCCGCCAGTCTGGCGATGCTGGGTGACATCAACGTGGGCGAGCCCAAGGCGCTGATCGGCTTTGCCGGCCCCCGCGTCATCGAGCAAACCGTGCGCGAGAAGTTGCCAGAAGGCTTCCAGCGTTCCGAGTTCCTGCTGGAGAAGGGCGCCATCGATCTCATCATCGACCGCCGCGAGATGCGCGACCGTCTGGCCAGCCTGCTGGCCAAGCTGATGAACACTCAAGTCATTGAAGAGTGAATCGAAGAGTAAGATGAGTTCACAGATGCAGTCTTCCCAAAGCCGGTCGCTGGTCGACTGGCTTTCTTATTTGGAGCAGATCCACCCGGTCAATATCGACATGGGACTGGATCGCGTTGGCGCCGTCGCCCGGCGCATGAGCCTCACCGAACTGCCGTTCAAGGTCATCACGGTGGCGGGTACCAATGGCAAGGGATCTTCCTGCGCCATGGCAGCCAGCATACTGATGGCGGCGGGTTACAAGGTGGGGGTCTACTCCTCACCGCACCTGCTGCGCTTCACCGAGCGGGTGCGTATCGATGGTGAGGAGCTCTGCGAGCAAGATCACTGCGACGCCTTCGCCGCGGTGGAAGCGGCTCGCGCCGAGATAGCGCTCACCTTCTTCGAGTTCGCGACCCTCGCCGGGCTCTGGCTGTTTCGCCGCGCCGCGCCGGATGTGCTGCTGCTGGAAGTGGGGCTGGGTGGGCGACTCGACGCCACCAATGTGGTGGAGTCCGATGTCGGCATGATCACCTCCATCGCGCTGGATCACTGCGACTGGCTCGGTGATACCCGCGAGGCGGTGGCGGTGGAAAAAGCCGGCGTCTATCGCTTGGCTAAGCCCGCCATCAGCGGCGAGCCAAATCCCCCTGCCACCATTGCCAGCGAGGCGCTGCGTCTTGGCGCCTGCTTGCGTCAGGTCGGGGTGGACTTTTATGGCGATGAGCATGGCGAGCGTTGGGATTACCACGGCGAGCGGCACTGGCTAGATCTCCCCAAACCGGCGTTGCCGCTGATGAATGCGGTGACCGTGCTGGCGGCGCTGGAATCCCTTGGTCTGCCATTGACGGAGAGTGCCATCCGGCAGGGGCTGGCGGAGGCTCGCCTGGCGGGCCGGATGCAGCGATTGCAAAGCGCGCCTCTGGTCATCGTCGACGTGGCTCACAATCCCCATTCGGCGGCTTATCTCGCCAGCCAGCTGCGCCTGATCCCTTGCAGTGGACGACGCCGCGCCGTGGTCGGCATGCTCAGAGACAAGGACATGGCGGGGTCGCTTGCCGAACTCGATGGCCTGATCGACGACTGGTATCTCGCCAGCCTCAGCGGTCCGCGCGCCGCCTCATCGGCTCAGTTGGCGATGGCGCTCGGTGAGCGGGGGCTCGCGATGACATTCGAGTCGGTCACCGCTGCTTATGACGCGGCGCTGGCGGCCTCGGGGCCGGATGACATGGTGATTGTGTTCGGCTCCTTTTACACTGTCGCGGCCGTGCTAGCTGAGCCGACGGCGCAAGCCTAGATCGGTAGTGAGCGGGTCAGTCAGAGGAGGCATTGGTTGGGCTTGCTGGTTCAATCGATCTCCTTTGCTGGCCGCATCGAGTCCTGATGATATGGTCATTATGTTGGGTTCGTTTTACACTGTCGCCGACATGCTGACGGGGTCGGCGGTCGAATCGACCCGGCAATAACGGCTAAGCAATATGGGTAGGAGTTAACTTGGCTTCGAAGTTTCAAAACAGATTGGTGGGGACCGTCATCCTGGTCGCCCTGGTTGTCATTTTTCTGCCGGATCTGATGGACGGCCGCAAGCTGGAACAAAAGGACGAGGCATTTGCCAATATCCCGCTGCGCCCGGAACTGGAGCCGGCCAAGCCGGCGCTGCAGGTCTCGGCCGCCAGCACCTTGCCGGCAGACCACGTCGCCAGCCAACAACAGGCGGCGGCCGCCGAACAATGGCAGGTCGAGGAGGTCGGTGATGTGGTGACCCTGCCTGCCAATGGGAATCAACCGGCCGCTCAGGTGCCGCAACCGGCGGCGCAGCCCAAGCCGCAGCCCAAACCCGAGATAGTGGCCAAGAAACCGGTCGAACCGGCCAAACCAAAGCCAGTGCCTCCCAAGCCGGTCGAGGTGAAGAAACCGGTGGAAACCAAACCGCAGGTGGGTCAGATCAAGTCGATGGATGATCTGATTGCGAGCAAGATGACGACCCCGGCTACACCGGCGCCTGCCGCGGCGGCACCTGCCCAGGGCAGCTGGATCCTGCAGCTCGGCGCCTTCAAGAACGCAGACAGCGTCAATGCGCTGGTGAGCAAGCTGCGAGCGGCGGGCTACTCGGCCCATACCTCGCCGAGAACGCCGGTGCAAGGCCAGATCACCCGGGTCTTCGTGGGGCCGGATGTTTCCAAGGCCAAGCTGCAGGGCATGCAGAGCAAGATAAGCCAGATGACCGGACTCGGTGGCTCTGTGGTGGCATACAACCCCTGATGCGGGTTTGACCAAGGCCGAACAAAAAAATACCGCGCTTCATCTCACCGATGAGCGCGGTATTTTTTTAGCCCCTGTTCGGGGGGGCTAGTCAGACATTGAACTGGTTGTTAGATGCATTTCACCGGTTTGGGCAGGCCGGCAATCTTGGTGGCCTGCTTGGCGGGTCCCTCCGGAAACAGCTTGTAGAGGTAGCGGCTGTTGCCCTTCTCGGGGCCATACTGCTTCTCCATCGCCTTGACCAAGGCGCGAATGGCGGGGGAGGTGTTGAACTCCAGATAAAACGCCCGCACGAAGCGCACCACTTCCCAGTGCGGCTCCTCCAGTACGATACCTTCCTGCTCGGCCAGCACCTGTGCCAACGCCTCGCTCCAGTCAGAGGTGTGGCGTAAATAGCCCTTGGCGTCAGTTTCTATGGTTTTTCCGTTAAATTCCAGCTGATGATGCTCAGACATAAGGGGCTCCTCGCAAAGGGGCTATCGGGATGGGGCGGGCATGGTAGCGCCTTGGCCTCGGGTGAGCAACCGGCTGCTGATAGACCGTAGCCCGCCACTCATTCTCCCGCATGGTCAGTGCGCCCATGGATCAGTGGCCATGTCTGGTGAGCAGGTGGCCATCGTTGGCCAGTATCAACAGCTCATCCGCCAGCTGGCTGATGTGGTTGAGCTGCTGGGTTAGCATCAACTGCTCCTCGCTGCTGTCCGGGGCGATGAGCGGGCACTGGCCCTCGATCTGCGCCGGCATGTCCCCCGCCAGATGGCTGGCGGCGCTCTCCAGGGTGTGGCTGATGTGACGGCTGATCTCGTCGAGCCCGGCAATGGGTTCGAGTCTGTCACGATGGGCGCCAAGGGCCGAGATGTAGGAGAGCAGGGCATGGTTGCGCCAGGTGAGGGTGAAGCAGAGATCGAGGAAGCGGCGGCGCTTGCTTGGCTCCACCAGCATGCTCTGCCAGGCCATGGCCAGCTCGCTGTCGGCGAGATGAGCACACTTGCGAGCCACCCGGTAGTCGAGGGACTCATCCCGCTGGCGATGCAGGCTGGCGAGCACCGCCGAGAGATAGCGCGCGTTGGCCGAGAGCGAGTTGGCGATCAGGGTTGGCAGCCGCTTGTATTGCCAGTCCGGCCACAACCAGGCCACCAGCGCGTAGGAGAGCAGGCAGCCGAGCAGGGTGTCGAGCAGTCGTGGCCCCAGGATGGCGAAGCCGATGCCATCGAGCAGGTTGAACGCCATCAGCACATAGAGGGTGATGAAGCAGACGGCGGCGCTGTAGTTGCTGCGCACCTGGGTGAAGAACAGGAAGGCGGCGAGCCCCATGATCCCCAGTTGCAGGTGCAGCTCGGGGAACAGCCAGAGCACGGGGATGCCGATCAGAATGCCGGCGAAGGTGCCGAGCATGCGCTGTACCAGCCGGCGCCGGGTGGCGCTGTAGCTGGGTTGGCAGACGAACAAGACGGTCAGCAGGATCCAGTAGCCCTTGTCCAGATTGAAGGCTTGCAAGATGCCATAGCCGACCACCAGCCCGAGCGACAGGCGCAGGGCGTGGCGAAACACCATGGAGTTCGGGGTCAGGTGCTGCTTGAACAGGGTCAGCAGTGGCAGGGGGGCCGGCCGCGCCAGGGTTGGCAGGGTGGCAGGGGGCTGGGTCGGGTTTTGCAGCTCCTCGGCGCTGGCCAGCAACTGGTTGATGCTGGCCAGGTTGCGGCGCAGAAACTTCATCGGCGTCAGCAGCGTCTTGGGATAGTGCTGCTTGAGGTGGGTGAACTCCAGCTGATCGCCGAGGGCCTCCAGGGTCCAATGGATGCGTTTATGGTGTGCATAAGGCTTGTGCACCAGGATGGCGTAGCCAAGTTGCTGGCAGGCCTCGGAGAGTTGCAGGAACACCTCCTGGAAGCCATCGAGTACGATGCCTTGCTTGAGTTCGGCCTCCAGCTTGCTGTAGGGGTAGTGGCTGGAGGTGGCGCGCTCCTGAATTTCCAGCGCCAGCAGATAGAGGCGCAGCAGGCTGGCGAGCTCGGGCGCCGCTTGATGACGGGTGCTGAGGCGGGCATTGAGCGCCGTCTTGGTCAGGTTGAGGGCATTGACCAGGTTGATATTGAGCTGGGCCAGGTTGTGGCGGATGGCTTGGGCACCGTGCTCGTCGGCCGGGAAGAAGCGGGATTTTTCCAGCAGGTAGCGGCCGAGGACGAAGTAACTTTGGGCGAGCTGCTCGTGCAGCGTCTTGTAGGGCAAGAGCCAGAGCCAGATGAGCGACACCAGCCCGTACCAGAGGGCACCCGCCCCGAGCGCCAGCGGTTGGTAGAAGAGATCCGGCGCCTTGGCGGCCCCCAACATGGTGTAGATGGCGATGAGCAGGGAGCCGAAGCTGATGGTGGCGTAGCGCTGGCCGAGCGCCCCGACCATCACGAAGATAAAGGTCGAACCGGCCAGCCCCAGGGCAAACAGCCAGGGGGTGGGGAAGAGGTATTGCACGCACAGGGAGGCAAACAGGAAGCACACCAGCGTCATGGCGAGGTTCTTGACCCGGCCCCACAGGCTGTCATCGGTCTCGGCGATGGCGCCCGCCACTACCCCGAGGGAGAGCAGCACGGTCAGCGAGATGTCGCCGCTCACCAGGGCGAAGGCGAGCAGCCCCACGATGGCCAGCAGCACCTTGAGGGCGAAATAGATATGACTGTCAGACAGCAGACGGCGCAGCAGGCCCGCGAGATCAATGGGCATGGGAGACACCATCCTTGAGTGCAGTGAAATCGATATGACTGTCGCTTAGCTGGCGGTGCAGTAGAGCAGAGAAGTCCATGGGCATGGGATAGGCACAACCCTTGAGCGAATCGAAAGCGAGAGGATACTCTGTCGGTTACGAAAGAGCCCTGATCCAAATCAGGGCTCCCTGTGTTCATGCATCAGGTTGCACACCGACTCGCCTCCACCCTAGCAGGGTGAGCGGCCAATAAAAACCCCGCCGTAGCGGGGTTTTCGGTACTGGATGTACTTAGTTGCGGTTGCCACCGAGCAGGCTCAGCAGGCTCAGGAAGATGTTGTAGATGGAAACATACAGGGTCACGGTGGCGGAGATGTAGTTGGTCTCGCCGCCACGGATGATCTGCTGGGTGGTCAGCAAGATGGCACCGGAGGAGAACAGCATGAACATGGCGGACAGCGCCAGACTCAGGGCACTCATCTGCAGGAAGATGTTGGCGACCATGGCCACCAGCAGTACCCAGAAACCGACGAACAACATGCCGCCGATGAAGGAGAGGTCCCGCTTGGTGGTCAGGGCATAGGCCGACAGACCGAAGAAGGTCAGCGCGGTGCCACCTAGGGCGGTCATCACGATCTCGCCACCACCGTTGTTCATGTACATGTTGATGATGGGGCCCAGGCTATAGCCCATCAGACCGGTCAGGGCGAAGGTGAACACCAGCCCCATGCCGTTGTCGCGGTTCTTCTGGGTCAGGAACATCAGACCGTAGACACCGATGAGGAAGATGGCCCAGTGCAGCGGCGGCATGTTCATCACGGTGGCAATCCCGGCCACCACGGCGGAGAAGCCCAGCGTGAGGGAGAGCAGCATATAGGTGTTGCGCAGTACCTTGTTGGTGTCACGCGCGGCACTCTGGGTGCCAGTGTAGATAGAACGGGTATCCATCTTGGTGTCCTCTTGATGTCCGGGTTGAGGCGGCAAATTCCGCTTCGTTAACGCATTGTATGCACTGAATGTGTGGATGACGAGTGCTGATTTCAAGCGGCACCCCAGCCAGTTTCGCCCTACTATCCCAGAACAAATATGTATTGCATATGAACAAGGGCCTGACGTAGTATGCACTCCGTTCGGAGGGGTGGCAGAGCGGCTGAATGCACCGGTCTTGAAAACCGGCGATGGGTGACCATCCGTGGGTTCAAATCCCACCTCCTCCGCCATCTATAGAGAACCCATTTCATTGATTGAGATGGGTTTTTTTGTGTCTGCGATAATTGGCATCCCATCCCATCCCATCC
>NZ_CDCA01000009.1 GCF_000820185.1 Aeromonas tecta
TGATTAGAAAGCCCAGTCTAGCGACTGGGCTTTTTTGTGTTTGAAATTCCCAAAATTCTCTCTTTGTACCGCGTATTCCCATCAGTTTTAACGATAACTATCTTGTTTCAGTAGCATCACTAATAGAACACGCAGAGCCAGATGGTCGGGACATCCGGGTGGGTCCATTCCACCCGGTGTTTCTGGCGGGCGGGAATGTTGATGTGATCGCCCGGTCCCAGCAGCACCAGCTGCTGTTCCTGGGTTTGCGGATCGGAGAACAGCAGACTGGCCTCGCCTTGCACTATCAATACCCACTCGTGCTCATCCTGATCGTACCATTCGCCGGGCGCCGTCTGATGGCCCAGAGAGACGATGCGCTCGATGCGCAGATGGTTGGTACTCACCAGATCCTGGAAGAGTTCGGTAGGCAGAGGAGAGGGAATGTCGTTGAGCAGATTGCGGGTGTGCATGGATCATCTCCGGTCTGGTGGGAGGGGCGTCCTTGCAGTATAGGAGCGCTGTTTCTGGCAGGCTGGCTCATTCGGTCGGTGGTTGATAAGTGGCAACTGGCACCCTTTGATGCGACTTTATGGAAAAAAGCGGAGAAGTCGCTGCAATCTCGGTGAATTCTTGCTATTTTGCGCAGCCATAAAAGCAAACGATTTCCTTCACACTTCAGGATGAGTTATGGCAACGCAAGATATGGCCGCCCAAGCTGGGAAAAGCGGCTTTTTGGACTCCTATTTTTCCATTTCCGAACGCGGTAGCAGTGTGCGCCAGGAACTGTTGGCCGGGCTGACCACCTTCCTGGCCATGGTATACAGCATCATAGTGGTGCCGAACATGCTGGGTGTCGCCGGCTTCGAGCAGGGCCCGGTGTTTGTCGCCACCTGTCTTATCGCCGCCTTCGGTTCCTTGTTGATGGGGCTCTGGGCCAAGCTGCCGATGGCCATCGGTTGCGCCATCTCCCTCACCGCCTTTACTGCTTTCAGTCTGGTGCTGGGTCAGGGACTGAGCATCCCGGTCGCACTGGGTGCCATCTTCTGGATGGGGGTCTTGTTCACCCTCATCAGCGTCACCGGCGTGCGCCAATGGATCCTGGCCAATCTGCCGTCCGGCATCGCTCACGGCACCGGTATCGGTATCGGCCTGTTCCTGCTGCTGATCGCCACCAATGGTGTCGGCATGGTGATCAAGAATGAAGGGGCCGGGTTGCCGGTCCAGCTGGGCGAAGTCACCTCCTTCCCGGTCATCATGACGGTGCTGGGGCTGGCCGCCATCTTCGGGCTGGAGCGCCGCAAGGTGCCTGGCGGCATCCTGATGGTGATCGTCGCCATCTCCGCCCTGGGCCTGGCTTTCGATCCCAAGGTGACCTGGCAGGGCTTCTTCGCCATGCCGAGCCTGACCGGCGAGAAGGGCTCTCTGGTGGGTAGCCTGGATCTGATGGGTGCCCTCAACCCTGTGGTGATCCCGACCGTGTTGGCGCTGGTGATGACCGCCGTGTTCGACGCCACCGGCACCATCCGCGCCGTGGCGGGCCAGGCGGGTCTGGTCAACGAGCGTGGCCACATCATCAGTGGCGGCAAGGCGTTGACCGCCGACTCCGTCAGCAGCATGGTGGCCGGCGTGGTGGGCGGTGCTCCTGCTGCCGTCTATATCGAATCGGCCGCCGGTACTGCCGCGGGTGGCAAGACCGGTCTGACCGCAACTCTGGTCGGCGCCCTCTTCCTGCTGATGATCTTCCTCTCCCCGCTGAGCTATCTGGTGCCGGCCTACGCCACCGCACCGGCGCTGATGTATGTCGGCCTGCTGATGCTGGGCAACGTCACCAAGCTGGATTTCAGCGACTCGGTCGATGCGCTGTCAGGCATGTTGTGCGCCGTCTTCATCGTGCTCACCTGCAACATCGTCACCGGCATCATGCTGGGCTTCGTGGCGCTGGTTGTGGGTCGCCTGTTTGCGGCCGAGTGGAAAAAACTCAACCTCGGTACCGTCATCATCGCGCTGGCCCTGGTGGTGTTCTACGCCGGTGGCTGGGCCATCTGACGAACACATTTATCGAGAAGGGCTCCTGCGGGGGCCCTTTTTCATGGCTGTGAGCCAGCTAGCAGTTTCCCTCCAGATGCCTTCAGCTTGTTTCAGATTGAAACCCTGATCCCGCTTTTGCTGTTTCAGATCCGAACCGGATCGACCGTCATTTTTATCCCGCTTTATCCCGTTAGACTGGCTCCATCAACCATTTGCCCACCCGTGCGGTGGCAAGCCAAGGAGTGAGCCATGAAGAAACTGATCAACGCCGTCGATGCCGTGGTCCGTGAACAGCTGATGGGGATGGCTGCCGCCCATCCGGAGCTCAAGGTCCGTATCGAACCCCATTACATCACCCGTGCCGACGCTCCCGTGATGGGCAAGGTGGCGCTGGTGTCTGGTGGTGGCAGCGGCCATGAGCCGATGCACGGCGGTCTGGTGGGCAAGGGGATGCTGGATGGCGCCTGCCCCGGCGAGATCTTTACTTCCCCGACCCCGGATCAGATGTACGAATGTGGTCAGGCGGTCGACGGTGGCGCCGGCGTGCTGTTTCTGGTGAAGAACTATACCGGCGACGTGCTCAACTTCGAAACGGCGGTCGAGCTGCTGCACGGCGATGGCGTCAAGGTGGGTTTCTCCCTGATCGATGACGACGTGGCGGTGAAAGACAGCCTCTATACTGCCGGTCGCCGCGGGGTCGCCACCACTGTGCTGTGCGAGAAGCTAGTGGGTGCCGCCGCCGAGGCGGGCTATGACCTGGCCCGCTGTGAGGCGCTGGCTCGCCGCATCAACAACCAGAGCCGCACCATAGGCGTCGCGCTGCATGCCTGCACCGTTCCCGCCGCGGGCAAACCCTCCTTCACCCTGGCGGACAACGAGATGGAATTCGGGGTCGGCATCCACGGCGAACCGGGCATCGCGCGGCGTCCCTTCACCGATCTCGATACCCTGGTGGACGACATGTTCGCCGAGCTGACCGACAACAGCCCCTATGGCCGCACCCTGCGCCACTGGGACAGAGCCGCAGGCTGCTGGCAGGAGGAGCACAGCTTCATCGAGTCGCTCAACAGGGGGGATCGCGTCATCGCGCTGGTCAACAGTCTGGGGGGAACGACCCTCTCCGAGCTGTACGGCGTCTATGGCCGACTCGCCAGCCGCTGTGAAGAGGCGGGCATCCATCTGGTGCGCAACCTGATCGGCCCCTACTGCACCGCCCTCGACATGACCGGCATCTCCATCACCCTGCTCAAGGTGGATGATGAGCTGATGCAATTGTGGGATGCCCCCGTCAATACCCCCGCCCTGCGTCGCGGCTGCTAAGGAGAAACCATGTTAAGCAAGCATCAAATCGTCAACTGGCTGCTCGACTGCGAGCACATCTTCACCGAACAGCGTGACTACCTCACCGCCCTGGATACCGACATCGGTGACGGTGATCATGGCCTCAACATGCAACGCGGCTTCGCCAAGGTCGCCGAGAAGCTGCCCGCGGTGGCGGACAAGGACATCGGCCAGGTGCTCAAGACCACCGGCATGACCCTGCTCTCCTCGGTGGGCGGCGCCAGTGGTCCGCTCTATGGCACCTTCTTCATTCGTGCCGCGGCCAGCACCGATGCCTGCCAGAGCCTGACCCTGGCGCAGCTTGGCAAGATGCTGAGTGACGGGGTGGAGGGGATCGTCTCTCGCGGCCGCGCCGAGCCCGGCGACAAGACCATGTGCGATGCCTGGTGGCCGGCGCTGGCGGCCCTGCAGCTGGCGCAGCAACAAGATCTGCCGCTGACCGAGGCGCTGGACAAGGCGGTCGCCGCCGCCACTACCGGCACCGAGGCCACCATTCAGATGCAGGCCCGCAAGGGGCGCGCCAGCTACCTTGGCGAGCGCAGCATCGGCCATCAGGATGCCGGGGCCACCTCGACCCTGCTGCTGCTGACGGCCCTGCGTGACAGAGCGAGGTTATGACATGATCGGCATCGTAGTGGTCTCTCACAGCGCTATTCTGGCGGCGGGTTTGCAAGCGCTGGCGGCCCAGCTGGGCAGCCCGGCCCGTCTGCTGCTGGCGGCCGGGGTCGATGATCCCGAGCACCCCATCGGCACGGATGCCATCGCCGTGATGAGTGCGATAGAGGCGGCGGACGATGGCAGCGGCGTGCTGGTGTTGATGGATCTCGGCAGCGCCCTGCTGAGCGCCGAGACCGCCCTCGAGCTGTTGCCCGTGGAACTGAGTGCCAGGGTGCGACTCTGTCCGGCGCCCCTGGTGGAGGGCACCCTGGCCGCCGTGGTGGCTGCTGGTTCGGGCCTCAGTCTCGATGAGGTCGCCGCCGAGGCACTGGGGGCCCTTGGTCCCAAGCAGGCCATGCTACCCGCCCAAACGGCGTCAGTGGCTAGGGAAGCGACCCCTGAGGTCGACGAGGGCTGGCTGCACTGCGAGGTGGTGGTCGAGAGCCCGCACGGCCTACATGTGCGCCCCGCCGCCCGCCTGGTGGCGGCACTCAAGCCCTTTGCCGCCGAGATGAAGCTGCAGAAGGGAGACAAAGAGGCCAACCCTCGCAGTCTGACCCGGCTGGCCATGCTCAACGTGCGCCAGGGAGAGCGACTCACCCTGCTGGCTCGGGGGGAGGATGCCGAGGCCGCCCTGGCCTGCTTCAGGCAGCTGGCAGAGGAGCGTTTCGGCGACTGACTTTCATCCAGCAGTGTGTATTTCAAGGGCGCCGAACCCACAGATCTTCCATCTTGTCGGCGCCTTTCAAGACGAAGGACTCATGGTGTTGAGCCTTCGCCCCGATTTTTAAAGAGAGAGGGAAAGAAAATGGACCGTATCATCATCAGCCCCAGCAAATATGTACAAGGTAACGGGGCCCTCGCCAACATTGGTCACTACGTCAAGGCACTCGGCGCCAAGCCGCTGATCCTGGCCGACGCCTTCGTCACCGGGTTGGTTGGCGACACCGTAGCGACCAGCTTCCACGCCGCCGGCATTAACCCCGAGTTCGACTGCTTCAACGGCGAGTGCTCCCGCCCCGAGATCGACCGCCTGCTGGCGCGCTGCGACAAGACCCCGTTTGACGTCATCATCGGCATCGGCGGTGGCAAGACCCTGGACACCGCCAAGTCCGTGGCCTTCTACCAGAAGGTGCCGGTGGTCATAGTGCCGACCATCGCCTCCACCGATGCGCCGACCAGCGCGCTGGCGGTGATCTACACGCCAGAGGGTCAGTTCAGCGAATACCTGATGATCCCGACCAACCCCAACCTGGTCATCATGGATACCGGCGTCGTCTCCCGCGCGCCGGTGCGGCTGCTGGTGTCCGGCATGGGGGATGCGCTCTCCACCTACTTCGAGGCGCGCGCCAACAAGCTGTCGGGTTGTAAGACCATGGCTGGCGGCGCTCCCACCCTGGCGGCGCTGGCCATCGCCGAGCTCTGCTATCAGACCCTGCTGGCCGATGGCTACAAGGCCAAGCTGGCGGTAGAGCAGGGGCTCTGCACCAAGGCGGTGGAGAACATCATCGAGGCCAATACCTATCTCAGTGGCATTGGCTTTGAGAGCAGCGGCCTGGCCGCCGCCCACGCCATCCATAACGGCCTGACCCAGCTGGCGGAGTGCCATCACCTCTACCACGGTGAAAAGGTGGCGTTCGGTACTCTGGTGCAGCTGGTGCTGGAGAATGCCCCCATGGCGGAGATCGAGACGGTGCTGGCCTTCTGCCGTTCGATCGGCCTGCCGACCAACCTGCACATGATGGGGGTCAAGGAGCTGGATATGACGCGGCTGCTGGCAGTAGCCAAATCCTCTGCTGCGGAGGGGGAAACCATACATAACATGCCGTTCAAGGTCACTGCAGAGGATGTATTGGCTGCTATCGTGACGGCTCACCAGTTGGGTCTATAACCAAAATAGCGATGATGTCGCCCTAGAAAGAGGCCCCGCCAGTGCGGGGCCTCTTTTTTGGTCTTTGTCGGCTCGGCACACAAGACGAGTGTCGGTTAGCCGTGGTAGTCGGCGGGATCGATGCCGATGATCTTCAGCCGGCGCCAGAGGGTGGTACGACTGATCCCCAGCTGGCGCGCCATCAGGCTGACCTGGCCCTTGCAGGCGTGGGCGCAGCGCAGTATGGCCTGCTGTTCCAGCTGTGCCAGCGTCAGCAGCGGTTGCCCCACCACCTCGTCAGCCAGCCGTTGATAGCCGTGATGGATGGCGGCCGGCAGCGCCTCCGGCGAGATAGGTGTGCCGCTGCCATGCAGCAGGGCATGCTCGATGGCGCTGCGCAGCTCCCCCAGGTTGCCGGGCCAGGAGTAAGCCAGCAGACAATCGAGGGCTGCCGGGCTGAACTGGCGGGCGGGATCGCGCCCCTGCGCCGCCAGCTGCTGGCCGATCAGGGCGGGCAAGTCGGCCCCGCGCTCACGCAGGCTGGGCACCCACAGCTCGCAGGCTTGCAGGGCGTAGAGCAGCTGGCGGCCAAACTGGCCCTCTTGCACTCTCTGCTCCAGCGCGGCGCTACTGGTGGCGATGATCCTCAGCTTGAGCGGCAGGATACGGGCCGAGTCGAAGCGCTGGATGCGGCCGGTCTTGAGCAGTTGCAACAGCGCCGCCTGCATGGGGGCGGGCAGGTACTCTATTTGTTCCAGCACCAGGGTGCCGCCGTGGGCCAGTTCGAACTTGCCGGCGCGCTCCTGACCCGCCTCGTCGGATCCCATCAGCTCCAGTGCCATCCGATCGCTCGGCAACGCCTGACAGTTGAGAATGATGAGGGGGCCGGCGGCCCGCTCGCTGCCAAAGTGGATGGCTTCGGCCAGTTGCACCTTGCCCACTTCTTCTTCCCCGCGCAGCAGTATGGGGCCCTGACTCTGGGCCGCCTGGCGGGCGTGGCGCAGCAGCTTGCGCATGGCGCTCGACTCCCCCACCAGGGCGGTGAGTTCAGGCACCGTCTGGCGCAGCTGGTTGATGGCGCGCAGTCGGTCCAGCGGGTGCAGCAGGGCGATGAAGCTGACGCCGTCCGGCCCCGGCAGCGGCTTGAGGCTGATCAGCGCATTGATGAACTCGCCCGCCCGCTCCAGGGTCACCTCCACGTGGCTGAGTGGGGTCTGCCCCTCTATGGCGAGCCGCAGCCGTTGTGGCAGCAGCAGATGCTGCTCCAGCGGTTGGCCGAGGCAGAGATCCGGGTCGAGTCGCAGGCGTCTCGCTGCCAGCGCGTTGAGGTAGCGCAACTTGCCCTGGGGATCCCAGGCCAGCACGCCGTCGTCCATGCCATCGAGCAGAGCGTAGAGCTCGCTCAGGTGATGCTGGGACTCCTGCATCAGGGTCTCCATCTGCAGCAGGTGAGCCAGCTCGCGGCCGGCGCTGACGGTGAGGGCGAGATCCCCCACGGTCGCCGTGGCCACCTTGCACACCAGCGCGACTATGGCGACCTGACGGCCATTGCTGTTGTAGACCGGGCTGGCGCAGCAGTGCCAGGGATGCAGCGTCTGGTTGAAGTGCTGGGCGCCGCTGACGCACAGCGGCATGCCCTCCAGCGCCGCTAGGTTGATGGCATTGGTGCCGATGCGCCCCTCGCTGAAGAAGGCACCGAGACCGAAGCCGAGAGCCTCCAGCTCGGCCAGGGTCTCGCCATGACCGGTGCGGGCCAGCAGGCAGCCACTCTCGTCGGTCAGCAGCAGGGCGCAGGGGCGCCCTTCCATGAATTCGTAGAGATCCTCGAGTGCCATCTCGCCGGTGGTGAGCAGATCCCGTTTGCGTTGCCGCAGGCTGTGCAGGGTCTGCCCCTTGGCGCTGTGGGGCGGGTGCCAGAGACTGGTGCTGGTCTGATGGGCGCAGCGCAGCCAGGAGGCCTGCAGATAGTCAGGCCAGGGCTGGGAGGGACTGGTGGAGGTGGAGATGGTCACGGCGGATCCCGGCTGGAGACAAGGCCTTCATTTAACCATCCCTGCTCAACGGATTCAGTGATTTGCTTCAGAGCCTGGCAACATCACCGTTCCCCATGAGGGCGGCGGCGTCGCTAAATTGCTGGCTCAGCCAGTGGCAGAGGGTGCGGCATTGGGGGCTATGTTCGCTCTCCTGATGTACCAGCATGCTCCATTGGGGCCCTTTTACGCGATGGGACGAGAGCGGCAGCAGCAGCCCCTGTTGTCTGGCCGGCAGGGAGAGCAGCTCGCTCACCAGTGCCACCCCTAGCCCGGCGCTGGCGGCATCTTGCAGCAGGCCGGGGTCGGAGAAGTTGAGCCCCTGGGTGCGCAGTTGCAGATCCTCGCCGCCTTTGAGGGTCCAGTGGTGCCAGTCCAGCTCCCGCTCCCCGTGCAAGGTGGTGCGCTCCGCCGCCGGTTGTGCCAGCACTGCCGGCGCCGCCACCGGCAGCAACTTATCCTCCAGCAACAACTGGTGGCGGCACTCGGCCTGAGCATCCAGATCGCTGCGCAGGGCGATGTCGATAGTCTGCTCGACCATGTTGGGGACCTCGTCGCTGGTGAACAGCCAGAGATCGATGCCGGGATGCTGGCGATGAAACTCCCCTAGCCGGGGCAGCAACCAGTGACGGGCCAGGGTGGTGGTGGTGTTGAGCACCAGCTGGTTCGGCTTGCGGTACTGCTCCAGTCGCTGGATCCCCACCGCCAGTTGCAGCAACACATCCTGGGTGGTGGACAGCAGATCCCGGCCCGCATCGGTGAGGGCCACAGATCGCCCCTGCCGGTAGAACAGCGGCTGGCCGAGCATCTCCTCAAGGGAGCGGATCTGCTGGCTGATGGCGGACTGGGTGAGGTGCAGCTCCTGGGCCGCCTGATGAAAACTGCCGAGCCTGGCGGCGGCCTCGAAGCCGCGCAGCACATTGAGGGGAGGCCAGTGTTTGAACATCATTGATTAGCTCCGCTTATCACTTTTACCGAAAATCGATCGTTTGTTCGCCATCGTCAGGGGGAATAGTCTATTCCCATCGTCAATGAACTTAATAGTACCTAATCAGAGAGGGTGAGATGCGCGAGCAGGGAATGGTAGCAGCAGGCTGGTTTATGCCTGCCGAGTGGTGCCGACATGCGGCGACCTGGATGGTCTGGCCGCACAACAAGGCGCTGTGGGAGTCCGGTTGGGGCGTCACCCTGGCCGAGGTGCAGCAGGACTTCGCCCGGGTAGTCAATGCCATCGCCCGCTTCGAACCTGTCATGCTGGTGGTGGATCCCAGTGCCATGGCAGAGGCGCGCGCCCTCTGTGGCGAGCGGGTCACCCTGATCCCATTGCCGGTGGATGACAGCTGGTGCCGGGATTCGGGCCCGACCTTCATCTGCCACCCTGAACTCGGCACCGCCGGTATCAGCTGGCGCTTCAACGCCTGGGGCGGCAAGTCGGTCCACGGCCTGGACGAAGGGCTGGCGCGGCGCATCCTCAACAGCCTGGAGCTGGAGTGCATCGGTTGCTTCCTCGCCAACGAGGGGGGCGCCATCCATGTGGACGGTGAGGGCACCCTGATCACCACCGAATCCGTGCTGCTCAACAGCAACCGCAACCCCGGCATGAACAAGCGGGAGATCGAGCAGATCTTCAGTCGCCTGCTCGGCATCGAGAAGACCATCTGGCTGCCGGGGGATCCGGATCACGTCACCGGCGACATGACGGACGGTCACGTGGACGGCGTCTGTGCCTTCAGCCGTCCCGGCCAGCTGCTGGTGGACGCGACTCTGGATGCAGGCTCCACCTATGGCCGGGTGGTGGCGGAGAATCGCCGCGCCCTGGCCCTGGCGACCGATGCCAGAGGTCGCAGCTTCGAGTGCCGCGAGCTGTTCGAGGCGAGCGAGGCGGTGGACGCCGAGGCCGAGGTGTTCTGTGCCTCCTACACCAACTTCTATCTCGCCAACGGCGCCATCATCATGCCCGCCTACGGTGTAGCAGCTGACGAGGCGGCGGGCGAGGTGCTGAGGCACGCCTTCCCGGACAGGCAGCTGGTGCCGGTGCGCATCAACCAGCTGGCCCACGGCGGCGGTGGCATTCACTGCATCACCCAGCAGCAGCCGGCCTGGCCACTGCAGGATTAAGGATTTGGACTGCCTCGCCGGGTGAGCCTGGCGAGGCGCCATAAGGCAATCAGGGAGGATGGGATCATGAGTAAGATAGTCGTCGCAACCACACAGTTTGCGTGCAGCTGGGAGCTGGAGCGCAATCTGGATATGGCGGAGAGCCTGGTACGGGAAGCCGCCGCCAAGGGGGCCAACCTGGTGCTGTTACAGGAGCTGTTCGCCACGCCCTATTTCTGCATCGAGCAATACCACGGCCATCTGGCGCTGGCGGAGCGGTTCGAACAGAGCGGCATACTGCGCCGCTTCTCGGCCCTGGCGCGTGAGCTGGGAGTGGTGCTGCCCATCAGCTGGTTCGAGCGCGCGGGCAACGCCTACTTCAACTCGCTGGCGATGGCGGATGCGGATGGGCGACTGCTCGGGGTCTATCGCAAGACCCATATTCCCAACGCCATCGGCTATCAGGAGAAGGAGTATTTCAGTCCGGGCGACACCGGTTTTCGGGTCTGGGACACCGCCGCTGGCCGCATCGGGGTCGGCATCTGCTGGGATCAGTGGTTCCCGGAGGCGGCCCGTGCCATGGCGCTGCAGGGGGCCGAGCTGCTGCTCTATCCCACCGCCATCGGCTCCGAGCCGGGGGCGGCCGCGCTCGATTCGCGGGATCACTGGCAGCTGACCCAGCGCGGCCATGCCGCCGCCAACATCATGCCGGTGATCGCCGCCAACCGCATCGGCCGCGAGGTGGCGACCCAGGATCCCGAGCTGCAGATGCGCTTCTATGGCTCCTCCTTCATCACGGATCACAAGGGGGCTCTGCTGGCCGAGGCGGACAGAGACAGTCAGGGGGTGCTGGTGCAGGCGCTGGACCTGGCCGCCATGGCCGAGGAGCGGCTGAGCTGGGGCATCTATCGGGATCGCCGTCCCGAGATGTATGGCGCCCTGCTGAGCCTGGACGGACGCAGCCACCAGGGAGGGCGTCCATCATGAGCCCCCTCACCAAGATAGCCATGGGGCTGACCCTGCTGCTGAGCGTCGGGGCCCAGGCCGAGGAGGCGCAGGAGGAGAAGGTGCTGCGCCTCTACAACTGGTCCGATTATTTTGCCCCCGATACCCTGAGCGCCTTTACCAAGGAGACCGGGATCCGGGTCATCTACGACGTGATGGACAGCAGCGAGACCCTGGAGGCCAAGCTGATGGCGGGTCGCAGCGGGTATGACCTGATCTTCCCCGGCGATACGGTGGCGGAGCGCCTGATGCGGGCGGGCAGTCTGCGGCCGCTCGACAAGAGCAAGTTGCAGCACCTCGGCGACATAGACCCCGAGCTGGTGCGGTTGCAGCAGGCCTATCCCCATGCGAAGGAGGCGGTGGTGCCCTACACCTGGGGCACCATAGGGCTCACCTACAATGCGGACGCGATCAAGCAGAGGATGCCGGATGCCCCGGTCAACAGCCTGGACATGCTGTTCAAGCCCGAGCTGGCGGCGAAATTTGCGGATTGCGGCATCTCGGTCGTCGACTCTCCCGACGAGGTGCTGGCGGTGGTGCTGCACTATCTGGGGCGGGATCCGCGCAGCGGCAAGGCCGACGATCTGGAGGCGGCGCTGGCCCTGCTCAAAGGGTTCAAGCCCTATATCCGCAAGTTCCAGTCCCAGCCGGTAACCCAGCTGGTGAACGGCGATCTCTGCCTCTCCCTTGGTTACAGCGGTGACATGACCCAGGCGAGGCGGGCCGCCACCGAGGCGGGCAAAGCCATCGACTTTGAGTACCGGCTGCCCAAGGAGGGGAGCACCATCTGGATGGACACCATGGCGATCCCGACGGATGCCCCCCATCCTGAGTATGCCTATGCTTTCATCAACTTCGTGATGCGTCCTGCCAACATGGCAGCCATCACCAACAGCACCGGCTATCCGACCGCCAGTGCCAAGGCCAAACCCATGGTGGATACCACCATGACGAGCAACCCGGATATTTACCTGGATGAGGCCAGCTACCAGCGGCTCATTCCGGGCAAAGACATTGCACAATCCCAGATGCGTGCCCGCATGCGAGCCTGGACTCGCTTCAAGAGCAGCCTCTGAACCTCAGGAGTAGAAAGATGTTTTCCCGACGCCATGTATTGAAACAGCTAGTCGCCCTTGGCGCCATTGCCGGGTTTGGCAGCCTGCCCGGTGCCCGCTCGGCCTTTGCCGCCGGCGAGACCAGTGTCGCCGGCCGCTACCACATGCCGGAAGAGTCCTCGCCCCAGGCTCAGGTCTGGGTAGCCTTCGGTGCTAACAGCGATATCTGGGGTCGTAACTACAAGGATGTGCAGGCCACCATAGGCAGGCTGGTCAAGGCCATGACCCCCTACACCCAGGTGTGCGTGCTCTGTCACGAGGAGGAGGAGGATCTGGCGCGCCAGCTGTGCGGCGAGCACAACACCCGCTTCATCAACGCCGAGCTGGACGACATCTGGCTGCGCGATACCGGCGGCGTCTTCGTACAGGATGAGCAGGGGGCGCTCGGGTTGGTGGACTTCAACTTCAACGGTTGGGGCGACAAGCAGGAGCACAGCTATGACGCCAGGGTCGCCACCCTGGTGGGCACACAGACCGATGCCCACCGTCTGCAGAGCGAGCTCATCGGCGAGGGAGGTGGCATCGAAGTGGACGGCAACGGCACCGCCATCATGACCGAGAGCAGCTGGATCAACAGCAACCGCAATCCGGGCCTCAGCAAGGCGCAAGTGGAGGCGGAGCTCAAGCTCAACCTGGGGCTGCGCAAGATCATCTGGCTGCCGGGGATCAAGGGCAAGGACATCACCGACGCTCACGTGGACTTCTACGCCCGCTTCGTGCGCCCCGGGGTGGTGGTGATCAACATGGACAACGATCCCGCCTCCTACGACTACAAGGTGACCCGCCAGCACCTGGCCATCTTGCAGCAGGCGACGGACGCCGATGGCAACAAGCTGGAGCTGCATCAGCTGCCGCCCCCCCTGGGTGGGCGAGACAATAAATTCAGCCGCAGCCCGGACTTTGCCGCTGGTTACATCAACTACCTGCCGATCAACGGCGCCGTCATCACCCCCCAGTTCGGTGATGCCAAGGCCGACCGTTACTGCCGGGATCTGCTGGCCCGCCTCTATCCGGGTCGCAAGATAGTGCAGATCGACATCGATCCGGTTGCAGCAGGTGGTGGTGGCATTCACTGCATTACCCTGCATCAACCTGCCTGATATTCTGCAATGGCTGGCTATGCCAGACTGAAATACTAAATGGGGCGCCTCGGCGCCCCATGTCATTGCTGTCGTCCGATGGCGCGACTGGGTCAGATCCCCGTCATACCGATCTCGTCGAGCTGAACGTGGGCGGGTTGGCGCAGGGTGTAGAGTACGGCCTCGGCCAGATCCTCGACCTGCAACCAGCCGGGCTTGCGCTCACTAGGGCAGGCCGGGGGCGGCACCTGCACCAGACCGGGGCAGAGGGTGTGTACCCGTATGCCCTGATGCTGCACCTCTTCGCGCAGCGCCTTGGCAAATCCCAGCACGGCAAACTTGGCGGCGCAGTAGACGTTGGCCCTGGCATAGCCGTTTTTGGCGGCCTGGGAGGCGATGTTGATGATGGTGCCGTGGCGCCGGGCCAGCATGTCCGGTAGGCAGGCCTGGGTCAGCAGGAAGCTGCCCTTGGCGCAGGTGTTCATCACCCTGTCCCACTCGGATTCCGGCAGATCCTGCACCAGATAGTCGCTGCCGACCCCGCTGTTGTTGATCAGCAGATCGATGGGGCCGAGCAGGGCGCTGGCCTGAGCGTGCTGGGCGCGGACCTGAGGGCCATCGCACACATCCAGTACCAGGGGCAGTACTCTCACCCCGTACTTCGCGCTAAGGCGAGCGGCCTCTTGCTCCAGCAGGGACTGGCGACGGGACGCCAAAATCAGCTCCACTCCCTGACTGGCCAGTGCCTCGGCGATGGCCAGTCCGATCCCGCTCGCGCCGCCGCTTACCAGGGCTCGTGTTGCTCTCAGTTCGTTCATCTTGTGTTCCTCCGAAATGGTGGAGGCATTGTGGCGGGGGGCGACTCGGGAGGGTAGAGGGGAGGCGGCGTTGGCTCGAACTCTGGTTCGGATTTGGGGTAGACAGTTCGAACTTTGGTTCTAGGCTGATGCCGGCAGTTTTTCAAACTGCCGGAGCACAGCCGTTGATCTTGAAAGAAAAACGCCGCCCAAGGGGCGGCGTTTTGCATCATGGCAGCGCCTTGTCCTGAGGCGGCGCCACCAGCTTGTCGCTGGCGGGGTGATCATCTTCCTTGATCCAGGCATCGAGCAGGGTGTAGCCCACCGCCAGCACCACGGGGCCGATGAAGAGGCCGATGATGCCCATGGCCAGCAGGCCGCCGATGACCCCGACCAGGATCAGGATCAGCGGCAAGTCGGCGCCGCGCTTGATGAGGAAGGGGCGCAGGAAGTTGTCCATGGTGCCTGCCAGCAGGGACCACACCAGCAGGAAGGTGCCCCAGGTGGTATCACCGGTCCAGTAGAGGTAACCGACGCTGGCGATCAGCACCGGGAAGGGGCCAATCTGGGCCACGATCAGCAGGAACATCAGCACTACCAGAATCATGGTGTAGGGAATGCCCGCGATCATCAGGCCGAGCCCGGCCACCGACGATTGCACCAGGGCGGTGACCACGACCCCCATGGCGACGGCGCGGATGGCCTGGGAGGCCAGCACGGTGGCGTTGTCACCACGCTGTCCCGCCAGTCGGTGGGCGAAGCGGCGAATGCCGTCGGCGGCCTTCTCCCCCGAGTGGTAGAGCAGGCCACAGATGGCCACGGTCAGCAGGAAGTGGACGAACAGCAGGCCGAGGTTGCCCGCTTGGGCCGCCAGCCAGCGAGCGGTTTGACCGAAATAGGGTGCCAGCTTGGCGAACAGCACCTGACCGCCACTCGCCAGGATCTGCTGCCAGAACTCGAACAGCTTGTCACCGACCAGCGGGACCTGTTGCAACCAGAGCAGCTCGGGGGGCGGCGAGTGGCTGATCTGGGTGCCGAGCTCGATCAGCATGGGCGCCTTCTCCGCCACGTTGGCCAGCGCCATGAACAGGGGAATGACAAACATCAGCAACAAGATGCTGCTCATCAGCAGGGCCGCCAGGGCCCGCTTGCCCCACAGCAGGCGCTGGACCATCTGCATCAAGGGCCAGGTGGCGATGGTGATCATGGTGGCCCACACCAGGGCAGGCAGGAAGGGGCGCAGCACCATGAAGCACGAGACGATGAGCAGGCTGAGGAACAGCACCCCAAGAGTTACCTTGGCCAAATCCACTTTTTTCATAGCTATAGCATTCCCTTTAATGAGGGGTTGGGCCCCGGGGCGTGGAGCCGGGGTTGATGAAACGCAGTGACCACCAGAAACCGGCGCTCAGCCAGAGCCCCAGGCCACCGAGGAGCAATCCTTGTCCCGCAAGGATCAGCAGGGAGCTGCTGGTGAGCTGCGGCAAAGCGAGCAACAGACCGCCGATGCCCAGGCTGACCGACAGGGCCTGCAGGGCGGCGCCGATGGCGGGCGCAGGGTGTCGTTCGAGTGGGAACAGAGTACCCGATACCAGCCCAAGGGTGAACATGGCCAATGCCCCCAGGGCGCTGGATTGGGTGAGCCAGGCACCCAGCAGGCTAAGCAGGATCAGCCCCCACCAGGGAGCCCGTCGGTCGGCCAGGGCGAAGAGAGGTTTGCGCAGGCTCAGCAACAGGGCGCCGAGCCCAAGGCCCACCACCACATCCGAGATGAAATGCACTCCGAGCCAGACCCGGGCCAGCCCCGCCAGACTCGCCAGCAGCAGGGCCAGGGCGATGCCTTGCCAGGCCCTGATCCCCGGCAGCGAGCAGAGCAGCAGGCCCCAGCCCAGCATGGCGGAGGCGGTGTGGCCGCTCGGCATGCCAAAGCCCTGGGCGCTTCGCTCGGCGAGCCGGGGATCGAGGTGGAAGGGCCTTGGCCAGCCCAGTCCCTCCTTGGCGAGTTGTACCAGCAGGGTGAGCAGCACCATGGCAAACAGCAGCCGATATAGTTTTCGCCAACCGAGTAGCGGCAAGAGCAGCAGGGCCACCCCGAGCTGGACGGGGGCGGTACCGAGCAGGTTGCCGGCCAGGGGCCAGAGGGCGTCTGGCCCTATCCACTGTTGCAGGCGCTGGATAAGCGGCAGCTCGGCCCTGTGCAGTGGGCTGCCGCCCTCGCTGAAATCGGCCTGCCACTGCACCGGACTCTCAGTCACCTCTGCGATCCTGGGGCCGAGCCAGTCGAGCTGCGCCGGGAAGCGACGCTGCGCATCGGGCAGCAGGGTTGGTTCGATCAGCCGGGCATTGAGGATTTCGCCGCCGAGATTGGGGGCCAGCAGCAGAGAGACAAAGCCCGAGCCTTGCTGGGCCTGGATGGGAGTGAGGGTCTGGCAGGCGAACAGCTGGGCCCGTTGCCAGCGCCCCAGCTCGGCGGTAATGCGCCCGCGCAGCCCTGTCTCCTCGAACAGTTCCCGCAGCGCCGCCTGCTCGGCGGTTTCGCTCCCGTCGATGTAACCGCCGCTCAGGCTGTAGCGCCCGGAGATCCTGTCTTGCACCAGCAGCAGTTGTTGCTGGTGGCGGATCACGCAGGCGGCCGCGCTGGGGGCGGTTTGGGCGGCCTGAACGACGAGTTGCGGTGACAGCAACAGAAGCAGGAAAAAGAAGGCGCGGATCATGACGGGTCCATGGGGCTGATGAGTGGGGCAAGGGTCACAGAAATCAGCGACTTGGGCAATGTTTTCCCGGTGTACCACGCCCATCTGAGCCAGGGGCTGAGCCCAATCTGGGTCGCAAGCATTGCCGTCGGCCGAGGCAGTCCCTAGTATTGGCGGCTATTGTTCCTTTCATGCAACTCATCTTGGGGCTTTCCATGAGACAGATTGGTTTTTTCTTGGGGATAGGCATTGGCGTCATCCTGATACTCTTTGGCAGCATCGTCATCTTCCAGGCCTTGCCCGCCGCGCTGGATGTGCTGGAGATGCCGAGCCGCATCCCGTTCGTGCGTGAGGTTTACACCTGGCTGATGACCAGTGCCAGCGGCCTCACCAACCAACTGGAGCAGAACTTCCTGGAAGCCTTCCAGACCGTCCTCAAGCTGATACTGCTCATTACCTTCATGTGGGTCTGCGTCAAGCTGGTCAACATGGGGGTGCTGATCATCCGGGCTGGGGTCGACCTTATCCGCACCGCCATCGAGCACAGCGAAGACAAGGTGGCCAAGCCGTCCGAGCAGGATCGCCACCTTTAAGGTTCCACTGCCTAAACGCAGATAAACAACAGGCCACCCTAGGGTGGCCTGTTTGCATGGTGAAATATGCCGCCAGACGTTAGTTAAGCAGTTTCTCCAACTCAGCCTCGGCATCTGCCCTGGCCTGGTCGCCTTGTCCAGCGGCCTGGCTCTCCAGTTTGCTGGCTTCTGCCTTCACAGTTGCTTCCGCAGTGCTCACCGCCTGCTTGGCGGTATCGGCGACGGCCTTGCTGGCTTGCTGCTGGGTGCTGGCGGCGGCGCTGCTTGCGGCCTGCTTGGCCACTGCCTGGGTCGCTTGCTGCTGTAGGGTGGTTGCCGCCCCGCTCACCGCCTGTTTGGCGGTGTCGGCGACGGCCTTGCTGGCCTGTTGCTGGGTGCTGACGGCGGCGCTGCTTACGGCCTGTTTGGCGCTGTCGGTAACGGCCTTGCTTGCCTGCTGTTGAGTGCTGGTGGCGACGCTGCTCGCGGCCTGTTTGGCAGAGTCGGTCACGGCCTTGGTCGCCTGTTGCTGAGTGCTGGCAGCGGCGTCACTGACCGCCCGCTTGGCGGAATCCGTCACGGCCTGGTTGGCCTGTTGCAGGGTGGCGGTGGCACTTTTGCTCACTTGTTGCTGCGCCGCGCCGGTGGCACTGCCGACCGCTTGCTTGGCGGAGCCCGTGATCGCCTGGGTTGCGCTCTGCTGCATGGCACCCATCATGTTGCCGAGCAGGGAACCGCCGGATCCCGTCATGGCCTTGCCGACCCCGCTGAGGGCGGTCGCGGTCGGATTGCCTGCTTGCCAATTCTCCATGGCGCTCGGCCAGCTCGGAGTAGCCGCGGTCAGGTTCTCACCGAACACCTGAGTGGCACCATCGCTCTTTTGCAGCATGACGGAGAGCTGGTTGGTGTCGGCGTTCCACACCATGCCCGCCTGCTTGGCGATGTCCGGCACCGGCGCGTAGCGAGAGACCACGTAGAACAGCGGCCCCTCCTGCTGCAGCTCGTTGGCAGTCTTGAGCAGCTGCATGGTGCTGTCGTAATTGGGGCCCAGCATGGCGGTCATTCTGTCCTTGATGAGCGGCTGCTCGAACAGGTTCGCCTCGTTCGGATCGAAACCGACCAGAGGCTTGAGCAGGGCCCACATCAACTGGCTGGTGGGGCTCATCAGCAGCAGGGGGGCAACGCAGGCGGACAACATCAGACTCAGGCAGGCAGCCTTGAGCAACGGCATGATACGCATCGACAACATATCCAAGTAATTATTTGATTAATAAGGGTATCTGTTACCATTCCCCGGCAACGTCACCTGAACTGGGCCGCCTTTTCACAGCTGGAAGCGGCGGGCGCAGGCAGGCTACCATATTGCCCCCGGAATGCCAGATGAGCCGACAGTTATTGGTCAAGTTGGCGACACTGATGGTCGCTTACTTCTCTCATGCCCCTCGCATCACAGGTCTCTTGTCATGATTAAATTTGGTCTTTGTCTGTTTGCCGTTAGCGGGCTCGCCAGCGTGATGGCCCAGACCCCGCTCAGTCACTCGGTGGGCACGGATCTGGTGCTGCCGCTCGGATCCCTGCCGGAGCGGGTCTGCTGGTATCAGGATCAGAAGTATTCCCTCGGTGCCCGCATCCAGCAGGGCGATGTCTGGCTGGAGTGTGGCCCGCAAAATGTGCAGGAGAGCAATGGCCCCCTGGCCTGGCGTGAGCCTCAGGTGTATCAGCCTGCCGCCCAAGGGAGCCGAAATCGGGAGACGATCAGCGTGGGTCAGTGAGCCTTTTGTTGATCCAGCTACAGACATGAGAGTGATCTCTATCGCATAATGCGGCTCTTTCTTCTCTTGGGTGGGATCTAAGCAATGGCTCGTCGCTCTTCCAATACGCAACGTCGTCGTAGTAGCTGGTGGTATAAACGCCTATTGGTACGGGAGCGGGCAGAGCGCGAAGCGCGTTCCGTTCGGGATTGATATTGAATTGATAGAATTGATAAACGGAGCCCCCAAGGCTCCGTTTTTATTTGTCATGCAGGATGCATCAGGGCTGGTAACGCGTCGCTCTTCCACTCCTTGCTGATATCCAACGTCGTCCTGGTCGCTGGTGGTACAAACGCCTATAGGTACGGGAGCGGGCAGAGCGCGAGGGATTAATGATTAATTGGAAAACGGGGCCTCAGGGCCCCGTTTTTATTTCTTGTTTATGGAGAACGCGTCGCTCTTCCACTCCTTGTTGATATCCAACGTCGTCCTGGTCGCTGGTGGTATCAACGCCTATTAGGTCGGGAGCGGGCAGGGCGCGAGGGCGCCGGGTTCGGGATTGATGATTAATTGGAAAGTGGGGCCTCAGGGCCCCGTTTTTGTGTCGCGTTATCACGCGAAAAGGAGGCCGATTGGCCTCCTTTTTTATTGCCTGTCAGCGGCTTAGCGCTGCAGGGCGGCCAGTGCCAGTTCGATGCGTTTGGCGTATTCCGGGTCGGCCTGCTCGAAGTGCTTGAGCTGAGCCTGGACGATGGCGTGGTCCTCCACGTTGACCAGGGATCGCGCCAAGTTGGCGGCGAGCCGCGAACGCTGACCCTCGTCCATGATGCGGAACAGGTTGCCAGGCTGGCTGTAGTAGTCGTCATCGTAGTCGCGGAAGTTGTAGTGCAGGGCGGCGCCTTCCAGGCTCAGCGCCGGCTCGTGCTGCTCGCTCGGGGTCTGGGTGCCGAAGCGGTTCGGCTGATAGTTCGGGCTGGCGCCGCCGTTGCTGTCCGCTCGCATGGCACCGTCACGATGGGCACCGCTGAACGGGCAGCGCGGGGCGTTGACCGGCAGCAGACCGTGGTTGACCCCGAGGCGGTAGCGCTGGGTGTCACCGTAGGAGAACAGCCGCCCTTGCAGCATGCGATCCGGCGAGAAGCCGATGCCGGGCACCACGTTGGCCGGGGTGAAGGCTGCTTGCTCCACGTGGGCGAAGTAGTTGTCCGGGTTCTTGTTGAGCTCCAGCACCCCGACCGGGATCAGCGGGTAATCCTTGTGGGGCCACACCTTGGTGAGATCGAAGGGGTGGATCTCGTAGGTATGGGCCTCGGCCTCCGGCATGATCTGCACATGGACCTTCCAGCGCGGGAAGTCGCCCCGCTCGATGGCGTTGAACAGGTCGGCCTGGCTGGTCTCCCTGTCCTGACCGACGGCGGCGGCGGCCTCTTCATCGGTGTAGAAGCTGTGGCCCTGCTCGGTCTTGAAGTGGAACTTGACCCAGAAGCGCTCGTTGGCGTCGTTGATGAAGCTGAAGGTGTGGCTGCCGTAGCCGTTCATCTCCCGCAGGCTCTTCGGGATGCCGCGGTCGCTGAACAAGGTGGTGATCTGGTGCAGGGATTCCGGGTGGCGGGACCAGAAGTCCCAGGCGGCGGTGGCGCTGCGCAGGTTGGTGCGGGGATCCCGCTTCTGGGTGTGGATAAAGTCCGGGAATTTGAGCGGATCGCGAATGAAGAACACCGGGGTGTTGTTGCCCACCAGATCCCAGTTGCCCTGTTCGGTGTAGAACTTCAGGGCGAAGCCGCGCACGTCGCGCTCCGCATCGGCGGCCCCCTTCTCGCCGGCGACGGTGGAGAAGCGCAGGAACACCGGGGTCTGCTTGCCGACGGTGTTGAACAAGTCCGCCTTGCTGAACTGGCTGATGTCGTGGGTCACGGTGAAGGTGCCGTAGGCGCCCGAGCCCTTGGCGTGCACCACCCGCTCCGGGATGCGCTCGCGGTCGAAGTGGGCCAGTTTTTCCATCAACCAGATGTCTTGCATCAGTACAGGGCCACGGGGGCCGGCGGTCAGGCTGTTGTTGTTATCGACGACGGGGGCGCCGTTGGCGCTGTGCAGGGTCTTGTCGGTCATGGTGCTGCTCCTTGTGATGATGGAGGCACGATACGGCAGGGGGCACGAGCGGGGCCAATCGGTCATGTCTAAGTGTTTGATAGCTGGCGCTAATGGAGTTGGCGACGGGTGCAAAGGGCGCTATGTTGGACAAAGGTTCACGCAGCAGGGAGGAGAGGAAATGGTCGATATCAGGATCCGTCAGACGGAGGCCGGCGATGCCCAGGGGCTGCGGGATCTCTATGCCATGCCAAAAGCCCAGGCGGGTACCCTGCAGATGCCCCATCCGACCCTGGCCATGTGGCAGCAACGGCTGGCGGAGCACAGCGGCTACGGCCTGGTGGCCATAGTGGATGAGCTGCTGGTGGGGGATCTCAGGCTCTGGCTGGAGGCCAACCCGCGGCGTCGCCATGTGGCTTCTTTTGGCATGGGGGTGCGCGATGACTGGGCCGGCCGCGGCGTGGGCTCGGCCCTGCTGGGGGCGGCGGTGGATCTGGCGGACAACTGGCTCAACCTGCAACGGCTCGAGCTGACCGTCTATAGCGACAACGCGGCCGCCATCGCACTCTATCGCAAGCATGGCTTCGAGCAGGAGGGCTGCTCCCCCGCCTATGCGTTTCGCGAGGGACGCTTCGTCGATGCCCTGCATATGGGGCGGGTCCGCCTGCCGTGAGCGCGAGTGAGAGTGAGATTGTCATAAGAGTAAGCCTGCCATGACTGACTGTCGTGCCTGTCAGAGATGCGCCCGCCATCAAGGGTCATATCGCCCGTTCTACAGCGTCGATGCGCTAGAGAGTGGGACTGATCTGATTGCCATAAGAGTGAGCCTGCCATGATCGATTATCACGCTCGCCTGCGGCCCGCCATCCGGGCCTTGGAGCTGGATCCCGAGCTGAGCCTGACCGAGGTGGCGGCGCTGGCCTGCCTCTCCTGCTACCACTTTCACCGGGTGTTCACCGCGGTGACCGGCGAATCCCCCGGCGAGATGCAGCGCCGGCTGCGGCTGGAGCGGGCTGCCGGGGCGCTGCGTTACGGCAAGGCACCGGTCACCAGTGTGGCGCTGGCAGCTGGCTTTGCCAGCTCCCAGGCCTTTGCCAAGGCGTTTCGCAAGCAGTTTGCCATGACCCCGGGGGAGGTGCGTCGTCACCCGGAGCGGCTGCCAAACAGCAAGACAGGACACCAGGATCGCAAGGATGGACACGCCTTCACCGCGAGTGAGGGCCATGATGATAGGGTGTCAAACGAGAGGAGTTTCAGGATGAAAACCGAACAGATGAGTGGCCGTACCCTGGCCTATATCCGCGTCACCGGCCCCTATGGGCAAGGCTATGAGTCCGTCTGCCAGCGGCTCTATCAGTGGACGGCGGCGCGCGGGCTGGCGGAGGGGGAGTGGATCTTCATCTACCACGACAACCCGGAGGTGACGGCGCCGGCCCAGTGCCGCACCGACATCGGGGTGACGGTGCCGGCAGGCACGGCGGTCTCGGGGGAGGTGGAATCCCAGCTTATCCCCGCCGGCCGCTATGCCCAGTCCCGTTATGTGATCACGGACCGAAGCCAGTACGGGCCCCTGTGGCAGGAGCATGTCGGCGAGATAGTGGCAGCCGGGCTGGCCTTCGGCGACGGCCCCTGCTTCGAGCTCTATCACAGCTCCAGCAACGCACCGGTGCGCGACGACGTGAGCTTCTGCTCCAGCGTCAAAGCCTGATAGCCAGAGCGACTGCTTCCAGACTGAAAAGCAGTGGATATGCGAGATAAAACAAAGATGAGCCAGTGATGGCTCCTCTTTGTATCTGGGCTCGCGGCGGTTTTTCACATCCGCAAGAGATCTCGGCGGGTGGTCCATCAAGCGTGTGCAACGCTGACCGCTGTATCAGGGCGTGGCCCATGGGGCAGTCAGGACTGGCTGGGCAGCTTGTCCCGGCGCGACTTCCACCACCATCTCAGACGAATTTGGGAGATCAGCATCCCCGCCAGCATCAGGCTGCAGCCGACCACGGCCCGCTCGTCCAGCGACTCACCGAGCAGCAGCACCCCGCCGATGGCGGCAAACACCGTCTCCAGGCTGAGGATGATGGCGGCGTGGGCCGGATGGGCGCCGCGCTGGCCGACCACCTGCAGGGTGTAGCCGATGCCGACCGACACCAGCCCGGCGTAGAGCAGGGCCTGCCAGCCCGCCACGGCGCCACTCAGGGTCGGGGTCTCGATGACGAAGGCGGTGATGAGGCTGAGCAGGCCGCACACCACGAATTGCACCCCGGCGAGGCGAATGGGGGCGACCCGGCTGGAGTAGTGATCAAGCACCAGCAGGTGAATGGCCCAGAACAGGGCGCCGATCACCTGCAGCAGATCCCCGTAGCCGATGGTGAAGTCGTCGGTCACGCTGAGGTAATAGAGCCCGCCCATGGCGATGAGCGCCCCTATCCAGGTGTTGGCGCCGGTCTTGTGGCGCAGCAACAGGCCGATGACCGGCACCAGTATGATGTAGAGGCCGGTGATGAAGCCCGCCTTGGCGGCCGTGGTGTAGAGCAGCCCTACCTGTTGCAGGGAGGCGGCGCTGAACAGCACTGTGCCGGCGAGCACGCCGCCAATCAGCAGCAGCCTGCGCTCAGCGGCCGGTGGCGCGGATTGCGGCTTGGGCTGGCGTGATTTGAGCCACCACAGCAGGGGCAGCAGAGAGAGGGCACCGAGCAGGAAGCGCAGGCCGTTGAAGGTAAAAGGCCCCATGTGATCCATCCCCAGGCGCTGGGCGACGAAGCCCAGTCCCCAGATGGCGGCGGCCATCAATAACATCATGTTCGAACGCATACGAATTCATCCCTGAAGCAGCAATAACGGGAGCACTCCTCGGCTCCTGTCACCACGATACCCGTGTGCGGGGGGGCTTGTCGCCAGCCATTTGCAGCGCCGACGGGCAGCGCGATGAGATCCCGGCCCCAGAGCGGGGGGACGCAGGTCTCTATCGCAGGCGGAGGCCCGGCATCAGCCGTTGGCGATCATCGCCAGCAGGGGCAGCAAGGCGAGCAGCAGCAGGTTGCCGCGCAGGATCCAGATCACCCAGAACTGCTGCTGGATGGAAACCAGGGGCGCACGGCCCTGGCGCAGGGAGCGGCGCCAGTGATGGAACAGCCGGCTGGGGTAGCCGAAGCTGACGGCCATGGCGAAGAACAGCAGCAGCTTGGTGCGATAGCCGGGATTGGCGAGCAGGGCGAGTGGCGCGACCGGGTGGGTGAGCAGCAGCAACACGCCGGTGATGAAGATGAGCAGCAGCGCCACGGCCGCCAGGCTGTCTGCCAGCAGCAGCTTGCGTACCTGTTCGATGGACATGCCGCGCCGGAACAGAAAATATTCCGAGGTCACGCAGCCGGTCAGGGTGATCACGGCGCAATAGTGCAGCGCCATCAGCAGATCCGGGTTCAACATCTGCGCCAGTTCCTTTTCGTCGATCTCATCACAAGCTTCCCTTTGGACGCCATCAGGCGGGGCTGATATTCTGACACTACATCACTTCTGACGGTAGCTGGGGGCTTGGATTGGCCAAGCGCGACAAACAGGCTGTTACCACGCAAAACTGGTCCCTGGTTGCCCGGATGCGGTTGGGATTGGTATTGCTGTTTCTGCCGGTGTTGATGCTGGGCAGTATCTACTATCTGCACATGGAACGCAGCCTGCAACACGAGTTGCAGCAGCGGCTGCTCGCCACCAACCAGCAGTTGCAACACACCTTCATCGAACCCTATCTCACCGAGTTGGAGCGGCAGTTCAACCTGATCTACGACCAAGCTCTGGTCGAGGATTTCAGCGCCGCCGGCCTGCGGCACAAGGAACGTTATCTGCAGGAGTGGGCGCTCTACAAGGGGGTCATGGCCGATCTCGACTCCGCCTATGTCGGCACCGCCAGGGGCGACTTCCTCATCTACCCCAGGCCCGAGGTGCCCGCCGATTACGATCCCAGAACGCGGCCCTGGTATCAGCTGGCCAGCCAGCAGGCGGGCAAGCTGGTGTGGACGGATCCCTATCAGGGCTACGGCGAGCTGCACGACCAGCTGATGATCTCCCTGGCACGGGCTCTGACCGATCAGCAGGGCAAGGTGCAGGCCGTGCTGGCCATCGACGTGGTGCTGGCGCCCTTTTCGGCCCAGCTGAACAAGCAGCCGGATGCGGGCTACCAGATGATCATCAACCAGTCCGGCAAGGTGCTGGCCTATCCCGATCCCGCCTGGCTGCTCAAAGCCATGCCCAGCCCCCACTGGCTCTCACGTTTTGGCAAGGCCGAGGGCATCTTCCTCGATCCCGAGACCCAGCAATTTGTGGCCTATCGCCGGTTGCCCCACTGGAACTGGGTGCTGATCAGCGTGCAGCCGGCGGCCAGCGTGCAGGCCGTGGTGGCGAGCGCCTCTCTCAACGTGCTGGGGGTGGTGGTGCTGGCCAGTGTGCTCTATGTGCTGCTGGCACTGGTCTGGGCCCGCAACTTCAGGCGCATGCTCGACGAGATCTCCGCCGTGATCCGCGCCAGCCGGCTGCAGCCAGACGATGTGCCACGGGGCGGCATGCGCGAGCTCAGGCGGGTCTACGCCGAGCTGGCCGAGGTGAGCAAGGATTATCATGAGGTGCGCCAGCAGGCCAACATGGACAAGCTGACCGGCCTCTATAATCGGCGCTTCTTCGATGAGCGGCTGCAGCATCTGCTGCTGGAACAGCAGCCGTTCTGCCTGGCGATGCTGGATCTCGACAACTTCAAGCGGGTCAACGATACCTACGGCCACCACACCGGTGATGTTGTGCTCAAGCGGGTGTCGGCGCTCGGCAACCAGCTGCTGGGGGATCACGGCTGGGTCTGCCGCTACGGCGGCGAGGAGCTGACGGTGCTGCTGGTCAAGTCCGACATCCCTTTCTGCCTGATGCTGCTCGAGCAGTTCCGGATCGGGGTGACCCTGCTTGACTGGCGCGAACCCGGCCTCAGCCTGACCTTCAGTGGCGGGCTGGTGGCGAGTGCGCCGGGTCTGGATGCCAAGGGCCTGCTGCAGATCGTCGATGCCGAAGTGTATCGCGCCAAGCGTGATGGCAAGAACCGCCTCTACCTCGGGCATCCCGGGTCGGAGACTGGCTCCACGCAGGAGATCCCGCTAAAAACAGAAGAGACCTGAGGGTCTCTTCTGTTATCAGACGGCGAGCTGCCAGTGCAGTATCGGCCAGTGCAGCTCCTCGGCCACCTGGCGCAGACCGGGGGCCGGGTTGACCGCATGGGGATGGGCCACCGCCCGCAGCAGCGGCAGATCGTTGTGGGAGTCGCTGTAGCCGTGGCTCTCCCGCCAGACATGAGGCTCACTGCCAAACAGCTGGTTGATGCGGGCCACCTTGCCCTCCCGAAAGCTTAAAGTACCCCGGGTCTGGCCGGTCAGCATGCCTTGCTCCTCATCGAGCAGGATGGCGACGCAGTGATCCATCCCCAGCATGCGGGCCATGGGGGCGACCAGATGCTCGCCGGAGGCGGAGATCAGCACTAGCGTATCACCCTGCTTGCGATGCCACTCGATGCGCGCCAGCCCCTCCGGATAGATAAGCTCCCGCAGCACCTGCTCGGCGAAGTGCTGGCACTGGCCATCGAGCCAGGATCGGCTCTTGCCCGCCAGGGGCTGCAGGGTGAAGGCCATGTACTGGTGCATGTCCATCTTGCCCTGATGGTAGAGCGACATCAGGGCCTGCTCCTCGGCCACCATGGTCGCCGGCGCCAGCTCCTGGGCCACCATATATTCCAGCCAGAGGCTGGCACAATCCCCGGCAATCAGGGTCTCGTCCAAATCAAACAGTGCCAGTGCCATGTCGGCTCCTTGTTATGAAAACGGGGTCAATGAGAGGCGGCGCCCTGCCGAGAAATAGATGAAAAGGGTATGCAAAGCATCGACTTATGCTACCTCACACAGCTGATCCTGGGCTACCGCCAGGGTGACTGTGGTGCCCACCGCCAGCAAGTCCCTGGCCGAGCGGTTGAGCACATCCACCGTCAGCAACCCGGCGGCGCACTCCACCTGATAACGAATGACGTTGCCGAGCAACTGCTGCTGGCGAATTATGCCGGACAGGCTGGGATCCTGGCTCTGGGTATTTGCCGGCAGCAGGCTGATGGCTTCGGGGCGCAGCGCCAGCCGGGTGTGGGTGTGCGGGCCGAGCAGTGACTGGGCCTGCTCGGGGGTCAGCAGGTTGTAGTGGCCGATGAAGCTCGCCACGAAGGCGCTGGCGGGCTGGGTGTAGATCTGCTCGGGGCTGCCGCTTTGCACTATCTGGCCCTTGTCCATCAGGAACACCCGATCCGACATGGTCAGCGCCTCCTCCTGATCGTGGGTGACGAACAATGTGGTCAGCTCGAGCCGCTGCTGAATTTCACGGATCTGCTGGCGGAGGCTGCGGCGGATGCGGGCATCGAGCGCCGACAGCGGCTCGTCCAGCAGCAGGATCCTGGGGCGAACCACCAGCGCGCGGGCCAGGGCGACCCGCTGGCGCTGGCCGCCGGAGAGCTCGCTCGGATAGCGCTTCGCCAGCCCGGCGAGCTCCACCAGTTCCAGTGCTTCCTGCACGCTGCCGGTTAGCTCCCGCCCCGGCTGGGGTTTCATTTTCAGGCCGAAGGCGACGTTGTCCCACACCGTCATGTTAGGGAACAGGGCGTAGCTCTGGAACACCATGCCGATGCCGCGCTTCTGGGGGGCCTGCCAGGTGATGTCTTCACCGGCCACTCGCACCTGACCGCCGTCGACCGGGGTCAGCCCGGCCAGGGCCCGCAGCAGGGTGGACTTGCCACAGCCGGAGGGGCCGAGCAGGGTCACCAGCTCCCCCTTGCGGATGCCAAACTCGATCCCCTCGAACACCCGGGTCTCGCCATAGGATTTGTGCAACTGATTGACTTCTAAATGAAACATGGCTGGTCACCGATGAAAGCGATTGGCTGCCCAGGTGAGCAGCAGGGTCAGCAGGAAGTAGCTCATCACCAGCGCGCTGGTGAAGTGGCCGGAGGTGGATCTCATGTTGTAGAGATAGACCTGCAGGGTCTCGTAGCGGGTGCCCACCAGCATGTTGGCGAACACGAACTCCCCGAGCAGGAAGGAGAGTGACAGAAACAGCGCCGCCAGCAGGCCCTTGCGCAGGCAGGGCAACACCACCAGTGCGAAGGCGCGGGAGCTGCTGGCGCCGAGCAGGTGAGCGGCGTCCATCAGATCTTTCAGCGGTATGCCCTGCAGGTTGTTGGCGAGCGCCCGGTACATGAAGGGCAGCACTATGGTGAACCAGGTACCGATCAGTATCCAGGGTGTGCCGATGAGCGGCAATGGGCCGTCCGCGTAGATCTGCAGCAAGCCTACCGAGGAGACCACGGGGGGCACGGCAAAGGGCAGCAAGATCAGAAGATTCATCCAGGGATCCAGCTTGGGGAAGTAATAAGCCACTACCAGTACGGTCGGTACCAGCACGACTGTCCCCAATAGCAGGGTGGCGAAGCAGACCAGCAAACTGCGGCCGAAGGCGGCAAGGAAACGGGGATCCCCCCACAGCTTGAGATACCAGTCGAGGGTGAAGCCGTCCGGCAACAGGGTGGCGCCCCAGCGGGTGGAGATGGAGTAGAGGAAGGTGGCCAGCAGCGGCAGCAGCAGGGTCGCCACCAGGGCGCCAAGCACCCACTTTGGCCAGCCCGGTTTGATATCAGACATGCCGATTCCCCTTGTTCACATAACTGCGCTTGAGCAGCCACTGGTTGGCGGCCGTGACCACCCCCAGCAGCACCATCAGGATCACCGCCAGCGCCGCTGCCAGGTTCGGCTCGAGGAAGATATCGCCGGAGACCAGGCTGGCCACTCTGATGGTCACCAGGTTGAAGTTGCCGGTGGTGAGGGCGTAGGCGGAGGCATAGGCCCCCACCGCATTGGCAAACAGGATGATCAGGGTGCCAAGTAGCGCCGGGGTGAGCACCGGCAGCGCCACATGCCACACGTATTGCCGCTTGCTGGCGCCGAGCAGAGCGGCGGCCTGGGGCCAGTCATCCTGCAGCGCATCGAAGGCTGGATAGAGCAGCAAGAGGGCGAGCGGGATCTGGAAGTAGGTGTAGATGAGGATGAGGCCAGCGCCCGAGTAGAGGTTGAAGCCATCGATCCAGCCCCAGGATTTAAGCAAGAGAGTGATGGCGCCGTTGATGCCGAGAATGATGATGAAGGCGAACGCCAGCGGCACGCCGCTGAAGTTGCTGGTCATGGTGACAAAGGCCAGCAGCACGCGCTTGACCCCCTCACCGCTGTGGCGCAGGGCCGCCGCTCCCAGGGTGCCGATGACGAGCCCGGCCAGACTTGCGATGCCGGCGATGCGCAGGGAGTTGCCAAAGGATTGCAGGTAGAAGGGGGAGCTCAGGATCTCCTGGTAATAACCGAGACCCCAGCCGTCCGGGGTCTGCAGGCTGCCCACCAGCACCCACACCATGGGGGCGAGCTGGAACAGGATCATCAGCAGGGCGAAAGGCAGCAGCACCAGGGCGGGCAACCAGTGACGACGAGCTCGGCGCTGGTACGTGCCTTGCTTTGTCAGGGTATCAGTGGCGGCGGGCATCATCAGTGCACCTCCCGCTGGTGGCTGGCCTTGAGCAGCTGAGGGCCGCTCGGCTTGTCGTGAGGCACGCCGAGCAGGTCCGCCATCAGGGCGCAGAGCTGGGTCTGTTGTAACTTGTGCTCTCCATCCGTCCCCGTTGGCCATTGGGGCACGAAGGCCTCGCCGAACAGCCAGAGTGGCACGTTGCGCTCTTCAGGCAGGGTGCCGCCGTGGCTGCGATCCGCGTTCATGCCGTGATCCGCGGTGATCAGCACCTGATAACCTTCGCTGAGCCACTGGGGCAGCAGGTCGGCCAGCAGGCTGTCCATGCGCCGCGCCTGGTTGCGGTACTGGGGGGAATCGAGACCAAACTGGTGACCCGCGTCGTCTACGCCCATGGGATGGATCAGCAGGAAGTCGGGGTCGTACTGGGTGCGCAGCCATTCGCCGTCCAGCAGCAGGTGGCTGTCGGGGTAGCCATCGTCCCAGTAGAAGCAGCCATGCTGGATGGGCAGTTGTTCGTCGTGAGTGAAGCGATCCCGAAGCGGTTGCCAGGGGCTCTGGTTGTAGAGCTCGCTCACCCAGTGATAGGCCGCCGCTGCCGTGCGTTTACCGGCGGCGCGGGCGAGGTGGAAGATGGAGTCGTGCTGGCTGAGGCGGCTGACGCCGTTGTGGCTGATGCCGCTCGCCACGGGCGGCACACCGGTCAGTATGCATTCGTAGAGTGGCCGGGAGAGGGAGGGCAGGGCGCAGGTCAGGGTTGTGAACAGACCGCGCTCTGCCTCCACCATGCCAGCGAGGTAGCCCATGGTGTGGGCTACCTCGGCAGACAAGCCATCCACAAGTACCACTATCACCTTGTGTTGCACAGGCTGTCCTTACTGCATGTTGATCATGACGGTTTCTTGCCACTGGCGCGGCAGGGCCTTGGAGCTTTGCTCCCAGGCGGCGTGATCCTGCACCGGCTTGGCGTTGGCGTATTGCTCCGCCGGCAGCAGCTTGGCTTTCACGTCATCGGGCAGGGTGACGTTGCTGCGGATGGGGCGGGCGTAGCCACGGGCCAGGTTGATTTGACCCGCATCCGAGAGGATGTATTCCCGCGCCAGCTTGGCAGCGTTGGGGTTCTTGGCCCACTTGTTGATGATGGTGGTGTAACCGGCGATGACGGAGCCGTCGCTCGGGATCACCACAGCGAACTTGTTGGGGTCGATCTGATCGCGGTAGTTCAGGGCGTTGAAGTCCCACAGTACCCCCACTTCCACCTCACCCTTCTCGATGTTGGCGATGGTGGGGTCGTTGAGCGACAGGCGGCCCTGCTTGGCCAGCTTGCCGAACAGCTCCAGCGCCGGTTGCAGGTTCTTCTCGCTGCCGCCGGTGGCATAGGCCGCCGCCAGCACGCCGTTGTTGGCCTGGGAGGCGACGCCCACATCCCCTAGGGTCACCTTGTAGTCACCGCCGAGCAGGGACTGCCAGCTGGTGGGAGCGGCCTTGACCAAATCCTTGTTGATCAGGAAGGCGATGGTGCCGGTGTAGGCCAGCATCCAGTGGCCGTCCGCGTCCTTGGCCCAGTTCGGAATGTCCGCCCAGGTGGAGGGTTTGTAGGGTTGGGTGACCCCCTGCTTGACCGCGACCGGGCCGAAGGCACCGCCCACGTCACCGATGTCGGCGGTGGCATTGGCCTTCTCGGCGGCAAACTTGGCGATCTCCTGGGCCGAGCTCATGTCGGTGTCCTGGTGCTTGATGCCATAGACGCTGCCGATCTGCTGCCAGGTGTCTTTCCAGTTCGCCCAGCTGTCGGGCATGCCGATGCTGTTGAGCTGGCCTTCGCCACGGGCGGCTTTTTCCAGATCCGCGATATTGTCGGCGGCAAACAGTGGCTGACTGATGGCCGCCATGGCCAGTGCACTTGCGATCAAGGTTTTCATCATCCCATCCCTCTGGACTAGGTCAGTTAAGGTTCGAGAGGGATGCTAGCGGGGAAATATGACGGTGGCGGGGCGCTTTGATGGCAGTTTGATGACAGATGAGACCCGTTACCTCTCTGAGGGCTGAGCTGGCTCTGGGCATGCATATGACGGTGGCGGGAGCCTATCGAGGTAGCCGCTTGAAGGCTGATGAGTCTGTCACTTGGTTGTCATCCTGCCAGGGTACAACTCTGGGCCAACCGTGGCTGGTCTACTCCAGCCCAATGATCGACAGGGATGTGACAGTGAGAGAGCCGCGATTGAGCGAGCAGGTTGTGGCCGATGGTCGCGGCCCTTCCAAGTGCGAACAGATTTGCCAAACCCTGCGCCGCTACATCGGCAGCGGCCAGCTGGAGGCGGGGCAACAGCTGCCCGCCGAGCGGGCCCTGAGCGAGCGCTTCGCCACCACCCGCATCACCATCAAGGAGGCGCTTTCGAGCCTCGAAGCGGACGGTATCATCTACCGAGCCGAGCGCCGTGGCTGGTTCGTGGCGCCGCCAAGGCTCACCTATGATCCCGCCATCCACACCCACTTCCACCAGTGGATCGGCGAACAGCAACGGGTAGCCGAGACCCGGGTGCTGGCCCACGGCGGCGCCCTAGCCAGCAGCGAGCTGTGCCGCTGGATGGGGCTGGCTCCCTTCACCCCCCTCTACGAGATCCGCCGCCAGCGGCTGATCGACGGCCGCCCCGTGTTGCACGTCAGCCACCATCTGCTGGCGAGCCGCTTCCCCGACATCGCCAGCGCTCCCCTGGCGAGCTCCCTCACCGAGCTTTATCAGCAGCGTTATGGCATAGGCCAGGGGGGAGCGAGTCTCGAGATCACCCCCTCGGCGGCGCGGGGGGCCATCGCCCGCGCCCTTAACCTGACAGAGGGAAGTGCCGTGCTGCGGCTGGTGCGGGTGAACTATGACGAGACGGGCGCGCTGGTGGATTGCGATGTCGAGCATTGGCGGCCGGATGCCATCCGCATCTGCCTGGACACCCGGGTGCTCTTGCCCCCGTTGGGGACGAGAGCGGGAACGCCAGCACAGAGTCAGGGAAAGATCCGGGCGTGAGGCATGGGATCCTGCCCTGATGGGGGGAAAGGATCCTGTACAGCGAGAGACGATCCTCGCGTCCGGCCAGGGGATCAGTTGTCGATATTGGGGATCAGATCGTCAAAGCTCTGGTAGCCGCAGTCGGCCAACTGCAGGGACATGGTGTAGGTCTTGGTGTGCTCCCGCTGGCCGATGGCGGGCCGATTCAACTTGAGCTCCTGATGCCAGTACTCCTTCATGCGATCGATCAGCGCCATGGCCTCGCTCTCGTCCAGATGGAGCTGGCACAGCGCCATGTAGTTGTTGGACTTGTGCATGTTCTCCACCAGATAGTCCCCTAGCACCGCTATGGCCTGGCGCGCCTGCTGGCGGGCGAAACGGCTGTGCTGCTCGAAGCTGATGCGCTCGCTGATGAGGAAGTGGTAGCTGTTGTCGATGCCGAGCTGCAAGATGCCGAGCCGCTCCAGCTTGCGCAGATAGAGATAGCAGGAAGCATCGGTCAGGCCGTACTCCCGCTTCAGATCGATCAACGCCTTGTCGCGCCAGAAGATGTTGGCTAGGAAGGAATAGAGGCCGGGCTCCTTGTGAAACGCCTCATCCTGCTCCTGGGTGAAGACGGCGCGCCGGCTCTGGGCGTCCTGAGTCTTGTCCAGCAACTCCTCGAACGACAGTCCCACCAGGTGACAGATCTCCAGCAGGGTATCGAACGGCAGGGAAGGCTTGTTCATCATCCGCTTGATGGTGGCGATGGAGACACCCATGGCATCGGCCAGGGTCTGGTAGCGGATCCCCTTGTCGGTGAGCGTCTTCTTCAGGGTATCGAGGATGTGATTGGCCAGGGTCTGGCTGTAGGTCATGCAACTATTCCTTTATCTGCATTTTGAGTCGTGTCAGAACGTGAATTCTTTTTCTTTTATGGGCTCAGAAAATGACACCTGTAAAAACCAGAGAAAATAAACCCGCCGAGAATGGCTGAAATGGCCTGACCAGCCAGGGAGCAAGGTGGCAGATAATGATACCCGGTGGTGCATATCCTTCAACCTTGTAACATTTTGCTGGTGATGCATAACGCATCGCACATAATCCATCTCGAATCGGATTCATGACCTTACTGGTTGAGAAATCGATTGTTTGCTTCCAATTTAAGGGTTTTTAAACCGCAAGGTTTTTTTTCTTTCCTGGCATTGAGCGGAACTCGCGAGAGATCCGCTTTTTCTTTTCTCCAAATCTGAGCCCGCCGTCAAGGCAGAGGCGCATCTTTCGATACTTCTCGCTGTCGGCCCTCCGTAGAAGGCCTCATTCCCCCTTGCAGGGGAACAGCTTGGGGATCTCCCGCACCAGCCAGCTCTTGGCCTTGCCCATAGTATCCCGTCGCCAGGCCAGCGCGACCTGGATCTGGTGCCGATATTCGGGCCCTATCACCTTGAGCCGTCCCGCCTTGATGTCCTCCTCGATCCAGCTCTGGGGCATGGTGCCGACGCCTATGCCCGCCAGCAGGGCATCACGCTTCTCGCTCATGGTGCTGACGGTGAGGCGCGGCTGTTTGTCCAGCAGGCGGTAGGTGAGCACCGGCTTGCGCAGGGCGGTGTCGGCGATGGCGATGGCGCGGTAGCGGCGCAGGGTATCGTCCGCCAGGGGCTCGGCCTCCTGATGCAGCGGGTGATCCGGGTGGGCGACGTAGAGCATCACCTCCTCCTGCAACAGCTGATGCTTGATACCGGTCAGCGTCAGATCGGGGTTGAGGGAGGAGATGAGCAGGTCGGCGCGGCCATCCTCCAGACACTCCCAGCTGCCCGCCAGCACCTCGGCGCGAAACCGCAGACGGGTGTCGGTGAGCTCGGCCAGCCGCTCCACCAGCGGGTAGAGCGCCTGCACCGGCACCAGGGCATCGACGGCCACCGTGATGTCGGTCTCCCAACCGCGGGCCAGCGCCCGGGTCTCGCCCACCAGATGCTCGGCGGCCTCCAGCAGCACCCGGCCCTGCTCCAGCAGCATGCGCCCGGCCGGGGTGAACTTGGTGCGATGGCCGCTGCGATCGAACAGCATGGCGTCCAGCTCGTCCTCCAGCTTCTGCACCGTGTAGCTCAGCGCCGAGGGCACCTTGCCGAGTTCATCGGCGGCCGCCGCGAAGCTGCCACGACGGTCGATGGCATCCAGCACCCGGATGGCTTCCAGGGTCAGCGCCCGTTCCTTGTTGGTCTCCTTGGCCATATCTACCCTTCAATTTTTTTGAACATGTTTGCCAGATTATCTCGCTAACAACTTAGGGCAAGTGACCTTAATATTCAACCAACGCTTCGGCAGGAAGGCCGAGCGGCCAAATAAGCGATAGTTCAGGACTGTGACACCCAAGATGAGATGTCTGATGTCAGTAAAAGAACAACACTATATTTGAATAACCTCTTGCATGGATGCATTGATTCGGGCCGACCCGGCCTTGGCAATGACATATAAAACAAGAGAGTGAAACATGAAAAACGTAATCAAGATGCTGGCCGTTGCAGGCCTGATGACCGCCGGTGTAGCTCAGGCTGCCGTTCCCGCCAACTTCAGCGCCGCCCCTGGCGTGCTGGTGGTCAACTGGCAGGCGGACGCCGCCATCGACGGCAAGGCCAACCCCATGCTGGAGGTGCGTGACGAGTCCGGTGATGTGCTGGCATCCGTCCATGCGAACCTGACGGGCACCCAGCTGGTACAGATCCCGAGCCGCACCCAGGGCAACCTGACGGTCAGCCTGGGCAACGAGAACAGCAGCTACCGCATCCCGTTCGGTCTGGGTGATGGTCGCCAGCGTTAATCAACCCTATTGGTACCTGAGGAGCACACCATGATGAAATTGAGAGCCGCAGAAGCGCGAGGCAAGGCCAACTTTGGCTGGCTGGATGCACGTCACAGCTTCTCGTTCGGTCATTACTATGACCCGGACTGGATGGGACACTCTGTCCTGCGGGTCATCAACCAGGATCTGGTGTCGCCGGGTGGCGGTTTTGCCACCCACCCTCACGCCAACATGGAGATCCTGACCTGCGTGCTGAAAGGCACCATAGAGCACAGGGACAGCCTCGGCCATGCCGAGCAGATCCCGGCGGGGGATTTCCAGCTGATGAGCGCAGGGTCCGGCATCCGGCACAGCGAGTACAACCCCTCGCAGACCGAGCCGCTCTCCCTGTTGCAGATCTGGATCGAGCCGAACGAAGTCGGCACGACACCGGGCTATCAGCAGAAGAAGATTGAAAACCAGCCCGGGCTGACGCTGGTGGCGTCACCGGATGGTGAGGGGGGATCCTTCAGGATCCGCCAGCAGGCGAAGGTATGGCGGTTGCTGCTCGCCGAGGGGGAGACCCTCGAATGGGCATTGCAAGGACGACACGGATACCTGCAATTGATTTCAGGGGAGCTGACTGGCAACGGTCTGGCTGCCCGACCCGGCGATGGCCTGCTCAGTCGTGACGAGCAGCGCTGGTCGCTCAGGGCCTCCCAAGGGAGTGAGGCTCTGCTGTTTGATCTGCCCTGATAAATAAATCTCGGCAAAATGAATGAGTTAACAATTCGGTCTTACACTATTAACGAGTTACTGGTAATCAAAGGAATCTGAAAATGGAAAAGATGAAAGACGTGGCACTGCTGGTGGGTCGTGTATTGCTGGCGCTGATGTTCGTGATTGCAGGCTGGGGCAAGATCAGCGGCTATGCCGGTACCCAGGGTTACATGGAAGCCATGGGGGTGCCCGGCGCCATACTGCCGCTGGTGATCCTGCTGGAGCTGGGGGGTGGCCTCGCCATCATGCTGGGCCTGTTTACCCGTAGCATCGCCGTGTTGATGGGTGGTTTCACCCTGATGGCCGCCTTTATTTTCCACTATCAGCCTGCCGAGCAGATGCAGATGCTGATGTTCATGAAGAACCTCTCCATTGCCGGTGGCTTCCTGGCCCTGGCGGCGGCCGGTGCCGGTGCCTTCAGCCTGGACGCCCGTCTCGGCAAGAACTGGTAAGTCTCTGCAAGTTTAAGTTTTCCAACGCCTTTTGGCCGGTGCAACTGCACCGGCCTTTTTATTGGCTGCCTTTTGCCGCCCTCAGGCTCCGTCCTTGATGAGGCTGTGATCCCCGCCGACAAGCGCCTTTTGCATCTTCCCCCCCGATCCCTGACAATCCCATTTCGTGCGACGTGACGGCGGTCATTGCTGTTTGCCCCCTCACCTCATCCCTTGCATCGTTGAATTGGCGGGACTTGCCCATGTTTACCCTCTGCCACCCCATCTTTTGAATCTGCGGGAGTTGATTATGTTTACTCTCTACCACTCCAATCAGCTGGATCTGCTCAAAGAGTTGCTGGTGGATCGCATCCGGCAGACGCCGCTCGCCCACCCCTTCGAGCGGGAGCAGATCCTGGTGCAGAGCCCGGGCATGGCCCAGTGGCTCAAGCTGGAGCTGGCCAAGGCATTCGGCATCGCCGCCAACATCGACTTTCCCCTGCCCGCCAGCTTCATCTGGGAGATGTTTACCCAGGTGCTGGCGGATGTGCCTTGCATAAGCCCCTACAACAAGGGGGCCATGAGCTGGCAGCTGATGACCATATTGCCGGCCCTGCTGGACAGACCTGCCTTCGCACCCCTGGCCGCCTATCTGGGGGGCGCCGATCGGCGAGCTGAAGATCAGCCGTCCGAACCGGACCAGGTGCGGCTCTGGCAGCTGTGCCAGAAGGTCGCGGATCTGTTCGACCAGTATCTGGTCTACCGGCCGGACTGGATCGCCCGCTGGGAAGAGGGGGAGGGTCTGGTCGGCACCGGCCGCCAGGAGCTGGCGGAGGTGAGCGGCCAGGACTGGCAGCCAGAGCTGTGGCGCGAGCTGGTGGCCCGCACCCTGGTGCTCGCGCCCAGCGGCTATCACAGAGCCAACCTCTACGAGGAATTTATCCACGAGCTGGCGCGCACCCGGGATCTGCCGGGCAAGCTGCCCCGGCGGGTGTTCGTGTTCGGCATCTCGGCGCTGCCGCCGCGCTACGTGGAGGCACTGCTGGCCCTCGGCAGCCGGGACGAGGTGGAGGTGCATCTGTTCGTCACCAACCCCTGCCGCTACTACTGGGGGGATCTGCTGGACAGGAAGACCCTCGCCAGATTGGCCAACAAACTCAAGCCCGGCACCGATATCGAGGCGTTGCAGGGCCCGGCCAACCCGCTGCTCGCCTCCATGGGCAAGCTGGGGCGGGACTATCTGCACCAGCTGATGGAGCTGGAGGTGCCGCAGATAGAGGCCTTCGTCGATATCGACGAAACCAGCCTGCTGCATTGCATCCAGAAGGACGTGCTGGAGCTGGGATCCCGAGGGGAGGGTCAGTTCGAACTGGACAGCAGCCATCACAAGAGCCCCATCAATCCGGCGGATGGATCCCTGCAGATCCACGCCTGCCACGGCCCCATGCGCGAGCTGGAGGTGCTGCACGATCGGCTGCTGGCGCTGTTCGAGCAAGACTCCAGCCTCACCCCGAAAGACGTGGTGGTGATGATGCCGGACGTGAACAGCTACGGCCCCTATATCCAGGCGGTCTTCGGCAAGGAGAAGCCGGGGGCGCGCGGGCACATCCCCTTCGCCGTGTCGGACAGGGCCGCCAGCCAGGAGAGCCCGTTGTTGCAAAGCTTTCTCGCTCTGCTCGGGCTGCCGAACGCCCGCTTCGGTGCGGGGGAGCTGCTCGCCATCCTGGAGGTGCCCGCCGTACTACGCCGCTTCGAGCTCGATGACGACGAGTTCAACCAGCTGCGGCGCTGGGTGCAGGAGACCGGCATCCGCTGGGGGCTGGACGATGCCTATCCCACCCGCTTCGCGCTGCCGCCGCTGTCCGGCAACAGCTGGCTGTTCGGCCTGCGTCGCATGTTGCTCGGCTTCGCCATGGGAGACGGGGAGCCGGTGGACGGCATACTGCCTTACGCTGACATCGAGGGTCAGCAAGGGCTGGCCCTCGGCAAGCTGGCCTGGTTTGTGGATTCCCTCGCCGAATTTCTGCCGCGGCTGCAACAGCCACAGCGCCTGGGGGACTGGGTCGCCTGTCTCAACGCGCTGCTCGAGCGCTTCTACCTCGCCGATGAGGACGAAGAGCGGCTGCTGCAGCTCATCCGCACTGCCCTTGCGGACTGGCAAGGGGGGCTGGCCGAGGCGCGTTTCGAGCAGCCCATCAGCCCCGAGCTGCTACGGGATTACCTCGGCAGCGTGCTGGGGGAGTCGCGCTCCAGCCAGCGCTTCCTCGCCGGTCAAGTCAACTTCTGCACCCTTATGCCGATGCGCTCCATCCCCTTCCGCCAGGTCTGCCTGCTCGGCATGAACGACGGCGTCTACCCGCGCACTCTGGCCCCCATGGGCTTCGATCTGATGGCGGTAGCCTCCCGGCGCGGCGATCGATCCCGGCGGGACGATGACCGCTACCTCTTCCTCGAGGCGCTGCTCAGCGCCCAGCAGGGGCTCTATATCAGCTATCAGGGGTTCAGCGCCGAAGACAACAGCGAGAAGGTACCCTCCGTGTTGCTGGCGGAGCTCATCGACTATGTGCGCCAGGGCTTCGTGCTGGCGGGGGACGAGGCGCTCGATGACGAGACCTCGGGGGAGCGGCTGCTCAAACACCTGATCATCGAACACCCGCTCACCCCTTACAGCCACAGCTACTTCTATCCCGAGCCGGGGTCGCGGCTGTTCACCTATGCCGCCGACTGGCTGCCGGCCCTCAATCCCGTGCCGGGGGCGAGCAACTTCCAGAGCGGCGAGCTCCCGTTACCGCCCGAATGGGGCAAGGAGCAGGGGCTGGAGCTGGCCGAGCTGCTGCGCTTCTATCGTCAGCCCGCCAGGTACTTCCTCAATCGCCGCCTCAAGGTGTGGTTCGAACTCAACGAGGCGAACATAGAGGACAGCGAGCCGTTCGAACTGGATGGCCTGCAACATTATCAGCTCAAAGCCCTGCTGCTGGATGCCCACCTCGACGAGGGCAGCAGTGACGTGCGGCGCGAGCGGTTGCGGCTCAGCGGCCAGCTGCCACAAGGCTGGTTCGGCAACCTGCTGCTGGACGATCTGGACGAGCAGATGGGCGGCCTGGCCGCGCGGCTGCGGCCCTGGATTGCCGGCGAGGGGGAGGATGAAAAACGGGCGGTGGAGATCGACATCGCCCTGGCCCAGGGTCAGCTGCAGGGCTGGATCGATACCCAGAAGGGCCGGGCTTTGGTGATCAAACCCGGCAGCTTCAACGGCAAGGATCTGTTGCTGGGCTGGGTGCAACACCTCTGCCTCTGCCTGAGCGATTCCCCCGGCGACACCCTGCTGTTCGACGCCAAGCAGAGCTGGCGGCTGCCGGTGCTGTCCGCCGACGAGGCGCGCCCCAAACTGGCGGCGCTGGTGGCGCTCTGGCAGCAGGGGATGAAGCGGCCGCTGCCGTTCTTCCCGAACACCGCCTGGGAATGGCTCAAGGCGATGGAGAAGGATCCCGACAAGCCGGATGCCGCCGACAAGCTGGCCCTTGCCCGTTTCAACGGCGGCTACATGGTGACGGGGGAAGGGGAAGACGTCTACGTCGCCCGCTGCTTCCCCGAGCTCAACGATGAGGTGCTGACCCAGCTGCGGGCCCTGGCCCGCGAACACCTGACGCCGCTGCACAACAGCCTGGAGGCGCTCCCATAATGGCCAACCCGCTCAATACCCTGCGTTTTCCCCTCCACGGTGAGCGCCTGATCGAGGCCTCCGCCGGTACCGGCAAGACCTACACCATCGCCGGCCTCTATCTGCGCCTGCTGCTGGGCCACGGCCCGCTGATTGAAGAGGGGGTCGATGCCGGTCAGCCCAGCGCCCACGAGCGGCCGCTGTCGGTGACCGAGATCCTGGTGGTGACCTTCACCGAGGCGGCCACCGCCGAACTGCGCGGCCGCATTCGAGCTCGCATTCACGAGGCGCGGCTCGCCTTCCTGCGGGGCGAGAGCCAGGATCCCCTGCTCGCGGGTCTGCTGGCGGAGGTCGAGGATCATGCCCTGGCGGCCAGCCGGTTGCTCGCCGCCGAGCGGCAGATGGACGAGGCGGCGGTGTTCACCATTCACGGCTTCTGCCAGCGGATGCTCAAACAGAACGCCTTCGAGTCGGGCGCCCTGTTCGAAACCGAATTTTTGACCGACGACAGCCAGCTCCGACTGCAGGCGGTGAGTGACTACTGGCGCGCCGAATTCTATCCAGTGGACGAGGCGCTGGCTCGCGCCGTGCGCCAGCAGTGGCCGAGCCCCGCCGCCCTGCTGCGGGATATGAGCGGCTGGCTGGACAACAGCGAGCTGGAGATCCGCCCCACCCTGGGGGGCGAGACGCTGATCGAGCGCCATCGGGAAGCGATGGCGCGTATCGAAGCCATCAAGGGGCAGTGGCTGGCCCAGCTGGACGAGATCCGCCGCCAGACCGAGGGCCAGATCAAGCTCTACACCGGCAAGAACTACGAAGGCTGGCTCGGCAAGATAAGCGATTGGGCCCAGGACCCCAGCACTGGCTACGCACTGCCCAAGGAACTGGAGCGCTTCGGCCAGGAGACGCTGGAGGCCAAGCTGAGCAAGGGCAAGACGCCGCCGACCCTGCCGCTGTTCACTCATATCGACGATCTGTTGGCGAGCCGCCCCGGCATCCGGGATCTCATCTTGCAGCGGGCTGCGCGAGTGGTGCGCGAGCGGATGCAGCTCGGCAAGCGCCAGGCTCATCAGCTGTCGTTTGACGATCTGCTACGGGATCTCGACGGCGCGCTCGGCTCCCAGCTTGGCGATCGATTGTGCGAGCGCATTCGCGCCAGCTACCGGGTCGCCATGATCGATGAGTTCCAGGACACCGATCCCCAGCAATACCGCATCTTCCACCGTCTCTATGGCGGAAAACAGGATACTGCGCTGCTGATGATCGGTGACCCCAAGCAGGCCATCTACGGTTTTCGCGGCGCCGATATCTTCACCTACATCCAGGCGCGGCGAAATGTGAGCGCCCACTACAGCCTTGGCCGCAACTACCGCTCAAGTGCCGCCCTGGTGACTGCGGTCAACGGCCTGTTCGAGCGGGCGGAAGATCCCTTTATCTATGAGGCTGACATTCCCTTCTTGCCGGTCGAGGCGCAGGGCAAGAGCAAGGCATTGCAGCTCGATGGCCAGCCCGCCCCTGTGCTGCATTGCTGGCAGCTCAGTGGCCAGCCGACCTTCAACAAGGGTGACTACCAGAGCAAGCTGGCCCGCGCTACGGCGGCAGAGATCCATCGGCTGCTCAGTCTGGCCCGGGATGGCCGGGCTACCCTGGGCGAGCCGCCGGTCAAGGCGGGGGATATTGCGGTGCTGGTGCGCACCGGCGCCGAGGGGCGGCTGGTGCAGCAAGAGCTGGCGCGTCTCGCCATCGCCTCCGTCTACCTGTCCAATCGCGAGAGCGTGCTGGCCCAGGTGGAGGCGCGGGAGATCCTGCTGATCCTGCACGCCTGTCAGAACCCGAGTGAGGAGCGCAGCCTGCGGGCGGCGCTGGCCACCGGCCTGTTCGATCTCGATGCCAGGGCGCTCGATACCCTGGCCTCGGACGAGCGCGCCTGGGAGAGCACGGTGCAAGAGTTTATGGAGTACCGCAAGACCTGGCACCGCCGCGGCGTGCTGGCCATGCTGCGCGCCCTGTTGCACCGGCGCAATCTCGCCTCCTCCCTGCTGGCGAGCCCCTATGGGGAACGGCGGCTGACCAACTACCTGCATCTGGCGGAGCTGCTGCAACAGGCGAGCGGCGAGCTGGATGGCGAGTATGCCCTGCTGCGCTGGCTGGGGGAGGCGGTGAGCCGCCCCAACGGCCAGGTAGCGGAGCAGGTACTGCGGCTGGAGTCCGAGCGCAAGCTGGTGCAGATAGTCACCATCCATAAATCCAAGGGGCTGGAGTACCCGCTGGTGTTCCTGCCCTTCATCTGCAGCCACCGCGCCGCCGAGACGCCGCTGTTCCACGAGGTGGACGGCGAGCACAACCGCAGCGTACTGGATCTCACCGAGAGCGAGGCGTCGCTGGCTGAGGCCGACAAGGAGCGGCTCGCCGAAGACTTGCGGCTGCTCTATGTGGCGCTGACCCGGGGTGTCTATGCCACCTGGCTCGGGCTGGCGCCGGTGCGATCCGGCAATGGCAAATCGGAGCAGACCGACTTGCACCACACCGCCATCGGTTATCTGCTGCAAAAAGGGGAGGCGGGGGATGCCAGTACCCTCGCCACGGCGCTGCAGGAGCTTGCCCAGGCGCTGCCTGGCGTCGCAGTCGGTGAGCCCTCGCTCACCCGGCCGGCCCCGTTGCCACCGGAAGAAGAGCAACCGGGGGAGCCCCTGGTGCGCCATTTTGGCGGCAGGTTGGAGCGGGACTGGTGGATCAGCTCCTACTCCGGGCTCGCGGCGCAAGGAAACGGCCACAGCAAGGGGGTGCTGGCCAACCCCGGCTTCGATGATGAAGTGGCGCCGGAGGCCACGGCCAGCGTGCTGGCAGAGGCGGGGCAGAGTGTGAGCGAGAGCGCGGCGTTAGAGCCCTCCATCTTCAGCTTCCCCAAGGGCGCCCGCCCCGGCACCCTGCTGCACAGCCTGTTCGAGACCATCGACTTCCAGCGGGCACAGGGCGAGGAGCTATGTTCCCATATCGCCGCCCTGCTGGCCCAAGACGGCTTCGACGAGAGCTGGGCCCCGGTATTGCAACAGCAGGTGGAGGCGGTGCTGGATACCCCGCTCGATACCGGCTTTGGCGAGCCGGTGCGATTGCGGGACCTGAGCGCCGAGCGCAAGCAGGCGGAGCTGGAGTTCTTCCTGCCCATGGGACGAGTGACGGCCCCGGCGCTCACCGCCCTGTGCCAGCGTCATGACCCGCTCTCGGCCGACAACAAGCCGTTAAGCTTTGCCACCGTGCAGGGGATGCTGAAGGGCTTTATCGATCTGGTGTTCGAGTGGCAGGGACGCTGGTATCTGCTCGACTACAAATCCAATCACCTCGGCATGAGCCCGGCGGATTACGGCTGGCCAGCGCTGGAGCGGGCCATGCGGGAGCATCGCTACGATCTGCAATACCAGCTCTATTCCCTCGCGCTGCATCGCTTGCTCTCTTTGCGGCTGCCGGGCTACGACTTCGAGCAGCACTTTGGCGGCGTCTTCTATCTGTTCCTGCGCGGCATGCCACAAGGGGGCGTGTTTCATACCAGCCCGAGCCGCGAACTGGTGCTGGGACTGGACAAATTGTTTAGTGAAGGTATGACACCTGATGATGATCGTTTAGAAAAATTGAACAAGGCGGATGCATGACGGGCGCAGCAATGATCGAACGACTGAAGAAATTGGCGCTGGCGGGCCGCATTCGCCAGCTGGATCTGCAATTTGCCAAGCTGGTGGCGGATCTCGGTGGCTCGCCCGAGCTGGTGCTGGGTGCCGCGCTCACCTGTTATGAGTTGGGTCGTGGTCACGTCTGTCTGCCGCTGGACTTGTTGACCCATTCAGGCAGTGCGCAGGGCCCCTGGCGCCCGTTCGGGTTGGATCCCGATCAGAGTCGGGATCTGCTGCAGGATCTTGACGATCCTGCCCGCTGGCCCGCGTTGTTTGCCCAGAGTCCTCTGGTGGGTCAGGAGGGGAGCGAGGGGGAAGCGCCGCGCTGGCCGCTGCGACTGTGGCAGGGGCGTCTCTACCTCACCCGCTATCACGATCATGAGCAAGGGGTAGCCCGCCATCTGCGTGCCTTGAGCGAGCGGGCCGAATGGCCGGACATTGCCCCGGCCCTGTCACGGCTGTTTGCCCGCGATTATGGCCAGATCTTTGCCGCTCTGCTCAAGGTGCGACTCGCCTCCGACTTCTCGGTCCGCCATTTCATCGAAAAGTATCTGGATCTGGTGTGCCCGGATGAGGTGGATTGGCCCCGGGTCGAAGCCCTGCTAGCCAGTGCCCAGGCGGCCAGCGAGCTGAGTACGCTGGATGCCCTGGTGCCGGAGGCGCTCTGCTGCAACGGCCAGAAGCTGGCGGCGGCCACGGCGGCGGCGCGCCCCTTCGCGGTGATCTCCGGCGGCCCCGGCACCGGCAAGACCACCACGGTGGCCAAGTTGCTGGCGATCCTGGTGGAAACCGGTCTGCAACAGGGCAAGGCCCCGGCCATCCGGCTGGTGGCCCCCACCGGCAAGGCCGCGGCGCGCCTCACCGAGAGCATAGGCGCGGCCCTGCAGGCGCTGGATCTGGCCCCCGAGGTGGTGGAGGCGATCCCGACCGAGGCGGGTACCCTGCACCGGTTGCTCGGGGTGATCCCCGGCCGTAGCCAGTTCCGCCATCATGCAGGCAACCCGCTGCACCTGGACCTGCTGGTGGTGGATGAGGCCTCCATGGTCGACTTGCCAATGATGGCGCGCCTGCTGGATGCCCTGCCCAAGTCTGCACGTCTCATTCTGCTCGGTGACAAGGATCAGCTCGCCTCGGTGGAAGCCGGGGCCGTGCTCGGCGATATCTGCAGCTTTATCTCTCAGGGCATCAGTCTGGATCAGGCGGGTTGGCTCTTCCACCAGACCGGCTATCGGCTGCAGGGCACGCCAACAGGCGCCCCGGTGCGCGACAGCCTCTGCCTGCTCAGCAAGAGTTGGCGTTTTGACAAGCACTCCGGTATCGGTCAGCTGGCGCGCGCCTGCAACGCGGGCGACGCGGCGGCGGTGGAGGCTGTCTGGGGCGCAGGCTTTAGCGACATCAGCCTGCATCCCTGGGCCGGCGAGGCCTACGAGGGGCTGATAGCCCAGGGGGTGGCCGGCTATGGTGCCTATCTCAAGGCCGCCCGGGAGGGGCAGGATCCCGCCGCCGTGTTCAAGGCGTTCAACGGCTTCCAGATCCTCTGCGCCCTGCGCGACGGCCCCTTCGGGGTGGAAGGGTTGAATCAGCGGCTCGAACTCGCCCTGTCCCGAGCCGGGCTTATCCAGCGTGACGGCGATTGGTACACCGGCCGCCCGGTGATGGTGGTGCGCAACGATCACGGGGTTGGCCTCTACAACGGCGACATGGGGCTCTGCCTGCCGGATCACAGTGACGAATCTGGCCAGAGTGGCCGCTTGAAGGTCTGGTTCGAGCAGCCGGACGGCAGCCTGCGTGCGCTGTTGCCAAGCCGCCTGCCCCCTCACGAGACCGTCTATGCCATGACCATCCACAAGTCTCAGGGCTCGGAGTTTGCCCACACAGTGCTGGTGCTGCCGGACAGCCCCAGCCCCTTGCTCACCCGCGAGCTGGTCTACACCGGCATCACCCGCGCCAAGGCCCGCCTCGCTCTCTACGGCGATCGCGCCCTGCTGGCGCAGGCGGTACGGAAAAAGACCGAGCGGTATTCGGGATTGGCGGAGCGGTTGGGGGAGTGATAATGAGGAATTACATGAAGAAGAACGCTAGGTGGATGGGGATAGCTGTTTATGTCGGTGCGAATTGTTTACCTAATGCAGCTGTGGCTGACACCGATATTGAACAAGATATGTGTGCGAAGTTGCCAGAGGTGATCAAAAATGGCAATAAACTATATCAAATTAAGGAATATGATAAAGCAAGAAAATATTTTATTGAGCAAGTTTCACTGAGCGAAGGGTGCAATCATGCCTTTGAAAAACCGGATAAAGCTGCGATCGTCACTGCATATAACAACGTAGCCCTTTCTTATATAAAAGAAGGCGATTCCCTCAAGGCTCGTGCATGGTTGTCATTAGCGCCAAATGATAAAAAATCAAAATTCAACTATGGCCTTCTAGAAAATATACCTGTAACTAATGGGGGTAATATTGTAGGTACCTATTGGCAATATGCTGGGTTGGGGGGGTGGAATGTTGCTTCGGTAGAGAAGCAAGGTAATAACTATGATGTGTCATTGAGCCTCCTTTACTTCGGACTAAGAGGAATGGCATATGGACCTAACATTGGTGATATATCCCAAGTAGTTGCGGTGAAAAATGATGTAGGGATAATAAAACTCAAGAGTGAGGAGGGGAATTGTGAAATTTCCATGAGGTTTAGTGATGCGAATAGTGGAACTTTATCGATAAAAACTTCTCCAGAAATGAAAGAGTGTGGGTTTGGACATAATGTATATGCTTATGGAGATTTTGTACGAGTATCGTATAAGCCTACATCGCTGACTATCGATTACTAGTTATTTACATTCCACACATCAGCACTCGCAGGCTAAGTCACAATGTATTATGTTTGTAGGTTTTGGCTGAGCGTAACGAAGTTTAACACTTACCAATATATATCCCACCCCGACTGACAGCCCTTCTCCCGCAAGGGGAGAAGGGAGAGATTATGCTTCCGTCGAAAGATTATTCTTTACTAATATAATTCTCAAGCTGAGCCTGTGTGAAAAAATAACAGGTCTGCTTATTCTGACCATAAAGAATAAAGCCCCCGAACAGGAGGCTTGTTTGGATATCACCTGCAAATGAACGGTGTATTTATTTTTTCAAAAACGGCAGCAATACTGTCATTAGCTGCTCCGGGCACTCTTCCGTTACAAAGTGACCACATTCACTGAGCATTGCGCCCTGCAGATTCACCGCTCTTCCCTGCATCGTCTGCTGTGGTGCATCACGGGTGGCATGATCTGCACCGATTGCGAGAACCGGCATCATCAATTTCTTCTCTGCCCGCTTTTTATTCTGCGCGATGGTTTGCGGAATCGCCCGGTAATACGAAAATCCTGCACGTAGTCCACCTGGTGAAGAATAAGCATCGATATAGGTTTGTACGGCGACGCGCTCACGACGATAAGACCAGTGGTCAAAAATAAAAGTCAGATATTCCCGTTCTTTGCCGGCTGTCAGCATTTCCGGCAAATCCTGCACCTGATTAAACATAAAGTGCCAGAGGAAAATATTCTCCTGCGGATCGACAAAGATGGACGGTGCCGGCGCCAAGCCTGGAATAACGGCTTCGGTTAATGCTATTTTTTTTATGTCTGCGGGATAGTCACTCGCCAGCGCATAACCAACCCACATGCCAATGTCGTGACCGACAACAGAATATTTCTTATGGCCCAGCTGATTCATCATCCTGTGCAATGTGGTTGCCACCGCCCCGGTATCATAACCCGTGTTCGGCCGTGCGGAATAACCGGTGCCTGGCGGATCAACCGCTATCGCCATATAGCCTTCGGCTGCGAGTCTGGTCATCACGTATCGCCATGCATACCAAGTCTGCGGCCAGCCGGGGATCAGTAGCACAGGCTCCCCCTTTCCCGCCGTCACGTAATGCATCTTCTGTCCCGCAATATTGACATACTGATGCTGAAAATCTGCCTCATTAACCGGCGTTGTTGCCGATGCCACTGTCGGGTTTTGTGCATTTGCCGCGATGGCAGTGCCATGTAATGGGAACAGCATGACCAGCGCCAGCAATACCCTGATGAGTGATGTGTTCATACCTTTTCCGTCTGAATTATTGATAAAAAATACCCGCAGCAGACCATAGACAGAGCCTGTGTCAGCTGCGATAGCACCTATTGTTTGTCGATCAACAGTGAATAGGTTAAGAGGGCTGTACAATCTTTGTCAATCAACAAAAAATAATTCTTTGTTAATCGACAACCAACTGATAGCCTCTGTCTGAAATGACCGATACGGAGACTGTGTTATGGCCGGAAGACCAAGAGAGTTCGATCGTGAAGAGGCATTGCGCAAAGCAAAAGAGGTGTTCTGGCAGCGGGGCTATGAAGGGACATCCCTGTCTGATCTGGTTGCTGCACTGGGGATTGCTTCTGCCCGTATTTATGCCGCCTTCGGCTCAAAGGAAAATCTTTTCCGTGAGGCGATAGCGCATTATCTGGCCGAAGAAGGCGCTTTTGCAGACGCCGCCCTGTCACAACCGGACACCCGCCAGGCTGTCAGGCAACTGCTGGTTAACGCGGTTGAAAACTACACCCGAGACGATCGGCCGCACGGCTGTATGGTGGTGCTGTCACTGACCAACTATGGCCGTGACAACGAAGAGATCATGGCATGGCTGGCCGGTTACCGCCGGGAGCGGATTGACGGCATCATGCAACGTATCCGGCAGGGCGTTCAGTCTGGCGATCTGTCAGAAAACACCGATATACAGGCGCTCGGGGATTATGTGGCAACCCTGTTTCACGGGATTTCCATCCAGGCCCGGGATGGCGTCAGCCGGGAGCGTCTGATGGCAATGACAGATATCGCCATGCACACGTTCGATGCCCTGACGACCCCACCGGCCGCGCATTAATTTCAGGAGAATTTCTGATGTCCTATTCAGTGCCTTCGATCCTGCCAATGCGCGACGAGTGGATATGCAGCTGGTTGTCGACCTCTCAGCCGGCATCGGGGGAGGCGTTCCCGTTTCCGTCGGATATACCGGTAATACATGGGGATCAGACACTCCGGCAGACATTGCGCATCAGCCGGGGCGGTCAAAAGCTGCGGCTGATCTTTTCCAACCGTTATGGTGAACAGCCGCTGGTCATGGGCGAGAGCTATATTTCCGTGTCTGATCTATGCCGCGCACTGCCTATTACCTTTAACGGGCAAATAGGCGCGACAATTCCTGCGGGGGGGATTCTGTGCAGTGATGAAATTGCACTGCCTATTCCGTCTCTATCGGTGATCACTCTGCGGACCTATCTGCCGGAACAAATACCGGTCAATACCTTCCATTGGGATGCCCGTCATTTTTCGTTGCTTGAGTCGGGTAATCAGGCCATCAGGGAAGAGGCCGGCGACGGCCAGAAAATCAGTTCCCGTTTTCTGGTTGAAAGCGTGCAGGTTCAGCCGGAATCTGCGGGCAGCACTCTGGTCGTTATTGGTGACTCTATGGTTGATGGTAACGGCGTGGACATGGACATCTATGGCCGTTGGACGGACTTTTTGGCAGAGCGCTTTATTGCCGAAGATATTGCCGTGGTGAATGCCGGGCAGTCGGGCTCCCGGTTATTGAAAGACGGCGTCGGTATCTCTGCATTGTCACGTTTTGGGCGTGATGTGCTTGAGCAGCCCGGTGTCACCGCCTGTATCGTGCAGGTCGGACTGAATGATATCGGGTTGGCGGGTACGGCATTGGATCCGGAACATCCGCTGCCGTCGGCAACAGTGCTTATCAACGGCTATCGGCAATTACTGACGATGGCTCGGGATTACCATATCCGCATGACAGGCGTAACCCTGGTACCGTTGCGGGGAACCGGTGAGTATGGAATTGAGGGCTTTTATCAGCCTGAAAAAGAAGCTGTCCGGCAGGAATTGAATCACTGGATGCGCACCAGCGGGGAATTTGATGCGGTTATTGACAGCGACCTGCTTGTTCGGGATCCGGAATGCATTTCGCAGCTTAGCGCGCAATATGATTCCGGGGATCATCTTCATCTCAATCGTGAAGGGCATCTGCGGGTCGCGCAGTCAGTTCCGCTGACCGTTATCCGGGCTGATTGATTGCTTATTTCCCGGCAGTATAAAAGACCCCACTATTTCGCGGGGCGTTACCACTCAACACTAACCCGTTATATCCATCTACCCAGGCCGTTGCCTGTACTTCGGCTGTGCATACAGGGAGTACTTTGCCTAACCTGTGTCTGCAAATGCAGGAGGGGATGAACACACACACTGCGGATGAGCCGAAAGCGTTAACTTGGGCAGCTAGTCTGTTCTTTGGCCAACTGGTGTCGATCTCCATGGGCTAGATGGTCAATTCCAGCCGATTGCCTTCGGGGTCCAGGAAGGTGCTTTCGTAATAGCCGTCGCCGGTCCAACGCGGGCCGTCCAAGTGTTTTACGTCAGCTCCCTTGAGCAGCTTGAGGCGGGCGCTCATCTTGTCCACCGCCTCCACACTGCCGAGGGCGAAGGCGAGATGGGCCAACCCCTGTAGTGGGTGCGGCAGGCTCAGATCCGCCGGGAACAGGATGGGGGTGTGCATCAGCTCCAGACTGGCGCCCCCTTCGAAGCGGATAAAGTAGGAGGAGAACTGCTTGGCTGGATTGTAGTAACCCTCATTCGCCTCCCCGCCAAATAGCTTGCAGTAGAAGGCCTTGAGTGCGTCCAGGTCCTGAGCCCAGATGGCGACGTGATGAATGTGCATGATGGCTGGTTCCTTGAATTGATGCCCGCCATGCTATGCTCTGGCCGAAATGTCTGACATGGCTGAGCCCGTCCTGATGATGTCTGAAACTGCCAATCACGAGATCATTGAAGTCTCTCCCGATTGCCGCGAGCAGATCTGCTGCGACAGCTTGCTGCCTGCATTGGCGCAGGGGCAGGTGTGGCTGGCGGGCCATTCTCAACTGCGCACCCATTACCGTATCGAGCGTCGCTTCACCGATGTGCACTGCTTTCTGATCACCCTGGGGGGTGAGGGGGAGGTGCTAGTCGGCGATCGCATGGAAAGGCTCCCGCGCGGGGAGTGGGCCCTGATCCCGGCGGGTCAGCCGCTCTGCTATCGCTTATCAGAGAAGTGGTTGCCAGAGACGCGATTACCAGAGAAGGGGTTGCCAGGTACGCGGTTACCAGAGACGGGGTTAGCAGAAGAGCCGTTGCCCGAGACGGGCGGGGAATGGGATCTGCTGTGGCTGTTGCTGCACAAAGATTCCCCCTGGGATGTCTTCGCCAGCAGCCCCCGCTTGGGTTGCACCTCCCAGCAGACGGGTCTGCTGCATACCTTCGAGAACCTCTATGCGGAGCAGGAGCGCCATCAGGACCCGCTGCTCAGCGCCCTGTTGGTGGAGCAACTCGGTTTTTATCTGCGCCGCCTGCTGCAAAAAGGGGAAGGGCAGAAGCGCGGCGAGCGGCTGGCCCTGCGCCTCGAGTTGCTGCTCAAAGAGACGCTGGCCGAGTGTTGGGACATCGGCCGCATGGCCGGGGCGCTGCACCTCTCCGAGCGTCAACTCTATCGGCTCTGCCAGCAGCATTTTTCACTGGCCCCCATGGCGCTGCTGCAACGGCTGCGGCTGCAACGGGCCGCGTTGTTGTTGGCCAGCCGCAGTGAATCGGTCAAGGAGGTGGCGAGGCTGTGCGGCTTCAAGAACGAGTACCACTTCTCCACCGCCTTCAAGCGCCAGCACGGCCTGGCTCCCAGCCACTACCGCGGCCTGCATCATCCCGGCTTCAAAGCCACACCAACCTGACCGCTGCCCTGAATGGCGTTTTGCTCATATTGATCTTTATTGGACCGATAACCGGAGGGGCGGATCCGAGGTGTGTCGGTCGATAAGATGCGTTCTCGGGCGTGCCTAGGCGGGCGCTGGCTTCTACACTCAATCATCGCACCCCCATGGCGATGGGGAGAGAGGACAAGGACAGTCTTTTATGCTGCAAGATGCGGAAATGCTCAGGATCACGGACGTCAGCGAAGGGGTGGTGCACGGCATCCTCGAGGTGATCAGTGAAGGGGTCTGGGACTGGAACGCCAACACCGGCTTCGTCTATCGCAACTCCGGCTGGTACCGGATGCTGGGTTATGAGCCTCACTCTCTTGAGAACACGGTATTTACCTGGGAGAACGTGATCCATCCGGACGATCTGGCGCGGGTGATGGCCTGCTTCGATGCCTATCTCAGTGGCGAGGCCGCTCACTACAAGGTCGAGTATCGTTGCCGCACCAAGGAGGGGGACTTCGTCTGGATTGAGGACAGTGGCCGGATCATCGCCCGCAATCCCGATGGTTCCGTGGCCCGCATGATAGGGGCGCATCGCGATATTCACGCCCAGAAACAGCTATACGTCCGGCTGGAGCTGCAGAATCGTACGCTGGAACATCAAGTCGCCGAGCGCACCGCCGAACTGGAGCGGCTCAACCAGGAGCTGCAACGCCAGGTCGAAGAGAATCGCCGCTTGGCGGAAACGGATTCTCTGACCGGGGCGGCCAGTCGCTATCGACTGGAACAGGTCATCAGGCTGGAGTCCGAGCGTGCCAAGCGCTTCAAGGAGACCTTCTCCGTCATAGCCATGGATGTGGACGACTTCAAGCGGATCAACGATCGCCATGGCCATGGGGTCGGCGATCAGACCCTGATCGAGATAGTGCGGCTGGCGCGGGACAGCATCCGCGAGATCGATCTGATCGCCCGCTGGGGAGGGGATGAATTCATGCTGATCCTGCCCAATACCTCGTTGTCGGATGCCCTGGTGGTGGCCGAGAAGCTGCGCCAGCGGCTGAGTCACGCCAGGGTGCAGGAACAAGAGTGCATCACCATGAGTTTTGGCCTGATCGAATATCACCCCGACGAGGCGCTGAGCCAGCTGATGGTGAGGGTGGACAGGGCTCTTTATCAGGCCAAGCTGGCGGGCAAAAACCAGCTCTGTGGCTAGGGCTCAGTCCGCATTGCCGAGACCTTTCTGACGTCGATACGTTTACCTCCCCCCCGGATGCGGCTTGACCTTGGGATCATCTTGACTCCAACCCGGCACGCTGGTCTGATGCGCGCTCTTTAATTCCCATGAGATACATCTTAATGAAGAAGATCCTCCTGATTGCCCTGACTGCACTGCCGCTGGTTGCCCACGCCGGTCTGATGGATTCCCTGACCGACAGCGTGTCCAGCAGCCTCACCAGCAGCGCCAAGGAGATGGCCGGTACCGCCATGGACAGCGCCTCCAACGAAGCGATCAAGAAGGCGCTGGATATCAAGGAAGGCGGCTCCAACAAGCAGGCCATCAAAGACAAGCTGGGCGCCCCGGCCAGCACCAAGACCGAAGCCGGCCTGGAAGTCTGGATCTATGACTTGAGCGCCCTGAACAAGGTATCCCCCATGCTGGCGGAGACTTCCAAGACCCTGTTCAAGGATGCCGAAGCCGCTCAGAAGAGCGTCGTCATCAAGTTCGAAGGCGAGACCGTCAAGACCCTGAACCTGGTTGACAACACCAAGGCGTGAGTCTGACCGACATGCGTGAAAAAGGGGCCTCTTGGCCCCTTTTTTGTGGTCGATGATCAGCACTGCAGCGTTCGTGCAAGCTAGTGCCCGCAACGAGAGAGGGTGGCCTTGGCCACCCTCTTGCCGATCCGACGCCGCTTACTTGTTGGCTTCGGCGAACTGCTTCATCGCTTCGGCGTGTTTGGTCATGCCATCGGCACGCAGCTCCAGGTTCTTGACGAATTCGGCCTTCTTGGCCGGGTCTTCAATCTTGTCGTAACGCTGTTGCAGGTGAGCCTGCATCTGCTCCGGGGTCATGTTCTGCATGCGCGCCATCTTGTCGTGGCGGCCACCGTGGTGCTTGCCATCCTTCATGGCGCAGTCGCTCATCATCGGAGCACCGGGCTGGGCCGTGGTCACGGCTTCGCTGGCGGCGTAGGCACCCAGCGGCAGGCCGAGGATCAGGGTGGCGGTCAGGAAGGTTTTGGTCAGTGGTTTCATGGTGTAACTCCTTTCGGATTGAGTTCAGGGTCGACTTGTTCGCCTTGACCCCTAGTAAACGCCGAAGAATTGTCTGAAATTTGCCAGTTGGAGCCTATTTTGTAGCAGAGTGTGGCATCCTGCCGCTCTGGCACATTTTGACACAATCCACCCGGTCGATTTTCGTATACTCGTGCCAGCTCTAATCAGGAGAGGCAGTGATGAACCAAGGCAGTCCCCATATTCTGGTGGTCGACGATCACAGCGAGATCCGCGATCTGTTGAAGCGTTTTCTGGAACAGCACGGCATGCGTGTCAGCTGCGCCCGTGATGGCAAGGAGATGAAGCGGCTATTGGACGAGCGGGAATTTGACCTGCTGGTGCTGGATCTGATGATGCCGGGAGAGGATGGCCTGACTCTGTGCCGCGAGCTCAGGGTCAAGTCCCGCCTGCCCATCATCATGCTCACCGCCATGGGTGAGGAGACGGATCGCATCATAGGGCTGGAGATGGGGGCCGATGACTATCTTGCCAAGCCGTTCAATCCCCGTGAGTTACTTGCCCGTATCAAGGCGGTGATGCGCCGCACCCAGGCCGAGCCCCAGCCGGTGCCCGAGGCATTGACCCGGGATCTGCGCTTCGATCGCTGGTTGCTCGACATCAATCGCCGTGAGTTGGTGGATGAGGAAGGGGTGGGGATGAGCCTCTCCACCGCCGAATTTGATCTGCTGCGGGTCTTCCTCGAACGGCCGCAGCGGGTGCTGAGTCGGGATCAGTTGCTGGATCTGGCCCGCGGTCGGGAGGCGGTAGCCTTCGATCGCGCCATCGATACCTTGGTGAGCCGACTGCGCCGCAAGCTGGAGCGTGACCCCAAGAACCCCGAACTCATCAAGACTATCTGGGGCGGCGGTTATCTGTTTGCCGCCGACGTGACTCAGGAGTGAGCCGGTGGCCATGATCAAGCGATTGTGCAGCAGCCTGTTGCCCAAGGGACTGACCGGCCAGATAGTGCTGGTCGCCCTGGCGGGACTGGTGCTGATCCAGCTGCTCAGCATCCAGATCTACCGCTCGGACCGGGAGGAGGCGCTCGGCTACGTCAACAGCCGCAACGCCATGCAGCGCATCATCTCTGTGGTGCGGCTGCTCACCCTGTCGCCCCCTTCGCTATATCACGAGATCCTCAAGGCGAGCCGCAGCGAGACCCTGCTGTTGCGCCTCTCCGACGAGCCGCTGCAGCCGGATAACCGTAGCCCCCGCTTCGAGAAGCTGGTGCGGGCCAAGCTCGACTATCCGCCGCAACTGGCGGTGGAGATCAGCGCCGAGCTGAAGCAGGAGTTCCAGCGTAGTCAGGCCTGGCGCCACCATAACCGCATGATGAAGGATCGCAGCGGCATGCCACCGCCCCAGGACATGCGACTCTATGGCTCCATTCAACTGCCCAATGGCGGCTGGCTGCAGTTCAGCTCACTGGTAGACAAGGAGTCGGCCAGCTGGTCCTGGCAGACCACCCTCAACCTGATCCTGGTGGCGAGTCTGGTAATAGGCCTGATGATCTGGTTGTTTCGCCGCGCCACCCTGCCGCTCAAGCTGCTGGCCGCCAACGCGGATCGGTTGGGGCGTGGTGAGGACATAGAGCCGTTGCGGGAAGAGGGGCCGACCGAGATCCGGGAGTCCATTCAGGCCTTCAACCGCATGCACACCCGGCTCGCTCGCTTCGTGCAAGACAGAACCCGCATGCTGGCGGCTATCTCTCATGATCTGCGCACGCCCATCACCAGCCTGCGCCTGCGCACCGAGTTTCTGGCGGAGGGAGAGGACAAGGATCGCATCCAGCAGACCCTGCAACAGATGGAGCAGATGCTGGCGGCGACACTGAGTTTCGCCCGGGAAGAGGGACAGCAGGAGGCGACCAGGGAGCTGGATCTGGTCAGCCTGCTGGAGAGCCTGTGCGACGACTATGCCGACACCGGCCAGCCGGTCACCTGTCTGGCCGAGGGCAAACAGGTCTATGCCTGCCGTGCCAATACCCTGCGCAGGGTGCTGCAAAACCTCATCGGCAATGCCATCAAGTATGCCGGCAGCGCCGAGGTGTCACTGGAGCGCCGTGAGGCCGAACTGCTGATCCGGGTCTGCGATCAGGGGCCCGGGATCGACGAGAGCCGGCTGGAGGATGTGTTCAAACCTTTCGTGCGACTCGACGAGGCCCGTAACACCGAATCAGGCAGCGTGGGGTTGGGGCTCGCCATCGCCCGCACCCTGGTGCATCAGCACGGTGGGGAACTGAGCCTCCATAACCGGCCAGAAGGCGGGCTGGAGGCGAGGATCAGCCTGCCGCTGTGAGGTGCATGTTACGAAGAAGGGCGCCCTGTGGCGCCCTTCTTCGTTCTGCATGGTAACCCCATCGGCTACTGGCGAGGGGGATGGCCAGCGGCAATCGCCTGGGGTTAGGGCCTTTCCTAGAAGTTGTAGGTCATCCCCAGGGTGTAACGACGACCATCCAGCACGGTATCGTAGCTGTCGTAATCCACCGTCTTGTCGAGCAGGTTGTAGATGCCTGCGGTGACATTCAGATTTGCATTGGCCTGGTAGACCAGACCGGTGTCGAAGAAGGCGTAGGACGGGGTGCCCTCCGCCATCCTGGCCCGGTTCAGATAGTCAGAGGTCTTGCTGCGAAAGTTGACCCTGGACCAGAGGCTGACGTCAGCCGTGGTCTGCCAATCGACCGTGCCGTTGAACATGTGACGCGGCATCTGGTTCAGCGCCTGGCCAGCCATGGGGCCGCTCTCCTGCTTGGACTGGGTGTAGGTATAGCTGGAAGCCAGCGACCAGTCCGCGTTGATCGCCCAGTTGGCCGTGCCTTCCACCCCGCGCATGTTTGCCTTGTCGACGTTGATGCGATCGCTGATGAAGTCGTAGACGTGGCCATTCAGGGGACAGCCGGGATCGCTCTTGCTGGAGCAGCGGCGGATCTCGGAGATCTTGTCCTCGAAGTCGGTATTGAATAGGGTCAAACCTGTGCTCAGCCCTTCCCGGCCATCCCACAGCAGGGCTATCTCTTCACTCACGCTGGTTTCCGGCTTGAGCTCAGGATTACCGACCAGGATGCCGTCCTGGGTGCCGCCCCCGGTAGCCTGGCCCCAGTTGGCGGCCGACATGCGCAGATCCGGTGAACGATAGCCGGTCGATACTCCGCCCTTGAGGGTCCAGAATTCGGCCGGATGCCATACTCCGTACAGTCGAGGGCTCCAGTGGGTGCCGTAGTTCTGATCCCGATCCATGCGCACCCCACCGGTCAGGGCGAAGCTGTCAGTCAGTGCCCACTCATCTTCCAGGAAGATGGCCCAGCTCCAGCGTGTCAGCTGGCTGGCGAGATTGCCCACCTTGAGCTGGTTGCCCTGATCCTGCAGATCCTCATAACGGTACTGACCACCGACGCTCAGATAGTGATCCCCCAGCTCGAACTGGGTATGGGTATCGGCGATGCTGTTGATCATCTTCATCTGGCGGCCGGGGTTGGTGTTCTCTTCCCGCTGCAGATAGCTGGTAGAGGAGCCGAATTCATAGTGGCCGTCGTGGGTGATGGCGTAGTTGGTACGCTCATAGGTGCTCAGATTGGGTTTGGCCTTGGCCGGGATCGAATTACCCGGTGTCCGGTCACGATCCTGCAGGCCACGGCTGAACTCGAAATCGATACGGTTGCGCTCATCCGGAGTCAGGCTGAACACCGCGGTGCCATTTTTCATCTCCTGCTCGGCAAATCCATTCTGGATCTGGTCTTCCGCTCGATGGGAGAGTTGGCCATTGAGGCGTATTCCCAGCAGCCCATCCACCAGGCTGCCGGCGGTGTAGGCGTCGGTCTGGAAGATATCACCGGACGCCTTGTTCTCCTGGAAGGTACCGTCGGCATGAACCGAACCCTGCCAGGCCGCCATGTCGGTAGTCTTGCGGGTGATGACGTTGATGACACCGCCCATGGCATCCGACCCGTAGCGGGATGACATGGGGCCACGCACGACCTCGATGCGTTCGATGGCCTGCAGAGGCGGCAACCAGCCCTGCTCGATACCGGGGCCATCACTGTTGGGGCGAGTACCACGGCTATCGACGCGTTTGCCATCGACCAGCATCAGCGTGTATTTGGAACCCATACCACGAATGCTGATATCACTGCTGCTGCCACCGCCGGTGATCACCACGCCGGGCACGTCTTTCAGGGCGTCGGTAACGTCACGGTAGGCGCGTTTTTCCAGTTGTTCGCGGGTCACCACAGAGATGGAGGCGGCGGTATCCTCTATCTTCTGCTGGAAGCCGGAGGCGGTCACGACCATGACTTCCGGTTCGGCGGCATAGGCCTGGGGGGCTAGGGATGCAAGCATCAGTGTGGTCAGCTGGTGACGGCTTGTTTTTATCATGTTGGCCTGAACTCTTGGGTGGGGAAATGACATCCATCCTTGGGTTGCATGATGTATCCGGTGTCGCTCGTTCTTGCATGAATCTAAAAAAGCTTCAATTGGAGAGCAATTCCGTTCATCGGCAGGCATTGTAGAGACTGATCAAGATTGTGTAAATGATAATTAATATCATTTAAGTTGTGTGGGGTGGCCAAGTAGTGAGGAGATCGTGGAGAAAAAGCGCAAGAGAGTGGAAATATGGGGAGGTATTGGAGAGAAAAGTCGAAAATCAGATAACAAAAAACCCGCCTAGGCGGGTTTTTTCAATTCTTGCAGAAGGACTTTCCGATAAACGGGAAGGCTTCCTGGCTTGAATTACAGACCAACTACGTTGGCAGCAGCCGGGCCTTTCTGGCCTTGCTCGATGGTGAACTCAACGCGCTGACCTTCGTCCAGAGTTTTGAAGCTGGTGGACTGGATAGCGGAGAAGTGTACGAACACGTCTTTGCCACCGTCAGCAGGGGAGATGAAGCCGAAACCTTTCTCAGCGTTGAAGAACTTTACGGTACCAGTCATTTTGTTAGACATAATAATTTCCTTGAATAGTGATATTGAAACGCCACGGTTGCGGCAATCCATGATTTTTCGTCAGCAATACGTATGAGGAGCACTAAAGAAGGAGAATTATTTGGCAAGAGTTATCTGGGACAACTCGAGACGCAAATCACTGCTTTAAAATGACTGCCTAACATAATCAGGTCTGAACTACCGAACCATCGAGATTGATTAGAACACGCTCACCCTGAGATGACAACCTTTATCTTGGATTAATGGCCCGAGAACGCAGCAGATTGCACCAGAATAATGGTTAAAATCGTTATTTTACAACTGGATAAATGAGTGTGCAGGCTGGGGCTGGAGAGGGCATTATTTCCCTGCCCGGACCACCGAAAGGGTGTCAGGGCAGGAAAATGGAAGAGGTTATCGCTTGCTGCGGAACTTGTTGCTGACGGAGTCTATCCAGCTGAAGGTATCGGGCAACACCTGATTCTTGGCGCGCTCTTTGGCCTTCTCCCGCGCCAGTGCCGAGGCAACTTTGGCCACCTTGGCGCGCTCCGCGGCGACTTGAAGCCGTCCTTCCTCGCGAATCTTGTTGCGCTCCCCGTTGGTCAGGGTGTGATCGGCGTTGGCCTGGGCTTTCTGCAGCAACAGGGTGATCTCGGCCTTCTCGGCCTCGGTGAGGTCTTTCATTTCCAGTTTTTTCATGGCGCGCTCCTGCGGCAGGTAATGGCACACCCTAGCACATTCCGGCGGTACATCTCTTATGCAATCGTCGCCTTGCCACCGAAAGTGCAGCTTGAGTGCCATTTCCCATCCTGTTCTCGCTCTTTCATGGGTAGTTTCATGCGGCTTGTTGCTGATGAGAGTCACGACTCTGCAGAGAGCGGGCTGATGCTGTACCGGGCCAGGTCATCGATGAGGTGAGCCTGGGGCGGGTGCCGAGTGTGCTTTGTCACGGCTGCGAGTCGTTTGGTGGATGAGCTCATCGGGTGGAGCCGTTGTTCGGACGAGCAAAGGTGTGGCGGCGCCGTGGATGAACTTTCCAGATAGTCTGAACTCGGCCTCAGCAGTCGATTTTGGCCGGGAATTTTGAGGCTGGATCATGGTGGGAGGTTAGGGGTATGCTGGTATCAGTGCGATCCAAGATCGTCACTGCAAGCGTACTGAGACCTATGATTCGGCTGACACGCTGGAACCCCGGTTCCAACTGTCTGGGTAACATTTTGGAGTCTGATGATGAGTAACAAAGAACAGCATCACGGCAAAGATGCCAAGAAAAAACCGCAGATGTCACTGAAAGAGAAGCGTGATGCTAAACGGCAGAAAGCCGACCTGAAAAATGGCAGCGCGATTAAGTAACGCTCCTCCTGCTGTAGTTCCTTCGGAGCCAGTATCAAGCCAGCCTGTCATGGGCTGGCTTTTATGTTTTTGGCCGATGAGGTTGCCCCATAGGCGGCGAAGATCCGCTCATAGCGTCCATCTTGTTTCATTCGTGTGAGCTGGCGATCGAACCAGCGCTGCTGCGTGGCCTGACGGAAGGCAAAGTGATAGTGAGTGGGGGCGAATAGCTCGGACTGCCTGATCTGGGCGGGGGCATAGCGTCCCGCGTTCTGTTCATCCTCGATCTGCTCCGCCAGATAGTAGTAAAACACCCTCTGTTCCAGGATGACGGCATCCGTTCGCCCCAGTAATAGCTTCTGCACTTGACCCTCTTGTCTCGCGACTTCTTCGTAGCGAGGGTTGTGATCGGCCATGCTGGTGAACTCATTCCCCAAGATCTGGCGCGCTCGCTGGAAGGCACTGACGCGTAGACCCTGCAGGTCGGCCATCCGCAGAATAGGGGGGTTGTTGATGGTAAAGATGCGGTTGTGGAAGGTGAGTACCGATTGTGACAGATAGGCATGATTGAGCATACCGGGCTTCACGTTGATGATGGCGTCCAGCTTGCCCTCTTCCAGCATGCGGAAGGTGCGCTCCAGCGGCAGGTATTTAAACTGTGGCTCGTAGCCACTGCCGGCAAAGGCTTCCCGCAGGAGATCTAGCTCGATGCCCCGCCCTTCTTGCGCTATCACATAAGGTGGAATGGCAAAACTGACGCCCACCCGTAACGGTTCGGCGATCAGAGGGCCCATATGCAGCAACAGGAGGAGGCACAGCAGGCGGTTAAAAGAGCCCATGCATGTTCTCAGATGGATGACTCGTGCCGATGATAACCGCAAGGTCTAATAAGAGAGACAGGCTCTATGCAATGGCGGTAGAAACAGTGTGGAAGGGGCGATGACTGCGTCAGAAGCAGGCAAAAAAAGGCCCTGAACAATCAGGGCCTGGCAGTTCGTCATATTGGATCAAAATGGTTCTATTCACCACAAATGTAAGTATTTTTGTTTTATCGATAAAAATCAATTGGTTAAGTGTTGCTGTAGAAATAATGTAAACATTTTCGTTAGTTTTCATGGGTTGAATAGGTCAAATTTTACATTTTCGAGTAGCAAGACAGAATGGACAGAGCCCTGCCTATTGTGAGCAAGCTTTTAGAAGCACTCCAACAAGGGGCTCGCTCGCCCCTTGGTATGACAATGAAGTTATTTATTATTGGAATTGTCACTTGTTACGCCTGTGGTTGGTAATCTTGGGGCGAAGTCACGTTCATTCTGTACCTGACTGACGACACCAAAGGTCTCGAGTTGCAGAAACTTAGATCCAAAAACTTCGGTAGGAATTTTCAATTTAAGCAAATTGAAGAAGTTCTCATCATGAGTTGAGATAATAATCTGCTTGTCAAATCGCAGCGAAATGTTTCTAAGCAAGTCTATTACTGCAAGCACATTAATTGAATCCATGGATTGAATAGGGTCATCAATAAGAATAACATCTAGATTATTCCCTTTATCATCTTTGGCATGTAAGGCGTTGGCCAGAAAAACACTCAGACTTAAAATGTTTAGCTGTGCTGAACTAAAATATAATATTGGTGATATGAGGCCACCAGATTCATCCTTTATCACAATATTGAGCCCTGGCTGAGCACTATCAAAATCAGGGATGAAATCAACCTCTTTAAAAGAGGGATGAGGATCAATCTTGCTGTATATAGCGTTGATAAGATTAGAAAAGAAGAAAGCCCCGATTCTTTCCCGCAATTCTTTGAAGACTAGTTCACGATCAGCAGACAATTTAGTATTGACTAATTGGTGTTCCGATATTTTTTTGTCAATATCAGAAAGTCTTTTGCGTAACTCCAAACTTTCTAAGTAAGGCTTAAAAGTCTCTAACTGAACTATCAGCAGATCAATCTGATTGATCTTCATCGTAATGTCAGCTGATTTTTTAGATAAAGTTTGAATTGCTAGTTCAATTTTTTGCTTGATTAAAACCACATCCGGCTTTATATCTTCCTCTAGCAATCTACTTAAGCTACCCAAAAACGAGTCCACGAAGAATGTTGCATCGTTAATATTTTTTGAAATACTCTCTTTTTGAGAAACTAGCAATTGGAAATCAATCCAGTTCCCATCATCTAGCATAGTCTGTTGGAGTTCATTACACCGTGCAGACAATGTAACCATTTGAGCATAGCTTTCCTGAATGGAGCTTTCGAGATTGAGTCGCTTCTGGGCACAATATTCCAAAAGGTTATCAACATTTCGAATAACTTCCTTTTTTGCAAATGCCAAAACGGATGTATATGACTCTTTTGTTGTGATGCCATCTATAGATAAAAGTAGTACCTCAAGACGAGAGGTAATTATTTCCATCTGTGCCTGTAGGTCAGTAAGGTGCTTATTGCTCAGGTTGAGCAGCTCCTGTTGGGAGGAGCTAGTGCTAGAAAGGGCTGCTAGCTCTGTATTAACACGTGAATGCAGCTCACTTGAATTCAAGTTCCAAACTTTGACTTGTAGAGTCGCAATAGTTTGTTCTGTGATAGTAATCGTTGTGGTAAGCGAATGTAATATTTGTTGATTGGACTCAATTCGTGAAGATAATTGATTGAGCTGAGTTTGGAGATCAATAATTCTCTTGTGAAGTCGCTCTTGGGCTTCGTTCAGAGTTGAATCAATTATGGATTTAAGCTGGCTTATGCGTGCTGCTATTTTTTCCAACTGTCTTGCGTTCTGTTTTGCAGCCTCAGTCAGGAGGTCGTTATTTCTGATCGATGATATGAGTGTATCTGAAGATGGATGATTTGCTCGACATAGAGGGCAGGTATTACTGGGCCAATCAGCTAGATAGGTCAGACCTTGTGACACTAACCGTTCAATTACTTGCTTCTGTTGCGTAAGTGCTAGTTGGGTATTTCTAATTGCAGAGTCATTTTGTAGTAATAACTCTAGCTCTTGGTGCGCAAAATAAACTTCTTGAAGGCGGGTAATCGGTAATTCGAAAAGAGTGGAGTCAGGCCCTTTCAATATTTCCATATTAACTGGAAGTACAGATAATTTCCCTAAATTTAATTTAATATTCTCTTGTTGAGCTTTGTCCATCGTGATGGAATTAAATTTCTCTTGGTATCTTGTTTTTAAAGTCTGTAGCTCATGCTGATGGATTGAAAGTTCTGAATAGGCCGCAGGGCTGTCAGTCAATACGGCTCGTAAAGCTGATGCATGACGTTCAGTCGCAGATAGAGCATCCTGACACTGTTTCACACTCGCATGGGCTGCACTTAAACTTAAAGAAATATTAGACTGCTCATTAATTAGTGTATTTCGCTCATCGGACGCGGATTTTAATTTTGACTCTTCAATAAGAAAAATTGGAGCTAATCCTTCAATAGTGGATAGCTCTGTCAGTTGCTCATTTTGTTTCTGCCATTCTTCTAAATACTTGTTATAAGTAGAAGACATTGCCTGATATCGTTGGGAATCAGCAACACCTTTTGTCAGCAAAATAAATTTGGGGGTTTGCTCAGCAACAACATCTAGTTGAAGCTGAAATTCCTCTAGACGAAATGTCAGTTCCGATAATGCAGCTTCCTCTTTCCGTGTTGCTTCGTCGCTGGATGACAACGAATGCTTTCGCTCAGTGAGTGAGCTAAGAAGACTATATTCCATATTGGAGTCGAAAGCCTCTGTGACATACGAGATATTCTCACCATCATGGTTTAAACTTTTCGCCAATGAATTGAATTTTTCAAAAATCATTGTATCGACTGGCGCCTTCAAAAGTCTTTTGATATCAGTTTTTTGCTGTTTAAGGCTGTCCAAGGTTATCTTGTTTTCGGTTAGAATAGCCGTGAGCTCCATACGTAGCATCTCGTCCTCACCACCGAAATACTGCATGAAGAGTTGATATCGTTCTTGCGGTTTTGCTTCTTTCAGAAAACGATCAATCGCATCTTGTGAGAGAATTATCTTCTCAAAACCCTTCCCTTCCGTTTTAGTCTTGGTGGGCCCCAAGTTTAGATCCATGGGTGTGTTGGACCTCAATTTTGGAAGCGATCTTGGAAAATCTCCGCATGTGGTTATTACGTCTACCCGAGTGACAATATTATCTGGAACGTCTTTGTTACGAAGAATCTTTAATGGAATCTGATCTTGTTTTGTTCCCCGAGCGGCTCTATTATTAATTTTTTTATTATGTTCTGCTGTATATCTTCCCAAATTCGAGGTAAATGCCCATTCTACTGCATCGTAAAATGAGCTTTTTCCAAATCCATTGGGAGCATATAGTGCAATAAAATTTGAGGGTGTGCCATCACCAAGGGTAAAGTCGAAAACCCCATCTTTTTTGAACTTGTAGGCTCGAAAGCCTTCGATCTCAACTTTTTTTATTTTCATTTTGCCTATAGTACTCTATTAGTTTATTAACAATCTCGCCTCTTTTATCTTTCGACTTGCTTGTCAAGTCAGTAGGCGTGTTTTTTATTAGTGGTGCAATGGCAAGTTTTATATTTGAAACTAGAGAGGGAGTCGTTTGTTGTAACTCTAGATCCGCACCAAGTAGTTCGGCATTAATCTTGGTTTCGACTTCTTTAGTTGTTAACGTCTTTCCAAGACGATCTAGGACAATTTTTCTAGCTGCATAACGATCATTTTCAATTACATATTTGTCTTGGATCTCTATCGAATCTGGGCATAGCATTACCAGATATATATTCCATTTGGAGAAGCGGGCTTCAGGCTTGAACCTAACAGAAATTATGCTCTGGATTGCCTTCCATTTTTCCACTAATTCAAGTGAGGAATCAAACCAACAGACTATACAATTTATGAAGCTCAGCTCCTTAGCGGAAAACAGCTCGACTTTCAAACCCTCGAATTCAGATGTTAAAAAATCTAGATCATGATCTGTCTTTGATAGCGCGATCATAATGTCCCTTGAAAATTATCAGTTGTTGGCCAGACAAAGCCTCTCCATACTCTCTGTGCTTGTCCAGTACGAGTTTATTACGCAAACCTTTTAGGTGTGCGAAAGCATACGTTTTTAAACTATCACCAAAGGCGCTATCGATCCGAGCCCTCTCTCTATATTGAGGTGATGAAGCAATATCATCGAGTACTTCTTGGATATCTTCAGAACCTGGCATGTCGGAGGCGTTTTCTTGCGGCGTATTTACAAGAATAGTGCCATGGGCATCTAGCATTTCTCTAGCAGCCTTTATTAGATCTGATAGTTTCCACAACCAATTGTCATTGCTACAGGAATACATAAATCGAAATCTACGATCCAGCGAACTTAGATAATTCATATCGATGACGTCTACACCATCGAGTATTGAACAAATTACTGAAAATTCAAGATAAGCGACCCAGAGATCTCTTTCCAAGATTGTCGAATCTGGTTCTTTATTGCCTAGCAGCAGCTCTCGCTTATAACGCATCATCAAGTCATAAGGTGCAGGCATATTTTTTTCTATTAGCCATGCGGCTTGTTCGTTAAGTTTTTCCCGTAGTAGAACAATATTTTTTGGCTTTGCTGCATTGAAACTAAAAATATCATTTTTAAAATTTGAGAAGCCTTGCATGTAAAAAGGAGTCATCTGTGTTAGATGATTTTCTTCTATAATCTGATCGAAACATTCAATGGAACAGCAACGAATTCGACCATATCGAGCTTCGGGATCTTCGTCATCCATTCGAGTTTCCACACCCCATAAATGTGGATGGCCTTGTTGGATACAATAGACGCCACCACCTGACATACCTTGAATGGACTCCTGGCCTGGGCTGTTCTCCAAATTACACACAATAAGTTGGTTAGCCTTATCATTTGAAGTGCCAATATAAATTTTATGCGGCCTATCTGAGCCAATATTTGACCTAGGAAAACCCACATATGAGATTCTGGAGCCAGCGGCCTGCTCTCCCCGCCATATATGCTGTGAAATAGAATTCTGATACTCTACTTTTATGATCGAACAATCATGTACTGGATGATGATAAGGTGTTCCAATAATTGTTAACTCTATGCCATTGCGACTGACAATAATTGGGGTGTCAGGGTCATTTATAACGTGATGCGCAGTCAAAACGTAAGTAAAGTCCAGTGACAAGGTACTTACTAGCACCCCGCTGCCATTATTGACTTTAACGGCGTACGAAATAATCAAATCGTCATTGGTCATTAAAAATAAACTCTTTGTCTAGTTCTAATAAGCGCCCTGGATAGACATATTTTTCGTGAGGCAAGCGTAGTTCTTGAATGATTTTCTTATAATTAAAATATATGTTGGAATCTGTCTTTGTTAAAATCCTAGCTATGGTTTTTTTATTTGGTAGGCCGTGAATTGCACCGTTGGTTGATATTACGTATCGATTACATTCAACTAATTCAAGAAAATCGATACTCGTATTGTACTGGCTTCCATGATGTGAAACCTTGACTAGGTCTAAGGGTAATTTAGATTCGGGGCTATAGCCTAAGGCACGTAATCCAGAAACTACAACTCCATCATGGGCATCACCCAAAAAGAGCATTGTAGAGTTGCCCGCTGTAAGAATGAATGCGATGGAGCTTCCATTGGCGATAGATGAATCAGACACGAATGTGTCATTGTTCAAAATCTCTTCAAAAGAGAATTGGTAGTCGGTTGCAACGGAGGTTTCTGCCGGATTTTTTTCCTTAGGCCAGATACATAGAAGTTTTTTAAGGGTTGCCTCATTAGGAGAGAGCACCTTGAAAGTAAAAGGGCCGCGCTCTATCGTCTGACCAGACAGAATCAATGGCTCACGGTGGCAACCTACTTCATCCAAGACAGATTCAAGGGACTTAGCTTGTTGCACACTAGTATTTGGTGAGACGGTTCCTAGGAGAACGCTGTTCTCAGGGATATCTGGTTTGCTGAAGTAGTCAGTGATCAGCCTTGAGGAATTGAACCATATAGACTTGACCATCTCATTCAGATAACCCGTCGCCTTAAATGCATTCAAGAATCCACCAATGTGATCGTCGTCGATATGGGTCAGGATAGCTAAATCAATACATTGGTCTCTTTCTTTCAATTCATCTAGAACGACACAAAGAGCACCTTTATGTTTCTGTGCTGTTCCCCACTTGAAAGTAGCTGAGTTTCCGCCATCGATCAGTAGGTTAAACACACCATCCGAGTCTTCATGAGTGACGAGGATGCAGTCGCCATGATTGGCTGAAAGTATGCGTACCTTAATGCTCATTCAGGCTCCCTATACCCCCTGCTCCAAGGTAGAAAATCTTTATCTATACGGTCAATAAGATAGCGCTTCTAAGAACATTTTCCAAGAACTCTAGCTCTCAATATCAAGAGCGAATCGCCCCGGCCTTCCTAGGCACTTTTGAATCATTCCTAATGCGATTTTTCATACACTACTAGCGATAGTACGTTGTTGAAATTGACCATCGCCTACGGCCCCCATTGAGTGGATTGCAAACGCATAGTTTCCACTAGTTGGTGGCATGGTTCACTTTTCATGGAAGGGTGTATGAAGCTATACGCTCAACCCATGTTGGAAAGAAGGCGCCTCATTTCATCTTCTGGACTGTACTGCTTACAGGGTTCTTGTGATTTCTTCAATATATGATTTATTTTTCTGGTCATACTGATATGCGAAGAATCGAAGTCTTGTTGGCATCGGTCTAAAGCCCGCTCAATTGCAACTTGAGCTAGGAATAATTCATTGCCCTGTAAAACATCATTAGATTTTTTTATGGCACCTTTGTACATAGTATCTAGGGTATCTTCACTTTTGGCTCGTTTGAAGCGGATGAGCATGTTTTCATAAGTAAAATACTGCATGTCATCGATATTTTTTGTCATGTGTTTGTCCTTATGTGAAGGAAGAAATGAACATAGTGCTATTGTCTAAATAACGGTACTTGAATGGAGTCCAGTCAGATAGAAGGACATGGAAGCATGGTATCCCGGTAACGATACGGTGTTGGTCATACGGAAGGGATGAGTCATTGAAGCACTCCTCCGTATATCACTGGAGCTCTCAGACAGAAGCGGCCATGTGTCGATCTAAACAATTCATAACCGGGAGGCGGGGTTTGCGTCTCGACAACGCCAGCTGGGTGAGACCATGACGTATGTGCGTGTTATTTGTTCAACAACCCACAGACTCCCTACAGTATGCTCAAGAAGAGACTGAAATTCATCCCCGAGGAAGACATCTAGCATAGCGTAAACAAGACTCTGGTTTGAGGCCAGTTTCAGGTAATAACTATGTACGCGCCATGGCACCGCTCTGATATCGCTTTGATATCGCTTTGATATCGCTTTGATATCGCTTTGATATCACTTTGATATCGCTTTGATATCACTTTGATATCGCTTTGATATCGCTCTGATATCGCTCTGATATCGCTCTGATATCGCTCTGATATCGATTTGATATCGCTCTGATATCGCTCTGATATCACTTTGATATCTCTGGTAATGCTGCCACACCTCCGGCGCAAGCTGGGAACTATCTATGTCGATAGAGCCTATAATGGCTTTCTAAAGTTCCCCAATGTGGTGCTTAAGCTTCACGGTCAGCGTTCGGCGGGCAGATTGGGCCGTTGCCCCCTGCCTGAGGTCGAGCTGGTCGGCTCGAATGTCTGCTCGGCCCAGCCCGAGACAAACAGTCAGCTCTATGGGCCGAATCCACGATAGGCCGTTAGCTTGCCAGTGATGCCACTCCCTAGTTTGAGACGGTCAGCCAGATGCTCATCAATCGCAGCTGCCCTGCATAGGGGATGAAATCGCCCGTGAATGAGATCTCCGGCCCGATCACTGTCTCAACCAACGGGTAACTACCAGGTGCATTGCCCCAGATTCCCAAGACACTTTCGCGCATCATGTAGCCTAATAAGCCCCAATGAGAAATACCACAAGATCATGAACTTTGAATGGTAGTACTATGGGAACACCCAAAGTTCACGGTTATCTACGGAGAATGATAAAGTGAACTGAGATTTCTTCTCATAAGACATTTCTATGGCTATTTTTAAGACTACTTCTTGAAAGAAGGGCATGATAATAATGGCTTATTTGACATATCACCCTAGTCAACAACATCCTTCCAATAATCGACTTGTCATGTCTCTAGACATTCCGAGCGACCCATTGGGTGTCCATTTATGGATCGTTGCAGGTATTTCACCTGACATTATAATTCAGCTCGTTGAATCAGTCGGGTCTGACATTAAGGCTATTTGTCATCTGGCTGGGATTAGCCAAAGTACCGTAAACCGAAAACTCAAGAATGGAACTCCTCTAACCCTTGAACAAGGAACTAGGATATACAGCGTCATACAAGTACTTGATGCAGTAATCTCGCTACACGATGGTGATCTTGCTATGGCAATGTCTTGGTTAGATTGTCCTGCAAAAGGACTGAGAGGTGAGAAACCTGTGAACGTCTTGACTACAGCAATTGGTGTCCAAGCCGTAGTCGATCTCATTGGTCGGATCGAACATGGAGTCATTTCCTGAATTCTAGCCGTTCAAACGGCTTTCTGAAGTGAGACCACTGGCAACTAAGGCTCGTTACAGAAAAACTTGGAAGACCTTACACTGTAAGGTCTTTTATAAATTTTAGCCTGGGTGCTAAGGATGCGGACAGCCCTGAATTGTCCTTTTACACTCATCACGAGTATCGGTCTTGCTTCTTTGGTAGTGGAGTGTTCAATTGGGCTATCGAAATGCCATGAGCATATGCATTGTACTGCCAGATGACAAATTGACTTAATAGCTCGTTGTTCTCTCGTTTTAAACGTATATTTTCAGCCTCAAGTCTTGCTATTTTATTTGCTGCGATAGAAAGTGAAGCTGGTGTTTTGGGGGCCTTTACATCACCATGTCTCAATTCATTTTTTTTGTCTTGAAACGATTTTTTGATTCGATGATAACTTTGAATCGTTTGTCTTGAGTGAGATAAGCCCAGTCTGGAACTCATCTGTTCACAGAGTTTTTCCCACGTTAGCTTTACATCAAAGTGCCAGCTATCAATTAGCCCTACAATCTCAGAAATGTCTTTCTCTGATAGATGTTTAGCCACGTTTCATTCCTCCGAGTGCCTTTAGTTTATCAAGAGCTTTCGGCCGGGTTCGCATTTGCTCTGGAGTTCCAGGATTTAATATTTTATCTTTAGATACTTCAAGTTTTGGTAAGCGTTTTTTTCCATTGATGTCTAATGCTTTATCAAGACGTGAAACTTTATCTATTGCTAATTTAATCAGAGTCCCATCAGGGATTGAATTATCTTCCAATTTTTCGATAAGTGCTTTGCAGTGTTCTATCGTAATAAGTCGCTTGTTAAGAAATGCTTCTGAGTTAACCAAACCATTATTCACGGCTTGTTGATCACCAGTTAAGAGTATTTCTTCATGCTTTAACTTATTCTTTAAGCGTTTCAGCTTTTCATCATCTCCTTTTTCACAGACTTGTTCTTCACAGTTCACGCAGTCTCGATGTTTTTCGCAAGGATTGAGTACATATGAATGGATACAGACACCAAACTCAGTTACATGTGCAGTTATATTTTCATCTGCATTGATCTCTTGCAGCGTTTCAGGAGTGACAACAACAAGTTCCGCAATGCCAAGGTTAGAGTGGCTATTATGATTTTTTGTGATTGCTCGAAGTTTTGTGTTTAATTGTTCAGGAGTCTGGTGATTATAAACACGTGTTTGCTTTGGGTCGGCTCTCCCAGACCAACGAGTTAATAGTGTGTCAGACATTCCGCCTAATTTCGCCATCGTATTTAACAGGTGGCGTAACTGATGACTGAGTACCTTCATTGATAGATAGTCATGGCGCTCAAACAACGACCGTTGATTTGTCATACCACTACTATCTTTTGTTTTCTTCTTTGTCGCAGATAAATCTTCATTTATCGTGCCAATGGTTGGCATCCAAAGCTCTGTTGTACTTGAACCTTTCATACTATGGAAAGAATTGTTCATTTGAGAAAAAAGTGCATCAGACCATTTGATTTTTATGCCATCGCCTGTCTTGAATGCGATCTGGGGAAAGCCATTTTCTTTTATTTTTTCACGTACAATTTCATTTAGCTCAACCATTGTTACTTCATAATGCTTTCTATCTATTCCATACTTCTTAAGAAGTTGATTACTTAAGGTTTGACCTTTTTTTGTTTGGAGTCCTGTTTTTACAACGATCTCACCTTTCACTTCTACATATTCTTCAAAAAGATCTACCTCAAGGCCTAGGGCAAAGCTAACCTGTTCCCTAGTAAGCTTCTCATTTAAGGTAATACCTGCGGGACAAGGAAGAAAATTTGTTTTTTCTTCTACTGATTGAGCAAATGCCCTTGCGTCAGCAGACAGGCTTCTTAACCGTTCAACCGCTTCCTTAACGATGTCCCACATACATTCAGGCACCCATTCAACTTCGAAACCATATCCTTTCCCTGAAAACCAACGGAGGCCGAGTTGTTTTTTACCTTTTGCATCTTTTGCGACCTCGATGCAATCAGCCTTCAAATAAAATAGCTCAGACCCTCGTGCTGGTGCTGCCATTAAAAGCGCAATGCAAGCCGTGGTAAATATATCCCGTGATGAGAGGTTGTTTTCTCCAAGGGAAAATATTTCAGCAATAGCCACTAAGGCATCATCATTTGGAAGTTTTTTATCACGATATTGTTTACCTTTCTCTCCAACTTTTTCAAGCGCATCCTCTCCTCTCTTGACAGGGTTTTTCCATGTGAATCTTTTAACTATTCTCTTCTCACAAAGAAAGCGGCTCATAACTTCAAGCTCTATACCGCAATGATACGCTGCTTGAGGAGCATAATTTTCACGAGCGAGTTGAGCTGCGTTATCCAAGATGGCAGGGTTTACTTGAGTTATATCTACTGAGCCATGCGCTCGCAACATAGCCAGTTCAATAACACGCAGTGCTTTTGATTCATTTTTGGGTTTTGTGGGTGCATGGCTCTGTTGATAGGTGAAGTATGCTTTAGCAAAAGGCATGATTGAGTCATCAAGTTCAAATTCCTTTCCCCGTTTTCTTGCATTCACTCCCAGCTTGGTGAAATTAACAACACCAGTCCAGTATGCAGAGTCGTAGCAATATTCTTCTTGAGAACTCTTAATTGGAGGCAAGTGAGGATATGACTCGCACAACTCGATAAAGTCAGCTAGATTCTGTTTATGTTCAAACTCATACTTTGGTTTGAAATTAATTAGTTCAGACATATTCCAGCTCCTTTTTATTACACTCCAGTATTACTTGCATGACGGCATAAATTGCGCGGTCATTAACTGCGGCTACAGTGAGGTCATTGGTTATCTGTGCGATCCGATCTCGCTCATTAACGAGCCAGTTTAATACCAAATGATGCGGTGCATGACGCCACGGCCGAAATTTTGGGCAGATATAGCAGGCTACAGGAGCATTATCGAAGCACGGGGAGTTGGTGCCACACGAACCAATATCTCCGCTAACCTCACGGCAAGGAATGCGCGTAGCATCTGGAGATTGAGACTGTGCTTCGGCTTCATCTTCAACTACTTTCCCCGTAAACGCATTAGCGTATTTAACCAATTGAGGACTCATAATATCACTGATTTTTTGTGCAAATTCAGGAATGTTTTTTATGTAAACATCAGCATGCTGTGTATCAGAGTGATCGAGAAGTGTTGCCACTGTTATTAAGCCACAATGCTCTTTAGCTGCCCTTGTTCCAAGGGTATATCGGAAACGATATGCGTTAGCATGAAGTTTTTGACCTGTACGCTCGGAAGTAATGTCAAGCTTGTCGATTGTGAACTTCAGGACAGCATTTAAGTAAGAAGATGCACAATGGAACATGTCCGTCTTTTTAAGAATTGATAATAAATCGGCATCATCAACATCACAAATATTAGGTAAATGTTTATATTCAAAATAAGGGTATTGATAACTTAATAGTTCTTCAATGCGCCTAGTGTTTCCGAAGCCCATAGGGAAAAGTGGAAGTTCAAGCCTCTCTTCATCACTTAATATATGTCCAACAAGGCATTCGGCATCAGCGATGACATTCTGCTTATGCTTCATAAGCACTTGCCCAATGCTCTCAATAAACGCAGCCCTCCGGAAGGATGAACGAAAACCGAACCCTCTCTGCTTTGCACGTGGAATGTTTAGGTAATAATAAATTTCACCAAGTGGTGATACATCTGTTTTTATGTCCTTAATTTTGAGTGATGCTATTTGAATAGGGCGTCGCCCTGATGCAGAAAACAGCTGAACTATTGAGTATTCTTCATCTGTGACTCGGCCTTCAGCGTATGCATGATCTAAACCTGCAATAATTGCTTCATGTTCGAGGTCTGAGAACGGTCCATCAATAGGGTCAAATGATGCGACAGGTAATCCTTTGTCTCGCCCTTTAAAACGCCACTTATTTATTAGTTCTAATGTATTTTTGTCGATGATATTAAAACCCCAAAAATCTGCCTGTCTAATAAATGCGCGCAGAGAGGACGGTTTATCATGATCATTCTTATCAGGAAATGCCATTTTGAATGCTAGTAAACCTAATTCACTAAAGGTCGTATGTTTTGTGACTCTTGTGTATTTTATGAGCATTTCACATAGGGAATTAACGTACCAAGAAGATTTATTTTCAGAAAAATAAACTAAAGCTCCCCTGATTTCTTCCGCTATATTTTTATCATAACCGGATAAAGCAAACCCTACTCGTACTTTAACCTCACGGTTCAATCGCCAATATTCATCATATATATCGAATTCATAACCATTGAAGGACGTTGTTTTCGAAACCTCCTTGAGTTGTGCTAATTTTCTATCTTGAAAAGTTATTTTTTTCATATAACTACCTCTTCTCTCGTAGGTTTTAAAAAACCCTTAACAAGGGATATCTTCATCATTATTTTCGACTATACTACCTTTATTTTTAACTCTTGTTTTTTGAAGCTCCAGCCCGATCTTCATAGCTTTTTTATGTTTATATAACCTAGTGTAAAACTTTGCTGAATCTGAGCCCTCTTTCCACCCTTGCACCCAACATCTGAGCTCTTCAGATTCTTCATAAGTTATATCATCAGCCTTAATAAGTTTCTCGACAAGCTCTGAAAATCTATCATTCCATGTATGCCTTAAACCATGAGGTTTAACTTTAAAACCAACAGTATCACTAAGTTCTTTAAATATTTTATTAAAAGCAGATGACGACATTGGAGTTGCTTTATTGGCACCGTTTTGATGGCTGATAAATAAGTAAGGGCAGGTGTTAGCTCCAACAACGGAACTTCTATAATTAAGTACATATTCCTCAAACATACTAGCCAATTGTGGTGTTATTTCCACAGTACGGCTTAGAGTTTTAACTCGTGGTTGGTTCAGTCGAGGGTCATTTTTATTGTCGGGATCACGCCAGATATTTAATGTAATTCCAGAGATTCCTTGGACAAGGTCGGTCGTTTTTATATTAAGAGACTCGCCTTTACGGCAGCCAATATCAAGTAGCAAGTTTACAATTAGTTGGTTACGAAATTTTACTGCGTTTCCTTTCCATGGATTGGTAGACGAATCGAGTCTAACAGTATCTAGAATTTTAGCTTCTTGAGTCTCATCAAGTGATTGGAACTCACCTATTCCAGCTTTATTTTCTTGATTGTTAGCCGGTTTTGAACCTCTCTTCGCTATCAGCCAGTTATACATCCGCTCAGATTCATCCGATTCAAACAAGCTATCAGCGAGCCACTTAATGTATTTAGCTGCTTCAGTAACATTATTATAGCCATTAGTGCTTGTTACTTCTGTGACATCGATCCTGACACCATAACGAATTTTTTCTTTTTTTAATGGCTTCAATATAGCTATATTTTCATTTTTCTTGCTAAAAGCTATATTTTTTATAGCCTCATCTAAATTTGATTTTTTTTTCTTAAGCCAGCTAGTGATTAACTCGACTTCATCACGCTTGAGCCAATCACCACGAGTAAAACGCTCTTCTAATCTAATGTTAAGATAATCACATATTTCGAGTAATAGTTTGATGGAATTGAGTTTACTTTTTATTGTGTTATACGCATCCCCGTTGTTTCGATGATGTATCGTTGAGTACAGGGTTGGGTAAGTCATAGGATGATCGCTTTCTGTATCAACCAAGACAGCCATTCGCTCTCCAGATTCATGTACAAATTGTCTAAGTTGATATTTCATACACAATCAAACCTTACATATATTAATGGTGTTGGATTACCAAAATAAGACTATAAAAAAAGCCCACAGAAATCACAATGATTTACGGTGGGCTTTCTTTTAGTTATTTGTTTTATAAGGATATTTTACTATATACCTTACAATATTACTCTATGGTGAAACTCAGAACGGAATGTCGTCGTCGAAATCCATCGGCGGCTCGTTGTAAACCGGCGGGGCAGACTGGGGTTGCTGCTGTTGCTGAGGACGGCTGTAACCGCCTTGCTGTTGCATGCTTTGCTGAGGGGCGGCGGTAGGGCGCTGCATGTTTTGCTGCGGAGCAGCCTGTTGCGGCTGGCCCCAGTTGCCCTGGGACTGTTGACCACCCATGCCTTGACCGGCGCCGCCTTGCGGACGGCCACCCAGCATCTGCATCACGCCGCTGAAGCTGTCGACCAGCACTTCAGTGGTGTAGCGCTCCTGGCCACCCTGATCCTGCCACTTGCGAGTCTGCAGTTTGCCTTCGACATAGACCTGGGAGCCTTTCTTCAGGTACTCGCCCGCCACTTCGGCCAGCTTGCCCATGAACACCACACGGTGCCACTCGGTGCGCTCTTTCTGCTCACCGGTCTGCTTGTCGCGCCAGGATTCGGAGGTGGCCAGGGTGATGTTGGTCACGGCACCGCCACTCGGCATGTAGCGCACTTCCGGGTCTTGCCCTAGGTTACCGATCAGAATGACTTTATTGATGCCTCGACTGGCCATAATCTCTCTTCCACCCTTTATATACCGGCCAGGCCTGATGCCCGGACCAATTCAACATATCGTTCGTTTTCGGTGAGATGCCTGCCACTGGGTGGGCAGCATCGTCACTCAGGTCATGGCTGTGTTCGATCCGGCAGTATATATCACCAGCCGTTCGTCGCAGCGTTTGCTCGCAATAGTAACAGTTGGCGAGCATGAGCGCACACCTTCCTGCCGGAGCACGTCAATCCCGCCACCGGATCGAGATGTAACTTACCCGAGGTGCGGGGGCACCAGCAAGTAGAGGGTATGGGGGGAGGCGAGGCTCGCTCAGGCCGCTGATAAAGGGAGTTGCAGGCACTAGTAGACCCCCCAAATGGGGAGGGTATGCTAGTCGTTTGTATTGATTGAGAAATTACTAAGCTTCAAAGGAATCACCATCCTGCCTAATACTTTTTTAATACTTCGGTCGGAAGGGGGATTGGTACTCTCTCCTGGCAAAATGCCCCGACCTGAATGTGCAAGGAAGTCTGCTTGATGACGCCCGAATACCCCTTAGTGCTGATAACCGAAAATAATGCACAAGCTATCAGCTTTCAGCGCCACCTCAGTGAGCAACTTGGTTTGTCCATCTTGTTGGTCGGGGAGCTGGATGCGTTGCCGCAATCCTCTGATACAGAATGCCAACCGCTGCTGCTGATCGATCTGGATTACCTCAAGTCGGCGCAGCAAGCGGACTGGAGCGCGGCTATCTGCAGTCGTTTCGGTGAGGCCAGTGCGGTGTTGCTCAATGCTCCGACCAGCACGGATCGGGAACTGCTGCTGATGTGGCCTCACATCAGCGGGCTCTTTTTCCGTCAGGACAGTCTGGATCGGTTGGTGATCGGCATTCGCAAGGTGCTGCAGGGGGAGTATTGGATCCCGCGCCACCTGCTGTGTGACCTGGTCGATTATTATCGCAAGGGCAGTGGCCAGCCGCTGCGCAACCAGATGCTGCTGACGGCCCGCGAGCAGGAGATAGTCCGCCACCTGATGACGGGAGCCTCCAATACCGAGATCGCCGACAACCTGTTTGTGAGCGAACACACCATCAAGTCCCACCTCTATAACGTGTTCAAGAAGTTGAACGTCAAGAACCGCTTGCAGGCGGTGAGCTGGGCCAAGGAGTTTCTCTGAGCATCGGGGTTAGGATGCTAATAACCTGTCTATTCATCCAGTAGTCTCTATGCCATACTGGTTCGCTCTGGTTTGTGTATCGAGCGTGCAAGAAGATGGAAAAAATCGTGATTCGGGGTGCCCGCACCCACAATCTCAAGAACATCAACCTGATCCTGCCCCGTGACAAGTTGATCGTGGTCACCGGCCTGTCCGGTTCCGGCAAGTCCTCGTTAGCGTTCGATACGCTTTACGCCGAGGGGCAACGCCGCTACGTGGAGTCGCTCTCCGCCTATGCCCGCCAGTTCCTCTCCCTGATGGAGAAGCCGGATGTGGACCATATCGAGGGGCTCTCCCCTGCCATCTCCATCGAGCAGAAGTCCACCTCCCATAACCCGCGCTCGACCGTGGGCACCATCACCGAGATCTATGACTACCTGCGCCTGCTGTTTGCGCGGGTCGGTGAGCCCCGTTGCCCGACGCACGCCATCCCGCTCGCCGCCCAGACGATCAGCCAGATGGTGGATCAGGTGTTGGCCCAGCCCGAGGGCAGTAAGTTGATGCTGCTGGCACCCGTGGTGCGCGATCGCAAGGGCGAGCACAGCAAGCTGTTGGAGAATCTGGCGGCCCAGGGCTATATCCGTGCCCGCATCGATGGTGAGGTGTGCGACCTCTCCGATCCTCCGCCGTTGGAGCTGCACAAGAAGCACACCATAGAAGTGGTGGTGGATCGCTTCAAGGTGCGCGACGATCTGGCACTGCGCCTCGCGGAATCCTTCGAGACGGCGCTGACGCTGTCCGGCGGCATAGTGCTGGTCGCCCCCATGGAGGGCGAAGACAAGGTGCAGGTCATGACCTTCTCCGCCAACTTCGCCTGTCCCGAGTGCGGTTACTCCATGTCGGAGCTGGAACCGCGCATCTTCTCCTTCAACAACCCGGCCGGTGCCTGTCCTACTTGTGACGGCCTCGGGGTGCAGCAATATTTTGATCCCGCCAAGCTGATCCACGACCCGAGCCAGAGCCTGTCGAGCGGTGCCATCCGCGGTTGGGACAAGCGCAGCTTCTATTACTTCCAGATGCTCAAATCCCTCGCCGAGCACTACAAGTTCGATCTGGAGAGCCCTTGGGAGGATTTGCCCCTCAAGACCCAGGAAGTGATCCTGCGTGGCTCCGGCAAGGCCGAGATCGAGTTCCGCTACATGAACGATCGCGGCGACGTGGTGGTGCGCAAGCACCCGTTCGAGGGGATCCTGCACAACATGGAGCGTCGCTACCGCGAGACCGAATCCAACTCGGTGCGCGAAGAGCTCTCCAAGTACATCGCCAACAAGTCGTGCACCAGCTGTGGTGGCAGCCGGCTGCGGGAGGAGGCGCGCCACGTGTTCGTGGATAACCGCAACTTGCCCGCCATCGCCGAGCAATCCATCGGCGATGCCCTGGCGTTCTTCGCCGGCATCGAGCTGACCGGCCAGCGTGCCCAGATCGCCGAGAAGATCTTGAAAGAGATCGTCGAGCGACTCGGCTTCCTGGTCAACGTCGGCCTCAACTACCTGAGCCTGTCCCGTAGTGCCGAGACCCTGTCCGGTGGCGAGGCCCAGCGTATCCGGCTGGCCAGCCAGATTGGTGCCGGTCTGGTGGGGGTGATGTATGTGCTGGATGAGCCCTCCATCGGTCTGCACCAGCGTGACAACGAGCGCTTACTCAAGACCCTCACCCACCTGCGCGATCTCGGCAATACGGTGATCGTGGTGGAGCACGACGAAGACGCCATCCGTCTCGCCGACCATGTGCTCGACATAGGTCCAGGGGCCGGTGTCCATGGTGGCGAAATCGTTGCGCAGGGCACGCCGGAGGAGATCATCGCGAATCCCGCCTCGCTGACCGGCGACTACCTTTCCGGCCGCAAGCAGATCGCCATTCCTGCCGAGCGCACACCACTCACCGGCAAGTGGCTGAAGCTGAAGGGGGCGAGTGGCAACAACCTGCGCAACGTCAATCTAGATCTGCCCATCGGGGTGATGACCTGCGTCACCGGGGTGTCCGGCTCCGGCAAGTCGACCCTGATCAACGATACCCTGTTCCGCATTGCCCACCGGGAGCTGAACAAGGCCACCGAATCGACCCCGGCGCCTTATCGCAGCGTGGAAGGGCTGGAGCACCTGGACAAGGTGGTGGATATAGATCAGAGCCCCATCGGCCGCACCCCGCGATCCAACCCGGCGACTTACACCGGCCTGTTTACCCCGATCCGCGAGCTGCTGTCCGGCACCCAGGAGGCGCGTTCCCGTGGCTACCTGCCGGGCCGCTTCTCCTTCAACGTGAAGGGCGGTCGCTGCGAAGCCTGTCAGGGGGACGGGGTCATCAAGGTGGAGATGCACTTCCTGCCGGATGTCTACGTGCCTTGCGATGTCTGCAAGGGCAAACGCTACAACCGCGAGACGCTGGAGGTGAAGTACAAGGGCAAGAATATCCACGAGATCCTGGATATGACGGTGGAGGACGCCCGTGAATTCTTCGACCCGGTGCCAGCGGTGGCGCGCAAGCTGCAAACCCTGATGGACGTGGGACTCTCCTACATCCGGCTCGGCCAGTCGGCTACCACGCTCTCGGGCGGTGAGGCGCAACGGGTCAAGCTGGCGCGGGAGCTCTCCAAGCGCGACACCGGTCAGACCCTCTACATCCTGGATGAACCGACCACGGGTCTGCACTTCCACGATATCCAGCAGCTGCTGAAGGTACTGCATCAGTTGCGCGACAGGGGCAACACCATCGTCATCATCGAGCACAACCTGGACGTCATCAAGACCGCCGACTGGATCGTCGATCTGGGGCCCGAGGGGGGGGCCGGCGGTGGCCGCATCCTGGTAACAGGGACCCCAGAGGAGATGAGCCGCTGCAAGGAGTCGCACACCGCCCGCTTCCTGGCCCCGCTATTGGGACAGTAAGCAGAGCGTCAACGAACAAGGGGCCTAGGCCCCTTTTTTGTTGGGCGAGAAAGGGGCTGGGTGGTCAGGGGCGCGCAGATCCCGGCCACTGTCGGTCCAGGCTGGCGAACCAATTTGTTGGCGGAGAGAGTGGAAATTAGTGGGTCAACATCAAGAAGGCGAGTGCGACGATAAATCCAAGCAAGATAAATAGAAATGACCCTATGCCCCAGATGGCGGCCAGGATGCCTATTACTTTTTCTCTTCTGGTTTGATTCTTCATAAAAGACCGATTACAGCTGCGCTACATGGCCGTAATAAAATACCTTGATTGTGATAATTAAACAACGATCCTGGCGGTGATTTGGCCTATTAAAGGTGTATTTAAATTATGCTTTAATAATTTAAAAGTGAAGAGAAACTACCATAACTTATTATATTTACTGGTGTTTATATCTTGTCTTGATGCTTTTACCATCAGCTAAAGATGTTGTGCGCATCTACCTATTTATTGATAACTATTGAGCTGAATCAATAACCGTTCATTCACATCCTTTTATAGTTTTCGGGCTTACAACACATAAAGAAAACAAAAAGGAAATACGTGATGAAAAAGATCCTTCCTCTACTGATCGCAGCCGCTTTTGCTTCCCCCGCCGTCATGGCACATCAGGCCGGAGATATTCTGGTGCGTGGTGGCCTGGCCTTTGTTTCCCCGCAGACTAGCAGTGACGACGTGCTGGGCACGGGTGAGCTGGATATCGACAGCAACATGCAGCTGGGGCTGACCCTCTCCTACATGCTCACCGATAACTGGGGGGTTGAGCTGCTGGCCGCCACGCCTTTCTCCCATTCGGTCTCGACCCCGGGCCTGGGTGAGGTTGCCAAGGTCAAGCATCTGCCGCCGACCCTGATGGCGCAGTACTACTTCGGAGATGCCAACAGCAAGGTGCGTCCTTACGTGGGAGCCGGTATCAACTACACCTTCTTCTTCGATGAGGAGGGCCGCGGCGCACTGGATGGCACCGACGTCAGCGTCGACTCCTCCTGGGGACTGGCGGGTCAGGTGGGGCTGGACATGGCGATCAACGATCGCTGGTTCGTCAACGCGTCTGCCTGGGTCATGGACATCGACACCGAGGTGCACACCGCGGTAGGCACCATCAATACCTCCATCGATCCGGTGGCCTTTATGTTCGGCGTCGGCTACCGCTTCTAACCAGCATCAGGTTGGCCGCCTCAAGGCCATGACGAAGCACGTCTCTTTTGGCCCGGCTCTGTTCGGGCCCTTTTATATCCGAAATCGGGCATTATTCGTGATCTCATCCGTTATAAGCCCCACTTGCTACTCTCCCATCGTCTCCCTCTGCCGATAGACCCTGCGTTCACGTCATTTTTCCCAACGAGTGAGGATGTCTCTATGGGTTTGTCTATCGTGCAGCGGATCATCGCCGGATTTGTGCTGATGCTGTTGCTGCTGGTTCTGCTTGGCTTCATCAGTATCCTGAAGATCCGGGGTATCAATGAGGGCCTGTCGCAGGTTTCTGATCGTGCCACTCCCCTGGTGATTGCCGTCGCCGGGCTTAAAGGTGCCTTGCAAGACAGCAACCGCTGGGTGCTGACCTACAGAACCAGTGAAGATGCGGCCCAGTTGCCGCAGCTGGCCAGCCAGTTCAAGGCGCAACAGGCGCACTTCGCGCAATTGAGCGGGGAAATGGGCAGATTCACCGGAGTGGAAGAGGCAAATGCGCGCTTTCGCCAGGTGGCTGGCGCCACTCAGGGTTTCTTCGGCCTGGCCGATCAGGTGCTGGCCCAGCATGGCCAGTGGGTAGCGGCACTGGAACTCCGTCATCAACTGGAGATCGCCTTCATCCGACTGGAGGACACCTACCAATGGGCCGCCGATCTCCTGCTGCAGCAAGCCTCCAGCAAGCGATCCATGCGCAACAAGGCTGAACTCATCACCTCCGGCATCGCCCGGGATCTGAAGAATATCCGCCGAGCCGATGCCGGCACCGATCTCAACGAACTGGAGAAAGTGCTCAGCAAGGATATAGAGATGGCTCGCAAACGGCTCGAGCGGGTGCTGGTACCGGACGATGTGAAGCAACGCTTCGTCGCCAATCTGGATCGAATGCAGGAGCTGGCGCTCGGTCCGCAGGGGCTGCTGGCTACCATGCGCCAGGCCCAGCAGTTGGCCGCGTCGTTGCAGGGATTGAATCAGCAGCTCGATACCAGCCTGGCCAACAGCCTGAGCCTGCTGGATGAGATGGGTCAGTCGGCAGGCAGCATCGCCAGCCAGAGCCGCATCACCGCGGATGATGCCGTCAGCAGCGCCAGCCTGTGGATCCTGCTGGTAGCGACCATCTCGGCCGCCGCCGCGCTCATCATCGGCTACACCACCACGCGCAGTATCCAGCGTCCGCTCCAGCTGATCGATCAGGAGCTGGGCCGGATGGCGACCGGTGACATGACCCGGCGCATCGACTATCGCAGCCGCTGCGAATTCGGCAGCCTGGCCCGTTCCATCAATACCCTGGCGGACAAGACCGGCGAGTTGCTTTCCCAGATCAATGCCGGCTCCCGCCACCTGGTGGAGGAGGCGAGCCGCGCCGCCGAGATAAGCGAGCGCGCCATGTCCAGGGTGCAGGATCAGAAGAGTCAGACCGATCAGGTCGCCGCCGCCATCACCGAGCTGGAAGTGAGTGCCACCGAGGTGGCGCGATCCACCGATGGCACCAAGCGGGAGGTGGACTTGGCCGATGAGGAGGCCCGTGCCGGTCGTCAGCAGGTGGCGGCTACCCGTCACATCACCGAACAGCTGGCGGGTGCCATGGAAGAAGCGGTCGGCATTACCCACAAGCTGGGGGAATTTAGCAACCACATCGGCAGCATCCTGGATGTGATCCGCAGCATCGCCGAGCAGACCAATCTGCTGGCGCTCAATGCCGCCATTGAGGCCGCCCGTGCCGGTGATGCCGGTCGCGGTTTTGCCGTGGTGGCGGATGAGGTGCGGGCACTGGCCAACCGGACCCAGACGTCGACCGAGGAGATCCAGGCCATGATCGAGAACCTGCAGAGTGCGAGCCAGCAGGTGGTGGAAGTGATGGGGCGCAGCCAGCAGCAGACGCTCGGCTGTGTGACGCAGACACGGGATATGGACTTGGCGCTGCAGTCCATCGCCGAACGGATGAGTGCCATCAAGTCGATGGCGGATCAGGTGGCGCTGGCGGCCCAAGAGCAGATCTCGGTCAGCCAGGGGGTCGCGCGCCACATCGCGGGGATCGCAGACGTGGCCTACGAGACCGAACGGGAGGCCCGTGAATCGGCAAGCAGCAGTGAAGTGCTGGCGGATCTGGTCGCCAGACAGCAGCAATTGATCGCACATTTCAAGGTTTAGGAGGGCTTATGTCTAACAAGTGGATCGGGGCCCTGAGTCTCCTGTTATGTGGCCAGCTGATGGCCAGTGAATTGGTGATCGAGAGCTGGCGTATCGATGACAAGGCCTTGTGGGAGCAGAAGATCATCCCCGCCTTCGAGGCCGCTCATCCGGGTATCCAGGTGCGATTCAACGGGGTGCAGAACGTCGAGTACATGCCGACGCTCTGGGCCAGTCTGAAGGATGGCAAGGCGGGGGATCTCATCACCTGCCGCCCCTTCGATGACTCTCTTGCCCTGTTCAAGGCCGGTCATCTGGTGGAGCTGAGCGAGATGGCCGGGATAGAAAACTTCCCGAGCTTTGCCCAGTCGCCCTGGCAGACCGATACCGGTGCCCAGACCTTCTGCGTACCCATGGCCTCGGTCATTCACGGCTTCTTCTATAACAAGCAGATCTTCAGTGAGCTGGGCCTCTCGGTGCCGCAGACCCGCGACGAGTTCTTCAACGTGCTGGACAAGGTGAAGGCGGATGGCCGCTATGTGCCCTTGGCCATGAGCGGCTCTGAGAGCTGGGTGGCCTCCGAGCTGGGTTTCCAGAACATAGGACCCAACTACTGGAAGGGGGAGGATGGCCGGTTGGCGTTGATCGGTGGCCAGGAGCGACTCGACAACCCGCAATACGTGCGGGTGTTCGAGGAGCTGGCCCGCTGGCGCTCCTACCTGGGCGAGGGGGGCGAGAGCCGTGATTACGCCAGCACCAATGCGCTGTTCACCGCCGGCAAGGCCGCCTTCTATGCGGCGGGATCCTGGGAGATTGCTCCCTTTACCGGCAAGGTCGACTTTGGCGTCATGCGGCCACCGGTAGCCAGGCAGGGGGACGGTTGTTTCTTCACCGATCATACCGACATCGGCATGGGGCTCAATCCGGCGAGCAAGAACAAGGAAGCCGCCATGGCCTTCCTGCAGTGGCTGACCACCTCCCAGTTTGCCGAGCTTTATACCAACGCGTTGCCCGGCTTCTTCTCTCTCTCCAACCACTTCTTTGAGGTGATCAATCCGGCGGCGAAGGAGATGATGGAGTGGCGCGATCAGTGTGACTCTTCCATCCGGGTGGCGACCCAGATCCTCTCCCGTGGCACGCCCAAACTGGGGGATGAACTGGCCGAGGTGAGTCAGGCGGTGCTGCTCGGCAAGCTGGCGCCACTGGCGGCGGCGCAGCAGCTGGAGCAGGGGCTGAAGGGCTGGTATGGCCCCCATCAGGGCCCGCAGGCCAAGGGTCAGGATTGCCAATGTGATGTGCCGGCCGCCGCCTCAGCCGCGGTCGGGACTCTGCCTGCGGCGGACCTCGCTCCTGCGATGAGCCCGGTAGCCTCCGCGGCGGTTGCACCACTGCCGGTGTCATCGCCCGAGGTGGAAGCGGCGCTCTCCCAGCAGCTAGAGGCTCCGACACCATAATCGGCAGCGCATCGACGACGGGAGGCAGCAGCCTCCCGTTTTTATTCCTGCCTGGGCGCGGCGCCGGGGCTGTGCCAGCGGCAGAGACTGCCGATGCGGGCCACGGGCATGAAGCCTAATGAGCGGTAGACCCTCTGGGCGTGATAGTGCTCATCGGCCACTATGATGAGGCGTTCGACCTGCGTCAGACCCTGACGGGCAACCTGGCTCAATAGCTGGCGACAGAGCCCCCGGTTACGCCAATCCTGATGGGTGCGCACCAGCTGGAAGCGCCCCATGGTCCCGCTGAAGAACAGGCCGCAGCTGGCGACCAGCTGATCGGCTTGCCAGATCCCCCACCATTGCCCCAATCCATCGGTGATCATGGCTTGATACAAGCTGCTGCGAGACTGCAGATAAGGCAGATAATTCTCTGCTGGGTAGCTCGGATCTCGCTCATCACACTCCAGTGTCAACCAGTCATCCCAATCGGCAGGGGTGAAGGGGCGAGCCTTGGCGGTCGAGCCAAGCGGAGTCGGTGGCTGCAAGCCGGTGGCATCCAGTGCCAGTACCACGCATTCCATGTATTGATAACCCGCCGCCACGAAGCCGGCGACCCGGCTGTTCTGCCCTGCGGCCAGTGGCCACTGGAAGGTACGGTGCTGCACGCGTGGATCCTGGCCGATCAGCTTGTCGAAGCTGGCCTCGAGCCAGCCCTTGTCACGATCGCTGGGGGGAGTGGGGAGCAACAGATAATTACCGAAATAGTAATCCGGTGCCGAGGGGGTGCGTACCGCCCAGAACTGTTCATGGTCGACAACCTCGCCCTGATAGCGATCGAACAGCAAATCGGTGGCAAAGCCGGGGTGATCTTCCATGATGGGGCTCCTGCAAGTGATTCAATTGGTTATCGGCAGGCAGGGGGAGAAGTTAAAAAAAGGGCCGGGAAACCCGGCCAAACAATCACACGCAGATTCAGAACGTCCAGGACGATCCGCCCGCATGATAGCGCGACTGGGGCCATTTTGGGATGGGGGAGGATCGTTTGTTAAATTGAATCGCAAAATAAAAAACCGCTGATCTGACGGCGGTCGGTAAATCGGTATTGACTTTGATCCGTTTTGTCATAAAGATAGCAAGACGTTTAGACGTCCAAACATCCGTTTTGACGTACAGGAATCGGTTGTAGGACAGGGAGATAACAGATGGGATTTCACAGCGCGCGCCAGGTTGAGGCACTCAACCAGAGTCTGGCCGATTTGGGTGACAACATATCGGTCAGTTTCGAGTTTTTCCCGCCCAACAGCGAAGGGATGGAAAATACCCTCTGGCAGTCCATCGAGCGGCTGCAAGTGCTGAAACCCAAGTTTGTCTCCGTGACCTATGGCGCCAACTCTGGCACCCGGGATCGCACTCACAAGGTGATCAAGGACATCAAGGAGCGCACCGGTCTCATCGCAGCCCCGCACCTGACCTGTATCGATGCCAGCCGTGACGAGTTGAGAACCATCGCCCGTGACTACTGGAACAGCGGCATTCGTCATATCGTGGCCCTGCGTGGCGACCTGCCGCCCGGTGTCGACAAGCCTGACATGTATGCCACCGATCTGGTTGCCCTGCTCAAGTCAGAAGCCGATTTCGACATCTCTGTGGCCGCCTATCCTGAGGGTCATCCCGAAGCCAGAAGCGCGCAGTCCGATCTGCTGAGCCTGAAACGCAAGATAGATGCGGGCGCCAACCGGGCCATCACCCAGTTCTTCTTCGACGTGGAAACCTACCTGCGTTTTCGCGATCGCTGCGCCGCCATCGGCATCGATGCGGAGATAGTGCCGGGGATCCTGCCGGTCTCCAATTACCAGACCCTGGCCAAGTTCGCCGGTTTCACCAACGTGAAGATCCCGCGCTGGATGCATCAGCGTTTCGAAGGGCTGGATAACGATCAGACCACTCGCAACATGGTGGGCGCCAGCATCGCCATCGATCAGGTGCGGGTGCTGAGTCAGGAAGGGGTGAAGGATTTTCACTTCTATACCCTGAACCGCTCCGAGCTGACCTACGCCATCTGCCACACCCTGGGGGTCAGGCCAAAAGAGCAGGCCTGATGTGGCGGCTAGTAGAGACAAAAAAAGCCAATGAGTCACCTCATTGGCTTTTTGCTATGGGCGGGGATCAGGGCCTGGTCGGCTGGATCTCCTTGGGTTCAAGGGTGATGACCGCATTGCCGGCGGCACCGGGATACTGCTGATAGCTCTGGTCCTGCTCCAGGGTGTAGAAGGTATCCAGATAGTCATCGTTGTTGGTCATCCAGGAGTCGGGCAGCGCCTTGACGATGCGGCCACCGAGATCGAGGAAGGGCAGGGCCTCCGGCACGCCACCGGCGGTAAAGCCGAGCTTGAGTGCCTCTATCAGCAGGGCGCTGAGCTCCTTGTAGTTGACGTTGTCATCCTGCTCCATCATGACCAGATCGACGGCGCCCCAGCGATAGCGATCCCAGTACACCAGGATCTGGTTCGGGCTGTAGTCGGTGTTGTCATAGTCGAGATAGGGCATGTCGACGATGTCCACCACGGGCTCATCCCGGCTGGGATTGACCCCGGCGACTACGGCATAGACCTCGGCGGCCCCGAGCAGCCAGGGCTCCTGATCATCGCTCAGTCTGATCTTCTTGAGGATGCTGGTTTTCAGGGGGCTTGTGCTGCTTTTTTCTTGTGGGGCAGCTTGTAACTCTGCTGCGGCCAGCGCCTTGCGCATTACCTTCAAACCGGCGTTCTTGGCCTTGACGGGATCGGCCTCCACTACCAGTACCGGGCGCGCCGGTGGCTGGTTCACATCGAGATAAATGGGGTTGCCGGCCGTATCGAAGGCTTCGATGGCGCTCCAGCTCTTCTCATCGCCGCTCGGCACATAGGCGATCAGTGGTTCGACCCCCTGCTTCAGGGCACTCGCCTGTTCGGGATTGGCCAACCGCAACTGCATCAGTTGTGTGACTTCCCCCTCCAGCCCTTGTCTGCTGATGGCGGCCTGGTTGGCATCGCTTGCCTGGCGTTTCAGCCTGGGGCTGGCCTGTTGCAGCAGGTTGGGCAGCGGGCTCTGGTACTCCTGATTGCTGAGCAGGGGCAGCAGGTTTTTTTGTTGCAACGCGAGCTGGCGTGCCAGCTCCCGATCCGTATCGGCAGCCTGGGCAGTGGTGCTGCCCAGCAAGGCCAATAATAAAATGACAGCCTGATTCCTCATTCTTATTCTCCAGTATTGAGTCTGACAGAGGCGCGCATCGGGGAAGAATCGACGCCTCAACTGCACTAGACGGCAATTGGTTTCAGCTGTGAACCATTCTTGCTGAATTATGTGCGGCGTCTCACTGGAGTCTCCCCAGATGGTCAGGTCAGACGCGCAGCCGGTTGACTTGATGCAATCCTATGCCGACCAGCAGTCCCCAGCAGGCGGAGCCGACCCCAAGCAGGCTGATCCCGGAAGCCGTGATGATGAAGGTCAACAGCGCCGCTTCCCGCTCCTCATCTTGCTGCAGCGCGCCGTGCAGGCTGCTGCCGATGGTGCCAAGCAGCGCCAGACCCGCCACGCAGGTGACCAGTGCGGTGGGGAAGGCGCTGAACAGGGCCACCACGGTCGCACCAAAACAGCCGGTCAACAGGTAGAAGCAACCGGCCCAGACGGCGGCTGGCCAGCGGCGACTGGCGTCGGGATCGACCTCTTTGCCCATGCAGATGGCGGCCGTGATGGCGGCGAGGTTGAAGGCGTAGCCACCGAACGGGGCCAGCAGCAGGCCGGTCAGACCGGTCCAGGTGATGAGGGAAGAGGTGGCAGGTTGATAGCCGTGGGCGCGCAGAATGGTAATGCCGGGCATGTTCTGTGACGTCATGGTGACGATGAACAGCGGCAGGGCTATCCCCAGCAGGGCATCCAGGGAGAATGATGGTGTCATCCAGACCGGGCTGGAGAGCTGCCAATGGACTGTGCTCAGCTGCAATTCTCCCCGAAAGGCGCAGAGCAGCATGCCGACGGCCAGCACCAGCACCATGGTATAGCGTGGCCACAGGTGGCGGCCAGTCAAAAACGCTAACAGCAGGGCCCCCAATAGCAGGGGATCCTGTGGGGCGACCTTGAACAGATCCAGCCCGAAGCGAAGCAGAACCCCGGCCAGCATGGCGGCGGCCAGGGGCGCCGGGATGTGACGCATCAATCTATCGAACCAGCCACTGATCCCGCACAGGGTGATCAGCAGCGAGGAGATAACAAAGGCGCCAATGGCTTCTGCCAGGCTGAAGTTACCCAGACTGGTGATGAGCAGGGCGGCTCCCGGGGTCGACCAGGCGGTGAGTACCGGAACGCGGTAATAAAGAGAGAGGCCGATGCAGCTCATCCCCATACCGATCCCCAGCGTCCATAGCCAGGAGGAGACTTGGGCGGCATCGGCGCCGGCGGCGGTAGCGGCCTGAATGATCAGCACGACCGAGCTGGTGTAACCGACCATGACGGCGATCAGACCTGCGGCCAGATGGGGTAGGGCAAAGGGCATGGCGACTTCCTTGTTGATGGCTGGCAGCTTGTGCGTTATTACGTACAATGTAGTGCTAACTATAGGCTCGTGCGTTATGACGCACAAGCTGGCTTTGCAACATGCAGGGGGAAATATGCAAGAGATGAGTCGACACCTGGCTCAGCGGTTGAAGGGGCTGCGTAGCGAGCTGGGGTGGAGTCTGGATGTGGCAGCCCGTGAGACGGGCGTGAGCAAGGCCATGCTGGGGCAGATAGAGCGAGGGGAGTCCAGTCCGACGGTGGCGACCTTGTGGAAGATTGCGACCGGCTTTCGGGTCTCCTTCTCCAGTTTCATTGAGCCAACCCCGGCGATGCTGGGTGAGACCCTCTATCGCACCGCCGCCGCCATTCGCCAGCAACCGGCGGGTGAAGGCATGCAGGTGGCACCGCTATTTCCCTATGAAAGCCGCTTTGGCTTCGAGTTGTTCGAGCTGACCCTGTTGCCGGGCTACCTGCGAGAGTCTGAACCTCATGAGCCGGGCGTGACCGAACATGTGATCGTCATCAGCGGCGCCATGGAGGTGCTGGTCGATGGGGACTGGCAGTCGCTCGAGCAGGGGGAGGCGGTCCGCTTTGCCGCCGACCGTCCTCATGGCTATCGCAATCTGGGCATAGCCCCCGCCGTCTTCCATAACCTGATCCATTATCCGCTGGCCAGACCCTGAGGGTTAACCGGGGCGTCCGTCGGCCCTGGGCCGGGTCAGAATGGGTGTATAGACCCAGACAAACAGCCCATAGGCCGCAATCCAGCTCCAGCCACTCAGGTTCCAGCCATTCAGGGTGAACGCGGGCCAGAGCAGCGGGATCAACACCCGCATGCAGGCCGACAGTATGACCAGCGCAAAAGCCAGGGTGATCCTGCGCCCCACTTGCAAGGCTCTGCCGCTATGGCCGAGTGATACTCGCGCGATCATCCCCAGGATCATGGCGCCTATGGTGCCGACACTCAGCAGATGGCTGGCGAGCGACAGGCTGATGGACCAGCCTGCTGCCTGAGCCGCCAGCGCAAGCAGGCCAAGCGGAATAAACAGGTACGCAAGGTGCAGCGACCACAGCAAGGGATGGGTGAGTGTCGCCAGCGGCCGCCAACGCAGTTGTCGCCACAGATGCAGCAGAGCCGCCACTATATATAGAGGCGCCATATAAAGGCTGGTGGTCCATGGAGTGGGCAACAACAGCCAGAGCAGCATGACCAGCCAGATCGAGGCGAGGGCTGCGCGTTCCAGCAGTGGCAGGGGGGCGGCTTTCTCCTGGCCTGTTCCTCTGGCGGTAAAGAAGGGGATGACCCGCCCGCCCATCACGGCAATCAGGGTGCTGAACAACAGCACCGTCGTGATCAGCAAATGCTCCGTGGTGAGCCAGTCATCCCGCCACAGCCAGCTGGCACCGTTGAGCAGGGTCAGGATCAACAGCAAGGGGACGAAGAAGAGGTTGCGCCATTGCCGGGTCACCATGATGGGGCGGGCAAGGAACCAGGCGCAGAGGGGCAGCCAGACAAGATCCGCCACCATCAGCAGCTGGCTGCCTTCCCCCAGCCAGGGCAGCAGACAGCGCGGGGCGGCCCACAGACCCACCACCAACGCCAAGGGCCAGCTGCGAATGCCAGGATGAGCCGTCCAGTTCTGCACCGCGGTCAGCAGAAAGCCCGCCACTATGGCGGCGCCGAAGCCGAACAACATCTCATGAGCATGCCACCAGACAGGGTTGGCTATCCCGGGCAGACGCAGCCAGCCATTGAGCTGCCCCAACCAGCCCAGCATGGCCAGGCAGGAAAACAGTGCGCCAAACAGGAAGAAGGGCCTAAACCCCAAGCGGAACAGCGGGACTATCTGTTCTTCCTTATGGCTATCCAGGATCTGGTGCATGACAGCAACCTTAATTGAGTATTTGAAAAGACTATTATAAAGTGGCTTTTCAAATGTTCAATTTAAATCCAGTGAAGGCGGAATCGAGACCGTTGCGGCTGAAAAGAGAGCGATTCGCTGATGTTCTGAGCGAACGAACAATTATGGTGAAAAAGCCCTTGTCATCCCGGCGCCGCTCCCTATAATGCGCCCCTACCAGCACGGCACAACACGCCGGGTTGATGAGCTAGCTTCACAGTGAAGCGGGCGCCGAAAGAAAAGCGAAAACAAGCGCTTGACTTTCGAAGTGAGAAGCGTATTATGCGCCTCCTCAGCGCGATAAGCGTGACGCTCTTTAACAATTTGAA
>NZ_CDCA01000010.1:0-83008 GCF_000820185.1 Aeromonas tecta
CCATCCACATCCAGAACAGGGCGCCCGGGCCACCGAAGGTGATGGCGGTGGCCACCCCGGCAATGTTGCCGGTACCGACCCGACCCGCCAGGGTCATGGCCAGCGCCTGGAAGGAGGAGACACCGGCATCGGTGCTCTTGCCGTCGAACATCAACCGCACCATCTCCTTGATGTGGCGCAGTTGCAGGAAGCGGGTGCGCAGGGAGAAGTAGAGGCCCACTCCCAGGCATAAGAAGATGAGCGCAGGGCTCCAAATCACGCCATTGATGGCATTGACGATCTCATTCATGTACAACAACTCCTTTGTCGTGCTCTCTTGGCGAGGTCTGTGCCTCGCTCTTGAAAAAACAGGCGACCAAAGAGGTCGCCCAATATTGGGCAGAACTTTCGACTACCAAGTTCGCGGGTTTTAACATATCGATTTGTAACTGTGCTTCCTAGCAAAATTTGTTGTTATATTGTTAATTTGTGAATTGGCATTAACAAATGGCGGTAGGGATTGGACAAGATCCGGACAGGTGCGCCGTTGATCTTTTTTCTCCCGCCGGCGGCGTCGCCGGGCAAACAGCGCGCCAATGTGAGGCCAGGAAAGAATCATGGAACAATATAGCGATAGCGCCACCGTTCGCCGCGCCCTGCAGGGCGATTGCGCCGCCATGGCATATCTGTTCGAGCAACTGGGCTATGCGGCGCAGCCGCGCGAGCTCAGTGAACGACTACTGCAAGAGGATCCTGCCCGCGAGGTGCTGCTGGCCTGCGCTGGCACTGAGGTATTAGGGGTGCTGGTGTGGCACGTCTTGCACCCGCTGCACGTGGCACCCGCCTGGGGTCTTATTTCGGCGCTGGTTATCGATGAAGCAACGAGGGGGAGTGGGGTGGGCGCCCTGCTGCTGGCGGCGGCCGAGGCGCGGGCGCAAGCGTTGGGCTGTGGCCAGTTGGAGCTCTCCAGCAGCCTCAGGCGGGAGGGGGCGCACCGTTTCTACCTGGCGCAGGGGTATCTTGAGCGCCCAAAACGCTTCGTAAAATTGTTCTGATCAGCGAGAGGAGTCTGTGTGTTCTGGTCTCGGTTATTGAATTGGTTTGGTCGTACGTCCCCCCGTCAGGAGAACGCCCCCGGCGCGCTGGAGTGGCAGCAGGCCCTCGCGGCCGTGCCCATCTTGCAAGGTTTTTCCCCCATTGATGAGGCGAGGCTGACGACCCTGGCCCAGCAGTTTCTGGCCCGCAAGACGCTGACCCAGCTAGGGGTCGAGCTGACGCCTCGCCAACAGGCGGTGCTGGCCTTGCAGGCGGCGCTGCCTATCTTGCACCTGGGGCTGGACTGGTATCGCGGTTTTCACGAGGTGATCATCATCCCCGAACCCGTCACCCGCCGCCAGGAGGTGCAGGACGAGTTCGGCTTGGTGAGCGAGTGGGAGGAGGAGAACGCCGGCGAGTCCTGGCCACAGGGGCCGCTGGTATTGGCCTGGAGTGAACTGCAGCAGGATGGGGACTGGGATGGTTTCAACTTGGTTATCCACGAGCTGAGCCACAAACTCGACATGCTGGGGGGCGATGCCGATGGCGCGCCGCCACTGCCACACGGGATGGATCCGCGCCAATGGACACAGGCCATGCAGCAGGCGTTCGATGCATTGAATGCGCAGCTGGCCCGTGATGAAGTGACCGATATCGATCCTTACGCCGCCGAGCATCCGGCCGAGTTTTTTGCGGTGTGCAGCGAGTGCTTCTTCACCGATCCGCTGCGCCTGCGCGCGGTTTATCCCGCCGTCTATGAACAGTTCGAACGCTTCTACGACCAGCAGCCAGCGGCGCGCTTCCCGGCCACCCGCCTGCTGGCGGGTGAGTGAGGTTCACTCTCTGAAGCCATGATCTGTGGTATCGCGGACAAACAAAAAGGCACCCCTGAGGGTGCCTTTTTTATCAGCGCTTGTGCCAGCTTATCGCAAATTATGCGGCAGCCTTGAGCTGCACGGCGGCGGCTTTCTTGTGATCGCCAATCGGCAGCACGGTGCGGCCAAACTGCTCGTTGATCACGGTGGCCATGGCCAGGTAGATGGCGCTGGCGCCACAGATGATGCCTTCGAAACCGGCGATGGTGCCGATCAGGGTGCTGCCGGTGAAATCACGGGCGGCCAGCAGGAAGAACAGCACGGTCAGGGAGGCGAACACGAACTGCTTCACGCGCGGGAAGTTGATGGTGCCAACCAGCATGAACAGGGTGAACATGCCCCACATCAGCAGATACCAGCCCATGAAGGCGTGCGGGGTGGCTTCGGCCAGACCCATGCCAGGCATCATCAACAGGAACACCAGGCTCCACCAGAAGGTGCCGTAGGAGATGAAGGCGGTCACACCGAAGGTGTTGCCACGCTTGTACTCCATGATGCCGGCAATGATCTGGGCCAGACCGCCATAGCACAGGCCCATGGCCAGGATCATGGCGCTGATGGGGAAGAAGCCTGCGTTATGGATGTTCAGCAGAATGGTGGTCATACCGAAACCCATCAGACCCAGAGGGGCAGGGTTGGCCAATTTTTCGCTCACGTGGTGTTCTCCAACAATCGAGTGGGGGTTGATAAAAGACGCGCGATTTTAGGCAGGCAAGGCCCCTCCGGCAAGGGGGGCGAGAGAATAAATAGTAAAAAAACGACACCTAAGATTACCGGCGCCATCAATCGTGTCATTCAGGTAGGAAACAGGTAAATGAATGACGTTTTCCTGGTTGATTATTTGTGTAAAGAACGGCGATGTGAAAATAAATGACAGGGGCTGTGTGGTGCCCATGGCAGGCCTGATCCTGCCGATGTCTGCCAATTTGGGCCACGTGAGAGATGACTGACAGCCGACGTCGCTGATGACGGTCAAAAAGAGCGCTCATATGCCATCAGACAAGACTATTTTATCGCTATTTGAGGACAGGAGGTGGCGACCTGTATGCCATACATCGGAATTAGTGGTGTATTCCACTGCTAGTATTCATGGAAGTAGCGAGAAATGCTGTTGAAAAGGGGGGAGTTATCCGTCTTTAGCAGGGGTCGCAGGGAAGCCGCGGAGTCTGCAGGGCGATAACGATGACGAAGGCAGAGGTAGAGGGCGGCAGAAAGGATGGAGGTGGGGCGGGAATAAGGCATGGCGGTGAGCGGCAGGCAACGCCGGGGCAGCCATGCTGCCCCAGGTTGTCAGTCATCCAGGGTGAGCACTACCTTGGCTTCCTTGTCCGCTTCTTTGACCTGGCTGTCGAGCACGAACAGCCGCTCCGGTGTGATGCCCTGGGTATCGACCAGAAACTCCTTGGTGTTCTGGGCGCGGCGCATGGCGAGGTTGCGCAATGACTTGGCGGTGATCAGCTGCTGGTCTCGCAGCAGGATCACCGCCTGGGCGCGCAGGGCCGAACTCTGCTCGGCCAGCTTCAATCTGTCGGCCAGCGCGCCGAGATCTTCCTTGAACTTGGCCTCATAGGCTTCTCCCAGCGCGGCCTGTAGGGCGGGATCTTGCTCCAGCACACCGAGATCGACCGGGGAGCCGGTGATCTTTGCCAGCACCCGTTCCAGTTTCTGGCGCTGCAGTATGGGGCGCTCCTCGTTGAAGTTGACCTTGCCGCGGATGTTCATGCTGAGCTTGGGGCGCTCTTTCAATGCCTGGGCCAGCTTGGTCAGTTTGGTCTGCTGGCTCGGGGTGAGGTTGGGGTCCCCCAGCAGGAAGGGCAGTTCATCGAGATCCTTGGTGCCACCGGTGAGAGAGGCCAGCAGGGAGAAGGGAGAGGTGATGGCCTTGCTCAGGGTATTGCCGAGCACGTCCCAGAAAATGTTGCCCAGGCTGAAGTTCGGCTGATCCAGGTTGCCCTTCACCTTGAGATTCATCTTGATGACGCCGCTTGAGTCGCTCAGCAGGGCGATGGCGAGCCCGAGCGGCAGATCCTTGGCCTGCTCGCTCTTGATCTTCTCCCCCAACTGCAACTTCTTGATGGTGATGTCGTTATCCCCTTCCAGTCGGCGGCCCTCCAGCTTGTAGTTGAGCTTCATGGAGAGCTGGCCCTTGTCGATGGCGTAGCCCGCGTAGGTGCTGGAGTAGGGGGTGAAGGTGGTGAGCTCCAGGTTGGTGAAGGCCACGGCGACGTCGAGCACGGGATCGTCGACCAGCAGGTTGGTACCCCCCTTGATGGTCACCGGGGCGTAGCGGTCCACCTTGCCGTTGAAGGCGAGCTCGGAGCGCTGGCCCGGGATGTTGCTGATGTGGCGGCTCTGGCCCGCGAGGGAGGCGATGTCCACCACGAACTCCGGGCTCAGGCTGCGATCGGCGAAGCGCAAGTTGCCCTGCTCGGTGCGCACCTGATCGATGAAGATGTGGGGGGCGGGCCCGCTGCTGGTGCTCTTGCTGGCAGGACGCGGCAGCAGCAACTGCTGCACGTTGGTGATCCCCTCCTCGTTGATCTCGATGCGGGCGAAGGGTTGGCGCAGCAGGATATCGCCTACCTTGAGCTGCTGGCTGATGCCGTCGTAGCGCAGCCCGCTCAGCTCCAGACGTTCTATCTGCAGCAGGCGCTGGTTGTCGGCGCGGTCCAGCACATGCAACTTGTCGACATCGAAGCCACCCGTTACCTCCAACCGGCTCAGTGCCCCGTTTTTATCGGTGCTGAGCGCCAGCTTGGTGCGGCTGGTGAGCAGGCCGTCTTGCACCTTGATGCGCAGCAGATCCTGCAGATAGGGCTGGGCCCAGGCAAGGGGCAGGCTTTGCTGCTTGATGTCGCCGTTCAGTGCGAAGGGCGCTGGGGTGAGGCTGCCCTCAAAACTGAGCTGACTCTGCTGATTCAATGTGCTGCGAAGGCTCAGCGGGCTGGGCTGGTTGGTGGCGCTGCCAAGGGCTCCCAGGCTGAGTTCGAGCCCGGTGAGTTCGCGTGCCAGCGGCTTGCCACTGCTCGACTCGGTCAGCTTGAGATTGCCCCCGCTGATGCGCGTCTGCTTGAGTTGCCAGCGCCAGGGTTTGGCCGCCTGTGACTTGCCCCCCTGCTGCTTGCCCGTTGCCTTGGTGGGAGGCTGGGGGATCAGCAGATCGGCCAGATCCAGCTGCTGCTTGTCATCGAGCACGGCGCTGAGCACGGGAGTCTTGAGTGCGATGGCGTCGATATTGAGGGACTGCTTGCTGGCATCGAGTGTGATGCCGGTCAGGGCCAGCTGATTGAAGCGGGCAAACTCGCTCCCCTTGGGCCGCTTGAGTTGCCAGTTGTTCAAGACCAGCTTGCCCTTTGACAGCTGCCATCCCAGCCCCTGTTTACCCTGACTGAGTCGATAGGCCAGCTCGGCACTGGCATCCCCCTTGGCCAGATTGACCTTGAGATAGGGCGCCCAGAGCGGCGCGAAGGGGGCGAGGGCCACTTTGCCGAGACTAACCTGCCCCTTGCCGGCTCCGGTCATGATGTCGAGCTCCCCCTCGGCCTTGAGCTGGCTCTTCTGATTGAGCATGGCGCTCAGCTGATAGCGATTGTTGTGATCCTTGGTGGTGGAAAAATTCGGCAACTGCAGAGCGAGATCCCCGAGGGCGAGGGGCGGTACCCAGCCTAGGCTAGTGTTCTTGCGGCTATCGCGATACTGGATCTGGCCCTGCTCCAGCGCCACTTTGGCGATCTGCACCAACAGCGGCTGGGTGGTAGTCGGTGGTTGAGCAGGGTCTGAGGCCAACACCTTGGCCAGCGCTTCGGTCAGATTGAAACGGACCTCGCCTTTCTTATCCTCGAGTCGTACCAGCTCCAGCCTGGGTTTGGTCAGCACGGCCTCGTCCAGCAAGATGGCCTTGTGCTGCCAGCTCTCCTTGAGCTTGGGGATCAGCCGCAGCTGTTCAAACGTCAGTATGGGTTTTTGCTGCCCATCGAGCAGCGCGGAGGGACCGATGGTGAGGGAGGGCTGGCGCAGAGCAATATCAATCTTGCCCAGGGTCAGCTGCAGATCATAGTGCTTGGCCAGCCAGCCGGGCAGATGGCGCTGGGTGAGGCCAGGGGCTTGCCACAACAATATCGCGAGGGAGATAAGCAAGGCGGCGCAGAGATAAAGGGCATAGCGCAACAGGCGAGCAGGCAGAGGCTTGAGCATGATGGTCTCCATTTGATGCGCGTATGGTAGCAATTAATCGAGGGCTAATCATGGGGCTGCCTGATGTTCTACGCCGTACTCTGTCCAGAGGCGCGTCAGCGCGCCGCTTCGCTTGAGTTGTATCAGCCAACCCTCGAGTTGCGCCGGGGTGATGGCGGCCTGCTTGCTGAGCATGGCCCTGAGCTCATAGCGCTGATCCCAATCATCGGCGCGCAGCAGGCGAGCTGCCTGCTCGGGATGGGCCTTGCGAAACTGGTTCAGGTAGGAGAGGTTGATGATGGCCACCTCGCCACGGCCCTTGAACAGCCCTTGCAGGGCGCTGATGTTGTCCTTGAGCAGGGTGATGTTGAAGCGCTGGCGCAGCTCGGCCTGATCCGCATCGAAGCGGGCAAATCCATAGTGATGACCGGCGACCCCGATCAGCTGACGACGGGAGAGCGGTTGGAAAAAACGCTGTTCACGGCCCGGCGCCCTGAGCGCCACATAGACTTCCCCCCCCAGCAGCAGGGGATAGGTCATCAACACCTGATCCGGGTGCCAGTTCCAACGCTGCTCTTCAAACAGCATCAGGGAGAAGCGACCCAGCGCCATCGCCTCATGGCGATGGGCGGCAGAGGTGGGTACCAGCACGAAGCGCACCTCCTGTTGCACCTCGTTGAGCAGCGCGACGAGGTCCGGGGTCAGCCCACGGTATTGGCCCTCGGCCTCCTTGATCACGAAGGGGGCATAGGGATAGACCCCGACCCTCACCAGGGGGATCCCCCAGCAGAGGGTGCTGATCAGCAGCGATAACCAACACCAGTGTTTCATGGCGAACTCCGGGGGCGAGATGTCCCAGACTCGGTCAATCTGCGCTAGTTTTCAAGCCGTTAAGTGAATTTACGCAGCGTTGTTCGGCCGCCTCCAGTTCGGCCATCACCATTTGGATATCTTCCAGCTGCTGGCGCAGGGAGTGGCGCCTGGTCTCGATGATCAGGATCATCGAGTGCAGCTGCTTCTTGCTCGAGCGATCGGTGTCATACAGGTCGAACAGCTCGCGGATCTCTGCCAGGCTGAACCCGAGTCGCTTCCCCCGCAGGGTGAGCTTTAAGCGGATCTTATCCTTGTGGCTGTAGATACGCGTCTGCCCCTCCCGGGTCGGGGTGATCAGCCCCTCATCCTCGTAGTAGCGAATGGTGCGCGGGGTGACATCAAACTCATGGGCCAGCTCCGAGATGCTGTAGGTGACCTCCTTGCCGGAGAAGGGGGTGGCTTTCATACGGTGCTCCCATCGAGATCAGATGCGTGAACCGGCACCGGGAGACAACCAGCGCGCTCCTGGCAAGGGTTGCGGTCAGGAGCCATGGCACTCTCCCTGGGTTATCTCATCGGGTTTCCCTTGTCGACGAGCCTGCGCCCTGGCATGCAGTGCCTGGCCGACCCGGGAGCCGTTGGCGCGCCCCAGCTGTTCGCTCACCCACTGACCGGTGGCGGCCAGCAGATCGAGGTTGACCCCGGTACTCATGCCCAGGCCGTGCAGCAGATAGACCACCTCCTCCGAGGCGACGTTGCCGGAGGCGCCCGGGGCATAGGGGCAGCCGCCGAGCCCTGCCACCGAGCAGTCGATGGTGCGAATGCCACGCTCCAGCGCCGGCAGCAGGTTGGCCAGGCCCTGGCCGTAGGTATCGTGAAAATGCACCGCGAGTCGCCCGGCCGGTACCTCGTGCAACACGGCGTCCAGCATGGGGGCCACGGTGCCGGGGGTGCCGACGCCGATGGTGTCACCAAGGGAGATCTCGTGACAGCCGAGATCCAGCAGTCGCTCGGCCAGGGCCGCGACCCGTTTCGGGCGGGTCGGGCCGTCATAGGGGCAGGCGATGACGGTGGAGAGGTAACCGCGCACCCGGATGCCGAGGCTGCGCGCCTGTGCCACCAGGGGGGCGAAGCGCACCAGAGACTCCTCCACGCCGATACCGATATTGGCGCGGGTGAAGCCGTCCGAGCAGGCGGTGAACAACCCTATCTCGTCGACCCTGGCGGCCATGGCGGCCTGCAGCCCTTGCAGATTGGGCACCAGGGCGCCGTAGCGAATTGGCGTTCTGCGAGGCAGCGCCGCGAACAGGGCGGCAGAGTCGGCCATCTGCGGCACTCTTTTGGGGGAAACAAAAGCCCCTACCTCGATGCGCTGCAGGCCACTCTCGGCGAGGCGCGCGATCAACGCCAGCCGTTTATCCAGCGACAGTATGCTGCGCTCGTTTTGCAGTCCATCCCTGGGCCCCATCTCCACCAGACTTACTCTGTCGACCGGTATCCCGTGCTCTTTGTTCATGAGTTGCTCTCCTGGCTGTGCTCGCCCGCGTCAGACTGGCCGGCGGCAGAATCGGCGTCGGCAAAATGCACCAGCAGGGCGCCCTGGCTTACCTGCTCCCCTTGCTGGCAGCGCAGGGACTCGATGACGCCGTCTTGCTGTGCCTTCAGGACGTGCTCCATCTTCATTGCTTCCAGGACCAGCAGGGGCTGGCCTCGCTGGACGCGCTGTCCGACCTCGACCAGCAGCGCCACCACTATGCCGTGCATCGGGGCCAGGGCGCCGTTGTCCTGAGCCTGATCATGGGAGGCTTGATGTTGTTGATCATCGGCGGCGAAACCAATGCTCTGCTCGCCAAGGCGCAGCAGGAAGGTCCCGGCCGCGCCCGCCTGCACGGGGTAGCGTTGCCAGCGCCCCTCTTGCAACAGCCGGATATGATCCGGGCCGAGCTGGTAGGGGATCTGCGTGCCTTGCCAGTTAAGTGCATCGCCGGTTCCCGTCAGGCTCAGCCGCCGGGTATCGCCCGCGATGCGCACCGCCGCCGTCCAGCGCTTGTGCTGGCCCAGCCGAAAGCCGCTCGCCCGCTGCCAGGGCGTGGCACTGGTACTGCGAGTGGCGAGCCAGAGGGTGGCAAGGGGCCAGGCGAGATCGGGGATCGCCTGCGGCTCGGTAGGGATGGGCCACTGGGTGTGATGGCGCATGGCCAGCACGTCGGGTGTCAGACACAGGCGCTGCAGCAGAGCGCCGTTGTGCACCAGGGGGCCAAGCGCCAGCGCCCCCAGTGCGTCGGCCAGCTTGCCGAAGGCTTCGGCTCGGCTCGGAGCATGGGCGACAAGCTTGGCAATCATGGGATCGTAATAGGGGCTGACTTCATCGCCGGCGGCGACGCCGGTGTCGATGCGCACCCCATCCGGCCAGTGCAGCCAGTGGATGGGGCCGCTGGCGGGCAGGAATCCGGCCGCTACGTCCTCGGCGTAGAGGCGAGCCTCCACCGCATGGCCGCTCAGCACCACCTGATCCTGAGTCAGCGGCAGCGGCTTGCCCTCGGCAACGGCCAACTGCCAGGCCACCAGATCCTGGCCGGTGACGCACTCGGTGACCGGGTGCTCCACCTGCAGCCGGGTGTTCATCTCCATGAAGAAGAAGGCTCCCTCGCACAGCAGAAACTCGATGGTGCCAGCCCCTTGATAGTCGATGGCCCTGGCCGCGGCGACCGCCGCCTCACCCATAGCCTGGCGCAGGGGCGCAGGGATATCGGGGGCGGGGGCCTCCTCAATCACTTTCTGGTGGCGGCGCTGCAAGGAGCAGTCCCTGTCCCCCAGGTAGATGGCGTTGCCGAGACTGTCGGCAAACACCTGCACCTCCACGTGGCGAGCCTTGGGGAGATAGCGCTCCAGCAGCACGTTGTCATCGCCGAAGGCGGCCAGGGCCTCGCGTTTGACCGCCGCCAATGCCTCATCAAACTCGTCGAGTCGCTCGACTCGGCGCATCCCCTTGCCGCCACCGCCACTGGCGGCTTTGATCAGCAGCGGGAAGCCGGTGTGGCGCGCCTGATCGCGTAATAGTGCCAGGCTCTGATCCGCGCCGTGATAACCGGGCAACACGGGCACCCCGGCCGCCTGCATCAGCGCCTTGGCGCCGGACTTGTCCCCCATGGCGAGGATGGCGGCGCCGCTTGGGCCGATGAAGCGCAGCCCCCGCTGTGCGCAGGCGCTGGCAAAGTCGCTGTTTTCCGACAAAAAGCCGTAGCCGGGATGGATGGCGTCGGCGCGGGCCTGCTGGGCAATACGCAGCACCTTGCCGGCATCGAGATAACTCTCCCGGGCGGGAGCGGGGCCAAGATGCCAGGCCTCGTCGGCCTCGCGCACATGCATGGCGCAGGCGTCGGCATCGGAGTAGAGCGCTATGGTATGAATGCCTAGGCGGCGAGCTGTCTTGATGATCCGCACTGCTATCTCGCCGCGGTTCGCTATCAATAAGCGTTTTATTGGGCTATTGGCAGTCATTTGCACTCCTCGAAAGCACAGGGGTAGGAGATAACCTGGTCGTCCGTACTTCGATTATCCGCGTCGAGGTTGGCTATCGAGAAGAGTGTGATGAGATTGATCATGTTTCGTCCTTGAAACGGGGGCGCCAGCTGGGGGCGCGTTTGTCGAAGAAGGCCTGCATCCCCTCCTGGGCTTCGAGTCCGACCCGCACCCGGGCGATGGTATCGACGGTTATCTCTTCACATTGATGAACGCCCTGGTCATCGATGGCAGCCAGCAGCCGCTTGGTCTCTTTCATCGCCTGCGGCCCGTTGCGACACAGGCGCAGCGCAAGGGCCCGACCCTCGGTCAGTAGCTGCGCCGGTTTGGTCAGCTGATGGGCCAGGTGGAGCCGACAGGCGGTGATGGCATCGAACGGCTCGGCGCTCAACATGTAACGACGGGCCTGACGCATGCCCATGGCGCGCACCACATAGGGGCTGATCACCGCAGGCACCAGCCCCAGGCTCACCTCGGAGAGGCAGAAGCGGGCATCGTCGCTCGCCAGCACGATATCGCAGGCGCAGACGAGGCCGAGCGCCCCGCCATAGGCGGCCCCTTGCACCAGCGCCAGGGTGGGGAAGGGCAGCTCATCCAGGCTCTGCATCAGCCTGGCCAGCACCCGAGCGTCTTCGCGATTGCGTTCAAACGAGCCGGGATCGAAATCGGCATGCGCCTGGTTGCGCATCCAGTTGAGATCGGCGCCGGCGCAGAAATGCCTGCCCTCGGCCCGCAGCAGCAGGACATGGGGTGGCGTGTCGCTCTGGCTCAGCTCGTCGAGGCACTGGATAAGCCCCGCCATCAGCTCGGCATCGAGGGCATTGTGGCGCTCTGGGCGCGCCAAGATAAGCTCGGCCAGCGGGCCATGACGCTCCAGCCGAAAATCGGCCTGGGGCGCATCGTCAAAGAGGGGATCGGACATGGGACGCTCCTTACATCCGGAAGATGCCGTATTGTTCTGGGCCGAGGGGCGCACCCTGACAAGCCGCCAGCGCCAGGGCCAGCACGGTGCGGCTCTGGGCGGGATCGATGACGCCGTCATCCCACAAGCGGGCGCTGGCGTAGTAGGGATGACCCTGTTGATCAAACTGGGCGATCACCGGCGCGCGGATGGCGTCGGCTTCCTGCTCGCCAAGCGTCTTGCCCTCAGCCGCCAGCTTGTCACGGCGCACCTGCACCAGCACGCCGGCTGCCTGCTCGCCGCCCATCACCGAGATGCGGCTGTTGGGCCAGCTGAACAGAAAATCGGGCTCATAGGCGCGACCACACATGCCGTAGTTGCCGGCGCCGAAGCTGCCGCCGACCAACAGGGTTACCTTGGGCACCCGGCTGCAGGCCACGGCGGTGACCAGCTTGGCGCCGTGCTTGGCGATGCCTTCCTTCTCTGCCGCGCTGCCCACCATAAAGCCGGTGATGTTTTGCAAAAACAGCAAGGGAATGGCGCGTCTGTTGCAGAGCTGGATGAAGTGGGCGCCTTTCTGGGCGCTGTCGCTGTGCAGCACGCCGTTGTTGGCGAGGATCCCCACCGGCATGCCCTCGATGCGGGCGAAGCCGGTCACCAGCGTGGTGCCGAACAGCGCCTTGAATTCGTCAAACTCGGAGCCATCCACCAGACGGGCGATGAGCTCGCGAGCGTCATAGGGGCGCTTGAGGCTGGTACCCACCAGGCCGTAGAGATCCTCGATGGGGTAGCAAGGCTCCTCAAAGGCTGTGTTGCGTTGAAGGGAGGCCTCAGCGGTCCCCAAGTTATTGACTAACGTACGGGCGATCGCCAACGCATGGGCATCGTCTTCGGCCAGATGATCCGCCACCCCGGAGTGGGCGCAGTGTACCAGGGCGCCGCCCAGCGCCTCGGCGCTGATCTCCTCACCGGTGGCGGCTTTGACCAATGGCGGCCCTGCCAGGAAGATGGTGGCCTGATCTTTGACCATGATGGATTCGTCGGCCATGGCGGGCACGTAGGCGCCACCGGCGGTACACAGACCCATCACCACCGCGAGTTGGGGAATGTTCTGGGCCGACATGCGGGCCTGGTTGTAGAAGATGCGGCCAAAGTGCTCCCTGTCGGGAAATACCTCGTCCTGCATGGGCAAGAAGGCGCCGCCGGAATCCACCAGATAGAGGCAGGGCAGGTGCAGCCGCTCGGCGATGGCCTGAGCGCGCAGGTGTTTTTTCACGGTGAGCGGGTAGTAGGTGCCGCCCTTGACGGTGGCATCGTTCACCACCAGCAGGCAGAGCCGGCCGCCAATCTGCCCCAGCCCGGTGATGATGCCGGCGGCGGGCACGGCTTCGTCATAGACCTGCCAGGCGGCCAGGGCCGAGAGTTCGAGGAAGGGGGATCCGGGGTCGAGCAACTGGTTGATACGCTCACGGGGCAGCAGTTTGCCACGGGCCTGATGGCGAGCCTGATTGGCGGCGCCGCCGCCTTGGGCTATCTCATCGAAGCGGGCATTGAGATCGGCCACCAGTGCCTGCATGGCCGAGCGGCTCTCGGCAAAATCGGTGCTGGACAGATCGAGACGTGACAGGAGACGACTCATGGGGTTTCTCCCATCAGCTCGCGGCCGATGAGCCAGCGGCGGATCTCGGAGGTGCCGGCGCCTATCTCGTAGAGCTTGGCGTCCCGAAGCAGCCGGCCGGTAGGATATTCGTTGATGTAGCCGTTGCCACCGAGCAGCTGGATGGCATCGAGCGCCATCTGGGTGGCATTTTCGGCGGCCAGCAGGATGGCTGCGGCGCAATCCTTACGGCTGGTGTGGCCCCGATCGCAGTCTGCCGCCACCGAATAGACCAGGGCGCGGCTGCTGGCCAGACGGGTATACATGTCGGCGAGCTTGCCCTGTACCAGCTGGAATTCGCCGATGGCCTGGCCGAATTGCTTGCGTTCGCGCACATAGGGCAGCACCACGTCCATGCAGGCCTGCATGATGCCAAGGGGCCCGGCCGCCAGCACGATGCGCTCGTAATCGAGACCACTCATCAACACCTTTACCCCGCCGTGCAGGGCGCCGAGCAGTGCCTCTTTCGGGATCTTGCACTGCTCGAACACCAGCTCGCAGGTACTGGAGCCGCGCATGCCGAGCTTGTCGAGCTTCTGGGCCGTGGTGAATCCCGGGGTGCCTGCCTCGACGATAAAGGCGGAGATGCCCTTGGGCCCGGCTGATGCGTCCGTCTTGGCGTAGATGACGAAGGTATCGGCATCGGGCCCGTTGGTGATCCACATCTTGGTGCCATTGAGCAGGTAATGATCGCCCTTGTCTTGCGCGCTCAGGCGCATGGCGACCACGTCGGAGCCGGCGCCCGGCTCGCTCATGGCCAACGCCCCCACGTGCTTGCCGCTCACGAGGGAGGGCAGATAGCGCGCCTTCTGATCCGGGGTGCCGTGGCGGTGGATCTGGTTGATGCAGAGGTTGGAGTGGGCGCCGTAGGAGAGGCCAACCGAGGCGCTGGCGCGGCTCACCTGCTCCATCACCAACACGTGGGCGAGATAGCCGAGGCCGACCCCGTCATATTGCTCCGCCACCGTGATGCCGTGCAGCCCCAGCTCACCCATCTGCGGCCAGAGGTCGCGCGGGAAGGCATTGCTGCGGTCGATGTCGCTGGCGCGGGGCGCTATTACCTTCTGGCAGAAGGCCTCGACCTGCTCGGTCAGGGCGCTGAGAGTCTCATCCATCAGGGCATGCATCCTTGCTCTCCTTTTATCGGCATTGATATCGGTGATGTACCGACCCATCCGGCCTCGCTAGTAGAAGGAAGCGAGGCAATACTGGTCAGTCCATTCATGGGTTAAGTTTACGTTAGCGTAAACGTAAATTGATTGTTAGTCTAAGGTAAATTCGTTGGGGCCGCGACAAGGGCTGCATCAGCCTCAATCGGCCGAACTCAAGGAGTGAGGAACATGGTAAGCAAGCGCACATTCAAGCCGGCCTCACAGGGGAGAGCAACATGAGCCAGCATCACACCCAGTATGGCGATCTGCCGCTCTATATCGGTGGCGAGGCCTATGCGTCCGCGAGCGAGGAGTGGATAGAGGTGACCAATCCGGCGGATCAGAGCCTGCTGGCGCGAGTGCCCAAGGCCACTTTGGAAGAGGTCGCGCTCGCGGTACGCACTGCCCACGATGCTTACCTGCTGTGGCGCGAGGTGCCGGCACCCGAGCGGGCGCGCGTCATGTTCAACTACCAGCATCTGCTAAAAGTGCATCACGACGAGCTGGCCGCCCTGCTGGCGCAAGAGACCGGCAAGAACCTGGCGGATGCCAAGGGCGATGTGTGGCGCGGCATCGAGGTGGTGGAGCAGGCCTGCGCCATTGCCAGCCAGACCATGGGGGAGACCATGGGCAACGTGGCGCGGCGGGTCGATGGCCACTCCTGGGTGCAGCCGCTAGGTGTCTGCGTCGGCATCACCCCGTTCAACTTCCCGGCCATGATCCCGCTGTGGATGTTTCCGCTGGCGGTGGCCTGCGGCAACGGCTTCGTGCTCAAACCCTCCGAGCAGGACCCGCTCACCCCCATGCGCTTGGCCGAACTGTTCAGCGAGGCGGGGGCCCCCAAAGGCATCCTTTCAGTGGTGCACGGCGGCGCCGAGCAGGTGGATGCGCTGCTTGCCCATCCCGAGGTCAAAGCGGTGAGCTTCGTGGGTTCGGCCAGGGTCGGCGCTCATGTCTATCGCACCGCCACCGAACACCTCAAGCGTGCCCAGTGTTTTGTCGGTGCCAAGAATCACATGGTGATCATGCCCGATGCCAACAAGGGACAGGTGCTGAGCAATCTGGTGGGAGCCGGGGTCGGCGCCGCTGGCCAGCGCTGCATGGCCATCAGCGTGGCGGTATTCGTGGGGAGCGCACGGGAGTGGATCCCGGCGCTCGCCGCCGAGTTTGCCAAGGTCAGACCCGGCGTCTGGCACGATCCAGAGGCCGCCTACGGCCCCCTTATCAGCCCGGAGGCCAAGGTGCGGGTAGAGAACCTGATCGAAGCGGGCATAAAGGAAGGGGCCGAGTGCCTGCTCGACGGCCGCTTCTGTGACGTGCCCGGCTACCCGGTGGGCAACTGGGTGGGGCCGACCTTGTTTCGCGGCGTGACCCCGTCCATGCGCATCTACCAGGAAGAGATCTTCGGCCCGGTGCTCGCCTGTCTCGAAGTGGCGAGCCTGGAGGAGGCGCTTGAGCTCATCAACAACAACCCCTACGGCAACGGCACCTCCATCTTCACCGGTTGCGGCGCCGCGGCGCGTAAATTCCGCCATGAAGTCGCGGTGGGACAGGTCGGCATCAATGTGCCGATCCCGGTGCCGCTGCCGTTCTTCTCCTTCACCGGCTGGCGCGGCTCCTTCTACGGGGACCTGCACGCCTACGGCAAACAGGCCGTGCGCTTCTACATCGAGACCAAGACGGTGACCGAGCGCTGGTTCGACGAAGACATCCCGACCGGCCCCAATATGACCATCCATCTGCGTTGAGGCATGGCCGCTGAGCCCGCGGACGATCGCCTTCGTCCATCCGAGATAACAGATCGCGATAAAAGGAAGCAAACAAGATGGATTTTACCCTGACTGAGGATCAGCAGGCCTACTGCGATGCCGCCAGTGCCTTCGCCGACGAGGCGCTCAAACCCCATGCCGCGCGCTGGGACAGAGAGCACGAGTTTCCCATCCCGACCATCAAGCAGGCGGCGGCGCTCGGCTTTTGCGGCCTCTATACCCCGGAGCAGTACGGCGGGCTTGGGCTGCCAAGACTCGACGCCAGCCTTATCTTCGAGCGTCTGTCCATGGGCTGCACCTCCACCACGGCTTATCTGACCATTCACAACATGGTGGGTTGGATGCTGGGCAGCTGGCTGCCAGAGGAGGTCGCCGAGCAGTGGGTACCGAGGCTCGCCAGCGGCGAGCTGCTGGGATCTTATTGTCTCACCGAGCCGGGGGCGGGATCGGATGCGGCGGCCCTCAAGACCCGCGCGGTGCGAGACGGTAATGATTACCTTATCGACGGCAGCAAGGTGTTTATCTCGGGGGCAGGTAGCACGGACGTGCTGGTGGTGATGGCCCGCACCGGCGACGAGGGGGCAAAGGGGATCTCCGCCTTTATGGTGCCCGCCGATACGGCCGGGGTGAGTTATGGCAAGGCCGAAGAGAAGATGGGCTGGAACAGCCAGCCGACCCGGGAGGTGAATTTTAGCGGAGTGCGCATCCCCGTGAGCTATCGGTTGGGGCTGGAAGGGGAAGGCTTCAAGTTCGCCATGCAGGCGCTAGATGGCGGGCGCATCAATATTGCCAGCTGCTCCGTGGGCACGGCCCAGCAGGCGCTGAACGATGCCCTGGCTCATGTGCAGCAGCGCCAGCAATTTGGCCGCCCCATCGGTGAATTCCAGAGCGTGCAGTTTCGCCTCGCCGACATGGCCACCGAGCTCGCCGCCGCGAGACTCCTGGTGCGCCAGGCCGCCGACAAGCTGGACAGGGGCAGCCCGGACAAGAGTGCCTGGTGCGCCATGGCCAAGCGCCTGGCCACCGATGTGGGCTATCGCATCTGCGACGAGGCTCTGCAACTCTTTGGCGGCTATGGTTATATCCGCGAGTACCCGCTCGAGCGCTACCTGCGCGACACCCGGGTGCATCGCATCCTGGAGGGCACCAATGAAGTCATGCGGCTGATCATCGCCCGCCGTCTGCTGGCGGATCCCGGTTTGTCGCTGGAGTAGCGGACACGCCATCTCTCCTGGAGGGCGTCAAAGCAGGTCATGCGGTGTTCATCGCCCGCCGCCTGCTGGCGGATCCCGGTTTGTCGCTGGAGTAGCGCAAACGCCATATCGCCTGGAGGGCGTCAAAGCAGGTGATGCGACTGATCATCGCCCGCCGACTGCTGGCGGATCCCGGTTTGTCGCTGGAGTAGCGGAAACGCCATCTCTCCTGGAGGGCGCCAAAGCAGATGATGCGGCTGATCATCGCTCGCCGTCTGCTGGCGGATCCCGGTTTGTCGCTGGCGTAGCCAGCGCCGAGATCAGGAATCAGGCTTTGTGAGCCAGCGACAGGTCGGCTTCATTCAACCCTGTCATCATGGCGGCAGGCTTATTCACAAGGACAACGAAATGACAAGGATCAGGCTCGAATATCACGGTCATGTGGCCTACATCACCCTCGATCATCCCCCCGCCAACACCTGGACCCTCGCCAGTCTGCAGGCCTTCTTGCAGATGATGGTGGAGCTCGACAGCCGCCCCGATGTGGTGGCGCTGGTGATCCGCGGGGCAGGGGAAAAATTCTTCTGCGCCGGCGCCGATCTCAAGATGTTTGCCGATGGCAGCCTTGAGCATGCTCGCGCGGTGGCCGAGGCCTTCGGTCATGCCTTCGATGCGCTTGTCCGTTTCCACGGCGTCAGCATCGCCGCCATCAACGGCTATGCCATGGGGGGCGGGCTGGAAGTCGCGCTGGCCTGCGACATTCGCATCGCCGAGCAGCAAGCCACTCTGGGACTGCCGGAGGCCTCGGTGGGGCTCTTGCCCTGCGCCGGTGGCACTCAGCGTCTCACCGAGCTGGTGGGGCCTGGCTGGGCCAAACGGATGATCCTCTGTGGCGAAAAGGTGAGTGCCAGCCTGGCCTATGAGATGGGGCTGGTGGAGGAAGTGGTGACCGAAGGCCACGGCTGGGCGGCGGCGCAGCAGATGGCGCAGCGGGTGGAGCGGCAGAGCCCGAGCGCCCTTCGTGCCTGCAAGACGCTGATCAACCAGGGTCGCCAGGGCCCCCGTGATGCCGCGCTGCCGCTCGAGCGCAGTCTGTTCCTTGCCTTGTTCAACGATGCCAATCAGCGCGAAGGGGTCGCCGCCTTTCTGGAGAAGCGGCCACCCCGTTGGCAATATGGCGAGTCACCCAAGAAAAATGGAGCCGTACATGACTGAGGGCGTAAAGATTGCCTGCCATCCCACCTTTTCGCAGGATGGTGAGGGGTCTGCCATGAGTGAAGCGGTCAGCGTGGCCCTGCATCCCACCGCAGACGGTCACCTGATTGGTGTGCTGACTCTCGACAGCCCCGCCTCCCTCAATGCCCTGAGCCTGCCGATGATTGCAATCCTGCAGCGCAGTCTCACCCTGTGGGAGCAAGATCCCGCCGTGGTCTGCGTGCTGCTGCAAGGCGCCGGCGAGAAGGCGTTCTGCGCCGGTGGCGACATCCGCTCCTTCTATTACCGCCAGCAAGAAGAGAGCGAACAGGCGCTGTTTGGCTATGCCCGCGATTTCTTCGAGCAGGAGTACCGGCTCGATCACCACATTCACCGTTATGCCAAACCGCTGGTCTGTGTGGCGGATGGCATCTGCATGGGCGGTGGCATCGGCCTGTTCGCCGGTGCCAGCTTCCGGGTGGTGACCGAGAAGAGTCTGTTCGCCATGCCGGAGGTGACCATAGGTCTCTACCCGGACGTGGGAGCCAGCTGGTTCCTGAGCCGGATGCCGGGGCGACTCGGGCTCTGGCTCGGCCTCACCGGCGCCCGCTTCAACGGTGCGGATGCCATCGGGCTCGGGCTCGCGGATCACCTGATGGCGAGTCGTGAGCGGACTGAGTTGTTGCCCCGACTCGCCGAGATCAACTGGTCACAAGAGCCCAACCAGCAGATAGATCAACTGCTCAGGCACCTTCAGGTAGAGGTTGATGCTGCGGCTCCGGCCCCCGTACTCTTGCCTCATCAGGCTCGTATCGATGCGCTGCTGGCGGGACGCACCCTGGAGGGTGTCTTGGCGAATCTGCAGGAAGCAAGCCTGGCGTCAGCCCAGGAGGTGAGCCTGGCCAGGGCACGGGAGAGCTGCCAGAGCGGCAGCCCCATCAGCCGCGCCATCCTCTGGCGTCAATACTGGCAGGCGCGTCGCCAGTCACTTGCCGAGGTGTTCGCCGATGAGCTGACGCTGTCGGTCAATTGCGTGCTCAAGGGCGATTTCGTGGAAGGCGTGCGGGCGCTGCTGATTGACAAGGACAAGTCGCCCTGCTGGCAGGTGCCACAGCCGGGCACCAGCTGGCTGGATGATTACTATGTGTGGCCGGAAGGGGTGAATCCCCTCTCTGGCTCTGAGGCTGGCGGGAACCTGAGGTAGCCAAGCGGTTCGATGCGGCTCCGCCCCTGCGGGCGCGGGTCTGGCTGGTATCAACGGATTGAAGCAAGGAGCAAACAATGACAAGGATTGGATTTATCGGGCTCGGCAACATGGGGGGCCCCATGGCCGCCAACCTCGCCAGGGCGGGTCATGGGGTGCAGGTGTTTGATCTGATGCCCGAAAGTGTCACCAAGGCGATCGCGGCCGGCTGTATCGCCGCTGGTGATGCCCGCGAGGCGGTCAGCGGCTGTGATATTGTCATCAGCATGCTGCCAGCAGGGGATCATGTGCGTGGGCTCTGGCTTGGCGAGAGTGCGGGAGAGAGAGGCGGACAGGATCTGCTGGGGGCCCTGCCAACGGGCGCGCTGGTGATCGACTGCTCCACCATCGACGTGGCCTCGGCCCGTCAGGTGGGCGAGGCGGCCAGGGCGCGCGGCATTCGCTTCATCGATGCGCCCGTGTCGGGTGGCGTCGCCGGGGCGGCAGCGGGAACCCTCACCTTTATCGTCGGCGGCGAGAGCGCCGATTTTGAGGCGGCCAAGCCAGTCTTGGCCCATATGGGGCAGAACCTGTTCCATGCCGGGGCGCTGGGGGCGGGCCAGATCGCCAAGATGTGCAACAACATGCTGCTCGCCATCCAGATGGCGGGCACCGCCGAGGCGCTGGCGCTCGGGGTGAAGGAGGGGCTGGATCCGAGCGTCCTCTCCACCATCATGGGCAAGAGCTCGGGCAACAACTGGAGCCTGGAGCGCTACAACCCCTGGCCGGGGGTGATGGAGAACGTGCCGGCGGCGCGGGGCTATCAGGGGGGCTTCATGACCCGCTTGATGGTGAAAGACTTAGGGCTGGCCATGGGGCTTGCCGAGCATGCCCACAGCGCCGTGCCCATGGGGGCCCTTGCCCGCAACCTGTTCAACCTGCACGCGAGTCAGGGGCAGGGAGCCAAGGATTTCTCCAGCATCCTCGAGCTCTATCGGGACAAGACAGAGCCGGGATAAGCCGCGGCGAGCCGTTATTCACCTTCTTTGCAGAACACGTTGCCTAACTCTGTGTCAGACAGGGCCATATCATCAGGAGCATTCATGGATATCAATCACAGCGTCATTGCCATCACGGGGGCCGGGCGTGGGCTCGGCCGCGCCATCGCCCAGCACCTTGCCAGTCAGGGGGCCGTACTGGCGCTTATCGACGTCAACCGCGCCGATCTGGAGGTGACCGAGGCCGAGATCCGCAGCCGGGATGGCCACTGCGCCCTGTTTGTCTGCAACGTGGCGAGTGAAACCGAGGTGGAGGCGACCTTTGCCGCAGTTAAGGAGCAGCTGGGGGCCCTGCATAGCCTTATCAACTGCGCCGGGATCCTGCGCGACGGCATGCTGATCAAGGTGAAAGAGGGGGAGCTGCAGGAGAAAATGAGCCTGGCCCAGTGGCAAGCCGTCATCGACGTCAACCTGACCGGCACCTTCCTGTGCGGTCGCGAGGGGGCGGCGCTGATGGCCCAGGGCGGGCAGGGCGGCGTCATCATCAATATCTCGTCCATTGCCCGCGCCGGCAATATCGGCCAGAGCAACTATGCCGCCAGCAAGGCGGGGGTGGCATCCCTGGTGGTGACCTGGGCGCGGGAGCTGGCCCGCCATAAAATCCGGGTGATGGGCATAGCCCCAGGAGTGTTTGCCACCGACATGACGGCGGCGATGAAACCCGAAGCCATGGCGCGGATGCAGCAGGCCATCCCGGTCGGCACCCTGGGGGAGGCGGCGCAGCTAGCCCAGACGGTGCAATTTATCCTTGCCAACGACTACCTGTCCGGGCGGATGATCGAGCTGGACGGTGGTTTGCGGATCTGACTCTTAGCGCTCAATGTAGCACTCATGAGAAGACGCCCCTTGCCCCGGCACAGGGGCGTTTTTATTCACACCGCTATCTACCTGTCAACACGGCCACCCGGTTTGCAGCCTCATAGCGATGCAGTAAAAACCGGAGTGAAGTCATGGAAAAATGTGAAATATCAATGGGTCTTTCTTAATTTGAACCAGCTCACAGGCGTCGTGGGTCAGTGCTGTAGAATTGCGCGCGGTCAAGGCGGTGCATGATTGGCACTTCGAGGGATTGCGGTCGGAATAGTCATGCAATATAGTTGCCGCCTTTTTCACGGGGTAGAGACTCTTAGCCCCTCCCATGTCGCGCGCAGTATGAATACGGACGCTCAGCAGCCGCCTAATTAAACAGGATTGAGATGGACAAGAAACTAGGGCTTGGCGCCCTCATTTCGCTGGTGATCGGCTCTATGGTCGGCGCCGGGGTTTTCAGTCTGCCACAAAATATCGCAGCGCATGCCAGCGTAGGGGCCGTTGCCCTGGGTTGGGCCATCACCGGTCTTGGCATGATCTGCCTCGCGCTGGTTTACCAGAATCTTTCCATGCGCCGCCCGGATCTCGATGGCGGTATCTTCAGTTACGCCAAGGCCGGCTTTGGCGACTTCGTCGGCTTCAATGCCGCCTGGGGCTATTGGCTCTGCCAACTGCTGGCCAACGTCTCCTACGCCATCGTGGTGTTCAGCGCGCTGAGCTATTTCTTCGACACCCCCGATAACGTCATCTTCGGCGACGGCAATACCCCAGTGGCGATCACGCTTGCCTCTGTGCTCATCTGGTCGGTGCATGCCCTGGTGCTGCGCGGGATCCAGGTTGCGGCGCTGGTGAATATCGTCACCACCATCGCCAAGATGGTGCCGCTCATCGTGTTCTGCGTCGCCGTCTTGCTGGCCTTCAACATGCAGACCTTCACCCTGGACATCTGGGGACAGGGCAACATGGAACTGGGCTCGGTGATGGATCAGATCAAGTCCACCATGAAGGTGACACTCTGGGTCTTCATCGGGATTGAAGGGGCCGTGGTGGTCTCGGCCCGTGCTCGTCATCGCAAGGACGTGGGCCGTGCCACCGTGCTGGCGCTGCTCGGCGCCCTGGCGCTCTATGTGATGGTGACCCTGTTCTCGCTGGGGGTGATGAGTCAGCCGCAACTGGCCGAGCTCAAGAACCCGTCCACCGCCATGATCCTGGAAGCCGTGGTCGGCCCCTGGGGTGCCTGGCTCATCAACATCGGTCTGGTGATCTCGGTGATCGGTGCCCTGCTGAGCTGGACCGTGCTGGCGGCGGAAGTGCCCTACATCGCCGGCAAGACCGGTGTCTTCCCGGCCTGGTTTGCCAAGGAGAACAAGAACGGCTCGCCCAAGGTGTCGCTCTGGTGCTCCACCATTCTGGTGCAAACCTTCCTCATCATCATCTACTTCCAGAGCAGCACCTATCTGGCGCTGGTCAACATCGCCACCTCGGCGGCGCTGGTGCCCTATGTCTTCTCCGGCGCCTATGGGCTCAAGCTGGCGCTGCAGGGAACCACCTACGAGAACCAGCCTCATCAGCGCAAGCGTGACCTGCTGCTGGCGCTGGTGGCGACCGTCTACGGCTGCTGGCTGGTCTATGCCGCCGGGGTGGAATACCTGCTGCTGGTGGCGCTGCTCTACAGCCCCGGCATCTTCATCTACTGGAAGGCGCGCCAGCACCATGGGCTGCGCAGCCTCAACCGGCTGGAGCAGGGGATGACGGCGGCCCTGCTCGGTTGCGCCGTGCTGGCGTTCTACAAGGTGATGGACGGTACCATTCCCCTGCATTAATCGGCACAATGAAGAGATGGCCTGGAGCCATCTCTTTTTTTATGCGCGCAATAAGATAAAAACGCTGCCGCACCGATCGGGAAGGAATGTTTATGCTGTTTTTGGGGTATCTGCTGTTGGGGGCCTTCGCGGGCATACTGGCCGGGCTGTTCGGGATCGGGGGCGGGCTCATCATAGTGCCGGTACTGGTGCTGAGCTTCCATGCCCAAGGGGTGCCGCCCGAGATCATCACCCACCTGGCACTGGGTACCTCCTTGCCCACCATGATCTTCACCGGGCTCAGCTCGCTGCGGGCGCACCGTGAAGCCGGCGCAGTGGATTGGGTGGTGATCCGCCGGCTGGGGGTCGGCATGCTGATCGGCGCCTGGCTTGGCGGCATGACCGCCAACCTGCTCAGCGCCAGCACCCTCAACATCATCATCGGCTGCTTCGCCTGGACCATGGCGGTGCAGATGGGGCTCAACCTCAGACCCAAGGCGGAGCGTCATCTGCCGGGCCCCGTCGGTACCGGCATCGCGGGTACCGTCATCGGCTGGTTATCGGCGCTGTTTGGCATCGGGGGAGGCTCCATGACGGTGCCTTATCTGACCTGGAACAGCGTGCCGATGCGCAACGCCGTGGCGGCGTCTGCGGCCTGCAGCATCCCCATCGCGTTGGCGGGCAGCCTGAGCTACCTCTACGCCGGCTGGGGTCATGCCGGTCTGCCGCAATGGAGTGTCGGCTTTATCTATCTGCCGGCGCTGCTTGGCATCATCCTCACCAGCACCCAGTTCGCCCGCATCGGTGCCCGGCTGGCGCATCGTCTCTCTCCCCAACGGCTCAAGCAGGCTTTTGCCTTGCTGATGCTGGTGGTGGGCGCAAAATTCATGCTATTTAGCTGATTTATTGGCAGATTGCCGAAAAAGCAGGCAAACGAACCAGCTGCGGGCAGAAAGCCATTGCATTGAAACGGGACTTTGCTATTCTCGTCGCCGGTGGTCCCATTGGTCCTCTCGCATTGATAACCCGTCGACCTGGTCAGGACCGGAAGGTAGCAGCCAAGGTGGGGGACTCGAGTGCCGGGATGTGGCTGGTGGGGCCACCACCTATTTCTATAAATCAATAAGTTAGTCTCCAAAATCCCCCTCAGACCTCTTGGTAATCCACTTTGTGTGGATGGATCAGGAGTCTTCATAGTGAATCTCTGGCTTTCTTTGCAAGCTATCTGGTACTACCGCAAGGTGGCCGTGCTTCCCTGTGCGCGCCGCAAGGACATCAAGAAATCTCTCCGTACTCGGGACAAGCTGGTTGCACGCAGCAAGGTGGCCCAGTTGCTTGCCTGCGCGCGTTCTCGGGTAAAGCCTGTGGTTGTTGCAGCCAAAGCCTCAGCCAAGCTCCTTACCGGAGCCTCTGCAACTACCGCATGCAGTCAACCCTGTCCCTCAGTCAGTCCCAATGACCCCTTCTGCCATTTCATCCTCTGTACTCTCATAACTCAGTGACCGTTATCTGAAAGAGAAGGTGATCTTCAGGGCACCCAAAGAGCTCAGCAATCAGAAGCACTACATCGATTATTCCATCAGAGCTCCCATTTTTAGCGCGGCACCTGCCCGCATCGCCCCCAAGTTGGCGGGGGTTCAGAACAAGTTCAGCGCTACCGCAGTATCATTTCTAGCGCTTTACCGGCGGTACGGCGCCCACGACAGGACTGCGAGACTTGGTCTCTGTCTATCTTCCATCACCTTGATGCCCTGAATCGCGGCGTTATTTGTGTGGGCGATCACCTGCGGTTATCGCTGTTCATGCTCATTGATGAGCCTGATCTGCTGCCGTTCAACCTGTTGATCCGCTGGCTGATGATGTCTTGGCCCGCGGAAACCTGTTTCCCCTCACTCTCGTGACGTTCTGAAGGATAAAATGACCGAACGCTATCTATGCAAGCCCTCCCATCTCATTCGCCAGCTCACCCTGGGCTTGGCCGCCGGCGCCCTGGTTTTCTTTTTTTTGAGCAACGCGATCCCCTCCGCCAAAAGGAATACCACCACCGTCATCGCGAATTCTCCCATGCTCCGGCCGGCGTCTGAACCAAATCAACCCCAGGTCAGCCGTGCATCAGTGTGGGTGCTGGTGGATAAGCTGGCGTTGCCTCTGCCGGGATTGGTCTCTGATGCGGAGTACGTTGCGAGGTGGCAGGAGCATATCGCCGAGGGGGTGACGCCGGTGATCGGCAAATCGGTCGGTGTGGCGCTACCCAATAAGGCTAATGGCCTCATTGCATCTGAGCTCTCGACGGTGGCGGAGCCCATACAACAAGCCAGGATCCCGGTTGTGGACGCTGAAGTTAGCGCTGAGCGCGATGTCGCCGCCAAGTCAAAGGCCGTTCCTGCGCCGAAGGCCAAGCCACAAGGTGATGAGCCCGGCAGTATCACATTGACGCCCGCCCGCATTCTGAATCAGAAGGACAGCCGCCACCTCAGCGTGCAACTGATGGGGGCGGGCCGATTGGATGCCATCGAGCGATTTGTGGTCGGCAACCAGCTTTCTGGCAAGGTATGGGTCTATCGAACGCAGTTACACGGCTATCCCTGGTATGTGGTATTGCAAGGCGATCATGCCAGCATGACCCTGGCTATGGCGGCCATTCGCAATCTGCCAGCCACCTTGCTTAAAGCGAAACCTTGGCCCAAATCCTTTGCTCAAGTGAAAAAAGAGCTCAAACAATAGGCAAACAGCCCGGCCACTTACCTGTAGAGACGGGTGCCGTGCCTTGGAGGAATGCACAGGAGCGCAGCGATCGGTTTGATCGCTTAGCTGCCACAGGATTGGCGCACGATCAGGGTGGGCGGGAGGATCAGGCTCTTGGCGGGCTCATCGTTGCCGTTGATGCGCTCCAGCAGAAGCTCGCCCGCCTTGCGGCCTATCTCCCGCGCCGCCACCGAGACGGTGGTGAGTGCCGGTTCAACCAGCGCGGTTTCCGGAATATCGTCAAACCCCACCAGGGCAAAGTCTCGCCCAATCACCCGCTCTTGTTTACGCAGTGCCAGCATGGCGCCGAGTGCCACAACGTCTTGATAACAGACTGCCGCGGTGACGTCCGGGTGTTGCTTCAGCAGGGTCGTCATGGCCTGGGTGCCATCGTTTCGGCTGGCGCCACAGCCGATGATCCACTCTTGATTGGGGGAGATGCCATGTTCGATCAGCTTGCTCATATAACCGCCAAGCCGCTGGGCGCGGCTGAGGGAGGAGGTTTGACCGCCGATGAAGGCGATGTGGCGATGTCCGAGCCGGATCAGGTGTTCGGTCGCCAGCTGACAGCCGAGAAAGTTATCGGTGCCCACGAAATCGATAGCCACATCAGGGACGGGACGTATGACCAGAATGGTGGGCATGCGACGCCGCTGCAGGCTCTCGAAGAAGCTGGTTGGCGTCGGCTGTGCGGCGCAGATCACCATGCCAGCCGCGCTGTTGCGCTGCAGTGAGTCCATAAATTGCTGCTGGCGCTCGGCCGATTCCTCACTGTTGGCGAGAAAAAGCATCAGATCGTGGTGCTCCATCTCCCGGCCGAGGCCTGCGGTCATCTCGGCATAGAAAGGGTTGGTGATATCGTGGAGCAGCAAACCGACCAGGTTACTGCTCTTGTTGCGCAGATTGGCCGCGGTCTGGTTATAGACATAACCCAGTTCGTCGATTGCCTTGAGTACCAGTTGACGGGTGTGCTCCGAAATGCGCCCCTTGTTGCGCAGCGTCATGGAGACGGTAGCGGTGGAGACGCCGAGGTGTTTGGCGATATCTGCCACGGTGACATTGCTCATGGAGGCCCTGCATCGGTTAGCTATGGGAGCCAACAAGATACATCGATTAACCACGCATGGTTAGCGGCTGGGTGATTAAATGTGATTAACCTCTCTTTGTAGTGCATAAGATCACCATTATAGTGGTTAATGCTGAGGTTAATCACGTTTACCTGATAGGTGAATGAGGTTAATCGATTTATCTTCTCTCACATTGGATCAGTGAGAGAGCAGATAAATGAGTTACCCAAGTGACGTTTCCAACTACGACAAATTTCCCGAAGTAAAGGTGAGGGGATTCGATGACGCCGCCTGCCAGGGCTGGCTGAACATCGGCCAGCGCTTGCGTCAGGCTGTCGACACACTCGAAGGCGGCCGGAGAGTCCTGGTGATCGACTGCTATCACGGGGTGGATCTGGCACAGCTCAAGACTTGGCTGGCAGAGTCGTTCAGTACTTTTCATCTGGTGGATACCGAAACGGCCCGCTGGCCGGAGGTGAAGATCCTCGACATGCTGGATCGCTTCATCACCGACGATCGAGTGTTCGGGGTGCGGGCGCCGCACAAGCTGATTGAGTTTTTCGACCCGGCCAAGCTGGTCGCGCTGCAAGCCGAGATCGCGGCCATCGACGAGGGCTTGGTCGTGGTGCTGGGCTGCGGCGCCTCCCTGGTGCACCAGGGCGATGTGCGTGTCTACGCGGATCTTGCCCGTTGGGAGATCCAGCAGCGTCTGCGTAACAAGGAGCTCGGCAACTGGGGGGCTGACAACGAAGATGAGGACATACTGCGCCGCTACAAGCGTGCCTTCTTCATCGAATGGCGGGTGTTCGATCGCCACAAGCTGGCACAGTTGCCGACCATCGATTTTCTGCTCGATACCAACTGCCGGGATGAACCGACCCTGGTCGAGGGCGACGCACTGCTGGCCGGTTTGAGCCAGGCCGCTTCCCAGCCGTTGCGGGTGGTGCCTTTCTTCGACCCCGGTGTCTGGGGGGGTCAGTGGATGAAACGCGTATGCGATCTGGATCCGACGGCTGACAACTACGCCTGGTGCTTCGATTGCGTGCCTGAAGAAAATAGCCTCTACCTGCGCTTTGGCACGGTGCGAGTCGAGATCCCCTCGCAAAACTTGGTGCTCCAGGAACCCCGTGCCCTGCTGGGTGAACGGGTGCATGCCCGCTTTGGCGCCGAGTTCCCCATCCGTTTCGATTTTCTCGACACCATGGGGGGGCAGCCCCTCAGCCTGCAGGTACACCCGCTGACCGAATACATTCAGCAAGAGTTCGGCATGCCCTATACCCAGGATGAGAGCTACTACATGCTGGATGCGGCGCCCGAGGCTTGCGTCTATCTGGGGACCAGAACAGGCATTGAACCGCAGGAGATGATAGGCGATCTGGAGGCCGCCCAGCGTGGGGAGAAAGCGTTTGATGATGAGCGCTTCGTCAACCGCTTCCCGGCCAAGAAGCACGACCACTTCCTGATCCCAGCGGGGACGGTGCACTGTTCCGGCGCGGGCTCCATGGTGCTCGAGATCAGTGCGACGCCCTACATCTTCACCTTCAAGCTGTGGGATTGGGGACGACTTGGCCTCGATGGTGTGCCGCGGCCCATCCACCTTGAGCACGGCAGTCAGGTGATCCAGTGGGAGCGTGATACCCAGTGGACCAATGAGAACCTGGTCAACTGCATCGAGCCGGTTGCTGAGGGCGAGGGCTGGCGTGAAGAGCGCACCGGTCTGCACGAGCGTGAGTTCATCGAGACGCGTCGTCACTGGTTTAGGGTACCGGTAGAGCACGATACCCAGGGCACAGTGCATGTGTTCAACCTGATCGAAGGGCGTGAAGCCACGGTGGAGAGCCCGGATAATGCCTTCGAACCCTATGTCGTGCATTACGCCGAGACCTTCATCATTCCGGCTTCGGTCGGGCGTTATCGGATCCGCCCGAGTGGCGAGAGCGAAGGCCAGGAAATTGCCACCATCAAGGCTTATGTCAGAGCCTGATATTTAAAATAACGTTCTGATTTATCCATAAATATTAACGTCGGGTTATCTGCCGTCCATTCCCTGTGTCTGGCAGATAACGTCTGTGTCCCACTTAGCTTGGAAATAATTATGAATAAGGCCTTGTTGAGTAAGTTGCAGTTCTTCGCGAAGTCGATGCTCTATGCTGCGACTTTTGTGTTGCCATTCGCCGCAATGATGATTGCGATTGGCTCTGTTGGTATGAATGAATCCTTATTGGGCGGTATTCCAATACTGGGCTCGGCATTTGCCTTTATTGGTAAATATATGAATCTGGCCGGCTGGGTGGTGCTGGGTAACCTACCATTCTTCTTTGCCCTCTGTGTTGCTGCCGCGCTGACAAAAGAGAAACAAGCGGGCGCCATTGTGATTGCCGGATTGTTCTTCCTGACGTTCCATAAAATTCTGGGTGAACTGTCGCTGGTTTATTTCAGTCAGATAAAAGGCTTTACCGAAATATTGACGGTAACCGATCTGTTATCCCCGGAAAAGAACCCTGAATATTACAACCTGTTTGAAACCGTATTTGGTGTCGTCACCATGCGAGTCGGGGTCATCGGCGCCATCATCGTCGGTGCGCTGTCGGCCCATTTATGGGAAAAATACAAGACATTCGAGCGCCTGCCTATCTGGCTGGATTTTTTCAACGGTCAGCGTTTTACCGTGCTGGTCACCTTCGTGTATGCGCTGATCCTGGCGGGTATCATCCTGTTCGTCTGGCCGCTGATCGGTCTGGGCCTTGAGCATATCGCCCGCGCAGTAGAGCACTCAGGCTCCTTTGTTGCCCCCTTCTTCAAGACTTTCCTGGAAGTGGCGCTGCGGACTATCGGCATGCACCACATCACCAACTATGTCTTCGAATACACGCCCGTTGGCGGCACCCTCTATTCCACCCTGCAACAGGTGAATCTGGTCGGTATCGCCCAGGTTTGTCCTGCCCGTCTGGACGAGATCGTCAATCTGGTCAACCAGGGCCAGCAAGTGATGGCGATGGACGTGTTCAACAAGCCGAACATGTGCAACATCTTCTACGCGCAAGACATCACCGGCCTGTTTGCACTGCCCGGCGCCGCCATCGGCATGTTCTTCGCTATTCCCAAGGAAAAACGTACCCAGAAAGTCAAAGCCCTCTACATCAGCACCACAGCGGCGGTGATTTTTACCGGCTTCGCCGAACCACTGGAATTCATGTTCGTGCTGGTGTCGCCGATCCTCTATGTCGTGCATGTCCTGATGATCTCCACCTTCGCCATGATCCCCGATCTGCTCAGTTCCATCCTGGGCGAGCAGGTGTTCACCTGGAAGTTGTTCGGACTGGTCAACGTGGTGGCCTCCGGCATTCTCCAGGTCGGTGTGGTACTGGGACGCTGGTGGGAACTGGCCCTGTGGTTCATCGTCGGCCTGGGCATCACCGGTATTTATGCCGCCGTGTTCCGTTATCTGGTGGTGAAGTTTGACATCACCGTCTTTGGCCGTGAGCCGGATGCCGAGAAAGATGACGAGCCCAAGAAAGAGAGCATGCTCAGCAATATTGTCAGCAGTGACGAATCCAAGTTTGCCAAGATCGTCGAGGCATTGGGCGGCGTCGATAACATCATCAACGTCGGAAACTGTTTCACCCGGCTGAGGGTGGAAGTGAAAGACCATACCTTGGTGAACGCCGAAAGGCGGGTCTGGATGAAGCTGGGCGCAATGGAAGTTGTGGTGCTCGAAGGTGGTGTGCAGGCCATTTATGGCGCCAGTGTCGACAGGCTCAGGGCACAGCTAGAAGATTATATTGCTACCCAAGCGTAATTATTTATTGAACGGGGAGGGGAGCCTCTCCCCCATAACGGCAAATAAACATGAATAGCGTAAATAAAATGAAAAAACTTGGTCATGTCGTTTATCAAACCCACTGGGATAACGAATGGTATTTTACCGACCGTGAATCTCAGGTACAGCTCACCTACCACATGCGTGAAACCATCAAGATGCTGGAAGAGGGGGTAGTTGATCATTTTTTATTGGATGGTCAAACCGCCATTGTGGAAGATTATCTCTCTGTTTGTCCGGAAGACCGCAGCAGACTGGAGAAACTGATTAAAGATAATCGGTTATTTATTGGACCCTGGCATACCCAGACCGAAACCTTTGCGGTTAGCGGCGAGTCCATGATAAATAATCTCCGCCTGGGGATTGAATATGCCAATAGCCTGGGCGGTTCGTCCATGGTCTCTTATTTGCCGGACAGTTTTGGTCATCCGGTGGATTTCCCGCAGATATTCAACGGGGTTGGTATCACCAAGTTCTCGTTTCGCCGTGGCATGGGCGATAAACACGGCCTGCCGACGGAGTTCTTCTGGGATGGCCCCGGTGGCAGCCGTGTCATCACCAACGTGCTGATCGATGGGTATGGCTGGTCTTATGATCCCTTCTTCAGTGGCAAGCTGCTGTCCAAGGATCTGGCATCCGAGTGCAAGACCAATACCCTGACTCCGCTTGAATTGATCGCCAGCAAGTCTCCGTTTGACGAGTTCTTGCTCACCATGGGCAACGATCAGACGCCGATCCGGCGGGACTTCAAGGAGCAGCTCGCGGCTTACAATGCCCAGTCTGATGAATATCACTTTGTTGAGACGACCTTCGATCAATATTTCGAGCGCCTGCAAGCCGAATGCGGTGACACATTGCCGCATTATTACGGCGAGTTCCTGGACACCCAATATTCGCGTGTGCACAAGTCCATCAACTCGGTGCGCTACGACATCAAGCAGTTGCAAGACAAGATAGAGCGGCTGATGACCTACAACGTCCAGCCCCTGATGGTCATGGCGGACAAGCTGGGTCTGCCTTGGGAGCAAGGGCTGGTTGACGAGATATGGCGGCTGCTGGCCCGTGCCCAGACCCACAGTGTCTGCACCAATACCGACAGAACGAATGCGCGCATCTTTGAGCGCCTGAAGATGGCCCATGAGCTCGCCGAGAGCACTCATGTCTATCTGCTGCGCAAGCTGGCGCTGAGCTGCGATATTCAGGCGGGCCGTTCTCCTCTGATCCTGGTCAATTCTCTGCCAGTGGCCGAGCAGGTCAGCGCGAGATATCGCGTCTTTACCGCCAGTGCCGATTTCAGTCTCTGGTTTGGTAACGAGCAGCTTGCCTATTGCGTCGTCGAGCAGACGCGCGACTATGGTGGCATCTGGCGCAAGGACGCTGCGCTGCACGATGAGAAAAAATACTATTACCTGACCGAGATCGAAGTCGCGGTCGAGTTGCCGGCCTTTGGCTACAAGGTCATCGAGGTGGCCGACGGGGTTGAGTCAACCGCCCGCAGCCTGGCCAACAGCTCGGCAGCGACCACCATGGGGAATGAGTACTATCAACTCACGGTGGAGGCGGGCCAGATCAATCTGCTCGATCGCCGCCTCGGAAAAACCTTCATCAATGCCCTCAGCTTTGAGAATGATGGGGATGCGGGTGACAACTATGATCACTGCCCAGCGGAGCAAGACTGGGCCATCGCGCTCGATTTCACTGGCGCCCAGGTGAGCGTCGAAACGCATCTGCACTCTCAGGTCATGAACATCCGTGGTGAATGGCGGGTACCAAAGGATCTGGCCAATCGGGCCATGAAAAAAGCCGATCAACCCTTGCCGTTCAGCCTGGCCCTCACCCTGAAAGAGGGGTCTGATGTCATCGAGATGAACCTGACCCTCGTTAACAAGAGCCTCAACCACCGGCTGCGTCTGCTGGTCAATAGCCAGATTGCCAGCCGTTTCTCCCGCGCCGGTACCCAGTTCTTTGAAGTCGAGCGTGATACCCAGCCGGCGGAGCTCGCTGACTGGCGTGAGAAAGGGTTCGTGGAAGAACCGACCACCACCGAGCCGCTGCTCAACTATGTGTCGCTGATTGGCGATCGCTATTACACCTCCGTCTTCACTCATGGCTGCAAAGAGTATCAGGTCGTGGGCGCTGACTTCGATCGATTGGCCATCACCCTGTTCCGCGCCTGCGGGTATTTCGGCCTGCCGGATCTGTCCCGCCGCCCTGGTCGCGCCAGTGGACTGGCGGAAAAACTCATTGAAACGCCGGACAGCCAGCTGCAAAAAACGCTGACCTTCGATCTGGCCCTGCATATTGGCGAGTCCTATCAGGCCAATAAGGTGAGACGGCGTTATGTGAGCTTTGCCAAACAGCAGGCTTATTATCATGAGCAATCGCTGTCTCGCACCGGGGAATTTAATATCAGTTATTTCCATACCAATCCGCTGGACTTCAAGGTACCAAATTACTTTAGCCTGGGTTCCCTGACAGGGTCCGAGGCGGTATTCAGCAGTTTGGTAAAAGGGATTGAAGGGGGTTATTTGTTGCGACTGTACAATGCCGAGGCGCGAGACGTTGCTGTTGGCAAATTTACCTCAACGGAAAATCTGGGAATAGCGGCAGTGACCAATATGTTGGGGCGTGAAGCCACTCCTGCCAATATAGCCACCTTGTCATCTGGACAGAACAATACCTACCTCATGGCGTAACAAAGTGGGAGGAGGCATGGGCCTCCTCCCATCACCGCCAATGAATGTAAAATAATGAGTCATCAATCTTCATGCAAAAAGAAATGAAACCCTTTGCCTCGGTGTTTGTGCTGAACAGCTCATTTTTTATTTGGGGCGTGATCACGGCGCTGACATCGGTCTCGGTTCCTTATATTAAGGAATACTATGATTTGTCCAATGCCGGTTCGGGACTTATTCCGCTGATATTTTTTATTGCCCCCTTTATAGCCTCACTGCCCATGGGCAGGATCATGATTGCGCATGGTTACAGAAAAGCGCTGACCTATTCATATTGGTTGGCCCTGCTCGGCAGTATCACCATTATTGTCGCCTATCATGCACACCATTTTCCCATGCTGTGTCTTGGCGTATTGTTTATTGCCTTGGCCGTTGCGGCCATGCAGGTGGTGGCCAACCCCTATCTTGCCACTCTTGGCACGGCAGCGTCCGTACCTGGCCGGCTGAGCCTGGCCTCCGCCATCAATTCACTGGGCACCGTCGTTGCACCGTTGTCTGCGGCGTTGATGCTGGGCAGTTTTTATGATCTCAGCACGTCGGAGCAGAGCGCCCGCTTGACGATGATCTACGTCATCTTGTTGGCGTTCATCGGAGGATTGATCCTGTTGTCACAGTTGGTGAAACTGCCCGATGTCAGGGTCACTGAGGCGCGACAGTCCAATATTGGTGAAGAGATCAAAGCGCTGGCCAGCCATAAATTATTTACCCTGAGTGTGCTGGCCATCTTTTTCTATGTCGGTGCCGAGGTGGCCATCGCCGTTAATGCGGTGATTTATATATCCGATCCCAACTTAGGTGGTTTTTCCTTAAAGGAGGCTGCCTCATTGATATCATTATATTGGGCCGGCGCCATGGTTGGCCGTGTGTTGTATGGTCTGCTATCACATAAAGTAAATTTAAAGTATCTGATTGCGATCTGCACGGCCATGCCTGCGGTATTGATCCTGTTGGCCATGCTATTGGCCAATGAAATTAGCGGGTATTTATTTTTGCTGATCGGCATCACCAATTCAGTTATTTATCCTGTTATTTATTCCATTGTAATAAATAATACCCCCAAGCGGTTGCTCCCCATGGCCTCAGCCATATTAATTATGGCGGGGCTCGGTGGTGCCGTCATTCCGTTTATTCAAGCCTGTGTATCTGATTTTATAGGTGTGCCATATGGATTCTTAATTCCATTGGTGAGCTATTTGTATCTATTCCATTATGCGATGACTCACCATCGCCATATATAGTCAGCCATTGTTTTTTCATGTGGTTGGATGTTCGCCACTTATGAGGTATATGATGATATTCAAGAAAGCGCAGTTATCTGTTGCTATTGCGACATGTATTATTTCTTCTTCCGCATTGGCCATCGATTTTCACGGTTATCTTCGCTCTGGCCTGGGCACGTCAGATAATGGTGACATGCAAACCATGAATAAACAGCGGGTGGGCCGCCTCGGTAACGAGGCAGACACCTACGCGGAAATGAGTCTGGGTCAGGAAGTGTATAACCAGGATGGCAAATCGTTCTCCTTCGATACCATGCTCACCATGTCCTCCGGCCAGGAGCGTGACTGGGAAGCGGCAAGTGACAACGAAGCCGAGTTTGCCCTGCGTCAGGCCAACGTGAAGGCCAAGAACCTGTTTGGCAAGAATGAGACCCTCTGGGCTGGCAAGCGTTACTACCAGATCCACGATGTACACCTGACTGACTTCGCGTATTGGGATATCTCGGGGGCCGGTGTCGGTGTGGAGCAGATCGATGTTGGTGCTGGCAAGCTATCACTGGCCATTGTGCGCAACGATCCCTGGGATGAGGTGGATAGCGATGGCGATACCAGTGGGGATGAGCATGTCAACGTCAATACCTTCGATGTGCGCTATGCCGGGATCCCGATGTGGCAGGACGCGTCGCTGGAAGTGGGATACAACTTTGCACACGTCAATCTGAGTGACAGTCAGAAGGCCAGTGCGACCACAGAGGAGCCCGCAGACGGCCACATGCTGACCGGGCAGGTGGTCTGGAATGTCATGGGGGGAGTGAACAAGACCGCCATTCAGTTCTTCGCCGATGGCTTGACGGGTCAGGCAACCAGCTATGGCAACGGTAGCGGCAGTGGCCTGGAGATGACCTCCGCCGGTGGGAACGGTTTTCGTTTCATCAACCATGGGGCCATCAAACTGGGCGGCGATTTCGAATTGGGCCACCAGATCGTCTATGCGAAGTCCAATGACTTCAGCGACTTTGACAATGATACCCGAGTCACCACCGAATTTGATTCCCGTGAAGTGTTCTCCACCGTCATTCGCCCATCCTATCACTGGAATGACCACATGAAGACCTACGTGGAGGTCGGCTACTTCAAGGATTCCTGGACCGAGCAGAACAAATCAACCGAAACCGAGGACGGCACCAAGTTCACGCTGGCACAGGCCTGGGCTCCCAGTAAGGACTGGTGGGCTCGTCCGGAAATCAGGGTGTTCGTCAGCTATCTGCAGCAGGATGATAACTTCAGACCCGACGTGAATGGGGAGCCACGGGATGATACCTGGACCCTGGGCGCCCAGGCCGAAGTGTGGTGGTAAGCGCGAGTGGCCATGATGCGTTGAGCTGATGTGAGCATCGGCAAGACAGGAGAGTGGTGGTCAATGGGGTATTGGCCACCACAGCTTTAAATTGAATACATATGGGGCCCGGGAGTATTCGGCTTGTCCAGTCATCGCTTTCCTTCCTGCTGCAAGGCCGCTGCACCTCGATTTTTCAACCCCATCGAACACAGGAATTCTCATGCAATCCACCCGCGTTCTAACCCGCCATTGCGCTTTGTGCCACGATGTGGACGGGCTGCCCTTGCTCTGTATTGACAATGCCTATGCCAAGGCGAAAATCAGCCTGTTTGGCGCCCACCTGTTGAGCTATCAGCGTCATGATGAGCCCGATGCCATCTGGTTGAGTGACAAGGCGGTGCTGAATGGCAGCAGGCCTATCCGGGGGGGGATCCCCATCTGCTGGCCCTGGTTTGGCCCGGCGCCCGCCCGAGTCGGCAGTGGCAAGCCTGCCCACGGCTTCGCTCGTACTTCCTTGTGGACGCTCGATGGGGTCACCGATCACGCATATGGCACCCTGGTACATCTCTCTCTGCGTGACAACGACACCACCCGCGCCCTCTGGCCCCACGCGTTCGAGCTGGCGCTGGATGTGCTGATAAGCACCTCGCTCTCACTGACACTGATCACCCGCAATACCGGCAATGTTCCACTTGTTTACAACGGGGCCCTGCATAGCTATCTGCAGATCAGCGCGCCAGAGAACGTCAGCCTAACCGGGTTGGGCGAGCCTTACTCTCGGATCTTGGTTGCTCAACAGGGCCGCCAACAGGGCGCCTTGAGGCTATCCGAGGCCATTGATCGCATCTATCACCAACCCGAGGCCATGATCACCCTCAGCGATGGCAAGCGCACCATCCGGGTGACGAGCCAGCACCATGACAGCGTGGTGGTCTGGACGCCCTGGCTGGAAGGCGCCATGGCCATCGACGACATGAGCACTCACGGTTATCGCACCATGTTGTGCGCCGAGGCGGCTATCACCGACCCTGCGGGGGTGACTATTTTGCCGAATGAGGAGCACAGTCTGTCTACCCTGATTTGCTAGCCCTGAGTTATCGGCTCAGGCGGATCCGTCGCCCCCAGGCGATCGCTTGCCCGGTGGAACATGATGCGCATTGCGTGGATGAATAAAACGGATAAACAAAAGGGCACCCAGGTGCCCATTGCAATCAAACCGAGTCAGGCTTATGCCGTCATGGCTGAGCGGTCAGATCCTTGATGGTCTGGGTCGGCCCGTTGGTCTGCACCGACTGGATGCCGTTCTGGGCCGATGCCTTGCTGGCGTACATCTGGCTGGAGCCGATGACCTGATGATTCTTGGCCTTCAGATTGAAGTGGTACTGGCCATTGGTCGCCTCTTTCAGATCGTATTGCCCTGCATCCGGCGCATTGGTCTGGACCGAGGCAATGCCGCTCTGCGCCGCCGCCTTGGTGGTGTACATCTCGCTGTTCAGGATGACCTGATCGTTGCCCGCCTTGAGCACAAAATAAAATTGGTCATTCTTCGCCAGTTTCAGTTCATAGCTTCCCATCTTCCTCTCCATGTCATTGGCTATCGAGCCTCTTATGCTAGTTCGTTTTGCCTGACATGATGTGAGGTGGGTTCCAAATGCTGCATATTTTCAGCCAGGCATGGGGCGTTTTCGCGTCACGCCGCTGAACCTGGGGGAGGGTGGCCGTGTCACGCAATTCGACGTGGATAAACAACTGCAAAACAGGAAGTTTTGAATCGTATGGAGCTGTCTTTAGTCATGGATGTAGAGCTTTCAAGAAGTGATTTTGATAGGTGTGACATATCCCACTGGTGGTGGGGTCATGCTGATGGCATGTCTAGAAAGGCCTGCATGGCCGGGGTGACGCTGTGTTTGCGGGTGATAAAGGCGGTGGTGCCCGCCTCCACATCGGCCAGCGGCTGGCAGTGCACCTTGAACAGCTGATTGGCGGTGTTGGCGATGCCGGCACTGACCACGGCGGTGCCCAGGCCGTGGCTCACCGCATTGATCAGGTGGAACAGGGAGTCGGTCTCGAGCACCGGCTTGAAGCTCAGCTGCTGGCGGGCGGCGGCTTGGTCGAAATAGTGGCGAAACTGCATGGTCTTGCTTGGCAGGATCAGGGGGCGAGATTGCAGATCGGCCAGTTGCAGAGGCTCGAGGTGGCCGCCGCGATGATCCCTAAGGGGCTGGGGGCTGAGCACCGCCATCGGGTTGGCATGGCGCAGCTGCACCTCCAGAGAGCGGCGCTGGTTGTCGGTGAGCAAGTCGTCAAACCCGAGCCCGATGTCGGTCTGGTGCAGATCCAGTTGTTCGAGCAAGGTGCCGTGGGTCATCACCGACAGGCGCAGGGTGACGTTGGGAAAGGCATCATTGAAGCGTTTGAGCAGCGGCATGATGTCGATGCTCGACTGGGGCACGATGCCGATGCGCAGGGAGCCGGAGAGTTCACCGCTGAACAGGCTCAGCTCCTGGCGCATGGAGTCCTGTTCGAGCAGCATGCGCTCGGCGTGGCGCAGCACCACCTCGCCTGCCGGAGTCAGTGCCACGAACTGGCTGTTGCGCACCACCAGTTCGGTGCCGAGGGATTTTTCCAGGTTGGTGATGCTGGCCGACAGTGTCGGTTGGGTAATGAAGCAGGCTTTGGCCGCCTTGGCGAAGTGGCGATGCTGAGCCAGCTCGTAAAAGTAACGTAACTGATTGATATTCATTGATGGTATGCAGATGGTGCCATTGATGGGTGACAAATTTAATCAATTGCGACACCATCGGCAATAGAGTTGCTCTATGGGCGAATAGATTTGTTTCATTGGTTTTGCCAACGAGAGTTATTTAAACTTGATTCTCTGATACATTTTTAAGTGCTTCGAATGGACCCTCTCAACATCTGGTTGCCCAAGCTGAACGAGCTGGTGGAAGAGGCGGCCGTATCAGTCAACATCAACGACATCAATCACGCCGTCATGATGGTCACCCCCGACGATCTCGATGACTTCGCCATCGGCTTTCTGTTCGCAGAAGGCATCATTCAAGGCAATCAGGATGTGCACGAGATCCAGGTTACGGCCTCCGAATACGGCGTCGTGCTCGATGTGACCATCGCCAATCGCTGTCTCGCCGCGCTGAATCAACGCAAGCGTCGTCTCACCGGTGCCACCGGTTGTGGCATCTGCGGGGTCGAAGCCATCGAGCATGCCTTGCCCGCCCTCACGCCGCTTGTACCACTGACGCCGCCTACCGCGACCACCCTGGTCAATTTGCGCGAACGCATTGCCCCCTGGCAGTGCAAGGCTCGCCAGAGCGGGGCGCTGCATGCCGCACTGGCGCTGGATGCCCATGGCGAGATAGTGGCCTGCCGGGAAGACATCGGCCGCCACAATGCGCTGGACAAGCTCATCGGCATGCAACTGCGCCAGCCAACCCGGCACAATACCCTGGTCATCACCAGCCGCTGCGGCAGTGAACTCATCCACAAGGCGGTGCAATTTGGTGCCGCTCACCTCATCAGCCTTGCATCCCCCAGCCAGCTTGCCGTGCGACTGGCCCTGAAATACAACCTGAACCTCATTCATGTGCCCAGGTTTGACGCACCGGTCTACTATTCCCATGCCCGGCCCTCAGACCAGATCGGAGAACCCAATGTCCCGTCATATTGAGAAACCAGCCAAGGCTGGTGGATTTTCGTCCCTGCAATCCACCTTCAAGCAGGTACTGCGCAGCCAGAAGACCCGCCAGAACATCAAGAACCTGCTGCGGGTCAACCAGACCGACGGTTTCGACTGCCCGGGCTGCGCCTGGGGTGACAACAAGCAGGGTGCCTTCCAGTTCTGCGAAAATGGCGCCAAGGCGGTGGCCTGGGAGTCGACCGGCAAGACGGTGGGCGCGGATTTCTTCGCCGAGCATTCGGTGCGCCGGCTGTCCACCCAGAGCGACTACTGGCTGGAGTATCAGGGCCGCCTGACCGAGCCGCTGCGCTACAACCCGACCAGAGATCACTACGAACCCATAAGCTGGGATCAGGCGTTTCGGATCATCGCCGACAAGCTGCAAAGTCTGGCGAGCCCCGATGAAGTGGAGTTTTACACCTCGGGACGGGCCAGCAATGAGGCCTCTTATCTCTATCAGCTGTTCGGTCGCCTCTATGGCACCAACAACTTCCCCGACTGCTCCAACATGTGCCATGAGGCGAGCGGTGTCGGTCTGATCCAGTCGGTCGGGATCGGCAAGGGTACCGTGGTGTTGGATGATTTCGATGAGGCCAAGGCGATCTTCGTGTTTGGCCAGAACCCGGGCACCAACCACCCGCGCATGATGAACTCCCTTCGCAAGGCGGCGCGCAATGGCTGCCAGATTGTTACCTTCAACAACTTGAAAGAGGTGGCACTCGAGCGCTTCGCCAGCCCCCAGAGCCCGGCGGAGCTGCTGACCCCGGCCGCCACCCGCATCAGCCATCAATACCTCACCCCCAAGCTCGGCGGTGACATGGCGGCGGTGCGCGGTATGGCCAAATACATTCTGGAAGAGGAGGGCGGACGCATCGATCTCGCCTTCATCGAGCAGCATACGGTGCATTTTGATCAGTACGTGGCCGAGGTGAAGGCCACCGACTGGAAGCAGATAGAGGCCCAGTCCGGCTTGAGCCGGGACGAGATCTGTCAGGCCGCCAGGATCTTTGCCCACAGCAGCAGCGTGATCAGCTGCTGGGCCATGGGGATCACCCAGCACAAGCACTCGGTCGACACCATTCGCGAAATCGTCAACCTGCACCTGATGTGTGGCCAGCTTGGCAAACCGGGGGCGGGGCTGTGCCCGGTGCGCGGCCACAGCAACGTGCAGGGCAATCGCACCATGGGCATCAACGAAAAACCCAATGCCGCCTTTATCGACCGGCTGGAGCGCCGCTTCCCGGTGGGCTTCAAGCGCACGCCGGGCCACAACGTCTACGAGGCGCTCAAGGCGCTGCACGCGGGCAACAGCAAGATGATCGTCTGCCTCGGTGGCAACCTGGCCGCCGCCGCGCCGGACACCGAATTTACCTACGAGGCGCTGCGCAACAGCGAGCTCAACGTGCAGATCAGCACCAAGCTCAACCGCAGTCATCTGATGGTATCCAAAGATGCACTGATCCTGCCCTGCCTCGGCCGCACCGAACTGGACAAACAGCGTAGCGGTATCCAGAAGATCACGGTGGAAGATACCTTCAGCATGGTGCACGCCTCCACCGGCATGAACGAGCCGGTGTCGGCGTTCTGCTTGTCCGAGATCGACATAGTGGCACGGATGGCGGAAGCCACCCTGGGTAGCGAGCGGGTCGACTGGCTGGCCCTGCGCGATGACTACGTATTGTTGCGGGATCTCATCGCCGACACCATCGCCGGCTTTGAGGATTTCAACCGCCGCATCGAGCAGCCGAGCGGTTTCCACCTCGAGAACTCGGCGGCCAAGCTGCGCTGGAACACCGCCAGCGGCCGTGCCGAGTTCAGGCCGAGCCGCTTGCCGGACTCCATCCTGCCCGATAGCACTCGCCACGCCGAGCAGATGACGGGGAAACCTGTGCTGCTGCTGCAGAGCCTGCGCTCCCACGATCAGTACAACACCACCATCTACGGCATGGACGATCGTTATCGTGGCATCAAGGGACGCCGCAACGTGGTGTTTATGAACGAGGAGGATGCCCGCCAGCTGGGGTTCGCCGAGGAGCAGCAGGTGGACATGGCGGCCATTTGCAACGACGGGCGTGAGCGCATCGTCAGCGGCTTTAGCGTGATCTTCTACGAGATCCCCCGTGGCAATATCGCGGCCTACTACCCCGAGACCAACCCGCTGGTCTCCATCGAGAGCATCGGTGAGGGATCCTTCACCCCGACCTCCAAGTCGGTCCCGGTGCTGGTGACGCCGACCAGGGCGCCGGTGAGCAGCCTCGCCGTCAACCTGTAAGAGTCACTTACCCTCTTTCTCATCCTCCTTTGACCCCTGCCCATGGCAGGGGTTTTTCATAGCTGGTGCTCGTTCGAACCAACCGTTCGACGAAGCTGTATGGCAATTGTATGGCTAACCACCTTTAGGTAGATGGGGCCCGGGGATGCCGATATTCTTGGCGCCCTTTCCGGCCTGGGTGATGCAGATCATCGGTCGGCAATCCGAAACGACATGCGCCTGTCGAGCCGGGTGGCCTGGCGCCGCCGGTTTGCGGTGCGCGAGCCAGTGCGAGCCACACACATGCTGAAAGCAACCTCTCCCCTGATGGCCGGTCTGGCCCTCACCATGACGCTGGCATCTGCCCCGGTGACGGCGGCTGATCCCGAGCGGGAAGAAGCGACCGAGGCCAGCCAGGATGGCAAGGGCAACGCGACCACCAAGAAAAAGGCCGAACGTTCCCCCTGGTTGTTCGTGCCGCTACTGAGCTCCAGCCCCAAGCTGGACACGGCGGCGGGGCTGATGGTGGGGTATATGCATCAGTTTGACGAGCAGTCACGGCCATCGCTGTTCACCGTCTCGGCCAAATACACCACCTCCGACTCCCTGATCGCCAGCGCCTTCGCCAAGACCTCCTTCGGGACGGATCACCATCGCATCGTCGGCGGCGTCATCTCCGGCGACATCAACAACGACTACGCGGATTACCTCGGCAGCGGCCGAGCCCTTGAGACCAACGACAACTTCCGCTCCGCCTTCTTCCGCTACCTCTACCGGGTGGAAGGCGACTGGTTTGTCGGCGGCATGGCGGCCTATTCGAACTACGAGATGCAGGGCCGGGATCTGCAGTCGGATCAGATCCTGGATGAGTTGGGGCTGGAGGGCTTCACCTCGGGGGGGCTCGGGTTGGTGGTGCAGCATGACTCCCGTGACAGCGACTTTAGCGCGACCAAGGGCTGGTACCTCAACGTCAACAATCTGGCTTATCGGGAAGGCTTGGGCGGGGAGCAGGACTTTGATATCTATCGGGTCGACTACCGTGGCTACTGGTCTCACGGCGATGGCCATGTGCTGGCGGTGCGCAACCGCAACCAGTTTTCACAGGATGCACCGAGCGGCTCCTATTCCCCCATCTACCTGCGTGGTTACACCCCGGGTGAGTACCTGGGTCAGCACATGTCCGCCATCGAGGTGGAGGAGCGCTACAAGCTGGCGGATCGCTGGACCATGACCGCCTTCGCCGGTGTCGCCTGTCTCTATGGCGACGCCGTCAGCGGCGAGTCGCTCGATTGCACCGACAGTGATAACGTCTATCCCGCCTGGGGGGCAGGTATCCAGTATCTGCTCAAGCCGGAGGAGGGCATAGTCGCCAACCTGGAATATGCGATGGGCAAGGATAACAACAGTGGTATCTACCTGAAGATGGGTTACAGCTTCTGACAAAGCGGCCCGTGAGGGCCGCGGCTCAGTGCTCCACGACCACCCGGTTGCGGCCCTGGCGCTTGGCTTCATAGAGCGCCTTGTCTGCCTGTTTGAGCACGGCGCCGAGATCGCTGCCCTGATGGGAGGACCAGTGGGCGACGCCAAGGGAGATGGTGATGCAGCCCGCGCTTTCCATCTCATGGCTCGCCACTTTTAGCCGTAGTCGTTCGGCGATGGCCTCGGCCTGCTTCAGGGTGACATTGGGCAATAGCAGCAGAAATTCTTCACCGCCGCTGCGGCACAGCGCCGCGTCCGGCCTGACATCCTGCCGCATCAGGTGTGCTAACGAGACGATCACCTGATCGCCGACATCGTGGCCGAAGCTGTCGTTGATCTTCTTGAAATGATCGATGTCGAGGGCGACCACCGAGAGCGGTTTTGGCTCCACCAGATACTCATCCAACAGCCTCTGAATGGCGCGCCGGTTGAACAGGCCCGTCATGGGATCGGTGTGGCTGTCGTTGTGCAGCTTGTCGATCTTGGTATTGAGCAGGCCCAACCCCTTGAGGATGGCCTGCTTCAATTGGGCTGCCTCGAAATACCAGGCACGAATGCCCGCGATGTTGGAGATGGCGCCCTGTTGATCCATCAGGCTGGCCCGCTTGGCCAGCTGACGCAGGGGGCGGGAGATGAAGGTAGCGGAGAGCCAGATGATGAAGAGGATGAAGAGGGTGGTCGGGATCATCTGCATCAGCACGCCGGACATGTGCTCATCGAGCCCTTCCAGGGTGGCGCTGCGGGGACGCTGGGCCACCACGCCCCAGCCCGTGCTGGCGACGGGGGCGAAACCGGTCAGCATCTCGGTGCCGCCTGAGTTGATCACGTCGAGGGAGCCGTCATCCCCCTTGAGCACCTCGTCGACCGCAGGGTTGCCCTTGATCTTGTGACCGACCCGCTTGGTGTCCGGGTGATAGATCAGCGTCTTCTCCCGATCCACCACATAGAGGTAGGAGCCGTCCTGATAGTAGTGTTGGCCGAGCAGGCTGGAGAGGACGCTGGTGGACTGCAGGTAGATGGTGCCGGCGACATAGCCAAGATAGCGCTTGTCCTTGGAGAACACCGGATAGGAGAGGCTGATGAGGTAGTTGCCGGTCAAGGAGACGAAAGGATCGGTGATCTGCGGCTGCTGGCTCTTGATGGCTTCGAGTGCGGTGGGAGAGCTCAGTTTTGCACCCTTCACCTGCAGCGTCTCGGGGGAGACGGCGACGATGGTGGCGTCGCGATTGACGATGACCACGGAGTTGAAGGTGCTGGTCTGCAGTCGCAGGCGATTGACTTCCCCATCGAGGGCCCGGGTGTCATCCCCTTGTAGCAAGGGCGCCAGCAGGCTGGCGCTATAGGCCAGCTGACCCTGGGCCGACTGGATCATGCTGTCGGCGGAGGCGGCCAGCTTGGTCGCGTAGACACGGTTGGATTCCAGGGTATTGGCAATCAGCAACTGCCGCTGCGCCTGATAGATGGCGTAAAAGCTGTTACCAAAGGTCGCGAGGACACCGAGTACGGCCAGGGCCAGAATGAGGCGATGCAAATCAAACTTCAACAGCCAGTGAAGTTGCATGGGGAGAACAGATCCTTGTCAGTCGGCGTCGATGCGCCAGGGCATTGGCCGATTCTACTGGGGTTGCGGGTTCAAAAGCTACCTCTGGCTACCTCTAATGAGACGAGTTGACTCGATCCAAACCGCTTGTCCAGCTTGCTGATATTTACCACAAAAAGGAGCTGCAAGCCGGCAGGGTGATTGGCAAAGGAGGGAAAAGGGTGAGCGCCATTCCCTGGCACTGCGCTATTTTTCAGGCGAGGTACAGGGCCTCAGTGACCTGCTCGGCAAAATCGGCGGTCTTGCCCTCTTGCTGTTCCTGAATGGCGATATGGGTCATGGCGGTGGTGGCCGTGGCGCCGTGCCAGTGTTTCTCTCCCGGCGCTATCCAGACCACGTCCCCGGGTCGGATGTGACGGGCGGGCTCGCCCCACAGCTGGATCAGGCCACAGCCGGCGGTGACGATCAGGGTCTGACCCAGGGGGTGGACATGCCAATGGGTGCGGGCACCGGGCTCGAAGGTGACGCTGACCCCGAGGGCGCGGGCCGGAGCATTGGCCGCAAACAGAGGACCGACCCGTACCCTGCCGGTGAAGTAGTCGCTTGGGCCCTGGCTGGAGGCTTGTGAGCCGCTGGATTGAATAAGCATGATGCTCTCCTGTTAGATGGGTTGGGCCGCGCCTGCGGGCAAGCGTCGGCCACGCCGGCCAGGATGGTGGCCGGAGAAGGGATGGTGGTTTGGGTGGCGGTGCGGGGAGCCGCACCGCCAGCGCGGGCGAGATCAGCCCTTGAGTGATGCCATATCGATGACGAAGCGGTACTTGACGTCACTCTTTAGCATGCGCTCGTAGGCATCGTTGATGCCCTGGATGGCGATGGTCTCCACGTCGGCGGTGATCTTGTGCTGACCGCAGAAATCGAGCATCTCCTGGGTCTCCTTGATGCCACCGATGAGGGAGCCCGCCACCGACTTGCGACCCATGATGAGGGGTACCGTATTCAGCATGGGGTTGAGATCGCCGAGGTAACCGACTAACACCAGGGTGCCGTTGATGGCCAGGGCCGGCAGATAGGGGTTGAGATCGTGCACATAGGGCACGGTATCGATGATGAGATCGAATTTTCCCTTCACCGCCGCCATCTGTGCAGCCTGGCTGGAGATGACCACGTGATCGGCGCCGAGCCGGTGGGCGTCTTCTTCCTTGCCGGGGGAGCGGGTAAACAGTGTGACCTCGGCCCCCAGTGCACTGGCGAGTTTCAACGCCATGTGACCGAGGCCGCCAAGGCCGATGACGGCAACCTTGCTGCCCGGGCCTGCCTGCCAGTGGCGCAGGGGCGACCAGGTGGTGATGCCGGCGCACAGCAGGGGCGCCGTGCCCGCCAGCTCCAGCCCATCGGGAATGTGCAGCACAAACTTGTCCGAGGTGACGATCTGCTCCGAATAGCCGCCATAGGTCGTGCTGCGATCCTGCCTGTCGACACCGTTATAGGTCAGGGTGGGGAACTGCTCGCAGAACTGCTCCAGCCCCTGCTCACAGGGGGCACAGTGCTGGCACGAATCGACCATACAACCGACGCCGACCCTGTCCCCCGCTTTGAAACGGGTCACGGCGCTGCCGACCCGGCTCACCCGGCCGATGATCTCGTGACCCGGCACCATGGGATAGTGGCTGTTGCCCCAGTCGTTGCGGGCGTTGTGCAAGTCCGAGTGGCAGACACCGCAATATTGGATCTCGATCACCACATCATCGGCGCGAGGCTCGCGTCGCTCGAAGTGGAAGGGCGCCAAGGGCACCTGGGCCGACTGGGCGGCATAGCCGAGTACTTTCATCGCCATATTCCTCGTCTGATCTTGGGGCTGTGGCCCCGCCGTGGTGTGAAGGCTGTGCAGGCACAGCCGGATGTGCCCATGGAGTGTCGATGCCAAGGCCGGATCCCTCAAGTGCGTTGGGACGATATTCCGTGCGGGCCTCCGGCGGCTGAGACATTGGAGCGGGAGTCAGTGTAGCGGCTGCGTGTCGCGCCGATTAGCCGGCGCAGTGCGCATGGGTCTATGAGAGGGATTCATCAATGTCGCAATGGATCTGGAATGACCGGGCGACGGAGAGGGGTAGATAGTGGGCGAGCGGCATCGAGAGGGGCTTATCGCCCCTGCGCCGCGTCTTCGCTGAGTTCCGGGTCCCCCAACTCGGCCACCGTCTGCCAGAAGGCGTCGATGAGCGGGTTGTTGCTGTGGGGCGGGCGGGTGAGACCGATGATCCAGCTCGCCTCGGGCTCGGTGAGGGGCAGGGTGACAACGTTCGGGTGCTCTATGGTGGTGGAGGAGGGTACCAGGGTCCAGGCAATGCCCGCCGCCGCGGTGGCGATGCCGGCGGCGAAGTCATTCACATACTGGATATCGCGAAAACGTAGCCCGCTCTGGGCCAGATAGTGGACGAACTGATCGTGAAAAGAGGGGGCCTTGTCCCGGCGCAGGATGGCGAGCGGCTTGCCCACCAGATCCCCAAGCCCCTTCACCCCGGCGTAACTGGCGGGCAGCACGGCGATGAAATGGGCGCGCACCACCGGCAGAAAGTGCCAGCCCTTGGGGGCGGGCAGGCGGCAGAAGCCGAGATCCAGTTTGCCCTCGGCCAGCGCCAGCAACTGGTGATGGGTCGACAGATCGTTGAGCTCTATGCCGACCTCGGGTCGTTCGGCCCGAAAGCGGGCGATGGCGGCGGGTACCAGCAGCTTGGTGGCGACCCCAAAGCCGATGCGCAGGGTGCCGCCGTTGCCGGCCAGCACGTCGCGGGCGGTGCGGCCGAGCTGCTCGCTCTGCGCCACCAGCGCGCTTGCCTCCTCATAAAGCGCACGGCCGAGCAAGGTGAGCCGGGTGCTGCTGGCGTTGCGCTCGAACAGCTCGCCGCCAAATTCCGCCTCCAGTCGCCGGATCTGTTTGCTTAGCGCCGATTGGGTGATGTGCTGGCGCGCCGCCGCCTGGCCAAAGTGCAGCACCTCCCCCAGGGTGACGAAGGCCTTCAAGTCTCTCAGCTCCATCTTTCCTCTCTCTATCTCGCTTTCATTCCTGTTTGGAATGTTGAATGGCCAAAATTGTCATTGGACGGAATTCTAGAACTGTTCGATGCTTGTGCCAATTCATTCAGGGTGCCGGGGTCAGTTCGGCATCCACCCATTCGAGGTGGCTCGGGCCACGTTCAGCAGAAGGAGACAAGCCAGATGCATCACCACAAATTCAACGACTTCCCCGCCAATTTCCTGTGGGGCGCCGCCTCCGCCGCCTATCAGGTGGAAGGGGCATGGGACGCCGACGGCAAGGGTCCCTCGGTGTGGGATCAGTTCACCAAGCTGCCGGGCAAGACTTTCCAGGGCAGCAACGGTGACGTGGCCGTCGATCACTATCATCGGGTGGAAGAAGACGTGGCGCTGATGGCCGAGATGGGGCTCAAGGCCTATCGCTTCTCGGTGAGCTGGCCGCGCATCTTCCCCACCGGCCGTGGCGAGGTGAACGAGGCCGGGCTTGCCTTCTACGAGAAACTCATCGACAGCCTGATCGCCCACGGCATCGAACCCGTGCTGACCCTCTATCACTGGGACCTGCCCCAGGCGCTGCAGGACGAATACGGCGGCTGGGAAGACAGACGCATCATCGACGACTTCGAGCACTACTGTGTGACCCTGTATCAGCGCTTCGCTGGCAAAGTAAAATACTGGGTTTCGCTAAATGAACAGAATTATAACCTGACAAATGCCTATCAGTTGGGGACTCATCCGCCCGCAGTGCAGGACCGTAAACGCTTCTTCGCCGCCAATCACATCGCGTTTCTGGCCAATGCCCGGGTCATCAAGGCGTTCCGCCAGCATGTACCGGGTGGCCTCATAGGCCCGAGCTTCGCCTATTCGCCCGCCTATCCGGCTTCCTGCGATCCCAAAGACATGCTGGCGTTCGAAAATGCCGAGGAGTTCACCAACCTCTGGTGGCTGGATGCTTACTGCTTCGGCCGCTACCCCCAGGCGGCGCTCGCCTACCTGCGGGAAAATGGCGAGGCGCCAGAGATCCTGCCGGGGGATCTGGAGCTCTTGCGCGAAGGCACGCCGGATTACATCGGGGTGAACTACTACTACACCCTGACCTTCACCGACAACCCGCTCGGTGGCCAGACCCTGCAGCGCATCAACACCACGGGCCAGAAGGGCACTACTCCGTCGAGCGGCATTCCCGGTCTCTACAAGACGGCGCCCAACCCGCAACTGGAGACCAGCAACTGGGACTGGGCCATCGATCCCACCGGGATGCGCATCGCCCTGCGCCGCCTCTCGTCCCGTTACGGCCTGCCGCTGATGATCACCGAGAACGGCCTCGGCGAGTTCGACAAGCTCACGGCAGACGGCAAGGTGCACGATGACTACCGCATCGCCTACCTGCAAAGCCACCTGAAAGCCTGCCAGGAAGCGATGCAGGACGGGGTCGAGCTGCTCGGCTACTGCGCCTGGTCGTTTACCGACATCCTGAGCTGGCTCAACGGCTACCAGAAGCGCTACGGCTTCGTCTATGTGGACAGGGACGAGCAGGGCGGATCCCTGCGCCGGATCAAGAAAGACAGCTTCCACTGGTATCAGTCGGTGATCGCAAACGGTGGCAAGAGGCTGTAGCCCTCGTTTCATCTGGGCGGCTATGCCGCCCACCCCCTATGCAAAGGCCCCCTCAGATGAGGGGGCCTTTCGTTTTACCGCCGTGCCCCTGTCGGGCGCCGACGGTGTGCGGATCTGATCATGTGCGGCGCAGGACTGGGCACTAGATAAACATGCCGCCGGAGGCCTCGATGCGCTGGGCGTTGATCCAGCGGTTGTCGGCAGAGAGCAGTGAGGCGATGACGCCGCCGATGTCATCGGGCTGGCCGACCCGGCCGAGCGCGGTCTGGCTTGCCACGAAGTCGTTGAGCGCCGGATTGTCACGCACGGCGCCCCCGCCAAAATCGGTCTCGATGGCGCCGGGTGCCACCACGTTGACCGCGATGCCCCGTGGGCCCAGCTCTTTGGCCAGATAGTGGCTGAGCACTTCGATCCCCCCCTTCATGGCCGCATAGGCGGCGTAGCCGGGCAGGGCGAAGCGGGTGAGACCAGTGGAAAGGTTGACGATGCGCCCGCCATCCGCGATGAGGGGCAACAGCTTCTGGGTCAGGAAGAAGGTGCCCTTCAGGTGGATATTGAGCAGGGTGTCAAACTGCTGCTCTGTGGTCTGCTCGAAGCTGGCGTGGATGCCGATGCCGGCGTTGTTGACCAGGAAGTTGAACTGCCCGCGCTGCCACTCCCGTTGCAGCAGTTGCTGCACCTGATCTGCGAAGGCAACAAAAGAGGCGCTGTCGGCCACATCGAGCGCCAGGGCGTGAGCCTTGACCCCGAGGGCCTGGGCTTGGGCCACCACGTCGGCAGCCTCTGCAGCCTGACTGCGGTAGGTGATGATGAGATCGACGCCCTTGGCCGCGAGGGCGAGGGCGCTGTGTTTGCCAAGGCCGCGGCTGGCGCCGGTGATGAGGGCGATAGGTCTGGTCATGGGGTGACTCCAGTCTAGGGAATGAGGAGCTCGAGGCGAGCCGACAGAGTCACTGTATTATCCCTTTCATGAGGGATAAAGATGGCGATAATGAATGCACTGTTCCGTTTGAAGAGACAATCACGCCATGGATCAACTGGATGAGATGAGGCTGTTCGTGCGCGTCGCCGAACTCGAAAGCTTCAGCCGCAGCGCAGAGCAACTGGCCATCCCCAAGGCGACGCTCTCGGCGGCCATTCGCCGGCTGGAGGAGCGGATGGGCACCCGCCTGCTGCAGCGCACCACCCGGCGGGTGCAGCTGACCACAGATGGCCAGCTCTGCTATGCCCGCTGCCGGGATCTGCTGGCGGACATGGAGGAGTTTGGTGGTCTGTTTCGCCAGGAGGGGCAGATCTCGGGTCAATTGAGAGTCGACATGCCAAGCCGGATGGCCCGTCATCTGGTGATCCCGGCGCTGCCCGCCTTGCTGGCCGCCCATCCCGACTTGCAGCTGATGCTGAGCAGCACCGACCGGCGAGTCGACTTGGTGCGCGAGGGCTTTGACTGCGTGGTGCGGGTCGGAGCGCTGGAGCCCTCCAGCCTGGTGGCACGTCCCCTCGGTCAGTATCGCCAGATCAACTGTGCCAGCGCCGGCTACCTTGCCGCCCACGGGCTGCCCCAGAGCCTTGCCGACTTGGCAGGGCATCGGCTGGTGCACTACGGCACCGGGCTCGGGCGCGGCGAACCCGGATTTGAGTACTTGGGCGAGGATGGCCGCCCCGCGACGCTGCCCATGACGGTGAGCCTCACGGTCAACGACAGCGAATCCTATCTCGCGGCGGCGCGGGCCGGGCTTGGCATCATCCAGATGCCGCGGGTCGGGGTGGAGGCGCTGCTGGCCAGCGGCGAGCTGGTGAGCATCCTGCCCCAGTGGCAGGCGCCGCCGCTGCCCATTCATGCGCTCTATGCTCATCGCCGTCAGCTGGCCCCCAGAGTCCAGCTGTTCATTCACTGGCTGGCCGGCTTGTTGGCCGATGCGCAGGAGGTGGATTCAGAGCCGGTAGCGCTGTGAGCGGTATTGGCTCGGGGATTGGGCGAAGGCCTCCTTGAAGAAGCGGGTGAAGCTGCTCTGGCTGGCGAAACCGAGCCGCCCACCCACCTCCTGTAGCTGCAGGCTGGGGTCCTGCAGCAGGCGGCACGCCTCTTCTCTTCTGACCTGATCCAGCAGCGCCGAGAAGTGGCAGCCCTCCTCGCGCAGGTGGCGATTGAGGGTCCAGCGGGTCAGCTTGAGGGTATCGCAGATGCCGCTCAGCAGGGCCTGCGGCTCGCCGCCATCTTGCCAGAGGGTGCGCCGGATCAGCGCAAGCACTTGCTCGCGATAGTGGCTGGGGGGACGCAGCAGGCTCATCTGGTTGCCAAGTTCTCCCAGCAGCATGGGTTGCAGCGCCAGGTTGTGGCTGGCATAGGGCATGTCGAGCAAGGCGGCGGGGAAGCGCAGCTGATAGCCATCCCCCTGGCGCAGCCGCCCTCCCAGCCAGGCCGCCAGCTCGCGCCACAATCTGGGGCGCACCGGGGTGGGCAGCACCAGCTGGCCCTCTCCCGGGTGGTAGAACTGGAGCAGGGCATAGAGGTGACAGAGGTTGGCCAGGCTGCTCATGGCGATCACGTCAGGGTGATCGGAATCTGAGTAGTAGCTGAGGCGGGCCAGCCCGTCTTCCTCCTGCAGCAACAGTCTGTCGCACTCGCCGATGAGCGGGCGAAAGGAGAGGAAAAAATGCAGCGCCTGGCGCAGGGTGGCGGCGTTGCAGCACAGGCTCGCCAGTGGCAGATAGTCGGCAAACAGCCCCGTCAGCGAGGGGGGCGCCCAGTTGTGGGCCAGATCCGCATAAGGGGCGACCTGGGCCAGCAGCCGAAAGTGGCGCGGCGCATCGATCCGGCCCTGGGGGAGCTGCAACTCCTCCTTGGCAATGCCGGCTCCCTGCAGCAGTAGGTCCGGATCCCGTCCCTGTCTCTGCCAGTGGTACATGCAGTGCAGGGCGATCCGGTTTGAGACAGTTTTCACGACGAAATCCTTGTCGACGATGGCCCTCCATCATCGGCCAGCCGCTGGAAATTACCGTGAGCCAGGTTCCTCTTAATGTTTCAGATTTGTAACCAAGGGTAACCCTGCAAGCCTTTTCACAGTTTTGAACACTGCTCCCAACCGACAAATTCCTGCTCCCGGCAGGCAAGTGGGGCGGGCGTGTTTTGCATAGAGTGGCCGGACCTACACACACAAGGAAGGTCACAATAATGAAATACCACCGTCTCGCCCTGACCCCACTCGCCCTGGCCATCGGTGCCCTGCTGCTGACGGGCTGCAACGGCAACGACTCCAGCCCCAAACCCACCCAGCCCAGCCTGGGACACCGCACCGTCAGCCTGCTCGAACAAGATGGGCTGCAGTTCAAGGATCTGGATGGCAGCGGCACTCTCACCCCCTATGAAGACTGGCGCCTCGGCGCCGCCGAGCGGGCCCGGGATCTGGTGGCGCGGCTCAGCCTGGCCCAGAAGGCGGGCCTGATGATGCACGGCACCCTGGTACTGGACGGGGAAGGGCGAATCGACCAGAGCGCCATGGACAAGATGCTGAAGACCGACGGGGTCAACACCTTCATCACCCGCATGGCGGGCGATCCGGCGGCCATTGCCGAGGACAACAACCGTCTGCAGGCCCTGCTGGAAGGGGTGGGGCTCGGCATCCCCATGACCGTCAGCACGGATCCCCGCAACCATTTCACCCATGATCCGAAGGCCACCAGCGTCGGCGCCGACGCCTTCTCCCAGTGGCCGGAAACCCTGGGGCTGGCCGCCATCGGTGACGCCGCCCTGGTGCAGCGCTTCGGCGATATCGCCCGCCAGGAGTACCGCGCCGTCGGTATCCACGAGGCACTCTCGCCCCAGGCGGATCTCGCGACCGAGCCACGCTGGGGGCGCATCAACGGCACCTTCGGCGAGAACAACCTGCTGGCTAAATCCCTGGTCAAGGCCTACATCGAGGGCTTCCAGCAGGGGGACAAGGGGATAGGCAAGGAGAGCGTGATCACAGTCGTCAAGCACTTCGCCGGGGCCGGCCCCCAGAAGGACGGGCTGGATGCCCACAACCCCTGGGGCAAGGAGCAGGTCTATCCGGGTGGCCAGTTCGCTTATCACCTGGTGCCGTTCGAGGGCGCCTTCGAGGCCAAGGTGGGGGCCGTCATGCCTTACTACGCCCTGCCAGAGGGACTGACCTATGAGGGCCAGGCCATCGAGGAGGTGGGCTTTGGTTTCAACCGCCAGATCATCACCGACCTGCTGCGCGGTCACTTCGGCTTCAGCGGCGTGGTATTGAGCGACTGGGGCATCATCAACGATTGCGATACCCGTTGCGAGGAGGGGCTGAGCCAGGCGCAGGTGGATGCCGGCGTCAGTCCCTGGAGCGTGCCCTTTGGCATGTCCTGGGGGGTGGAGAAGCTGACTAAGGCCCAGCGCTACGCCAAGGCCATCGCCGCCGGGGTGGATCAGTTTGGTGGGGTGGAAGATCCGGCCCCCTTGCTGGCCGCCGTGCAGAGCGGCCTGGTGACGGAAGCGGCGGTGACCTCGTCGGCGACGCGGATCCTCGAGCAGAAGTTCGAACTGGGGCTGTTTGAAAACCCCTATGTGGACACTCAGGCGGCGGTCGCCCTGGTGGGCAAGGCCGAGTTCCAGCAAGAGGCACAGGCTGCCCAGGCGGCGGCCCACGTCCTGCTCAAGAATGAGGGCGCCCTGCTGCCCCTCAAGGCCGAGGGCAAGCGAGTTTACCTGCTCAACGTCAATGCCGAGGTGGCAACTGCCAACGGCTATACGGTGGTGACGGATTTGGCCGAGGCGGATCTCGCTATTGCCCGGGTCAATGCGCCGGGTGAGCAGGATCCCCGCTTCCCGTTTGGCAGCATCCACTTCGGTCAGCTCGGCTTTGCCAGCAGCGATCAGGTGGTGCAGGAGACCGCCCACGAGGGGGTCTATCACGGCGCGGACGACCTGGCGGCCATCCAGACCATAGAGCAGGCTGGCGTGCCGCTGGTGCTCTCGGTCTATCTGGACAGACCCGCCATCCTGACCGAGGTGGCACCGGCCGCCCAGGTGCTGCTGGCCAACTTCGGCGCCCTGGATCAGACCCTGTTCGATGTGATCAGTGGCAAGGCCAAGGCCCGTGGCAAGCTGCCCTTCGAGCTGCCCTCCAACTGGCAGGCGGTGCTGAACCAGGCCTCGGACGTGGCGAGCGACTCGGTCAATCCCCTCTATGCCTATGGCGCAGGGCTGGCTTATTGAGCCTCCAGGGATCACGACATGATGAACAAGGCGCCTGCGGGCGCCTTTTCTATGGCAGCTATCTAAGATACCGGTTTGGCGCAAGGGGCAGGCTTGGGCATAATGGCGCCCCACAGCGGCAACGTCAGGTGCCTTCTCGTTCGTTGCGAATGCGCAGGCAAGCGGATGCTGCCCGCCAACAGTGCAGAGGAGATCTTATGAAATTTATCGGTGCCCACGTCAGTGCGGCCGGCGGGGTGGAGAACACCATCGCCCGCGCCCAGGCTATCGGGGCCAATGCCTTCGCCCTGTTCACCAAGAACCAGCGCCAGTGGCAGGCGGCGCCCTTGTCAGAGGCCAGCATTCGCGCCTTCAAGCTGGCCTGTGACAAGGCGGGCTTTCGCCCCGAGCAGATCCTGCCCCACGACAGCTACCTCATCAATCTGGGGCATCCCGACCCCGATGCGCTGGCCAAGTCCCGGGATGCCTTCCTCGATGAGATGAAGCGCTGCGAGCAGCTCGGGCTCTGTTACCTGAACTTCCATCCCGGCAGCCATTTGAAGCAGATCCCGGAAGCCGTCAGCCTGAAACTGGTGAGCGAGTCCATCAACTGGGCACTGGAGCGCAGCCAAGGGGTGAGCGCCATCATAGAGAACACCGCCGGCCAGGGCACCAATCTCGGCTGGTCGTTCGAACATCTCGCCACCATCATTGACGGCGTGGAAGACAAGAGCCGGGTCGGGGTCTGTTTCGATACCTGCCATGCCTTCGCCGCCGGCTATGATCTGCGAACCCCCGAGAGCTGCGCCCAGGTATTTGCGGATTTCGATCGCATCGTCGGCTTTGAGTATCTGAAAGGGATGCATATCAACGGCGCCAAGTGCACCTTCGGCAGCCGGGTGGATCGCCACCACAGCTTGCAACAGGGCAACCTCGGCGAGGCGGTGTTCCACCACATCATGAACGACGCCCGCTTCGATGGCATTCCACTGATCCTCGAGACCATCGACGAGTCCATCTGGGCAGATGAAATCCGCTGGCTGCGTAGCCTGACCAAGGCGTAACAAACTCGCCAAGGCGTAAGGTCACGGTCAGGACATTCAACAAGGAAACAAGATGCAAGCAAAGGGAAAGACAGCGCCACTGCGCTGGGGAATCGCCGGCGCGGGGGCCATTGCCCGACGATTCTGCCGTGACGTCAACCAGCATGGGGCCTTGGGGCAGGTGGTGGCGATCGCCGCCCGGGATCAGAGGCGGGCGCAGATCTTTGCCGACGAGCAAGGCCTGCCGCTTGCCTTTGGCAGCTATCAGGCACTGGCACAGAGCCTCGAGGTTGACGCCGTCTATGTGGCGGTGATCCACCCACAGCATGCTGCCCTGATCAAAGAGATGTTGCTGGCGGGCAAGCACGTGCTGGTGGAGAAACCGGCGGTGACCCGGCAGGAGGATTGGGATGCCCTAGTGGCGCTCGCCCATGAACGGGGTCTCCTGCTGCTCGAAGCCATGAAGGTGATGTGCTTCCCCGCCATGCGCACCCTGCTTGCCCGTTTGCCTGAATTGCCTGGCCCCCTGTCCCTGCGCGCGGCCTTCGGCTCGGTGCAGCCCCGCGAGGGCAAGCTGTTCGATCCTGCCCTGGAGGGGGGCGCCGCCTGGGATGTGGGGGTCTATCCGCTCTGGCTCTATGCCGCCTTTTGCAGGCAGTTGGGGCTGGAAGCTGGCGAGCCCGAGGTGCTTCTGCAGCGCTCGCCCGGGGAGGTAGATTTGAGCGCAGACTTTGCCTTCGACGGGGCGATCAGGGCCGAGCTGGGCGCTTCCATCATAGAGGATCTGGACAAGGCCGCTTACCTGAGTGGGGAGTGGGGCGGTGAGCCCTGGACCCTGATCATCGAGGGCAAGTGGTGGAATCCGCAAGGGGTGCGCTGGCTCTCGGGGGCGCCTGACGCCACCTGGGCGCAGGAGATCTGCGAGCCGGTAGCAGGAGGTGGTATGCAGCACGAGGCGGATCACTTCGCCCACTGCGTTGCCGAAGGTCTGCTGGACTCTGCCTGGCTGCCCCAGGCCCTGACCCGTCAGGTGCTGGGCTGGGTCGAGGGAGGGCTCTCGTCCGCTCCCGACGAAAAAGCGTGATCAGCCGATCGGGTGTTGGCTTGATCAATTGAGGGCGCCGCGGCGCCCTCAGTCATTGATGCAAGGCGGCACCCGCGCTGCGGCTTACCTTTGCCGCGCCATGGCATCACGCCTCGGAAGGTTGGGGGAGCTGCTGATGGCGGCAAAATGCCAGGAAGCGGCGCAGCGAGGCGGAGTGGTACTTCTGCTTGTGCCAAACGAGGGAGAGCTGGCGCGGGAAGCGGCGGCTCGGGGTCAGCGCCACTAGGCGACCGCACTGCAGCCGGTCCGAGACCGCGAGGCGGGAGATAAAGGAGAGGCCGAGGCCATGCTCCACCGCCAGCATCACCGCCTCCAGGGTGTTGAGCTCGAGCCCGGCCTGCCAGCGCGGCAATTTGGGCTGGATCTGTTGCTCAAACTGCTCGCGGCTGCCGGATTGGGGCTCGCGCAGCACCCAGGTCTCGCCGCCGAGCTGACCGAGGGGCAGCTCCAGTCGTCCCGCCAGCGGATGATGGGGCGGTGCGACGATCAGCATCTCATCCTCGAGCCAGGGCTCGCTCACCAGATCCGGGTGATGGTTCTCCCCCTCGATCAGCGCCAGATCCAGTTCGAAGTTGGCCAGGGCGTGGCACAGGATATGGGTGTTGGCGATGGTCACTCTGGGCGGCAATCCCAGCTCACTCGCGCTGTCTGCCAACAGGCTCGGCAGCAGGTAGTTGCCGATGGTCTGGCTGGCACCGAGCCGCAGCTGGCCGCTCGGCTCGGCATCTGGGCGAAACAGCTGCTCTATCTCCTGCATCCGGGTCAATAGCTCCTCGGCGGCCGGTTGCAGCAGGCGTCCCTCGTTGTTGAGCTGCAGCCTGGGGTGGACACGGTCAAACAGCGGGGTGGCGAGCTGGCGCTCCAGCTCCTGCAACGACTGGGAGACGGCACCCTTGCTCAGGAAGAGCTCGTTGGCCGCCAGCCCCAGGTTGCCGTGGCGGGCGATGGTGGCGAACACCTTGAGTTGTTGCAGGGTCAGCTTCATGTGTTTAGTTTTCCTTAACGCTTAATTCAATTCATTTAGATATCGTAAACGATAGAGCCCCATTATCCTATGCCCATCGTCACCAAGAAGAGGGTATCAGACATGATTGCAAGAACCCGTCGCTCACTGGCCTCTGCCCCGACCCCCATGGCCGGGCTGGCCCTCGGGATTGCCAGTCTCGGCTGGTGCTGGGAAAACGCCGGTCAGTTTGATGGCCGCCTGCAGTTGCTGGGAGGTGCCATCGCCGCCGTGCTGCTCCTGATCCTCACCTTCAAGTTTGTGTTGCACCCGCGTCTGCTGTGGCAGGATCTCGCGCACCCCGTGGTCGGCAGCGTGGTACCGACCTATGCCATGGGCACCATGGTGGTCTCCAAGGCGGTGGGTCTCTTGGCGCCGGCCCTGGGGCAGGGGCTCTGGCTGTTTGGGGTGATCCTTCACCTCTTGTTCCTGGCCACCTTCATCTGGCACCGTGCCAAGGCGTTCGAGCTCCATCACATGGTGCCGAGCTGGTTCGTGCCGCCGGTCGGGATCATCGTCGCCGACGTCGCCTATCCGGGTGGCCCCTTCGCCGAGCTGGCCAACGTCCTGCTCTGGTTTGGCATGATCTGCTATGGTCTGATGCTGCCGCTGATGCTCTATCGCCTCATCTTCAGCCATGAGGTGCCGGACGCCGCCAAGCCGACTATCGCCATCCTGGCCGCGCCCGCCAGTCTGTCGCTTGCCGGCTACCTGACCGTGAGCGAGGATCCGTCGTTGCTGCTGGTGGCTACCCTGCTCGGGATCGCCATCCTGATGACCGGCATCATCTACCTGGCCTTCATCAAGCTGTTGCGTCTGCCGTTCTCGCCGGGCTTTGCCGCCTTCACCTTCCCGCTGGTGATCGGTGCCACCGCGCTGTTCAAGGTGGCTCACCTGCTGGCACAGTGGCCAGAGGGGGCTCACTATGCCGAGCAAGTCAGCCAGCTGGCTCACCTCGAGCTCGGTGCGGCCACCCTGATCGTCGGCTATGTGGCGCTGCGTTACCTGATGTTCTTCTTGCCGCTGGGGCCGCGTTCACTGGGGGATCAACTGGTACACCGTTGAGCCACAGAGTGGTGCCAAGTCTGGCCAAGCCAAGTTTGATCTGAGCAACAAACACCCCGCCTTGCGGGGTGTTTGGCTTGGGCGCTATGATGGGGCGCGTATTCAGGCGACATTAAGGTCGCTTTAACTGGTAATACCTGTCAGGATTGCCATAATTGCCCATTTTCATGACTTGATTGTATCCATGTCCTCCCAAGATCCTGTGTTTGACTCCTCCTTTCAGTCCCGTCTGCTGCACCCACGTTACTGGTTGAGCTGGCTGGCCCTCGGCGCCCTCTGTGTGCTCGCTTACGTGCCGCCGCGCTGGCGCGACAAGCTGGCGGATGCCCTGGCGCCGCTGGTGCTCAAGATCTCGAAAAAACAGGTGTATATCGCCAGAACCAACCTCGCCATCTGCTTTAAAGAGAAAAGCGAGGCCGAGCGTGACGCCATCCTGATGACCTCCATTCGGGTCGGCCTCAAGAGTCTGCTCGGTTTCGGCGAATTCACGGTGCGCAGCCCCGCTTACCTGATGCAGCGCATCCAGGTGAGCGGCTGGGAATACATCGAAGCGGAGCAGGCCGCTGGCCGACCGGTGATCCTGGTGGTGCCTCACAGCTGGCCCATCGACGCGGCCGGTTACTACTTCTCCCAACAGGGTGTGCCCATGTGCACCATGATGAAGAGCGCCCGCAATCCGGTGTTCGACTGGCACATCAACCACGAGCGGGCCAAGAACGGCTGCCGGGTCTATGAACGTAGCGCCGGCATCAAGCCGGTGATCAAGGCGGTCAAGTCCGGCCTGAGCTTCTTCTACCTGCCGGATCAGGATCACGGCCGCGAGGCGAGCATCTTTGCTCCCTTCTTCAATTACCCCAAGGCGACTCTGCCGGCGCTGCCGCGCTTGGTGAAGCTGACCGGCGCCAAAGCGGTACCTGTGCTGGCCTGCTATGACGAGGCGACCCACTGCTACCGACTGGAGATAGAGGCGCCCTTCGCCGATTACCCAAGCAACGATCTGCTGGCCGACACCTGCCGCATGAACGATTGCGTCGAGCAGCAGCTGACCCGCCACCCGGGACAGTACATGTGGTTCCTCAAAATCTTCGATACCCGTGAGGATCAGGAGGGGGAAGACGGCCTCTACGAAGAGGGGATCCGTCGCATCCGCAAGGGACTCTCTCCCCATTCCTGAACCCCAACTTAACCCAAAGTTGCAAATGGCCCCAAGTGGGCCATTATTTATTTCTAACTAGTCTGATCAGTGACTTGGCGCGGGCCCTTGCGGGCTCCAGGGTAGAAATAAATGTCAGGATCACTAAAATAACCCTCTGTTTTGATGATTCGATGGCGACTATGTCCGCACAAGATCCGGTGTTCGACACCTCATTTCATCCCGGTCTGCTCAACCCACGCTGGTGGGGGAGTTGGCTGGCACTCGGCTTGCTGTTCCTGCTGGCCTGGATCCCTGCTCGTTATCGGGATCGGCTGGCCGATGGGGTGGCCCCCATGCTGCTGCGCTACTCCAAAAAGCAGGCCTATATCGCCGAGACCAATCTCAAGATCTGCTTCCCCGAACTGGACGAGGCCGGGCGCGAGGCCCTGTTGCTCAAGTCCATCCGCACCGGCCTCAAGACCTTCATGGGCTTTGGTGAGCTCACCTGGCGCAGCAAGGCGTTTCTCAAGGGGCGTATCAAGGTGCGCGGCTGGGAGCATATTGCCGCCGAGCTGGCCGCCGGTCGCCCCATGATCCTGGTGGTACCCCACACCTGGGCGGTGGATACCATAGGCCGTTACCTGACCGATGAGGGGGTGCCGATGTGCACCATGATGAAGAGCCCCAAGGATCCGGTGTTTGACTGGTACATCAACCGCGAGCGCAGCAAGGGTGGCCGGGTCTATGAGCGCAGCGTCGGCATCAAGCCGGCCATCAAGGCACTGCGCGCCGGTGACAGTTTCTTCTACCTGCCGGATCAGGATCATGGCCGGGAGGCGAGCATCTTCGTGCCCTTTTTCGGCCACCCCAAGGCGACCCTGCCTGCGTTGCCCAAGCTGGTGAAGCTGACCGGTGCCAGCGCGGTGCCCATCCTTGCCTGCTATGACGAAGATGAACACTGCTATCGGTTGGAGGTGGAGCCCCCCTTCGACCCTTATCCCACGGCGGATCTGGTGGCGGACGTCAACACCATGAACCGTATGGTGGAGCAGCAGCTTGGCCGCTTCCCCGAACAGTACATGTGGTTTCTCAAGATCTTCGAGACTCAGGAACATCAGGAGGGCGAGGAGGGTTTCTATGAGGAGGGGATCCGGCGTGTTCGGCGGGGGCTGCCACCCGAGCCTTGAACCGGCAGTCCACCGGTGGGTTGTGTTGTCCGCGGGGCTTTCATAGCGTGGGCATGATAAAGGCTCGTTTGTCCCCTGTTAATGTGCCGTCCTGCCGAGTCGGGCCGGGGCTTGCAGGGGATCCTGGCGCAGCAGGAAGGGAAGAGAGTAAAGCAGGCTGATGGCGGGCACGCTCGTGCTACGCAAACAAGGTGCAAACAAGGTGCAAATAAGGTAAAAGGGCGGTCATGAAAATTCCAAATCGAATCCAACCTCTGGTTGATGACGGCCTGGTCGACGATGTCATCAGCCGGCTGATGAGCGGCAAAGAAGCCGACGTCTATGTAGTGCGCTGCGGCGACGAGATCCGCTGCGCCAAAGTCTATAAAGAGGCGAGCAAACGCAGCTTCAAACAGGCCGTGGTCTATCAGGAAGGGCGCAAGGTACGCAACAGCCGCAGCGCCCGCGCCATGGAGAAGGGTTCCAAGTACGGTCGCAAGCAGCACGAAGAGGTGTGGCAGAACACCGAGGTGGACGCCCTGTTCAAGCTGGCCGCCGCCGGTGTGCGGGTGCCTCAGCCCTATGTCTGCCTGGACGGTGTGCTGCTGATGGAGCTCATCACCGACGAAGATGGCAATGTGGCGCCGCGTCTGAACGATGTGGCACTCACCGCCGAGCAGGCCCTCATCGATCACGCCAAGGTGATCCGCTACGTGGTGCGCATGCTCTGCGCCGGCCTCATTCACGGGGATCTCTCCGAGTTCAACGTGCTGGTGGACCAACATGGTCCCGTCATCATCGATCTGCCCCAGGTGGTGGATGCCGCCGCCAACAACCAGGCCAAGGCGATGCTGGAGCGGGACGTCAACAACATGCGCAACTACTACGGCATGTACGCCCCCGAGCTGCTCAAGACCCGTTATGCCAAGGAGATGTGGGCGCTGTTCGAAGATGGCAAACTCAGCCCGGAATCCGAGCTGACCGGCCTGTTCGAGGAGAGCAGCGAAGCCATCGATCTCAGTGCGGTGCTGCACGAGATCGAGAGTGCGGAGGAGGAGGCGATGGAACGCCGTGCCCGCTTGAAGGCCGAGCAGGAAGAAGAGTTCTGATGATGGATGGAGGCGGGCGCATTGCCGCTCCGCCTTAACCTTCTCGCATAAAAAAGAGCGCCATTGGCGCTCTTTTTTATTTGGGACCCGCAGTTGGATTGACGTGGCACCATGCTCGCCGGGATCAGAGCCCTGCCAAGGGCGGGGCAATAAGCCGCGGCCCAACGTAGCCGATAACCTCACCGAAACGGGGATGGCCGCTTTCCCAATCCAGGGCCGCGGTGCGGATGGCGTCTCTATCGAAGCTCACGAAGTTCCACCATATCTGCAATGGCTGCGCCAGGGGCTCACCGCCAATCAACAGCAAACGGGCGCCCTTGGTCAGCGTCACTTCCACACTTGATGTTCCCGGCGGCAGATAGATCAGCTGCTCGGCGGCGAGGGGCTCCCCGGCGATGCTTACCTGGCCCTGCAAGGCGAGCAGGCCGTGTTCAAAACCCGGGGCCAGCGTCAGTCGCACTGTTTGGGTCTGCTCGGCATACAGATCTAGCCCCAGGATGGGGGAGAAGTGCAGGGTAGGGGCCTGGCGCCCCTGATACTCCCCAATCAGCAGAGTCAGGTTGATCTCGCCCTCCTGCCAGCGCGGCAGCTCAGGGTAGTGATCAAAGCGCGGCTCGGTATCCTGACTGCGCTCTGGCAGCGCAATCCAGAGCTGGGCGGCATGCAGGTCGGGGTGGCCCGCCACCGACTCTTCGGTGTGGGCGATGCCGCGTCCGGCGGTCATCAGATTGACCTGACCCGGGCGGATGACCTGCTCACTGCCGAGGCTGTCACGGTGTAATATTTCACCTTCCAGCATCCAGGTGAAGGTTTGTAGGGAAATATGAGGATGTGGACCTACATTCATCCCCTTGGCGCCCGGGGCAAAGCGGGTCGGTCCTATGTGATCGAGAAAACACCAGGGACCTATGGTGCGACGCTCCTTGACCGGAATGGCGCGGGCCACCGGGATCCCGCCCACGTCGGTGAGGCGGGAAGCAATGCGTTGCCACTGTTGTTCCATCTTGTGCTCCTTGAAAAATACGAGTGAAAAGGATGTATGACGACCGCCGCCGGGTTAGCGGCGGCGCATCGCCGGGAAGCTTCGCATGGGGGGGGCCATTCGCTGGGGCATGCTGGGCCTGCTCATCGGGCTGGCGAGGGTGCTCGGCAGATGAGGCCTGGGGGCCACCCCATTATTGATCCTGGGTTGGGCCGAGGGAGTCCAGCTGCCGCCTGTCTTGGGCAGGGTCGTGGGCCGCAGCGCCCCGTTATCGGTCTTGGGCAGAGTGGAAGGCAATAGCATCCCGTTATCGGTCTTGGGCAGAGTGGAAGGCAATAGCATCCCGTTATCGGTCTTGGGCAGAGTGGAAGGCAATAGCATCCCGTTATCCGTTTTGGGCCGAGTGGAAGGTAGCAGGGTTCCATTATCGGCCTTGGGCAAGGTTGTGGGCAGCGTTGCCGGCAGCAAGGCGCCGTTACCGACCCCGGGATGGGATCCCTCCTTGTAGTCCAGCGGCGAGCGAGGCGTGCGGTCGGGATTGCTGACACTGGGGCGCAGCTTGCTGTTATCGCGTAGCGCCTGTTTCTGCTCGGGTGACATCGCATTCCAGCGGGTGGCGAAATCCCCCCGCAGGGCGGCGAGATCCGCCTGGCCATGGTTATCCTGCCAGTTGTGGAACTTGTCTTTGATCTCTTGCTGGCGATCCGCATCGAGCCCGTTCCACCACTTCTTGATCAGCTCGTCGAAATCCCCTTCGTGGTCACAGCACCAGGGGTAGTAGTGGTCCCAGTAGTTGAAGTAGTCGTCATACCACCAGGGGTAGGCGCCATAGTGGCTGCCGTAATAGCCGCCGACACTGGTGCCCGTGCTGGCACCGACGCCGATGGACGAGGAGTCGCTGCTACAGGCGCCAAGGCCCAGGGCCAGCAGGGGAACAAGCAGGGTGATACGCATCTTGGCTCCACTCCGGTGAAATGACGCAATAAGCTGATGATAAAGTAAATATGCACCAATCCGGCGCCAGATGGCAGGGCCAGAGCCGATAAAGCGGCCCCTGTCAGCTACCAGCAAGAATTGCAGCCAAGCACTGTATGAACGTACAATAGTGCCATCTCAAACCCCAACCGTTAGCCTGCATGACTCTCTCCCAGCCCAGCGTTCCCGCCAGCCCCCCCCTCGATGGTTTCATCCTGACCCGTCACGGGCGAGACGTGCGTAGCCATGGTGGGCAGGCAGGTCGCACCGAGATCGTGATGTGGCTCTGGAGCGAGCAGGGGCCGGTGCGGCTGGTGGTGCCGGGGCAGGAGCCGGTGTTCTTCCTGCCCGAGCGCCACATGCCGGAGGCGGCCGAGCTGTTCAAGGGCGCCGGGGTAAGCGGCCGGTTCAGGCGCCTGCCCATGCACACCTTCGATGGCCGTGCCGTGGTGGGCTGTTATTTCCCCACTCTGAGCGCCTTTCACCGCGCCATCGAGCTCTTGCTCATTCGTGGTCTCGAGCACTTCGAGGCAGATATCCGGTTGCCGGAGCGCTATCTGATGGAGCGTTTCATCACCGCCGGGGTGCGCTTTGGCGGCAAGGCGGCGAAGAAGGGCGGCAAACAGGGCTATTGGGAGGTCAACGAGGCGCGCTGCGCGCCTCAGGCGGTGACGCCAAGCCTCTCCTGGGTGTCGCTGGATGTGGAGTGCGCCATGGACGGGGCCCTCTTCTCCATCGGGCTCTATAGCGAGCAGGATGCGCGGGTCATCATGATAGGGGTCCCCGAGGCGGACTCCGAAACGTGGGAAACAACTATAGAGTGGGTGGCCGATGAGAGCGCCCTGCTTGGCGCGCTGGAGGCCTGGTTCAACCGCCACGATCCGGACTTGGTGATCGGCTGGAACGTGGTGAATTTTGACTTTCGCCTGCTGCTGCGCCGGGCCGAGCTCAACAAGCGGCGACTGCGCCTCGGCCGGGGCCGTGAGCTCTGCTTCTGGCGATCATCGCGCAATGATCCTCAGACCGGCAATGTCATCATCCCGGGCCGAATGGTGCTGGACGGCATCGATACCCTCAAAAGCGCCACCTGGCAGTTTGCCAGCTACAGCCTGGATTCGGTGGCAAGCGAACTGCTAGGCCGTGGCAAGGACATCGAGGATGTGGCAAACCGGGGGGAGAAGATCACCGAGCTGTTCCACTCGGACAAAGAAGCGCTGGCCCGCTACAACCTGGAAGACTGCAAGCTGGTGTGGGAGATCTTCGATCATTGCCACCTCATCGCCTTTGCCATCGAGCGCGCCTCCCTCACCGGGTTGGAGCTGGACCGGATCGGCGGCTCGGTGGCCGCCTTCACCAATCTCTATCTGCCAAGGCTGCATCGCGGCGGCTATGTGGCCCCCAACCTGCCCGCCGACGGGGGGCTCGCGAGCCCTGGCGGCTATGTGATGGACTCCAAGCCCGGCCTCTATCGCCACGTGCTGGTGCTGGATTTCAAGAGTCTGTATCCCAGCATCATTCGCACCTTCTGCATCGATCCCATGGGACTGGTGGAGGGCCTGCAACAGCCCAATACCGCTGTTCCCGGCTTTCGCGGCGCCATGTTCTCTCGTACCAGGCACTTCTTGCCGGATCTTATCGCCACCCTCTGGGCGGCGCGAGACAGGGCCAAGGCGGCCAAGAACAAGGCGCTCTCCCAGGCCATCAAGATCATCATGAACTCCTTCTACGGGGTGCTGGGCTCGGGGGGCTGCCGCTTCTACGATCCCAGGCTGGCCTCCTCCATCACCCTGCGCGGTCACGGCATCATGCAGCAGACCCGGGAGTGGATAGAGGGGCAGGGCTATGAGGTGATCTACGGCGACACCGACTCCACTTTCGTTCACCTGAACCGGGCCGTGGCCCCGGAGGAGGCAGACGAGATCGGCAAGCGACTGGCGAAGATGATCAACGAAAACTGGATGATGCTGATCAAGACGGAATTCAATCTGCCCTGTTACCTCGAGATCGAATACGAGACCCACTACCGCCGCTTCCTGATGCCTACCATTCGTGGCCTGGAGAAGGGCAGCAAGAAGCGCTATGCCGGTCTGGTGGGCGAGGGCGAGGGGGAGCATCTGGTGTTCAAGGGGCTGGAGACGGTGCGCACCGACTGGACGCCGCTCGCCAAGCAGTTCCAGACCCGGCTCTACGAGCTGGTATTTCACGACGAGGATCCCAGCGGCTATGTGCGCACCATGGTGGACGAGACGAGAGCCGGCCTGCATGACGAGCTGCTGATTTACCGCAAGCGGCTGCGCCAAAAACTCGAGGAGTATCAGAAGAACGTGCCACCCCACGTGCGGGCGGCGCGGCTGGCGGACGAGGAGAACTTGCGCCGCGGTCGCCCCCAGCGTTATCAGCACAGGGGCAGCATCGCCTACCTGATCACGGTGGCGGGGCCCGAGCCGCTCGAATACAGGCGCAGTGCCATCGACTACGAGCACTACATCGATAAGCAGATCAAGCCCATCGCCGACGCCATACTGCCGTTTATCGGCGAGTCGTTCGAGCGGATCTGCGGCCAGCAGCTGGATCTGTTCTAGCCCGCTGCAGTGACCGGAATGACCAGACGCGGCAAGTGTGAAAAGAAGAGTGAACTGTAGGTTGGGGAGAGCAGTGGTGAGAACGACTTAGGGGGGAGGCGAGATCATGCAGGTAGAAACTTGTTTCCTCTCCCGGCAACTGCCGAGCGCTGAAATGCAAAAAGCCCGCGATGAAGCGGGCTTTTCAAATCTGGTGCGTCCTAGTGGATTCGAACCACCGACCCCCACCATGTCAAGGTGATGCTCTAACCAGCTGAGCTAAGGACGCAGGGTGCGCTATGCGGCTTTTTTGCGATAAGTGGTGGGTTTAATTGGATTCGAACCAACGACCCCTACCATGTCAAGGTAGTGCTCTAACCAACTGAGCTATAAACCCACATCTGCAATCTTATCAAACTATTAACTGTTATGGTGCGTCCTAGTGGATTCGAACCACCGACCCCCACCATGTCAAGGTGATGCTCTAACCAGCTGAGCTAAGGACGCATAACAGTGTTTTTCGTGATGGTGCGTCCTAGTGGACTCGAACCACCGACCCCTACCATGTCAAGGTAGTGCTCTAACCAACTGAGCTAAGGACGCATCACGAAAAGTGGTGGGTTTAATTGGATTCGAACCAACGACCCCTACCATGTCAAGGTAGTGCTCTAACCAACTGAGCTATAAACCCACTTTTCATCACGCAAGCGAACACGACGTCGCTGGCGTGGTCGGCATACTACCCATGCCCCCCAAGGCTGTCAACAAGGGACATGCACAAAGGAGACTGTTTGCCCAGTTCTTGTGCAGCCTGTTGATTTTGCAGGCGAGGTGTCGATAAAGCGCGCCTCGCAGCGTCGCTTGTAGGGCCAGCTTATTGCGCCCGAGAAAGCGCCGTACAGGCCTCGGGGCTCGCGAAGCGGCCATAGATGTAGCGCAGTCGGGTGCCCAGCATCAGGGCGGCGCCAGTCAGGCCGACGATAAAGCCCACCCAGAAGCCTTGCGGGCCCATGCGTGGCACCAGCCAGTCGGTCAGCCCCAGGATCATGCCGGTGGGCAGTCCCAGTCCCCAGTAGGCGACGATGGTGACGTAGAAGATCGCCTTGGTGTCCTTGTAGCCGCGCAGGGCCGCGGCCGCGACCACCTGCACCGAGTCGGAGATCTGGTAGATGGCGGCGAAGAACAGCAAGGTGGCCGCCAGGGTGATCACCTGCATGTCGTCGGTGTAGATCCCCGCAATATGCTCGCGCAGCAGCACGGTGAGGGCAGCGGTGCCGGCGGCGACCGCCATGCCGAGCATCAGGCCGGTACGGGCGGCGACGCGGGCGTGGGCTGGCTGACCTTCCCCTATGCTGTGGCCGACTCTGATGGTGACACCTACCCCGATGGAGAGTGGCAGCATAAACACCAAGCTGGAGAAGTTCAGGGCTATCTGGTGGCTCGCCACCGTCTCTGCCCCGAACGGTGCCAGCATCAGCGCCACCACGGTAAACAGGGTCACCTCGCAGAAGATGGCCATGGCGATGGGGAAGCCCAAGCGGAACAGACGCCAGATCCGGCTGCCATTGGGGCGGGCCACGTTGGCAAACAGGTTGATCTTCTTGAAGTGGGAGGAGAACTTCACATAGAGGATCATCGCCAGCAGCATGGCCCACAGCACGATGGCGGTGGCCACGCCGCAGCCGACCCCGCCGAGCTTGGGCATGCCGAAGTGACCGTGAATGAAGACGTAGTTCGCGGGAATATTGACCGCCAGCCCGACGAAGCCGATCACCATAGTGGGCATGGTGTGGGAGAGCCCCTCACTGAAGTTGCGCAGCACCTGGAACAGCACGAAGGCGGGCATACCCCACATGATGGCGTGCAGGAAACCGGTGGTCTTGCCAGCCATGACCGGATCCACGTCCATCAGGTGCAGCGCCATCGGGCTGAAATAGAGCGCCAGCATGGCGAAGGGGATCACCATCAGCGCCAGCCAGAAGCCCTGATGCACGGCCGGGCGCACCTCGTCCCGCTTGCGGGCGCCGTTGAGCTGGGACACGATGGGGGTGAGCGCCATGATGATGCCCTGAGTCAGCAAGATGATCGGCAGCCAGAAACTGGAGGCCACCGACACCGCCGCGAGATCCACGGCGCTGACCTGGCCCGCCATCACGGTATCGACGAAGCTCATGGCGACCTGGGCCACCTGGGCCACCAGAATGGGACTGGCTAGGCGAACGAGTTGCTTCGCCTCGGACCAATAACGTTGCACTGACACCTCCGAATGGATCAGATAAAAAGGGAAAGAACGGGTACTTGAGAGGAGCTTTTGCCTCCCCGGAGCCGGGGAGACAAAGAGCGGGGGTGTCATTCTAGCCTGAAAAACCGCCAACTGGAACCGTTCGCGGGGGTAACGGGATCAGGCGTCTTCGTGATCGCTGATCAGCAGGTTGGCGGCGGCGTAGGCGGCCTGCTCGCGCAAGTCCGCTGGTACTCGTTCGTCCCCTGCCACGGCGTTGAGGGCGCGGATGGTGGCGGCGATGGCGTTCGGTACATAGCCCTGCTCCCCTGAGCCAATCTGGCTATAAGCGATACGAATGGCCTCACAACACTGATATACCTGCATTATTTCATCCTCAGTCGGCAAAGTGCACTGGTCGCCACTATAGCGATCGGGCCCGCGCTTGTCAGCCGGCGTGCTTGTCTTGGCCGGAGCCGGAGGTTAACCTGCCGGGGATTTTTGACACAGCAGGAGACGAGACATGTTCACCGGCATAGTACAGGGCACCGCCGAACTGGTGGCCTTCACCGAGCAGCCCAATTTTCGCACCCATGTGATCCGCATGCCGAGCCTGGCCTGGGGAGAGGGGCTGGCGCTCGGCGCCTCCGTCGCTCATAACGGTTGCTGCCTGACCGTGACCCGGATCGAGGGGGACTTGGTCAGCTTCGATCTGATGCAGGAGACCCTGCGCCTCACCAACCTCGGCGAACTGAAAATAGGGGACAAGGTGAACGTGGAGCGGGCGGCTCGCTTTGGCGACGAAATCGGCGGTCACGCCATGTCCGGCCACATCATGGGCACGGCGGACGTCAGCTCCGTCATCGACACCCCGAACAACCGCCAGGTCTGGTATCGCCTCGACCCCACGCTGATGAAATACGTGCTGACCAAGGGTTATATCGGCATCGACGGCATCAGCCTGACCGTCGGCGAGGTGCGCACCAACGAGTTCTGCGTCAACCTCATCCCCGAGACCCTGGCCCGCACTAACCTCGGCTGGGTCAAGGCGGGCTGGCGCACCAATATCGAGATCGATCCCCAGACCCAGGCCATCGTCGATACTGTGGAGCGGGTACTGGCGGCCCGTGCTTAAGCCGACCTCTCGTTATGGATGCCAAAAGGCCAGCAGATTGCTGGCCTTTTTTACATTTTATAGATCGTTTATTTCGTCAAACGTAAGTCAGGCAGTTCAGCTCACTGCCTTGTGCGAGGCGAAAAGCGAGCCTCGCATCCTTAAAACATCTGCTCGTCGTCCGCATCCACAAACAGCTGCAAGCAGTCGCGGGCCTCGTCCAGATGCAGGCGCAGGTGGATGGGGTTGCAACAGGCCATGCAATCCTCATAGAACTCCTGATCCCCCTGGCTCGCATCGAGCTCGACCCGGGTGTGATGGCCGCAGTGGGGGCAGACGATGCGCTTGCTGGTGTACTCGATCATGATGACCTCCTGGGGCCGACTGGCCGCCTCTTTCCCCTGATTCTAGTCGGCGAGGGGCACCGCGACCGCGAGCGAGCGCACGTTTAGGGCAAGGGTCTGCGGGATCCGGTGTTGGCATTCATCGACCGATCCGGCTGGGCTGCGAGTTCTTGCAGAACGTCAGGTTGAACGTGGGTCTACTGCTGGGAGTCCAGGCCGTTGATTCGTGAGGACAATATAAAAAGCCCCGCATGGGCGGGGCTGATAAACAGAGTCGGCAATGTGGGGGGGCTTAGGCTATCCAGCGTTCCAGCATGGCACTATCCAGCTCGGCCAGGGAGCCGAGCGCATGATCGGCGATGGCGAGGCGGGGATCGCCTACCAATGCCGGGTGCATGGGAACGAGCAGCGCCTCTCACGGTGGCTCAGGCGATCCAGCGATCCAGCATGGCACCATCCAGCTGGGCCAGGGAGCCGAGCTCGTGATCGGCGATGGCGAGGCGGGGATCGCCCACTAATGCTGGATCCGGCACGATCAGCGCCTGCATGGAGGCCGCCTTGGCCGCCAGCAGCCCGGTGAAGCTGTCCTCGATGGCCAGACACTGCACCGGCAAGACCCCGAGCTTCTCGGCGGCGTGGATGTAGACATCCGGGTGCGGCTTGCCAAAGCGCTCCACCTCGGCGGAGTGCACCGCCAGGAAGCGCTCCTTGATGCCAAGTTTGCCGAGCACGGCCTCGACCATGGAAAACGGCGAGGAGGTGGCGAGCCCAATCTTGAGACCGCGGGCCTCCATCAGCACCAACGCCTCCAGCACGCCGGCCTTGGGCTGGCCTTCGCTCAGGATGAGGGCAATCACCTGATCCAGGATGCGCTGCACCACCTCTTCCTGGCTCGGGCCGCTCCAGGGACGAATGCGATACCAATGGGCAACCAGCTGATCGATGCGCACCCCTATGGTGGAGTTGCAGTCTTCCTCGGTGTGGAAGTGGCCAACTTCGGAGAACACGGCCATCTGGGCGCGCTGCCAAAAGGGTTCGGAATCGATCAGGACACCGTCCATATCGAAGATCACGGCAGTTAACATTATCTACTCCTGACAAGGTTGAACGGGGATTATAAGCCGGACGCACAAATGCAACAGGGGCATTTCACTGCCCCTTGCGCCGGATCATGTGGGGGACGGCATTCGCTTAAAAAACGACCTCGACCCGGGCGGCGACCGCCTTGGCCTTTTCCACCGCCTCTTCGCATTTTTGCCCTCGGGCAAGCGCCACCCCGAGCCGGCGGCGACCGGCGATCTCGGGCTTGCCAAAGAGCCGCAGCTGGGCGCCCGGCACCAGGCTCAGGGCCTCGCCAATGCCCTGATAGCGGATGTCCTGGCTGTGGCCGTCCCGCAGCACCACGGCAGACGCACTCGGCCCGTACTGGGTGATGCGGCCGATGGGCAGCCCCAGGATGGCGCGCACATGCAGGGCGAATTCGGAGAGATCCTGGGAGATGAGCGTCACCATACCGGTGTCGTGGGGGCGGGGGGAGACCTCGCTGAACCAGACGTTGTCACCCTGCACGAACAGCTCGACCCCGAACAGGCCATGGCCGCCGAGGGCCTCGACTACCTTGGCGGCTACTTCCTTGGCGCGAGTCAGGGCCAGCTCGCTCATGGCCTGGGGCTGCCAGGACTCGCGATAGTCGCCATCTTCCTGGCGATGACCGATGGGATCGCAGAAATGAATGCCATCCACCGCCCGTACCGTGAGCAGGGTGATTTCGTAATCGAAGGGCACGAAGCCCTCGACGATCACCTTGCCACGACCGGCGCGGCCCCCTTCCTGGGCATAGGTCCAGGCGTCATCCCGTTTGGCAAGATCGCGCAGCAGGCTCTGGCCCTTGCCAGAGGAGCTCATCACGGGTTTGACCACGCAGGGCAGGCCGATGGCCTCTACCGCGGCGTCGAACTCTTCCTTGCTCTGGGCGAAGCGATAGCTGGAGGTGGGTAAGCCCAGCTCTTCGGCGGCGAGGCGACGGATCCCCTCCCGGTTCATGGTGAGCTGGGTGGCGCGGGCGTTGGGCACCACTCTCACCCCTTCTTGCTCAAGCGCCGCCAGGGTATCGGTGGCGATGGCCTCAAGCTCGGGGATGATGAGGTCGGGTTTGACCCGTTCCACTAGGGCGCGCAGGGCGGCGCCATCGAGCATGTCCAGCACATGGGCATCGTGGGCCACCTGCATGGCGGGGGCGTTGGGGTAGCGGTCGGCGGCGATCACCTCGATGCCGAGGCGTTGCAGCTCGATGGCGACTTCCTTGCCAAGCTCCCCCGAGCCCAGCAGCAGGGCACGGGTGGCAGCGGGGCGGGTGGCGGTTCCAAACATGTGATCTCTCCTCAGGTCGATGGCCGCAAGACGGCCAATGAGCGGATAAAAAAAGAGGCACGCATGGCGTACCTCAGGAAACGGATTTGTGAGCGCGCTGCTCGAGATGCGTCAGCAGCGTGATGGCGCCGATGATGATGGCGGCGCCGAGCCACAATCGGCCCGGGGGCGCCCAGCCAAACACCAGCCAGCCTGCCAGCACGTTCATGGGCAGCTTGGCGAAATCGAACGGCTGCACGAAGGAGGCCTCGGCCACGCTGTAGGCGCGGGCGATGGACATCTGCGCCAGCGCCGAGAGCACGCCGGAGGCCGCAACCAGCAGCCACTGGGTCTCGGTCGGCCATTGCCACTCCGGCAGCGCCAGCATGGCGTTGAACGGGGTGCTGAAGATGAGCAGGTAGACGACGATGGTGTGGGACGACTCGCTCGCCGCCTGATAGCGCACCAGCAGGGAGTAACCGGCCCAGAACAGGGCGGCCGCCACCGGCAGCAGGGAGGCCATGCTGAAGTCATCGGTCCAGGGGGCCAGGATCAGCATGGCGCCGACAAAGCCCGCCAGGGTCGCGAGGATCCGGGCCCGGCTCACCTGCTCCTTGAGCAGCAGGGCAGACCCCAGGGTGGCGAACAGCGGCGAGGTCATCAACAGGGCGATGCCCTGCCAGATGGGGATGGGCACCGCCAGCGCCCACAGCCAGAACTGGATGCCGATGACCGCCAGCAATACTCGCAGCAGGTGCATCCGCAACTGGTTGGTCATCAGGGATTGGCGCAGACCGTGGCGTATCAGCCAGGGCAGCAGGCAGATCAGGGCGATCAGGTACTGGTGAAAGGCGACCTGGGTAGAGGCGAGGCCGAGGGTGAAGCTGACGTACTGGCTCAGGCTGTTGACGGCGGCGAAGCAGAGGCCTGCCACCATCATCCAGATTGCGCCGGCAAAGGGGGAGTGCCTGCGTGAGGGTTCCATGGGATCCGGGGTCATGCAAAAAAGTGCCGCGGATCATAACGGCAATCGTTTGTTCTGCCAAGGGCAGGGTGCTTGGCGAGTACCCCGTTGGCGAGGAAATGCACAGTCATCAAAAAATTTGAACAAGTTGAGCATCTATTTTCGCTATCAGGGTCGAAAGCCAGTGTTTATAGTGACCTCCATCGACAGTGCGACTGTCCAATTGATAACCAAATGGAGTCTTACCATGGCCAACATCCTCGTACTCAAGTCCAGCATCCTGGGCGAATACTCCCAATCCAACGCCCTGATCGACGGCTTCCTGGCCGATCACCAGGATGACAACATCCAGGTACGTGACCTGGCTGCCCTGAACCTGCCTGTGCTGGATGGCGAGCTGGCCTTCGGTTTGCGCGGTGGTGAGAACCTGAGCGAGCGTCAACTGGCCGTGCTGGCACAATCCGACGAGCTGGTTGCCGAGCTGAAAGCGAGCGATCTGGTAGTGATTGCTGCGCCAATGTATAACTTCAACATCCCGACTCAGCTGAAAAACTGGATCGATCTGGTGGCGCGTGCTGGCGTGACCTTCCGTTACACCGAGACCGGCCCGGTCGGCCTGGTGGAAAACACCCGTGCCCTGGTGGTCAGCCCCCGCGGCGGCATGCACGTAGGCGCAGCCACCGATCTGGTGACCCCTTACATGCGCACCGTGCTGGGCTTCATCGGTATCAACGAGGTGGACTTCATCTACGCCGAAGGCATGGGCATGGGTCCGGATGCCCAGGCCAAGGGTATCGAGCAGGCCAAAGAGCAGCTGGAAGCCCTGGCTATCTAAGCCGCTCACACTCTGCCAGACAGAAACAACAACGCAGCCCTCGGGCTGCGTTGTTGTTTTCCGCTGCCTTCAAAAGCTGCGTCATTCCTGCAGGAAGTGGCGGCAACCGCTGACCAGCATCAGGCAGACCGCCACCAGGGATCCCAGCAGCAGGCTGCTGAGCCACTGTTCGGCATTGTCAGGCAAATGGGGGGAGAAGAGGCTGATCGTGAAGAGGGCACTGATGATGATCAGGCTGGTCTGTCGGGTCATGATCATGGGGTCGTCCTTGGCTGATGGTGCTTGAGTGATGCTAACCACCGAGTGTGACAGCCTGATGTATCCATACCTCAGGCGGCGCTCGGCATTGGTTGTCACCTTAGCAGCTTTTGCCGCCAGAGCCAGTCCCATGGGACAGCTTGTGATCCGGATCCCTATCTGAACTGTTTTTGATCAGCCTGGTAGTGAAAATCACCGCTGGCGAGGCGGGCTTCCAGGGCCGCCTGATCGAGATCCTGCGCCTTGCAGAGATCGTCTAGATCATCGTAACGATCGCGCAGCTGCATGTTGACTAGGCTCAGCAGCATGTTGACGTCCATGGTGGCAAAGTTCTTCAGATTCATGGCTGTTGCTCCTGATCCAGCAGGTGCAACTGCTCGATGGCGTCGCTGACGCTTTGCAGGTGCAGGCGGATGGTTTCTCGCGCCTCGGCCGGCAGGTAGTCGGTGAGGGTGTGTTGCCAGCTGCCCGCTTCGGTCTTGAGCTGCTGGAACAGAACCAGCCCGGCGTGGGTGAAGGAGACCAGGCTGATGCGCTTGTCCTGGGGGCTGCTCTCGGTAAACAGGATGCCTTTCTCCACCAGCCGGTGGATTTCGCGGGAGATCCGTACCTTGTCCATCCCGCTCGCCTCGACCAGCTCTTTCTGACTGATGGGGTAGTTGGGGCCGAGCACCATCATCAGGCGCCATTGGGGCACCGTCAGCTGATAGCGTTGCTGGTAAAACTGTTCAAAGGTATCGCGCACCATCTCAGCGGCGTGCACCAGCTGGTAGGGGGGATAGTGAGCGAGCAGCTCTATGATCTTTGACATATGACATCCTGCTGTGGCGGCTGCATCGAGTGCAGTTTCTCTTGATACTTTGAACTTGATGATACGTAACACAAGGACTTTTGTCTGAACAAGCACCAGAAAAGTGTGCGTTCGCGCACGTGTTAGGGCACGAAAAAAGTGTTAAAGGTTTCAATTGGCTGTTTTTTTCGCACTTTTTCGTAACCAGATCAAGGCATTGTGCGCCAGCCAAGCCTGCTTGCTCTGCAGTGTATAGAGCACAGCCTCGTCGCGGCTGCCCCCTTGCCAGTGCTGCGGCTCCTGCTTTGGCAGCTTGCGCTGACCCAGCAAGCAGGCGGGGACATGGGGGTTGGCTCTGATGGCTGCGGCCAGATGAGGGGCGGCGGCCGCTTCCCCTTCCCGGGCAAAGATCATCAGCGCCTGGTTGTAGCGCAACCAGCAGGAGTCCTCATCGAAGCGCACCAGCAAGGCGCTAAGCGCAGTCCAATCCCCTTGCCGGGCATAGAGGCTGGAGAGGGGATGGCGGCAACCCGGCTCATCGGCCACGCAGAGCGTCAGCAGGGCGAGATATTCGGCCCGCGCATCGGCAAGTTGCCCCAGTTGCAACAGGCAGTCGGCCCGGCCAGCCCTGGCCGCCAGCAGGGGGCGAATCTCTTCGGCGCCCCAGCCATGACCTGCTGTGCTTTGCCAGAAGGCATCATCGAACAGGGGCGTAGCATCTGCGATGATGTGCTCAAACCAGCCAAGGCGGCTCACAGGCTCGCGGCACGCCGCGGCCTGCTCGAACCATTGCTGCCACTGGCGCGTCTGCTCGTTGTCGAGCGGCGCTTGCACGGTCGGATGAGGCAGCCCCTGATCCAGGGTGAGCAACTGGTTGAGCGCCGTCTTCATCTGCTGGCGCTGACGCTTGCAAAAATCCATAAAAGGCAGTTCGCTGCCCGCCGCCTGATGCAGCATATGGGCCATGGGCTGGTCGCGAAACAGGCAGAGCTCGGCAACCAGGCTGTAGCGACGTTGGGTGACGGGATCGTTCAGATCGGTCGGTTTGGGCCAGCCAACGAATCCCAGACTGAAGCCGTAGCTCCATTGGCCGAGGGGGTGATGGCGTGTGAACACCTGTTCTGGCGTCTCGCTGGAGAGGCGGCACTGGCTTGGCAAGCTGAGCTGGCCTGCATCGGCCTGACTTTCCAGATCGGCGATGAGATGCTGCAACGCCGCCGCGCTCTGGGCATCCAGCTCACTCTCATCGGCCAGCATGCCAGCGAGGGGAGCCTGCCAGTCGGGCGCCTCGGGCCCCGCCAGCCGGGCGCAGAGAAAACCGTGCAACGCCGGGTAACTCATCTCCTGCCCGCTCTGGTGCTGGATCCATTGATTGAGATGACGGGTACGAGTGGCTGGGTTCATCGGCGCTTCCTCTGAATTTTACGGCGGCGTAGTCTACCTAAAAATGGGGTCAAATGCAGCACGCGGGCGGCCGAATGGGGTTAATATCGCCGATGAGGGACCGGCTTTGCGCGAAAATCCCGTGCGGGAGTGGGCAAGGGGCTAGGTCCTGTCACGGCTCTGGGGTAACATGCGCGCCTGCATGAAAAATGACGCTGGCTGTCATCTCCCACGGGATGACAGGGGCAATGCGCATCTATATTACGGGCACGAAATGCGGGCCCATCCGGATATTGAAAGAAGAGATCACCATGTTACAGATTGGCAAGATGAACACCCTCACCGTCGTTGAACTCGAAGACCGAGGCGCCTGGCTCGCCGCGGGCGAATATGGCGAACTGCTGCTGCCCAAGCGCCAGCTGCCGGAAGGCGTGGCCGAGGGGACAGAGGTGTCGGTCTTCCTTTATCTGGATGCGGATTGCGAGCCGGTGATCACCACCGACAAGCCGTTCGCCATGGTGGGCGACATCGTCGGCCTCAAGGTGATCAACGCCAACAAGATCGGCGCCTTCCTCGACTGGGGCATGAAAAAGGACTTGTTCGTGCCCAGCCGCGAGCAGAACAAGCCGATGCAGGTAGGCCACGTCTATCTGGTGCACCTGATGCTGGATAACGAGGGACGCATGGTGGGCACCAGCCGCCTCGAGCGCTTCCTCAGCACCGATGTTCCTCCCTTCAAGGCCGGTGACGAAGTGACGGCGCTGCCGGGTGAGCACACGCCGCTCGGCATCAAGGCGGTGGTCAATGGCCAGTACTCCGGCATGCTGTTCAAGAATGAGGTGTTCGGCCGGGTGATGACGGGTCGGCCGCTGACCGCCTGGGTCAAGCAGGTGCGTGACGACGGCAAGCTGGACCTGACCCTGCAAAAGCCAGGGGTGGATCGGATGGATGATGCCGGTGGCCGCATCCTTACCCGTCTGCAGAAACAGGGTGGCACGCTGGCGGTGGGTGATAAGAGTGAACCCGAGCTCATCTACAAGATGTTCAACATGAGCAAGGGCACCTTCAAGAAGGCTATCGGCGGGCTCTACAAACAGGGCAAGATTGTCATCGAAGACAACAGCATCGTTCTGGTCGATGCCGGTAAAACCGATGGCAGTGAAGGGAGCGAGGCATAAGTGCCAAGCCCCTGCGTCGGTGACTGCCGGGCCAGGGATGGGCTCTGTCTCGGCTGTGGCCGCACCCTGACCGAGATAGGTCAGTGGTCAGCCATGGACAGCGCGGCCCAGCTGGCGCGGATGGCCGAGCTGGACGGGACTCGCAGCTCCCATCAATGCCCGGGTTGTGGTGAACCGGCGTTTTGCGCCGTGTCGGCCGGCGAGAGCATCTCGGCCTGCTGGTGCAGCCAGTTGCCTGCCTTGCCGATGAGCGAGGCGAGCGCCTGCTGGTGCCGCCGCTGTCTGGCCAAGGCCATCGCGCTGCAACCCTGAGCAGGGATGCTGAACATCAGAAACGAGAAAGGCGCCAATGGCGCCTTTCTTATGCCTGCTGCTGGCGGTGCCAGCGCACATGCACCTCGTGCTCGGTTTGATTGCGGGGCAGCAGGAAGGTGGCGTAGATCACCTCAAACTCCTCCTGATGATCCAGCAAACCGACCCACACCTCGACCCAGCGCTCCATGTCGACCGGCACACCGAGCTCGCGTGACCAGTCGGCATTGGGTAGGGTTGCCTCGACGGCGCCACGCTGCTCGAATTCGAGGGTGATATCGACGATTTGTTCGGGGGCCAGCATGTCGGCGGCCTGCTCGAGAAACTGATCATAGGCCCACTCGACCAGCTGATCCGGGCTGCGTTGTTCCATGAAATCACTCCAGATACATCCAGGTTCGCCACTGTAGCAATTATTGGAGATGGCGACCAGATCGGGCTCAGGGACATCGGGGCTACCCAAGGGGCGCGTCAGGGCATAAGGTTAACAGACCTGCCTTCATTCAGTGGCAGGATGATGGTGTGAGCAGCATGAAACGACGACAGCACAGGCGGCAGATCAAGCGGCGACGGGAGACCTGGTGGTGGCATTACCTGCCGCTGCATCGGGAAACCATTGGCGGCCATCTGGGGCCGGCGGCAAAGTCCGCCGAGCCCTAATCGGCGTTTTGTACCTTGTTGAGCGTTACCTGGCCCAGTTGCCCCATCTGACGGCGGATCCAGGCCGAGCGCTGCTGCACATAGGGGGAGGGCGGCTGAACCCGATAGCGCCAGGGGTTGGGCAGGGCGGCGGCCAGCAAGGAGGCTTCATAGCGCGTCAGACGGGCCGCTGGCTTGCCAAAGTAGTGCCTCGCGGCCGCTTCGGCGCCGTAGATGCCGGGGCCGAACTCCACGATATTCAGATAGACCTCGAGAATGCGGGCCTTGTCCCAGCCCAGCTCCATCAACAGGGTAAACCAGGCCTCAATCCCCTTGCGCAGGAAGCTGCGATCGCTCCACATGAAGAGATTCTTCGCCGTCTGCTGACTCAGGGTGCTGGCACCGCGTACCCGTCCACTGTGCTGGTTGTGCTTGAACGCCGAGCTGATGGCGTCCATGTCAAAGCCGTTGTGCTCGGCGAAGCGCTGATCTTCGGCGGCGATCACCGCCAGCTGCAGCTCTTTTGAAATCTGCTCGAGCGGCACCCAGTCATGTTTGACCTCGGCCACCTTGGCGGGCGGGAACAGGGCTCGCTCGATGCGCCAGGTCCACATGGGAGGATCGATAAAGCGCAGCAGCGCCACCGAGACGATGGTGCTGAGCAGCGCGGCCAGCAGCAACTTGGCGAGCCAGCCCAGCAGGCGGCGCATCAGCGGCGGCCGAACGGGGTCAGACTCCCAGGCATACTGGCCAGGATCATCGGGGTCGGGAATTATTGGGGTAGCCATTCGATGTGGCAGAACTTCTCGTCGACCCGGCGGGAGAGCAACATGCGGGCGAACAGGTGCTCATACTCTTCTTCTGCGTTGCCAAGGCCGATCCAGATCTCGGCATACTCTTCATCGTTCACCGCAAAGCCGACGTCGGCTTCCCAGTCATCGGCGGGATCGCTCTCGGCGAGCAGACCACGGTTGTTGAACTCCTGGTTGAACAGGGCAATCTCCTGCTCCGGCAGGTTGTCGGAGGCCAGCTCCATGAAGAGTTCGAGGGCGGTTTCGAGCAGTTCCTCGACGCTGTGCATTTCGTCATTCAAAGACATAAGTCATCTGTTCCAGAGAATAAACATAAGAAGCCCCGTCGTGAGCGAACGGTGGCGCGCGGTATTCTAGCTGGCCCCTCGTCCCTTGGCGAGCCGCAGCAGCGTGCTGATCGGATTTGGGACAATAAAAAACCGGATCCTGCTACAGGATCCGGTCTTCATTGGGGGAAGGGGTCACGCATGGGGCGTCAGCTCATCCCTTCTTGTCATCGGCGAAGGTGATGTTGAGCTCGAGGACCGACAGCTCATCACTCTTCTTATCGAGCTGGACGGTGATCTTGTCCGGATCGATCTGCACATATTTACGGATCACGTCGAGGAGGTCCTGCTTGAGCTGGGGCAGGTAATCCGGCCCCCCTCTGGATGAACGCTCGTGCGCGACGATGATCTGCAACCGCTCTTTGGCCAGTTGTGCGGTGTTCTGTTTCTTGTTGGAACGAAAATAATCCAATAATGACATGTTTAACTCCCGAACAGTCGGCTAAAGAAGCCTTTCTTCTCTTCTTCCAGAAAACGAAAATCCTTGGTGTCGCCCAGCAAGCGGGAGACGGCATCGTCATAGGCCTGACCGGCATCGGACTCTTTGTCCAGAATGACCGGCTCCCCCGAGTTGGAGGCGCGCAGCACCGCCTGGGACTCCGGGATCACCCCGAGCAGCTTGATGGCCAGGATATCCTGTACGTCCTGCACGCTCAGCATGTCGCCGCGGTTGACGCGGGTCGGGCAGTAGCGGGTCAGTAGCAGATGCTCCTTGATAGGATCTTCGCCACGTTCGGCCCGGCGGGACTTGGAGGCCAGGATACCGAGGATGCGATCCGAGTCACGCACGGAAGAGACTTCCGGGTTGGTGGTGACAATCGCCTCGTCGGCGAAGTAGAGCGCCATCAGGGCACCCGATTCGATGCCGGCCGGGGAGTCGCAGACGATGTAATCGAACTTCATCTCTGCCAGCTGATCCAGGATCTTCTCGACCCCTTCGTGGGTCAGTGCATCCTTGTCCCGGGTCTGGGAGGCGGGCAGAATGAACAGATTTTCCGAGCGTTTGTCTTTGATGAGGGCCTGATTGAGATTAGCTTCACCATTGATAACATTGACAAAATCGTACACCACGCGCCGCTCGCAGCCCATGATGAGATCCAGATTTCGCAGGCCAATGTCAAAATCGATGACCACTGTCTTGTGGCCACGCTGAGCCAAACCGGTGCTCAGGGCCGCGCTGGTTGTGGTCTTGCCAACGCCACCTTTACCCGATGTAACGACTATGATTCGCGCCATTCTCGCTTCCTTGTAACTCTATTTGATACGGTCTATACGGAGTTGTTCGTTGTCCAGCCGGATATGAACCGGCTCTTGGATCAGGCCTGCCGGCAATGCATCGCTCAGCTGGAAGGTGCCAGCGATGGAGAGCAGCTCGGCCTGCAATTGTTGGCAATAAATGCGGGCCCGGGTGTTGCCCTTGGCCCCTGCAATGGCTCTGCCACGCAAGGCGCCATAAATATGGATACTGTCGTCGGCGATGACTTCGGCGCCCGGACTGACCGAGCCCAGCACCACGAGCGAGGTGCCAGCGGCATACAGCTGCTGACCGGAACGCACCGGCCCTATGTGCACCTTGCTCGGCACCAGGGGCGCCGGTGCGGGGGCGACAGGCGCCACCTCGAGCTTGGCCGGTGGTGGCGTAGGTACAGGTTGCGGTTCAGGCTCCACCTTGCGGCTCTTGCCCGACACCATGACCGCCAGCCCTGCGGCCTTTGCCGCCGTCTTCATCGCCTCGTCTCGGGCCCCGGTGATACCGACCAGCACGAAGTCTTCCGACTCGACCAACTCCCTGAGTTGTTCGAAATCCGGGATCTCTGCCAGCTGTTCCACGTTGATGACGAGGGGGGCACAATTAAAAAACTGGGGGGCCAGCGCGACTTTGGCCGCCAACAATTGACGGATCCGCGCCGGATTGCCATCGCTGAGATGCAACACAGAAATAGTGAAGGTAGTCCCTTTCAATTCGTTATCGCGTTCAACCATGAATCTTCCCCGAACCGAGACGGTAATACGTTATTGTTATTCAATTCCTGATGTTATAGTTTGCCACCATCAGAGGCAATAAACCCGTCGGATTATATCAATTTCCATGTTGTGTGCAGTCTATAAAAGTCGCAAAAAAGCCGAGACCTATCTTTTTATTGAAAGAAGAGAGGATTTCTCCCGTGTGCCAGAGGCACTGATGAGTACCTTCGGTCGACCCGAGCTGGTCTTGATGACCAAATTGGACCCGGCCAAGCCCTTGGGGATCGCCTCGACCGAACGGGTGATGGAGGCACTCAAGCAGCAAGGCTTCTATTTGCAGGTGCCGCCGCCGCCGGAGAATTTACTGGAGCAGCACAAGGCGCAATTAAAGGCCTCATCCTGATGCAGGGTCGGCTGGCACTGTTATTGTTGGGCGGGCTGTTAAGCGCGCCGCTGCAGGCTAGGCCCGATTTTGAACAGTATGTGGCGGGGCTCAGACAGGAAGCCTTGGCGGCCGGGATCCCGGCC
>NZ_CDCA01000010.1:83115-303527 GCF_000820185.1 Aeromonas tecta
GCGGCCGGGATCCCGGCCGCCACTCTCGAGGCGGCCTTTGCCGATATCCGGGTCATCGAACCCGCCATCAAGCACGACAAAAACCAGCCGGAATTTAAACTGACGCTGGATAGCTATATTCCCCGCGCCGTTCCGCAATGGAAAATCAATCAGGCGAAAGCCTTATATCGTCAGCATTTGCCGCTGCTCACCAAAATAGGCCATGAATATGGGGTACAACCCCGTTTTATTGTCGCCTTGTGGGGCATCGAAACCAATTTCGGCAAATTGACCGGTCATTTCCCTTTGATATCGTCGTTGACGACCCTGGCCTGGGAGGGACGGCGCGAGGCCTTTTTCAAAGCGCAGCTGTTTGATGCCTTGCGGATCCTGGAGCAGGGCCACGTGACCCCGGCTGCGTTCAAGGGATCCTGGGCGGGCGCCATGGGACAGGTGCAATTCATGCCTTCGTCTTTCCTCAAATTCGCGGTCGATCAAGATGGGGATGGCAGAAAAGATCTGTGGGGCAATCTCGCCGATGTGTTTGGATCGGCAGCCAATTATCTGCATCAGAACGGCTGGCAGGAGGAGCAGACCTGGGGCCGGCGCGTGCAGGTACCGGACTCCCTCGCCCCGGCGCTGCTGGGGCTGGAGACCAAGAAGCCGCTCTCAGCCTGGCAGGCACTCGGGGTGCGCCAGCATGATGGCTCACCGCTGCCAAAGGTGGCCATGCAAGCCTCCCTCATTCGGCCGGACGACGTCCATGGCCGCAGTTATCTCGCCTATGACAATTATCGGGTGCTGCGCCACTGGAATCGCTCCCATTATTTCGTGGTGGCGGTCGGAACCTTGGCCGATCGCATAGTGGAGTAATCGTTGAATAATAGTGCCAGCCCAACGTCGCCATCGCTGAAATAAGCAAGCTTCGTCTGGCAATATCGACGGTGAGAATCTCATTGGCGTTAGCAAATAACAGGCAATAAAAAAGGCGGGATATCCCGCCTTTTTTGCATGTCACCGTCGCGATTTAATCACAAGCCACTTGCATCACCTTGATGGCCAGGCCACCACGAGAGGTTTCACGGTACTTGGAGTCCATGTCCTTGCCGGTGATGTACATGGTCTCGATCACCTTGTCCAGCGACACGCGCGGCTTGGAGGTGCGACGCAGCGCCATGCGCGATGCGTTGACGGCCTTCATGGCGGCGATGGCGTTACGCTCGATGCAGGGGACCTGCACCTGACCGGCGACCGGATCACAGGTCAGACCCAGGTTGTGCTCCATGCCGATCTCGGCGGCTTCACACACCTGCTCAGGGCTGCCACCCATCAGTTCGGTCAGGCCGGCGGCGGCCATGGAGCAGGAAACGCCCACTTCACCCTGGCAGCCCACTTCGGCGCCGGAGATGGAGGCATTCATCTTGTAGAGCATGCCGACGGCGGCGGAGGCCAGGTAGAAACGAGTGTATTCGTCGCGACCCACCGGCTGGATGAATTTGTCGTAGTAGGCCAGTACGGCCGGGATGATGCCGGCGGCGCCGTTGGTCGGCGCAGTCACCACGCGGCCACCGGCGGCGTTCTCTTCACTCACCGCCAGGGCAAACATGTTGACCCAGTCGACGATGTTCATCGGATCGTTGGAGAGATGCTCGTTGGTGGTCAGCTGACGATAGAGCGGCGCGGCACGGCGCGGGACGCGTAGCGGGCCGGCCAGGATCCCTTCGGTACGGCAACCACGCTCGATCCCCTCACGCATGGTGGTCCAGATCTTGCCTAGTTTCTTGTAGATCTCTTCCGGGGTATTGAAGCACTTCTCGTTTTCCAGCATCAGGGCGGAAACGGAGAGACCGGTCTGGCTGCAGTGGGCGAGCAGCTCGGCCGCGCTCTTGAACGGATAGCTGACGGACATGTCGCCGCTGTCGGCCTTGCCGAAGTTCTCTTCGTCGACGATGAAGCCGCCGCCGATGGAGTAATAGGTCTTGCTGTAGACGGTCTCGTCTTCGATGAAGGCGGTCAGCTTCATGCCGTTTTCGTGCAGCGGCAGGGCCTCATCATGGAACACCATGGCATCGCGCGGGAAGCTGACGGTGTGGCAGTGCAGCCCGATGGGCAGACGACCGGTCTGCTCGACGCGGGAGATGAACTCGGGGATGCCGTCGATGTCGACATTTTCCGGCAGGTTACCGGCCAGACCCATGATGATAGCGGTATCGGTATGGTGACCTTTGCCGGTCCAGGAGAGGGAGCCATAGACGTCAACCTGGATCCGGGTGATGTCACGGATCTTGCCGCCAGCACGCAGTTCATCCACAAACTGTTTGGCTGCTTTCATCGGGCCGACAGTGTGGGAAGAGGAGGGGCCAACACCGATTTTGAAGATATCAAAAACGCTGATCATGTAACAATTACCTCAGGGTAGAAGGGGGCGCCATGCCCGCTCGCAGAAAGGGGGTGATCCATGGGACGGGTCTGTCTTCACAAGGCCAATGAACCAGATAACCGTAGTGTAACGGTTCAAAACCTAAAAAAAGTTGAAACAGATCTATTTTTGTTGAATCTAAGGCGCGAGTATAAAATTAATTTTGATGGTTATCCAATTTGTTAAGCGCTTGGCAAACGTTTTGCGAAAAAATACCCGGACGGGCCGGGTATGGGAGTGTCAAACGCTACCGCGTTACCTCGAGTTAACATTCCGTGATGTTGACGGCGAGGCCGCCGCGGGCGGTTTCCTTGTATTTTGTCTTCATGTCGTTGCCGGTTTCCCACATGGTCTTGATCACCTTGTCCAGCGACACCTTGTGCTCGCCAGTGCCACGCAGGGCGAGGCGGGCGGCGTTGATCGCCTTGACCGCCCCCATGGCGTTGCGCTCGATGCAGGGCACCTGCACCAGGCCGCCGATGGGATCGCAGGTCAGCCCCAAGTTGTGTTCCATACCGATTTCGGCGGCGTTCTCGACGATGGCGGGGCTGCCGCCAAGCAGCTCGGCCAGGGCGCCAGCGGCCATGGAGCAGGCGACGCCCACCTCGCCCTGACAACCCACCTCGGCCCCCGACAGGGAGGCGTTCTTCTTATATAAGATGCCGATGGCGGCGGCAGTGAGGAAGTAGTGCAGCAACAGATCGTCGTCCACCTTGCGCACGAAGCGATCGTAATAGTGCAGCACAGCCGGGATGATGCCGGCGGCGCCATTGGTCGGCGCCGTCACCACCCGCCCACCGGCGGCGTTCTCTTCGTTGACGGCCAGGGCGAACAGGTCAACCCACTCCATCACCATCAGGGGATCCTTGTTGAAGTTGGTCTCGCCGTTGAGCTGCCGAAACAGGGCGGGGGCACGGCGCTTCACCTTGAGCCCGCCCGGCAATATGCCCTCGCTGCGACAGCCGCGCTCGACGCAGCCCTGCATTGCCTGCCAGATCTTGCGAAGCCCCGCCTTGATCTCGGCTTCGCTGCGAAACACCTTCTCGTTGGCCAGCATCAGGCCGGAGATGGAGAGGCCGCTCTCCTTGCAGTGCGCCAGCAGCTGGGCGCCGCTCTCGAACGGATAGGGGATGGGGTGCTCTGCATCGAAGCGGGCCGCCTCTTCCTTGGCATTGGCGAAGTGGCTCTCCTCGATGATGAAGCCACCCCCGATGGAGTAGTAGGTCTGCTCAAACAGCAGGGCTTCCCCTTTGAAGGCGCGCAATGTCATACCGTTAGAGTGGGCGGGCAGGGTCTTGCGCCGGTTGAAGATGATGGCGCCAACCCGGGGGAAATGGCTTGGCTGCTCTCCCGCCAGGCGCAGTGTCTGGTTGTGCTCTACCTGCTCGAGGAAGCCCGGAATGGCTTCGATATCCACCGATTCCGGCTCCAGCCCCGCCAATCCCAGGATGATGGCTTTGCCGGTGCCATGGCCCTTGCCAGTCTGGCCGAGGGAGCCGTAGCACTCGACGACGACCCGCTCGGTCTGGGAGAGGAGTCCTGCCTGTTTGACCGCATTGACGAAGGCACAGGAGGCCCGCATCGGCCCCACGGTGTGGGAGGAGGAGGGGCCAATTCCGATGGAGAACAGGTCGAAGACACTGATCATGACGTACTCCGATGATGGGTTTCGTCTAAACATTGTAAATTTTTTGTAGTCGATGAAAAGAGGGGAAATGGCGGCTTGTGATGGCGGTGTGGAAATGAGGCGGGAAGGGCTGGATTGAATAAGCCAGGGGAGCGGGTCTGCCCCCATGGCTTGCACTCAGAGTGCTATCCGGCCGAGGAACTCAGTCGAGGAACTCGCACAGATAGGCAGTCGGCGTTTTCACCGCCAGCTTGAAGGAGGAGTGGCCGGCGACCTCGAAGGATTGACCCTGACCATAGGTGTGCCAGTCATCTTCATCGGCCAGCTGGATGGTGAGGGTACCCTTGACCACCGTCATCCGCTCGGGGGCGGCGGTGTTGAACAGGTAGTCGCCCACATCCATCACGCCGACTGTGGATTTCTCATTTTTCTGCTCGAAACCGATAGATTTAACATTTCCATCGAAATACTCGTTAACTTTCAGCATCTTTTCTTCCCTGTATGCACGTTTGCCAAGCCAACGTAGCACATTTTTTTGGCCGTTGTCATGGTGAAACAAGGAAAAACAACGATGCCTCTTCTGAGTCTCAGTTTTGTCGGAAAGAGACTAAATTAGTTACGTTCAGGAAACAGGATGTTAAACGATGAATAAATATGAGATAAAACGCGACCTCAGGGTAATGAGGCGGTTTTATTACTCTGGGTAGTCAATTGCACTAGTAAATAGTCAGTAGTTGCTCATTTAAGGAACATTCTGTGTTAAAAAAAGGATTAATCAATAACATTGGCTTCCAGGTCGTGGTCGCCATGATACTGGGGGCCCTGGCCGGTGCGCTCATGGGCGAGCAGGCCACCGTCTTCGCGCCGCTCGGTACTCTCTTCATCCAGCTGATCAAGATGCTGGTGATCCCGCTGGTGGCGGTGGCCATCCTGTCCGGGGCCGCCAACCTCGGCGCCAGCCCGGCCGCGGGCAAGATAGGGGCGACCACGCTCGCCTTCTTCCTCGGCACCTCGGCGCTGGCGGTGTTGCTGGCACTGGTGATGGGTCAGATCTTCAAACCCGGGGTCGGGGTCGACTTTAGCGCCATGGGGACCATGTTCTCCGGCGACTACGCCGACAAGGGGGCATTGCCGGACGCCATCGCCACTCTGCTTGGCATGATCCCGACCAACGTGTTCCAGTCCCTCAATGAGGCGAACATCCTGCAGATCCTGGTGTTCTGCATGTTCCTCGGCATCGCCCTGGCCAAGCAGCCCCGCGAGCGCGCCAAGCCCATTACCGACGGACTCAACACCCTGGTCGACGCCTTCGTGTGGATGATCAACAAGGTGATGCTGATTGCTCCCATCGGGGTGTTTGGCCTGATGGCCGATGCCATCGGCACCTACGGCTTCGATGTGCTGACCCTGGTGCTCAAGCTGTTCCTGGTTTACGTGGGCGCCATCCTGATCTTCGGTTTCGTGGTCTATCCGCTGCTGATCGCGCTCTTCTCCAACACGCCAGTACGCAAGTACTTCTCGGCGATGAAGAAGCCACAGATCGTGGCCTTCTCTACAGCCTCGTCCATGGCGACCCTGCCGGTCAACATGGAGACCTGCGAGCAGGAGCTGAAGGTCACCAACGCCACCGCCTCCTTCGTGCTGCCCCTCGGCGCCACCATCAACATGAGCGGCAACGCCATCTATTACGGTCTGGTCGCCATCTTCTTCGCCCAGGTCTACAACATCGACTTGAGCATGGGGGCCTGGGCCGCTATCATCCTCACCTCGACCCTGGGGGCCATCGGCCAGGCCGGGGTGCCGGGGCCGAGCTTCCTGGTGGTGGCAGTGTTGCTGGCGGCGGGCATTCCCATCGAAGGGCTGCCGCTGCTGTTTGCACTGGATCGCCTGTTTGACATGATCCGCACCGCGCTCAATATCACCGGCGACGCGGCCTGTGCCATCATCGTCGACCGTTACAGCCCGGATTACGATCCGGATCGCTGGAGCAAGCAGGCCTGAGTCACGGCCCAGCCTGCCAGTCATGGTGATCATCACTGAATGCAAAAGAGGGAAGCAATTGCTTCCCTCTTTTTTATGGGCGCCGTTCTCGATGAAAGGCGCGAGGAGATGTGAAGGCTAGAGCTGAGCCAGAGCTTGCTGGCAACGCTGCTCGGCGGCCTCGAGTTCCAGCAACACCATCTTGATGTCTTCCAGTTGCTGCTGCAGGGTTTCCCGTTTGTCGGCCACCAGCCCCAGCATGGTCTGCAGCTGGGTGCGGCTGCTCTTGTCGGCGTCATAGAGATCGAACAGATCGCGAATGTCCGCCAGGCTGAAGCCCAGACGCTTGCCACGCAGGGTGAGCTTCAGGCGTACCCTGTCCTGGCGGCTGTAGATGCGGGTCTGGCCCTGACGGGTCGGGTTCAGCAGACCTTGATCCTCATAGAAGCGGATGCTGCGGGTGGTCACGTCAAACTCGCGGGCGAGTTCACTGATGCTGAAGGTCCGGGTGTCGTCTCTGTTCATAAGGCTGACTTGGCTGCCATCTGGGTTGTCAATGCAGGCTTGCACCTTACCCAAACGTCAACTTCCCTGCAAGTCTTGTTCCTGTGCCGGTGACGGCATATGTTATCTCCATGTAACAAGGAGAGTGTGACCGATGGACATAGTGATAGTGGCAGCCAAGCGTACCCCCATGGGGGCCTTTCAGGGCGCCTTGAGCGAGCTGAGTGCCCCCGAATTCGGTGCCTGCGCCATCAAGGCGGCCATGGCGGCGGCCGGCCTTAGGGGCGAGCAGGTCGATGAGGTCTACATGGGCAATGTGCTGAGCGCCGGGCTCGGCCAGGCGCCGGCGCGTCAGGCGGCGCTCAAGGCCGGATTGCCCGACAGCGTGCCCTGCACCACCCTCAACAAGGTGTGCGGCTCCGGCATGAAGGCGGTGATGCTGGCCGCAGACAGCCTGCGCCTCGGCGAGACCCGGGTGGTGGTGGCGGGGGGGATGGAGAGCATGAGCCGGGCGCCCTATTTGCTGGACAAGGCCCGCACCGGTTATCGCATGGGCCATGGGAGCCTGCTGGATCACATGTTTCTCGACGGCTTGCAGGATGCCTACGAGGGGCAGCTGATGGGCCATTACGCCCAAATCAGCGCCGATCGGGCCGGGCTGACCCGGGCCGACATGGATGCCTTTGCCATCAGCTCGCTCCAGCGGGCCTTGGCGGCCCAGCAGAGCGGCGCCTTCACGGCCGAGCTTGCCCCCGTCATGGCGGGGGATCAGCCGTTGCTGGCCGATGACGAACAGCCGGGCAAGGCCAGGCCCGACAAGATCCCCCAACTCAAACCCGCGTTCAGCAAGGCCGGCACCATCACGGCGGCCAATTCCAGCTCCATCTCGGACGGGGCGGCGGCGCTGGTGCTGATGCGCTCCGAGACGGCGGCCGAACTGGGCTTGCCGGTGCTGGCGCGGATTGCGGGTTATCAGAGCCACGCCGCCCTGCCAGCGGAGTTCACCAGTGCGCCCATCGGCGCCATCGAGAAGTTGCTGGCGCGGGTGGGCTGGCCGGTGGAGGAAGTTGACCTATTTGAGGTAAACGAGGCCTTCGCCATGGTCAGCATGTTGGCCATGGCGGGCTGCCAGATCCCCCATCACAAGTTGAATGTGAACGGCGGCGCCTGCGCCCTGGGTCATCCGCTCGGCGCAAGCGGCGCCCGTATCCTGGTGACCCTGATCCACGCCCTGCGTGCCCGCGGGTTAACGCGTGGGGTGGCGAGCCTCTGTATCGGGGGCGGGGAGGCCACCGCCGTGGCCATCGAGCTGGGCTGAGACGAGGGGCTCAATGCCGACCAGCCCGAGGCGGCATCGGCATTGAGCCTGGAAGTTGATGACACGGACGGGTTATTTGCCTTCGTTATCTTTTCTCTTTTCTCTTTTCTCTCTTTTCTCTCTTTTCCTCTCACTTTTCCACTCTCTGATTTCCACATTGTCGAATTGGCCCGGGGGCCGCATGGGCGGCTACTAAGCCATGTTTCCTCACCCGGGGGTCGATGGCGGCTCTGGGTGACAATTTCCCAGTCTGTCCTGATGGTCTGCTCACCGTTCGCGCTATCCAAAACGTGCAGCGAAAAGCCCGTTTATCAGCGGAAAGACAGGCTTATTTGCGATCATTCAGCCGGTATTAAGTTTGGCGGCCAATATGGAGACTGGTCTGATTTGCAGTCGCGAGGAGGCTCCCTACTATGCGCATCTATTTTTGCCGCTCTTGCCTTGACTCCCATGACTCAGGGCACTGTTGCATCGCGTCGCCCAGGCCGCCGTGATGCTCATCGCCCGCCATGGGTGCGTAAACGAGAACCTTTGATGACCACCCCATTCAAGCTCAGCATCCTTGCCAGCGCGCTGGCACTGCTCGCCACCCATGCCTCAGCCTCTGGCTTTCAGATCAACGAACACTCCGCCTCCGGCCTCGGCCGCGCCTTCGCGGGTGAGGGAGCCATTGCCGACAACGCGTCCGTGCTGGGCCGCAACCCGGCCGCCATGATGATGTTCGACAAGACCGCCGTCTCCGTCGCCGCCACCATGGTGGATCCGGATTACAGTGTGGACGGTGAATTTGTCTCTCGCTTTGGCTCCACCGCGGCCAGCCATGGCAACGCCGGCCCCAACGCCGTGGTGCCCGCCGCCTATATGATCCAGCCCATCAACGAGCAGTGGGCCGTCGGTTTTGCCATGATGACCAACTATGGTCTGGGCACGCGCTTCGACGACAGCTTCGGTGCTGGCAGCAATCCTGCAGCAGGCTTGCTGGCGGGTGAGACCTCGCTGATGAGTGTCAACCTGAACCCCAATGTGGCCTATCGCATCAACGAGCAGTGGAGCCTGGGGGCCGGTGTCAACTACACCATCGCCAGCGGGTATGTGGACAGGGTCAACGCCAATGCGAACCCCAATGGCTCTCACAATACCCTGGCCAACTTCGATGGCGCCGGCAACGGCTGGGGCTGGAACGTCGGTGGCCTGTTCGAGATCAACCAGGATAACCGCCTGGCGCTGACCTACCGCTCCCAGATCGATGTGGAGCTGGAGGGGGATTACACCGGCGCCGTTGGCGCACCCGGTTATAAGGCCGATGCCAAGGTCGATATCCCCATGCCCGCCATCGCCGAGTTCTCCGGCTACCACCGCCTGAATCAGCAATTTGCCCTGCACTACTCGGTGATGTGGACCGACTGGAGTGCCTTTGACAAACTCGAAGCAACCAGCGATCAATGCAGCCTGCCGGGCGGCGTCTGCCTGAGCAAGAACGAGCAGTTGCAGGATGCGATGCGCTACGCGGTCGGCGCGACCTGGTATGTGAACCCGCAGTGGGAGGCGCGCGTCGGCGTCGCCTATGACGAGTCAGCCGTACAGCGCGAGCACGCCACCATCAGTCTGCCCGATGCAGACAAGTGGTGGTACAGCGCGGGGGCGACCTATCACCTCGATGAGACCAAGAGCATCGACATCGGCATGACCTATATCAATGGCGAAGCGAGCGAGGTGAAGGAGGGGATCCACAACAACGACCCGGGCCAGCCCTTCTATTTCGAAGGCAACAACGAAGGCAATGCCTTCCTGGCCTCGGTCCAGTTCAATATGCTGTTCTAAGCCGCTCACGCTTGACACAAAAAATGCCCCTCTCGAGGGGCATTTTTTTATGTCTTTACTGTGCCTGATGGGGGAGTGGCTAATAAACGAACGAGTCTTCGCTACGCCATTATTTGTGCAGGACTTTTTCAATCAGGTGCTTGAGCGACGGCTCATGGTGCATGACCATTAACTGATCCGGGTGGCTGGTGGTCTGTTGCACCATCTGCGGCCGGCTAAAGAAGAAACCCTGGAACAGCGCGACTCCCAGCGCCTTCATCCGCTCAAACTCCGCCTTGTTTTCCACCTTCTCGGCGAGATAGGTGAGCGGCAGGTGGCGGTGACTCGCGATGAAGGCTTCGATGCTGGCGAGGGAGGTAGCCCTCAGGTCGAACTTGATGATGTGGACATAGGGCAAAAAGCGATCCCAGTCCAAGGAAAGAGTGAAGTCATCCAACGCCATGCGATAACCCAGTTGATTCAACTGTACTACCTTGGCAAGCAGCGCATCGTCCGGCGTGGCATCTTCCAGGATCTCGATGACCACCTTCTCCTGGGGCAAACACTCGGCCAGCCCTTCGAGCAGCAAGGAGTGAGGGAAGTTGATGAAGCAGGGGCGGCCGCCAATCAGCTGATCGATGTTCTGTTGCAGGAACTGTTCGACGACCAGCCGGGCGGTTGCCTGCTGGGCGGAGATCGGAGGGAACACGTTATCCAGGCTGTCGCGAAACAGCAGCTCATAGGCGTGGGTGTTCAACTCCCGATCCAGGATGGGCTGCCTTGCTACATAGGAATACATGCATCTCTCCAGCATGGGTGCTGGGTTGATTCTATTGTGAAGCGGATCACTATGCCAGTGCTAGCCGGACCGAACCGGTCAACAACTGGCATAGTGTTTGATGAGATCTTGCTGAATTAGAACAGGTAGTTGAGCTGCAGACCGGCCAGCCAGGCGTCCCCTTCCGAGGTGCCCTGGAAGCTGGAGCTGGTCTGTGGCACGCCGGGTTTGAGCTGCATGGTTTCGGTCACATCGACCTTCTTGCCATCGAGCAGGGTCAGGCCGACGTCCAGGGAGAAGTTGCGATCCCACTGATAGCCGACGCCTGCGCTGTACCAGATCCGATCCGAGTCCGGGATGGAGATGGTGCGGCGATCGGCGGGCACCGGGCTGCGATCGTAGGCGACCCCGGAGCGCAACTGCCACTGGGGCGCCAGCTGATACGTCATGCCCAGGGCATAGCGCCAGCTGTCTTGCCAGTGTTCATCCTTGATGTGCATGGTGCCGTAATGATCGAGCTCGGATTCGAGCTGGACGAACTTGCTCCAGTTGGTCCAGTTGATGCTCGAATGCAGCGCCAGGGCCGGGGTCAGCTGGTGGAACAGCGCCAGCTCCGCGGTGGCGGGCAGTGGCAACTCCAGGCTGCCGGTGTCGGTGAAGGTACGCCCCTGCAGATCGGTGCCGATGGCGTCGCCAGAGAGGGTCAGCTTGACGTCGTGGCGATAGGAGAGGCCGATGCGGGTCGATTCAGACAGCTCCAGCAGGGTGCCCAGATTCCAGCCCAATGCCCAGCCATCCCCTTGGAGGTGCTTGGCTATCTTGTTGTTGGAGGGGAAGGTGCCGCCTACTTCGCCCTCACCCTGAATGGCCGAGAGCCCGCCACCCACCGACCAGTTTTGGTTGATGCGATAGGCCAGCGAGGCACTCAAATCCATGGTCTTGATGTCGGACACATTGCCGAAGTGACCGGCGTTGTAGTTGTCCGGCATCTCGACGCCGAGGCCATAGTAGGAGGTGGCCGCGAGGCCGAGCCGCCACTGCTCGCCGAGCGGCACGATAAGATAGGCATTGGGCACCCAGGCCGAGCCTGCGATGTCGTGGGCACTCGCATCCAGGTTGACGGGGCCCATGGCGGTCGGCACCCGGGTCGTACCTTCGATGTTGACGTCGGGGCGGATATAGATGAAGCCGCCGGAGAAGGCAGTGCGATCGAAGCGGGTCATGGCGGCGGCATTGCGTGACAGCACGCTGGCGTTGTCGGCGATGGCCGCTTCACCGGCGAAGGCGCGGCCCATGCCGGTGGCCGATTGCTCCGCCAGCTGAAAGCCGGCCGCCTGTGCCTGGCTCGACAGCATCAGCAGGGCGACGAGGGAGAGTTTGAGGGGGGAATGCATAGCTTCTTCCTGGATGAACTTATGGTTCATTCTGTTATTTGGTTGGGGGCGGGATTTTATATGGTATGACCAGTAAGGCAACGGCGCCGGAGGCGTTGAAGGCAAAACGGGATTAAATGCTGAGGATGTTGGGGCTAACAGGTTGATAAAAAACGAAAAGCGTACAGCTGTTTGCTACAGCTGTACGCTGAAATGTGCATTCGGTATAAAAAAAGAGCGCCCTCGGGCGCTCTTTTTGCTGATCCCGGGATCAGAATTTCATGTTGAACTGGGCGGAGGCCAGCAGGGCGTTACCGTGGGAGGTACCCTTCCAGCGCAGTGCATCGGCGTGGCTGCGCACACCTTCGTTCACGTCCACTTCCTTGCCGTCCAGGTACGCCATGCCGAAATCGACGCTCATGTCCTGGTCGATGTGGTAGGTGGCACCGACGCTGTACCAGACGCGGTCGGAGTCAGGAATGCTCAGGCTGCGGTATTCCGGCTCGATCGGGCTGTTGTCGTAGGCGAAGCCCAGACGCGCTTCCCAGGCCGGGTTGATGTACCAGGTACCGCCCAGGGCATAGCGCATGGAGTCTTTAAACTTCTCGTCTTTCTGCAGGCAGACACCGCCCGCGCAGCCGTTGCTGGTGGCCTTGAGCTCCTGGAAGGCGCTCCAGTCGGTCCAGTTGACGGAGTAGTGCACGGCGAACTGCTGGTTCAGACGGTGGTAACCGGCGAACTCGGCCTGGGCCGGCAGATCCAGTTTCAGGTTGCCATCGACCACACGGTTGCCGGAGGTGGCGCCCTGGAAGTCGCCGTCGAAGCTCAGGTCTACCTGGGAGCGGTAGGTCAGGGCCAGGCGGTTGCTGTCGTTGATTTCATACAGGGTGCCGACGTTCCAGCCAAAGCCCCAGGTATCACCCTTCAGGTGAGCCAGGCGGGTGTCAGAGGAGGCGCCAGGAATGGCGGCAGCCAGGGCACCGGCGTAGCGGTTCAACTCGGCCTGAGCATAGACGGCGTTGATACCGGCGCCGATGCTGAAGTTGGAGTTGATGCGATAGGCGATGTTCGGGTTGATGTTGAAGGTCAACAGCTCGGTATCACCGGCACCGGCGCCAGCCGGGAAGGTTTTGGAGTATTCGGTGGCAAGGCCGTAGTTGGAGAACAGGCCCAGACCCCAGGCCCACTGATCGTTCAGCGGCTGGATGAAGTAGGTCGCCGGTACGAAGGCGTCCGGTGCGATGTCGTCCTCGCTGGAATTACCCCGATTGAGTGGACCCGCGTAAAGGTTACCCTCAACATTCACATCAGGTTTGATGTAGGTACCGGACACAGAGAACGCCATCTTGTCGAAGGTGGTCATGGCGGCCGGGTTGCGGGCCAGCACAGAGGCGTTGTCCGCGATGGCGGCTTCCCCTGCATAGGCGCGACCCAGACCGGAGGCTGAGTGCTCGTTCAACTGGAACGCGGCAGCAAAGGTCTGGGTACTGACCAGGGTCACGGCCGCGGCGATCAGGCTTTTCTTGAAAAAGGCAGTTGTCATAGTGTTCTCTCTTGTAAGCAGATTTTCTGTCGATATCACGGCTCTTTGGCCGCTATACACGACAAGATCTGTTGTTATGTAAGCTTCTTCCCATTCACTTCTGGCGTGATTCTATGGATCTGGTAGGAGGTAAGAAATCAGACCAGTGACAGCAGAATACATAAAAGTTTCCATTGTGTTAATCATTTGTTTTAACTTGCCGTTTTATTAGCCGAATTTATCCATTATTGGATAAATTGTAAACAATTGGTTTCGTTTGTATCACTTAAATAAATTGGCAGATTTGTGACTTCAGGCGGGCAATGAGCAGGGAATTGTCGAGATGTTGAGATGAACAGGCAGACAACTGGCTTGTCTGCCTGTGATACTGACGGAGCAAAATGCCAGTCAGCCAAGGTTAAGGTCTGTTAAATGGACCAGTGCAGATGTGACTCCAATTGCTGGGCAACCGGAGCCAGTTGCTCCTGCATGTCACCGATCAGCACCATGTTGGCACCCTTGAGCGGCAGTATCTCCCCTTTGAGTGTGCCATCGGCAAAATGCGGCTGCAGGGTGAGCGGCACATGCTTGGGCACCAGGAACAGGGTGACGGGTCCCATCTTGCCCTGGATCACCATGTGCAAGGCCGGTCCCTGATAGAAGGCGCAGTGATTGACATAGGTGACCTTCATGCCCTGCATGTCCATCAGGGTGGCACCGTATTTCTCCATCTTGGCGTTGATGGTCTGCAGGTTGACCTTCTCGTCCACGTCCTTGATGAAGGGTTCTTCCCCGTAGACGTGAGCCATGGCGACTTGTGCCAGTGAAAGTTCGGCGGGCGCCTGCACCGGCCAGCTTACCCAGCGGGTGCTCATGCCGAGCAGGAAGGCGACCGAGGCCGCGATGGCGAGGGGACGCCAGCTGCTGCGTGCGGGGGGCGGCGGCAGAGGAATGACAACATCATCGTCGACTTCCATCGCCTGGCGCAGCAGGATGCGCTCGGCCAGACCCGCCGGCACCTCGACCTCGAGGGTGCGACGCAGCTGGCGATCCAGTTGCTGCATCTCGTCGAGATGTTTGCGGTTGGCGGGGGCAGCCTGCGCCGCCTCGAGGAACGCAGGATCTGTGTCCATTGGATGGGCGATGGCCCGACGGCGAAACTCAAGCTCATCCATTCGTGTGTCCTCTCTGTTGTGCTGCTGACTCCATGGCCTCTTTGATCTGGTTGCGAGCCCGAAACAGCCGGGTCATGACGGTGTTCTTGTTGAGGCCGAGCTGAGCCGCTATCTCCTCGCCGCTGAACCCGCCCAGCACTTGCAACAGCAAGGGCTCCTGGTATTCGGCGGGCAGGCGAGCGATATGACGCCTGAGCCACTCGTTCTCCATCTCCTGCTCGCTGTGCAGCGCATCCTGATCGCTCTGTGGATGCTCATCGAGATCGATGAGATCGAACTGCTTGCGCTCGAAGCGCCGGGCGTTTTCTCGCCTGAGGATGGTGATGAGCCACGCCTTGGCGGCCTTGTCGTCGAGCAGGCTGTCGATCGCCTTCCAGGCGCGCAGGAAGGTCTCTTGCACCAGATCTTCGGCGACCTGTGGATCCCGGCATAACCAGTAGGCATAGCGGTAAATGTCTGCATGCAGGGCGTGCACCAGGGCTTCGTATTTGGTTTGTTTGTCTGCCATACCCCCATAGACCGGTGTGGTCGCGGGATCCTTTCCCGTCCCGGAGTTTTTTTTTCTAAAAAAACCTAACGCCATTGCTGGGCTTCCTTTTTATCTGCGGTGGCTTGCGGCGGATCAGCGACTCATCCGCGCCAGTGTCCTGAGGCTATAGGCTATCGCAAAAGTTTCGTAGGCGCATAATCCCTTGCCAAGCGCCAGCCAGTCAGGCTCGCCGTCGATGGCTGAGGACGGGGAAAAACAGGCCCTGTCCAGACCGTCGAGCAAGGGGCCGATGGCGGGATCGCCATGGCAGGGCAGGCTGGCAAGATGCAGGTGGGATCCTCCCCAGCGCCGCTCGCTCCAGCTCAACAAGGCCCATCTGGCCGAGTCAGGCTCCTTGGCGGCCAGCGCGCGCTGCAGGTGATAAAAGGCCCGCCAGCGGGGCCAATGTTGCCACAGGGCCCGCAACAACAGCGCCGCCAGCACCCAGTAGAGACTCTCGCCGTGGGGGGCCTGAGAGGTGGTAGCCACTTCGGTATTGGCCTCAAAGCGCAGCGTCTGCGCCGGCAAGCGAGCATGTTCGATGCGGCCACTCTGGGTATTGAACCAGGGCAGATCCACGGCGGGCAAGCTGTAACCACCCGCCGCATCGGCCGTCAATGCTTGGCGCCACTGGCGCTCGAAGCGAAGAGCCCCCTTGGCGGTGAATTGCTCCTGTTGCTGCTCTCCGTCCGGCTTGAGTCGCAGCTCGCTGGGCACGGTGAAGGGGGGCATTGGCAGGCGACTGCCATCTCCTCCCTCCATCACCAGGGTCAGGGTGCGGATCACCGGCTCCCCAACCCTGGCTCCGGTCGCCGGGCTGAACTGCTGGCGCAGGATCAGGGTGCTGGCCACCGGCTCCAGCGGGGCCTTGTCCACCTTCACAAACTGGGTGGCCGCCCTGGCCGAAAACTTGTCACTCTGGCCGCGCGCTCTGGATAGAGTGCCCTCAAAGCGGGGGGATTCCAGCGGATGCAGGCCGGTTTCTTTTGCCTGTAGCAGCCATTTGCGGGTCAGGCGTCCGGGCATGCCGGGGCTGGCAGGGGACTCCCACTGATCGTTGCCAAGGCGGCGAATGGTGAAGCCGCTACCGCTCGGCTCACTGAGGTTGGGCGCCTCCATGTTGTCGGGTAACCAGAGGCTCAACTGATAGATGAAAGGCTGACCCGGATAGAGTGGCCCCTGATGGAGCACGCTGGCTTGCAGTTCGACGGGCGAGACCGAGGCGGCTGCGCTGGCTGTATCAGGCTGGTTGCGCTCGGGCAGCGGCAAGGGGGGGGTCTGCTCGCTGCCCAGCGTGAGGGCGGGGATCTGGTTGGTGTCCCTGGCGACACTGAGGGGGATCTGCCAGCGGGTCAGGCTCTGCACCTCGGTGGTGACGCGGCTCAATGTCACCCGGCCCACCGCAAACTGGCGCAGCAACGGGGTGAGGTTGAGCTCATCGCTGCGCCGCTCCCCATCCGCCTCAATGATGAGCAGCCAGTCTCCCTCACTCGCCCCCGGCAGCAACTCGGCCCTGGGCGAGGCTGCCAGCGCCTGATTCATGATCGCCTGGCCCATCAATAAAAAGCAGAGCAACAGCCAATGCCGCCATTGCCCTCGATGATATAAAGGCATGCGGGCCCCCACTCGGACCAGTGATAGAGACAAGCCTCTTCGCCAGTGCCGTACCCGGAAGCGGGGTCGTCCCATAAGCGAATGCAAGGATGGCCTCACCAGGGCTCCTCCGGTTTGAGCGATGGCGCGGCCTGAGCTCGGCGCTGGGCCTCCTTGCGCAGTCGTTGCTCCAACAACAAGACTGGCGGCGCCGGTGGCCGCGCCCGATCCGGGGCGGCAGATTGCTCGGGAGCTTCTACGGGTTTGGGCTCCTGGCTGGCGGGAGCCGCTTGTGGAGGCTGGGCCCGCAGCAGGGCCAGGTTGTAGAGCGCATCCTCGTGGCCAGACTCCAGGGCCAGAGCGGCCAGATAGGCCTGCTCGGCAGCGTGAAGATTGCCTAGCTGCACCAGTGCATTGCCCCTGTTGTAGTGGGCGGTCGCATTGCTGGCGCGGGCATAGGCCAAGGCGGCCTTCTCGTAGTCACCGGCTCGGTACCAGGCATTACCCTGCCAGACGGGATCCTGAAAATTGCGGGCGGCCAGCAGATAATGTCCCTGCTGGAAGGCCTGCCAGGCCTCGCGATCTTGTATGGTTGTTGCCGTCGACGCCACGGCGGCCTGCGATGGCGGCGAGTTGACTATACCCCCGAGGCAAAGCAGCAACAGCCAGAGCGAACCGACGCGGGCCAGCAGTGCCAGTGGTAGCAAGGGGAGCAGCAGCCAGGGGCCGAGATCCTGGTTGTGATCGGCGGCCAGCGTCTGGCTCATGGGCAGCGGTGCGAAGCGCGGCATGCCGGCCTGCAGCCACTGCAGATCTCCCCCCAGCTGAGTGGCCAGTCGCTGCATGGCCGCACCATCGGGGGGCGGCAATTCACGGCCCAAGCCACTGCCAAGCCCGGATCCTGCGGTGGCGGAAGGAGGGAGAAGGGCACTCTTGCCCGCGTTGGCCAGCAGAATATCGAGGCGAGCAGTCGAGGTGTGTTGGCAAAACAGCGTGCTCTGGCAAGGCCACTGAGCGGCAATGCGCTCGATCTGGGTGGGCGAGAGACCATCGGTGATGAGCAGCAAGCGAGCGTGCTGGCCAGCGGGGATCTGGCCAAGCGCCAGCGCGACGGCGCGCTCGGGAGCACTGCCGGGGATGGGCATGATGGCCGGGCGCAGGTCAGGCAGCAGCAGCGAAATGGCCTGATGATCCCGACTGGGGGGCATGGCGAGGTAGGCATCGCCGGCAAACAGGATGAGGGCGATGGGATTGGGACCGGCCTCGGCCAGCATGTCTTGTAGCAATAGTCGCACCCTGGTCGCCCGATCCGGTGGCAGATCCCCTGCCAGCATGGAGCCGGAGAGATCCAGCAACCAGATATCGAGGGCGGGGCTCTCGATGGACTGGCTCTGCTGGCGCAGTGCCGGCCCGCTGAGGGCCAGGATCACCGGCAGACAGGCGAGCCAGAGCCAGGGGAGGCTACGGCCTTGATTTGGCAGCAGATACGCCTGCATGGCGGGGGCGAGCAGGGGGCGCTGGCGATGTCGGCGCCAGCCCTGCCACAACCAGGGCAACAGGGCCAGCAGCCAGAGCGGGCGTAGCAGGATCAGCTCCATGATAAGGGCCCCCGCAGCGAGTCAAGCATGGGGTGGCTCCGGTGGTTGGCCCCGGCGGCGCCACGGCAGGGAGAATCGGCGCCAGTGGGTTGGCCACATCAGCAACAGCCAGGCCAGCGCCAGCGGCCAGGGATAGAGCTCCTGGTTGGGACGATAGATCGTCTGCGCGCTGGCGCTGGGCTCCAGTTGGTCGAGGGTCTGGTTGATGGCCGCGAGATCGGCCTGGCTGCGGGCACGGAAATAGCGGCCGTGACCGAGCTGGGCCAGCTGTTGCAGCAGGGGTTCATCCAGCTCGGCGCTGGGATCGCTCTGGCTCTGGGGCAAGGCCTCGGCGAAGGTGCCGGGATCGGCGCCGACCCCCAGGGTATAGAGGGTCATGCCGGCGGCGGCCGCTTGTTTGGCTTCGGTCAGCGGATCCGCGTTGCCCGCCGTGTTGCGGCCATCGGTAACCAGCAACAGGGCGGTGGGACGGCCGGGTTCGGCGTGCTGGCGGGCCAGCAGTATGGCTTTCCCCAGCGCCGTGGTGCGGCCCACCAGATCAAAATCCAGCTCGTTGGTCAGGGTCAGCAGAGCCTGGGTCTCCTGGGTCAGGGGGGAGAGCAGATAGGCATGATCGGCAAACACCACGATGGCGATGCGATCGCCGGGGCGAGCCTTGATCAATTGCTTGAGTTGCTGGCGAACCGCGCTGAGGCGATCACGTTGCTCGCCCTCGTCCAGCATGTCCTGGGTGCGCATGCTGTCGGAGAGATCTACCGCCAGGATGAGATCCCGGCTGGCCTGATAGTGAATGAGCGGCACCTCTTGCCACTGAGGGCGGCACAGGGCCAGTACCAGGGCGCACCAGCACAGCGCCATGCGCCAGAGTGGTTGCCCGGCATTGGGCAGCAGCAGGGGGAAACCATTATGGGCTAATCTGGCCCGGCCCCGCCGATCGGCGGCAAGGGGCGGGAGACCGAAGCGCACCAGCAGCGGCAATACCAGGGCGAGCGCAAACCAGGGCCAGGCGAGGATCACCTTGTGCCTCCGCCATGCTGCCGGTGCCAACGGCTCGGCCGAGCCAGTAACTGCGGCAGGCTGACACAACTGCGCCCCCAGCGCAGGTAGGCACGGCGCAGCGCCGCCCGTTGCTGAGCATCGGGCACCTCCTGGCCGTAGAGCCAGCCAGGCCAGTGCGTCGCCAGCTCGCTAAAGCGGCAGCCCCCTTTTTCATCGAGCCAGGCGAGCCAGGCTTCCCCCTGCAGGGTGCGCGCCTCGGGCCAGCGGGCGAGGGCGGCACTGCGCAACACGCTCTGCAGGCGGGGCACCAGATCGGCGGCTTGCCAGTCCAGCTGCCGGTCCCAGCGGCGCTGGCGCCACAGTGTCAGCACCAGGGTCCCGATCAGCAGGGCGCAGAGCAAGGCAGCCAGCAGCCATCCCAATCCCAGCAGGCGAGGATCGATGGCGCTGCCGAGCGCCGGGCCCGGGTGGATGTCACGCAACTGAGCGGCGAGGGGCGAGCCGGTCAGAGTCAGGTGCAGAATGAGGCTCAGAGCAGACGGCATTCGCCCTCCTGCCATTGGCGTTGCAAGGGCTGGCCATTGTCGAGTCGATAGAGGCGCTGCACCAGCGGCAACAACTGTTGCTGACTCTGATAGGCCTCCTGCTCGGCCGCTTGCTGATAGTGACGCCGAAAGGCCGCTTGGCCAGCGTCGAGCCAGCCGCTCTGTTTACCCGCCTGCACCGCCAGCCGACCTTGCTCGGGCAAGGCTGCCTCCAGCGGATCCCGGATCTGCCAGTAGTGGATGTCGTGTCGCCTGCCGAGCAGTTGCAATTGTTGTGCGAGTGCTTCGTCACAGGGTTGGTGATCGCAGATCAGCGTCAAGCGGGCGCCGTGGGGCAGCCTGAGCCGCGCCACTGTCTGCGCCAGGCTGTGCAGCAGTGGCACGCGGTCCAGCCCCTGCCGGTAGTGGTGGCAGAGGCTTTCCAGCAGTGGCATCAGCGAGCCGCGTTGGGGCTGTATCTGGGGATCCCGCCCGTGGCAGATCAGGGTGTTGGCCTGTTTTTCTCCCTGCCAGAGCAGGGCTGCCGCCAGCTCGCAGCCCAGGCGCGCCTTGAGCTGCGGCCCTGAGCCGAAGTACATGGCGGGGGAGAGATCGAGCAGCAGCCAGTGCGCATGATCCTGCTCCTCTGCGTAGAGGCGAGTGTATGGGCGATCGAGCCTTGCGGTCACCCGCCAGTCGATGTGGCGCACCTCATCCCCGGCCTGATAGGCCCGCAGCTCGCGAAAGCTGAGGCCGGGCATGCGCCCGAGCCGCCCCTGATGGGCGGGGTGAATGCGGGCCCTTGGGCCGCGCCGCGCCCACAGCCGAATGGCCAGCAACTGGTCCAGATGCAGGGCAATATCGGGGTGGTTGCGGGGTGCTAGGGACACGGTACCCAGTCCAGCAGGCGAGTGATCAGGGCTTCGCTGTCGAGGTTGTCGGCCAGCGCCCGATAGCTTGGCCGAAGAGAAGGCGATGGCGCCAGAGGGCTTATGGGCATGGGATCACATCCAGCAGCAGTGAGATCAGTGCCTCGTTATCGAGGTTGTCGGCGAGTGCCCGATAACTGGGAATGAGGCGATGGCGCAGCACGGCGGGAGCCAGTTGCTGGATATCTTCCGGCAGCACGAAATCACGCCCGGCAAGCCAGGCCCTGGCGCGAGCGGCGCGTGCCAGCCCTATGCTGGCCCTGGGGCTGGCGCCCACGGCGATGAGGGGGGCAAGCTCCGGACAGAGTCCACTGTCCGGGCGGGTAGCGCAGACCAGCTGCACCAGATAATGCTCGAGGCGGGTCTGCATCTGCACTCCCAACACTTCGTCACGAGCCGCCAGCAGGCTGGCCTGAGTCAGGGTCACGGGGGGCGGGGTCAACGACTCGCCGCGAGCGTTGAGCTGCAAGATGGCGAGCTCCATGGCGGGGCTCGGGTAATCCACCACCAGTTTGAGCAAGAAGCGGTCGAGCTGGGCCTCCGGCAAAGGGTAGGTGCCCTCCTGCTCGATGGGGTTCTGGGTGGCGGCGACCATGAACAGAGGGGGCAGGCGCCAGCTCTTCTTGCCCACGGTGATCTGATGCTCAGCCATGGCCTCGAGCAGGGCCGATTGTACCTTGGCGGGAGCCCGGTTGATCTCGTCTGCCAGCACCAGGTGGTTGAACAGGGGGCCGGGCTTGAACACGAAGCTCGCATCCTGCGGGTGAAACACCTCGCTGCCGGTGAGATCGGCCGGCAACAGATCCGGGGTGAACTGGATGCGGGAAAAGCGCCCCTCCACGGCGCCTGCGAGCGCCTTGACGGCGCGGGTCTTGGCAAGGCCGGGCGCCCCCTCGATCAACACATGTCCTTCACATAGCAGGGCGATCAGTAGGCCGTCGATGAGCGGGCCCTGTCCCAGGATCTGGCTGCCCAGATAGTCGCTAAGTTGTCTGAACTCGGTCGCTGCCATGGGATGAACCCGTTGTTTTAATAGAAGTTGCTATTTTTATACCCTAGTTACTTCACGAGGGCGAGAGAGGGGGCAAAGATGGTGACAATTTAGTTTCAATCAGCCGTATGAAAGTTGTGAGTGGATTGTTAAGATGTGGCGCAATGAGGTCAGACCTCTACCTTTTAACCAAGGAGCCAGGATGAAACAGCCATTGAAACTGACGACGCGCCAGGGCGAACGGATTGCCGTCGTGGCGGGTCTGCGCACCCCTTTTGCCAAGCAGGCCACCGCCTTTCATGGCGTTCCCGCGGTCGATCTCGGCAAGCTGGTAGTGAGCGAGATGCTTGCCCGCACCGATCTTGATCCCAAATTGATCGATCAGCTGGTGTTCGGCCAGGTGGTACAGATGCCAGAAGCACCCAACATCGCCCGCGAGATAGTGCTCGGCACCGGCATGAGCGTCAGCACCGATGCCTATAGCGTATCGCGCGCCTGCGCCACCAGTTTCCAGGCGGTGGCCAATGTCACCGAATCCATCATGGCCGGCACGGTCGACATCGCCATTGCCGGCGGCGCCGACTCCTCCTCCGTGTTGCCCATCGGGGTCAGCAAGACGCTGGCGCGGGCCCTTGTCGATCTGAACAAGGCCCGCAATCTGCAGCAGCGCTTCAATATCCTGCGCCGGCTGGGGGTCAAGGATCTGCTGCCGGTGCCGCCGGCGGTGGCCGAATACTCTACCGGTCTCTCCATGGGACAGACCGCCGAGCAGATGGCCAAGAGCCACGGCATCAGCCGCGAGGCGCAAGACGCCCTGGCGCATCGCTCCCATACCCTGGCCGCAGAGGCCTGGGCGCAGGGCAAACTCAGTGGCGAGGTGTTTACCGCCCACGTGCCACCCTATAAATCACCGCTCGAGCGGGACAACAACATTCGCGAGAGCTCGGACTTGGCAAGCTACGCCAAGCTCAAACCGGTGTTTGACCGGCTGCACGGCTCGGTCACCGCCGCCAACGCCACCCCGCTTACCGATGGCGCCGCCGCCGTGCTGCTGATGCGCGAAGGCCGGGCCAAGGAGCTGGGACTCGAACCCTTGGGCTATATCCGCAGCTTCGCCTTCTCTGCCATCGATGTGTGGCAGGACATGCTGATGGGGCCCTCCTACGCCACCCCGTTGGCGCTGGACAGAGCCGGCATCACGCTGGCCGACCTGACCCTGATCGACATGCACGAAGCCTTCGCCGCCCAGACCCTGGCCAACCTCAAGATGTTCTCAAGCGTTGAGTTTGCCCGCACCAAGCTGGGTCGGGACAGCGCCATCGGCGAGGTGGACATGGATAAATTCAACGTGCTCGGCGGCTCCCTGGCCTACGGTCACCCCTTTGCCGCCACCGGGGCGCGCATGATCACCCAAACCCTGCACGAGCTGCGTCGTCGGGGCGGGGGATTGGGGCTCAACACCGCCTGCGCCGCAGGTGGATTGGGCGCAGCCATGGTGTTGGAGGTGGAGTGATGACAGAGAGCATGATGGAGGCGAGCAAGATGAGCACTAACACATTTGCATTGGACATTCGCAAAGACGGTATCGGCATCCTCACCATGGATGTGGTCGGCGAGAGCATGAACACCCTCAAGGCCGCCTTCGCAGAGGAAATTCGCGCGGTGCTGGCCGAAGTTAAAGCCAACAAGGATCTGATCGGTCTGGTGGTCGTCTCCGGCAAGAAGGACTCCTTCATCGCCGGCGCCGACATCAGCATGCTGGCGGCGTGCGCCAGCGCCCAGGATGCCCAGACCCTGTCTCGCGAGGGGCAGGCTGTGTTTGCCGAGATCGAGGCGCTCGCCATCCCGGTGATCGCCGCCATCCACGGCCCCTGCCTCGGTGGCGGGCTGGAGCTGGCGCTAGCCTGTCATGGCCGGGTCATCACGGATCACGGCAAGACCGTGCTGGGTCTGCCGGAAGTGCAGCTCGGCCTGCTGCCGGGCTCTGGCGGCACCCAGCGCCTGCCGCGCCTCATCGGGGTCGCCAAGGCGCTCGATCTGATGCTGACCGGCAAGCAGGTACGTGCCAAACAGGCCAAGAAACTCGGCCTGGTGGACGACGTAGTCGCCCCCGCCATCTTGCTGGAAGCAGCCATCCAGTTGGCCAAGAAGGGTAAACCGCGCCACACCCTCAAACGAGATTTGCAAGGCAAGCTGCTGGAAACCAACCAGCTTGGCCGCAAGGTGCTGTTCGATCAGGCTCGCAAAGGGGTGAACGCCAAGACCCGTGGCAACTACCCGGCGCCGGAGCGCATCCTGGAAGTGGTGCGCATCGGGGTAGAGGAGGGGCTGCAGGCTGGTCTGGTCGCCGAGGCGCGCCACTTCGGCGAGCTGGTGATGACCCCCGAATCCGCCGCTCTGCGATCCTTGTTCTTCGCCACCACCGAGATGAAGAAAGAGGTAACTTATCAGGGCGCTGCGCCGCGCAAGATCACTCATGCCGCCGTGCTCGGCGGGGGCCTGATGGGGGGCGGCATCGCCTTCGTGACCGCCACCAAGGCCGGGGTCCCGGTGCGGATCAAGGACGTAGCCAGTGCCGGCATCGGCAACGCCATGCGTTATAGCTACGATCTGCTGGCCAAGAAGCTGAAACGTCGTCAGATCTTGCGCAGTGAACTCGAAAAGCAGATGAGCATGCTGTCTGGCACACTGGATTACGCCGGTTTCCACCGGGTCGACATGGTGGTGGAAGCGGTGTTCGAGGATCTCGCCCTCAAGCACCAGATGGTGCAGGACGTGGAGCGGGAATGCGGGGAGCACACGGTATTTGCGTCCAATACCTCTTCCCTGCCCATTCACCAGATAGCGGCCAAGGCCACCCATCCGGAGCGGGTCATCGGTCTGCACTACTTCAGCCCGGTGGACAAGATGCCGCTGGCGGAGATCATCCCTCATGCCGGCACCAGTGCCGAGACGGTGGCCACCACCTTGGCTTTCGCCCGTGCTCAGGGCAAGACCCCGATCGTGGTCAAGGACGAAGCCGGTTTCTACGTGAACCGCATCCTCGCCCCCTACATGAACGAGGCGGCGCGGCTGGTGCTGGAAGGGGAGCCGGTGGAGGTGCTGGACGGTGCCCTGCTGGACTTCGGCTTCCCGGTCGGCCCCATCCAGCTGCTGGACGAAGTCGGCATCGACGTGGGGGCCAAGATCTCCCCCATCCTGGAAAAAGAGCTGGGTGGTGAGCAATTCCAGGCACCGGCCGCCTTTGACAAGCTGCTGCAAAACGATCGCAAGGGTCGCAAGAACGGCAAGGGCTTCTACCTCTATGGCAAGGCCGCGCCGCGCAACCGGCTCACCGGCAAAGAGGGCAAGAAGACCGTGGACGAGAGCGTCTACGAGGTGCTGGGGGTCAAGCCGTCGGCCAAACTCGCCAAGCTGGAGATCGCCGAGCGCTGCGTGCTGATGATGCTCAACGAGGCCGCCATGGCGCTGGACAGTGGCGTCGTGGCCTCGGCCCGGGATGGCGATATCGGCGCCATCTTCGGCATCGGCTTCCCGCCGTTCCTGGGTGGCCCCTTCCGCTACATGGACAACCTCGGTATCGAACACCTGGTGGGGCGTCTCGAGTATTACCAGAAGCGCCACGGCGATCGCTTCGCCCCCTGTGCACGGCTCAAGGCGATGGCGGCGGAGCAGCAGACCTTCTATTGATATAAAGGCGCTGATGTTGTCATGACCAAGAGGCGGCCCTGGGGCCGCCTCTTCCATTTGGCGCGCTCCGGCCGGGCTCGACTATGGTTCAGCGAGGGGGGACGAGGGCAATGGCGCATAAAATGGGGCTAAATTATTGATCTAGCGCAAACTAGTGCCCTATTTATTACTTTGGTGGCATAGGCCTCTGGCGCCGGATGAGTTCAAATAGTGCTATCAGGAGCGGGAACATACCCGCCGTCGAAAGGGACACCCATTTCACTGGATGAAGGACACATAATGAGTCTGCTTGAACAAACCATCTGGAACATATTGGGATACGGGGCCATGCCCTTTATCTTCCTGAGCGGATTTGTGGCTGTCGCAGTGACCTGCTGCGTGCTGCTCAACCTCTTCGGGGTCAAGTCCGCCGAGAAGTGATCCAGTCCGGTTCATACCGCCAAATGCCAGCCTTCGGGCTGGCATTTGTTTTTGCCCGTCTTCCTCGTTATCGCCGCGCTGGTGCACAACTGTTTCACCAAGGTGGTCGAACCCTGCGCCGATTTTGATTACACTGGCGCGCAGCTTTTCGGCGCGTTTTCCACTTCAAGGTATTCAAGGTTTCTATGGCTCTCAAGGCAACCGTATTCAAGGCCCAACTCAGTCTGTCCGACATGGATCGCCATCTCTATCAGGATGTCTCCCTCACCCTGGCCCGTCACCCCTCCGAGACCGACGAGCGCATGATGATCCGGCTGGCCGCCTTCGCCTGGCACGCCGCCGAGCGGCTGGAATTCACCAAGGGGCTGTCGGCGGACGATGAGCCCGAGCTCTGGCTGAAAAACTATTCCGATGAGATCGAGCTCTGGATTGAGCTGGGTCAGCCCGACGAGAAGCGCCTGAGAAAGGCATGCAATCGCTCCCGTCAGGTGGTGCTCTATCTGTACGGTGGCCGCGGCACCAGCGTCTGGTGGAAGCAAAACCAGGGCAAGCTTGGCCTGCATGACAACCTCAGCGTGATCGAGCTCTCCGACAGTCAAACCCTGCCGCTGACCGCCATGGTCGAGCGCACCATGCAGCTCACCTGCACCATCTCCGATGGTCAGCTCTGGGTCAGCAACGGCAAGCTGGAAGTGACCCTTGACCCTGTGGTGTTGATGGGGCGTTCCGCCCGCGAACTCTGAGCCGGGCATCATGTTCACGACCTTGCTTGATATCGTCATCCCGGTGTTTGCGGTGGTGGCCCTCGGCGCCCTCTACGGGCGGCTGCGTGCGGGGGCCGAGCTCGGTTACATCAATCGGGCCAACATCGAGCTGTTCTCGCCGGCGCTGGTGTTCTCGGCGCTGATCAAGTACCCGCTAGCGCTGGGGGAGCATCTGCCGCTCATCGCGGCGGGCACCTTGGTGATCCTGCTGCCAGGGTTGCTGCTCTCCCTGCTTCGGCTCAAGGGGATAGAGCGGGCTGCGCTGATCCTGCCCGCCATGTTTCGCAACACCGGCAACCTCGGCATCCCCTTGATGGTGCTGGCGTTTGGCGAGCAGCAGCTCGGCGCCATCGTCATCCTCTTTGTGCTCTCCAACCTGCTCCACTTCTCGGTGGGCATGTTCATCCTCTCGGCCAATGCGTCGCGCTGGCTCTGGCTGCGCAGCCGGCGCTGGCGGGGCTGCTGGTGGCCAATTGGCAGATCCCGTTGCCGGCCTACGTGGTGACCAGCGCCTCGCTGCTCGGTCAGCTGTCGGTGCCGCTGATGCTGTTTGCCCTCGGCATCCGGCTGATGGAAGGGGAACTGGAGCATATGGGGCTAGCCATCAAGTGCAATCTGCTCTATCTGCTGGCCGGTGGGCTCTCCCTCGCGCTCGCCGTCTGGTTGCTGCCGCTGCGGCCGGAGTGGATCCCGCTGCTGACCCTGTCGGTGGCGCTGCCGCCGGCGGTGCTGAACTACATGTTGTGCGAGCAGTACCAGTGCCAGCCGGAGAAGGTGGCCAGCATAGTGCTCGGTGGCAACGCGCTCTCGGTGCTGGTGATCCCGATAGCCGTCTGGCTGGCGCTGCATCTGGGCGGTTGACGCCCTATTTTCAAGTCATCAGAAAAGGAAAAGGCCCACCGTATTGGTGGGCCTTTTTCATGGCAGGGCGCTCCTAACGGAGGTTCAACCCTGCGCGTTGCTCACTACCAGCTTGCCATCCTTGACCGGGATGGTGGGGCCGGGTTGCTTCTCCATGCGGATCACCCCTTCCTGGCCGGCGAGACGGTAGGTCACGTCATAGCCCAGGGTGCGGGTGCTGCTGTCTTGTACTGTCTTGCAGCGTTGCTCTGTGGTGGTGTAGGTATCCCCGGCCTGCATGTTGCCTTGCACCTGGTTACCGGCATAGCCACCAGCCACGGCGCCGGCGGCGGTAGCCACCTTCTTGCCGCTGCCGCCACCAAACTGGTGACCGACCACGCCGCCCAGGGCCGCACCGACCACTGTGCCCAGGATCTTGTGCTCATCCTGCACCGGTTTGCGGTGGGTGACGTTGACGTTGCGGCACTCCTGGCGCGGGGTCTTGACGGTCTCGGTCACCGGCTTGCTGGCCAGCACCTCGGCAAACTGGGGCTCTGATGAAAACAGGGATCCGCTGGCGGCTGCTGACAGTGCCAGCGCAGAGGCGATACCGATCCCGACACCTGCCATCATGGATTTGTTCATGTTGGATTCTCCTGAGATGCATCATCCGATGCTGTTCTAGCTTGCGGTCATCTTGGCACAACGCGGCGAATGAACAAGGCAAGGGCCGCCCTGGCACGACAAGCCCTGACATCACCAAAAAGCCCTTCACCAAACGGGTGTCGGGCTTTGGCGACAAGCGCTCAATATGGGTCCCGGTTTGCTCCCTGCCGCTGCCGTAGCGGGCTCGGTGGCGGATGACGGGACCTGGCTGGGCTGGCACTTATCAGATCAGCATGACTTGCACCACCAGCATCAGTGCACCAAAGCCGAGCACGAAGCCCACCATGGGCAGCACGAACCTGACCCACTGGTTGAACTGGATGCCGAGCATCTGCAGGGTGACCAGCACCAGCCCGGTGGGGGCCAGGAACAGCATGGCGTATTGCCCCCAGTTGTAGGCCGAGACGACGATGTAGCGCGGGATCATCACGGTATCCGCCAGCGGCGCCATGATGGGCATGGAGAGCACAGCCAGCCCCGAGGAGGAGGGGACCACCAGCCCGAGCAGGGTGAACACCAGCATTTGGGCGACTGCGAACACGGCGCCGTGCATGCCGGAGACCAGGCTGGAGGCGTAAGCCAGTATGGTGTCCGAGATCATCCCCTGATCCAGCACCAGGTTGACCCCGCGTGCCAAGCCGATGATGAGCGACACCGCCACCAGTTCGGAGGCGCCCTGAGTGAAGGCCTCGACCGCCTCCTTCTCCTTCAGCCCCGAGATGAAGATGATGATAATGGCGATGGTGAGGAAGGAGGCCGCCATCTGCGGGAACCACCAGCCCGCCATGGAGACGCCCCATACCATCAGCGGGAAGGCGAGGATAAACAGGCTGAGGATGATCTTGCGGCGCAGGGTGAAGGGGACGCCCTCATCCAGCGAGCCCTCTTTCAGGAAACGGGCGCGAAAGCTGTCCCTGTCCTCATAGCTGTAGGAGAAGGCCGGGTTGGCCTTGATCTTCTTGCAGTACCAATAGAGGTAGGAGATGACCACCAGGGTCCCCACCAGGCAGCCGACGGCGCGAAAGACCAGCCCCTCGGTGAAGGGGATGCCCGCGGCGTTGGAGGCGATCACCACCGAGAAGGGGTTGATGGTGGAGAAGGTGGTGCCCATGGAAGCGGCGAGAAAGATGGCGCCGACGCAGACGATGGCGTCATAGCCCAGTGCCAGAAAAATCGGCACCAGTATGGGATAGAAGGCGACCGCTTCCTCTTCGATGCCGCAGGTGGTGCCGCCGAGCGCCATCACCAAGCAGACCAGCGCCACGAACAGGAACTCGTTGCCCCGGGTCTTGCGCGACAGGGCCACCAGGCCCGCGCTGAAGGCGCCGGTCTTGTTGATGACGCCAATGAGCCCGCCGAGCACCAGAATGAAGACGATGATGTCGGCCCCTTCGATGGTGCCCTTGACCATGCTTACCGCCACGTCAGTCAGCCCCTTGGGGGCCTGCGCCAGTCGTTCATAGGTGCCGGGAATGGCGATGGGTTGGCGAATGACGCCGCTGGTAAATTGCGCCACCCCGATATTGATATGACGTTTTTCAAGCTCGGCCTGGGTGGCGGGCACTCGGCTTATTTCCCCTTGCGGGCTATTGACCATCAGCATGTCGCTGGCTGGATTATAAGAGAGCTTGGCATAGGCCCCGGCGGGAATGATCCAGGTCAGAGCAATGGCCAGCAACATAATAAGAAACAAAATGGTAAAGGCGGTGGGAAATTGTCTGCGTGATTGCATATTCGGCTCGGCGCACATAAAACACTCCTTGAAAGCAGGGTCGGGCTCGGCGGAATATCGGGTCGATAGGGTTCCTTCGTCATACAAGATAGTGCGTGTTCATGCTGGTTTTTACGCGCTTGGTGGCGAGAAATCTGGCCTGATATTGATGGTGTGGCATATTGTTTCGCTGTGTAACCATAACGCTCTGCGACAGGGATGAACCGGGGCTGGCTCACAGAACCGGACTGTCGATACCTTGTGATTAACTGGTGCCGAGATAGATGATTGGCTGAGTTATGCCATGACTATTCAAGGGCGCGGGGATGACATTGTCGGCTACGCAATTCTTGATGAAGGATAACTGCACCGATATTGCATGGTATTTCCCTGGCATTCATTTTTTGGTGGGGTTTATTTCGCTTCGATGAAATTAAGAATGATGGTGAATGTTGGTCGCAGAATATATAGCGTGGCATGCCAGATATATTCCGCCATGCGATGAGTCGGCGGCCAGCTAAGACGTTTCGCTAATACCGGATGCCCCTTCCCCTTGTTAACCTGCCATTTCCATGAGGAGGCTGCGTCGGGCACGATGCCTGACCGCCTCCCGGCTGCAGTCTGGCCGCTGTCTGGCCAATGACCGCCACCCGCTTTGTGCCCACGTGAGGAAGGAACCCGATGACACAGCAGCACCTCTATGAGACAGGCCTCGACAAGACCACCGCTAACTTTGACGCCCTGACCCCCTTGAGCTTCCTGACACGGGCGGCCCGGGTCTATCCCGACTATCCGGCCGTGGTGCACGGTCTGCTTTGTCAGAGCTGGGCCCAGACCGAGCTGCGTTGTTGCCAGCTTGCCTCTGCCCTGCGCCAGCATGGCATCGGCGAGGGGGATACGGTGTCCATCGTCGCCCCCAATATCCCGGCGATGTTCGAGGCCCATTTCGGGGTGCCCATGATCGGCGCCGTGCTCAACACCATCAACACCCGGCTCGATGCCGAGTCCATGGCGTTCATCTTCCAGCATGCCCAGAGCAAGGTAGTGCTGGTGGACAGAGAGTTTGGCGCCGTGGTGCGAAAAGCGCTGGCCCTGCTCGAACAGCCGCCGCTGGTCATCGCCATCGACGATCCCCTCTATCGGGAAGGGGAGCTGATCAGCGCCCTCAGCTATGAGGATTTCCTTGCCAGGGGCAATGGCGAGGAGCCAGGCTGGTTGCCGCGCGACGAGTGGCAGGCGATTTCGCTTAACTACACCTCGGGCACCACCGGCAACCCCAAGGGGGTGGTCTATCACCATCGCGGCGCTCACCTCAATGCCATCAACAACGTGCTCTCCTGGGAGATGCCCAAACACCCGGTCTACCTGTGGACCCTGCCGATGTTCCACTGCAACGGCTGGTGTTTCCCCTGGACCCTGGCGGCCACCGCCGGGGTGAGCGTCTGCCTGCGCCATGTGCAGGCGGGGGCCATCTATGAGGCGTTGCACACCCACAAGGTGAGCCATTTCTGCGCGGCGCCCATCGTGCTCAACATGCTCAACAACGCCGATCCGGCGCTGAAGTTGGGGCTTGATCACCCCATCAAGGTGATGACGGCCGGGGCCGCGCCACCGGCCACGGTGATCGCCGGTATGGAAGCGATGGGCATAGCGGTGACCCACACCTACGGCTTGACCGAGACCTATGGCCCCTGCGTGGTGTGCGAGCCGCAGCAGAGCTGGCAGGGGCAAGATAGCGCCGCCTTGTCGCGGCTCAAGGCGCGCCAAGGGGTGGCCTCACCGCTGCAGGGGGAGCTGCGCGTCGCCAATCCGGTCAGTGGCGAGCCGGTGCCCCAGGACGGCAAGACCCTGGGGGAGATCTTCCTGCGCGGCAACATAGTGATGAAGGGTTACCTCAAGAACCCGTCCGCCAGTGCGGAGGCAATGGCGGAGGGCTGGTTTCGAAGCGGCGATCTCGCGGTCTGGCACCCGGATGGCTATGTGGAGATCAAAGACAGATCCAAGGACATCATCATCTCGGGCGGGGAGAACATCTCCAGCCTGGAGGTCGAAGATGTGCTCTATCGTCATCCCGATGTGGACGAGGCGGCGGTGATCGCCATGCCGGACGAGAAGTGGGGCGAAGTGCCCTGCGCCTTCGTCAAACTCAAAGAGGGGCGCGAGCTGAGTCAGGCCGAGTTGATTGCGTTCTGCCGCGAGCAGATGGCCCACTTCAAGGCTCCCAAGCGCATCATCTTCACCCCGCTGCCCAAGACCTCCACCGGCAAGGTGCAAAAGTACGTGCTGCGCCAGCAACTGGAGTGAGAGGGTTGTCTTGCCGTCAAAAAAACGGGCCTGGGGCCCGTTTTTTTATCACCACGGCAACGCCGATGAGGGATGGGGCCGAGTGATGGCGCTCGGCCTGCCTGTGGCCAATTCGTCAGCAGAGCCTGGCTCGGAGAAAGGAGAGAATGGGTGGCTGAACGCGGGGCCCATCCGCGCTGATCTCGCAGAGGCTAGCGGGTATGACTGCCCTTGATGCGCTTGCTCAGCGCCTCCCACAGGCCGGTGATGAAGTAATACAGCCCTCCCTCCTCGGTGGCCTTGGTGTACTCCGTCAGCGGCTCAACCATGCCGCTCCTGAATTTCTCGATGGCCTCTTGATCGTCTGTCGCGTCGATATAATCCCCCACCACCTCGAAACCTTGCTCGAGCAGTTGCGCCTTCTCAGGCAAGAACGAGGGGGAGGACATCAGCAAGAAAGTGACGCTGGCGGGATCTTGCTCTTGGCGGAAGAACTGGTATTTGCTCATAAGGCCTCTGACGGTGGGGGACACTATGGCGCCATTATTCAGGGGAATCTCCCCCCTGGGCAGCCCCTATCTGCGGCGTCAACAGAGCCCTTTGTTCAGACCAGCTTCAGTCAGACTCGCTTTAGTCAGAGCTGTTTCAGTCAGCGTCGAGGGGCGTCTTCTTATGGGCTGCTCGATTTACTGTTTGAACTGATGAATGTGCCGCTATGTGTCCCATCGCTACGTCAGCAAGTGCGCTGGCACGGTCAAAGTACCGCACAAGGGCAAGGAGACTGATCTGGTCATCGAGTCCACCGGGCTGAAGGTGTTGGATAAGGGGGGGGAAGGGGCGCAAACAGGGCTCGGAATAAAATAGACCAACGGTCGATCAGACTACCCACAACCTTGTGGCTGCCAGAGGCCTATCTGGGTACAGTGCAGATGTGCGCGTCATCAACAAGCTCAATACCCTTGCTCAGCCTATTAGAACGAAAGAATAGCCAGGAAGACTTTACCGCTGAGTTAGGTAACAGCCGAAGCCACTCCCATCAGAGATGAAATATAACGTGACGTCATGCGAATTAGATAATGGTAAACGGCACGATAGTGAAAAATCATTATCGCGCCATTAATTAACTAGTGGTCAACATCTTAGAAATGATAATTCATTCTGGCTGTTATGGTACTAAAATCTGTTTTCATATTACGTTCGCTAGCAGATGGATAATTGGGGTCGTTCAGACTAACCGAGCTATTTCCCAAGTCGGTATAGAGATACTCAATCCCACCTGAGAGATTTTTATTGAATTTATACATGACGCCGACACCAATATTAGCACCTGCGCCAATGTCAGAGGTGTTGGTGTTAAAGTCTGAACTGCAGCCTGTTGTGACTGACACTGAGGACTTTTCACATCCAAGTGAATGTTCCATTTTGGCCACAGTGACACCAGTGGTGACGTAGGGTAGGAAATTATCAATGGCGTAGCCGAGTTTAATATTAAACGAACCTGATTGCTTGATTGCATCTTTGCCATGATATGGGCTGAACTGGTTGTTCTCTTGATCATGCCATGATTTGTTGATGTCATTAAAAGACAACCCAGCCTCGACACCTAACACCACATTGTTGTCAAACTGCCAGTTGTGTCCTGCTTGGATACCGCCAGTCACGCCCTCCATGGATTGTTCGGCAGCATCCGGGTTGCTCTGATCCTTGGTATCGCCAGCCCCGTACCCAAGATTGCCACCTATGTAGAAACCTTCCCAGTTTTCCGATGATGCCAGTACATTACCGGACAAGATCAGCAGCGATGTGGCAATAAACCGTTTTTTCATTTTTTAGATATCCTTTGATGTTAAATCAAATAATAAAAATAGAATGCAATATATAAGGCACTAAAATGGTGGTAAGGATTGGCATCCACACCGGAGGAGGTAAAATTAACAGCATTGTAGTTAATAACGTGAAGCGGTCACTCCATGTTATTGATGGCTTGCGCACATAAATTATTGCATATAGAGCATGCTATTCTGTTCTTGCTGTTATCTGTCCCATACCGTTCCTATGAGATATATTTTATTTGGAAAGGTAACCGAACGTAATCAGCTGCATGTCACTATCTCACACTGATGCTTAACACGTCCTTAACAGGGCGTAATTAATAGAGTTGTTCATTAATAATGAGCGGTTCTTGTGATCCCGTTCATAGCTAATATAAACCGCTTTAAATCCAGAAATATGCACACAAAATGCAGTGGCCAAGCAAGAAAGACCACTACTTCATCGGCGGATGGGGCGCTATTTCCGGAGATCTGGAGCGTATTTGGTGAAGGGGGGGGATAGTCATCGTCTGGGTTGGGGAGTGACGTATCGATCGCGGCTTTAGGCAATAACACCCCTTTCCTGCAAAAAGGAAGGGGAGAACATCTGCAAGAAGGTGACGCTGGCGGGATCTTGCTCTTGGCGGAAGAACTGATATTTGCTCATAAGGCCTCTGACGGTGGGGGACGCAATGGCGCCATTATTCAGGGGAATATCCCCCCTGGGCAGCCCCCATCTGCGGCGTCAACAGGGCCCTTTGTTCAGACCAGCTTCAGTCAGCTCCGGGGTGCGTCTTCTTGCCAAACAGCCGGGGGGCGTGGAGCAGCATGTAATGAAAGAGGCCTATGCGGCCGGGACCGCCATAGGGGCGGCTGGGGTCGGCCAGGTTGAGTTGATGGGCATGGGTCGCCGCGCGGGCATCCGGGGCCAGTATGGGTTCGCCGATGACCTCGAAGCCCTGGGTGAGCAAAGCGGCCTTGTCGGCCATGAAATTGGCCGCCGCCATGTCGAGCAGGGTGAAGGCGGCGGGGGCATCTGGGGTGGCAAACACCTGAAACTTGCTCATGACGACTCTGAAAGGTAAGGCAGGATGGGCCATTATCGCCGCCAACTCGACGCAGGGCGACTCCCTGACTGGGGGCTTGTCTCGTCCTATGCGGGCATAGATGGCTTGCCGAGAGACCCGCAAAGACGCGGTGAGGGGCTCTTCGACATGGCTGGAAATGGGTGTTTTTAATATAAATATCTGGTTTTTAATTGGCAGCTAGATGAAGTCATCTGTGGATTTATATTGGGTAGGCATATCTATAAAGAACGGGCCAAAAGGCCCGTTCTTTATGCTATTGCATGTTATTTGTTGTGGCGCTCGGCGAGCCGCTGCACCACGTCTTTCAGGTCCAGCCCCTCGTTTTGCAGCAACACCGTCAGGTGATAGAGCAAGTCGGCGGACTCGTTGATGAGCTCTTCCCTGTCCTTGGCCATGGCCGCCAGCGCCACTTCCACACCCTCTTCACCGACCTTCTGGGCGATGCGCTTGGTGCCCTTGCCATAGAGGCTGGCGGTGTAGCTGGTGGCAGGATCGGCGCCCTTGCGTGCCGCCAGGATCTGCTCGAGCTCGGCGAGAAAACCCAGCGGTGGCTGCGGATGGGCGTCGAAGCAAGAAGCCGTGCCCAGATGGCAGGTGGGGCCCACCGGCTCGGCGGCGACCAGCAAGGAGTCTTGATCGCAGTCGGTGCTGATGGCGACGAGTTTGAGCACATGGCCCGAGCTCTCGCCCTTGGTCCAGAGCCGCTGCTTGCTGCGACTAAAAAAAGTGACCTGGCCGGTGGCCTGGGTTTTTTCGAGCGCTTCGCGGGTCATAAAGCCCTGCATCAGCACCTGGCCGCTTGCGGCGTGCTGGACGATGGCGGGGATCATGCCATCACATTTCGCCCAGTCGAGACGGTCGATCAGGGGGGTATCTATCAATGGATTATTCACGGATGGCGACTCCTTCGGTTTTCAGCCAGCGTTTCAATTCGGGAATGGGAATAAGGCCCTTGTGGAACACGGAGGCCGCCAGGGCCCCGTCCACGTCGGCCAGGGTGAAGGCATCGCGAAAATGCGCCATGGTGCCAGCACCGCCCGAGGCAATCAACGGCACCTTGCACAGGGCCCGCACCAGTTTGAGCTGCTCGAGATCGTAGCCCTGGCGCATGCCGTCCTGGTTCATCACGTTCAGCACGATTTCGCCCGCGCCGCGCTTTTGCACCTCCTTGACCCACTCCAGGGTGGTCCAGGCGGTGGTGCGGGTGCGGCTCTCGTCGCCGGTGAACTGTTTGACCTGATACTGGCCGGTCTCGGCGTCGAAGTAGGAGTCGATGCCCACCACCACGCACTGCACACCAAAGCGCTCGGCCAGGACGGTGATAAGGGTCGGATCCGCCAGGGCCGGGGAGTTGATGGAGACCTTGTCGGCACCAAACTCCAGGATCTGGCGGGCATCTTCCACGCTCTTGATGCCGCCGGCGACACAGAAGGGAATATCGATGACTTCCGCCACCCGGCTCACCCAGCTCTTGTCCACCACCCGGGCATCGCTCGAGGCGGTGATGTCATAGAACACCAGCTCGTCGGCACCTTGCTCGGCGTAACGACGAGCCAGCTCGACGATACCGCCCATCACCTCGTGATTGCGAAACTGCACGCCCTTGACCACGACGCCGTCTTTGACGTCGAGGCAGGGAATAATGCGTCTTGCCAGCATCAGCTGCCTCCTACAATGGGTTGATTCGCCCAGCAGGCGATGGCATCGCCCACCGAAAACTTGCCCTCCAAGAGGGCGCGGCCGAGGATGATCCCCTTGACGCCCGTGCCTTTGAGGGCCTCGATGTCGGCGATGCCACCGATGCCGCCGGAGGCCTGGAAGGCCACGCTCGGGTAGCGGGCGCAGAGATCCCGGTAGAGTTCGACGTTGCTGCCGGCAAGCGTCCCATCGCGGCTGATGTCGGTGCAGAGCACGTGCTTGAGACCAAATGGGAGGAAGCGTTCGATCAGCGCCTCAATGGTCACTCCGCTGTTCTCCTGCCAGCCCGCTACCGCTATCTGGCGCTTGCCATCGCTGTCGATGTTCACGTCCAGCGCCAGCACTATCTGCTCGGGGCCATATTTTTCCATCCAGCTCGCCACCAGATCCGGGGATTTGACCGCGGTGGAGCCGATCACCACCCGGTTGGCACCGGCGGCCAGCAAGTCTGCCACGTCTTGTTCGCTGCGCACGCCGCCGCCTACCTGCACCGGCGCTTCGGTGGCCGAGAGCAGCTGGGTGATAAGGGCAAGCTGGCGCGCCTTGGCGTCTTTGGCACCGTCCAGATCCACCAGGTGCAGTTGCACCGCGCCTTGGGCCACATAGTCGTCGAAGCGTGCCTGGGGGCTGCTGCTGTATTCGGTCTTCTGGCCGTAGTCGCCCTGATAGAGGCGCACCACCTGACCGTTAATGAGATCAATTGCCGGGATAATCATCTTGTTCACAACTCCCAATATTCGTATGGATTACTGCCTGCCAGCGTCTGGTCATTGCCCCGATAGAGGCGCGCCTTCATCCAACCCGACCGTTAATCAAATCAATGGCTGGAATAATCATTCGCGGTTCCTTGCCTTATAAGTCCAGAAAGTTTTGCAGCAAGCGGGCGCCGGCCGCGCCGGATCGCTCCGGATGGAATTGGGCGCCGAAGAAGTTGTCTCGCGCGGCGATGGCGGTGAAGGGGCTGCCGTAGTCGCAGGTCGCGAGCGTGGCATCCGTCACCTCCAGGGCGTAGGAGTGGACGAAGTAGAAGTAGCTGCCGCTCGGGATGCCGCGCAGCAGCGGGTGCGTCTCGTCGTGCTCAATCTGGTTCCAGCCCATGTGAGGCAGACGCAGATTGCCCACCTCCATCAGCCGGATCTTGCCGGGGACGATGCCAAGGCCCTCGATCAGGGCGCCATTTCGGCCCTCATCCCCCGCCATGGTCTCCTCGGAGGCCTCGGCTAGCATCTGCATGCCGAGGCAAAAGCCCAGCAGCGGCTGTTTGGCGGCGCGAATAAGCGGCACCAGACCCCGCTCGTTGAGGTTGCGCATGGCGGCCACCGCGGTACCGACCCCCGGCAGGATCAACTTGTCAGCCTGCTCGATGTCGGCGGCGTCGCAGCTGACCCGCGGGGTCACGCCGAGGCGCTCGAACGCCATCCGCACCGAGGCCAGGTTGGCGCAGCCAGTGTCGATGATGACCAGGTTTTGCTTGCTCATCTCAGACTCCTCACAACCCGCATGGAGGTTGGCACTCTGTCAGTGGTGCCGATGATGACCAGATTTTGCTTAGCCATTACAACACTCCCTTGCTGGAGGGCAGCTCGCTCCCCTCGACCCGGATGGCCTGGCGCAGGGCGCGGCCGAAGCCCTTGAACAACGCCTCCACCTGGTGGTGTGTGTTGCCGCTGCCGACCTTCATCTGCAGGGTGATGGCCATGGCGTCCGACAAGGAGCGGAAGAAGTGGGGCACCATCTCGGTGGCCATCTCGCCCACGCTGTCGCGGCCAAAGCCGCTCGGGCAGTCGAACACGAAGTAGGGGCGGCCGCTCAAATCCAGCGCGGTGGCCACGTCCAGCTCGGTGAGGGAGGTGGCATCTTCGCTCTGGCGCGGACGGCCGTCGATCACCGCCTGCACCTCGTCCATGGCCAGCACGAAGCCGAAGCGACCGATGCCGCGCTTGTCACCCAGCGCCTGGCGCAGGGCCTGGCCCAGGGCCAGACCGACGTCTTCCACCGTGTGGTGATCGTCGATGTGCAGATCGCCGCTCACTTTGAGCTTCAATCTGAAACCGGCGTGGGTGGCGATCTGATCCAGCATGTGATCGAAGAAACCGATGCCGGTGACTATCTGGTTGCCACCGCTCTTGTCGAGATCCACCGCCACCTGGATGCGGGTCTCCTTGGTGTAGCGTTCCACCTCGGCGATGCGCCCCTTGGACAGCAGCTGATCACGAATGGCGAGCCAGTCGTGATCTTGCGGCTGATAGCGAATACCGCGAATGCCCATGTTCTCGGCGAGCTGCAGGTCGGTCTGGCGATCACCAATCACGAAGGAGTTGGCAAAGTCGATGCGACCCGAGGCGAGGTACTCCTTCACCAGGCCGAGGTTCGGTTTGCGGCAACTGCAACCGTCGGTCGGGAAATGGGGGCAGATCAGCACCTGCTCCCAGTGCACGCCTTGGGATTCGAACAGGTGCATCATCAGATCGTGGGGTGGCTGGAAGTTCTCAAGGGGCAGGCTATCGGTGCCGAGCCCATCCTGATTGGTCACCATCACCAGCACGTAGCCAGCGGCCTGCAGTTCGCGCAGCACCGGGATCACCATGGGCTCGAAGCGCAGCTTGGCGAGGCTGTCCACCTGCTTGTCGGTCACCGGCTCTTCAATCAGGGTGCCGTCGCGGTCGATAAACAAAAACGGGGTCTTCATCTGTTACGTCCTTATAAACTGGCGGCAGGCTGGTTATCAGACTGCATCTTGGCGGCTGACAGGCCGCGCAGCACGGTAAGTACGGCGTCCATCTCACCCTGATAGCCGATGGTGATACGGATGCTGTTATCCAGCCCCGGCTTGGTGGAGAAGTCCCGCAAGATGATGCCGGCGGCCTTCATGGCGGCAAAGACGCTGGCGCTGTCATCGAAGCGCACCAGCACGAAGTTGCCCTTGTCCTCGAAGATCTCGCGCACGCAAGGCAGCTGACTCAGCTCGGCCTTGATGATGGCTTTTTGCTTGTTGAGCTCAATCACCCGCTCCTGCATCAGCTCCAACCCCATGGGGCTGAGCGCCTGGGCCGCTATCTGGGCGATGGGCTCAGGGATAGGGTAAGGGGCAATCACCTTGGTGAGCATGGCGATGACCTCGGGATCCCCCAGGGTGAAGCCGCAGCGGATCCCGGCCAGCGCAAAAGCCTTGGAGAGGGTGCGGGTCACCACCAGATTGGGGAAGCGCGCCAGCAAGTCCGCCACGCTCGCCTCTGGGCAAAATTCGATATAGGCCTCGTCCACTACGATGATGGCGCGATCCTGGGCCTTCTCCAGCAATTTGATCAGGCCATCACGGCCCACCAGATCCCCGGTCGGGTTGTTGGGAGAGCAGAGGAACACCAGCTTGACGTCGGAGAGGCGATCATAGATGGCAGGCCAGTCCGGCTGACGGCGCTTGGTGAGTGGCAGCTCAACGATGCCGACCCCGCAGGTCTCGGCGCTGATGGCGTACATGCCGTAGGTGGGCGGGCAGATGAGGATCTGATCTTCCCCCGCCTCACAGAAGGTGCGGATCAGCAGCTCGATGGCCTCGTCGGCGCCGCGGCTCACCAGCACCTGATCCGGGTTCACTCCCGCATAGGTGGCATAACCGTTCACCACGGCGGCGGGTTGGCATTCCGGGTAGCGGTTGAGGCGGCTGCCCTCGATGGTGAAGGGATAGGCCAGCGGCGCCTCGTTGGCGTTGAGCCAGACGTGGCCATTGCCGCCGATGCGGCGAGCAGACTGATAAGGGGTGAGGGCCCGCACCACGCGGCGAGCCAGATTGGCGATGCTCATGACAAATCCTTCTGCTGCTTGTTAGACAAGGCGTTCAATCTCAAAGTAACGGCATTCTTGTGGGCATCGAGCCCCTCGGCTTCGGCGATGCGCTGAACGATGGGGCCCAATCCCTGGATGCCATCCGCGCTCAGCTCCTGCACCGTGTAGCGGCGCTGGTAGTCGGCGAGCCCCAGGCTCGAGCAGGTGCGCGCATAACCGTAAGTCGGCAGGGTGTGGTTGGTGCCGCTGGCGTAATCCCCCACCGATTCCGGTGTCCACTGACCGAGGAAGATGGAGCCGGCGTTCTCGAGTTTGCCCAAGAGGTCCCGCGGCGCCGCGGTCTGCACGATGAGGTGCTCGGGGGCATAGGCGTTGGAGATGGCGCAGGCTTCATCGAGGTCATCGCACAGAATGACCAGACTGGATCCCAGCGCCTTGGCGGCGATGTCGCGGCGGCTGAGCTTGGCCAACTGCGCCTTGATCTCACCGCTGATGGCATCGGCCAGACGGGGCGAGGTAGTGACCAGCACCACCTGGCTGTCCGGGCCGTGCTCGGCCTGGGAGAGCAAATCGGCGGCCACGAAGGCGGGGTTGGCGCTGTCGTCGGCGATCACCAGTACCTCGGAGGGGCCGGCCGGCATGTCGATGGCGGCACCGCGCCAGTCACGGGAAACCTGACCCTTGGCCTCGGTCACATAGGCGTTGCCCGGGCCGAAGATCTTGTCCACCTTGGGGATGGACTCGGTGCCATAGGCCATGGCGGCGATAGCCTGGGCGCCGCCGATGGCAAACACCTGACGCACGCCGCAGGCGCGGGCGGCAAACAGGATCTCGTCGCTGGCGGGGGACGGGGTGCAGAGCACCACCTCCCGGCAACCGGCGATGGCGGCGGGAATGGCCAGCATCATCACGGTGGAGGGGAGCGGCGCGCTGCCCCCCGGTACATAGAGACCGACCCGGCTGATGGGCTGGGTGCGCAGCTCACAAACGACGCCTGGCTGAGTTTCTACTCGCACAATCTGCTGCACTTGCGCTGCGTGGAAGGTGCGAATGTTGTTAATGGCCGTATTGATAGCATCTTTGATGTCAGCACCGAGACGCTCACAGGCGGCGTCCGTCTCGGCCTCGCTCACTCGTAGCTGCTCGCGGGGGGCGCGCTCGAAGCGCAGGCTGAGCTCACGCAGGGCTTCATCCCCCCGGCTGCGGACGGCGGCGATGATGCCTTGCACCACGGCGCCGATGTCGGCCTCGTCATTCAACGCCGGCCGGGTCAGGACATCGGCCTGTTGGGCGGGGGAGAGGGTCTTCCAGATCAGGGTCTGCATATGTCAGTCCTTATTCCATCATTTCTGCTTATTCCATCATTTTTTCAATGGGCAGCACCAGAATGGAGCTGGCACCCAGGGCTTTCAGCTGCTCCATGGTTTCCCAGAACAGTGTCTCACTGGAAACCACGTGCAGTGCCACCTGATTGGTGTCACCGGCCAGCTGCATGATGGTGGGACGTTCGGCACCCGGCAGCAGGGAGGTGATGGCTTCGAGCTTCTCCTTGGGGGCGTGCAGCATGATGTATTTGCTCTCGCGGGCCTGTTGCATGCCCTGGATGCGGGGCAGCAGCTTGTCGATGATGGCCTGCTTGGCGGCGTTCAAGGGATTGGGTGCCTGTACCAGCACCGCCTTGGAGCGGTAAATCACTTCCACTTCTTTCAGGCCGTTGGCCTCGAGGGTCGCACCGGTGGAAACCAGATCGCAGATGGCGTCGGCGAGGCCAGCGCGCGGCGCCACTTCCACCGAGCCGCCCAGCATCACGCTCTTAAAATCAAGGCCCTGTTCGTCGAAGAAGCGCTTGAGCAAGCCGGGGTAAGAGGTGGCAATGCGCTTGCCGGCTAGGCTCGCCGGGCCCTGATACTCGGCATCGCTGGGGATGGCGAGAGAGAGACGGCAGCCGCCAAAATCGAGCTGCTTGAGGGTCTTGACCGCGAAGGGCTGGCCCTGGGAGGCGCGAATGAGCTGCACCTCTTCCAGCACGTTCTCGCCGATGATGCCAAGATCGACCACCCCTTCCATCACCAGGCCCGGGATATCGTCATCGCGCACCCGCAGGATGTCGATGGGCATGTTTTCCACGTGGGCGATCAGGCGCTGCTCACGCAGGTTGATCTTGAGGCCGCAGCTCTTGAACAGGGCCTGGGAGTCCTGGCTCAGGCGACCGGATTTTTGCATGGCGATGCGCAGACGTTGTGTTTCCATTGCTCGATTTCCTTCTAGTCAAAAACGAAAAAACCCTCGGAAGTGTGTGCTTCCGAGGGTTTATGAATCTTGCGGTCCTTTTGGAAGTCACCAGTTAAGTGTCTTCCAGCAGTCAACCTCCTGAAAGACTATTCGGGATGATGATGGTGGTGATGAGTCTTCAGTTGGTTGAACTTCATGTAATGAATCCTTTACAAAAAAGATGTCGTAGATGACGCCTGATTTACATTACCGACCTTGACGGAAATTGCAACCCGAGAATGTGGCTTGATGGATTAAAATCAAGAAAACGATTATTCGGTCGATATCTAATCAACTCATCTCGCAGGAGTCAAACTATGCCCAGTCAGGACCTGTTATTCCCCATCTTGCCGCGGGCACCCGCCACGCCGAGTCCCGATGACATCAAGCGGGAGGTGACCCAGGTGAGCCAGAAGCACAAGTTGCGCAAAACCAGCGCCGATGGCGGTGGCGACGGCTCGCAGCAGCAACCGGATCCCCGGGCAAAGCACGATCAGAGCGTGGTGAAAGATGATGATCACAAGCCCGATCCCGAGCACAAGATTGATATCTTCGTCTGAGCTGGCTCCTGATCCCGCATTGCTGCGCTCGTTCACTCTGCACGGGCCGCATCGCGTTAGCGCCTCATTTAGCGATCCCGCTTTTCCCTCACTTTTGGCATAATGACCGCTTTTGCGCGGGACACCCCTTTGACCATACAGACCCTGTTCAAGCCAGATGGCCCCCTGGCCAGCCACATCGATGGTTTTGTCGCCCGCGCACCTCAGCTGGAGATGGCCGAGGCGGTGGCGCGCGCCATCAAGAGCGGTGGCCGTCTGCTGGTGGAGGCGGGAACGGGGACGGGCAAGACTTATGCCTATCTGGTGCCGGCGCTCGAGTCCGGCAAGCGGGTGGTGATCAGCACCGGCTCCAAGAACCTGCAGGAGCAACTGTTCTATCGCGACCTGCCCACCATCACGGCGGCGCTCTCCTACACACCGCCGGTGGCCCTGCTCAAGGGGCGCAGCAACTATCTGTGCATCGAGAGGATGAACCGACTGCTCAGCGAATCCCACCTGCAAAAGGCGGAAGTGCTGAGCGATCTGGTCAAGGTGAAGTCCTGGTCCACCGCCACCGAGACCGGCGATGTGGGGGACATTCCGGGGTTGCAGGAGAATGCCGAGATCCTGCCCCAGATCACTAGCACCAACGACAACTGCCTCGGTCGCGACTGCCCCTATTATGATGATTGCCACCTGGTAGTGGCCCGCCGCCGGGCCATGGATGCCCAGGTGGTGGTGATCAATCATCACCTCTTCTTCGCCGATATGGCGGTGAAAGACACCGGATTCGGCGAGTTGGTGCCAGAAGCCCAGGTCTATGTGTTCGACGAGGCGCACCAGCTGCCGGAGATCGCCACCAACTACTTCGGCAAGTCGGTAGGCAGCCGCGCCATCCAGGATCTCGCCCATGACATCCAGCTCGCGTACCGCGCCGAGGCCCATGACATGGGACAGCTTGGCAAGGCGGCAGATCGGCTCGCCATCGCGAGCCAGGACTTGCGCCTCGCCTTCGGGGTGGATGGCGGGCGCGGCAATACCCGCGACATGTTGCGTCTGCCACTCTGGGCCCAGGCGCTGGCGCGCTTCAACGATGCGCTTGGCCTCTGCTACGAGGTGCTCAAACTCGCGCTCGGGCGCGGCGAGCAGCTCGATCACGCCTTCGAGCGAATCTGCGAGCTGCGTACTCGTCTCGGCGAGGTGCTCGCCATCAACCAGACCGGTTTCTCCTACTGGTATGACTGCTCGCGGCTGCACTTTACCCTCAATCTCACCCCGCTGTCGGTGGCCGAGCGCTTCGGTGCCGAAGTGCTGCGCCCCGAGGTGGCCTGGGTGTTTACCTCGGCGACCCTGACGGTGGACAATCGTTTTGACCATTTCGTGGCCGATCTCGGGCTCGCGGGCAGCGCCGAGCTTATCCTCGACAGCCCGTTCGATTACACCGAGCAGGCGCGGCTCTGCGTGCCGCGCTTCCTGCCAGAGCCCAATGCCTTCGGCCGCGGTGAGCAGCTGGCAACCCTGATGATCCCGCTTATCAACAAGACGCCGGGGGGCTGTTTTTTCCTCTGTACCAGCCATCAGGTGATGCGCCAGGTGGCGGAGGTGCTGCGCCGCGAGATAGGCCGCACTGTGCTGCTGCAGGGAGAGGACAACAAGCAGCGGCTGCTCAAGACCTTCGTGGAGAATGGCCGCGCCGTGCTGGTGGCCACTAGCAGTTTCTGGGAGGGGATAGACGTACGGGGGGCTGCGCTCTCCTGTGTTATCATCGACAAGCTGCCGTTTGCCAGCCCCGACGACCCTCTGCTCAAGGCCAGGGTCGATGATTGCAAGCTCAAAGGCGGCGATCCTTTCGCCGATATTCAGCTGCCCAAGGCGGTGATCGCCCTCAAGCAGGGGGTGGGGCGGCTTATTCGTGATCGCACGGATCACGGGGTGCTGGTCATCTGTGATCCGCGCATGGTCAACAAACCCTATGGCGCCACCTTTATCAAAAGCCTGCCGGCCATTCCCCGCACGCGGGAGCTGGCGAGCCTGGGTAATTTCTTCGATCGGGGCGAGTGAGTCGTTATCTCCTCGCACCGACAAGGCCGGGGATGACTGCAAACGGCCTTGCGCCGTTTAAACCTGATATCTGCATGCGGTGGGAAAATCCCGCTGATGACTTAACTGACTGATGTAAAGAGAATAAAAAGAATGAACGAGTTGAAGATCCTGGCCGTTGATACTGCCACCGAAGGCTGCTCAGCCGCCTTGCTGGTGGGTGACAAGCTGTATTCCCGCTGGGAAGAGGCTCCACGGGATCACACCCGTAAAATCTTGCCCATGGTTCAGGCTGTGTTAGATGAGGCCGGATTATCGTTGGATGCGCTTGATGCCATCGCTTTCGGTCGTGGTCCCGGCTCCTTCACCGGGGTGCGGATCGGGATCAGCGTGGCGCAGGGGCTGGCGTTTGGCGCCGGTGTGCCGCTCATCGGCATCTCCACCCTGGCGGCCATGGCGCAAGGGGTGCATCGGCTGGAAGGGGCAACCCATGTGCTCAGCGCCATCGATGCGCGGATGAACGAAGTCTACTTCGGTCGCTATGAGTTGCAGGCAGGTTGCATGCAGCTGGTGGGGGAAGAGGTGGTGAGCGAGCCGACATTGCTGGTGAGCGAGCTGACCGCAGAGGCGGCTTTGGCTGGGCGCTGGTTCGCGGTCGGCACAGGGTTTGAGACCTATGGCGAGCAGCTCAACGGGCTGGCCGAGGAGCTGGTGGGCAGCCAACAGCTGCGTTTCCCCGCCGCGCTGGACATGCTGCCGCTGGCCCGCAAAGCCTGGCTAGCCGGGGAAGCGGTCGCGGTGGAGCAGGCTACACCGGTTTATCTGCGTGACAAGGTGACCTGGAAGAAACTGCCGGGTCGCGAATAGAATGAAATAGCGGGCATGCCGCCGAGGGGCCCGCATGAGGAGAGGCGAATGATGAAACGCGTGATATTGCTGGGTCTGATGGGGTTGCTGCTCAGCGCCTGCAGTTCCGTGCCCAAGGAGCTGGCCTATGAGCCAGAGAGTGCGCTGGTGGCATACCAGCCGGCGCTTGCGGGCATGGATGGCAAGCCGGCTCGCTGGAGCGGGGTCATCTCGGCGGTCCACAATAAGCAGGATCAGAGCATCATCGAAGTGGTCTATCTGCCGCTCAAGAGCAACGGGGTACCAACCCAGACCGAGCAGAGTCCGGGGCGTTTTCTCGCCATCATGAAGGGGTTCGTCGATCCGACCTTGTATGCCAAGGGGCGCAGCCTGACGGTGCTGGGCACCCTGGACAAGCCGATAGACAGCCAGATCGGGGATCACAAATACCGCTTCTCCGTGCTCAAGGTGACCAGCAGCAAGCTGTGGCCACCGGTGCAGGAGGTGGAGGTGCGTTACGATCCCGCGTTCTACGACCCCTTCTATGATCCCTTCTGGCCACGTCACCGCTTTTACCGCTGATGATGATGTGGGAGCGGTTCGTCACGCTGCATGACGGGCGGCGCATTGCCCTGCTGGATAACGACCAGCAGGGCAAGCCGATGCTGATTGCCCTGCACGGCTGGCTCGACAACAGCGCCAGCTTCCTGCCGCTCGCCCCTTATCTCGAGCAGTTTCACCTCATCTGCGTCGATCTACCCGGCCACGGCCGTTCGGATCACAAGTCAACTCCCTACGTCTTCGTCGACTGGCTGGACGATCTCTACCAACTGAGCCAGGCCGCTGGCTGGCCACGCTTCATGCTGCTCGGCCACTCCCTTGGGGCGCTGATTGCCAGTGCCTATGCGGGGGTCTTTCCGGAGCAGGTCGAGCGGCTCGTCATGCTGGAAGGATTGGGGCCGCTTAGCCAGGCCGATGAGCAGGTGCCTGAGCAGTTGCGGCGGGCCATTCTCAATCGCAGTCGAACCCGGGAGCGAGCTTCGCTGGGGTTTGCCTCCATCGAGGAGGCGGTGGGCGCGCGCTGCAAGGTGGCGGAGATCTCCCATGGGGCGGCGCGCGTTATCTGCGAACGCCAGCTGATCGCGCGGGACGGCCGCTGGCATTGGCGCAGCGATCCACGGCTGCGAGACTTGTCGCCCCTGCGCATGAGCGAGGGCCAGGCGCAGGCGTTGATCCGCGCCATTGCTTGCCCGGTGCTGTTTATTCGGGGGGAGCAGGGCTTTACGGCCTTGGTCGAACAGTGGCAATCGCGGGCCGGGGCCTTCAGGCAGATAGAAATGGCGGTGGTGGCGGGAAATCATCATTTCCACATGGAAAATTCAAGCCAAACCGCCGTTTATATCGAAAATTTCTGTCAGATCCGTTAAGATCAGCTGCTTTACATCATTCCAGGTTTGCTTTCTCCCTCACACTTTCGTCTTGTTAATTTGCTGTTAATCGATGTTGCCTTATGTAAATATGTGGCGCATTAGAGTTGTAGCTTAAAACAACTGATTGAAATGGATGTGAACCGGGACGGAGGCAACACAGTGAGCGCAAAGGTGCTAGTTATGCAGGAGAAGTTCGTGGAAAAAGTCTGGCTGAAGCGTTATCCGGAAGGGGTTCCCGCCGAGATCAATCCAGACCAATACGGCTCTCTGGTTGAGATGTTTGAGGAGTCGGTGACCCAGTTTGCCGATCAGCCCGCCTTCGTCAACATGGGGCAGACCATCACCTACCGCCGACTGGAGGAGCAGTCCCGCGCCTTTGCCGCCTACCTGCAAAACGAGCTCAAGCTCGTCAAGGGCGATCGGGTGGCGGTGATGATGCCCAACCTGTTGCAATACCCCATCGCGGTGTTTGGCATCCTGCGGGCCGGCATGACGGTGGTGAACGTCAACCCGCTCTATACCCCCCGTGAGCTGGAACACCAGCTGAAAGACTCCGGCGCCAAGGCCATCGTCATCGTCTCCAACTTTGCCCATACCCTGGAAAAAGTGGTCTACGACACCCCGATCAAGCACGTCATCCTGACCCGCATGGGCGACAACCTGGGGCTGGCCAAGGGCACGCTCGTTAACTTCGTGGTCAAGTACGTCAAGAAGCTGGTCCCGAAATACAACCTGCCCCACGCCAGTACCATGCGCCAGGTGCTGGCCAAGGGCCGCTACCTGCAATACATCAAGCCCGAGATCAGCAACCAGGACATCGCCTTCCTGCAATACACCGGCGGCACCACCGGCCTCTCCAAGGGGGCCATGCTGACTCACCGCAACATGATTGCCAACGTCGAACAGTGTCTCGGGGTCTATGGTCCCGTGCTGGAGAAGGGCAAGGAGTTCGTGGTGACGGCGCTGCCGCTTTATCACGTGTTCGCGCTGACCGTGAACTGCCTGCTGTTCATGCGCCTTGGCGGTTACAACCTGCTCATCAGCAACCCGCGCGACATCCCGGGCTTTGTCAAAGAGATCAAGAAATACCCCTTCACCTGCATCACCGGGGTCAACACCCTGTTCAATGCGCTGGTCAACAACGGCGAATTCCAGAGCATGGACTTCTCCGGGTTGAAGCTGACCATCGGTGGTGGCATGGCGGTGCAACGGGCGGTGGCGGAGCAGTGGAAGGCGCTGACCGATACCCCGTTGCTGGAAGGCTATGGCCTGACCGAATGCTCGCCGCTGGTGAGCGTCTGTCCCTATGATCTGGTGGACTACAACGGCTCCATCGGCCTGCCGGTCTGCTCCACCGAGATCCGTCTGGTGGATGACAAGGGCGCGGTGGTCAGCGAGCTGGGCGCCCCCGGCGAGATGCAGGTGCGTGGTCCGCAGGTGATGACCGGCTACTGGCAGCGGCCGGAAGCCACCGCCGAGGTGATGCAGGATGGCTGGCTCTGTACCGGCGACATAGCAGTGTGTGACGAGCAGGGATTCTTCAAGATCGTCGATCGCAAGAAGGACATGATCTTGGTGTCGGGCTTCAACGTCTATCCGAACGAGATTGAAGACGTGGTGGCGCTGCATCCCAAGGTGCTGGAAGTGGCCGCGGTGGGGGTGCCCCATAAAGTGTCCGGCGAGCTGGTGAAGATCTTCGTGGTCAAGAAAGATGCAAAACTGCAGGAGGATGAGATTATTGCTCACTGCCGCAAACATCTGACTGCCTATAAGGTCCCGAAACTGGTAGAATTTCGTGACGAACTTCCCAAGACCAATGTGGGCAAGATCCTGCGCCGCGTGCTGCGCGACGAGGAAATTGCCAAGCAATAACGGGCAGACAGCTGATGTCATGCAAAACCGTGGGTCAACCCACGGTTTTTTCTTTTCGGGCCCCGACCAACGTGCAGGCAAAGATGCAATATCAACTCATTTCACAGCAAGCCGAACTGGAACAGTATCTCGCTTCCCTGGCCGACGTTCCCCTGGCCATCGATACCGAATTCGTTCGCACCCGTACCTATTATCCCCAGCTCGGTCTGTTCCAGATCTATGACGGCAAACAGCTGGCGCTGCTGGATCCGCTGACCCTGGAGTTGTCCGGGCTGTGGCAACGGCTCGGCCGGGCCGGGCAGATCTCCATCTTGCACGCCTCCGGTGAAGATCTCGAACTCATCCAGCATCAGGCGGGCCATCTGCCAAATCTGATGCACGATACCCAACTGGCGACAGCCTTCCTGGGTCACGGCGTCTCGGTCGGCTTCGGTGCCTTGGTCAAGGAGTTCCTCGGCGTGGAGCTGGAAAAGGATCAGGCCCGTACCGACTGGCTGGCTCGCCCACTCACCGACCGTCAGCTCGAATACGCGGCGGCGGATGTGTTCTACCTGATGCCGCTCTACGAGAAGGTAATGGCCAAGCTGCATGAGAGCGGCAAGTTTGCCTGGTTCGAGCAGGAGTGCCGCAACCACTCCGCCCGCAAGACCCAGGGCAACGATCCCCGTCAGGCCTACCTCGAGATCATCAACGCCTGGCAACTGGGTCGCCGTGAACTCGCCATCCTGCGCGAGCTGGCTGCCTGGCGTCAGAAAGAGGCGATCCGCCGGGATCTGGCGTTGAACTTCGTGGTCAAAGAGCTGCACCTGTTCAAGGTAGCGGAGCGCAAGCCCACCTCCCTGCGCGATCTCAACGAGCTGGGACTGGCGCCGATCGAAATCAAGATCCACGGCAAGCGGATGCTGGACATCGTCGCGGCGGCCCAGCAGAGCGAGCCGGACAGCTGGCCCGAGCCCATTCGCCGGCTGGTGGACTTCCCTCAGTACAAGGCGGAGCTCAAGCGCATCAAGGCCATGGTGGAAGAGAAGGCCAAGGCCAGCAACATTCCACCGGAATTGGTGGCCAGCAAGAAGATCATTCACCAGTACTTCACCTGGAGCTGGCGCATGAGCGACGAAGAGCGTGCCCGCGCCGACAAGCCGATGCTGCTGCAAGGCTGGCGTCAGGAGCTGGTGGGGCATCTGCTGGCCCAGTAGCGCGCATCGGGACCCTCTGGCCGCTACGGGGCTACTTCAAGTGCCATAAGTACGTAAGTACAGTAAGCGCCGGAGCCTGAGTGTCAGGGTTGACCAAAAAAATAAATCATTGTAAGGGAAGCCTATGGCTTCCCTTTTATATTGCTTAATTTATCAATAGCGGTTGAGTCAACTGTAAAAGAGCGAGCTTTCAAACAGAGATGCTACTGCGGGCGTAGCAATGGACGCAGGGGGAGGGAAGTCGGAGGGGATGGACAGGTCATGAGGGGCACAGAAGGTGCCCCCTCAGAGTTCGTGGGCGTGGAATCCCTTGCAATAGCGGCTCTCACAACGGGGACAGCGTTGCAGGGTCGGATCCTGCTCGAGCTGGGCGATGGCCAGGGGCTCCTCGCAATCGGAGCAGAGGCCATAGAGGCCCAGGTCCATCTGGCAGAGGGCGGCATCGATCCGCTTGAGCCGTATCACACGCGGCTCCACCTTGGGCAGCTTGAAGCGACTGGTCATGTCCACCAGTTGATCGCGCTCGCACTGCGCCACTTTTTCTGCCAGATCATCACCTTTATCAGCCTTGAGCTGAACGACCAATTCTTCTTTCACTTGCGCCCAGTCAGTCAGCAGGCGATCACGCCATCCGGCCAACTGGGCTTGCGTCATCTCACACACACTAACCCCCAACAGACGAATAACAACGGGGGCCAGTATAGGGAAATGGGTGGATTATCAAGATGACATGAGTCAAGTAAAGATCGGTTAGATCACGCTTTTCGAGGCTTGCAGCAGGGCATCCCGGATGGGCGACGTCTCTTTATGCAGACGAATATCCCGAAATAACTCGTCAGCCTCAGGATATTCACGCTTGAGGTAGCTAAACCACTGCTTGATCCGGCTGGGATAGTAGTCGGCCTTCTCGCTCGCCAAGTCCTGCTCGGTATAGCTTACCATCAGCTGCAGCACCTCGGCCCAGCTCATGTGGGCACACCCCGTCTTCATCACGTTGGCCAGATTGGGCAGGGAGATGGCGCCGCGGCCCACCATCAGCGCATCGCAGCCGGAAACCTGGGCGCACTTGAGGGCGTCCTTGTGATCCCAGATCTCGCCATTGGCGGTGATCGGAATGGGCAGGGCGCGGCGAATGGCGTCCACGTATTCCCAGTGCGCCGGCGCCTTGTAGCCTTCCCGCTTGGTGCGGGCATGCACCGCCAGCTCGCTGGCCCCGGCTTGATACACCGCCTGGGCGTTGTCGAGATAGAGCTCCTTGTCATCGTAACCGAGCCGGATCTTGGCGCTGACCGGCAGGTGGGCGGGCACGGCTTCGCGCACTGCCTTGACGATCCGATAGACGGTCTCGGGCTCCTTGAGCAGCACGGCGCCGCCCTTGCTCTTGTTGACCGTGGGGGCGGGGCAGCCGAAGTTGAGATCGACCCCGGGGGAGCCGAGCTCGATGGCGCGCACCGCGTTCTCAGCCAGCCATTCGGGGTGCTGACCCAGCAGTTGCACCCGCACCGGGGTGCCGGCGCGGGTCTTGCCATCCTGGCGCAATTCGGGGCAGAGACGATAGAACACCTTGGCGGGCAGCAGCTGATCGACGACCCGGATGAATTCGCTGACACAGAGGTCGTAATCGTTGACGGAGGTGAGTACCTCCCGCATCAGATGATCCAGCACCCCCTGCATGGGGGCCAAAATAACGCGCATAACCGGTTCCGAAGGATGGAAGTCAAGAAAGAGGCGAGATTGTAGTGGTAACAAAGGCAGATGTCAGCAGTTGCGCCAGCTGGAGTGCATATCGGGCATGGCCTGCATGGGGGGCGAGATAACGCGCCTAACCGGTTTTGAAGGGATGGAGTTCAAAAAGCAGCGAGATGGTAGAGGCAACGGGGGGCAGATGTCAGCAGTTGTACCCGTCAAGGCCGTATTCGGCGCGGTATGTAAAGAATACGCCTAGATAACGCGCTGACAGCTTTCGAAGCCCATCGCGGCGCTGTCGGGGAACGGGGCAAGTCTGCTAGGCTAGGGACAGAAGTATCTATGAGGAGTCGGAATGAAGCGTTGGTGTCTGATGGCCCTTGGCTGGTTGGCATTTGCCACGGGTATTGTCGGGATAGTATTGCCACTGCTGCCGACCACGCCCTTCATGTTATTGGCGGCGGCGCTGTTTGCCCGCTCGTCCCCCCGGTTTCATCGCTGGCTGCTGGCACATCCCTGGTTTGGACCGCCCATCGCCGACTGGCAGCAGTATCGCGGCATTCGTCGTCATGCCCGCCGTCGGGCCATCATCTTTATCCTGCTCTCCTTCTCGGTATCGCTGGTGGTGGTGCCCATGCCCTGGGTGCGGCTGTTGCTCGTCGTCATCATGGCCATCCTGCTCACCTGGTTAATGCGATTACCCGTGCTGGAGCCAGTTGCAATGGAGAAGTGAAATCCCTAAGCTATTGCAGCAATAATGCTATGGAGTCGGCCTGTCATTTTTGCGTGACGGGCCTTTTTATTGCCCCCTGGCGGATATCAGATGAGACGCCGCAGCTGGGCTCAAAAAAATAAGCGGTCAAATAATGAATCCGGATACCCTCAAGTTTATCGAAGCGAGCATCAAGACCATTCCCGACTATCCAAAGCCGGGCATTCTGTTTCGCGACATCACCAGCCTGATAGAGAACGCTGAGGCCTTCAAGGCCACCATCGATCTGCTGGCTGAGCATTATCGTGATCAAGGGATCACCAAGATTGTCGGCACCGAAGCCCGCGGCTTCATCTTCGGCGCCCCGGTTGCCTTCGCCATGGGCCTCGGCTTCGTGCCGGTGCGTAAGCCGGGCAAGTTGCCCCGCGCCGTCATCGAGGAGTCCTATGCCCTCGAATACGGTACCGACACCCTGCAGCTGCACACCGATGCCATAGTCCCCGGTGACAAGGTGCTGGTGGTGGACGATCTGCTGGCCACCGGCGGTACCGTCGATGCTACCGTCAAGCTCATTCGCCGCGCCGGCGGTGAAGTGGCCGATGCCGCCTTCATCATCTCCCTGCCATCCTTGGGTGGCGATGCCCGCCTGACGGCGGCCGGTATCAAGGTGGTGTCACTGGTCGAATTGGCCGGCGAGTAAGCCTCCTGCCTGGCGGTTGAGCAGGCGTCGTCAGCCTGCCATCCGCGCCAAACCGGTGCCCGTTCGGGCATCGGTTTGAAAATCAAGCGATCCCTCCCAACAGAGCCCTTAGCCGATACAGCCCGCCCCGCATTTGTGTTAGCATCCTGCCTCAATGCCTCGTTTTCCCAGCATCGAGATCTATGAGCTATCAGGTTCTGGCGCGTAAATGGCGCCCCCATACGTTTGAACAAGTGGTTGGCCAACAACATGTGCTGACCGCCTTGACCAATGCCCTGGATCAGGGACGGCTGCATCACGCCTATCTGCTCAGCGGCACCCGCGGGGTCGGCAAGACCACCATCGCCCGCATTCTGGCCAAGAGCCTCAACTGCGAGCAGGGGATCAGCAGCCACCCGTGCGGCGTATGTGACACCTGCCGCGAGATCGATCAGGGTAACTTCGTCGATCTGCTGGAAATTGATGCGGCGTCGCGCACCAAGGTGGAAGACACCCGCGAACTGCTCGACAACGTGCAGTACAGGCCGGCCCGTGGCCGCTTCAAGGTCTACCTCATCGATGAGGTGCACATGTTGTCGCGTCACAGCTTCAACGCGCTGCTCAAAACCCTGGAAGAGCCGCCTCCCTATGTGAAGTTTCTGCTGGCCACCACGGATCCGCAGAAGCTGCCCATCACCATTCTCTCCCGCTGCCTGCAGTTCCATCTGAAGAGCCTGGATCAGAGCCAGATCGCCAAACAGCTGGAATGGGTGCTGGATCAGGAAGGTCAGCCGTTCGAGCCCCGTGCTCTGCTGGCCCTGGCCAAGGCGGCCGATGGCAGCATGCGCGATGCGCTGAGTCTGACCGATCAGGCGCTGGCCCACGGCAATGGCAGTGTGCGGCTCGAAGCCGTGCTGACCATGTTGGGGACTCTCGATCATCATCACCTTCATCAGCTGCTGGAGGCCATCTTGCGCCAGGACGCCCCGGCGACCATGGCCAAGATCACCGAAATCGCCACACTGGGGCCGGATTTCGATCAGTTGCACGCCGAGCTGGAAGCCTTGCTCCATCGCGTCGCCATGGCGCAGTTGCTGCCGGCCAGCGTGCAGGAGCAGGGGGCCGATGCCGTCGCCCTGCTGCAACTGGCCGGGGCCATGAGCCCGGAAGAGGTGCAGCTGTGCTACCAAATCGTGCTGGGGGGGCGCAAGGACCTGCCCTGGGCGCCGGATGGCCGCACTGCACTGGAGATGACCTGCCTGCGGATGCTGGCGTTCTCGCCGCGTCGCGAGGCGCTGCACCCAGCGAACCTGAGCGCCTTGCCTCCCTCCATGGCGGGGCTGGCGGTTGCCGGCTCTGCGGCCGGGAGGGAGGCCGCCGCGGCCCCGGTGGGAAAGCCTCGCGGGGCTGAACCAGCCCCGGATCAGGCCGCCATACCGGCAGCGCCCGTGCGTACTCAGGCCGCCGTTGCTGCAGAGCCCGCCGCCATGGTGAATACATCTGCGGTCATGCCCTCGGTTGCCGCTGTGGATGAGCAGGACGCCGCCCAGGATGCCCTGAGCGAGCCGCTGTTTGCCGAGCAGAATGAATTGTTGCAGGCCGCGCAGCAGATGGGATATGAGCCAGAGGCGAGAGTCGAGCCGAGTGTTCCCTCCCGCCTCTCAATGGCTGCCGACCCTGCGCCGCTGACGGACATGCCGGTAGAAACCGCACCAGCGAATGAATCTCAAATCGCCGCTGCGGTCGAACCAGAACCCTCCGCGGCCTCCAGCATGCAGAGCCTGCTCGGCAAGCGCAATCTGCTGCGCAGCCGGTTGCGAGCCGAACCCGGAGCCACGACGCCGCCGCCCGCTCGGGTGGCGCCGACCAAACCCGCGATGGCGCCTCAGGCAACCCCAGCGGCGCCTGTGGCGATACCGCCATCTGCGCCCGTTAGACAAGCTGCCGCCGCGGCGCCAGCCTATGCCGAGCCCGTGACAGGCTATGAAGATCTGCAGCCGCTCGATGCCTACGATGACAGTGGCAGCGATTACGAGGAGTACCTGAATCAGGGCTTTGGTGAGCACTCTGCCAGCGCCTCTGCTGCGGTAAATCTGCCTCTGACTCCGGTCACAGCCAGCCAGAGTACACCGCGCAAGGCTCGCCCCGACCCGGATGATCTCCCCCCCTGGGATCTGGATGGTGCACCGGCCAAGGCCGCTGCGGCGCCTGTCCCCGCCGCGCCCCAGTCTGCGCCGCTCGCCGTACCGAGCGAACCGCAGCCAGCCTCCGCGATGGAGACCATCGATTGGGACGAGCTGGAGAGCGACGCCGAGCCGGAGGAGGGAGAGGAGGTTGCCCGGTTGATCCCGTCCTCCTTGCTGGTCAACTGCGGCGATCCCTGGGCCGAGCTCATCGCTCGCACCGGGGTAGGTGGCCGGTTGCGGCAGCTCGCGATCAACTCGGTGATGACCCGCGAAGGCGAGCGGGTGTCGCTTGTGCTCAAGCCAGAGCAGCGTCATCTGGTGAGCGATCGGGCCCTCGCCGATCTGGCCGACATCATCGGCCCTGAGCTCGGCCAGGCGGTGCGCGTGGAGGTGACTCTGGGCACGGATCCGGCGCGGGAAACGCCGCTCGAGATTGAGCATCGCCTCTATCTGGGGGTGCGCGAGCAGGTAGCCCGGGATCTGGCAGAGGATCCTCATGTACAGTTTCTACAACAGCGATTCGGCGCCGTGCTCCATCCCGACAGCATAGAGCCGCTGAGTCATTGAGTTTGATTGGTTAAAACAGCTGCCGGGAGCGGATCCCCGGTTGAAAAACCCTTTGGCTGTCCCCATATTCAGGACAGACAAGCCCACAGCCCGGCGCTGGATGCCGGATTTCAAGACGAGAGACGACCTATGTTTGGTAAAGGTGGAATGGGTAACCTGATGAAACAGGCCCAACAGATGCAAGAGCGTATGCAGAAGATGCAAGAGCAGCTTGCCCAGATGGAAGTAGTCGGCGAAGCCGGTGCTGGCATGGTCAAGGTCACCATGGCCGGTAGCCACAGCGTGCGTCGCATCGAGATCGATCCGAGTCTGATGGAAGATGACAAGGAGATGCTCGAAGACTTGGTCGCCGCCGCCGTGAACGATGCCGTTCGCCGGGTGGAAGAGCAGAACAAGGCGAAGATGGGCGAGCTGACCGGTGGCATGCAGCTGCCGCCGGGCATGAAGCTGCCGTTCTAAGTATTTGGGTTGTAAGATCCAAAACGAGACGAACGTCCATCGCTAAAAAAGGCCAGAGCACCGCTCTGGCCTTTTTGCTTATTCGAACAGTGAGAGCGCCGGCAGCTGGTACCTTCAGTGTTCTGCCAGGGGGGCAAAATGCTGCGCGAGGTGATCGATCAGAGCCCGCACCGAAGGCAATAACCCCCGCCGGGTGGGGAACACCGCGTGGATCACTTCCCGGCGCGGTGCCCAGTCCGGCAGCAGTCGCACCAGGCTGCCCGCATTCAGCGCCTCCTGCACCATCATCGCAGGCAACTGGACTACCCCCACACCGCTTATCGCCGCCTGGCGAAGGGTCTGCATGTCGGTGGTGGTGAACTTGGGGGTGTAATGCTGCTTGACCTCGGCCCCCTCAGGCCCGAGCAACATCCACTTATGGCCCTCCAGGGTGGCGCCGTGCCCCAGACTCGGCCAGCTCAGCAGATCCGCAGGTCCTTTGGGCTCCCCATGGCGGATCAGCAGGGCGGGGCTGGCCACCAGATACTGGCTCGCATAGCCCAGCACCCGCATGGCCAGATCGCTGTCATCCAGCGGCAAGGGCCTCACTCGAATGGCAACATCTAGGCCCTCGGCCACCAGATCCACCGCCCGATTCACCCCGACCAGCTGAATGCTGACCTCAGGATAGGCCTGGGAAAATGCCACCAGCATGGTACCGACATGGGCGTGCAGCAGATCGATGGGGCAGGCGAGTCTCACCACGCCGCAGGGCTCGCTGCGGGTGGCGTCGATGAGAGATTGGGCCGCCTCGGCCTCCACCAGCATGGCCCGGCAGCGGGCGTAATAGGCCTGCCCCAGCTCGGTGACCTGAAAGCTGCGACTGGATCGCTGTAGCAGACGCACCCCCAACCTTTCTTCCAGTAAGGCAATGCGACGACTGAGCTTGGATTTGGGGATGCTCAGCGCCCGGCCCGCCTGGGCGAAACCGCCGTGGTCCACCACCTGGACGTAGTAATAGAGATCGTTGAGATCCGAAGTCATGGTTTATCGTTCACCAAATAGGACGCTGGTGGCCAATATTACGTCTACCGAAGAGATCGTTCCATCCACATAATGAACCCAAGCGTTACAACCCACTTGGAGAGAGTCATGAAAAAGATCATCGGTATCTACAGCGCGCCGCGCCCCCACTGGGTTGGCGACGGTTTCCCGGTGCGCTCCCTGTTCTCCTATCACAGCCACGGCAAGGCGCTCAGCCCCTTCCTGCTGCTGGACAGGGCCGGGCCTGCCGACTTCGAACCGGCCAATAGCCCCCGCGGCGTCGGCCAACACCCCCATCGGGGCTTTGAAACCGTCACTATCGTCTACAAGGGAGAGGTCGCACACCGCGACTCGACCGGGCAGGGCGGCACTATAGGCCCGGGCGACGTGCAATGGATGACGGCGGCGGCTGGCATCATGCACGACGAGTTTCACTCCGAGGTGTTCACCCAAACGGGTGGCACCCTCGACATGGTGCAGCTCTGGGTCAATTTGCCCGCCAAACACAAGATGTCGGCGCCCGGCTATCAGGCTATTCGCAGCGACAAGATCCCGCTACATCCCCTGGCCGACGAGGCAGGAAGCGTGCGGATCATCGCGGGTGACTATGCGGGGCAAACGGGCCCGGCCCGCACCTTCACGCCGATGAACGTCTGGGATGTGCGGCTCAATGGCGGTGCCAGGGTGCTGCTCCCCGCCGTCGATGGCTGGAACACGGCCATAGTGGTGCTCAAGGGATCGGTGCGGGTCAATGATCAGGAGGAGGCGGGTGAGGCGCAGCTGGTACTGCTGGACTCGCGCGGCAGTGACATCCAGATCGAGACCCGCGAGGATGCGGTCTTGCTGCTGCTCAGCGGTGAACCCATCGATGAGCCCATAGTCGGTTATGGCCCCTTCGTGATGAACAGCCAGGAGGAGATAAACCAGGCTATCGATGATTTCAACCGCGGGCGTTTTGCCAATATCGCTCATTAAACCTCACTTGGCGCCATGGATGGCGTCGACAAAAAACAAAGCGCCTGATGGCGCTTTGTTTTTTTAGGCACGGGTTACCGGACTAACTCAACCAGCCGAGGGCCATGGCGGTTTCCAGCGGCTCTTGCCCACCGGCAATGGCTCATCGGTTATCCATGCCGGAGATGGGCGGGATGCACGCCAGGATGGCGGTGATGACGAAGGTGATCACCAGGGGCGACCAGAAGTAGAAGTTCCAGTGCTCCATCAGGTTGAGGGTTTTGGCCACGATGATCATAAAGACGGCCGATATGATGGAGAAGCCGGTGGCAGGCTTGTTGCAGATCACTGGCAAGATAAGGAATTGATGGGGTATCAAAGACCTGAGCATATGATCTGGGTGCGCGAGCCGGGCGTAGACCGCCTCAGGCCATCGGGAACTGGCAGTAAAAACGTCTGGACAAGCCGAGAGCGGTGGTGAAAGCGAAGTCATTCATGGGAAAAAGCAGTCAAACCTGCTGTATAACGACAAAATCAATATAAAACATTAGTTTGGATTTAACGTTTTCTCATTCCTGTATTCATATGTAATTTTCTCATTACTATTTATGGATTGGTCATAAAAGCTTTGTTCATTTGACTACTTCTCGAGTTTCTCATTGCAGAGTAAGATGCCCCATCAATAAAAATAAGAATTAGGAGTTCGGGTGTGAAGGCATTAGAAAAAGAAAGGATATCGCCCTATATCAGCCAGTTATACGAGTGCGGTATTAATGATTCTGACATTAAGTTGGTGGTGGACCAATTTCGTTCAGACTTGTCCGGCAGTTCATCGCTGTTTTTATTGCGCGATGATGACAAGAGCGACGGAATAAAGCTCTTCTCGAGCGGGTTGACCGAGGCCCAGCAACAGTTCTATGTGCAGCACCATCGTCAGGATGTGTGGTTCAACCACTATCTGGACAAGGGCTGTCAGGGGATTGTCAGCGCCAGTGCCATCTCCAATTCACCGGGCCTGCTGGCCAGTTTCGGTGCCCAGTTTGCCGCCGGCGGCGTGTGCCGGGTAAAGGGGCGTGGCCTCAGCAGCCTGTGCAGTTATCGCGGCGCGGCGCAGGATGACTTCAGCCCTCAGGATCTCTCTTCCCTGACCGAGATTTATTCTGGTCTGGCGGCATGGAGCCAGCATTATTGGAACCTGCTTGCCCTGGAAACCCAGAACTATCAACTGCAACAGCTGGTGAAAAACCATAATAAACCCAGTGCCATCATCGATGACAAGGGGCATATTCATTATTCCAATGTGGCGTTCAACCGTATCTCCGATGAGAATGTGGAGCTGCGGGCCATCAATGGTATTTTTTCGCTGCAAAATAAGGAACAGCAACGCCAGCTCAAGGAAATATTGAATGGCTTTGCCTATTTGTTGCCGGGTGCCAGCGCCTATATGTCCATTCCCCGTCAGGCCAATTTAAGGCCGCTGTTGATCCAGTGCACCCTGATGAGCGGCTTGAGCCGCTTCGAGCGCTACGTGGAAGTGGTGCTGCGCGACCCCGAACACTCCTTCAATCCAGACATCGAAGCACTGGCCAGCCTCTATCCGCTCACCATCGGCGAGAAGGAGCTGCTGGTGCTGATGAGCAAGGGCTACAGCAGCAACGACATCGCCGAGCTGCGGGGAGTCAAGGTGGAGACCGTCCGCTCTACCCTCAAGGGGGTGTTCAAGAAGACCGACTGCCACAGCCAGAACGAGTTGCTGCTGTTGCTGCAATCCATCTCCTGATCCCCGGCAGGCTATGCTTGGAGTGAGCCGGACATCCTGCCCGGCTTGCGCCTCCCGCCCGGGAGGCAGGTTGGGGGAAGCGTCATGGAATCACTCAAGGCCAAGGATTATATGCAGACCAAACCCATCACGTTCGGCGCGGACATGATGGTGCAAAATGCGGTCACCAAGTTTCTCAATAGCCACCAGCTCGGCGGCCCTGTGGTGGATGCGCAGGGCCGTTTGATCGGCTGGGTGTCGGAGCAAGACTGCATCGCCGTCATGTTGAAAGAAGCCTACCACTGCGAGCAGGTGGCGCAGGTCAGGGACGTGATGCGCAAGGAGGTGCTGGCGGTCGGGCCCGATACCAGCATCCTGGATCTGGCGGAGATGATGATGGGCCAAAAACCCAAAATCTATCCGGTGGTGGAGGGGGGACGCCTGCTTGGGGTTATCAGCCGCCACAACGTGATGCAGGCCATCCATGCCCAGCTCGGCACCTGCTTCGTGTGTCAGGCCCGGGTTTGACCCTGGTTTCAGACGCTCTCATCAAGAGCAGGCCGAGAGCCTGCTCTTTTTATTCAAGGTTATCGTCCTTATCCGGCGGCGACTCGCTTTAAGGCTTGCACCGCTCCCGCCCGCTCTTTAGGATCTCCCCAGCTATCGAATTGGCCCTTCGCGGGCTTCTCATAAGGAATCTGTACCTTGTCTCTCTCTATCGAGGCGCTGCGCCGCCGTCTCTCCGCCTGCATGAATCTTGATGCCCGCCGCCTTTCCAGCCGTCTGCACGGGGTCAAGAAGCTGCCCGAGGGCAAACAGGCCGCCGTACTGGAGACCATCGCCGCGGATCTGGACCTGGCTCAGGCACGTTACCAGTCCCGCCTGGCGGGCGTCCCCAAGGTCACCTACCCAGGCAACCTGCCGGTCAGCCAGAAGCAGGCGGAGATCGCCAAAGCCATCAGTGAACACCAGGTGGTGATCATCGCCGGCGAAACCGGCTCGGGCAAGACCACCCAGATCCCCAAGATCTGTCTCGCACTTGGGCGCGGGGTGAAGGGCTACATCGGCCACACCCAGCCACGCCGTCTGGCGGCCCGCACCGTCGCGGCCCGCATCGCCGAGGAGATGCAATCCGAGCTCGGTCAATATGTGGGCTACAAGGTGCGTTTCACCGATCAGGTGAGCGAGCAGACCCACATCAAGCTGATGACCGACGGTATCCTGCTGGCGGAGATCCAGCACGATCGGATGCTGACCCAGTACGACACCATCATCATCGATGAGGCTCACGAGCGCAGCCTCAACATCGACTTCATCCTCGGCTATCTCAAGCAACTGCTGCCAAGGCGGCCGGATCTCAAGGTGATCATCACCTCGGCCACCATCGATCCCCAGCGCTTCTCCCGCCACTTCAACCAGGCACCGGTCATCGAAGTGTCCGGTCGCACCTATCCGGTGGAGGTGCGCTATCGGCCCTTGTTTGACGACAAAAAGGGTGAAGATAAAAAGAGCGATGGCAAGGAGAGTGGGGACGAGCGCGACGAGCTGCAGGGGATCTTCGATGCGGTCGAAGAGCTGGCCCGCGAAGGCTTGGGCGATATCCTCATCTTCATGAACGGCGAACGGGAGATCCGCGACACCACCGAGGCCCTGCGCAAACTCAATCTGCGCGACACCGAAGTGCTGCCACTCTATGCGCGCCTCTCCAACGCCGAGCAGAACAAGGTGTTCCAGCAACACGCCGGAAGGCGCATCGTGCTCGCCACCAACGTGGCGGAAACCTCCCTGACGGTGCCGGGTATCCGTTACGTCATCGATCCTGGTACCGCCCGCATCAGCCGCTACTCCTGGCGCACCAAGGTGCAACGCCTGCCCATCGAGCCGGTCTCCCAGGCCAGCGCCAACCAGCGTAAGGGCCGTTGTGGCCGGGTCGCGGACGGTATCTGTATCCGCCTCTATAGCGAGGAGGATTTCAACAACAGACCCGCCTTCACCGATCCCGAGATCCTGCGCACCAACCTGGCGTCCGTCATCTTGCAGATGCTGGCGCTGGGGCTTGGCAACATGGAAGCCTTCCCCTTCGTCGAGCCGCCCGAATCGCGCCACATCAAGGACGGTCTCTCCCTGCTCAAGGAGCTGGAGGCGGTCAAGGAGCTGCCGGCCAAGCGCGATCAAGCCGCCAGTCAAACGTCCACCGCAGGCGAGGAACAAGAGGTCCGGCTGCAGCTGACCGACACCGGCCGCCAGCTGTCGCGTATTCCGCTCGATCCACGGCTCGCAAAAATGGTGATCACGGCGGCCAGAACCGGCTGCCTGAGCGAGGTGATGGTGATCACCGCGGGGCTCAGCATCCAGGATCCGCGCGAGCGCCCCATGGAGAAGAAACAGGCCGCCGACGAGCAGCACAGACGCTTCGAGGACAAGGATTCCGACTTCCTCGCCTTCGTAAACCTCTGGAATTATCTGAAAGAGCAGCAGGATCTGCTGGGCAGTAACCCGTTCCGCCGCATGTGTCAGAAGGAGTTTCTCTCCTACCTGCGGGTGCGCGAGTGGCAGGATATTCACTTCCAGCTGCGCCAGACGGTGAAAGAGCTGGGCTTCAAGACCAATGCCGAGCCTGCTGACTTCAAGACGGTTCACTGCGCCCTGCTGACCGGGCTGCTCAGCCACATCGGCAACAAGGATCTGGAAAAACCCGAGTTCCTCGGTGCCCGCAACGGTCGCTTCCACCTGTTCCCGGCCTCGGGTCTGTTCAAGAAGCCGCCGAAATGGGTGATGGCCGCCGAGCTGGTGGAGACCTCGCGCCTCTACGCCCGCATCAACGGCAAGATTGAACCCGAGTGGGTGGAGCCGCTGGCGGGGCATCTCATCAAGCTGCACCACAGCGATCCGCACTGGTCGAAGAAGAGCGGCGCCGTCATGGCCAAGGAGAAGGTGACCCTCTATGGCCTGACCCTGGTCAATGAGCGCACCATCAACTTCAGCACCATAGATCCGGCCCTGTGCCGCGAGCTGTTTATCCGCCGCGCCCTGGTGGAGGGGGATTTCGAGACGCGCCACCGCTTCTTTGCCGAGAACCGCAAGCTCCTGGCCGAGGTGGAGACGCTGGAGCACAAGTCTCGCCGCCGCGACATTCTGGTGGATGACGAGGACCTGTTCCGCTTCTACGACGCCCGTCTGCCGGAAGACGTCATCTCCGCCCGCCACTTTGACAAGTGGTGGAAGGAGGCGCAGAAGCAGGATCCCGAGCTACTCAACTTCGAGCGGGAGATGCTGATGAAGGGCGATGCGGCCCACATCAGCGATTTCGATTACCCGAACTTCTGGCAGCAGGGGCGGCTCAAGCTGAAATTGAGCTACCAGTTCGAACCGGGGGAGGCGGCCGATGGCGTCACCTTGCACATACCGTTGCCGCAGCTCAACCAGGTGGAGGTGAAGGGCTTCGAGTGGCTGATCCCCGGCCTGCGCCATGAGTTGCTGGTGGCCCTCATCAAGTCGATGCCAAAGCCGATGCGCAAAAACTTCGTGCCGGCGCCGAACTATGCCGATGCGTTGCTCGCCAGCATCAACCCCGAGCAGGGGCCGCTGCTCGACGAGATGGAGCGCCAGCTGCGCCGCATGACAGGGGTGACAGTGCCGCGCGAGGCCTGGGATTGGTCAGCGGTGCCCGATCACCTGAAACTCACCTTCAGAGTGGTGGACGACAAACACAAGCCCATCGCGGAAGGCAAGGATCTGGAGGCGCTGAAGGACTCCCTGCGTGGCAAAGTGCAGGAGACCCTGTCCCAGGTCGCGGACGATGACATCGAACAGTCAGGCCTCACCCTGTGGAGCTTTGGCGAGTTGCCCAAGGAGTACAGCCAGAAACGCGGCGGCTTCGAGGTGAAGGCCTATCCGGCGCTGGTGGATCAGAAAGACTCGGTCGCCATCCAGCTGGTGGAGAGCCCGGTGGCCCAGCAGCAGCTGATGTGGAGTGGTCAGCGCCGCTTGGTGCTGCTCAACGTGCCATCCCCCATCAAGTACCTGCAGGAGAAGCTGCCGAACAAGGCCAAGCTCGGGCTCTATTTCAACCCCTTTGGCAAGGTGGCGGAGCTGATCGATGACTGCATCGCCTGTGGTTGTGACAAGCTGATCGAGCGCCACGGTGGCCTGGCCTGGGACGAGGCGGGCTTCGAGGCGCTCAAGGAGTTTGTGCGCGCCGAGCTCAACGACGCCGTGGTCGAGGTTGCCAAGCAGGTGGAGGCGGTGCTGACCCTCTCCCATGAGATCAAGAAACGGCTCAAGGGCAAGATGCAGCTCGACACGGCCTTTGCCATGTCAGACATTCAGTTGCAGCTCGACAAGCTGATTCACAAGGGCTTCGTCACCGAGACCGGCTGGCAGCGGCTGCCGGACTTGCTGCGCTACCTGCGCGCCATCGAGCGGCGGATGGAGAAGCTGGCCATCGATCCGAACCGGGATCGGGTTTACATGCTCAAGGTGCAGAGCGTCGAGGCCGAATACAAGGCGCTGCTCGCCAAGATCCCCAAATCCCAGCTGATCCCGACCGAGGTGGCCAACATCCGCTGGATGATCGAAGAGTTGAGGGTGTCGTTCTTTGCCCAGCAGCTGGGCACCCCCTATCCGGTTTCCGATAAACGGGTGCTCAATGCGATTGCCCAGTGCTAAGCTGCTATGTATCTGTTTTTTCTGAACCATTGCATTATGGGAATGAGGATGGGTGTCATGAGGAGGAGGGGATAGGATGCTGGGGATCTGGTTAGGGGTAGCGCTGGTCAACATCAGCGGCTATCAACCCATTGCGGAGCAAACTTGGGTGCAGCTGAATCCGGATTATTACCCGGTACACAGTGCCGTGCCGCCCATCTTCGTGGCATGGCGGGGCAATCAGTTCCCACCCCTCGAGCAGAAAAAGAAGAATGGCCATTGGCAGGTGCTGTTCCCTGCGAGACTGGTTCCCCCCTTTGACTTGTTCGAGGGGGAGGCGCAGCTCTCAAAGGCCTATCTGGCCCGTCTCAAGCGCATCGACGAGATGGCCTATGGCATGGCGCCTCATCAAGGGGCCACCCCGGCCATTGCTGCCTCTTTACCCATGTCCGATGGGGGATCCTCACCCTTTATCGCCGAGTTCTCGCGGCCCATGGGGCGCGGTGCGGGCCATCAGATGCCAGCCCCCGAGCCCCTGCTGGCCAGCCTGGTGCGCCAGGCCGCCTCTGGCGGGCAAGCGGCTCCTGAGCGGATGGCACAAGTGCAGCTGGCCGCGGCTCGCCAACTGGTCGAGGCGACGACCCTGACGCTGTCGGCTCCGGCGGCTGGCGGCACATCGCGGATTTGCCACCAGGTCGCGGCGGGGGAGACCCTGTGGCGCATCGCGAGCCAGCTGGTTGAACAAGGAGAGGGTCAGCTTGGCGCAGACACTTACAGCTATCTGCTGGCCCTGGTGGAGGAAAACCGCACCAGCATGGGCAAGGGGATCCGGGTCAAAACGGGCCAGAGCCTCTACTGTCCGCGGGCCGAGACCCTGGCCCAGTTCGATGCCATGAGCCCGGCCCAGCGTCAGCAACAGTTTGCCCGGCTGGAGCAGGGACGCTGACCTGTGGCCCCAATGGCCCACCGAGCAGGCTGCATGTGCTCAGGGGCAGCGGGTCTGAATGGGGGAAATGCCAAGGGGTTCGCGGCTTGTATCCACTCTGGGCCCATGCTAGTATGCGCGCTCGTTTTGCGAGGTGCTGACCGGTCGCAGTCAACACCATACATTCATCTTAAAAGAGATAAACACTATGTCTTTCGTATTCCAAGCTGAAGTCCGTTCTGACCTGGGGAAAGGTGCGAGCCGCCGCCTGCGTCACGCTGACCAAGTTCCTGCCATCATCTACGGTGCAGGCAAAGAAGCCGTGTCCATCACCCTGGACCACAAAAAAGTAGTTCTGGCCCAAGAAAAGCCGGAATTCTACGAGTCCGTACTGACCATGGTCATCAACGGCGAAGAAGTTAACGTAAAAGTGAAGGCTATCCAGCGTCACCCAGTACGTTACAAGCTGGTTCACCTGGACTTCGTACGCGTTTAATCGCGTCGTTCCGGTTGAATAAAAGGCCACTCTTCGGAGTGGCTTTTTGCATTCTGGCGCTCAGGAGCGGATGGCCAAGGTCCGCCATCAGGCCGGATCAAAAAAAGGGCGACCCTGGGGCCGCCCTTTTTCATTTGCCTCTCTACCAGACCGGCTGGGTGAGGTAGGGGTTGCTCACCCGCTCACGGCCGAAGGTGGAGCTGGGGCCGTGGCCGGGCACGAAGACGATGTCATCACCGAGCGGCAACAGAGTCTCGGTGATCGAGCGAATGAGGGTGGCGTGATCGCCGCGGGGGAAATCGGTACGACCTATGCCGCCGGCGAAGAGCACGTCGCCGACCCAGGCAAGCTGCTCGGCCTGGCAGAGCAAGATCACGTGGCCAGGGGTGTGGCCCGGGCAGAAATAGACCTCCAGCTCGCAGTTGCCGAGCGCCACCTTGTCTCCCTGCGCCAGCCAGGCGTCCGGGGCGAAGGCCGGGGTGTGAGGGAAGCCGAACATCTGGCTCTGCTGGGGCAGCATGTCGAGCCAGAAGGCATCCTCCTTGTGGGGACCTGTGATGGTCACCCCGGTGCGGGTGCGCAGCTCGGCAGCGGCCCCGACGTGATCCAGATGCCCGTGGGTCAGTAGGATTTTCGACAACACCAGCTTGTGTTTGGCGATGGCGGCCAGCAGCTTGTCGGCCTCGCCACCCGGGTCTATCAGCGCCGCCTGGCGAGTCTCGTCACACCAGATGAGGGAGCAGTTCTGGGCAAAGGGAGTGACTGGAATAATCTCAAATTTCAGCATGTCGAACTCTTTTGGTTGGCCTTATTGGCATCTTGCTCTGCAAAAAAGGCGAGACAGGCCTGCTTGTCGCCCCTGAAATGCACGCGCTCGCGCTTGTTGTTGAGCTGATAGAGATACATGGGGTCGTAGTAGCGGGTCAACAACAGGCGGATCCAGGCCAGGTGCAGCTCGGTGTTGCCGCTTTGGGCCTGCTCGGCGAGGGCCGCTTGCATCAGCTGATCCAGCTCCCGATGATCCTTGTCACCGAGGCGACGCTTGAGGCGCGCCAAGGCGTCGGTCAGGTAGGCGGCAAACAGCGGCCAGCCTTCCTCGGCGCCATACATCTCCAGGTAGCGCTGCCAGAGATCCTGCACGTAGTCGATGCGGATCTGCTCGGCGCGCTCCTCTTGCGGTACATCTACCACCACCAGCGGCGCCTGGCACATGGCATCATAGAGGTTCAGCGGCAGGGCGCAGCGGCCGATGAGGCGGCTCTCGTCCTCCACCACGAAGGCATGTTCGCCGAGGTGGCGGCGTTTGAGCAGCTCGATGGCCAGCTTGTTCTCGAAGTTGATGTTGCTGGGCTGACCGCCCGGCAACTGGCCGAAGGAGGAGCCCCTGTGATGGGCATGCCCCTCCAGATCCACCGCCTGAGCAACTTGCGCCAGCATGTGGGTCTTGCCAGAGCCGGTCATGCCGGTCAGCACTGTCCAGCCACACTCGGCCGAGGCGCTCGCCTGGGTATCGATGAGGAAGCGGCGTAGCTCCTTGTAACCGCCGGCCACCCGCGGACGGATGACACCGGCATCAGCCAGCCACTGCTGCACCGTCTGGGAGCGCAGGCCGCCCCGAAAGCAGTAGAGCAGGGCATCGGGTTGCTGGCGCAATTGCGCCAGCCAGCCTTCCATGCGCGCAGCCCGCACATCGCCGCCCACCAGTTGATGGCCGAGCGCGATGGCTGCGGCCTGACCCTGCTGCTTGAAGCAGGTACCGACCTGGGCGCGCTCCTCGTCCGTCATCAGCGGCAGGTTGATGGCCGTGGGGAAAGCGCCGTCCTTGAACTCGATGGGGGCGCGCAGGTCGATAAGCGGCACGTCCTCCAAGAAGATGCGGGCCAGATCCGTCGCCTGGGGCAACGCACTCATTGGATGACCTCAATGAAGCGCTCACCCACCAGCGGTTGCATCCGCCCGACGGGGGAGAGGCTCAAACCTGCCTCGCGGGCAATGGCCAGCAGCTCGGCCTCGCTCTCTTTACCCACCGCTACCAGCAGGCCGCCGCTGGTCTGCGGATCGCACAGGATGTTGCGGGTGCGATCGTCCATGGCATCGAGCTTGTGGCCGTAGGAGTCATGGTTGCGCAGGGTACCGCCCGGCACGCAACCCTCGGCGAGGTAATGGTCCACCTCGGGCAAGAGCGGCAGGGCGTTGAAATCGAGGCGGGCAGAGAGTTTGGAGCCTTCGCACATCTCCAGCAGATGGCCGGCCAGACCAAAGCCGGTGACGTCGGTCATGGCGTGCACGCCCTTGAGCGCGGCGAAGCGCTGGCCAATCTTGTTGAGGGTACACATGGCCTCGGGGGCCAGCTGCTCGTGCTCGGGTTTGAGCTTGCCCTTTTTTTGAGCCGTGGTGAGGATGCCGATGCCAAGCGGCTTGGTCAGGTAGAGCACATCGCCAGCCTTGGCAGTGTCGTTCTGCTTGATGGCATCGAGCGGCACTATGCCGGTCACCGCCAGGCCGAAGATGGGCTCGGGGGCATCGATGCTGTGACCACCGGCCAGGGAGATACCAGCCTCGTGACACACCTGGCGGCCACCGTCGATCACCTGCTGGGCCACTTCCGGCGCCAGGGTGTTGATGGGCCAGCCGAGGATGGCGATGGCGACGATGGGCTTGCCGCCCATGGCGTAGATATCGCTGATGGCATTGGTGGCGGCGATGCGGCCGAAGGTGAAGGGGTCGTCGACGATGGGCATGAAGAAGTCGGTGGTGGAGACGATGCCCTGACCGTTGCCGATGTCCACCACGGCGGCGTCATCCTTGCTGCTGTTGCCGACGATGAGGGTTGGGTCATCAAACCCCGGGATCTGGCTCTTGAGAATGGTGTCGAGCACCTTGGGGGAGATTTTGCAGCCGCAGCCAGCGCCGTGGCTGTATTGGGTGAGACGAATGGAAGACATACTGACCCCTCTTGGTTCACGCTCGCGTGAAGCGGTTCGATATGGGTGCGGTCATCGCATTGCGGGTAGTGACAGTGCGGACAATCGCAGAAAACGGATGAGCCTGGGTGGTTTGGCGGGCAGACAAGGCGCGCCGCAACGTGGGGCTGGCCCACACCGCGCCACCCAAGGCCACGGGACGGAGCATTATGCCACAAAGAGGGTGAGGGATCCGACCCGCAATTGAGGCGGAGATTGAGGTGATGAGTGGGTGAGGGGGCAAGATGGGATGGGCGGCGCAGCCCGGCGATGAGCGGGATCCCGTCGTCCCCAGGCTCTGCTACAACTAGCTCACCCCCGTGTTGCAAGGCAAAAACATGAGTACCTCATTTCTTTCGACCCTGAACTGGTTTGGCTGGGCCCTGCTGTCGGCCATCTTCGCGGCTTTGACCGCCATCTTCGCCAAGCTCGGCGTGGCGCAGATCAACTCGGATCTGGCAACCCTGATCCGCACCGCCATCATCTTCCTGCTGCTCTGCCTCTATGTGGCAGGTACTCGCCAGTGGAGCAATCCGCTGGCGCTCTCCGGCCACAGCTGGCTGTTCCTCGGCCTCTCCGGCCTCGCCACCGGGGCCTCCTGGCTCTGCTACTTCCGGGCGCTGCAACTGGGCAACGCCTCCCAGGTGGCGCCCATCGACAAGTTCAGCCTGGTGCTGGTGGTGATCTTCGCCGTTCTCTTCCTCGGGGAGCGTCCCTCCCTGCGGGAATGGTTCGGCATCGCTCTCATCGCCGGGGGGGTGCTGGTGCTCGCCTTCAAGGAGCAGGGGTAGTGGCGAGAGCTGTAATTTGCGGCATATTTCTCTGCCTGGTTTGGGTTTGATGAATGAAATGCACTGTTTATTGGATGAATGCAACGAAACATAAGGATCCGGTGATATGAAACTCTATGCCCACCCCTTCTCGTCCTACAGCCAGAAGGTGCTGATCGCGCTGTATGAGAACGCCCTGTCGTTCGAATACCACAACCTGGAATCCCCGACGGTGAAGGCCGAACTGGCCAGCCTCTGGCCCCTCAAACGCTTTCCGGTGCTGGTGGATAACGGCCGCACCATTCTCGAGAGCAGCATCATCATCGAATACCTCCAGCTGCAGCACCCGGGCCCAGGTACCCTGGTACCCACGGGGGAGGCCGGTATAGAGGTGCGCATGCTGGATCGCCTGTTCGACAACTATGTGATGACGCCGATGCAGAAGGTGGTGCTGGACAAGCTGCGTCCGGCGACCGAGTACGATGGCTTCGGGGTCGCCGAGGCGCGGACCGTGCTGGACAAGATCTATCTTTGGCTCGATGAGCGCCTGCGCGGACGCACCTGGGCGGCGGGGGAGCACTTTACCCTGGCCGATTGCGCCGCCGCACCCTCCCTCTTCTATGCCGACTGGGCCCACGAAATCCCGCCCACCTGCGCCCAGCTTCGTGCCTATCGCGCGCGTCTGCTGGCCCACTCCAGCGTTGCCCGGGTGGTGGATGAGGCGAGGCCCTATCGACATTACTTCCCCCTGGGGGCGCCCCAGCGGGACTGAGCTGAAAACCTCAATAAAAAACAGGCCCGCATCGATTACGGGCCTGTTTTTTGGCTTAAGAAAAACGCTAAGTGCCACTCACTCCTTCACGGGCCGTGACCACAGTCGCTTGACGCCCTGCCAATGGCGCAATCTGCGCTGCATCGGCCGCTCAAACCCTAGGTAACTCAGCCAGGAGATGCCAAGCAGCAGCGCCAGCATCAACAGGGTCGCGAGCACCCCCAGCAAGGGGCTGGTCTGGGCATACCACCAGTCGGTGAGACCGGGAGCCAGATAGTGAATGAGCTCGCAGCCTGTGAGCAGCACCAGGACGTGCCAGAGATAGAGGGAGTAGGAGAGATCCCCCAGCCAGTTGGTGAAGCGGTTGTCTAGCAGGCGCAGTAGCGGGCTCTGGCGCGCGTTTTGCGCCGCGGCAATCCAGATCAGCAGCACATAGGAGCCAATCAGCAGCAGGGTCAATGGCGCCGTCATGGTGAATTGCAGCAGCACCCAGGGCAGGGCAAAGGCCAGCAACAGCGGTAGATCTCGCCCCATCATGGCCAGATGCTGGCTCGCCTTGACCCTGGGCAGCAGCCAGAGGCCGAGCACGAATTCACTCACCCCTCGTCCGACCGCCAGCACCCCGCTGGTGACATCCAGGGTGCCCTGGCGGTGAACGATAAATGCCAGCACCATCAATGCCAGCAGCGGGGCAAGGTGGCTCCAGCGGCTGCGGGTGACCGCGAGCGGGATGAGCAGCGGGAACAGCAGGTAGCTTATCCACTCCACGCTCAGGGACCAGGCGGCGAAGTTCCAGGTCAAGCCATGATCCGTGGCCACCTGCAGCAACAGAAAAGCGCTCGGCAGCGCCTCCACCGGGGTGAAGGGGGAGCCGAAGGCAGGCATGCCCTCCCACTCCCACATCTTGAACAGGGGACCGGCGTAAAAGCCTATCTGATGCTGGGCCTTGTAGAGCTCCCAGCCGACCAGCAGCAACAGGGTGAGCAGATAGAGGGGGTAGACCCGGGTCAGCCGCAGCCAGAGAAAGCGGCCATAGCCAATGGTGCGGCGAGGGCCAGAGCAGGCCTCTCCATAAACGTGGGCCAGCACCAGCCCGCTCAGGATGAAGAAGAGATCGACCCAGAGGTAGCCGTTCTCGATGAGTTGTGTCACCTCGGCGATGGGCTCCTTCCACTGGGGAAATAGCAGCAACCTGGCGTGGAACAGCACCACCATCAGGGCAGCAATGCCCCGCAGCGGCGTTAACAGCGGCAATGATTGGTTCATGTTGGGACCCTTGTGATGTTCAGCTTGGCCTGACATCGTTTTTGTTGTTATGCAGGCCCCTTGGGCCCGCAGCCTCGACTCATGGTGGTCACAGGCGGGATCAGAGTACGCAAGTGAGAGTCATACGGATGTGATTTTTATCATAAATATGCATTGATGAAGACAAAACAGGCAGGGCCAGAGAGATGGTATGTACGCGGGGACGAGAGAGGGTTGGCGCATAAAAAACAGGCCCGCAATGCGGGCCTGTTTGATCAGGATACTTGTGCTTTCACTGATCAGGAGTGGATCAGCGGGCGCGTACCACCAGCCCCTTGAGGTAGAAACCTTCCGGATAGGCGGTGCCGATGGGGTGATCGGAAGCCTGGGACAGGAGCTCTAGGATCTGGGCATCGCGACCGGCGTCGAGCGCCGCATCCGCCACGATTTTCTGGAACAGGCTCTGCTCCATCAGGCCGGAGCAGGAGTAGGTCAGCAGCACGCCGCCCGGCGCCAACAGCTGGAATGCCAGCATGTTGATGTCCTTGTAGCCACGGCAGGCACCCAGCAACTGGGCCTTGCTCTCGGCAAACTTCGGCGGATCCAGCACGATGACATCGAACTTCTCGCCCTTCTCGCGGTATTCCCGCAGCAGCTTGAACACGTCGTGACGCACGAACTGGGTGTTGCTGATGTCGAGACCGTTCAGCTCGGCGTTCTGGCGGGCCAGATCCAGCGCTGTCTGGGAGAGATCGACGTTGACCACTTCCTTGGCGCCGCCCTTGAGGGCATAGATGCCGAAGCCACCGGTGTAGCTGAAGCAGTTCAGCACCCGTTTGCCTTCGGTGTACTTGGAGGCCGCCTGGCGGTTGTCGCGCTGATCCAGATAGAAACCGGTCTTGTGACCATTGCGGATGTCTACCAGGATCTTGACGCCGTTCTCTTCGATCATCACGGGTTCGTTCGGAGTCTCACCATAGATGACGCCGGTGCGCTCTTTCAGGCCCTCTTTCTTGCGTACCGCCACATCGGAGCGCTCATAGATGCTGCACTCGGGGTAGAGGGTACGCAGGGCTTTCGTGATCAGCTCGCGCTGGAACTCGGTCCCGGCGGAGAGGAACTGACACACCAGAAAATCGGCGTAGCGATCGATGATCAGGCCCGGCAGGCCGTCCGACTCGGCGGAGCACAGGCGATAGCCGGTGAGACCCTGGCGCTTGATCAGCGCATCGCGGGCGGCCTGAGCATCGCTCAGCCGACGGATAAAGAAGTCCAGATCGATGGTCTCTTCTTTATCGAAGGTCCAGACCCGGGCGCGGATCTGGGAGCTGCCGGACCAGGCGCCACGGGCGAGCCACTTGCCATCGTTACCGTAGATCTCGACGGTATCGCCGTCGATGGGGTTGCCCTGCACCTTGTCGATCCCCTTGGAGAAGATCCAGGGATGACGGCGCAGCAGGGATTTTTCGCGGCCTGGGACGAGATAGACGAATGTGCTCATGAGTGTTTGCCGATACGAGGAAGAAGAGGGGGCATATTCTAGGGGCAATGGTCAGCTTACGCCAGCCTTGCCCCATGGCTTTTACTGACCTTCTTCGACCATTGGCGGCGCCGGACGCGTGGCCAATGTTAACCATATCGATAAACCTGAACCTTATCTGTCACTTGCCAGCAACAAACTTCTGCAATTGTTAGCCAGCTCGCGGTGCTACCCGCGAAAAGTGGGCACAGTATGTGCGCCGTCTGGCTCTTGTCAGCGGCATGCAACAAGGTGCTGCGACCGCGAGGTCGCCCAATATCACTGGCAACATAAACAAGAAAAGGAAGGCTTACCATGTCAGGAAGACACTCTCTGCTGGCGCTCTCGATTGGGCTGGCATTGTCTGGACAGGTGCAGGCACAGCTGCTTATCACCGAATATCTGGAAGGATCCGGCAACAACAAGGCGGTGGAGCTGAGCAATCTCGGCGCCAGCGCCATCGATCTCGACCAATACCGGCTGGCCCTCTATGCCAATGGCCGTACCCTGGCGGCGGGCCCGACCAACAGTCTGGCCCTGCAAGGGACACTGGCCCCCGGCGCCAGTCTGGTGCTGGCCCACCCCTCGGCGCTGCCCGCTACCCTCGCCAAGGCCAACCAGACCAGCGGCAACCTGGTGTTCAATGGTGATGATGGCCTGGTGCTCTATCAGGAGGACGATATAGTCGACAGCATCGGCCAGATCGGGGTGGATCCGGGCACGGCTTGGGTATCCGGCTCTGTCTCGACTCTGGACATGACCCTGCGCCGCAAGGCCAGCGTCAATGTGGGGCGCGTTGATGCAACGGCTACCTTCGATCCCGCCGCCGAATACCTGGCCTTTGCCAAGGATGAGGTAAGCGGCCTCGGCTGCAGCGGCGAGCAGAGCTGTGATGGCAGCCAGCCGCCGGTGTTTGCCTGCCCGGTGGATACGCTCATCCCGGTGCCCGCCATCCAGGGCAACGGTGATCGCAGTCCGCTGGTGCCGGCCGGCAAGTTTGAATCCGAGACGGCCTATGCCACCCGTGGGGTGGTGACTCAGGTGGTGAACGGTCTCTACAAGGGCTTCTTCATTCAGGACCCGCAGGGGGATGGCGATCCCGCGAGCTCCGATGGCCTGTTCGTGCAGAGCACCACGGTCAGCCCCGAGATGGTGCCCGGCGCCGAGGTGTGTGTCTCTGGCAAGGTGAAGGAGTACTACAACCAGACCCAGCTCAGCGCCGATGCCATGACGGTGACCCAACCCATGGTGGGTCTCATCCCCGCGCTGGATCTGGTGCCGGTGGCGGGGGAGAGTCTGACTGCGCTGCTTGAGCGTCACGAGGGGATGCGGGTACGACTGGTGCTGGCTTCCAGCTTGGTGGTCACTCGCAACTTCAGTTTTGATTACGACGGCAAACGCAACAACCTGGTGCTGGCCTACGGTGCGCCGCTCATCAAATCGACCCAGAAATTCCCGGCCATGAGCGAGCAGGCGAGCCAATGGGCCGAGCGTAACCGGGTGAACCAGCTGGTGGTGGAGACCGATACCAAGGCGCCGGACGGCGTGCTGCCCTGGTATCCTGCCTTCGATGCCGAGCAGGGGTATCTGCGCATAGGCGATCGCTTAAGCAATCTGGAGGGGGCCATCGGTTACTCCTACGACCTCTACCGGCTGGTGGCGGACAACCGGATAAGCCCGGCGGACGTGGATCACAGTGGTTGGGACAGGGTCGAGACCCCAGAGCTTGCCACGGCGGGGGATCTGCGGGTGGCGAGCTTCAACGTGCTCAACTTCTTCACCACGGTGGTCGGCGGCGATGCCAACCCCACCAACAGCAACCGGGGCGCCCTGACGGTGGGTGAGTTCGAGTTGCAGCGCACCAAGATCGTCAGCGCCATCACTCGCCTCAACGCCGACGTGGTGGGGCTGATGGAGATTGAGAACAACGGCTACGGTGACAACTCCGCTATCGCCAACCTGGTGGGGGCCCTCAACGCCGCCCTGCCGGACGAGCAGGATCACTACGCCTTCGTTCACTCCCCCGATGATAAGCCCATGGGCACAGACGCCATCACGGTGGGGCTCATCTACAAGCCCGCCAGGGTCAGCCTGGACGGCGGTGCTCAGTTGATCCCGCTACCGGTGCAGGTGGCCGAGGCCATCGACGGCGCTGGCAAGACGGTCAGCATCCAGCAAGGCATGCGCGACTCCCTGCTGCAGCGCTTCACCTCGCCCAAGGGGGATGCGCCGCTGACCCTGGTGGTCAATCACCTCAAATCCAAGGGCTCGGCCTGTTATGAGGACTACCCGGACTATGTGACTGCCGATCCCCAGGATGGGCAGGGTCACTGCAACGCGCTGCGGGTCTCTGCCGCCAAGGTGCTGGGGGAGCGGCTCAAGCAGGAGGTCGGGGATCTGCTGGTGATGGGCGATCTCAACGCCTACGGGCTGGAAGATCCGGTGCGGGTGCTGACGGATTACGATCCTGCCGCCCAATCACGCCAGATCATGAGCGCCGCCTTCACCCAGCTGGCGGGCCAGCCCTATGAGGAGCAGGCCACTGCGGTGGGCAAGGGGGCCGGGCTTATCAACCTCAACACCCAGTTCCACGGCACCGACACCTACTCCTACAGCTATGAGGGGGAGCTCGGCAATCTGGATCATGCGCTGGCAAACCCGAGCCTGGCGAAGAAGGTCGTCGGCATCGAGGATTGGCACATCAACTCGGCCGAGAGCAACTTCTTCGAGTACGGCAAGAAGTTCTCGGGTCAGCTCGGCAAGTCAGAGGGGCCGTTCAGCGCCTCCGATCATGATCCCGTGCTGGTGGCCATCCAGTATCCGCTGCCCTCGACCGGGGAGCTGAGCCTCACCACGAGCGCGGCCAGTGTGGAGGAGGGCAGCATGCTGACTCTGGCGGTGCAGCGCAAGGGAGGCAGCCGTGGCGCCGCCAGCGTCAGCTGGACGGTGCAGTATGGCAGCGCCGACAGCCAGGATGTGGCACCAGTCAGTGGTGTGTTGAACTGGTCTGATGGTGATAAGCAGGACAAAACACTGCAAATACCGATACTCACCGACACGAAAAACGAGGGAGACGAGACCTTCACCCTGTTATTGCAGGAGGCGAGCGGGGCGACTCTGGGTGCCCAGTCCCAGACGCTGGTGACCATCAAGGACAAGATGGCGGCGTCCACCATTGCCCTGCAGAGCGCCGCCATCAAGGTGAGCGAAGGTGACTGGCTGGTCGAGATCCCGCTGGTGCGCAGCGGCGATCTGAGCAAGCCTGCCCGTGCCCAGCTGGCGCTCGACGGCATGACGGCCCGTTGGGGGTTGGATTTCCTGCCCTGGTTCGGCCAATCCGTGAATTGGGCCGCCGGTGAGGGTGGGGTCAAGTCCATCAAGGTGCTTGTCATCGATGACTGGTTTGTGGAGCCGACCGAGCAGTTCAGGGTCAGCCTGCAGCGACTGCAAGGGGCGCATGCCGGCGACCAGCAAGAGACCCTGGTCGATATCAAGGACAATGACAAGTCCTGGTGGCCCTTCGGGCGCTGAGCCAACCTGATGCGTTGAAGGGACCCTCGGGTCCCTTTTTTATCAGCAGCGGTGTGCATCCTCACCCTAAGCGGTAAACGCGCGCCAATGAAAAAGGCCATCCGTGGGATGGCCTTTGCTTGTCTGCGTTGTCGCGTCCGTTAAATCTTGAGCCCCGTCATGGCCTGGCCGAGCTCGGTGGCGGTGGCCTTGAGGCCGGCGGTGCCGGCGACCGAGGCGCTGGCCGACTCTTCTACCCGGCTCGCCTCGTGGCGCACCTGATCCAGATTGCGGGTGATCTCCTCGGCGACCGAGCTCTGCTCCTCGCTGGAGGTGGCGATCTGGGTGCTCATCTCCAGCACCGCGTCGCTGTGGCTGCTCAGCTTGTCGATGTCTTGTCCCACTTCGGTGATGAGCGCCTGGCTGCTGGCGGCGCGCCCGACTGTCTTCTCCATGATGTCGTTGAGGGCGCCGGTACCGGCTTGCAGCTCTTCAATCATCTGCTGGATCTCCACCGTGGCCTGTTGGGTGCGGCTGGCGAGGGTACGCACCTCATCGGCCACCACCGCGAAGCCACGACCCTGTTCACCGGCCCGGGCGGCTTCGATGGCGGCGTTGAGTGCCAGCAGGTTGGTCTGCTGGGAGATGGCGTTGATGACGCTGACCACCTCGTTGATGCGATTGGCGTTGTGGGTCAGCCGCTCGACGGCGCCGGAGGCGTTGCCTATCTCATCCGCCAGGGTACTGATGGCGCTAATAGTACGCGCCACCCGCTCGGCGCCGTTGGCGGCCTCTTCACTGGATTGGCGGGTCTGCAACAGGGTGTCGTTGGCGTTGCGCGCCACTTCCCGAATGGCGGCGGACATCTGCTCCATGGCGGCGGCCAGGGAGTCCATGTGCTGGCGCTGGGCGCGGGCCAGGGTTTCGCCGTCGCTGGCGTGCTCGCGAAACTCGTCGGCGGCCATGGTCAGCGCCTCGGCAGACTCTTCCACCAGCTGCACTATCTTGTGCTGGCGATCGGTGAACTTGTCGATGCTGCCAGCCAGGATGGAAAACTCGTCTCGTACCGGGAAGAAGTTGAGGCGGAAGGTGAGATCCCCGCCCGCCACCGTCTGCAGTGCCTTGTTGGTGGAGTAGAGCGCGCCGGAGACGAAGGTCATCAGGTAGTGGGTGATGAGCGCCAGCAGGGCGGCCAGCACGGCGATGATGGTGAGGGCGGTGCCCTGACCATCCCACATGGAGTAACGGCTGGCATCCAGGGTGCCGGTGACAAACCCGGCCTGGCCTGCGCTCGCGCTGACGCTGTAATGATCCCCCTGCTGAGTCAGACCCGGGTTACCGGTCTGGCTCAGGGTCAGCTCGGCGGGCAGCGTGAGGGTCGGCTGCTGGCTCACCAGCTGCGCCGTGGTCTCGACCCGCTGCTTGAGCTGATCCAGTCTTACCTGCATCTGCTGATCGTGGCCATCGGCCAGCAGGTACCAGGTGAGGGCGGCGATGAACAGGAGGGGACACCAGAAGGTGATGAGAAATTTTTCGCTGATCGTGAGGTGAATGAGATAGCGGTCAACCCACCGAAATTTTACTTCTTTCATAATGATATTGCGTCCTGCAGGGGGAGAGTGTCGCACTCATTATCGCCTTGGAGGGAAATTTCTTAAGGGAAAGGTGCTGAAAATGGGAGAGCAATCGTTTGTCATCCGAGTCTGGGGCCAGGTTCAAGGGGTCGGATTTCGTTACTTCACCCGCGAGCGAGCCCTGCAACTGGGACTGAGGGGTCATGCCTACAACCTGGAAGATGGCTCGGTCGAAGTCCTCATCGCCGGCCCCGAGCATCAGGTACAGATGATGTTGGGTTGGCTTGAACACGGGCCCCGCACGGCGACCGTCACCAGAATGGAATGTGCCGAGGCTGCGCCGCCCACGGGCGCCGGCTTTCATACCAACTAACAGAGCAGAGGCGAGAGCATGGAGATGATGGTGCAGACGACATGGCTGGAGCAGGCGCGCCGGCTCATCAGTCAATACGAGGCTGCCACCCTGGCCCTGCGCCAGCAGGCAGAGCCGGTCGAGGTACATGCCTACCGGATCGCGGCCCGTCGGCTGTTGGCCTTGCTCGCCCTATGGCGACCATTGATCCATCAGCCCGGGTTGGAGCGGCGCTTGCTGCGAGCAACGGCCACGCTTTCGGCCCTGCGCGATGCCCAGGTGTATGAGGAGCGCTTCGGTGGCAAGCCCCATGGGCTCTCTGTTCCCCCCGTCCCCATGTTGACGGTACGGTTGGATCGCTGGCTGGATCGTTTGGCGCTGGTGCCCGCCGACTTCAATCCCTTGCCGCTGTTTCAGATGCAGCTGGCACTGCGTCTGGCGGATGGGTTGGCCGAGCCAGGGCTGGACGCTGCCTCAGTCAGTGACAAGTGTCAGCTTCGCCATTGGCACAAGTTGCGGCTGATCCTCAAGCAGACTCGCTATGGGGTGGAGCTGCTGCTCGATCAGGGAGCAGGGGATCCGGCCTGGTTGTCCATGCTGGTCAGCTGGCAGGAGCGGCTTGGTCAGCTGCAGGACGGTCGACAGTGGCTCAAGCGGTTGGGCCGCAAGCGCGGCAATGACAAGCGCCAACGCCAGCAGCAGCGACTCAAGGCGGCGATGCACTGCCAGCTACAACAACTGGACTGCCAGCAGGCAGAGTTGGTGGGGCTGAGAATGGCAATGCAGCGGGTGGTCTGAGAGGCGCTTGCAGCGAGTCTGCCTAACGCCAAATAAAAAGAGAGGCCCTAGGGCCTCTCTTTTTTGGTCACCGCGTGACGATCTGCGCTTACTTGACGCGCATGCCGGGCTGGGCGCCTTCTTGGGGCTCCAAGATCCAGAGATCCTTACCGCCCGGGCCGGCAGCCAGCACCATGCCTTCGGACATGCCAAAGCGCATCTTGCGCGGCGCCAGGTTGGCCACCATCACGGTCAGCTTGCCTTCCAGATCTTCCGGGTTGTAGGCGGACTTGATACCGGCGAACACCTGACGGGTTTCACCGCCAAGGTCGAGCTGCAATTTGAGCAGCTTGTCGGCTTCCGGTACCGCTTCGGCCTTTTTGATCAGGGCGACACGCAAGTCCAGCTTGGCGAAATCCTCATAAGAGATGGTTTCACTGATGGGGTCATCCGCCAGCGGGCCAGTCGGCTTCGCGGCTTGCTCCTTGGCCAGGTCGTCCTTGGAGGCTTCTACCATGGCTTCTACCTTGGCGGGTTCGATACGGGCGAACAGTGCCTTGAACGGCGCCAGCTGGTGGTTGGTGAGTGGCAGAGCCACGCCATCCCAACTGAGGGTCTCGCCGAGGAAAGCTTCGGCGCGCTCGGCCAAGAGCGGCATGACGGGCTTGAGGTAGGCCATCAACACCCGGAACAGGTTGATGCCGACGGAGCAGACCGCTTGCAGCTCGGCGTCTGCGCCTTCCTGCTTGGCCAGCACCCAGGGCGCCTTGTCATCCACGTAGCGATTGGCCTTGTCGGCCAGCGCCATGATCTCGCGAATGGCGCGGCTGAACTCACGGGCCTCATAGGCTTCGGCGATGGAGGCGCTGGCGTTGGCGAACTCGCTGTAGAGCTCGGGTTCGCTGCAGCTGTCAGCCAGCTTGCCATCGAAGCGCTTGGTGATGAAACCGGCGTTGCGGGAGGCCAGGTTGACCAGCTTGTTGACCACGTCGGCGTTGACGCGGGAGACGAAGTCTTCCAGGTTCAGGTCCAGATCGTCGATGCGGCTGTTGAGCTTGGCGGCGTAGTAGTAACGCAGGCACTCGGGATCCAGGTGCTTCAGATAGGTCGAGGCCTTGATGAAGGTACCCTTGGACTTGGACATCTTGGCGCCGTTGACGGTCACATAGCCGTGCACGTTGACCTTGGTCGGCTTGCGGAAACCCGCGCCTTCCAGCATGGCCGGCCAGAACAGGCAGTGGAAGTAGGCGATGTCCTTGCCGATGAAGTGATAGAGCTCGGCCTCGGAGTCGGCCTTCCAGTAGCTGTCAAAGTCGATGTCGCCGCGCTTGTTGCACAGGTTCTTGAACGATGCCATGTAGCCGATGGGGGCATCCAGCCAGACGTAGAAGTACTTGCCAGGGGCGCCCGGGATCTCGAAGCCAAAATAGGGGGCGTCACGGGTGATGTCCCACTGCTGCAGGCCCGATTCGAACCACTCTTGCATCTTGTTCGCCATCTCTTCCTGGATGGCGCCTGAGCCGCGCACCCAACCGGCCAGCCAGGTTTCAAACTGCGGCAAGTCAAAGAAGAAGTGCTCGGAGTCTTTCATCACCGGGGTCGCGCCGGAAACGGCGGATTTCGGATCGATGAGCTCGGTCGGGCTGTAGGTGGCGCCGCAGCTGTCGCAGTTGTCGCCGTATTGTTCGGGGGACTTGCACTTGGGGCAGGTCCCCTTGACGAAACGATCCGGCAGGAACATGGACTTTTCCGGATCGAACAGCTGGGTGATGGTGCGGCCCTTGATGAAGTCGCCGCCTTTCAGCCGACCGTAGATCAACTCCGCCAGCTCGCGGTTCTCGTCGCTGTGGGTGGAGTGATAGTTGTCGAAGCTGATGTTGAAGCCGGCAAAATCGGTCTGATGTTCTTCGGACACGGCCGCGATCATCGCTTCCGGGGTGATCCCGAGCTGCTGCGCCTTGAGCATGATGGGGGTGCCGTGGGCATCGTCGGCACAGACGAAATGCACCTGATGGCCACGCATTCGCTGATAACGAACCCAGATATCGGCCTGGATGTGTTCCAGCATGTGGCCAAGATGGATGGAGCCATTGGCATAGGGGAGGGCGCAGGTTACCAGCATTGTACGAGGATCAGTTGCCATAATACGTTCTTTATGTGCCTGTTGGGATGATACAGTGCCGAGCATGTTACCCGAATTGGGGGCGGCCTGCCTAGGGTTGTGGCCCTGTCTGGCTTGGCAGATGGCATCTCAAATGCGCAGGCAAAGCACTGATTTGTGTGCGGTAACCGTTCACCTCTGCATAACGACAACAGAATGGGGAGTTAATGGTGATTGATTCAGTAAAACAGATCCTTGCCGAATTTAAGCCGGTAGGGTGGGGTAAGGATCTGGTCGCGGCCGGTTTCGTGCGATCCATCGAACAGCATGGGCAGAGCCTAGCTATCAAACTGGTGCTGCCGTTTGCCGGACGCTCCCTGTTTGAGCAGATCAAGCAGGACTTCGATGGCCGCTTGCGCATCGCCACGGGGGCTGCCGCCATCGATTGGCAATGTGATATCGAGGTGGCCAGCATGCCCCGCGCCCAGCAGCTGGCGGCGGTGCAGGGGATTCGCAATATTCTGGTGGTCGCCTCCGGCAAGGGAGGGGTGGGTAAATCCACCACCGCCGTCAACCTGGCACTGGCGCTGCAAAAAGAGGGGGCGCGGGTCGCCATTCTGGATGCGGACATCTATGGTCCCTCCATTCCGACCATGATGGGTACCCTCAAGGAACGTCCCCACAGCCTCGATGGCAAGCTGATGGAGCCGGTCATGGCTTGTGGCCTGAAGAGCAACAGCATCGGTTATCTGGTGGCTGAGCAGGATGCCACCATCTGGCGTGGCCCCATGGCGAGCAAGGCGCTGGCGCAGATCCTGCACGAAACCCGTTGGGGCGAAGTGGATTATATGGTGGTGGACATGCCGCCAGGCACAGGGGATATCCAGCTCACTCTGGCGCAGCAGGTACCGACCACAGCGGCGCTGATCGTCACCACCCCGCAAGACGTGGCATTGGCCGATGCGCGCAAGGGCATCGCCATGTTCAACAAGGTGAATGTGCCCGTGCTCGGCATCGTCGAGAACATGAGTTATCACGTCTGCAGTGCCTGCGGTCATCACGAGGCATTGTTTGGTACCGGCGGCGGGCAGAAGATGGCAGAGCAGTATCAAGTGGCGCTGCTTGGCCAGTTGCCGCTGCACATCGATATCCGTCAGCACATGGACAATGGCACCCCCACCGTGTCCGATTCACCGCAAGGGGAGTTAGCTGGGGCCTACCTCAAGCTGGCCCGCCGGGTCGGTGCCGAGCTCTATTTCAGCGGTAAACCGATTGCGACCCCGCTTTACACGGTGGCGCTGGACGAATAATCGGCTGTTGGTCATTTACTGTGGATTTCAGGGTGGGCATGGCTCACCCTTTTTTATATAATGGATCGGTTTAAACAATCCCCAGTGCTCTTCTCTCTTAGGTATTTTCAATGTCTGATACTCAACATTCGTGTGTGATCATCGGTATTGCTGGTGCATCCGCATCCGGCAAGAGTCTTATCGCTCAAACCATTTATGAAGAGCTGGTGGCCGAACTGGGCGCAGGTCAGATTGGTGTGATCACCGAAGATTGCTACTACCGTGATCAGACCCACCTGACCATGGAAGAGCGGGTCAAGACCAACTATGACCATCCGAATGCCCTAGATCACGATCTGCTGGTGCAGCATCTGACCCAGCTGGTACGCGGGGAAGCCGTCAACATTCCCCAGTACTCCTACACCGAACACACCCGCATGACCGAGGTGACCGCCTTCGCCCCGCGTCGGGTCATCATTCTGGAAGGGATACTGCTGCTGACCGACAGTCGGCTGCGCGAGCTGATGGATGCTTCCATCTTCATGGATACCCCGCTCGACATCTGCCTGTTGCGCCGTCTGGTGCGCGACGTGCAAGAGCGTGGCCGTACCATGGACTCGGTGCTCAAGCAGTATCAGAAGACGGTACGCCCCATGTTCATGCAGTTCATCGACCCGTCCAAGCAGTACGCGGACGTGATCGTGCCCCGTGGTGGCAAGAACCGCATCGCCATCGACATGCTCAAGGCGAGAATTCGCCACATGTTGATTGGTTAATATGAAACAAGCCGGGTGATGCCCGGCTTTTTTAAATGAATCTTTTGTCAGGAGAGTCGCCGAATGCGCCTTTGTGATACCGATATCGAACGCCATCTGGATGAAGGCAAGATAGTGATTGAGCCGAGACCCGGTGTGGAGCGGATCAGCGGCGTCAGCGTCGATGTGCTGCTCGGCAACGAGTTTCGGGTGTTTCGCGATCACACCGCGCCCTATATCGATCTCAGCGGCCCGAGCAGCGAGATGGCCGATGCCATCGATCGGGTGATGAGTGACGAGATCCACATTGCGGACGGTGAAGCCTTCTATCTGCACCCGGGTCAGCTGGCACTGGCGGTGACCTACGAATCCGTGACCCTGCCGGCTGATATCGTCGGCTGGCTGGATGGTCGCTCCTCGCTCGCCCGTCTGGGCTTGATGGTGCACGTCACCGCGCATCGCATCGATCCGGGTTGGTCCGGTCGCATCGTGCTGGAGTTCTACAACGGCGGCAAGCTGCCGCTGGCGCTGCGTCCCAAGATGAAGATAGGTGCACTCAACTTCGAGATGCTCTCCGGCGCCGCCGCTCGCCCGTACAACAAGCGGGAAAACGCCAAGTACAAGAGTCAGCAAGGGGCGGTGGCCAGTCGGATCAATCAGGACTGATAACATCCTCTTCACGGCTTATTGATATAAGGGTGCCTCGGCACCTTTTTCCATTATCTGTTTGGGTGCCATGATGGTGATGACCGAGGCTGGTTACCTGGTAAAAAGCAGCGAGAATCGGGACTTAACAGATTAAATGGTGTTGAATGAAGCCCTTAAAAAAGAGCATTTGAGGGTTTAATTAATCTTCGACAAGGCGCATTCCTACAGGCCCTAAGACATTTTCTGACGGATTGCTCTTTTTTTTTCTTACTGAAATATTTCAACAACGGGTATGGCGCACCGAGCCTTCTGGCATAATCCGCCGCAACTCATAAACAGGTTCGTTTTTATGTTTGAAATGTTTAGTGGTTTGGGTTTGTGGTGGTCAATCGGTTTGGCATTGGCCGTTTTTTTTGTGTTGGCTTATGAATTCATCAACGGCTTTCACGATACCGCGAATGCGGTAGCAACGGTTATCTATACCAAGGCGATGCCCGCTCATATGGCGGTGGTGGCTTCCGGTCTGTTCAACTTTGCCGGGGTCATGATGGGCGGTCTTGGGGTTGCGTATGCCATTGTGCATCTGCTGCCCATCGATCTGCTGCTCGGCATGGATTCCACCCAGGGGCTGATCATGGTCTTTTCCCTGTTGTTCTCTGCCATCGTCTGGAATCTGGGGACCTGGTTCTTCGGCATCCCGGCATCCAGTTCGCATACCCTGATCGGTTCCATTCTGGGGGTGGGCGGTGCCTATGCCTGGATGAGTCATCAGCCTCTGCAGGAAGGCATCAACGTCGGTAAAGCCATCGACATCATGCTTTCTCTGATCATCTCTCCCACCGTTGGTTTCGTGATCGCAGCCCTGCTGCTGTTTGCCATGAAGCGCATCTGGCTGGGTAGCAAGATCCACAAAACTCCGGAAGAGCGTCTGCTGGTGGATGGCAAGAAACACCCGCCATTCTGGGCTCGTGTGACCCTGATCTGTTCCGCCATGGGGGTGAGCTTCGTACACGGCTCCAACGATGGTCAGAAGGGCATCGGTCTGGTGATGTTGGTGCTGATCTGCATGGCGCCTGCCTATTTCGCACTGGACATGAACAGCCGCTCCTACGATCTGGACAGAACCCAGGATGCCAACCAGCGCATCATGGAGATCTACCAGCGTAACCACGAACTGGTCTCCCAGGTGGTCAATTTCAGCGTTCCGGCTCATGCCCAGGAAGAGCTGATGACCCACTGTGAGGCGGGCGAAGCATTCGAAGCCATGGCGACCCTCAACGATCGTCTCGGCCAGGTGCGTACCTATGAAGAGATGGACCTGACCGATCGCCGTGAAGTGCGTCGTCTGCTGCTCTGCATCGATGACACCGCTCGCAAGGTCTCCAAGCTGCCGTTGCCGGCCAAGGAGCTGACCGATCTGGCCAAATGGCGCAAGGATCTGACCGCGACTGCCGAATACGCACCGACCTGGGTCATCGTCTCCATCGCCCTGGCGCTGGGTTGCGGTACCATGGTGGGCTGGCGTCGTATCGTCTACACCGTAGGCGAGAAGATCGGCTCTACTGGCATGACCTATAGCCAGGGCATTGCCGCCCAGATCACCGCAGCCGCCTCCATCGGGGTGGCCAGCTTGACCGGCATGCCAGTGTCCACCACCCATATCTTGTCCTCTGCCGTCGCAGGGACCATGGTGGCGAACAAGTCAGGCCTGCAGAGCCAGACCATCAAGACCATCTTGCTGGCCTGGGTACTGACCCTGCCGCTGACCATGCTGCTCTCTGGTGGCCTGTTCATTATCAGCAACCATTTGTTTGGTAACTGATAGTCAGCGCACTACAGAATGATAAAAGGGCCCTCGGGCCCTTTTTTAATGCGTGCTGATTGCGGCATTGGCACGCGCTGGACGATGACTCAACCATGGCTGGCTATCAATAAACGGGCCTGATTCAGCACCATCTGTGTTTTCCGACCCCTGATCTGCATTCCGACCATATGTACTTGTCTGGTCTTTGGCATAGTGCTGCGAGAGAAGAGGGTGGCCGCTTCGCCGATGTAATACGTACATACTGCCAGGGTGCATTGCACCATCGCGAGGGAGCAATGTTGGTTTCGCCTACAGGATGCCGGTAAGCGGCGAGCTATGCATCTGGCGCAAGGTCTCAATCAGTTCGTACAGACTAGGTGGGAGCTGCCGATGGCCAGCAGGGTGGGCATAAATGCCTGCTTCAGGGCGCTTAATAGGGCAGGGTAACTGCAAGTTCACCTTAGGCCGCTGATGACGGGGCTGATGTTTTAGGTAGCAGCCAATCCCGCTACCAGCGACGGCAATGTCCATGCCCAACAAGTAACTGCCAGCACCATTTATCTGGATTTACCATCGGCTAATGGTATCGGGGCGACATCTCGAGCCAGTCCAAACAAATATCATTTATATGCCATCAAACTAGACTTGGTATCAACCTATCAAGACCCCTGTCCATACCTTCATCACCGCCTTTAAGATCCAGTAACCAAATAAACCATACTTGTTTACTAGGCATAGTAAGCACTGGTCGTCGAGAGCAGGGCTGCAGCCCTGAGTACCAGCGAGTGAGAGAACTCCTGAGTTCGGTGCGGGAAGCCGGCGCTTATTGCCGGTAATGAAGGATGAAAGAGGAAGGGGCTCTCTCTTGAAAGATGGCCATGCAGATCCCGAAGGGGTTGAACGCCACCTTGTTGGCCGAGGTGTCGACCTGGTCATAAATCAGATGTCAAAATGAAGTAAGGTGCTGAGTGGTCACATAAAACAGCGTCTGTGTATTGGATTTGCATTAATCATTAGATGTTATGCGATGTATTTTGTGTTTAATGCAGCTAAATAGACTGATGTGGATTGTCGGAACTGGTCTAAATCCAGATGTCGACAACACAGTCTTGCTTCGAAGGGAACACAATGCGGTTGCCCGTGGGGCACACAGGGCCGGTGGTCGCATCATTCGCTCGATAACGCCCTTGTCTATGTCGTCGTCAGGGTCTCGATATGGGGGGATAACGACAGGGCAAAAAAAAGAGCCACACAGTGTGTGGCTCTTTTCATCAGGCTAGCAAGCTAACTCAGGGGCGACCCGCCGGGCTGGTTGCCACGTTGACAGCGGCAGTGCTGCCTGCGTGACGACCGGAGCTGGCCACTTCGTTGCGAACCAAGGAAGCCTGTTCGACCTGCTCAGGTTTTTCCTGGGCAGGTACGGCAGCAGGGGTGGCCATGGGCGCAGATGCCTTGCGAGCATTAGCCAGTACGCCAGCACCCTTGTTGACCGGTTTGATCACAGGGGCTGCAACGGCAGGTTTGGCTGCAGGCTCGACCTGAGCTGTCACAGCGGCGACAGGCTCAACAACGGGCGCAGCAACGACCTCTGCAACCTGCGGGGCAGACTCTGTCACCATCGCTGGTGCAGCTTCGGCGACCGGGGCTTCAACGGCAGGGGCTTCAACGACTGGTGCTGGCTGCTCGGCAACCTCGGCAACAATCACGTCGGCGACCACCGGCTCGGTCACGGTAACAGGGGCTACTGCGTCGGCCTGGACCACAGGTTCAACGGCGGCAACCGCAGTCTCGACCTGGTGAGGGGCCTCGTCAGCCACGGTTTCCACGACCATATGCTCGGTCAGCGCGGCAGATGCTTGCAGCGCGGCGGCGACGGCTTCGGCGCTCGGAGTGGTGACAACAGGCACCGCCGGCTCTTCCACTTTGACCTGGGCTGCATCAGATTGAGCGGCTGCGGTCAGGATGGGAGCCTCGGCATGTGACTCTTCATCATCACGCTGGCTGCGGGCGTCTTCGTTGATGCGCTTGCGACGCTGACCTTCGATACGCTGGCTGCGCGGGGTACGACGAGAGCGGCGCTGACCGTCGGTCTGCTCCTCTTGCTCACCGGCCACGGCTTGAGTATCGGCAGCCTCGTTCACTTGCTCATCCGCAGGCAGGGCAGGGGTATCGGTAGCGGCGACATCGACACGAACCTGCTTGCGCAGTTGACGACGTTCACGGCGCTCGGCCACCTTCTGCTCTTTCTCCTGACGCGGTTCGTCATTGATGATGGCAGTATCAACCTCAACGGCTTCTACGGCTTCAACGACGACCTCGGCACGAGGTTCGCGCGGAGCACGGGGTTCGCGAGCCGGGCGCGGGGCGCGGGGTTCACGTTCCTGACGTGGCTCACGGGGTTCGCGATCTTGGCGCGGCTCGTTGCGCACCTCAGCACGGGGTTCACGATCCATGCGCTGTTCGCTGCGCGCTTCACCACGGACGTCACGGTCCTGACGAGGCTCACGTTCTTTGCGCGGACGACGGTTGCGGTTCTCACCACCCTCACGGTTGGCGCTACCTTCCCGCTTCTCGCCGGCTTCGGCGGTGTTGCGGTTGTTGCGGTTGTCGTCACGACGAGGACGCTGGCCACGGCCACGGGTCTCATCACGCTGATGACGATGACCGTCATCCTTGCGCGCTTCACGGGCGGCTGGCTTCTCGGTCTGGGCTGGCGCAGCGGCGACAGGACCCGGTTCGGAGGAGAAGATACCAGAGATGGCTTTGACGAACTTGCCAAACAGGCCGACTGGTGCGACTACCGCGGCGGTCACGGCAACAGGGGCAGGTGCTGGCGCGGCCGGAGCGGCAGGCTGGGGTGCCTGGACGAAGCCTTGCAACAGCGGCTGCTCACGCTCGATCACCTGTGCCTGCTTCGGTTGGTAGACCGGCTTGGCAACTTCGGTTTTCAGCTCGTAACTGGCCGCTTCCGGGATCTCGTTTTGACGAATGCGGGTCACTTCGTAGTGCGGGGTTTCCAGATGCTGGTTAGGAATGATGTACAGACGTACTTCATTGCGCTGTTCCAGACTGGCGATGGAGGCCCGCTTCTCGTTGAGCAGATAGGCGGCAACATCGACCGGCACCTGAGCGTGAACCTGCTCGGTATTGTCCTTCATGGCCTCTTCTTCGATGAGACGCAGGATGGACAAGGCCAGTGATTCGTTATCACGGATCACACCCTGACCCTGGCAGCGAGGGCAGATATGGCTGCTGGACTCGTTGAGGGAGGGGCGCAGACGCTGGCGGGACATCTCCAGCAGACCGAAACGGGAGATCCGGCCGAGCTGGATGCGAGCACGATCCTGATGGACGGCTTCACGCAGACGGTTTTCCACTTCGCGTTGATGGCGAACCGGGGTCATGTCGATGAAGTCGATGACGATCAGACCACCCAAGTCACGCAGACGCAATTGACGGGCAATCTCGTCGGCCGCTTCCAGGTTGGTTTGCAGCGCCGTCTCTTCGATATCGCCGCCCTTGGTGGCGCGGGAGGAGTTGATATCGATGGAGGTCAGGGCTTCGGTCGGATCGATGACGATGCTGCCGCCGGAGGGCAGGCGCACTTCGCGCTGGAAGGCCGACTCGATCTGGCTCTCAATCTGGAAGTGGTTGAACAGGGCAACTTCACCCTTGTACAGCTTCACGCGGTTGAGGAAATCGGGACGGACCAGTTCGATATGGGCCTTGGCGCGCTCGAAGATGACCGGGTTGTCGATCAAGATCTCGCCGACATCGCGACGCAGGTAATCACGGATGGCGCGCACGATCACGTTGCTTTCCTGATGGATAAGCACCGGAGCGGAGCGGTTCTGTGATGCCTTGTGGATGGAGTCCCAGTGGTTGAGCAGAACGTTCAAGTCCCATTCCAGCTCTTCCGGGGATTTGCCCACACCGGCGGTGCGTACGATGAGACCCATGCCGTCCGGCACGGTCAGTCCGCTCAGGGCTTCTTTCAGTTCGGTCCTTTCATCACCCTCGATGCGGCGGGAGATACCACCGGCACGGGGGTTGTTCGGCATCAGGACCAGGTAGCTACCGGCCAGGCTGATAAAGGTAGTGAGGGCTGCACCCTTGGTGCCACGCTCTTCCTTATCAATCTGGACGATCACTTCCTGACCTTCGCGGATCACTTCTTTGATGTTGGGACGACCCTGATAGGAGTAACCGGAGGGGAAGTAATTGCGGGCGATTTCCTTTAAGGGCAGGAAACCGTGGCGCTCGGCGCCGTAGTCGACAAAAGCAGCTTCAAGACTGGGTTCTACGCGGGTGATTTTACCCTTGTAAATGTTCGCTTTCTTCTGCTCGTGGCCCGGACTTTCAATATCCAAATCATAGAGCTGTTGTCCGTCAACCAGCGCTACGCGCAACTCCTCTTCCTGAGTCGCGTTGATTAGCATTCTTTTCATTGAGTTCTCATTATTTTGTCATTTTGATTCCTCCACAGGGTCCTGCCGGCGCCGGCCTCGGGTCTTCAGCATGCTTGGGCAACCTCCCGGTTGGGGCATGCATGAGGCGCAAACTAAGGGCGCTCTGGTTCAGCCATCTCGAGAAGGCATGAATTAAGGATACCGATGTGGAGACAATTAAACTGGCTCTGTTTGCGTTCTCCATGCGTTGTACCTCGCACCCGGGAACCGTCATGTTCTTGTATACACGGTGTTTCGGGATTGGGTGGCATAAATTTTGGCCACTTAGTACAAGGCTTGAACACAATGACAAAACCTTGTTTATTATCCCATTTAAACCACTTTTATAGCAAGGTGCCATTTTTTAACAAAGCATGCAGCCAAGGGGCACCGGCAGTGGTAAAATCCGCGCCATGACACAGATACAACAACAAGTGCAGCTGCTCACCATCGAAGCTGAGCATGAAGGGCAGCGCATCGACAATTTTCTCAAGACTCAGTTAAAGGGCGTCCCCAAGAGCCTGATCTATCGCATCCTTCGAAAAGGAGAGGTGCGCGTCAACAAGAAACGCATCAAACCCGAATACAAACTCTGCGTCGGTGACGAGGTACGGGTGCCCCCTGTGCGCGTGGCCGAAAAGAACGAATTGCCCTCTGCCAACCTCGGCAGCATCCAGCGTCTGGAGAGCCAGATCCTGTTTGAAGACGAGGCCATGATAGTGCTCAACAAACCGTCCGGCATGGCGGTGCACGGTGGTAGCGGCCTGAGCTTTGGCGTTATCGAGGGGCTGCGTGCCCTGCGCCCGGAGGCCCGCTTCCTGGAGCTGGTCCATCGGCTCGATCGCGATACCTCCGGCGTGCTGCTGGTTGCCAAGAAGCGCAGCGCGCTGCGCAGCCTGCACGAGCAACTGCGCGTCAAGACCATGCGCAAGCAATATCTGGCGCTGGTGCGCGGCCAATGGCAGCCCCACGTCAAGGTGGTCAATGCGCCATTGCGTAAAAACGATCTGCAATCCGGCGAGCGGGTGGTGCGAGTCAGCGGCGATGGCAAGCCATCCGAGACCCGTTTCCGGATTGCTCGGCAGTTTGCCGAAGCCACCCTGGTGGAGTGCAGCCCCATCACCGGTCGTACCCACCAGATCCGGGTGCATACCCAGCATGCCGGTCATCCCATCGCCTGTGATGACAAGTATGGGGAAGCGGCCTTTGATGAGAAAATGCGCACTCAGGGCCTGAAACGGCTGTTCTTGCACGCCTGGAAGCTGAGTTTCACCCATCCGGCCGATGGCCGCGAGATGCAGGTGGAGGCGCCGCTCGCCCCCGAGCTCGACAGCTTCCTGAACAAGTTGGCACGCTGATGAAGGCTATCCGGCTCGCCATCTTCGACTGGGACGGTACCCTGATGGATTCGGTGGGCCGGATTGTCGCCTGCGTGCAAGGGGCCGCCCGTGATTGTGGCGAGCGAATCCCCAGCGCGCAGGAGACACACCAGATCATCGGACTCAGCCTCGAGGTCGGTATACCCCTGCTGTTCGATCTGGAGCAGGGCAGTGAGCGTGCCGCCGCCCTGATCGCCCGTTACCGTCATCACTATCTACATGACGACACGCCGAGCCCGCTATTCGCTGGTGCAAGTGAATTGTTGCACCGCTGGCATGCCGAGGGCATTGCCCTGGCGGTTGCCACGGGCAAATCAAGGCGGGGTCTGGACAGGGTGCTTGACGAGACGGGGCTGCGGCCGCTGTTTACCGCCACCCGCGGCGCGGATGAGGCCAATTCCAAGCCGGATCCCTTGATGCTGGTACAGATCCTGGATGAGCTGGGGTTGACCCCCGAGCAGGCGGTGATGATAGGCGACTCCATCCATGACATGGCGATGGCAGAGGCGCTTGCCATGCCGCGCATCGGTGTGACCTGGGGAGTGCATGACAGGAGTCGGCTGGCTGAGCATGATCCTGTGGCCATCGTCGACAGCATGGACGAGTTGAAACAGTTGCTAAGCTGATTTGGCCTTGCGAGACATCTATATATAACGGGAGCCTTGGCTCCCGTTTCTGATCTCATTCCCTATTGCGGATTTAGGGCAGGGCCAAGCCATGTTGATCCAGCAGCTCGATCAGACCGATGAGGGGGAGACCGATCAGGGCATTGGGATCTCGCCCCTCCAGCCCCTTGAACAGCACTATCCCCATACCTTCGCATTTGAAACTGCCGGCGCAATCGAGCGGCAACTCTGCATTCACATAACGCCGAATGGCAGCTTCATCCAGAGTGCGAAAATGGACGGTGAAGGGTTCCACCAACTGCTTTGCCTGACCATTCGCCGCATCCAGCACACAGAGCCCGGTATAGAAGGTGACGCTCTTGCCCTGCGCCGCCATCAGCTGCGCTACCGCAGCCTCTATCGTGCCGGGCTTGCCAAGGATCTGGCCGTCACACACGCACACCTGATCAGAGCCGATGATCAGCCCCTGATCATGGTGCCGGGCGATGGCGCTCGCCTTGGCATGGGCCAGTCTCGCAACCAGTGTCTGAGCCGATTCCCCGGGGAGGGGTGATTCGTCAACCTCGGGGGAGGCACATTGAAACGGCAGACCGAGCTTTTCCAGCAGGGCCTTGCGATAGCGGGAAGTGGAGGCAAGGATCAAGGGCGTGTTCATGTTCTGATGATATCCATCTATAAATCAATTAGTTGATTCTATCTTTGCCAAATGCTCGGCGCAAACAGCCAACGCATCTTGGGATTCTGCAAAAGAGATAAGTGCAGGGGCCGCGATCATGGCACCACATTGTGCTCATCGATGTGCTGCCAACATGGTCAAGGCTCCCGGGGGTCTGGAAAGCGGCTATAAGCATATAAGAACCATCAGATGGGAAATACGAATGAGAAAATATGGCGTGCTGACTCTGCTGCTGATCTCCCTGACGAGCTGGGGGCAGGGATGGCAACCTCAGCAGGGAGAGAGCGGGGTGATGCTCTGGACCCAGTCCCATCCACCCGGCCCGTATCTGGCGCTGCGCCTGGAGATGCGGGTGAGGGCCGCGCCTTCTGCACTCCTGGCCGTGCTGCGGGATACATCGCGCCATCAGGAGTGGTTGCCCAAGAGCCGTGAGGTGCGGGTGCTCGCCACCTCCGGGCCGGATGATGAGTTGGTGTATACCCGACTGGAATCCCCCTGGCCGGTGCAGGACAGGGAGCTGATTACCCGCTCTCATGTGTCGCGGCGGGCCGATTGTGGACTCGAGCTCAAGGTATGGGCGGAGCCCGATGCACTGCGCATACGCCCTGGGCTGGTGCGGATCCGGGATAGCAGTGGGCGCTGGCAGGCGTTGCCGCAAGGGGATGGCACCACTCTGATCCGGCTGGAAACCTATACCAACCCGGGCAACAACTTGCCGGGCTGGCTGGTCAATCCCATTGCCATCAAGGCCGCGCTGGAGAGCTTTCAGGCCATCAGACTACTGATGGAAGCACAGCCCAAACCGCCGAGTCGGCAGAGCCTGCTGGGGAGTGCCACAGCCTGTCCCGTCACTCCCTGAGCAACCTGGCATCGCTAAATAGAGTTAATCATCCATGACCAACACGGGGCAGGAAGCCGGGCTGTCCGGGCTACTGCTGAGTACGGATTCGATGCGATAGAGACCGTCGTAATCGGCCGAGACCCCCTCGCTGTTGGCGTTGTCTTCGAAATGGCCGCTGACCTCGACATAGAGTGGGCGAGGGGAGTCCGCGTGTAGTTCGTTCAGCTTGCTCAACTTGTCTCGCAAGGGTTGCAATACTTTTGTCTCACCCTTCATCCAGAAGGCATTGTCCGATCCGCAAGGGATGAAGGATTCGAGATCGCCCTCCCGATAATAGTGCCCGGCAGTTTTTTCTTCGGCGAATGCGGGTGCCTGTTGGCCGCCAATCGCCAGCACCAGGGCAATTGACCAGAACGTAAGGCCTTTCATGACGAGTCTCCCAATGATGTCCTTATAGAGTCCGTCATTATCCTAAGACAGAGAACATGACACTGTCAGGCTGTTTTTTAATCAGCGCGTCAGCTTCGATCGACGAAGCACTGAGCACCCATGGCTCTCGCCGCGGCAATGAATGCAACTCACCCAGCTCCCCACGGCAAACGGATGATGCAGGATCCTGTGCGGGATCCTGCGGTTTGTGGCATAATCAGCCACCGATGAACGCAAGTTCCTGTATTCAGGGGCATGTGTGGTTAAAATCATCGGCGGTAAGGACTTTTTCCTTTGACTATCCCTTGTTGGACCTATAATATTCGCGCCCTATGCAAAAGGTGAAGTTGCCCGTTAAGGTTGATCCAGTCCGTAATGCCTTGAAGCTACTCGACTATGTCGGGATAGTGGAAAAGTCGCAGATGCCCAGATTGGAAGCGTCAACCGAAGGCTTGCGAAGTGATGTGGATGTCACTGTGCAATTTGGTAAAGATGTCCAGCGTTTGACCGTTATGAAAGGCACTGCCCATGCCAAGGTCAATCTGGTTTGCCAACGTTGTGGAGAGGCATTCGAACACCTTTGTGAAGCTGAATTTGTCTACACTCCGCTGTTTGAAAAAACAAACGAGGAAGAACTGCCGGAAGCTTATGAGCCCATTGAGTTGGACGAAAACGGCGAGATAGATCTTCATCAAATCCTGGAGGATGAACTCATCCTCTCGTTGCCTCAAGTCGCAATGCATCCCATGGATGTTTGCCCGCGAGGGAACATGGAGATGACCTGGGGTGATATCGAACCTGCTGATGAGCGGCCGAATCCCTTTGCAGTTCTTGAAGAGCTCAAACGTAAGTGAATTTTTAGGAGTTAGCCTACCATGGCCGTACAACAGAACCGTAAAACCCGCGCCAAGCGTGGCATGCGTCGTTCCCACGATGCACTGACCGCAGCAGCACTGACTGTTGATCAGACCAGTGGTGAAATCCATCGTCGTCACCACGTGACTGCCGATGGTTTCTACCGCGGTAAAAAGGTAATCGCTTAAGGATTGCCTTTGTCTACGCAAACTGTCGCGCTAGACATAATGGGGGGAGATATTGGCCCCTCGGAAACAGTGCCTGCCGCCGTGCAGGCACTGTCTCTTCTGCCTCAGCTCAAACTTATTCTGGTCGGTGATCAACACCAGACTACCTCCCTGTTACAGCAACATGGCTTGCTGACTCATCCTCGTGTTCGTTTTGTACATGCTTCCCAGGTGGTTGGCATGGGCGAAAAGCCGATCGTGGCGCTGCGTACCCTGAAAGACTCCTCCATGCGCGTGGTCCTGGATCTGGTGAAAGCCGGGGAGGCCGATGCCTGCGTCAGTGCCGGCAATACCGGTGCCCTGATGGCCATGGCCAAGTGTGTGCTCAAATCCTTGCCCGGTGTCGACAGGCCTGCGCTGATCAAGGCGCTGCCAACCCTGAGTGGCAAGCGCACCGTGATGCTGGACCTGGGCGCCAACGTGAGCTGCGATGCCGATACTCTGCTGCAGTTTGCTGTGATGGGATCGGTGGCGGCGGAACGGGTCGAGGGGATAGCGTCCCCTAGGGTGGCGCTGCTCAACGTGGGGGAGGAGGAGATCAAGGGCAACGATCTGGTGCGTCACAGCGCCGAGTTGCTGCGCCAGTGCCCCGCACTCAATTTCGTCGGCTTCATCGAGGGGGACAGGATCTTCAGCGGTGAATGTGATGTGATTGTCTGCGATGGCTTCGTGGGCAACGTGGCGCTCAAAACGGCCGAGGGGGTAGTACGAATGATGGCCCAATTGGCCGGATATCCCCGCAAGAAACGCAGTTTTCTTGGCCGGATCGCCGGATTTATGTTCAAACGACGTTTTTCTTACCTGAACCCCGACCAGTATAATGGCGCAAGTCTGTTAGGATTGCGCGGCATTGTGGTAAAAAGCCATGGGCGGGCCGAACGGCGCGCTCTGTGTAATGCGATCTTGCTGGCCGCACAAGAGGCCAAGCATCAACTTCCATTGCAAATAGCAGATCGCCTTGAATCTGTCTTTTCCGACAGGGACTTATAAGAACTCTATGCATAGCAAAATTCTGGGTACTGGCAGTTACCTGCCGAGCTCGGTGCGTACCAACGCCGATCTTGAACAGATGGTTGAGACCAGTGACGAGTGGATCGTGGAACGTACCGGGATCCGTGAGCGCCGCATCGCAGGGACCGACGAAACCGTCGTGACCCTGTCTCATCAGGCTGCCTTGCGGGCACTGGACGCGGCCGGCCTGACCGCCGCCGATCTGGACATGATAGTGCTGGCCACCACCAGTGCCGAAAACGCCTTCCCGGCGGCTGCCTGCGAACTGCAGGGACTGCTTGGGGTGCCGGGGATCCCGGCCTTCGACGTGGCCGCCGCCTGCGCCGGCTTCACCTATGCCCTCGCCGTTGCCGATCAGTTCGTCAAATCCGGCGCCGCCCGCAACGTTTTGGTAGTGGGTGCCGACGTCTTGTCGCGTATGTGCGATCCCAAGGATCGCGGTACCATCATCATCTTCGGTGACGGAGCCGGGGCCGTGGTGATCGGGGCGAGCGAGACCCCGGGCATCATCTCCACCCATCTGCATGCCGACGGCCGCTATGGCGAGCTGCTCAAGCTGCCGCAGCCACACCGCGGCATGCCGGGCGCCGAGCTCGAAGCCTACATGTATATGAAGGGCAACGACGTGTTCAAGGTCGCGGTGACGCGCCTGAGCGAGATAGTGACCGAGACCCTGGCGGCCAATGGCATCGACCCCAGCGAGCTCGATTGGCTGGTGCCACACCAGGCCAACTTCCGCATCATCAGCGCCACCGCCAAGAAACTTGGCATGGGGCTGGACAAGGTGATCCTGACTCTGGATCGCCATGGCAACACCTCTGCCGCCTCCGTGCCCATCGCCTTCGATGAAGGGGTGCGTGATGGCCGTATCCAGCCAGGCCAGCTAGTGTTGCTGGAAGCCTTCGGCGGTGGTTTCGCCTGGGGTTCGGCGCTGGTTCGCCTCTGATATCAAGCCGCGCCCTTGATAACCGTCTCGGGCGCCCGCTTATCGAATTCGTCTTACCTTAAAGGAATCAATGATGACCCGATTTGCCATTGCCTTCCCGGGACAAGGCTCCCAGAGCGTCGGCATGCTGGCTGCACTGGCCGAGCAACACGCCGTAATTAAAGAGACCTTCGCCGAGGCGAGCCAGGTACTGGGTTACGATCTGCTGGCCCTGGTCATGAATGGGCCGGCCGAAGATCTGAACAAGACCTGGCGTACCCAACCTGCGCTGCTGACCGCCTCCGTCGCCCTCTGGCGCCTGTGGCAGCAACAGGGTGGGGCAACTCCCGCCGTCATGGCCGGGCATAGCCTGGGCGAGTATTCCGCCCTGGTGTGCAGCGGCGCCCTGAATTTTGCCGATGCGGTCAAGCTGGTCGAGCTGCGAGGCCTCGCCATGCAGGAAGCCGTGCCGGAAGGTACCGGCGCCATGGCCGCCATCATCGGTCTGGACAACGATTCCATCGCGGCCAACTGTGAGAAAGCGGCGCAGGGTCAGGTGGTGTCACCGGTCAACTTCAACTCCCCAGGGCAGGTGGTCATCGCCGGTCACAAGGACGCGGTTGAGCGTGCCAACGTGCTGATGAAAGAGTCTGGCGCCAAGCGTGCGCTGCCGCTGCCAGTCTCGGTGCCGTCACACTGCGCTCTGATGAAACCGGCTGCCGAAAAACTGGCCGCCGCGCTGGATGGGATCGAGATCAAGGTTCCTGTCATCGCAGTCATTAATAATGTGGACGTCTCCTGTGAGCAGGATCCGGCCGCCATCAAGCAAGCCCTGGTGCGTCAGCTGTTCAGCCCGGTTCGTTGGACCGAGACCGTTGAGCGGATGGCGAACGACGGTGTGACGCTCGAGATCGAGATGGGACCGGGCAAGGTGTTGACCGGGCTGGCCAAACGCATCGACCCGCGTGTGGAAGGCATTCACGCCAACGATGTCGCCTCTTTCGAGCAGGCGCTGGCCCAAGTCAAGTAATCAGGAGCGAGTCATGAGTTTTACCGATAAAGTAGTCTTGGTCACCGGTGCCAGTCGTGGTATCGGCCGTGCGATTGCCGAAACCTTCGCGGCCCGTGGCGCCAAGGTAGTGGGTACCGCAACCAGCGAGAGCGGCGCCGAGGCCATCAGCGCCTATCTGGGCGAGCAAGGTTGTGGCATGGCACTGAACGTGACCAGCCCTGAATCCATCGAGACCGTCTTCGCCGCCATCAAGGCGCGCTTTGGCGAGATCGACATCCTGATCAACAACGCCGGCATCACCCGCGACAACCTGTTGATGCGGATGAAAGATGATGAGTGGAACGAGATCATCGACACCAACCTCACCTCGCTGTACCGTCTGAGCAAGCCGGTATTGCGTGCCATGATGAAGAAGCGCCATGGTCGCATCATCAGCATCGGTTCCGTGGTCGGTACCATGGGCAATGCGGGTCAGGTCAACTATGCTGCCGCCAAGGCTGGTCTGGTTGGTTTCACCAAGTCGCTGGCCCGTGAAGTGGCGTCCCGTGGCATCACGGTGAATGCGGTGGCCCCCGGTTTCATCGAGACCGACATGACCAAAGCGCTCAATGAAGAACAGCGCAATGGCATCATGAATCAGGTGCCGGCCGGTCGCTTGGGCGACCCGAAAGAAATTGCTGCCGCTGTGGTATTCTTGGCGTCTGATGACGCTGCTTATATCACCGGCGAAACCCTGCATGTTAATGGCGGGATGTACATGGTGTAATCAATTTGTCGTGAGATCTGTTCAAATTTGCGATAATACGCCGAAGTTTGGCGATTTTCGTGGTTTGACCAGCGGCAAGCCACTTGCAAACTCACGTCAATTGAATACACTACCCCAACCAGACGCAATAGCGTATTTTTAAAGGAAAATTCAGGTCATGAGCAACATCGAAGAACGCGTAAAGAAAATCATCATCGAACAACTGGGTGTTAAAGAGGAAGACGTTAAGAACGCTGCCTCCTTCGTCGACGACCTGGGCGCTGACTCTTTGGATACCGTTGAACTGGTAATGGCGCTGGAAGAAGAATTCGATACCGAAATTCCTGATGAAGAAGCCGAGAAGATCACCACTGTTCAAGCGGCTATCGATTACATCACCGCGAATCAGGAATAAGTTCCTGTTCTGAAAGAAGCGGCCCAAGGGCCGCTTCTTTTATATCTACTCCCTCTCAAAATACCTCTCGGAGACTAGCTCAGTGTCAAAACGCAGAGTCGTGGTAACCGGCTTGGGGATGCTTTCCCCGGTGGGCAACACCGCCGAATCCAGCTGGCAAGCCCTGCTTAACGGGCAGAGCGGCATTTCTCTCATCGACCATTTCGACGCCAGCGAATTCGCGACCCGTTTCGCCGGTCTGGTCAAAGATTTCGATCCAGAGCAGTTCGGCATCAACCGCAAAGAAGCCCGCAAGATGGATCTCTTCATCCAGTACGGCGTGGCGGCGGGTGTGCAGGCGCTGGATGATTCCGGTCTGGTCATCAACGAAGACAATGCGGAGCGGGTTGGCGTGGCCATCGGCTCCGGTATCGGCGGTCTGGGTCTCATCGAGCAGAACCACACCAGCCTGATGAACGGCGGCCCGCGCAAGCTGAGCCCCTTCTTCGTGCCATCCACCATCATCAACATGGTGTCCGGTCACCTCTCCATCATGAAGGGCCTGCAAGGTCCGAACATCGCCGTGACCACCGCCTGTACTACGGGCACCCATGCTATCGGCATGGCCGGTCGGATGATCGCCTACGGTGATGCGGACGTGATGGTCGCCGGCGGTACCGAGAAGGCCTCCACCCCCATGGGGATGGGCGGCTTCGCGGCGGCCAAGGCACTCTCTACTCGCAACGACGAGCCCCAGAAGGCGAGCCGCCCCTGGGACAAGGATCGCGATGGCTTCGTGCTGGGTGACGGCGCCGGGGTATTGGTGCTGGAAGAGTACGAACACGCCAAGGCCCGTGGCGCCAAGATCTATGCCGAGCTGGTTGGCTTTGGCATGAGTGGCGATGCCTATCACATGACGGCTCCCCCCGCCGATGGCAACGGTGGCGCGCGCGCCATGAAAAATGCCATCAAGGATGCAGGCATTGCCCCCGAGCAAATTGGTTACATCAATGCGCACGGCACCTCCACTCCGCTGGGGGATGTGGCCGAGCTGCGCGGCATGAAGCTAGTGTTTGGTGAACATGCCAAGTCGCTGATGATCAGCTCCACCAAGTCGATGACTGGTCATCTGCTGGGCGCCGCCGGTGCCATCGAGGCGATCATCACCGTGCTGGCGCTGCGCGATCAGCAGGTGCCACCCACCATCAACCTGGACAACCCGGATGATGAGTGCGATCTGGATCTGGTTCCGCACGTGGCCAAGGCCGGTCAGTTCGACTATGCCCTGTCCAATTCGTTTGGTTTCGGCGGCACCAATGGCTCCCTGATCTTCAAACGCGTATAATTCTCGCTGGGCATTTGCCAAGCGCAGAGTCAGGCCCGATACCCTGGTATCGGGCCTTTTTTATCAAAAGGACACGCATGTTGATCAATGGAGTGCCAACAGAAGCCTTGTCTGCCAGGGATCGCGGCCTGGCGTATGGAGACGGCCATTTCACCACCATGCAGGTGCTGGCTGGCCGCGTTGTCTGGTGGCCGGATCACCTGGCACGGCTGCAACATGCCAGCGCCAGACTTGGCTTTGCCGAGCAGCCCTGGGATCGGCTGGCAGAGGAGGTGGCGCAACTTGCGACAGGGCAGACACAGGCTGTCGTCAAAGTCGTGTTGACCCGCGGCAGTGGCGGTCGGGGCTATGACGGGGCAGATTGCCAGTCGCCCACCCGGATAGTGTCGCTGGCCGAGTACCCGGCGCATTATCTGGGTTGGCAGCAAAGTGGCATCGAGCTGCTGGTCTGCCAGCAACGGCTCGGCGATGCGCCCATGCTGGCGGGGCTCAAGACATTGGGCCGCTTGGAGCAAGTTTTATTAAAAAGCGAACTAGCCGCGCGCGGCAAGGTCGAAGGTATAGTATTGAACAGCCGCGGATTTCTGGTAGAAGGAGTCAGCACAAATCTGTTTTGGCGTCGAGGCAAGACGGTGTTCACACCGGATCTCTCCCACGGAGGCGTCGATGGCATCATGCGCCGCCGGGTGATGATGATGCTTAAACAGATGGGCATTGAACTGCGTGTCGTAGAGGCTCCGTTAGAGTCACTGTGGCAGGCCGAAGAAGTATGGCTGACCAATACCCTGATGGGCGTAGTGCCGGTGAACGGCATCGGGGATCATCTTTATCCCAGCCCGGTATTGATCCGTCGTTTACAGGAGCGTTTGGTCATTGAAGTTTAATCGGCTTTACACCCTGCTCGCGGGGGCGGCGCTGACAGCTGCCGTCGCTGGGGGTTATGTATATTACAAATGGCAAGAGGTGGAGACGCTCACCAACAAGGGGCCGACCCGCCTCTTCACCGTCGAAAAAGGCGCCCATGCGGCGCGCCTGATCGCCGAGTTGGGGGAAGGGGAGACCAGCCCCTGGGCGGTGCGCCTCTGGCTGCGTGGCCATCCCGAATTGGTAGCCATCAAGTCAGGCACCTATGAGATCAAGGAAGGGGCGCCGCTCAAGGAGACCCTGTCGCTGTTTGCTTCCGGCAAGGAGTTTCACTTCAGCCTCACCTTCGTCGAGGGATCTCGCTTCGAGGATTGGTTGAAGCAGCTCTCCAGTGCGCCTTACCTGGAGCGGTTGACCGTGGAGCAGACCGAGGCCGATCTGGCCCAGGAGCTGGGGATAGAGAATGGCAAGCTGGAAGGTTGGTTCCTGCCAGAGACTTATGCTTATACAACCCATGCTAGCGATATTTCCATCTTGCGCCGTGCCTACCAGGACATGAAGTCCTTTCTGCAAGAGAACTGGGACAAGCGTCAGGCCAACTTGCCGTACAAGACGCCCTACGAGGCCTTGATCATGGCATCGATCATCGAGAAAGAGACCGGCCAGCCGGACGAGCGGGCGCAGATCGCCTCGGTGTTCGTCAACCGCCTGCGCCTTGGCATGAAGTTGCAGACCGATCCCACCGTCATCTACGGGGTCAAGGACAGATACGATGGCAACATTCGCCGCAGCGATCTGACCGATGTGAACCCGTACAACACCTATGTGATCGACGGTCTGCCGCCGACCCCCATCGCCATGCCAGGCAAAGCCTCTATCGAGGCCGCGCTCAACCCGTTGTCGACCGATTATCTCTATTTCGTCGCCAAGGGGGGCGGGGCCCACTACTTTTCCAAGACGCTCGATGAACACAATCGGGCGGTTCGCGAATACATATTGAAGAAGCCCTAATGTCTAAATTTATCGTGATTGAAGGACTGGAGGGAGCAGGGAAGAGCTCCGCGGTACGCTATGTAACCGACTATCTGCGCGCCCATGGCATCGAGCGGATCGAGTGTACCCGTGAACCCGGTGGTACCCCGTTGGCGGAGCGGATGCGCGCCATCGTCAAAGAGGTGCACGATGAACGCCTCACCATCGAGGCCGAATTGCTGCTGATGTATGCCTCCCGGGTGCAATTGGTGGAAACTCGGATCAAACCGGCGTTGGTCGAGGGTTGCTGGGTGGTGGGGGACAGGCACGATCTCTCCTCCCAGGCCTATCAGGGTGGCGGTCGCGGCATCGATGCGGGACTTATCGCGGCCATCAAACAGGCGGTGCTCGGCGACTTCAAACCGGACTTGACCCTGTATCTCGATATCGATCCCGCCATCGGCTTGCAGCGGGCGCGTCATCGCGGCGAGCTGGACAGGATCGAACTGGAGCAGCTGGGGTTCTTCGTGCGCACCCGTGCCCGTTATCTGGAGCTCGCGGCCAAAGATGATTCCATCCTGGTGATCGACGGCGGGAAAACCCCCGAAGAGGTCAAGGCCGCCATCGAAGCCGCACTGGATAGCTCGCTATGTATCCCTGGCTGATCCCGGACTGGCAAGCCCTGAGCCAGAGCGCCCAGCGTGGTCGCCTCGGCCACGCCTGGTTGCTGCTCGGTGATCAGGGACTTGGCAAGGAGCAGCTGGCCGATCGCCTGGCGCGGCTGCATCTTTGCCTGCGACCGGCGGCGGGCGAACCCTGTGGTCAGTGTCACGCCTGCCAACTGCTGGACAAGGGTCACCACCCGGATCTCGGTACTATAGGCAGCGACAGCAAGACCATCGGCGTCGAAGCCATTCGCGAGATCTGTGGCCGGCTGCAGAGCACGGCCCAGCTTGGGCACGGCAAGGTGGTGATCATTCCGGACGCGGAGCGTATGACGGAATCTGCCGCCAATGCCTTGCTGAAAACCCTGGAAGAGCCGGCCGGTGATAGCCTGCTGCTGCTGATCGCCTCCAAGGTGTCGCGCCTGTTGCCGACTATCTTGAGTCGCTGCCACAAACATGTCTGTCAGCTGCCGGCGGAAGGGGAGACGCTACGCTGGCTGAGTGAACAGGGGCATCAGGCGACCCAGGCGCAGGTGCGAATCTGCCAGGGGGCACCGCTGCGGGTGCTGCGTTACATCGAAGATCAACAAGATGGTGCGCGCCGAACCCTGCTTGAGAGTTTTGTTTCCCTGTCCCAGACGCCCACTCGCGCCACCAGTGTCTGCTCGCAACTGGGGGAAGACAGTCAGGTTCGATTGCACTGGCTGCAGCTGTTTTTGTGCGATGCCCTCAAGACGCAGGCCGGTTGCGGTCATCACCAGCTAGCGATGCCGGATCTGGCGGCGCTCAGTCAGCAGCTGGCCGAACGCCACGCCAGTGAAACCTTGCTGGAGGCGGAGCAACAGTTGGTCAGCCTGAAGGCAGCCTGCCAGCCGGGTCAGCTCTCCAATCCCACCATCCATCTGATGAACTGGCTCAACCGCTGGTTATAAACTCGATCAAGCAAACAAGCAGGGTTATGTATGTTACTCGTTGATTCCCATTGTCACCTCGATCGTCTGAGCTACGGTAGCAAGCAGGCCGACATGGCCGATGTGCTGGCCAAGGCGGCGGCGCAGGACGTGGGATATTTTTTGTGTGTGAGCGTGACTCAACAACAGTTCCCGACCATGCTGGCGGCGATCGCCCCTTATCCCCAGGTGTTTGCCTCCTGCGGGGTGCATCCGCTCAACCAGGATCCCGGCGTCGATGCGGATCTGCTGCTGACTCAGGCGGCAGACCCCCGCGTCGTTGCCATCGGCGAGACGGGGCTGGATTATTTCTACTCGCCGGAAAACAAGGAAGTACAGCAGGCTTCCTTTCGTGAACACATCCGGGTGGCGCGCGCACTGAACAAACCTCTGATCATCCATACTCGCGATGCCCAGCAAGATACCCTGCAGATCATGCGCGAAGAGGGGGCCGATCAGGTGGGTGGGGTGCTGCACTGCTTCACCGAATCCCTCGAGATGGCCGAAGCCGCCATGGCGATGGATTTTTATATTTCCATCTCCGGCATTGCGACCTTCAAGACGGCCAGTGCCCTGCAAGCCGTGGTCAAGGCACTACCCCTTGAGCGGCTGCTGGTCGAAACCGACTCGCCCTATCTGGCCCCTGTGCCACATCGGGGGAGGGAGAACGAACCCGCCTTCGTGCGAGACGTCGCCCAGTTCATTGCCGACTTGCGAGAGATCCCGCTGACGGAGTTGGCCAAGGCCACCAGCCACAACTTCTTCGCGCTGTTCAAGCTGGCAAAACAATAACCGACAAGGCCCCACAAACGGGGCCTTTTTATTTTCAATCGCCAGCATTATCCACCTGATAAAAGCGAAGATTGGAGCATGTTATCTCTCACGAAAGGAACAACGGGAGCGGCTCAATTTCTGTAAACGGGCGAAATGGAACTCGGAAGGTGGGAGGTCTTCCCGAATGCTGAATGGGTTAAAACTGATACCCTATAAGTATCGATAATATTCATTATCGATACTTGATGGATCTGCAAGATCCTGTAAGATCCTTCCGAACTCCGATTTGAATCATAGGCTTACGTGACTTACCCCAGCATCTCAAACCCGGCTCATCAATCCTTGCAGGCGGTATTCGATCCCCAGCTCAACAGTCGGGCGAGAAGATTCCTGCGCAGTGCCAAGGCGGACTCGACCCTCAATGCCTACGAGGCAGATACCCGCATCTTCGTCTACTGGTGTCATCTGCAGCAGCTGGATCCGCTGCAAACCACCCATCACGACATCATGAACTTCCTAGCGGATCAGGCCGACGGCATTCTCGCCGACTGGGTCTGGCTCGACAAACAGGAAGGAAAGGGGGAGCTTCGCAACGGTGAACCGCGCAAACCCGCGACCCTGGTGCGGCGTCTCGCTGGCATTCGCTACGCCTTCAAGCAGAAGGGAGTTCACCCCATGCCGACCGAGCATGCGGAGATAAAAGAGATGATGCGCGGCATAGTGCGGCTCGGTGATAACCGCAAGCGCAAGACCGGGGCCCTGACCCTGCAGCCGCTGACCCAGGTGCTGGATGAGATAGACACCAACAACCTCGCTGGCTTGCGGGATCACACCCTGTTGTTGCTGATGTTCAGTGGCGCCCTGCGCCGCTCGGAAGCGGCCCGCATCGAGGTGAGCGATCTCGAATTTGTGGGGCAGGGGGTGAGGCTTCGTCTCAAGCCAAGCAAGCATCAGCTGCACGAGACAGAGATCGCGCTCATTCCGGGCAAGCACCATTGCCCCGTCAGGGCGCTGCAGAATTGGCTCAAGAAAAGCCGGATTAGCGAGGGGCCACTGTTTCGCCGCATGAACCGCTGGGGCCAGTTGATGCCAGATCCCCTCGGCCCTCAGGGCATCAACCTGATGATCAAGCGGCGTACTGGCCAGGTCATCGACAGCCTCTATGTCAGTGGCCATAGCCTGCGCCGAGGCTTTATCACCTCGGCGGTCACCGCCGGCAAACCCATGAACAAGATCATCGAGGTGACCCGCCACAAGGACATGCGCACCCTGCAGGAATACTTCGACGATGCCCACAAGTTCTCCGATCATGCCCTCGATGGGCTGCTTTAAGATAACCGCGCCACGTTCTTTGTTATGTTAAATTGCATCTTGTTGATCTGATGGTATATTTGGCCGTCTCTCTCCAGACGGGCGGGAACCTGTCTTGCTCAATCGATAGACTGCTCGAGTGAGAGATAACATATCGCATAGATACAAGAAGCAAGGTCATATGAGCCAAGAAAAAACGCCAACAGAGGCACTGGACAACGCCGAGCGCCAGCGCCAGCACGTGAAGCGCAAGCAGGAGAGTCACAGCCGGTTACAGTGCTGGATAAGCAATCGTCACGCCGAGCGACTGCATGAACTCGGCCTGCAGCTGGAAGACAGTCAGGCATCTCTCATCGAGCAGGCGATCGACTTGCTCTATCAGCACGAGCTGGTACCGCAGTATGTTGAAGAGCGCAGTGACGAACATAGTGAAGAGAAATCGCAGACGGATATCGTCGACTGAGAAAGCCGGGCAAAACGCGGGCATAAAAAAAGCCAGGTACGAATTCCTTGTACCTGGCATAGGGGAATTGGCTCCTTGCAGAGCCGTGCGCTAACTGGTGTGTGGATAGCATTAAGCTTAGACAAGGCTCGAAGCAATTCAAGATCTGACTAAAAGTTCAACCAGAGTGGAGGTTTTTCAGACTCGTTCAGGTGTTAAACTGCTCAATACCCAGATCCAGCCACCAGCGGGGAGGGCATGCAGATGCACACCTCCCGCCAGCCGCCTCAGCCGTTGAACAGGTTGTTGTCACGCACCAGCTCACGGGGCAGGGCATTCTTGATGCGACTGCCGACCCATTTCCCCATTCCCAGCGGATGCCCCTGATAGCGGACGATCACCTCGCCGCTGCCGGGTGTCAACTCTGGCCAGACATCCCGCCCCATCATGTATTCCCGTGCATTCGCAGCGTCCAGCTCGACCGTGCCCTGAGTCGCCATGCCGCCATTGGCCAGCGCCCACTCGTGGGTTAGTCGATACCCCTTCTTGAAGGTTTCCGCCAATTTGATGCCAATGCGATCGAAGCGCAGCTTGCCCTGCAACTGCTCGAATGGGTGGGGGAAGAGCCAGATCTCGTCATTGCGGCCATAGAGCATGCCGCGTGGCGCCACCCCGAAGTTATCTGCTATCTCGCGCACCATGGGCTCGGACTCTTTGGCCGGCAGCGGCAGATAGGGGAACTTGCCGAGCTTGCCCGGCTTGAACATGGTGTTGGCCACGGAGTGATGCTTGCGCAGGCGGGCGACGAAGAAGCCTTCGCTGTCAAAGATCTGGGGCCAGACATGCAGATACCCCTCAGGGGTGCAGGCCTGCTCGGCGCCCGGGAAGAGACCCCCCAGGGAATCAAAACTCAAGGCATCGCCGAACTTGTCCAGCAGGGACTGGCAGATGGCCTGGTTCTCCTGTTCGCTCAAGGTGCAGGTTGAGTAGACCAGCACACCGCCCGGTTTGAGGGCATGGAAGGCGCTTTCCAGCAGGCCCGCCTGCACCTCGGCTATCTCGTTTATGCTCTCGATGCTCCAGTTGCGAAGGGCGTCTTCGTCCTTGCGCACCGTGCCTTCCCCAGAGCAGGGGGCGTCGAGCAGGATGGCGTCGAAGGTCTCCGGCAACCACTGGCCAAACACCTTGGCATCGAAATGGGTCATGCCGACGTTGGTGACGCCGCAGCGCTGGATATTGGCGCTCAGCACCTTGAGTCGGCTGCTGGAATATTCGTTGGCAACTAGCATGCCCTGGTTGTTCATCAAGGCTGCGATCTGGGTGGTTTTGGAGCCCGGCGCCGCCGCCGCATCCAGCAAGATCCCATCCCGTTTGACCTTGTCGCGGGCAAACAGCGCCGTCACCGGCAGCATGGAGCTCGCCTCCTGGATATAGAAGAGGCCACTCAAGTGCTCGGCGGTATTGCCAAGGGGCACGCTCTCATCGTCTCGCGTCAGCCAAAACCCTGTCTCGCACCAAGGCACGGGATCCAGCTGCCAGCCCAGTGGCTGCATCTTGGCGGCAAAATCCTGCACGCCGATCTTGAGGGTATTGACCCGGATGCTGCGCCTAAGCGGTCGTCGACAACTCGCCACGAACTCATCCAGCGAGAGGTGGGCCGGCATGATGGCCTGGATATGGCGCAAAAAGTGATCGGGAAGATAGGTGTTGTCGTGCACTGTGCTCTCTCGCGGACCCAAAATGAGGGGCGATATCTTAGCACAGCCTGAGCCGTTTCTTGAGGGGGCTTTCACGGCGCCATAGGCCAGCGGCCAATAAAAAACCGGCCCTAGGCCGGTTTTTTATATGCATCAGCTGACTCAGGGCTGGATGCGGGGACTCCACTCCAGCCAATCCTTCTCCGCCTTGCCATAGAGGGGATAGCTGTGGCCCGATTTAACAGTGGGGCCCATCTCCCGCTCCGGGGTGTTGAAGGCGATGCCGCCGGCTAGCAGGCTCTGTACGGTTTCCACCTCTATTGTACCGCCGGTCAGGCCTATGTCGGCCTTGACGCCGGAGACATTCCAGAAGCGGCTGTTGGCCCGCACCAGGTGGGCGTATTGCTTGTCGACACTCACGTCGATCAACACCTCGCTGCCATCGCGGGCCAGTGCGATCTGGGTGACGCTGCCGACCACCAGCTTGCGAAACAGCAAGGGGCTCCCGACGCTGATCCCGCTGACCGAGGGGCTCTTCAAGGTCAGCGCCAGCCCGATGGGGCCGCTCTGACTCAGGGGGAAACGCTCCTTACTCGCACCCTGGCCTGGGCTTGCCTCGATGAAGACCCCCTTGATCAGGGTATCGAGATGAGACACGCCCCCCAGCCCCAGCTTGGCCTGCACCAGGGTGAAGCGGGCGCCGGACTGCAAGAAGCGATCGGCATACTGCTTGTCCAGCTCTGCCTTGAAGCTGACCTGACCGAGGGCGGGGTCCAGTTCTACCTGCTCAACCTTGCCGATGTCTACGCCGCGATAACGGATGGGGCTGCCCACCCCGAGCCCCGGGTTGTTGTCGGCGGTCAGCGTCAGAGTGCGCACCTGGGTTCTGGCCTGCTCCTTGCTGTCAAACAGCTGATGACTGCTGCGACCGGTGCCGAGGCGGTCGAACTCGATGGCGCCGCGCAGCAGGGTGGCGAGGTTGCCCACCTTGACCTGCACGCCATCCAGCCGCACCTTGCCGTCGATGGCCGCCTTCTTCCAGAACTGGGGTTGCTGCTTGAGCAGGGGGGCATAGATGGCATCGATCTCAAGTTCTATCTCGACTCCCTTGGCATCGGCCTTCAATGCCTTGACCCTGCCAGCCTCGAGCCCCAGATAGAGCACGGGTGAGCCGATCCCGACCCCGTCGGCCTGTTCGGCGCGCAGCAGCCAGCGTTGGGGCTTGGCATTGCGCGTACCGAGCAGTGCCAGCTCCTGGCTGGGATAGAGCCTGTCGATCCGCTCGCCCGCCGGCGCCTGTATGAGCTTGACGCCGCCACCGAGCCAGGCGCTGGCCGGGCTGGTATCGACCTTGATGCCCGCGAGGCTCGCATCGATCTGCAGGGGAGAGGCGCGGTAGAAGCGGGCCCGATTCAGCAGGTGGCGATACGCCTCATTGACGCTGAGCTCGACCCTGGCATTGCCGGTCGCATCCAGCGTCAGCGGGCCGACCTGACCAATTTGCAGCCCCTTGAACCAGACTGGCGCCTCTTCGCTCAGGCCAGCGAGATCGTCTGCCTGCAAACTGATCTTGATGCCGGCGGTTTGTGCCTGACTCTCGAGGGTCATGGCACTGACCCGATCGCCTGCCACATAATCCAGCCGGATGGCGGGGCCCGCCAGCAGGCGATCCGCGTGCTTGAGGCCGGTCGGGGAGAGGGAGACGGTTTCCCAGACGAGGCGGCTCTTGCCGGTCACCCGAAACGCCTGTTCCGGGTTTATCAGCGCGGTGACGACCCGGCCCTTTTCAGTCAGGCGGATGGGGTCGATACGACCGATCTCGATGCCCTCAAACAGGATGGGCATCCCTTCCTTGATGGGCAGACTGCCGGCCTGGATCTGGATGCGCTCCCCACGGGCCGCCTCGGCCAAGCCCTTGTAGAGGACGAAGGTCTGGCCCTTCTGCGCCACATCAGACTCCTTGGGGGAGTCAAACGCTATGCCGCCGCTCAGTATGGAGGTGAGGCTGCCTGCTTCCACCTTGACGCCGCTGAGACTGAAGGAGCCCTTGATGCCGCTGATGTTCCAGAAACGGGTATCGGTCTTGATGAGGTTTTCAAAGCGCGGCTCGATCACCAGATCCAGGATCACATTCTGGTTCTCTTCCCCGAGCCGGGTATTGATGACGCTACCCACCTCCAGCCCGCGGAAATAGATCTTGGCACCGATCCCAACGGAGCCCAGCGAATCGGCGGTCAAATGCAGGGTGCGGCCCTGGGCCTGATAACCGGGGGGAGGGCCGTCGAGGGCATCGAACTCATCTTCCAGCGGGTTGTTGTCCCGGCCGGGCTGCAGGTTGATGTAGTTGCCGGACACCAGGGTATCGAGACCGGAGATCTCGGTCAGTGACGCCTTGGGGCTCACCAGCCAGAAGTCGGAGCCCTTGCGGATGAGCGGGCGAGCGCGGCTGTCGACCTTGGCCAGCACGGCTATCTTGCGGCCATCCTCGGCCAGCTCCAGCTCCTGTACCACCCCGATGGCCACCCCCTGATAACGCAGCTGAGTCTTGCCCGGCAAGATACCGTTGCCCTGGGCAAAGTTGATGCGAATGAGCTGACCGCTGCTGGTCCACTGCTGGTAGAGAAAGCCACCCGCCAGCAACAAGGCGATGACGGGCAATAACCAGACTGGGGATAACCAGCGATGTTTCTCAATGACGGGTTCAGCCCCGATCATACCGACTCCTTAATGTGACTGTGTTTGACGGCATATACGATACAGATGAAAAGCTGCACTAGCGGGACGCCTTGTCCCACAACAGGCGGGTATCCAGCATTCTGGCCGACATCATGGTCAGCACCACCACGCCGGCGAAGGCGGTGGCCCCGGGGCCTGCCCGCACGTTGAGCAGGACGCCGCGATCCACCAGCGCCACCATGAGCGAGATGACGAACAGGTCCAGCATGGACCAGCGCCCGATGAAATCGATGATGCGGTACATGATGAGCTGGCGCTTGCGCCGCACCGGCTTGGCTCGTTGCAGCTGCCAGCAGATCCAGCTCAGCCCCAGGATCTTGCCGATGGGCACGACGATGCTCGCGGTCAGCACAATAGTGGCGATGCCAGACATCTTGCTGCGATAGAGCGCCATGATACCGCTGAAAATGGTGTCGGACTGCAATAATCCCTTGTTGTAGAAATGGGTGATGGGCAAGAGGTTGGCGGGCAGCAACATGAAGGTCGCCAGCGCCAGCAGGCCCCATGACCAGGCAAGGGAGCGGGGGATCCGCATCTGCAAATGGCTGTGGCAACGGGGGCAACTCATCTTGGGCTGATAGCGCACCAACAGGCCGCAGGTGTGGCAGCGGCAGAGCCCCAGTTCACGGGCGCTGGTCAGGTTCATGAGCCGGCTCCTGTGACGGTGTTTGCAGCGCAACGCGCTCCCAATAGGGCGCCGGATCAAACAGGATCAACAGCGTCATGTTGAGCAACATCAGGATCCCGAGGCTCAGCAAGCCGCCGCCCAAGCGCACATCCGCGATGTCGATGAGCTTGAACAGAGCGACCAGCAGGCTGACGATATAAACCTCCAGCATGGCCCAGTGACGAAACACCTCCACCGCCTTGAGGGTGGGCGCCAGGATATGCCAGCGTTTGGCCAGACCGGAGGCGAGGGCGAAGATGCCGACCAGCAAGCCCGTCGGTGCCAGGGCGGCGCACCAGAGCACCAGCCCGGCCACCCAAAACTCATTCTCGCCAAGCAGCACCATGATGCCTTTGAGCAAGTTGGCGTCTGAATTGACCCCGGCCAGGCGCAGGTAGATGAGTGGCTCGAAGAAGGCGGACGGTAGCAACAGGAACCCGGTGATGGTCAGTGCCATCAACTGGGAGGGACGAAAGGCGTAGCGGCCATAGAGATGCTGATGACAGCGAGGGCAATGGGCGTGACGGCGCAATGGCAATAACTTGCGTTCGATCAGCAAGTCGCAAGCCGGGCAGACGATCACGGAATGGGGATCCGACATACGATTCAACCTGTTGAAGGAATTGATAAAATTTACCCTAAAACCCGCCATCTGTCTTGCCTGCACACCCTCTGGTCGAGAAAAAGGGCCGCTCATATAATGGCAAGGGGAGGGGCAAGGTCAGGATCTCGCCATGTGCCGCCCATTATGTTCAATCAGCGCCTGGATCGGCTAGATGGCGCGCCTTGTCATCCATCGGCGTGGTTATTTGCAATACTGTATATCCGTACATATAATTGCGCTTACTATCATGAGGAGGACGCCATTATGGCCGTTGAGATCAAGTATGTTGTGGTGCGTGGGGGAGTGGAGAAGATGATCTTTACCAGCAAGAAAGAGGCCGATGCCTATGACAAGTTGCTGGACACCGCCGATGAGTTGATGACCTTGCTGGCCGGGGCACCGGTCGAACTGACTGCCGAGCAGCAAGAGAGCCTGGCATTCTACCTGGCAGAGCAGCGTGATCTGCTGCAAAGCGTGCTAAAAGGCGGTAAAGGGCAGGGCCCCAGCCCAAAGGAAGAGAATATTGACGATGTCAGTGCCGATAAACCCAAGGGAAAATCCCTCAAAAGCGTAGCCTGAATAAAGAGAGCAGGGCGGGAGCGGCATGGAATAGACAGGCTAATGCATCAGTCTCCCCATGCAACAAATGTGAATGCGCATTCGAATTTGTTGGTATTTACCCCGAGAATTTTCTAACCAACGTGCATACCCAGTGAATAGTAAGGCTTGCCATCCACTCGACGACATCTCGAACCATGGCTGCGATACCTGCCCAGGCAGTCTGGATACCTTTGATGCCGATAACCCCATTTATCGGCATCAGTCTTGAGCAAACCCAGATTTCGACCCCAACAACCTGACCACAAGCATCACCATGACCCCTTTGCCACTGCCACTTCCACTGCCACTGCCACCTGCCATGCCGCTGTTCGATAGCCTTGCTCATCTGGAGGCGGGTAACCCTCTGGTCAATCAGTATCTCGCCAACCTCAGCCTGACGCAGGTACCCGACGCTGGCCTCGTCTATGAACTGGCCGTCGACTGGCTGCTGGAGCAGCGTCACAGTGAGAACAACTACAAGACCTATCGCAGCGAGCTGACGACCTTCCTGCACTGGTGCTTCGCCGAGCTGGCCATCAGCCCCAAGGATCTCACCAGGCGCATCATGATGCGCTATCTGGATTACTGCCAGTCACCACCACAGGAACTGATCGCCTACCGAAATGTTGCCCAGTTCGTGCAAGACAAGGAGTGGGGCGAGCGGTTGCCCAACCCGCAGTGGCGGCCGTTTCTCGGCAAACGGGAGCTGGGCCGCGAGCTGCCATACCGGCTGAGCGAGCCCGCGATGAAGACCAAGATAGCCATCTTGTCGGCCTTCTTTCAGTTCCTCGTGCAGGAAGAGTACATGGATCGCAACCCTGCGCTGCTGCTGCAAAGGGTCAAGCAGTCTGCTCAGCAGGAAACCGATGAGCAGGCCCAGTCCTTTACCGAGTTGCAGTGGTCCTATGTGATGCAGGCCGCCGAACAGCTCGCCAGCGAGAACCCGGCCCAGCACGAGCGCAGCCGTTTTCTCATCTGCCTCATGTATGCCTGTTATCTGCGTATCTCCGAGGTGGCGGCCAGGCCTGGGTTCAGTCCCATCATGGGTCAGTTCCGTCGCGACGGCAAGACCGGCGTCTGGGGCTATTACATTCCCCGCAGCAAGGGTGGCAAACGGCGCACCGTCGCCGTTTCCCAGGCCTTGCTCGATGCCTTGCAGCGCTACCGCAACTTCCTGGGGCTCTCGCCGTTACCGGCACCCAACGAACAGACGCCGCTGTTTGTGCGCCACAAGGCGGCAGCCCACGGCCGGGAGCAAGGTGAGCTCAATGCTAACCTCGGCATTCGCCAGCTACGGGATCTGGTGATGGCGGTGCTTGAGCAGGCAGCCGAGCTGGCCGAACAGGATGGCTTTACCCAGGACGCGGCCGAGATGCGTAGCCTGACACCGCACTCCATTCGCCATACCGGCATCACCCACGACATCAACTTGAATGGTCGACCGTTGTCCCACGTGCAGGCCGATGCGGGCCACGACAGCATCGACACCACCTCCAAGTATCTGCACACCGGTCACAGTGAACGCCACGAGAGCGCCAGCCATAAACCCTTGGATCATCTGCATGAATAAGAAGGCGTCTCACCAAGCATCAAGCTTGGGTAGCGCTATATGCCACGAGCTGGTGGCCATGAGAGCTTTCAATATCAACTTCACAAAACCGAGCATAATGTCGCGTTTAGTTAAATGCCCATCTGAAACCTGCCGATAAGCCAGCCCACGCAATTTTGCTGGTTTATCAGGTATTTACTTGGATGGAACGAGAGTTGACCAAAAACTTCATTTTTCGTTGGTTTGAATGCGGTTTATCGGAAGAGGAGACGGCAAATCTATGTTTCGTTTCTGTGAGGCAGGTCACATATTGGGATAAGGGTAAAGAGATCCCACCTGTCTATAAACGGCTTATGCGTATGGCATCCGGGCGGGAGCTGCCCACGATTTTCAAGGAATGGCAGGGATGGCGGATGAAGAATGACTGCCTGATCGCACCGAATGGCGTCATGTTCGACAGGAGGAGGATCGAGGCGCTGGCCATCATCCAGGCCGAGCTGTCAGAGAAGCAGAGGGAAGCGTTCTATTGGAGGAAAAAACTAGGCCTTAACTGACGGAAGGGGGTTAATCCCCCTTCTTCTAATAGATGAATCAACGACCAACCGCTGCCATCGCGGTCTTGTTAATCACATCCTGTTTCTGTTGTTCTACCTCAGCCAGCGAATACAAAGACTCTTGCACAAAGATGCTAGAAACATCTTGCAATTCTTTGAACCAAGTACAGCAGCACTTACCATTAGTAAACGTCTCTGTAATGGTCATTAATGGCCCGCCACTTTTCAATCGAACTACATCACCAATGCTGAATTTCAACATAAATCCCCCATAGATGAGCGACATGCTCCAGGTGGATATGGTGGCAAATGCTAGCGATTCAACCCGTATGTAACAAAAAAACAATAAAGACTATAGCTATCTGGATAGTAGAAGGCGTACGCCTCCCACCCAAAGGCATCAAGACCGGAGGGTTCCGAGAGGGTAGAATTCCCCCCGTATTACTACACGGGGGGCCCAAACCAGCTGGCACGGTGAGTGCTGCTTGTCTTCGACAGGAGGCCAAGGCAGACGCTGACCATGCCCCATAGCCTTCGGCTGGGCACTCTGACTGGGGCATTAAAGAGGGGTTTCGCAGGGAAGGGGGGTGGCCCCAGGCTTAGGGAAAGATAAGCATGTTTCGCCGCGAGACGCCTGGAGGCTTAATCAGCAGCAGAGGGCGGCTTATAGGGGCTAACGCCCCTTAACATCAAACCACAACACTCCAACGAGCCAGTTTTTCACTTACTTTTAGAGAATCCCTGACAATGTAGTCTCGAAGCCGTTCATTAGACGATTCGACACCACACACTCGAGCCTCAAAATGAGGGTCGGTCTTTTTTCTACGAAGGGTCAACGCTGTAGCATAAGCTTCCGCCAGGCTTTCACTCTTGAGGTATGTTGCTGCACTTGGCCCACAGAGCCGTCCTCCAGCAGATATATAGAGGCTTCCCTTTTCTAGATCACCAAACAGCTCGAACGGTACACGGTCTGTATGAATAACCTTTACGGTAAACCACTTAATTGGGTGCCCCATTTTTACCTCGTTAATCCCTACTTGGATGGATGCATAAACATAACCCATATGGAGCACCATTCAAGTATCAGTGCCCGCCCTTGAGACGAACAGCACGAGCGCGGCGTTTAGCGCGGCAGTGGTGCCGCCACTTAGCCTCTAGCTCCATGAGGTAGCCCCCAAAGAGCCAGAGTAGGGGAGGCAGCGAGAACAGCGCAACCAGGGCAAAGCAGGCCCAACGAACCTCGGCGGAATAGTCAGGGTTCATCCCGAGGTAGACCAAAATAGCGATATCCAGGCACACAGCGATAACACCCAGCGCAATATTCATCCTAAAACCTCTGTATTTAACATAAAAAATGCCATGTCGCGGTCATGTTTATATACCCGAGCATCAATATTTTTATGTCCGGTCATCGGATGGCTCACTCTTGCTATCCCTACCCGCGAAGAGGGCAGCATTGACCCGTTTGCGCAGGGCATCCCCGTCAGGGTCGCAATAGATGTCCACTGGCTGCCCCTGGTACTGGATCACCGCATGGCAAGCCGTCATGGCCTTCACATCGACGAAGTATTGCGGCCATTCCTCGGCATAGATGGCCTGTTCGTCGTCTCCCTTGCGCAGCGCAAAGCAGTATTCAACGTTGTAGACGTCTCGATCGCTCTTAGTCAGCACATGGCAGTTGATGATGAGGCGATAGCCAGCGAAGGGCCCTACAGCAAGGACGCCATCAGCAGACGAAGCAGGAGCGCCGCCAGGACGTACATCAGCAGTGGGCGGAGCACCCACCGCCCCAGGAGTCGGAGCAGCGGTAGGAGAGGGCGCAGAGGCCTTAGCAGGCGTATCAACATATTCAGGCTTGATGAAGCCAAAGTATAAACAGAGTCCCCATACCGCCAGAATAAAGAGAACTTTAGGATCTCGCAGTACCGAGCTGCCTGCGATTGTATCTGAGACTTTACCGGTTGTAGTCGAGTCATAAAGCTTGAAAACATATTTAGGCACCTTGTTGAATGGCTTGGCCTGCAGCACATCGGAAATAGAGCTGCCGGAGTTATCAGAGAGGTGAAGCACGGTCTTATAACGGCCACCAATCCCCAACACCGCCATATTGGTGTGACGAATGGCCGTCTCGGCAGCTGCGCGGATTACCTGGTGCACCTTTTTGATGTTCGGAGTCGTTAATACAAAGTCCCAGTTATGGTGACGGTGCATATCAAAGGCCACCTCAATGGTCTCCGGTCGGCCTTCTTCCTTGGCTTTATCCGGCCCACCAGGAAAGGCGAGCGCATCCAAATCGCTTTGGCGCCAGGCAGGCGGAAATACCCGCTGCACTTCATCGACCAGGAAGAAAGCCCCCTTGGGTGCCCAGTGGTAGAACCGCGCCAGACGGTCGCGGCCTTCCTGGGATTCTGTCTCGATATAGAGCACCTCAAAGCTATCTGGTACCTCCTTACCGAGCACCTCACGGCAACGCTCCACCGAGAAGCCCCGCACGTTGGTAACGATAAAGCGACCTGCCTTGATAGCCGGGATCACATCGGTATGAATGGCGCCGGAGGACTTATAAGAACCAGGGGCGCCATGGTGGATTTTAATGGACATGGATCACCACCCCATAATATTGAGCAAGAGGCGGGTCACAAACGCCTGAGTAATTACCGACAAGCCTTTGTCCAGGTGCAGATACAGCAATATGTCTCGCACATCGTTCGGCAGGTTATTAAAGGACTGCGAGATCAAGTCGCTGAATTGCAGGTTAATCAGGATTTCCCTGGCAACGTCCCAGGAAAACATCAGCATAAACAACTTGAACTCAACCCACTGGATCGCCAGCTTGACCGCAAACCAGGCGGTTACCTGGACAGCAAGGTTATAAATGTCATTGAATAACCCGCTAAACAAATCGCCTAACCACTCCATGATTTATCTCCTGGCAACAATCATCAATGCGAGAAAGTAAAATACGAACATCATGATGGCCGCTAACGCTTCCCAATAGCCGCCCACCGATGGACACACCGAATAGGATTTACCGAATAGTGAATACAGCTCGAAGCACTTGGGCACCGAACCTGAACCGCTCAAATCGAATTTGAATATCTCGGCAATATCATCCTTTATCGCCTTGTATTTATCTTTAAGCTCCTCTTTTTTATCATCATACTGTTTATTTATATTGCCCAGGTCGAAGGCACAATTATCGCCTTCCTGGCACAAGCCGGATTCATACTCAGCACCCGCCACCTGTAATGGATTACCTGCCGCACCTGGCATTTTGGAGTAATCAATATCCCCGCCGCCTTCGCCACCAGAAGAGCCGCCAGATTTAAGCGCCTCTTTGATATCAATCAGATGGCCATTCACACCGTTCAGACCAAGCTGGGACGTCATCGCAGCCATATTCTGCGCCATAGAGCTGGTTGATCTGTCGATGTTTTGAGTGCCACCAAAATAATCCCTATCTAAACGCCCAAACGCTTCGCCGAATTTATTGTCCCAATACGCCTGCCCCAAGCCGCCACCAGATGAACCACCATCACCACCGCCGCCAATACCGCCATTATTTATAGCTTCGGCAATACTACGAATATTACGGTTCATTTCGATGCTGTTATTCCTCAAATCGGGCATTACATAGGTATAAAGGTTGTGCACATCACTGGCCATTTCATGAATCCGGCCACCCATCGACTGAATATCGTAACCCACGCTGCTCAATTTGCCATACATAGTGGCGCCTTGATTATATTCAGCAAAGTTAGGCCCAAACATGTCCTGGTGAAACTGGCTTAATTCATTATATATTTTTGAATCCCCGTCACCAGGAGAGCCCGAACCGCCTGAATTAAGTGCATCCAATATCGACTTGAAGTTATTATCCAGCTTATCCGACGACTCTATCGCTTTATCTGAAAGAAACTTTAAGTGAAACGCCATCTTATCCGTGTTTTCCTGGATGGATATGGCATGAGTAGTTAAGCTGTAGGAATTATTCCTAATATCGCCAATACCAGACTTTATCCACCAAGATTCATTTAGCAAGGAATTAAAGCCAGAAGCAATATTTGTAATATTACTGCCGCCAATATTCATTTCGCCGACAAGCTTGGGCGAAGTGCTGAATCCCCCATTACCAGGATTAGGCGTTTCACCACCACCTTCTCCTTCACCGCCACCTTCACTGCCACCGAGCTTGCACTCACTTCCCGTTGTCTGGATGGGGCCCTTGGTGCCCGCCCCAGGGATCTCGACACACACATCCGGGCAAGCCACAGCACAACCGCCCAGGCTGGATGAATCCCATTTAACGCAAAACGGCAGCTCAACACTTATCGGCACATTAGACAGCTGAAGGCCCATTGGACAGCTCGCCAGCGCGTTCAGCGGCACCAGGAGCAGCAAATAAAGAACTCTCACACGACCCCCAATAAAAAAGGCGACCGGAGCCGCCTTGTGTCATATCGAAAACGATGATCTGTAGCCTTCGACAAAGAACAAAAACCACAGCGTCCCGATGAGCAGGGACATGGCTTAGGCCTTGCGGATAAGTCCGAGGAGGATAACGCAGCCCACCACGGAGGCGACGACCATCATCACCTTGGGAGCAGTCATATCCACATCGGATTTAGCCGCATCCAGAGCGGCAGCAGCAGCGGCGGCAGCACCCCCCTCAGCAGCATTCGCGCCCACCGCAGCCAGGGAACAGGCAACACCGATACAGCCATTACGGAAATAATTTTGCATTTTCGTTTATCCTCTTTTTGCACCTACGATTAATCGGGCAATTGCGCCCACTTTTAAACCCAGAGCCCATATAACAATGCCAGAGCTAAAGGCTATTCCTACTTCCGTCATATCGAACTGAAACCAGTTGGATATATCGGTGAGTTTGGAATGCTCCTGGACAGTCAGGAGCACATATTGACAGTTATCCGGCTGAGCGAGTCTGATATATCCCTCAGCGGTTATATCCATGCAGATCATGGTTTTTCCACGCTATCGTCGTCGGTCGCTGCGCGCCCTCGCTCCTCCTCCTCAGCGCGGCGAATTAGAGAGGCTTCTTGGTTGCCTGGAAGGCCACTACCACGTTGCGGGTCGGATTACTGGGATCCGCTTCCAGGACGAGATCCACCGCCACCAATTTCGGGCAGTCGGACAGCTCTTTAATAGTGGCCGCGTCATTGCGCAGCGCTAATTGGCGAACCTCATAGCCCCAGGAGGTGATATTGCATTCGGGCTTGTTGACGTTATTGGCCGGAGCCAGATATTCCACCTGGGCGAAATCATAAGGCACCGGAGAGCCAGATTTACGGGATACGCCATAACCATGAGTCACGCGAGTGACCAGAACACCGGACAGAATAGACATTGATATTTCCTCGTTGAAGAACCTTCGTTAGGTCATAAATACAGGCAGCTCGCCCACATCAGGCGGAAGCGGCATCGTTAACCGCGCTGGAATATCCAACGGTTCCAGGTGCGCTGTTAATTGGTTAACGATCTTGTCAGGGGATAGCCCCTCAATATTCGCTAACCAATTGACAAGGCGGCCCGCCATTCTCGACATATTGAACACCGCATTATCCCGTGAGGTTTTAAAGCGGTTCTTAAAGGTGGTGATCCGAATTGGTTCACTTTCTACCTGGGCGATTTGTTCCAGCCACTTGGCAAATTGCGGATACATGCCCGCGAAATAGGGATCTGGATTCAGCAGCACATCCAGGGGAATGATCCGGTCTTTATTGTGCAACTCGCCTTCGGCCCGTACCCAATCAGGGAAGTCTGCCGACTGCATCTGTTTACCTTTCTCATAGATGCGCGCGCACTTGCCATTGATACGGCTGCCCACGTAGAAGGAGCAGCCCTTGGAAGGCTTGAGGCCGTAACGCTTGACGATGCCCTTGGCGACCTCAGAGGGGACGAACTCACCGGACTGGATAGCCATCCAGCAAGGGGCATTGCCCCGTTGTGGGTGGAACTGGCCGGACTCGGCCGCCTCGACAGCATTGAGGTAGCTGATGGTTTTGCCCTGGTAATCGTCCAGGGCCAAATCGACCCGAGTAATGCGAATGCCAGGGACGTGAGAGATAACATTGTGCAGCGCTTTGAAATCCAGGGCCGCACAACCCGCGCCAGAAAAACTCACCATGCAGCCATGGTTAGCCGCACCCCAACCGATAAGGCCACAGGGCAGGTCATCACACAGCAAGTCGGCAGAATGGGCGTAACCGTGCAAGCCGGAGCGGCGATCCCGTTTGCTGAACCGAGGGGAGGGGATAGGCACCCCAATCTGGTGATTCAGCTCCTCCAGCCAGAGATCGATCTCAGCGCAGCAAAGGGCATCCAGAAACTGGACACCGTAGCTGTCGATGATGTCGTTATAGGCGTGCCAATATTTGGCATCAGGCACCACCTCGAATTCGGAGAAGTCGAGGAGGGCAGAGCAGACCGCTTTCAGCTCTTTGCGCATGTCGGCACGGGATTTGTAGTCGGAGTGCAGGGCAGCTTCCATCATCTGAGTCATGGAAGGGGTGAGCACCGGCGCCACAGGGCGAGCCTCTGGCTTGGGATAGACCTTATCCCGTAACCGCTGGGTTTCTTGCTCAAAGCGGGAGAGGGGAGCGAAGGAGGCGGGGCGCTTCCACAGATAACGCAGATCCGCGACAGCCGGCGCAGCAAAGGCTGCCTTGATGCCGAGCACCTGGGTATCAAAGCGCGGGATGGCCTTGAGCAAGGCACCTTGCTTGGCCAAGTCGGTCATCCGGCGCAATTCATCCGGTGCCCAGGTAAAGGACAGATAGTCGATCAGGGTTTTATCGCCGATAACCCCATTTATCGGCATTACGGAGCTATGACCAGTCATCGAAAAACACTCCCTGGTCATAGAAGCCTTGCCATGTCTCCTCAGTCACCTCGACCAGCTCAAAGGCGGTGTCGGGGTACGTCATGGACAGGTAGATCCGCAGCTCATGCAGGTCGCGGAACATCTCAACCTGACCCGCCACACATGCGGACATGTCGCCCGTGGGCTCATCCTGCCAATAGACCTTGCGCTCCAGGAGCGCAGGCAAATCGGTGTGTTGTGGGCTAGAGTGGGTCATGGTTCACGCAATCAAATGGTTTGTTGATTGCATTCAATCATTTGATCGGTTGAATTGATACAAGGCCTTTTTCACCAAAATGAGTATGATGGGCCGATTGTCGAACTACTCAGGAGACAGAAACATGGACTCTAAAACACTGATTGAGGCCTACATGAGGGCCAAAAAGTACAGCCAGTTTCAGGAAGTCGCCGCCGACCTAGGATTTACCAGCTCTTACATTTCTGCAGTGAACAAAGGAAAGTCGCAACTCACTGATGAGACTGCAAAAAAACTGGCTGAGGAAATTGGGCTAGACGTCAGTGAAGTGCTGATAAGCATGGCTGCAGTGAGAGCCACTGATCCTGAGTTGAAAAAGGCTTGGTACGACACTTTGGCAAAGTACACCAAGGGCACCAGTACGGCGCTAGCCCTTGGTATGGCTGTACTCATGGCGCCAACCCCCGGGCCTGACCTAACCGCGCATAATGTCGTCCAGCATTATGTTGAGGGTTTTCCCGCTGCGAGCATCCCGTAGGGGCAGGGGGACACGACTAGGCCGCTACGTGGGCCCGCTGGCGGGCATCGTCGCAACGACCGAGTGCCCGTAACATAATCTGTGTTGTGCGCGTTGAAGGGTAATCGCTACCGGTACCCCAGAAAGCAAAAACCCCGCGTTCCATGCGGGGCATTGTCGGTCGGCAACAGGATGTTGTTAATCCCGGCCTTTCTCCCTCAGGTACTGCCTGTAATCATCTTCGTTAATACACTCCAGACCCTTCAGGATTAGCAGCTTAAGGATTTCTGTGTCCTTTAAGCTTGTCCGTGTCGCTATGACAGCTTTCACGGTTTCAGACTCAACCCTCCTCCAGGTGCTGTCGTCGATGTGCTTTGACGGCATGGTTTTACTCCTTGTGAACTATCTCTCCAATTCTAACAAAATTGATTCATAGAATTGAGATTTCTTGACTTCTAAGAAATCAGAAGCCAAGATTCGCCCAATATCTGATTTCTTAGAAAGTAAGTTTTTGGTTTCGGAGGCAGTCATGGATGCTTTGCTGGGTCGCGAAAACGGATTTATGGGCATAGGGCAGGGGGCCGTTGAGGTTCCCGTGTATCACGTCTGCCAGCACTGTGGTGGCGATGGTTGCCCGCTCTGTTCAGACCTGATGATTCTGGAAGGCGATATTCAGCTCGACCCTGAGCTCGACGACGAAATCCGCTACGTGCTCTGCCAAGACTGCCTCCGCGTTCAGCTGTACACCGATGCCTTGCACCAGACCGAAGGATCTTGTTCGTGTGGTGGTGACATGTGCGGCTGTGGTGGTTGCCATCAAGACGCATCCCGCCTGATGGTCGGCGTTCGTGATTCCTCCCTGTTTGACTTCCGTGTGCCCGTTGACCTCACCGGCTGGACCGCTGAGAAGGGTGTCGCCAAATGATCCGCTCCTCCAGCTACGCCGGTCGCAAGGAGGCCCGCGATGTACGTCCTACCTCCGCCCCCCGAATTGAACTGGCTTCTGGCCTTCGGTCAGGATCACCCTTACCTGTTCTGCACAGCGTGGGTCGTGTGCTGGCTCCTGTGGTGGGAAACGATGAAAAACATTCGTTAGACGATTACTACATGCGGTTGCGCAGCTCCCAGACCTACATGGCCATGCTGCGCGAGGACTACGCCGCCGAGAATGGTGTGCAACTTGATGTTGCACCCAAGTGGTGGAAAGCCCAGGTAGCCGCACCGGCCGAAGTAGTCCGGACCAATCCTGCCCCGTTTTCTCCCGAAGCCATGGCCGACAAGTTCGCGGCGCTCCCCATCGGCAGTGCCGAGGATGCCAAGTTTCGTGAGCGGGTCGTGCTCCGTCACCCCTCATGCGTAGGATGGTTCACCCATGTCTATCAATCGCGTAATGCGTTACTGGGCGTACAGGCTGCTAACGAGGCAGCACGGCGCCTTGACGAATCTTTGTCTGTCCATGGTGAGCTTGGGGAGCTTCGTTATTCTGCAGATGACGAGTCTGTTGATACCTTTGCCCGCCGATTCGCTGAGCATACCGGTAGCTTGGTTGCTACAAGAGCTCATGTCGTTGCTCTGCGGCTGGTTGTGGTATTGGCTCATCACTACGGGCTTAACCCTGTGGATACAGTCACCCAGCAGCAGGAAGAGGATCCCTATCCGACCCTTAATCGCTGGGCCGATATGGCATGGGTTCGTCGCCGCGTTCGTGGTGTGTCAGCTCGCCGTTTATACGATGCCGCACGAGAACATGCCCTTATCAGTGCAAGATTGGCGGCATATACAACAGATCTCTCTGTGGCTCGCCGTGCTTACCGGCTCGCTCGCAATGATGAAACCCTGTCAGCGCTTGTTGCGCACAATGCTGAGGATGTTTTTGATTCCGTAGGCATGAAAGAGGCCGTTGACGCCAGCACCAGTAATCGCACCAACCGCCGCGCCGAGCTGATGGCCCGCCTGTCAGGCTTCGAGAAGTGCGCCAAAGAGCAACGTCATGTTGCAATCTTCCTGACGTTTACGTGCCCCAGCCGTTTCCATTCCGTTCATCGTAATGGCAGCTCGAATCAGAAGTGGCTCGACGCTGGCCGCCCGACCGTCAGGGCCGCTCAAGCGTGGTTGGTCGGCTGCTGGGACAACATCCGCAAGCGCGCTGACGAGGCAGGCATCAAGCCTTACGGCTTCCGCTTTGCCGAGCCACATCACGACGGTACACCACACTGGCACGCGGTGCTGTTCATGAGCACCCAGCAGGCCAAGACCTACCTCCAGATTTGCCGCCATTACATGATGCTCGACTCCGGCAATGAGCCGGGCGCCAAGCAACATCGCTTCAAGGTCGTGTTCATCGACCCCCGCAAGGGCTCTGCCTGCGGCTACTGCTCCAAGTATGTGGCCAAGAACATCGACGGCTTCGCAGTGGGCAAAGACCATGAGGCCGGTAAACGCGCCAAGGCCGTTGATACTGCGGCCCGTGTCGATGCGTGGAAGTCCGATAACCGCATCCGCCAGTTCCAGCAAATAGGCGGCCCCTCAGTCACCGCGTGGCGCGAGTTTCGCCGTCTGCGTACCGAACTCGACCAGGAAAATCCGATGCTCCAAGACCTGACCCCCGAGCAGCACTTTGCGCTCGAAAACGTCCGCAAAGCCGCCGACGCGGGTGACTGGGCCGCCTTCTGCAACGCCATGGGCGGTGTTCAGGTGCGCCGCAATGATCAGACCGTGAAGGTTCAGTACGGCATCCCCGAAGCCATGATGATGCTCTGCGATGAGGACGGCGTTCTGCACCACGAGCCGCGCAAGAGCACCACCCAGTACGGCGACAAGGCCGCCCTGCGGGCCATGGGCCTGATGTTCTGTGACGTCTTCCTGCTGACCCGTGCCAAGGACTGGCTTATCACCTCGAAGGTGAAGTGGGAGGCCGCTTGCAAGAAGACCATGGACGGCATCAACGAGCAGTTCGATGTGCTGCGCGAGGAGAAGGTTTACCAGTTCATGGAGTACGAGGCCTATGAAGCGATGCAGCAGATGGCCATTTGTGACCACCAGTCGCGCGTATGGCTGCTGTATCCCGACACCGACCGCCTCGCGGGGCCCCCTCTGGGGTGCGAGCCGGACGGCGTCGGCTTGGACCCGTGTCATTAACTGTCCTGTCTTTACCAAAACCCAATAACCGGAGAAGCGAAAAATGGAAATTGTAGGAAACATCATGGATGCCGACGACATCGTACTGAGCACTCGTAAGCGCGGTGACACCGACGTTCAGGTCGGCACCTTCAAGTTCATGACCACCAAGCCCACCTCGGTGATCGAGGTCGGCCTGAGTGAAGACCAGGTGAAAGGCAACATGCACGTCGAGCTCAAGCAGCTGGTCGGCAGTCGCATCACGTTGCAGCTCGAATATGTCGATAACGCCTACGCCGGTGCTCAGGGCCAGCACAAGCAGTTCAACGGCTTCCGCCTGTTCGCTCTGCCTAACAACGCCAAGAAGGGGTAACGAATGCGCTGCGTCCAGGTAACCGCCGAGGGCTTCCTGCAAGCCGTTGATGTGGCACTAGACCAGTGCCAAGGCACTTACCTGGTCGAGCAACAAGACATAGCCTCTATGGTTGCATGGTTGGATCCCGCAACGGTGGGCTATGGCACTTTGGTAGCGCTCATGGGCGCCGCCTTTACGGGCGTGATCACGGTCTATTACCACTCGTGGCTCTGGGCTCGTGTCCGTTCAATCATTGGAATGAGATAAGGAAAGTCACATGAAAATCATCAACATGAAGAAGCTGACCATCATCGCCTCCATGCTGCTGGCGGCTGGCGCTGCGAACGCTGCTGGTGAAGGCACTATCGACCTCGCCTCCGTAACCACTATGTTCCTGGCCGGTGTCGCCGTGATCACCACCTTCGTGGGTGCGGCGGGTCTGGGCAAGGCCGGTCTTGGCGTGGTGGTCTGGGGCTGGCGCAAAGCGGTCAGCATGGTCAGCGGCAAGTAACATCATGTTGCACCCCAAAGGGGCGGCTCACGCCGTCCCTTTTTTATTGGAGAGGACGCCATGGTTTGGGCTCCCATAATGTTTATCACAGGGTTGGTGTTGGCTTATGCGCTCATTTCAGGAAATAATTCGCGCCATTAGTGTGCGCTGGATAATAAGGAAGACGCTCTGCGCCGTAATATATTGCGTTAACCCGTTCAGAATATTTAAGTGGTTCCTCTATATCGTGCTTGGCTCCATAGCGCTCGGTATGCTCACGCTTGCGGTTGGCAACTATGCCCGTGCGGCTGAGTGGACTGCGGCATACAAGCCGACCTCATACGGTCAATGTGTGGATAAAATGAGTGTACAGGTAGGGAGCAAGGTCACGGTCTCTGCTTGTGCTGATATTTTGAAAGCCAAATGGGGGCAACCTTCCTATGTCTGCATCCCATCTAACCTGAACCCGCCCCCGAGTAACCAACAAGACATTATGTGTAAACCGGTAAGCGGTGCGCTTGTTTATGTTGGGCAATTCCGAAACATTAATATGTCCGAAGCACCTTATTCTTGCCCGCCTCCTGGTAAGCCGGATTTCACTATGGGCCCGATAGTGAACAGCAATGGGACTGTATGCGAAAAGAAGCCAATACAATGCCTTATCGGTTCAATCAAAGAAACAAACACCATCACCGGCAAGGAATTCTGCCGTCCTATTTGCAAGGGTATTTCCGGCAATAGCCTTGAAAACGTCTCCTATTTTCAGTCGATGTTTGGCTCGGTTCAGATCCAATGTTATGGGCAGTGCTCTGTACAGCCTTCAGGGGTATCTATCAGCTCGGGTCAAACACCGAACATCTTCCAGGGGGATATCAAGTTCACCGGTGAGAACTGTCCTGTGCAGACCAATGGTGAGACTGACACCGTAGACCAGTCCGGTGATGTTCAGCCGCCCACTTCGTCCGATGCCACCAACGGGGCGCAGAACGAGCTCCAGAACGCCGCCAGTGGGGCTATCTCTAACACCGTATCCGGTTCGACTGGCACGGCAGATCTGAACTCTGTGGTCGACAAGATAGCGCAGGCCAGCAATGCCGAAATCAAGGCCAGCTCCGAGCAGAACGCCGCCCTGGGCAAGGTGATTCAGAACACCGGCAAGGATATCCAGTCCTCCATCAAGGAGGCACAGCTCTCGGCCTCACAGGGCAATGCTGGTGCCAGCATGGGCCAGATACAGACGGCCAATGCCATCAAGGATGGTAACGCACAGCTCGGTGCCAAGCTCGACGGCATCAAGGACGCTATTGAGGCAGGCAATGAGGATGGAGAGGAGGAGGGGCCATCACTTCCTCCAGGTGATACCGATATCAAGGTTGATCCCAGTGACGTTAACCCGCATCCCAACGACTGGGGAACACGTAATTACAACACCGTGATGCAACATCACGTTGCAGAAATGAATGCGCTTCCGTTATTCGCTGGCATAAGTGGTTTCTTCGAGGTCGATATGGGGCCAGGGACATGCCCGTCGTTCAGCCTTGAAATGCCAGACCTTGGGGGAACGGGGGGCACGTTGACGTTCGATATGTTCTGTAATACGGACTTTCAGCGTTTGTTTGAAATTATTGCACTGTGCGTGAAACTGCTCGGCCTTTATGCCGCGTTCAGAATTGCGATATTGGACTAAGGATAGCGCCATGGAATTGCTTAATTCGTTCAGGAACTGGCTCAGGGATATGATTGAGAGCTTTGTGCTCTGGATATTGCACCTGTGCCAGTCGTTGCTCCAATGGTTCGAGGATATCCTCCTGACCACGTTGGAGAAGATATTGACGGCCATACGCTTCGTGATATCAAGCATCCCGATGCCAGACTTCCTGCAATATTCACTGCAAGACTTGTTCAATTACATCCCGAGCGATGTGGTGTATTTCCTGAATATGTCAGGCATATCACAAGCATTCCTGTTTATCTCGATGGGTGTTGCCTTCCGGATGGTGCGCAAGGTCGCTACGCTGTTCCAGTGGTAACCGCGTGACGTATTTAATTATGTTAAATGGAAACGTAACATGCTGATATTTCACGAGGGATTGCCGGGCAGTGGAAAAAGCTATGAGGCGCTTGTGTCGCATATTATCCCGAGGCTCAAGGATGGCCGGACGGTTGATGCCTATATCGAGGGTCTGAACTTCGAAAAAATAGCCGAACTGTGCGAGATAACGCTTGAGGAGTGTCAGGAACGGCTCAAGCAGATCACCCGCGAGCAGGTGCTGAATATTTATGAGCACGTACGTGACAAGAGCTTGGTCATCATTGATGAGGCTCAGAACTTTTGGCCGTCTGGTCGGCAGAAGTTACCCGACCCGATCATCCAATTTGTCACCGAACACCGCCACCGTGGCCTTGATGTTGTGCTCATGGGGCAGAACCTCAACGACCTTCACAGCATGTGGCGTAACCGGATAGACAAGAAGTTTGTCTTCAAGAAGCTGGACGCGCTGGGGCAGGCCAAGCGCTACGCCTGGGCTTCCTACATGGGTTCCCTCAAGGCAGATGGTCAGCGTACTCGCATCGACTTCGAGAAGATCACCGGTGGGGTCAAGTTGTATGAACCCAAGTATTTTGGCAGCTACTCCAGCACCACCAGTGAAGACAACGAAATGGGGTCCTATCAAGACGATCGGACCAACATATTCAAGTCCGCTAAGTTCAAATATGGGATGCCGCTTGCGCTGCTGCTGTTCCTGGGCGGCTTGTATTTCAGCCTCGATATCCTGTTTAACATGAGCGAAAAGGTGGGGGCCGACGACGCTATCAAGCAGACAGAGCAACAACAGGTTGCATCTGGGCCAACATCACCAGGGCAGGGGACGCCGACACCGGCACCGCCGCCCAAGCCAAGGGTGGATGATCTGTTCACCCAGTCACTTGAGGGGTTCAAGCCTGTGCTCACGTCCCAGACGGTCGTCAATGGTGTGTTGCTCGATGCATGGATCGAGGTGTGGGATGACAAGGACAACTCCGTCATGATGTGGCGTTCGTCTGACCTGACCCAGCTCGGCTGGACGGTGGCCATGCAGACCTACGGCTTGGTTATCACCAAGGGCAAGGTCACCATGCTTATCCGTGAGCGCAACACCACGCCGTCAAACAAGCGGGATAGCATTACCGCATCGGCATCCAACGCAGTGGAAAAGGCTTTGTAGCTATTCACCCCGTCCAGGTGTGACGTGTCCCCCAAAGCGTCCCTTGGCGTATCCGCCGACTGCTTTTGCCAGTGGCCGGAGGCCCCGAGGTGCGCTGATCGCCAGCAGCTCCACCGCTGGCCTCCGCGCACCACGGTCCCCCGAGGACACTCCCACCAAAACAGTCGTCTTGTGTAGCTTTGCTCTCGGCCCGTAGCCAAAACACGGACATTCAAAAAGAATATGCAACATGATGTTGCATATCGATCCGGTCATTCTATACTCAATATATGCAACATGATGTTGCACCTTAAAGGGGTAGGGCATGGATAACTTGAACTTGAGCGCCGAGGAATTGAGGGACTTTCGCCGTGTGCTGGGGTGGTCACAACAGCGCATGGCGGATGAGCTGGACGTAGCCAGGAACACCGTCAACCGGATGGAGCAAGGCCACATGGCTATTGAGCGCCGCACCGCCTTGTCCGTGCGCTATCTGGCGTGGCATCACTCCATGATTGAGAGGATCCCCACCAAGCTTGAACCGGCTGAGGCGACCGTGCCGGTCGTTCCAGAACTTGGAGACAGCCACAAGCAGGTTGATCTGCCGCTTGCCTTTGCCGATGCGCCTGAACCCGTCAAGAAAGCCTGGGAGATATATGCTCCAGTTTTTCGGTGTCATCCTGACTTTGCCCAGTTCGAGCCTCGTTACTTCAAGGTGTTCGGGTCGCTGGATCCGGATTACTCGTATCTGTTCATGCTGCAATTGCTCGAACGTCTCCAGGTCATGGCTTTCACCCAATCTGGCCCTGTCAGCATCTTTGAAATGTTGAATTACAAAAACTTGCGTGAGTATGGTCAGAAGCTTTACAAGGCCAATCCGGCTTGGCACTGAGTCAGGTAGTCACCCGAGGCAAACGAGCGGCCGAAGGCCATGGCGAGTATAAGGCGGTTCGCTGATGTCGATTGTCGTGACGTCGGTGGGACCGCCGCAACTTCTTTGGCATGCTGCTGTGGGGCAAGCGCCGATCCTTTCCCTGCAAAACCGGCAGTTGGGGCGTTCACAATCAGATGCTGGTTGGCGCCTCAGCGCCCGAAAATGCCAAACAGGGTGTTCCATTATCTCTGACGCCGATAAACGGGGTTATCGGCATAACGTTCTGCACCGGTTGCTCCTCGATGGCGTGGCCACGATAGATTATCCCGTCACCGCGCATAATGTATATTATGTTAAATTAAATACTCTTAGTTGCTTACTTCGGGTGGTGTGTTGAGTGCATTTACTTCATCATCATTAAGTAAGTGCCCGAGACAAAAGTTTATCTACGCACTCATCCAGTTGGCAGCACTAGATCGACAGTGCCAGTCCTTTTATGGACTGTATGTTACTTTTTGCTACCGCTTTCATAGTTCGAGTCATGATCCCTTGATTGCTTTTAACTAAAACTGACCCCATTTTTTCATTCCTTAGAAAATGGACGCTCATTCCATACCTGCATTATAAAACCCCCGTATTCACCAAGAACATCCCTCCCCTAACGATGCCTTGAGCATCGTTTCATATTACCTTTTGCACTTCAGTGGCCGCCGCCGGCAACACAGAACCATCACTTGCGTATGGAATCATGCGCGGAACTGGTACTCCGGTGCGCTTATCAATCAGCACCGAATAACGTTCGCCATGCTCGAACAAATGATCTTCACCCCATTGACGCAGCGCCACCATCACGGGAAACAAGCTTTCCCCCTGCGGTGTCAGCACATATTCCTGATAAGCCGTACCGTCTGAGGCGTCCTGCATGGCAAGGATGCCCGCATCGACCAGTTTGCGCAGCCGATCGGACAGGATGTTGCGCGCAACACCCAAGCTCCGCTGAAAATCACCAAAGCGGCGCATGCCATCGAAGGCATCGCGCACTATGAGTAACGACCAGCGATCGCCGATCAGATTGAGTGAGCGCGCAACGGGACAAGGTTCATCGTTCATGGGTTTCTGGGTCGCCATGGGATCTCCTGGATGGTTAATGTTGGCAAATACGCAGTTGCATTTTAAAACTACACCATCTAGCATTCAACTAGTCTTATTTTGCAACTAGATTGAAAGGGATGTGGGATCATGAAATCGAATCTTTCCTTACCGTCATACCAAGGCGACGCACTGCTCAAGCCAGCAGGCATGCCAAGCAGCTTGGTGTGGTTGTTTGCCGTCGCCAGTGGCCTCTGCGTGGCAAACGTCTATTACGCTCAACCCCTGCTGGATGCGCTGGCACTGGATTTCGGGATCAGCTATGCCGCAGTAGGTGGCGTGATCACCGCCACCCAGGTCGGTTGCGCGCTGGCCTTGTTATTGCTGGTGCCACTCGGCGACATAATGAATCGCCGCCACCTCATGGGGATGCAGCTGCTGGCGCTGGTGAGTGCACTGGTGGCAGTAAGCATGGCCCAGTCTGCGACGGCGCTGCTGGCAGGCATGCTCGCGGTGGGCTTGCTGGGTACGGCGATGACCCAGGGGCTCATCGCCTATGCGGCGAGCGCAGCCGCCCCCCATGAGCAAGGACGGGTCGTCGGCGCAGCCCAGAGCGGCGTGTTTATCGGTCTGCTGCTCGCCCGTGTGTTTGCCGGTGGCATCAGCGATCTGGCTGGCTGGCGCGGTGTTTACCTCTGCGCCGCCATGCTGATGCTGGCTATTGCGTTGCCGCTGTGGCGCCGGCTCCCCACCCCGGCCACTACGCCTGGCTCCCTGAGTTACACAGGGCTTATCCACTCCATGCTGATGCTGCTTTTGCAGGAAAAGACGCTGCAGGTGCGCGGTGTGCTCGCGCTGCTGATGTTTGCTGCATTCAACATCTTCTGGAGCGCGCTGGTGCTGCCGCTAAGTGCCCCACCCTATGGCTTCTCCCACACCGCCATCGGCGCCTTTGGCTTGGTCGGTGTAATCGGTGCCCTGGCTGCCGCACGCGCCGGGACATGGGCTGACCGTGGGTATGCCGAGCGCACCAGTGCGCTGGCATTGATGTCGCTGCTGCTCGCCTGGTTACCGCTGTCGCTGATGGAGTGGTCACTTTGGGCTCTGGTGATTGGCATAGTGCTGCTCGATCTCGGCGGCCAGGCACTGCACGTCACCAATCAGAGCATGATTTTCCGTACTCGACCCGAAGCCCACAGCCGACTGGTCGGCCTCTATATGCTGTTCTACGCGATCGGCAGCGGGCTAGGCGCACTCGCCACCACGGCAACCTATGCACATGCGGGCTGGCAGGGCGTGTGCCTGCTGGGTACAGTGGTCAGCCTGTTGGCACTGTTGTTCTGGTGGGTGACGCGCCCGCCCCTGCCCACGGCTGTGGCTCGGCCTTAAACACAAACAAAGGGATATTCAAATGAACGAAATGGAATTACTGGCCCAAGCCGATATGCGCGGTCTTCGCTATACCGAAACCAATGGTCAGCGTCGGGTGTTTCCTTCGGACGAAGCGATTGCAGCCTTGGTGGCATTTGACGAGCCGTTGCCCGAACAAGGTTTGCCTGCCGACGACACGCTGGCGCTGCTGGATGAGGTCGGTTCACCCGCGACGACCGCGTCCAACGGTCCGCGCTACTTCGGTTTTGTCATAGGCGCGGCATTACCCGCCGCAGCGGCGGCGGAACGGCTGATATCAGCCTGGGATCAATGCGCTTCCACATTCGACAATTCACCGGTATCGGCCACCCTGGAGCGCGTGGCCAGCCGCTGGGTACTCGATGCACTGGATCTACCCCGTGATAGTGCCGTCGGTTTTGGCACCAGCGCCACGGCCTGCACCTTGACCGCGCTCGCCGTCGCTCGACGCGAGTTACTCGCACGCCTTGGATGGAATCTGGATGACCAGGGGTTAAACGGCGCGCCTGAGATCCGGGTGGTGATCTCCGAGTTGACCCACATCACGGTCAAGAAGGCATTGCGAGTGCTCGGTTTTGGGAAGCACCATATCCTCCAGGCCCCCGTCGATGGCCAAGGTCGAATCGATGCGACCCTAGTGCCGCCACTTGATGACCGTACCATTCTCTGTCTCCAAGCTGGCGAGGTGAATACCGGCGCATTCGATCCGTTCGAGCAGATCATACCCCATGCCAAAAAGGCCGGTGCCTGGGTTCATGTGGATGGCGCATTTGGCCTCTGGGCACGAGCTTCGTCACTGGCCGGCCTGACCCAGGGCATCGAGCTTGCTGATAGCTGGACAACCGACGCCCACAAATGGCTGAACACCCCCTATGACTGCGCCATGACCATCTGCCGCCACGTAGGGGCACTGGCCGAGGCAATGAACAGCGATGCGGCCTATTCCAGCGCCAGCGTGGATGCGCAGAAGAACCTCACCCTTGAGTTCTCGCGCCGGCCGCGCGGCATTCTGGTATGGGCGGCGTTGCGCAGCCTGGGACGCGATGGCATTGCCAAGCTCGTGGAGCAGCACTGCGCGCAAGCGCGCCGCATTGGCGATGGCCTGGCGCAGACAGGCTTTGACGTGCTTAACGCGGTCACCCTCAACCAGGTGCTGTTTCGCTGCACGACCGATGTGCAGACAGTGGCGGTGCGCACCGCGGTACAGCAATCCGGTGAGGCTTGGTTCGGCGGCACCGTTTGGCAAGGACGACCCGCCATGCGAGTCAGCCTATCGTCTTGGCGAACCCAAGATACGGATGTGGAGGCGCTGCTGGCCTTGCTGGTAAGGGTAAAGAGTGCGACCACCGATGTTTCTTTATGATACTAAACTGAACAAAATTATGGACTTAACCTATCCAGGCTAGCTTGGCGTCATATGTAATCTAACCCATCCAGCAGGTTGGCAAAGGTATGGTTGTTGTTGGTATACGCGCCGCGCCACATGCGGAGCGTATGCCTCAACCTATACCTCAGCCATGGTGGTGAGAGTTGCGAGGCTGCGCGACCCTCTTGTCGTGGCCTTTGTCGCCTTTACACGACTGAATCTGGTGAAAACATTGCAAGAAAAAGTCGATAAACCTGCCCAGTCCAGTAGAAACAGTAAGAAGGTTAGGCGAAACCTCAAACTGGTCATCCACAATCCTCAGTAGCCAGTCATCGAGTGAAAGCGTCGATGTATTTTATGAGCTCACCCGCCCAGCCCCGTGATAAAAATCACCCCATTTATGCTTATGATCTCAGCTCATGAAGTTGAATGGGATAAGTGTAATTTGATCTTTATTTTTTCCATTAAAATCATTTAGATAATGCCGTGAAGTGAATGAAATATCACGAAGCGAACATGTTCTAAACATAAGTTGAGTGAGGCAATCTTGTTTCCTGTTCCCACTGATCGAACTGTGTATAATGGAAACAATTGATCCTATCCCCGACCGGATGTCTTAAGTGGCTGAATTAGCATCAGAACAACTAAAACCCGCTTTTGCGATTGAGCAGTTTCCTGCGCTCAGTGAGCTCGACCCCATCCCTTTCGCAGCCCTGCAACCCAGAGCCATTTCTGGCATCAAACGGCTGGCCAGTTTCGATGGTGACTGCCCGGTCATGCTGCTCAACGGCTTCCCCGGCGCCGATTATGAGAGCGTTTGCCAGACGCTGATCGCCGCCTCCAATGGCAAAGATGGCGACCTGTTCGATCTTTGCTATACCGAGAACCTCAACAACCCGTTCAAACCTATCTGGCTGCGCCTGCAACCCGGCACCGGGTTCGAGTTTTGCGAGATGGTGGGCGAACTGCTCAAGCTGATGAGTCATCATCTGGATGCCGAGCGTCTGGTCACCAGGATCATCCGCAAACAGGAAAATGACCCCAAGATCGTGGATTTTCTCTCCGATCTGGCGGCGCACGTAGCGCAGGGACTCGAGTTCCAGCATCCCGTGCTCATCAATCTGCTGATCCATCATGAGGAGCAGCAAGCCCCGGTCATCTATGGTCGGGATCTGAACTGGGACACCCTGTTCGGCTCCATCAACTACCAGACCGAACAAGGCTCCGTCTATGCCAACCAGCACCTGCTGGAGCCGGGTCTGATGCGCGAAGCCAACGGCGGCTATCTTATCTTGCAACTCGATGAGCTGCTCGATCAGCCCCATCTCTGGTTCAAGCTCAAGAATGCCATGTTCAAGGGCGAGCTGGACTGGAATGCCTATCAGGAAGGCAAGACGCTGACTCCCTTCTTCGCCCCCGAGGCGACCCCCATTCGGCTCAAGCTGATCCTGGTAGGCGATCGCCTCGAGGTAGCCGAATTCCAGATGCTGGACCGGGACATGTCGGAGCGCATCTTCCTGCGGGCTGACCTCGTGTCCGAGGTGGATATTGAAGAAGATCTGCCGGCCTTCCTGCAATACTTGGCCTGGGTGCGAGTACGCTGGAACCTGCTGGATTTCACTCCAGCCGCCCTCCTCGCCCTCTGTCGTCATGCCAGCCGGTTGTGCGATCATCAAGAGTGGTTAGCCCTCTCCGAGGTGCAACTCAGTGCCCTCATGCGCATGGCCGATAGCCTAGCCCGCGAGATGGAGGCCGAGGCCGTCACCGATGAGCACATTCTGCTTGCCCTGGAAGAGCAGGACTATCGCCTCAACTACCTGGTGGAGCAATCCGATCAGGGGGTTATCGATGGCCAGATCCTGCTGCAGACCGATGGCGAGGAGATCGGCCAGATCAACGGTCTGTCGGTCATCCAAGTCGCCGGCCACCCCTATGATTTCGGCGAGCCCGTCCGCCTGACCGCCACCGTGCATCTGGGTGACGGCGACGTGGCGGATATCGAGCGCAAAGCCGAGCTGGCCGGTCACATCCATGCCAAGGCGATGATGATCATCCACGGTTATCTCTCCAATAAATTTGGTGCAGAGAACCCCTCGCCGCTCTCGGCCAACCTGGTATTCGAGCAGTCCTACCATGAAATCGATGGGGACAGCGCCTCCCTGACCGGTCTGTGCGCCCTGCTCTCCGCCCTCGCCCGCCAACCCATTTATCAGCACTTCGCGGTGACCGGCGCGGTCGATCAGTTTGGCAATGTGCAGGCCGTGGGCGGCGTGAACGAGAAGATCGAAGGTTTCTTCCGGGTGTGCAAGATCCACGGCATCACCGGCAAGCAAGGCATCATCCTGCCCAGCACCAATGTCCAGCAACTCAACCTCTCCGATGAGGTGATTGCCGCCGTCGAAGCAGGCCAGTTCCATATCCACCCGGTGGATCATGTGGATGAGGCCATCGAGTTGCTGACCGGGTGTGTGGCCGGTGAGCCGGATATGCCGGATACCCTATTTGGTCGCATCCAGGACAGACTGGATGAACTCAATGGCACCTCCCCCAAAAGCGGGCTGCTGCGCAGCCTGTTGGGCCGCCTATTCGGCTTGTAATAAAGAGATCGGAGTTGTTTAGCGCACAACTGTACGCTAAATTGGCCCGGCTTTGACTCATATGAAGGATAAACAGCGTGACCCTAGATAACGACAGCATTCATCCCCGCCTTTCCCTGTGTGAACAAGGCAAAGAATCCTTTACCCGTGAAGAGCTGCTTGCCTGCAGCCGCGGCGAATTGTTTGGTGAGGGGAACAGCCAGCTGCCCGCCCCCAACATGCTGATGATGGATCGCATCGTCAAGATCACCGATAACGGTGGTGAACACGGCAAAGGCGAGATCATCGCCGAGCTCGACATCACCCCGGATCTCTGGTTCTTCGGCTGCCATTTCCCAGGCGATCCGGTCATGCCAGGTTGTCTGGGTCTGGATGCCATGTGGCAGCTGGTCGGTTTCTTCCTCGGCTGGAAAGGCGGCCCGGGCAAAGGCCGGGCGCTGGGTGTGGGTGAAGTGAAATTCACAGGCCAGATCCTGCCGACCGCCAAGAAGGTCACCTACAAGATCACCTTCAAACGTGTCATCAACCGCAAGCTGGTGATGGGCATCGCCGATGGCGTGGTGGAAGTGGATGGTCGTCCCATCTACAGTGCAACCGATCTGAAAGTGGGCCTGTTCAAGGACACCACCGCATTCTAAGACTGGGTGTGTACACAGACCATGAGAAAGGGGCAACATCGTTGCCCCTTTTCTATTGAAAGTGTTTGCAGCCCTGAGCTGACGCAAGCCGTTCTTCACATCGATGACGGCTGCTTTGAAGACAACGTAAAGGGGCCATCGTGGCCCCCTTCCTTTTGTAATGAGTGATGAAGTATCGGTTACTTCATGAAGAGGCCTGAGCCTCGCCCCTCCATGGCGTCGCGCCAACCACCAAGCCAATGCCCTCTGGCATCCAGACATTGGTATGGACACGCTTCTTTTTGTTTGCCGACCACGCCAGCCTGATAACCACGAGCGCGAGCTCTTTCCAGACGGTCCCGTTTCTGTCTCTTCATCATCTACGACCCTCTTCGTGGAACAAAAAAAGCGACCAAGTTTTCACCGGTCGCTTTCATCTTTACCCCAGGGGGGGAGAAGGGTCAAACAAAAAATGTCATGCTATTTCGGCAATGTGACACAAGATGCTGAACTGCATTAACTTTTAATGACACCTCTTTTTATCGCGGGTGGCGACGCAGCCAGGCAAAGGGTACTGCCAGCAGCGTCAACCAGAACAGGCTGCCACCGCCGCCATCTTCGCCATCCTGACCAGTCTGGTTATTGGTTGGAGCATTGCTGACCACGTAACTGGCAGGCGCATTACCCTGATAATCCTTGACGGTCGGAGCCAGTTTCACCGCAACCACGGTTGCGTTGATTCGATTCTTCAGATCGCTCTCGCTGTCGTAGCGATAAGCAGTCGCAGCGACAGTGCCGTCGGCCGTGATGCCGCTCGCGAAGGCAATGTGATAGAACTTACCATTCTGGGCACACTGCTTGGCACCCGCATCATCCAGACCGCAGATCAGATCGTTGAGGTACCAGCTGTTATTTGGTGCCGCTGCGTTGAGCAGGAAGGCCTCCTGCATACGGTTGGTGCCGTTGACCACCGGCTGGGTCTGATGGCGGGAATCACGCCAGCCAACCACCATGTTGTGATCGTTGATGGCGGCGGCCTCTGAGCCTGAGCCTGAGAGCGGGTTGTCCTGCATGGGCACCACGGCCGAATTGGTCGGGGTATTCAGGTTATACAGGAACATCTCGACCGGTCGGTTCTGACCCTTGTTGATGCGATAGCGTTGGTTACCGATCACATAGCCGTTGTCGTTGACCGCCACAGCCCAGCTGTGTTGCAGCTTGGCATCGTCTTTGCCTGGCTGGCCTTCTGGCAAGGGGATGACCTGGGTGGCCCCTACTGTGCCGGCGTTCAGATCCAGGGTCCAGTAGCTGGCCAGGTTACGACCATCCAGATCACCAGAGCCGTATTCACCGGTGGAGCTGTAGCCCACGCCATAGAGTGTGCCATTCAATTCGACGGCACCGAGTGCGGAGGCGGTTTGAAGTACGGAGTCCCGTCCATTGGCATAGTTGCCCGCCTGCATCAGTTTGTTGAAGCCACCGGAGCCGTTGAGCAGCCAGAAGCTGGCCTGGGTATCAACCCCTGGGCAGTAGCGGAAATCGCCACCCTGATCGTCATTGCCTTCGAAGCAGTAACGAGAGAAGTCGCCGTTAACCACGTGATTCAGGCCGCTGGCCGCGGTCCCAGTCACCAGATACTGGCCGTTATTCAGCTTCTTGATGGCAGCCGGCACACTCAGGCTATGGGCCAAGTTTTGCGTGCTGGCGGCATCTTTGAGCTCGACAGGATTACCATCGGCCACGACCGCAAAGGCGGTGCGCACCTTGCCTGCCATCTTGTAACCGACGCGATTGGCTGGGGTATCGCCGAGAGCGGTCACCAAACCGTCGGTTTCATTGCTGACCACGTAGCCGACGTTGCTGCGCTGATCCGTGTTGGCACGGAAATCGAGGCGCCACTGGTAGGCGAAGTTGCCCGTGTTGTTGTCGTCCCAGAAGGAGTCACAAACCGAGCCGGACAGCATACAGCCTTGTTCAAACCGGAAGCGATCGACCAGGAAGTCGGCAAACTGCACGGTCGAGAAATACTCGGCCGTGTTGTTCTTGGTATTGATACCGAGGAGTCCGCTGCCATCGGTACTGATCCCGCTGGCGTAGCCCTTGACTTCGTTATCAACGATGGTGAAAAAGGAGCTCTGTGCCGCCTGTGCATTGAGGCTGGCGCCGACCAAAATGGCCAGCATGGATAATTGCTTTTTCATCTACTTCCTTAGTCTTGATGTTTCAACGCTTCCAACTCCTCCCAACGGGAGAAGGCGTGTTCCAATGCAGCCTCTGCTGCATTCAATGCATCCAGTTTGAGCTGGGTCTGATCGCTCGGCAGGGAGAAGAAACTGGGGTCGTTTACCTCCGCCTGCAGGGCATCCAGCTCGCCCTCTAACTGTTCCAGTCGGGCCGGTAGATTATCCAGCTCCAGTTGCAACTTGTAAGAGAGTTTACGTGTTTTTTTGGCCGGCTCCGCCGCTGCCGCGACAGGCTCTGCCACTTTGGGCGCTGCGGCTCTGGCTACCTGCTGCGCCTCTTGCAGGGCGCGGGTCTCCATCATGTCGGCATAACCGCCCACATAATCGCTGATCCGGCCATCCCCTTCAAACAGCCAGCAACCGGTGACCGTGTTGTCGATAAAGCGACGATCATGGCTGACCAGCAGCAGGGTACCCGGGTAATCGGCCAGCAGCTCTTCCAGTAATTCCAGCGTTTCGACATCCAGATCGTTGGTTGGTTCATCCAAAATCAACAAGTTACTGGGTTTGAGGAACAGCTTGGCCAACAGTAGACGGTTTTTCTCACCCCCTGACAAGGCCTTGACCGGGGTACGTGCCCGCTTGGGTTCAAACAGGAAGTCCTGCAGGTAGCCCAGAATGTGACGGGAGCGGCCGCGCACCATCACTTCCTGCTTGCCCTCCCCCACGTTGTCCATCACCGTCTGCTCGGGATCGAGCTGATCGCGATACTGGTCAAAATAGGCCACTTCCAGCTTGGTGCCGCCCTTGACCACACCACGGCTGGGCTCGAGTTGGCCAAGCAGCAGCTTGATGAGGGTGGATTTACCGCAGCCGTTCGGGCCAACCAGCGCAATCTTGTCGCCGCGCAGCACCTGCAAGTCCAGCCCCTGGAACAGGGTCCGATCGCCAAAGTCCAAGCCCAGCCCTTCGGTTTCGAACACCAGCTTGCCGGAGCGATTGACATCGTCCATCTGCAGCTTGGCCTTGCCCTGCAGCTCGCGGCGCTGAGAACGTTCCATCCGCATCGCCTCTAGCGCGCGCACGCGACCTTCGTTACGGGTGCGGCGCGCCTTGATGCCCTGACGAACCCACACCTCTTCCTGCGCCAGCTTGCGATCGAACTCGGCGTTTTTCAGCTCTTCGACTCGCAACCACTCCTCTTTCCCCAGCAGGTACTGATCGTAGTTGCCGGGCCAGGAGGTGATCTCGCCGCGATCCAAATCGATGATCCGGGTCGCCAGCTTGTGGATGAACTCCCGATCGTGGGAGATAAACACGATGGCACCACGGAAATCTTTCAGGAACTCTTCCAGCCAGTTGATGGCTTCGATGTCCAAATGGTTGGTCGGCTCATCGAGCAGCAGCAGATCCGGATCGCAGGCCAGGGCGCGGGCCAGGGCCACTTTACGCAGCCAGCCACCGGACAAGCTGTCGAGGGTCGCATCGGGATCCAGGTTGAGCAGGGTCAGCACCTGGCTAATGCGGGTCTCGAACTGCCAGCCATTTTGATAATCCAGCTGCTCTTGCAGTTCGCTCATCTTGCGGATGTTGGCGTCGGAAGGGTCGTGGCCCAGCTCGATGGCGATGTGGTGATACTGCTTGAGCAGCTCGCCGACCCCGGCCAGCCCTTCGGCGGTGTAGTCAAACACCGTCAGATCGCTCGAGGCGGGGGGATCCTGCTCGAGGCGGGTCACTTTCAAATCCTGCTGCTGCACCATGCGGCCGTCATCGAGCGGCAGCTCGCCGGCGATGACCTTCATCAGGGTGGACTTGCCCGCCCCGTTACGTCCCACCAGACAGAGACGTTCGCCACGTTCGATCGCCAGTTCCGCATTGTCGAGCAGCGGGAAATCACTGAACGACAAACAGGCGCCGTGCAATGTTAATAAAGCCATGTCTTTTCCTTAATTCTTCATGAAAAAGCGGGCCAGACCCGGTCTGCCCCACTCTCAATCAATGTCATGCGCGCGCCACAGTGGCCCGCTTACGCCGCCAGCCAGTGCCTGAGCTCGGCCAGGGTGAAGGGCCAGCCCAGCTCCCGGCCTGTGTCATCTCGCAGTACCGGGATGCGTACCCGGTAACGCTCAAGCCAGCTGGCATCTTCCATGATGTCGCACTGGCGGGTCCGAGTGGCCAAGCCCGCTTCTTCCAGCAGCTGCCATGCCTGTTCACACAGGTGGCAACCGTCGGTATGAAACAGGGTCAGCATCAGTCGGCTACAACCGTGTCGGCGTGGGTGATCAACCAGCAGTTGTGGATGTGCACGTTACGCTCGAAATCTTTTGGCCGGGTCTTGTTCGTGATGTTCTGGGCCTTGAGGCCCGCGGCTTCCAGACCGGCCAAGTCCATCTTGAAGTGGCGCTTGTTGTTGGAGAACACCAGGGTGCCGTCGGCTGCCAGCAGACGCTTGAGGTGCTGCAACAGCAGCAGGTGATCGCGCTGCACGTCGAAGCTCTCGTCCATCCGCTTGGAGTTGGAGAAGGTGGGCGGATCGATGAAGATGAGATCGTATTGCCCATCGGCGTCCGACAGCCACTTCAGGCAATCGGCCTGCACGAATTTGTGCTGGCGCCCCACCTGGGAGTTCAGCCGCATGTTGTCCTGCGCCCAATCCAGGTAGGTGTAGGACATGTCGACCGTGGTGGTCTCGCTGGCACCGCCGAGCGCCGCGTGCACGGTGGCACTGCCGGTGTAGGCGAACAGGTTCAGGAAACGCTTGCCCTTGGCCATCTGACCCAGCATGCGACGGGTCTGGCGGTGATCCAGGAACAGGCCGGTATCCAGGTAGTCGTAGAGGTTGACCCAGAGGCGCGCGCCGTACTCCTGCACCTCCATCCGGTGTTGCTCGGTGGAGAGCTTCTGATACTGCTGCTTGCCTTCCTGGCGCTCGCGCACCTTCAGGATCACCTTCTCGCCGTCCATGCCGGTCACCTTGATGGCGGCCTGCACCATGTCGAGCAGACGCTGACGGGTCTTCTGGGCGGGGATATCCTTAGGCGCGGCGTATTCCTGCACCACCAGGTAATCCTGATAGCGGTCGATGGCGGCGTTGTATTCCGGCAAGTCCGCATCGTAGATACGGTAGCAGTCGATGCCCTCTTTGCTGGCCCACTTCTCCAGGGTCTTGAGGTTCTTGCGCAGACGGTTGGCGAAGTCCTGGGCCACCTCTTTTTGGGATGCCACGGAGTCCAGCGCAATCTGGTAGTTGCGCAGCTGACACTCGAGCGCGCCGTTGAACAGGCGATATTGCTTGTCGGCCCGCAGGCGCAGGCAGCTGAGCAGCTCGGGCGAAGCAGACAAAATGGAGACCTTCCAGCCCTGGAAGCTGCGACGCAGGGCATCACCCAGCGCCTGGTGCACTTCCAAGAGCGCCGGGAACTCACCCAGACGCTCGCCATAGGGCGGGTTGGAGATAAGCATGCCGACTTCACGTGCCTCCCCTTCCACAACCGGCATCGGCAGCGGGTTTTCCAGCGCAGTCACATCGGCCTGCTTGAAGGTGATGAGGTGCGCCACCCCGGCGGCCTTGGCGTTGTCACGGGCCTTCATCAGCACGCGCGGATCGGCGTCACAGCCAAACAGCTTGACCTCACAGCGTTGCATGCCGCGCTTGGCACGCACCTGGGCTTCCATCATCAGGCTCTGCCACAGTTCGCTGTCGTGTTGCAGCCAGCGATCGAAACCGAAGCGCTCGCGGCGCAGGGCCGGTGCCATGTCGGCGGCGATGAAGGCCGCTTCAATCAGCAGAGTGCCGGAGCCGCACATGGGGTCCATCATCGGCTCACCGGCCCAGCCGCTGCGGGCGATCATGGCGGTCGCCAGGTTCTCTTTCAGTGGCGCCTCACCGGTGCCCTGACGATAGAAACGCTGGTGCAGGGCCGGGCCGGACAGGTCCAGCGTGATGTTGGCCTTGCCTTTGCCCAGGTGCGCCATGATGCGGATGTCCGGCGACTTCTTGTCGATGTCCGGGCGCACGTGGCCACGCTTGGTGAAGCGATCGACGATGGCATCCTTGATCTTCAAGGCGCCGTACTGGGTATTGCGAATGGCGGGGTTGGTACCGGTAAAGTCCACCGCTATGGTGGAGGAGCCGGAGAAGTGCTCTTCCCAGGGGATGGTGTGGGCGCCCAGATAGAGGTCCAGATCGTCATTCATCTGGAATTCGGACAGCACCAGCACGATGCGGGAGGCAAAGCGGCTCCACAGGCAGGCCTTGTAGCCAATGGCCAGTTCGCCTTTGAAATGGACGCCGGCGACGGTCTCACGGACCTGCTCTGCGCCCAGGGTGGTCAGCTCATCGGCCAACAGGTTTTCCAGCCCCTTGGGGCAGGTTGCAAAGAATTCTTTCATCACGCTCACGGGGATGCCATAAAAATAGTGCCGCATTATACCTTATCGGCCCGCACTCGGCATCCGAACCTTGGGCTCCACGGGAATATAAAGGGCCAGCGCTCTGCCGAGCGGCCAAGGAAAGAGCGGGATATCGCCGACATCCGGCCTGCCATCGAGGGTTATGTGCCTGCCACGCAATCTGGCAGCAGCTTTGATCTATTTTATCGACACGAGGCAGTGCAGCATGCTGCCGCATTACTCTTGATACACCGGCGGTCTATAGGGTCGCCGCGCGGTAATAGGCGGATATAGGAGATGGATATGAAAAAGGAGAAGGGATAGAAAATAAGCACCAATACAGGATCTATTTGACGATCGCGTTATCCGTCAGCTGACTTGGCGATATTGCGCCGCGGGAACGGCTCTTGGCTGCATGCGATTATTCATCACCTTGATCACCCCGAAACGGGGCAGGATCTTGCTGGTGGTCAATATCAGATCCTCGGTCAGGTTCAGACAGACACTCGCCTGCTCCCCCGCCTCGATCACCATGAAATCACCCCGGCCATGGGCGGTGTGCATGCACACCAGTGAACCGGTCTCCAGCACACATTGGGCATGTTGTTCATTAAAGAACCAGCTTTGCGGCATCAGCGGTTTATAAAAGCGGCTGACGGCGATGGCATTCAGTACCAGTTGAACCTGATGGGGTGTACTCCAATTGAGTTCGGTAATCTTGTCCATCAACTGATAATAGAGCGCGGCATCGTCCACACAGAATGGCTGGGTGGTGAAGGAGCTCGGCACCAGTTGCCGCCCTTTATATTCGGTGGCAAATATCATGCGATCGGATAAATCCAGCATCAGACGATCATCTTGGGCATCATAATGCCACTGCCAATTGTCATTCGGTTGGATACACATGAGGTTGCCCTTACTAAAGCCGTTACTCGACTTTATTCCATGTCGAGAATTTGAGCAACTTTAAATAAGGGCAAGCGGTTATTTTTTAAATATGAGTGACGATCTCTTTCACCAATGCCGGGCCCTTATAAATAAAGCCGCTGTAAATTTGGACCAAGGTGGCACCCGCTGCCAATTTCTCCCGGGCGGCCATGGCACTGTCGATGCCCCCTACCCCGATAATCGGCAGCGCGCCATCGAGGGCCTTGGCCAGCAGGCGGATCACTTCGGTGCTCTTGTGCTGCAGGGGACGCCCGCTCAGGCCGCCCGCCTCACCGGCATGGGGCAGATCATAGATCATCTCGTGATCCAGGGTGGTATTGGTGGCAATGACCCCGTCGATCCCGTTTTTGATCAAAGACGCGGCCACCTGGTTTATTTCATCCGTGCTGAGATCCGGCGCAATTTTAACAGCGAGCGGCACGTACTTCTTATATTGGGCCGCCAGCTCTTGCTGGCGCACCTTCAGCGCCGCCAACAATTCATCGAGCGCCTCACCGTATTGCAATTGACGCAGGCCCGGAGTGTTGGGGGACGAGATATTGACGGCGATATAACCGGCATGATCATAAACCTTGTCCATGCAGATCAGGTAATCATCCTTGCCCTGCTCAATGGGCGTGTCTTTGTTCTTGCCGATATTGATGCCGATGACCCCCTGATATTTGGCTTCACGAACCCGGGCCACCAGATGATCGACACCCTTGTTGTTAAATCCCATGCGGTTGATGATCCCTTCTGCCGGAATAACCCGGAACAGCCTGGGCTTGTCATTTCCGCTCTGGGGTTTAGGGGTCACAGTCCCGACTTCAATAAAGCCGAACCCCATGGCGCCAAATGCATCGATACATTCGCCGTCTTTATCCAGACCAGCGGCAAGGCCCACCGGATTGGTAAAATTAAGCCCCATGCAAGTGACGGGGCGTTTGGGCAATGCATGGCGGAAGAAACAATCGAGTGGTGTACCGAGAAGGCGGGGCAAATATTTGATGGAGAGATCGTGCGCCTGTTCTGGGTTCAGCTTGAACAGGAAATGCCTGGCGAGGGGGTACAGCATGTTTGCTCCTTAAAAAAGCCCCGGCAACTGCCGGGGCTCTTGATGATGCCAATAAAACGTTAAATCGAAGTTCGGCAATTCAACTGGAGCAGGTTCAACTCTCGCAAGGCCACCGAGAACTTGGCGAACTCGTGAGTGCTGGTGGTCTTGAAGTCGGCCAACATGTGGGTCCAACGGGACAAGAGTTGCTCATGCTCCGCAATCCAGTCGGCCAGTATGGTAGCGCATTCGCCCTGCTCTTTGCACCCTTCCAGTACCACTGAGGTGAGGCTGCGTTGCTGCCAGTCCAGATCCTCGCGGAAAGAGGAGCGCGCCATCGCCTGCCAGTGGTTGCCCACCGGCTGATGGTTGATCTGCTCGAGGAACCAGTGCAGATCCAGCTTGGCACCGAGGCGGTAGTAGACGTTGGCGGCGCGCAGGATGTCGGTCTTGTGCTCCGCGGCGATCTGCGCCAGATCCAGGCTGGAGAAGAGGCTGCTCATGTGCGCCACCTGACGGGCAATGGTATCCGGCACCTGTCTGGCCACCAGCTCGGCGACCTTCTGCTGATGCTCGGCCACTTCGCTCTCGTCCATCACCTCATACAGGTGCTCTGCCAGGGTCTCGAACGCCGGGCGGAAGAAGGCGATGTTCTCGCTGATGCTCCAGCTGCGATTACGGGCACGCAGGAACCAGCGGGTGGCACGACGCACGATGCGGCGGCTGTAGAACATCAGCTCGAGCTGGGTCTCGGCGCCCATCAGGTTGTCGCACGCTTCGATGTCGCGCCACAGCTGATTGAGACCAAACACCTCGCGGGCCATGGCGAAGCAGCAGGCCACTTCGGCCACCGAGGCACCGGTCTCGTCCTTCATCCGGCTGGCAAAATTCAGCCCCATGTCGTTGACCAACATGTTGGCGACGCGAGTCGCGATGATCTCGCCGCGCAGCGGGTGCTGGGCAAGCTGGGCACCGAACTGCTGCTGCAGCTGGGCCGGGAAGCTGGTCACCAGCATGTTGGCGAGGAAGGGCTCGTCGATCACTTCCGGGCAGTTAAGCTGCTCTTTGAGCACCATCTTGCCATAGGCCACCAGCACGGCCAGCTCGGGGCGGGTCAGGCCCTGCCCGGCCGCCATCCGCTCGGACAGCTCCTCGTCGGAGGGCAGGAATTCCAGTGCGCGGTCCAGCTTGCCTTCGCGCTCGAGGCCCTGGATGAAGCGTTGCTGCTCCTTGAGCTGCTCGGCGCCACGGAAGGCGGTGACCGAGATGGACTGGGACTGGCGATAGGCGTTGGTGATGACGATCTTCGCCACCGCATCGGTCATCTCATACAGCATCTGGTTGCGCTGCTTGAGGGTCAGATCCCCGGCGGCCACCAGCTGGTTGAGCAGGATCTTGATGTTGACCTCGTTGTCGGAGCAATCCACCCCGCCCACGTTGTCGGTAAAGTCGGTGTTGATGTGACCGCCCTGGCTGGCATATTCCACCCGGCCGAGCTGGGTGAAGCCGAGGTTGCCGCCCTCGCCCACGATACGGGCACGCAGGTCACGACCATTGACCCGCAACACGTCGTTGCTGCGATCGCCGACCTCGGCATCGCTCTCGCGGGAGCTCTTCACATAGGTGCCGATGCCGCCGTTCCAGAGCAGGTCCACGTTCAGGCAGAGCAGCGCCTTGATAAGCTCATTCGGGGCCATGCTGGCCTTGTCGGTGCCGAGCAGGGTCTGCATCTGCGGACTCAGCTTGATGGACTTGGCCGAGCGCAGGAAGATGCCGCCGCCCTCGGAGAGCAGTTCGCGGTTGTAATCGTCCCAGCTGGAGCCCGGCAAATCAAACAGGCGCTGGCGCTCGACGAAGCTCTGGGCGGCGTTCGGGGTCGGGTCGATAAAGATGTGCATGTGGTTGAACGCGCCCACCAGCTGGGTGTGCTCGGAGAGCAGCATGCCGTTGCCGAACACGTCGCCGGCCATGTCACCGATCCCCACACAGGTGAAGTCGCTGGTCTGGCAGTTGAGGCCGACTTCGCGGAAGTGACGCTTGACCGATTCCCAGGCGCCGCGCGCGGTGATGGCCATCTTCTTGTGGTCATAACCGACCGAGCCACCGGAGGCGAACGCGTCGCCGAGCCAGTGGCCGTATTCGTGGCTCAACTCGTTGGCGATGTCGGAGAAGGTCGCAGTGCCCTTGTCGGCGGCGACCACCAGGTAGTAGTCATCCTCGTCGTGGCGTACCACGTCTTTGGGCGGGATCACCTCCCCCTGGATGATGTTGTCGGTTACATCGAGCAGGCCGCGGATGAACAGGCGATAGCAAGCCTTGCCCTCTTCCTGGATGATGGCGCGAGGGGCGCCGACCGGCATCTGCTTGCAGTAGAAGCAACCCTTGGCGCCGACCGGCACGATGACGGTGTTCTTGACCTGCTGCGCCTTGACCAGACCCAGCACTTCGGTACGGAAGTCTTCCTTGCGATCGGACCAGCGCAGACCGCCACGGGCAACCTTGCCCCAGCGCAGATGCACCCCTTCCACCCGCGGCGAATAGACGAAGATCTCGAATTTCGGCAGCGGCAGCGGCATGTCGGTGATGCTGGACGGGGCCAGCTTGAAGGAGATGTAGGGCTTGATCTCGCCTTGCGCGTCCCGCTGATAGAAGTTGGTGCGCAAGGTGGCGTCGATCATCTCCATGTAGCGGCGGATGATGCGATCGTCATCGAGGTTGGCGACCTGATCCAGCTTAGCGGCGAGCTGGTCGTGCAGTTGCTGCTGCGCCTTGGCGTCTTGCTTGATGGCGGGATTGAGGCGCTGCTCGAACAGGGCGAACAACAGCTGGGCAATCTCGGGATAACGGGTCAGGGTCTCTTCGATGTAGGACTGGCTGAAGGAGACGCCGGTCTGGCGCATGTATTTGGCATAGGCCCGCAGCACCGAGACCTGACGGCCGGTGAGGCTGGCGCCCAGTACCAGACGGTTGAAGCCGTCATCTTCCAGGGTCTTGTTCCAGACGCCGGCGAAGGCTTGCTGGAAGCGCTGCTGGCTCTGGGCCAGGTCGAAGGGCTGATCGCCGCGCAGCAGCATGGAGAAGTCGAGGATCCAGAACACTTCCCCGGTCGGGGTGCGTACCTGATACGGGGTCTCGCCGATGATGCGCAGCCCCATGTTTTCCAGCATGGGCAGCACATCGGACAGGTGAATGGGTTCGGTGCGGTGGAACAGCTTGAGCCGTACCCGACGATCGTTCTCCTCTTCCTGGGCGCGGTAGAACAACATGCCAAGGGGCTCGGCCTCGCTCAGGTTGTCCAGTGCCATGATGTCGGCCACGGCAGAGCCCGGCAGCACATCTTCCTTGTAGGCACGGGGGAAGGCGGTACTGAACCGGCGACGCAAGCCATTGCCACGGGCCTCGCCATAATGGGAGAGCAGTACGGAGTCGAGGCGGTCGTCCCAGCTACGGGCGGCTTCGATCAGGTTGTTTTGTACTTCGTTCACATCCACATCCACGTTGTTATTGTTGACCCGCACTATGTAGTGGGTCCGGGCCAGCACGCCTTCGGAGAAGTAGACGTTGAACTCCACCTCGTCGTTGCTGCCAAAATATTTCTGCAATATCTGCTGGGTCTTGACCCGCAGCGCGGTGTTGTAGCGCTCCTTGGTGACATAGACCATGCAGGAGAAGAAGCGGCCATACACATCCCGGCGCACGAACAGGCGCAGCATGTCGCGCTCCTGCATCTCCAGCACCCCGAGACCGGTGGCCAGCAGCTCCTCTTCGCGGGCTTGAATGAGCTCATCGCGCGGGTAGGTTTCCAAGACGTTGAGCAGTGCCTTGTAGGCGTGGGAGCCTTTCTCGTGGCCGGAGGCCGCCATGATGCGCTCGAGGCGATGGCTGATGAGAGGGATCTGGGTCGCGCTGGTGTTGTAGATGGACGAGGCGTACAGACCGATGAAGCGATCCTCCCCCACTACCTTGCCATGCTCGTCGAAGCGCTTGATGCCGATGTAATCCACATAGGCCGGACGGTGAACGCGGGCCTTGCTGTTGGATTTGGTGAGGATCAGCAAGTCGGAGCTCAGGGCCGCGTGGCGGGCGCTGGCGGGCATGTTGCCCAAACGCTGGCCTTCATCCTTGATGGAGTTTTTCATCAGGCCGAGGCTCGAATCCGCCAGTGGCAGGATCTCGTGATCCCCTTCCACCGCCTTGACGTCATAGCGGCGATAACCCATCAGGGTGAAGTTGTTGGCCGCCACCCATTTGAGGAAGGCGACGCTGGAATCGACCTCGGCCTGGCTGACCGGGTTCTTGCGCTTGGGCAATTCTGCGATGATCTCGTTGAGGCGAGCCAGCATGGGTTGCCAGTCCCCCACCGCCAGCGCCACTTCACCGGCCACGGATTTCAGCTCGGCGGCCAGCGCCTCCATCTGCTCGTCACCGGTCAGATGATCGATCTCGATGAGGAAGGCGGTTTCCACCGAGGTCTGCTCTGCGGTGTTGTCGAGTTCCAGAATGGCGCTAATCTTGCCTTCGCTGCCGCGAATGAGGTGCAGCGGTTGATGCAGCATCATGTGGGCGGTGATATTGAGGCGCTTCAAGGCCATGCGGATGGAGTCCACCAGGAAAGGCGTGTCCTGCAAGATGATCTCGACAATGGTATGGGGAGACTGCCATCCGTGGCGGGTCAGCTCGGGGTTGTAAACCCGGATATAGGGACTAGTGCTGGTGCGCTGGTTGAGCGCATTCCACAGACTGAGCGCGGCACCGTAGAGATCGCTGTCATTGCGATCGTGCAGATCGGTGCTGGCCATGTTGCCGTAGAACTTGGCGACGAAGCACTCGACCAAAGAGGCACTCTTCTTGGGCAACTTTTGATGGATCAGGCTGAGAACGTTTTCGAGCAGAACTGAGGTAGGGGCGTCTTTCAATGCCATTGCTAGTTTCCTTATCGGACGACATCACCGACACATGGGTAACCACGCTGGATACCCACCGGTACAGAGTTGCTGCGAAGTGTAATGGCTTGGATCATGGAAGGCGAGCAATGGTGATAACGGGATGTTAAAAACAAGGGGCAGATCACGGCTTGGGTTGTGATAAATTTTGCCAAGTCGCCAAAAATCAGAAAATCTCACTGCCTTTAAGCAAATTAACCGGATAGATAGTGACTTAAAGCAGATATTTACCCGGAAATATGTTCAAGTTTTGTTAATTTATGCGTTTTACAGAAACAGGCAGAATTCCCTGCTGGCTTTATCGCCAAAAGCGGTCATCCCCACTACCCATCTCGGCGAGGATCGCTAGATTATTCGACGCTAATTGACTCTCTCTAGCCTCACAAAGCGGTGATCATCCTCCGTGGTCAGCCGGAAATGGCCGTGGACACCGTTGGTGGCGACGAAAGCGCGGATTTTTTCCAACCCCAGCTCCAGGGTCAGCCCCTGCTCGGTGCGCACCACCAACCGCTTGGCCTGCCCCTGATACATCAGCATGATCTCATCGCGGCCGAGGGCCAGCCGAAAAGTATATTGCCGCACATTGGCTCCTTGATTGCCCTGACGGGTCTCATCATCAAACGAAACGGGCAGGAGATCATGGCTCCCCTGCCCGTCATTCATATTCAACCGCCGTTTACTGCGCCAGCGCCTTGCTCACCTTCTCGAATAGATCCCGTGCCAGACAATCCAGCTTGGCCAAGCGGGTCAGCTCGGTGCGGATCAGGGTCTTGCGTCCCTCATCGAGTCGCTTGAACTGAATGAGCGGGGTGATGAGGCGGGACGCCACCTGGGGATTGACCTCGTTGAGCTCGATCAACAGGTCGGTCAGGAAGCGGTAGCCGCTGCCATCACGCGCATGGAACTGCGCCTGGTTGTTCATGGCAAAGCTGCCCACCAGGGCCCGCAGCCGGTTCGGGTTGCGGATGCTGAAGGTCGGGTGCGCCATGGCCTGCTTCACCTCGACCAGCACATCGGCGGCGGGTTTGCTGCCGACCAGTCGCAACCAGTTGTCCAGCACCAGGCCATCGTGGGCCCACTTGCCTTCAAAATCGGCAAGCAGCGCGGCGCGGCATGGCAGCAGATGGGTGTTGGCCACCTGCAACGCCATCAGGGTGTCGGTCATATTGTCGGCCTGAGCGTATTGCTGGCGCACCAGGGCATCGGCCTGCTCCGGGTTCAATGCTGCCAGATAGCCGAGTACCACGGCTTTCAGGGCACGCTTGGCCACGTCCGCATGCACCACCTTGTAGCCGGTCAGGCGCAGACTCTCATAGCTTGCTGCCAACCGCGTCCCGAAGGCCGCGGCCAGTTGAGCCTGAATGGCGTCTCGTACTTGATGGATGGCATCGATGTCGGCGCTGTCGAACAGCTCGGCCAGGGTCGCCTCCCCCGGCAGGGCCAACAGCTCGGCCTTGAGCGCCAGATCGAGCGACTCATCTTCAAAGATGGCGACGAAGGCCGCCAGCAGGGTGGCGGAGAGTGCCAGCTCCCGTCCTTGCTGAACCTGGCTTACGCCCGCGATCACCGCCTTGTTGACCAGCATCTGGGCCGCGTCCCAACGGGCAAACTCGTTACGGGCATGGCGCATCAGGAAGGCCAGGTCTTCATCGCTGTAGTCAAAGTGCAGCTTGACCGGGGCACTGAAGTCTCGCAGCAGGGAGATGACTGGCTTGGTGGGCACCCGATCGAACACGAAGGTCTGCTCCGCCTCCAGCACGTTCAGCACCTGGGCGATGGCCTTACCCTGATACTGCAACGGGATCACCGCACCGCGCTCGTCATACAGCTCGATGTCGAGGGGAATGTGCAACGGCAGCTTCTGGGGTTGATCCTGGGTCGGTGGCGTGTGCTGACGCACGTACAAACGGTAGGTGCCGGTGGCGGCGTCGTATTCATCCGCCACGGTGAGCTCGGGGGTACCGGATTGGCTGTACCAGCGACGGAAACGGCCGAGATCGACGCCGGAGGCATCTTCCATCGCCTGCACGAAGTCATCACAGGTGACCGCCTGACCGTCGTGACGCTCGAAGTAGAGCTTCATCCCGGCCTGGAAGTTCGCCTCACCCAGCAGGGTGTGCAGCATGCGGATCACTTCCGAGCCCTTCTCGTAGACGGTCAGGGTGTAGAAGTTGTTCATCTCGATCACCACATCCGGGCGGATGGGATGCGCCATGGGACCGGCGTCTTCGGCAAACTGCGGGCCGCGCACGGTGCGCACATTGTTGATGCGGTTGACCCCGCGCGAGCCCAGATCGGAGGAGAACTCCTGATCCCGGAACACGGTCAGCCCCTCTTTCAGGCTGAGCTGGAACCAGTCGCGGCAAGTGACGCGGTTGCCGGTCCAGTTATGGAAATACTCGTGGCCGATGACCCGCTCGATGCCGTGGTAATCGGTGTCGGTGGCGGTGGCGGGGTTGGCCAGCACGAACTTGGAGTTGAAGATGTTCAGCCCCTTGTTCTCCATGGCGCCCATGTTGAAGAAGTCCACCGCGACGATCATGTAGATGTCGAGGTCATACTCGAGGCCGAAACGCTGCTCGTCCCAGCGCATGGAGTTGATGAGGCTCTCCATGGCAAAACCGGCACGATCCAGGTTGCCCTTGTCGACGAAGATCTCGAGCGCCACATCACGGCCACTCTTGGTGCGGTAGCTGCTGCGCTCGACGTCAAAATCTCCGGCCACCAGGGCGAACAAATAGCTGGGTTTGGGGAAAGGATCCTGCCACTGCACGAAGTGGCGGCCCCCATCCAGATCGCCGCTCTCGACCTTGTTACCGTTGGATAGCAGGAAGGGATATTTGGCCTTGTCGGCACTGATGCGGGTGCTGTAGCGCGCCAGGATGTCGGGGCGGTCGAGGTAATAGGTGATACGGCGGAAGCCCTCGGCCTCACACTGGGTGCAATAGGCATCACCGGACTTGTAGAGCCCCTCCAGCGCGGTGTTGGCGGCGGGATCCAGCTCGGTGACTATGGTCAGCACGCATTCGGCCGGCAGGTTGAACAGGGTCAGGCTGCTCTCGCCTTGCTCGTACTGGCTGAAGGGAATGCCATCGACGCTGATACTCTGCAGCACAAGCCCTTCACCGTCCAGCACCAGCGGATCCTTGTGCTCGCCGTTGCGACGCAGGCGGGAGATGGCGGTGACCAGGGTCTTGGGCTCTTGCAACTGGAAATCGAGATCGATGCTGTCAATCCAGTAGAGCGGCGCCTGGTAATCCTGGCGATATTTGGCCGTCATGGCCTGGGAGAGTTCGGTCATTATTGTCTGCTTCCACGCGTTGTTATTGACGAGTCAGAGGCTGTCACAACCGATCGGCAGGGTCAAACAGTTTGCATTTCGCAGGCGGGAGACAATCAAAAAGAAAGGGCGACCTGAGTCGCCCTTTTTATCATTTATATCGCTGCGTTATCGGCTAGCTTTTCTTGCTCAACCGAGCCAGATCCGCCGTGATATTCGCGGCTTCAATCTGATACTCGTCGGGCGCCACAAAATCGGTCGGCAACGCATCCAGGCTCTTCACCGTCGGCTTGCCAAGACGGATCAGTCGCTCATTGGCTCGCGCCAGCGCTTTCTCGTCCTGCTTGGCCTGCTCGGCCAGCCGCTCGGCTTCGTTCAGGGAGACTGACTTCTTGTCCTTGTCCGCCTGATATTCCTTGATGTCCTGCATCACGTAGGCAAATTCAGGATCCTTGTTGATCCGTACCTCGTGATCGCTCTTCAGCTTGGCGAGCAGGCTGGAGAAGTCCCCCAACTTGTCGTAACTGGCCGAGGCGATTTTGTCCCAGGGCAGCGCATTGAACTCCTGACTCTCCCCGGTCTCGCCCGGTGTGGCGGCGGTGGGGAAGCCGATGTCAGGCGCGACACCCTTGTTCTGGGTGCTGCCACCGTTGATCCGGTAGAACTTGGCGATGGTGTACTGCACGTGACCCAGCGGCTGCTCGTAGAAGTCATAGACCTTGGCCAGACTGCGATGCTGCTGCACCGTGCCCTTACCAAACGAGTTTTCACCCAGGATCAGGGCGCGACCATAGTCTTGCATGGCGGCGGCGAAGATCTCGGAGGCCGAGGCACTGTAGCGGTCAATCATCACCGACATCGGGCCGCCATAGTAGACATTGCCGTCATCGTCGCCATTGACCGTGATACGGCCCATGTGATCACGGATCTGCACCACGGGACCGCTGGTGAAGAACAGGCCACTCAACGCCGAGGCTTCGGTCAGGGCGCCACCACCGTTACCACGCAGATCGACGATGAGACCATCAATCTTCTGCTTGTTGAGGCTGGAGAGCTCCTTGATGACGTCGTCATGCAGGTTGACGTAGAAGCTCGGGATCTCGAGTACCCCTATCTTCTTGCCTTCCGCATTGATCACCTTGGACTTGGCGGCCCTGTCTTCCAGGCGCACCTTGTCGCGGGTCAGCTCGATGAGTTCGGTCTTGGCGCTGGCGCCCTTGCCGCGCTGGATCTCCAGCTTCACCTTGCTGCCTTTGGGGCCCTTGATGAGTTCGACCACGTCGTCCAGACGCCAGCCAATCACATCGACAATCTTGCCATCGTCCTGCCCTACCCCGGTTATCTTGTCATCGGGCTTGAGGTGATTGGACTTGGCGGCCGGGCCACCGGGCACCAGGGAGCGGATGACGGTGAAGTCATCCTCTGCCTGTAGCACCGCACCAATCCCTTCCAGCGAGAGGTTCATCTCGGTGTTGAAGCGATCGGCACTGCGCGGCGACAAATAGCTGGTGTGCGGCTCGATGGCGCGGGCGAAGGAGTTCATGAAGAGCTGGAACACGTCCTCGCTCTCGGTCTGGGACATCCGCTTGATGGCGTTGTTGTAACGCTTGCCAAGCAGCTCCTTGATCTCGGGCCACTCTTTGCCGCTGAGTTTGAGGCTCAGGGCATCGAACTTGACCCGCTGGCGCCACAGTTCATTGAGCTCGCCCTCATCCTTGGGCCATGCCGCCCCTTCCCGATCGAAGATGTAGTTATCTTTCTGGGTGAAATCGAAGGGAGTGTCGAGCAGTTTAAGGGCGTATTCGAACCGCTCGTAACGCCGCTGCTGGCTCAGGTTGAACATCTCGTAGGCAGGCGCCAACCGTCCTCTTTCGAGATCGGTGTCAAAACCGGTACGGTATTTTTCAAAACGGCTGATGTCAGAGGCCAAAAACAGGTTGCGGCTGTAGTCCAGATTCTCCAGATACTTGTCGAAGATCACGGAGGAAAAGGCATCGTCCAGCTTGAACTGTTTGTAATGGGAGCGGGTAAACAGATTGGCAATTCGCTTGCTGGCCGTAGCATGTTGGCTCTCCTGAGCCAACACAGGCAAATCACTTTCCTTGAGCACCGGCTCGATGGCCTGTGCAAGCCCGGCAAGCGCCAGGCTACAGGCAACGAGGGAAAAACGAATTACGCCATGCTTCAACATTTGTCTCCTTAGAGAACCAGATGCTCGAACTTGACCCGCAACATCATGCCGGTCTGCAATTGAACCTGTACGTCGTCCTTGGTCACTTCCTTGATGGTCGCGGGGACAGGGTTCTTGCCGAGCACAACGCGCACACCCTGATCCACTTTCAGCGTAGCGGCATCTACTTTCACCAGCGGAGCTTCAGCAACGGGAGCGGCCTTGGGGGCGGCTTTCGGCTTGTCGGAACGGACGGCATCGGCCTTGCGTGGCGCGGGACGGCGCGGCTGCTTTGGCTTGTCTTCCTTTTCCTTGGTATTGGTGCGGCGGCTGGCAAAGACACGTTCTTTGCTCTCTTTCAGCGCCTGCTTGGCATGTTCGATGTGCTCTTCGGTCAGCACTTCGCCCGGGTTCCCGTCCAGATCGACACGGGCCTGGCCGGCCTTGAGGCCATGCAGGTAACGCCAGCTGGAGGTGTATTGACGCAGAGCAGAGCGCAGCATGGTCTTGGAGACTCTCTCGTCGTCAGCAAGACGCGCGGCCAGATCCTGGAAGATGCCAATCTTGAGTGGCTTGGCCTCTCCTTCAGCGATGAAGCAGGCCGGGAATTTCTCGACCAGGTAGGCGACGATCTCTTTACTGTTCTTCAGCTTTTCAGTGTTTTCCATGTATAACCTTGGCTTTCATATAGACGTACGGGCACATCCCCGAACACAACAAAGGCCCTATTATAGAGAGCTTGGGGCCTTTTGCGAACCATCTAGCAATGACTTAGAGCATGCTTTCCAAAATTTGCACCGTTTCTTCCAGGCCAATTCGGTCTTCCTGGTCGAAACGGTTAAAAATCGGACTGTCCACATCGAGGACCCCGATGATCTCACCGCCACGACGCAGCGGGATAACAATTTCCGAGTTGCTGGCACCGTCACAGGCGATGTGACCGGCAAACTGGTGCACGTCGTCCACCAACTGGGTCTTGTCCTCGGCCACCGCGGTGCCACAGACGCCGCGCCCGACCGGAATGCGCACGCAGGCCGGTTTTCCCTGGAAGGGGCCCAGCACCAGGGTGTCGCCCTGCAACAGATAAAAGCCGACCCAGTTGATCTCGGCCAGCTCCTGATTGAGCAGCGCGGACAGATTGGCCAGGTTGGCGATCATATCCGGCTCCCCTTCCAGCAGCGCCTGGGCCTGCTGGTTGAGAGTGCGATAAAATGCTTGTTTTTCAATCATGATTAAATGAACTTCACTCCTTGATAATCACTGCAAGGTACCGACCTGCCTGAAAAATTCAAATCAAATTTCACTGATGCCCCCCGCTTGGCGCCAAATAATACGCAGATTTAACGGGTGACGGAGAGCGCCAGTTGCTGGCGCTGGCCATTGCTCCACTCGATATTGAGCAGCCAGGTCATGGTTGCCGAGGTGCAAGACCCCACCTGCGCCTTTGCCTGCCAGCCACCCTCGCCGGCGTCAAATTGCACCGGGATTTGGCCCATAAACATCTCTTTCCCCTCGAGCCAGGCCTTGACCGGGGTAATGGCCGGTGACCCGCCCTGAAGACGTAACACAAAGTCATGTTCAGCCTTGACTGACACCCCATCCACCCTCGCCGTCAGCGGTACATCACCGACGGAGAAGCTGCACGGGCTGTGGGACAGATCACAAATCTGATCATTTTCTGCCTGTGGCGGCGTCGTTTGCGGGCCCGCAAACCAGGTCCGATAGGCCACCAGGGCGAGCAAAATGGCCATCACAATGATTAAATGCCCGATTTTGCGTGAAGTGAGTCTCTCTTTCATGAAAAAACAGCCTTGTAAGGTACTTTAAAAATGCGATTTTCGTGATCTCGCGCAAGGTAAAAACTGGCGAGCATGAGACCCGTCGGAGCCAAATATATCACTGTTTGTACTGTTATTTTACCGGTCAGTTCAGTATCATTCTCAATGAATTTTCATTTAACCACCTTTTGCTTTTCCTTTTATTAACAGATGTTAACGAGAGGATTTCGCAAAACCTGGCTGAAAATGGTCCTGGTCACCGGACGAAAAAAATCAAACAACAGCAGCATCGGAAGCGGAATACAACGATGAGCCATACAACACACCATCCTGAGTACAACTACACCGTTGTGCGCCAGTTCACCGTCATGACGATCGTCTGGGGAATTGTCGGCATGTCGGTAGGCGTACTGATCGCAGCCCAGTTGATCTGGCCTGCCCTCAACTTCGATACCCCCTGGCTGACCTACAGTCGCCTTCGCCCCCTGCACACCAACGCGGTCATCTTCGCCTTTGGCTGTAGTGCCCTGATGGCCACCTCCTTCTACGTGGTGCAACGCACCTGTCAGACCCGACTGTTTGGCGGCAAACTTGCCTCCTTCGTGTTCTGGGGTTGGCAGGCGATTATCCTCTCGGCCGCCATCTCGCTGCCGCTGGGATACACCACCTCCAAGGAGTATGCCGAGCTGGAGTGGCCCATCGACATCGCCATCACCGTGGTCTGGGTCGCCTACGCCATCGTCTTCTTTGGTACCCTGGCCAAGCGCACCACCTCCCACATCTATGTGGCGAACTGGTTCTTTGGCGCCTTCATCATCACGGTTGCCGTGCTGCACATCGTCAACAACATGGAGATACCGGTCTCCGGCATGAAGTCCTACTCCATGTATTCCGGTGCCATGGATGCCATGGTGCAGTGGTGGTATGGCCACAACGCGGTTGGCTTCCTGCTGACGGCCGGCTTCCTTGGCATGATGTACTACTTCGTGCCCAAGCAGGCGGGGCGTCCGGTTTATTCCTACCGTCTCTCCATCGTCCACTTCTGGGCGCTGATCTCCCTCTATATCTGGGCCGGTCCGCACCACCTGCACTATACCGCCCTGCCCGACTGGGCACAGTCCCTCGGCATGGTGATGTCGCTCATCCTGTTCGTCCCCTCCTGGGGCGGCATGATCAACGGCATCATGACCCTGTCCGGCGCCTGGCACAAACTGCGTTATGACCCCATCCTGCGCTTCCTGATCGTGTCCCTGTCGTTCTACGGCATGTCCACCTTCGAAGGCCCGATGATGGCCATCAAGACCGTCAACGCGCTCTCCCATTACACCGACTGGACCATAGGTCACGTCCACTCCGGCGCGCTGGGCTGGGTTGCCATGGTATCCATCGGCGCCGTGTATCACCTGATCCCTAACCTGTTCGATCAAGGCCGCATGTACAGCATCCGCCTCATCAACGTCCACTTCTGGCTGGCGACCGTGGGCACAGTGCTCTACATCGTCTCCATGTGGATTTCAGGTGTGATGCAGGGTCTGATGTGGCGTGCGGTCAACGACGACGGCACCCTGACCTACAGCTTCGTGGAAGCCCTGCAGGCCTCTTATCCCTTCTACTTCGTGCGCTTCCTGGGTGGCTGCTTCTTCGTCACCGGTATGTTGCTGATGGCCTACAACGCCTATCGCACCATCACTGCGCCCAAGGGTTCCTTGGAACCCGTCGCACAGCCAGCATGATTGAAGAGGTCAACCCATGAGCAACAATAATCGTCACGAGATCTTTGAAAAGAGCGTTCCCATGCTGGTGGTCGGCATCATCTTTGCCATCAGCCTGGGGGGCCTGGTCGAAATCACCCCATTGTTCTTCCAAAAGCAGACCACCGAGCCGGTGGAGGGCCTCAAGCCCTACACCGCGCTGCAGATGGAAGGGCGCGACATCTTCATCCGTGAAGGCTGCACCGTCTGTCACAGCCAGATGATCCGACCGTTCCGCGCCGAGACCGAGCGCTACGGCCATTACTCGGTTGCCGGTGAGAGCGTGTGGGAGCACCCCTTCCTGTGGGGCTCCAAGCGTACCGGTCCGGACTTGGCCCGGGTCGGCGGTCGTTATTCCGATGACTGGCACCGCGCTCACCTGATCAACCCGCGCGACGTGGTGCCCGAGTCCAACATGCCCTCCTTCCCCTGGCTCGAGACCAATGTGCTGACCGGCGAACTGACCGGCAAGAAGCTGGCACTGTTCCGGGATCACTTCGGCGTGCCTTATACCGATGCTGACATTCAGGGTGCGAGCGAAGCCGTGAAAGGCAAGACCGAGCTGGATGCCCTGGTGGCCTATCTGCAATCACTGGGTCATGCCCTGAAATAAGGAGTCGGGATATGGATTACGGCACATTTCGCGGCCTGTACACCTTGCTGTTGATGATCATCATGATCGCCATCATCGTCTGGGCTTACAGCAAGCGCCGCAAGGCCTCCTTCGACGAGGCTGCCAACCTGGTTTTTGCCGATGATGAGCAACCCAGTGCTGATAACAAGAACGCAGGAGCGAAGCAATAATGAGCACTTTGTTTAGCATTTTTGTGACCGTCATAAGTCTGGGCACCATTATCGGCTGCTTCTTGCTGCTGATGTGGTGCATGAAGGACAAGATGGGCACCGAAGAGGGTCAGCCCATGGGCCACACCTTCGACGGCATCGAAGAGATCAACAACCCGTTGCCGAAGTGGTGGTCCTACATGTTCCTCTTCTTCATCGTGACCGGGCTGGTCTACCTGCTCGCCTTCCCGGGGCTGGGCAACTGGAAGGGTCTGCTGGGCTGGCAGAGCTCCAACCAGGACATTCGCTCCCTGGCAGACTCCAAGGCCGCAGTGGCCTCCGCCAAGGCGGAAGGTCGCGCGGTCGAGTATGACCGCGAGCTGGCCAAGGCCGATGAAGTCTATGGTGCCAAGTTCCGCGAGCTGGCCTATCAGGCCGACGGCAAGAGCTACCGCCCCATCGAGGAGATAGCGGCCGATCCGGAGGCCCGCAAGGTGGGTCAACGTCTGTTCCTGCAAAACTGCTCCCAGTGTCATGGCTCCGATGCCCGTGGCGGTCGCGGCTTCCCGAACCTGACCGACAGCGAGTGGCAATGGGGCGGCCAGCCTGATCAGATCAAGACCACCATCATGGGCGGTCGGCAGGGGATCATGGCGGCCTGGGGCGAGATCCTGGGGCAAGATGGCGTCAAGGAAGTGGCCTCCTATGTGCTGAGCCTGTCCGGCCGCAAGGTCGATCTGGTGGAAGCCAAGAAGGGGGAAGCCCGTTTCGCCATGTGCGCCGCCTGTCACGGCCCGGATGCCAAGGGCGGCATCGCCTTCGGTGCACCTGACCTCACCAACAACACCTGGTTGTACGGTGGCTCCCGTCAGGTGGTCGAGCAGACCATCACCCACGGTCGCCACGGCGTCATGCCCGCCTGGAAGGATATTCTGGGAGAAGACAAGGTTCAGCTGCTGGCGTCCTACGTCTATAGCTTGTCCCACAATGCAGGGCAAAATAAGCAGTAACATGTGATAAGCACGTGATTACGCAGCAAAAAGCCTCGACTCTTCGGGGCTTTTTGTTATCTTGTGTTGTCTGAAAAACCTCCTTTTTGTTAATCATAGGTTTCGGTAGCACTATGACTCAACCCTGGTATCGCCAGTTCTGGCCCTGGTTCATCATCGCCCTCCCTTGCGCCGCCGTGGTCGCGAGCATCGCCACCGCCATCATCGCCAGCAAGGACGGTGTCAACCTGGTGGCCGAAGACTATTACAAGCAGGGCAAGGAGATTAATCAGGATCTCAGCAAGTTCGATCGCGCCGAGGCGCTGCACATTCGCATCGCCCTCGCGGTCAACGGCAACGAACTGACCCTCAACCCCCTCGCCGGCGATATCCCGCCCGGACAGGCGCTGCATGTTTCCCTGTTCCACCCCACCCTGGCCGGCATGGACAGCGAACACCTGATCACCGCCGACGGCAATGGCATCTATCGCCTGCACCTGGACAAGGCCCCCACCGGCAAGTGGCACATTCGGGTCGATGCCTTCGATCACGAGTGGCGACTGCAAGAGACGGTACAACTGCCAACCAAGGCCCCCATCGAACTCGATCCCAAGGGACGTTAAGCCGTGGCTGACGGTGTTCACCCTGACGCGCCGCGGCAGGTAGCCGGCTCCTCCGCCTTGCTCATCCCCCCTGCCTCGAGAGAGAAAACACCATGATAGGTTGCTTCCACTGCGGTGAGCCGGTGCCCACCGGCAGCGACTATGCCCTCGAGATCAAGGGCATAGTGCAACCCATGTGCTGCCCTGGCTGCCAGGCCGTGGCCGAAACCATCCTCGAATGCGGCCTCGCCAGTTATTACGAGCACCGCTCAGCCCCCGGCATCAAGGGGGAACTGGTGCCGAGCGAACTGGCCGCCCTTAGCCACTACGATCTGGCCGAAGTGCAGCAGGATTTCGTGACTGACACCGGCTCTGGCAGTCAAATACTTCGCGAAATACAGCTCAGCGTAGAAGGATTGACCTGCGCCGCCTGCGCCTGGCTTATCGAGCGCCACCTGATGGGGCTGCCGGGCCTGCACTATGTGAACGTCAACACCACCACCCATCGCGCCCGCATCAAGTGGGATCCGGCAAGGCTCTCCTTGAGCGACATCCTCAAGGGCTTCGCCAAGATTGGCTATCGCGCCTATCCGTTCCAGACCCACAGCCAGGAGGCGCTCTACGCCCGCGAGGTGCGCAGCTACATGTTCCGGCTGGCGCTGGCGGGCTTAGGCTCCATGCAGGTGATGATGTGCGCCGTGGCGCTCTACATGGATCTCTTCATCAGCGTCGAAGAGGAGTTCATGGTCTACTTCAAGTGGATAAGCCTGCTGCTCTCGACCCCCATCATGATCTACTCCGCCCAGCCGTTTTACGTGGGCGCCTGGCGCAGCCTGAAGCAGGGTCACCTCTCCATGGATGTGTCGGTGTCGCTGGCACTGATCGGGGCCTTTGTCGCCTCCATGTGGGCCACCGTCTTCAACACCGGTGAGGTCTATTACGACTCCATCACCATGTTCGTCTTCTTCTTGTTGCTGGGACGTTTTCTGGAGCTGCGGGCGCGGCGCAAGGCGTCGGAATCAAGCTCCAATCTGGCCAGGCTGGTACCCATCATGGCCACTCGCATCGATGCAGATGGCGAGCACGAGGTGGCGGCCAAAATGCTGCAGGTGGGAGACAGGATCCGGGTGCTGGCCGGCGCCACCCTGCCCGCCGATGGCATCATCGCCGCGGGCCAGGCCAGCGTGAATGAAGCCATGCTGACCGGCGAACAGCTCCCCCTGCTCAAGCAGCCGGGTGATCCCGTCTACGCCGGTACCATCAACACCGATGCGCCGCTGGAGATCCGGGTCAGCCACCGCATCGAAGAGTCACGCATCGCTCAGATCATGCGCCTCCAGGATCATGCTCTGGATGACAAGCCCGCCATCGCCCAGCTGGCCGATGTGCTCTCCCGCCACTTTATTCTGGTGTTGCTCCTCATCGCGGCGGCGGTCTGGACCTACTGGCACTTCCATCAGCCGGAGCAGGCCTTCTGGGTCACCCTGGCGGTACTGGTCGCCACCTGCCCTTGCGCCCTGTCGCTGGCGACCCCGACCGCACTCACCACCGCCACCGCCCACCTCACCCGCAGTGGCATACTGCTGCGCCGCGGTCATGTGCTGGACATACTGACCCGGGCCAACCGGGTGGTGATGGACAAGACCGGCACCCTGACCACGGGCAATATCAGCCTCATCGGCACCACCGTTCTGGCCGAGCTGAGCGAGACCCAGTGCCTCGCCATCGCCCGCGCGCTGGAGGCCCATTCCGAACACCCCATCGCCCGGGCCTTTAGAAGCACGGCCGCCGATGAGGCCCTGTTGCTGCCCGCAAGCGAAGTGCTCCCCGTCATCGGACATGGCATTCAGGGCAAGGTAGCGGGCTCCCTGTATCGGGTCGGCAGTGCTCGCTGGCTGGGATTGTCTGACGAGCCATTACCGGGTGAGCAGGCCAGCGGCCTTGTCATCTACCTGGCCGACGAGTCCAGGCTGCTGGCCCGCTTCAATCTGGCCGACACCCTGCGAGCTGACGCCAAGGCGCTCATTGCGGCCTTCCAGGCCGCTGGCCTCAAGACCACCATATTGACCGGTGACGGCTCGGCCGAGGCCGACGAAGTTGCCCGTGAGCTCGGGGTGGATGAACTGGTGAAAGGCATGACTCCCGATGGCAAGCTCGCCTATCTCAAGGCGCGGGAGGCGGCGGGTGACATCAGCATCATGGTGGGCGATGGCATCAACGACGCCCCCGTGCTGGCCGGGGCCCACGCCTCTTTTGCCATGGCCGGAGGCACAGACCTGGCGAAAAACAGCGCCGACGCCATCTTGCTGGCGGACGATCTCTCCCGCCTGCTGACGGCTCGCACCCTGGCGCTGCGCACCCGCAAGATCATCAAGGAGAACTTCGCCTGGTCCATCGGCTACAACCTGCTGGTCCTGCCACTCGCTGCCAGCGGCTGGTTGCCCCCTTATCTGGCGGCGGCAGGCATGTCCCTGAGCTCCCTCATAGTAGTAACCAACTCCATGCGGCTGAACCGGTGAACCACCTCTTGCCAGCCGGGAGGCCTGCGCCAAACGGCCAAGGCCTCCCGCCAAATGAAACGGGAGCATCCACCCTGTCCTGGTTTATCATGACGATCCCCACCGCAAGGCCTGCATCATGAACATCATCTTCGTCCTCATCCCCATCGCCATTCTGTTTGTGATCATCGCGGGGGTCGTCTTCTTCTGGGCTATTCGCTCCGAACAGTTTGAGGATCTCGACAGGCAGGGCTCCAACATCCTGTTCGACGAGGAAGAGCACAGAACCAAGCCGCAGGACAAGCAGAGCGATGATCAGCAGCCTTGATCTGATGGGGGCCCTGCTGGTGGGGCTGGCAGGCTCTGGCCACTGCATCGCCATGTGCGGCGGTGTCTCGGCGGCGCTCTCCATGGCCATTCCCCCCGCCAAGCAGCACTTCTGGGGCAGGCTTGGCTATTTGCTCAACTACAACCTCGGCCGGATCCTGAGCTACGTGATCGCAGGCGCCCTGGTGGGGGGATTGCTTGCCACCGCCGGTGAACTGGGGGCTGGTAAACACGCCATCGCCGGCCTGCGGCTGCTGGCGGCGCTGCTGATGATAGCGCTGGGGCTCTATCTGGCGGGTTGGTGGCAGGGAGTTCTGCTGCTTGAGCGTATCGGTGCAACGTTTTGGCCCTATATCAAGCCGCTAGCCGGTAGATTCCTCCCCTTCCGTTCGGCCCTGCAGGCCCTCCCCTTTGGCATGGTGTGGGGCTGGCTGCCCTGCGGGCTGGTCTACTCCATGCTGACCTGGAGTGCCGCGGCCGGATCCGCAGCCGGCGGGGCCCTCATCATGCTCAGCTTCGGCATTGGCACCCTGCCAACCCTCTTTGCATTGGGGGGCTTGGCGGACCGATTGCGCTACTGGCTGACCCTGCGCAGCCTTCGGTTGGGAGGTGCTCTGCTGCTCATCCTTTATGGGCTCCATACCCTCTGGATCGGGCTAGTATCCTTTTGAAACGCTATCCAAAACGGATGAGTTGATGGTAAACTTGTTTGATATAAATCAATTATTCGTTTGAGCCTATGATCCCGGATAAGAAACCTGGCAGACGTATTCAGAGCGGTGGCTGTGCAATTCATTGCCAGGATTGCAGCATCAGTCAGCTCTGTATTCCTTTCTCGCTGAACGACAACGAGCTCGATCAGCTGGACAGCATCATCGAGCGCAAGAAGCCGATCCAGAAGGGCGAGGAGCTGTTCAAGGCCGGTGACGAGCTCAAATCGCTCTACGCCATCCGCTCCGGGACCATCAAGTCATACACCATCACCGAGCAGGGTGACGAGCAGATCACCGCCTTCCACCTCGCGGGCGATCTGGTCGGTTTCGATGCCATCCACAAGCATGCTCACCCCTCCTTCGCCCAGGCGCTGGAAACGGCCATGGTGTGCGAAATCCCCTTCGATGTACTCGATGATCTCTCCGGCAAGATGCCGAAGCTCCGCCAGCAGATCATGCGACTGATGAGCAACGAGATCATGGGGGATCAGGAGATGATCCTGCTGCTCTCAAAGAAGAATGCCGAAGAGCGCCTCGCCGCCTTCCTGCACAATCTGTCGGTGCGTTTCTCCGAACGCGGCTTCTCCGCCAAGGAGTTCCGTCTCTCCATGACCCGGGGCGACATCGGCAACTACCTCGGCCTCACCGTCGAAACCATCAGCCGTCTGCTCGGCCGCTTCCAAAAATCCGGCCTCATCAGCGTCAAGGGTAAGTACATCACCGTTCTCGACAACGTTGCTCTCGGCGTCATGGCAGGCGCCACTCGTCCTCCCTGCGGCTGATAACCTCTCTCTGCAATAAATTGCCGGATCCGTTCGTTCTGAAATTTGATCCGGCACACTTCCCCACCTCTCCCCTTGGACTAAGCTGTAAAGGCTAAAGAGTTGCCATCATTGGCTTTTTGCCAAGGAGGAGAACATGGTCAAGTACCGAAACATTTTGGTGGTGATCAACCCGGAAGAGGAGCGCCAGATCGCGCTCGAGCGGGCGGTCAAGATCGCCGAGCTGGACGAGGGCGCCCAGCTGACCCTGTTGCTGACCATCTACGACTTCTCGTACGAGATGACGGCCATGCTGTCGGTGGATGAGCGCGAAGAGATGCGTCACGGCGTCATCTCCCAGCGCAGGGAATGGCTCGACGATATCCTCAAACCCTATCGGGCCAGAGGGGTCGAGTGCGAAGTCAAAGTACTCTGGCACAATAGGCCCTTCGAGTGCGTGATCCAGGAAGTGCTGAGCCAGCGCCACGATCTGGTGGTCAAGGCGACCCACAAGCACTCTTTCCTGCAGACCTTCATCTTCACCCCGACCGACTGGCACCTGCTGCGCAAGTGCCCCTGCCCCGTCCTGTTGGTCAAAGAGGGTCACTGGCAGCGAGGCGGCAATATCATCGCCGCCATCAACTGCTCAAGCGACGATCTGGAGCAGAAGGTGCTCAACGAGCGCATCACCCTGGAGGGCGCGGCCATTGCCGATTTGCTCGGATCCAACCTCTACCTGGTCAATACCTACCCGGGCACCCCGGTCAATGTGGCCATCGAGTTGCCCGAGTTCGATCCCAACGCCTATAACGACGCCATCCGCAAACATCACGAAGATATGCTGCGCGAGCATGCGGATCAGTTCGGTATCGGTCACATGTGGACCCGAGTGGCCGAGGGGCTGCCGGAAGAGGTGTTACCCGACATGGCGGACGATCTCAAGTCCACCCTGATGATCATGGGCTGCGTTGGCCGCACCGGTCTCTCCGCTGCCCTGCTTGGCAACACTGCAGAGCACGTGGTCGATCGGCTCAACTGCGACATCCTGATCCTCAAACCGGACGATTACAGCTGTTCCGTCGATGACAGACGCCATCCTGCATAAGCGTTTCTTGCCCTCCCCCGGGACATGGCTATAATAAGCCGCTTATTTTTGTCCCGGGTTTGAGGCCATGCACGAAGAGCTTAACGCCAAAGAGAAATACAGTTTCAACAAGCTGCAGAAGCGTCTGCGGCGCAATGTGGGTCAGGCCATCGCCGACTTCAACATGATTGAAGAGGGTGACAAGATCATGGTGTGCCTGTCTGGCGGTAAAGACAGCTTCGCCATGCTCGACATCCTGATGAGCCTGAAGGCCAGCGCCCCCATCCATTTCGATCTGGTGGCCGTCAACCTGGATCAGAAACAACCCGGCTTCCCCGAGCACGTGCTGCCTGAATACCTGGCCGCCCTCGGCGTCGACTTCAAGATCGTCGAGGAAGACACCTACTCCATCGTCAAGGACAAGGTACCGGAAGGCAAGACCACCTGCGCCCTCTGCTCCCGCCTGCGCCGCGGTATTCTCTATCGCGCCGCCCTGGAGCTGGGTTGCACCAAGATTGCCCTCGGCCATCACAGGGACGATATCCTGGAGACGCTGTTCCTCAACATGTTCTACGGCGGCAAGCTCAAATCCATGCCGCCCAAGCTGGTGAGTGACGACGGCAAGAACGTGGTGATCCGCCCGCTGGCCTACTGCAAGGAAAAAGACCTGGTGCGTTACGCCGAGGTCAAAGCCTTCCCCATCATTCCGTGCAACCTGTGCGGCTCGCAGGAAAACCTGCAGCGCAAGGCCATCAAGCAGATGATGCAGGATTGGGATCGCCGCTTCCCCGGTCGCATCGAGACCATGTTCACCGCCATTCAGGACGTGATCCCGAGCCACCTGCTCGATCACAAGCTGTTTGACTTCAAGAGCATCAACCGCGACTCCGGCATCATTGATGGCGGCGACAAGGCATTCGATCCGCCCGAACTGCCCACCGCGCCCCTGCTCAATATCGATGAGATAGACGTGTTGGATGTGATTGAGGTGCGCTAGTCGCCGGATCTCCGCACGAGCGAAAAGAAAAAAGGAGCGCCTGGCGCTCCTTTTTCATGCATGCAATTTACGCAACCAGGCCGGTCAGCCCTTGTGTAACCAGGGCGCCAGACGCAGGATCTCCCCCTGCAGTTGCAACTCTCCCGCAGCAAAGTCGGCGAGCTGTGCGTTGCTCAGCAGCAGCTGGCCATCGTGCCAGGGCAGCGCCTGCCGACGATCACCTTCGATGAGATAGGCAGTGCCACTCGGCTGCACCAGACTGACTCGCACCCCTTCCATGCCGGGCAGGAAGTATTTGCCGACCATGCCTGCCAGCTTGTCCAGCAGCGCCTGCATATCCTGCTGACCCTTGGCGATCTCCGCCAGCTTGACGCCCTGCTTATCCGGGGAGGGCGGCAGATCGGCCATTACCTGTACCGACAGATCGCAGGTGGCGTGTGGCTCGCTCAGCGCCACCATGACGGTGGCCTTGTCCAGGTTGAGATCGTCATCATAGGGCAGGCGCAGTTCGCCATCGACCGTCACCTCGGCAGCCACCTCTCGCTCCGGGGTCGAGACCCTGGCGGAGATCAGCCCACAGCGTTGACCGCTCTGGGGATCGGTCAGATAGAAACCGAGCCGGGCCTGACCGAAGTCCCCCTTGGCGAAGGTCTTCATCTGGCTGTAAAAAGTGCCGTACTGCAGATCCAGCGAAGGCGGTGAGGGCTGTGCCAGCACCAATGTAGGCAGCAGCAACAGGGTGCCCGCCACGCCGTGTTTCATCATCTTCATGTGCCGTCCTTTTGCATCATGCCTTGATCACGCATTGAAATGATCGGGGCCTTGTGGAGTGTCGGTGGTGCCCACTTCTCTCACCTCGACGGCGACGCCGCACAGGTCCCGATAGAGGATCCCCTTGCAGTTGAAGTAGAGCGGCGCCACCCAGATAAGTCCCAGGCCCATGGGGATGACGGCCAGCACGAACAGCACCATCATGACCCCGTGCAGCAGCACTATGCTGGACCAGCCACGGGCGAACAGCTTGAGGGAGACCAGAATGGCCTGGGCCGGTGACAGGCCGCGCTCCAGCACCAGCGGCACCGTGAACACCAGCCCCATGCCGACCAGGGCCGAGGGGATGAAGGCCAGCACCACCGGCAGGCCCACCAGTTCGAACAGCGGGCCAAACAGGCTGGTGATGAGGCTGCCCAGCAGACTCAGGCTACCGAGGCGCAGGAAGTGGCGGAAGAAGTCGAACACCTGGTTGGGCCGGGCCCGCACGCCCACCGATTGCTGCAAGCCCAGCATGTCGAGGGAGGAGGTCATGGGGGACATCACCACTGTGATGAGCAGGCTCAGCACCAGCGCCATGTCCATGTCCCCCTCTTTGCTCACATAGGGGGTCAGCAGGGTGTTGCTGAGCAAGATCCAGATAGCCATCACCCCGGCGATGGCCAGCGCCAGGCCGAAACCGGTGCGCCGGGTCTGTTGCCAGCCCTCTTTCAACACCCCTTGCAGGTCCAGACGATATCCCTGGCTGAGGGATTGTTCGAGGGTTCCACCGATCCGCATTTTATTACTCAATTGACTGTCCAACATCGAAAGCGACTGATCCAAAGTGGCACATTATAGCGATTTGACCGGGCATGCGTAGCCGTTTTTCCTGTTATCTTCTGTTCAGAAAGCCATTGATTTCACTCAAGGGTGTTCAATTTTTCCATACAACTCCGGGCCCCTGACAGGGCCTCGGCAGCGATTCGAACAACTCTCCCTTGGCCTGGGAGGCACATGGGGATAGGATGCCGAAGGCCCGTCCGGTCAGCTTGCCGGACTTGACCCCTGACTCGTACACCTTGACTCATACACAAGGAGATCTGCCATGTCTGATCTGACGCTCTACCTCGCCCCCGGCACCTGCGCCATGGCGGTTCGCATCGCCCTGGTGGAAGCCGGCGCCCCTCACCGGATCCACATCGTCGACTTCGCCGCCGCCGAGCAGCGCTCCCCCGCCTATCTCGCCATCAACCCCAAGGGACGGGTACCAGCCCTGGCCACCGAGCGTGGCGTGCTGACCGAGACCCCGGCCCTGCTGCTCTATGTGGCGCAGCGTTTCCCGGCAGCTGAGCTAGCCCCCCTTGACGATCCCTTCCTGCTGGCGCGCATGCAGGAGGTCAACAGCTTCCTCGCCTCCACGGTACATGTCTCCCACGCCCATGGCCGGCGCGGCAGTCGCTGGGCCGATGACGAGCAGGCCATCAATGCCATGTTGGCCAAGATGCCGCAAAACATGCGCGATGGCTTTGCCGAGATAGAACACCACTACCTGGCCGGTCCCTGGGTGCTGGGGGAGCGCTTCAGCCTGGCCGATATCTACCTGTTCGTGGTGGCCAGCTGGCTCAAAAGCGATGGGGTGGCCATCGAGGAGTTCCCCAAGGTGGCGGCCCACACGGCGCGCATGTTGGCCCGCCCCGCCGTGCAACAGGCGCTGATCCTCTGATAGTCCCGCGGGGTCGGCGCTCTGCTGGCCCCATTTGTGCTCCATCTTTGCCCGCATTGAGATCGTTTTCACATTTTCATCATCTGTTCCTAGACCCGCTAACGGATAACGCCTATCTTCCTCCCTCATGACGCAACCGGTTGCGTAACCGGTTGCCTTGCAGAACAAATAGCATACGAAGACGGGTCCTAACCCGCTTCTGTGCTAAAAATGAGGTGCTGTATGAAACGAGGCGTACTGCTCAATGCTCCCCTGAGTGCCCTGCTGGCACAGATGGGTCACACCGACGAGATCACGGTCTGCGATGCGGGTTTGCCCATCCCGGCCGGTCCCGAGCGTATCGACTTGGCGCTGATGGCAGGCACCCCCAGCCTGCAGACCGTGGTCGCCGCGCTGTTCACCGATCTGGTGGTGGAGAAGGTGATCATGGCGAGCGAACTCAAGACGGTCAGCCCGCTGGCCCATCAGGCCCTGCTTGATCAAATCGCCGAGCACGCCCGTGATCAGGGCAAGCCCATCACCATAGAGTACTGCCTGCATGAAGAGTTCAAGACCCGCTCCCGCCAGAGCAAGGCCATTGTGCGCAGCGGCGAGATCACCCCTTACGCCAACCTCATTCTCTGCGCCGGCGTGGCGTTCTAAGTCCCTCTAAAGGAAGCTGCCATGAGCACAACCTCCTCGGCCCCCTCGCCCATTTTAGAGCTCAGCGGGATCGTCAAGACCTTCCCCGGCGTGCGCGCCCTCGATGAGGCGGGTTTGCGGGTCTATCCGGGTCAGGTGATGGCCCTGCTCGGCGAGAACGGCGCCGGCAAGTCGACCCTGATGAAGGTGCTGACCGGTATCTACCAGGCCGATGCGGGCAGCGTCAGCTATCGCGGTCAGCCAGTTCACTTCAAGGGCCCCCGCGACTCCCAGGATCAGGGCATCAGCATCATCCACCAGGAGCTGAACCTGCTGCCGGAATTGTCCATTGCCGCCAACATCTTCCTCGGCCGCGAGCCACGCACCCGCTTTGGCAACATCGATCACGCTCAGCTGCGTGAGCGGGCCAGCGCTCTGCTGCGCCGCCTTGGGGTCAAACACGGGCCTGATACCCGGCTCGGGGATCTCTCCATCGGTGAGCAGCAGATGGTGGAAATCGCCAAGGCGCTCTCCTTTGATGCCAGCGTCATCATCATGGACGAGCCCACCGATGCCCTCACCGACACCGAAACGGATCAGCTGTTTGCGGTCATCCGCGAGCTGCGTGAGCAGGGCTGCGGCATCGTCTACATCTCCCATCGCCTGAAAGAAATTTTCCAGATCTGCGATCGGGTCACCGTGCTGCGCGATGGCAAGTGGATCGGCGAGAAGGCGGTGAGCGAGCTCGATGAAGACAAGATCATCGAGATGATGGTGGGTCGCCGGTTGGAGGAGCAGTACCCGCGCCTCAGCCGCGAGCTCGGCCCCGTCAGTCTGCAGGTCAAGGCGCTGGCCGGCCCCGGCGTGCGCGGGGTGGACTTCACCCTGCATCAGGGCGAGATCCTCGGCTTCAGCGGCCTGATGGGCTCGGGTCGTACCGAGCTGATGAAGCTCATCTACGGTGCCAACCTTATCAGCGCGGGCGCGGTCGAAGTCGATGGCAAGGCCATGGTGCCGCGCAGCCCCGCCGATGGGCTCAAGGCCGGCATCGCCTACATCTCCGAGGATCGCAAAGGCGATGGTCTGGTGCTGGAGCTGTCGGTGCGCGAGAACATGAGCCTGTGCGCCTTAGGTGAATTCAACAAGGGTGGCAAGATTGACGGCAAGGCCGAACGTCAGGCGGTGAGCGACTACGTGCGGCTGTTCAACATCAAGACCCCCAGCAACGAGCAGCTCATCAAGTTGCTCTCCGGTGGCAACCAGCAGAAGGTGGCCATCGCCAAGGGGCTGCTGACCCGGCCCAAGGTGTTGATCCTCGATGAGCCGACCCGCGGCGTCGATGTCGGGGCAAAAAAGGAAATTTATCAGCTGATCAACCAGTTCAAGAAGGAGGGGATGAGCATCATCCTGGTCTCCTCCGAGATGCCGGAAGTGCTCGGCATGAGCGATCGCATCCTGGTGATGCACGAGGGGCGCATCAGCGCAGAATTCATGGCCAAAGACGCCAATCAGGAGAAACTGATGGCGGCGGCAGTCGGTAAACAGTGGCAAGCAGAGCAAGAGGCACAGCAATGACAACCCAAACCCTTCCCCGCCGCGGCGTCATGAGCAAGGCCTGGTGGATCGAGAACAAATCCCTGGTCGCCCTCTTGGTGCTGATCGGTGTGGTCTCCTTCCTGAGCCCGAACTTCTTCACCGCCGACAACCTGCTCAACATCCTGCGTCAGACCTCGATCAACGCCATCATCGCGGTCGGCATGACGCTGGTCATTCTCACCGCCGGTATCGATCTCTCGGTCGGCTCTGTGCTGGCCCTCTGTGGTGCCCTGGCCGCGACCATGGTGGCCATGGAGCTGCCCATCTGGTTGGTGGTACCGCTCACCTTAGGGGCCGGCGCCCTGCTCGGTGGCATCAGCGGCCTCATCATTGCCAAGGGCAAGGTGCAAGCCTTCATCGCCACCCTGGTGACCATGACCGCCCTGCGCGGCGTGACCATGGTTTACACCGAGGGACGCCCCATCTCCACCGGTTTTAGCGATGGCGCCGATCACTTCGCCTGGCTCGGGACCGGTTACCTGTTCGGTCTGCCGGTGCCCATCTGGTTGATGGCCATCGTCTTCCTGCTGGCCTGGTTCATGCTCAACCACACTCGCCTCGGTCGTTACATCTACGCCCTCGGCGGTAACGAGTCGGCCACCCGCCTCTCCGGCATCAACGTGGCGCGGGTCAAGCTCGCGGTCTACGCCCTGTGCGGCGCGCTCTCCGCGCTGGCGGGTCTCATCGTCACCTCCCGTCTGTCCTCGGCCCAGCCGACCGCCGGCATGGGCTATGAGCTCGATGCCATCGCCGCCGTGGTACTGGGGGGCACCAGCCTGATGGGGGGCAAGGGTCGCATCATGGGCACCCTGATAGGCGCCCTCATCATCGGCTTCCTCAACAATGCCCTGAACCTGCTCGACGTCTCCTCCTATTACCAGATGATTGCCAAGGCCAGCGTGATTTTGCTCGCCGTGATGATCGATAACAAAAGCAATAAATAACAACCCAAACCAGCCACACACAAGGAATGAAACGATGAAAAAGCTCAATACCCTGCTCGCCGCCGCCATCATGTCCGTGCTGGGCACCGCCCAGGCCGCCGATCAGACCCTGGCCATGGTGGTCTCCACCCTCAACAACCCCTTCTTCGTCACCATGAAGGAAGGGGCCGAAGCCAAGGCCAAGGAGCTTGGCTACGAGCTGGTGGTGCTGGACTCTCAAAATGACCCGGCCAAGGAGCTTTCCAACGTGGAAGATCTCACCGTACGCAAGGTCAATGCCATCCTGATCAACCCCACCGACTCCGAGGCCGTTGGCAACGCCATCCGCCTGGCCAACAAGGCCAACATACCGGTACTGACCCTGGATCGCGGCGCGGCTCAGGGTGAGGTCAAGGCCCATATCGCCTCCGATAACGTGGCGGGCGGCAAGCTGGCCGGTGACTTCATCACCGAAAAATTGGGCACCGGCGCCAAGGTGATCCAGCTCGAAGGGATTGCCGGCACCTCCGCCGCTCGCGATCGCGGCGAAGGTTTCGCCCTGGCCGTGACCGCCAACAAGCTGCAGGTGCTGGCCTCCCAGCCCGCCGACTTTGACCGTACCAAGGGTCTGAACGTCATGGAGAACCTGCTGGCCGCCCATCCGACCGTGCAGGCGGTGTTCGCCCAGAACGACGAGATGGCGCTGGGTGCCATCCGCGCCGTACAAGCCGCCGGTAAGGACGTGATGATCGTCGGCTTCGACGGTACCGACGATGGCAAAGCCGCCGTAGCCAAGGGTAAACTGGCCGCCACCGTGGCCCAGCAGCCTGCTTTGATCGGTGCCATCGGTGTGGAAACCGCCGACAAGGTGCTCAAAGGCCAGCCGGTGGAGCAATCCATCCCGGTGCCGCTGCAAATCGTCAGCAAGTAATCGGATCGGGGGAGGCTTGCCTCCCCCTTCCCTCTTTTCGTGCCCCTTGGCTTGGGCTCAGCGCAGTGCCCAAGCCAAGATGCATCAGGAGTAATGACTATGAACCGTCTCGTTGTGCTGGGCAGTGTCAATGCAGACCATGTGCTGCGCGTCCCCCATTTCCCTCGTCCGGGTGAAACCCTGACCGGTCACAGCTATCGTGTCGTCCCCGGTGGCAAGGGTGCCAATCAGGCGGTCGCCGCCGCACGTCTGGGCGCCGCCGTCTCCTTTATCGCCCGGGTCGGGGATGATGCCATCGGCCATCAGATGCGCGCAGGCTTCGCCCAAGACGGCATCGATGTGAGCGCGGTGGAGCAGGATGAGGCGCTTCCCACCGGCATCGCCATCATCTATGTGAGCGATGAGGGGGAGAACAGCATCGGTATCTCTGCCGAGGCCAACGGTGCCCTGAGCCCTGATATGGTCAAGCGCCATGAAGCCATGATTGCCAATGCCCACACCCTGCTGCTGCAGCTGGAAGTGCCGCTGGAGAGCGTGTTTGAAGCCGCCAGGCTGGCCCGCGCCCAGGGCACCCGGGTGGTGCTGAACCCGGCGCCGGCCCGGCCGTTGTCAGCCGAGCTGCTGGCGCTAGTGGATCTCATCACCCCCAACCAGACCGAGGCCGAGCTGCTGACCGGCGTGAAGGTCAGCGATGAGGCGAGTGCCCGCGAAGCGGCCGTCCGTTTCCATCAGATGGGCATTGGGGAGGTGATGATCACCCTGGGCTCACAGGGCGTCTATTGCAGCAACCGCGACCGGCAGATACTTATACCTGGATTCAAAGTGGCAGCAGTGGATACCACTGCCGCGGGTGACACTTTCAACGGTGCCATGCTGGCAGCCGAGCTGGCGGGAGCAGATTTTAACGCCGCAGTGCGCTTTGCTCACGGCGCGGCGGCGCTGTCGGTTACCCGGCTCGGCGCCCAGAGCTCCATCCCAGCCAAGACCGAGGTGGATGCCTTCCTGCACGCCCAGCCCGCGCAGGGACTCTGATGGCCAATATCAAGGAGGTGGCGGCGCTGGCGGGGGTCTCGACCACCACGGTCTCCCACGTCATCAACGAGACCCGCTTCGTGGCCGAGGAGACTCGCGAGCGGGTGTTCGCCGCCATGCAGAGCCTCAACTACGCCCCCAGCCTGGTGGCTCGCAGCCTCAAGGTGAAGGAGACCAACAGCATCGGCATGCTGGTCACCACCTCCAGCAACCCCTTCTTCGCCGAAGTGGTGCGCGGGGTGGAGCGCTACTGCTTCGAGCAGGGCTACAACCTGATGCTGGGCAACACCGAAGGACAGGCCGAGACGGCGCTCTCCTATCTCAAGATGATGCTCAGGAAGCGGGTAGATGGGCTGCTCATCATGTGCAGCGAGGGCCAGCAGGAGGTGTTCAATCAGCTCGACTGGCTCAAAGATCTGCCGGTCGTGGTGATGGATTGGGGCATGGAGAGCAAGGAGGTGGATCTCATCGCCGATAACTCCCATCGTGGCGGCTATCTAGCCACCCGTCATCTGCTGGCGCTCGGTCACCGCGACATCGGCTGCATCACGGGCCCGCGCAGCCGCGCCCCCGCCGATCAACGGCTGGCCGGCTTTGCCCAGGCGCTGCAGGAGGCGGGTCTTGCAATCAACCCGGCCTGGATCCAGGAGGGGGATTTCGACTGCGCCAGCGGCCACGACGCCATGCTCCGCCTGCTGGCCCAGCCCAAACGGCCGAGCGCCCTGTTCGTGTGCAACGACATGATGGCCATGGGGGTCATCAGCGCCGCCCACCAGGCGGGGCTTCAGATCCCGCAGGATCTCTCCCTGGTCGGCTACGACAACGTGGCGCTGGCCCAATATATGTCGCCGCCGCTCACCACCATCAACCAGCCAAAAGAGGAGCTGGGACGGCTCGCCGTCACCCGGCTGCTGGCGCGGATCAATGGGGAGCGGATCGACAACAGGTTGATCACCGTCGACCCAGATCTGGTGATCAGGGACTCCTGCGCCCCCTTCCCTCACCCCATCTGAGCCGAGGCATGCCTGACCAGCAACTGCCCCACGGCAAGAAACACAAATAATAAAGGCGACCCTGTGGTCGCCTTTATTATCTTTGCGTATTCAATAGGGCTCGCGCTGCGCCCTGCTCTCATCCGCCTCGGCCATGCCCTCAAGCCGGCTCAGATGCCGCAATCCTAACTGCTGCGCCAGGGGCTGCAACCAGGCATAGTGATCGGACGTTTCCGGCAACCAGTAACGAATGGGCCAACCGGCACGCAGCAATGCGGGGACCCGGCTGCCCAGCTCATGCAGTGCCAACAGGCAACCGCGCTGGCGAACCTTCTCCAGCAGGAGAGCGTCCCCGGTCAACGTCGGCAACGCCAGGATCAGCACTCCCGGCTGCAAGACAGGCAAATAAGCGAGCACATGGGCCAGCTGGGTCTGCTGATGCAGCACCAGCAGCAAAGGGTACGTGCTCGTGCTATCCGCCAACAGCCGGGCGACCACCGGGCCCAGCACCCCGCGCTCCTGCATCCAGTCAACGCCGCAGTCCTGTTGGCCAACCCGCCAGCGCAGGCTGATGGCCAGCACCCTCTGCCCCTGCTCGTCTGTCAGCGCCTCCGACACCGTCTCCAGCGGGGATGGCGCCGCCCCCGTCAGCCACTCTCGCAACTGGTGCAACTGCCGCTGATCCATGTTCAGGGCCGCCTTCATCGCCAGCTGGAACCAGACCAGCGAGGTATCGCTGCGCTTGGCCTGATTGAGCGCCAGGATGGCCTGCTCCAGCAGCACGTTGGCATCCTCCGTTCCCTCTGCCTGCGCCACCCCGAAGCGGCAGGCCAGATCGAAGCTGCTCTCCCGGGTCACGAATTCAAACTGGAGCAAGGCCATCATCGCCACCACCTGCGGCTCAACCACCTGCGGCGAGCCTGCCAGCACCACCGCAAATTCATCTCCCCCCAGCCGGTAGGCCCGGCCGGGATGGGCTTGCCGCAGTTTGGCGGCGACCGTCTGCAGCAATCGATCACCGACCTGGTAGCCGAGCAGATCATTGACTTGCTTGAAGCGTTTGAGATCCAGCACCACCAGTGCCTGGGCATGGCCCTCCCGCAGAGACTGCTTCAACTGCGCTTGCAAGGCACGCCTGTTACCCAGCCGGGTCATGGGATCGAGCAGGGAGAGACGGCGATTTTGCAGATTGACACGAATGAGGGCAAACACCAGGACACCGCCCGTTACGAGCAACACCAGCTGCCAGATCTGCAGCCAGAACAGGCTTTGGCGGATCTGGTTGACCGAGTCCTCCCGCTCCTGGCCGGAGAGGATCTGGTCCCCTATCCGCTCCACCTGGCGGGTCAGTTCGCTGATCCGGGCCTGCGTGCCATCCAGCGCGGCCCCCTCTTGCAGTGCACCGGCCTGCATCTGGGGCTCGAGCGACTTTATCTGTTCAAACAGCGAGGCCAGCACCTTGCCCAGCCCATGACGGCCACGGGCATCGGCGGTCTCGCTGCTGATGAGGAAGATATCCAGCCGGTTCCACAACAGATCGTAATCGAGGCTCAGGGTCTCCATGTCCAGCTGACCCGCCCGGTAGAGGCGCAAGTCATAGAGGAAACGCTGGGACTCCAGCATGGTCTGGCTGATATTCCAGTGAATGTTGCGATAAAAGCTATCCACGAGCTGCTCGTGGCGATGCTGCAGATAGAGCCCCCACACCGATGAAAACAGAAACAGCAGCGAGATGGCAGCCAGCAGCAGGTTGTGGCGATGGCGACGGGTCAAGGGATGACCTCGATGCGCGTCACCTGCCACACCATGCTGTTGTGGATGGCGGGCACATTCAGTTCGGGATGATCGGAGAGCGACACCAGCAACCAGAGCGGCCCCTTGTTGCGGCGAGTCAACGGCTGATCGTCCTGATAGTGCACCAGCGTCAACGGTGCCTGGGCAAACAGGGAGAGATCCACCCGCTGCTGATAGCCATTGAGGGCGAACACCTCGATCTCGCTGGCACTGGTCACGCCCTGCGCCGCCAGAAGGCCCGCCAGCGTCGGCCCGCGATAACGGTGCATGCCCTGGGTCCAGGGGGTTTGCGTCTTGAACTCAGCCTGTGGCAAGGCTGCTAGAGCCGCTTCGTCGAGATGGATCTCTCGCTTGTCTGGCAAGATCAGATGCAACAGGGCAGCAGATGCCTGCACCTGAGACGTGATCAACGTCAGTAGAATAAATGTGATCCAATGCTTCAAGATGATCATGATGAGCTACGCCAACTGCACCCTATTTTTATCGGTCAGTGTGGCGACTTCATGGAGCCATTGCAACTGCGCTGTTACACAATAGTTATGGGCCGCGCATCTCCATCCAGTTGTGCCCAGGGGGGGATTTGGGTTGATGCACACCTAGCTCCTTCAGCAGCTCATCCACGAAGGTGGGCACCAGCACAGACGCCGGGCCGTAGCGCTTCTCATCAAACTGACTACCCACCTCACTGGGCTCCAGATTGAGCTCTACGGTATGAGCGCCATTGAGGCCGGCCTCATGGACAAAACCGGCCGCCGGATAGACGGCTCCCGAGGTGCCGATGGAGATGAACAGATCGCATTGGGCCAAAGCGCCATAGATCCTGTCCAGCCCGAGCGGCATCTCGCCAAACCAGACCACGTGGGGGCGCAGCGGCTGCGGCAGCTGGCAGCAGGAGCAGAGCTCTTCCTGATGCAACTCCCCACGCCATTCGATCACCTGACCCGACGCCGGGCAGCGCGCCTTGAGCAACTCCCCGTGCATGTGGATCAGGTTCTTGCTGCCCGCCTCGCTGTGCAGGTTGTCGATATTCTGGGTGACCAGGGTCACCCGACCCGGCAGCAAACGCTCCAGTCTGGCCAGGGCATAGTGCGCAGGATTGGGGTGGATCTGGGGTTGCTGCAATTGATGGCGACGGGCGTTGTAGAAACGCTGCACCAGCTCGGGATCTCGCGCATAGCCTTCCGGCGTGGCGACGTCCTCAACCCTGTGCTCTTCCCACAGACCATCACTGGCACGAAAGGTCTTGATGCCGGACTCGGCTGAGATGCCGGCACCGGTGAGGATCACGATATGTTTGGCTGACTGCACCATGGTGGATTTCCTCCGACGAATTACCACTGACCTTACCACAGGGCGCCATCCCGGCACATTCGCCCTTGGTCTTATGAAACCTCCGGCGTCAGGTTGTCGAGTACGCTCAGGTCCAGCCTGACAAACACCATCTCCCGCCCCGTCACCAGGGTCAGCGGTAATCCCAACCCCTTGAGCAGGGCCAGCATGGGGCGATTCTGACTCAGCACCTCGGCCGTCCACTCCCGAGTTCCCTCCCCGTGGGCCAGCAGCGCCAGCGCCAGCAAGAGTCGCCGGCCGGCTCCGCGATGCTGGAAGTTATCCGCCACTATGCAGGAGAATTCGGCCCGCTCCGGGTGCAACCGCCGCCTGATGGACTGGGCCATGGCCAGGGGAACACCGTTGCCATCGGTCAGCAGCAAACCAATCTGGGCCGCCCTGGGATAGTCGAGGAAGAAGGCAACCTGCTCGGCGGTAGGCGACTGCTTGGGGCGCATGAAACGCAGGTAGACACTCTGTTCACTGAGGGCGCCGTACGCGGCTACCAGTGGTTCGGGATCGCTCCCCGCCAGCTCTCTTAGCCAGCATTCTTGGCCCCCCACCACCATCATGATGGGCAAGGCGGCCCGGGTCATGGGATGGAGCCAGCCCGCCAGCCCCGTCCGCAGACGCGGCTCGTCGGCTGGCCAGCACAGGTAGCGGGTCACCAGTGCCCCGCGATGCCGCGATCCTGCCAGAGGCTGGCATCGAGCAGTTTGAAGGGATCGTCGAGATAGAGGGCAATGCCCTGCTCTCTGGCGCGCCCGATGAAACGAGCAAGCAGGGAGTCCACCGCCATCGCCTCCAGCTCCGGCAGCAGATGTTGTCCCAGCAGCAGGTGCTGGAGCGGGAGTCGTTCCAGCTCATCGAACGGCAGGTGCTGGGCATTGTCGAGCAGCAACGCCAGGCGAGCGCCGGCCAGGCTCGCCTGCAACACCAGGGCGAAGCGATCCGCCTGGCTCAGCAGTCGATCCCGCCGGTGGATAACCAGGGTCAGCTCGCTTGCCTGTCGCCCGTGCTGATCCAGCCAGGTCTTGAGTTGTTCCCAATGAGGAGGGAGCCCACTTAGCGCCAGCCAGATAGGCAAACCGGAGGAAGCCACGTCCGCCAGCAGGCCGAGTTGACCGCGCACCTCCCCCTGCCAGCTGCGAATGGTGCGTTTCAAGCCACTCAGTCTGCGCTGACGCTGGGGGCCCAGATAGAGGACCTTGAGCAGTCGCAACAGATCGTCACTCTGCAGTGGCTTGGCCAGCGCTGCCAGCACATTGAAACCGGCATCGTGCAGCAGGCGGCGGGCCCCGTCGATCAGGGTCTGATCGTGGGCGGAGAGTAAGATGATGGGCAAACCACTGTGCTGATATTGGGGATGGCTCATCAGCAGGCTGATGGCATCCTGCTCCGCCAGGCTGAGATCGCAGATAAGCAACCCCACTTTGCCCTGCTCCAGGGCCTGCAAACAGGCCTCACCGTCCTGCACCCACAGGCAAGGCAGCCCCAGTTGCTGGATCTCTTGCTGGATGCTGGCGCCTTGAAAGGGGTGATCTTCGAGCAACAACACCTGCAGCTCCGCCAGCCAGTCGCGCCACTGTTGTACCCGCTCCTCCAGCGCCGCTCGCCAGTTGTCCGACAAGAGGTAGATCCCCCGCCCCGGCGTCATCAGCTGCGGCAGATAGGCCGCTCCCGTATGAGAGGCAGGATCGAACAGCGCGATGGCGCCGGCGGCGAACAATCCCTCCCACTGCCAGCCGGGATCGGGCTGGGTGCGATGCAAATTGGCGTAGTCCGGCACGCCTGCACTCTTGAGGGCCTGATGGGACGCGGCATCCAGGGCATAGATGCTGACGGGATGAAACCCGGGCTCCAGACACACGTCCGATCCCAGCAGCGCCAATAACTCTTCATCTGTGATGATCATTCTCATACTCTCTTGCCCAGTTGCCGGCAGACCTCATCCACTGCCTGTGTCAGTGGTGCGATCAAGGGCTGTCCGGGAGCCCTCTGCCAGCGGTCGATTACCTGTATTAGCGGGACGGCCCCCACCATTTTGGCGGCCCCCATCATCTTGTGTAAAGCCGTCTTGAGGGCCTCGTCATCCGCTTGTGTGACGCAGCGCGCAATGTCAGCCAGATCCTGGCGAGCCGAACTCATATAGAGGTTGATAAGCTCGGCACTCAGCGGCGCCAGCATCTGTTCGGACCAATCGGCGGCCTCCTCCTGCGCAAGCCCGGCGCTCTGCCCGGACAGGCTGCGCAGCAAGATGGCCAACTCTCTTAGCATCACCGGCTTGTCCAGATGGCCATGACAGCCACTGTCGGCCAGCCGCTCTGCCGCCTGCTCACTGAGATCGGCGGTGATCACATAGACTGGCAGATGACGCCAGCGCGTCGAGCCTCGCAATTGCTTGCACAGCTCGGCGCCATCCATCACTGGCATCTGCAAGTCGGTCAGCACCAGATCGACTGACTCGCGGCCAAGAATATCCAGTGCCAGCCGGCCGTTGGCGGCGCTCAATACCTGGGCTCCCAGCTGGCTGAGCTGCATGCTGATCAACACCCGGTTCACTTCGTGATCTTCGACCAGCAGCACCCGCATGCCGGCACCGGGCAGCGTAGAGACATCCTCGCTGCCCTGGGACAGCCTGGGCTGCAGCAAGCTGATCACCGAGCCCGGGATCCAGGGTTCACCCTGCCAGTACCAGTGGCGCAGTCCCCTCTCGTCCTGCTCGGCGCTCAGGCAAGGCGCATCCGCCTCCTCGCTCATGCCAAACTCGGCCAGCCAGCGGCGCATGTAGTCGAGTTCGACGCCTTCCAGCTGCAAGCTGAGTGCGCCGAACCTGGGTTGCCAGGGCGCCTTCTCCTGTAGGGCAGAGAGCGGCAGCGAGCAGATGAAACGACTGCCGCCCTCCACCCGCGCCTCGACCTGGATAGTCCCGCCCATCTGCTCCATCAGCTGACGGCAGATGGCCAGGCCCAATCCCGTGCCTTGCGCCCGGGTCTGACCCGGCTCCTCGCCCTGCTCGAAGGGCAGGAACAGCCGTGGCAGCAGCTCGGCACTGATGCCGGGCCCTTCGTCATCCACCCCGCAGACGACCCACTCACCCTGGCGCCACGCCCACAGTACCACCTCGCCGGTCTGGCTGAATTTGATGGCATTGGAGAGCAGATTGTGCAACACCTGCTGCACCCTATGGGGATCCAGGTTGAGCAGGGCTGGCAGGCTGGGATCGAGACGAAGGCGCAGCTGCAATCCCTTGGAGCGCGCCTTGGACCAGTGCACCGCCGCCACGTGTTCGCACAGCTCCACCAGATCGGTCGGCTGGGGCGAGAGCCGCAACTGGCGCGTCTCGTTGCGGCTGAAATCGAGCACGTCGTTGAGCAGCCCCAGCAGCTCGTTACCCGCCTGCCTGACATGGGTCAGCGCCGATGTCTGCTCAGGTGAGAGCGAGGTCTGATCGAGCCACTCCAGCAACCCCAGAATGGCGTTCATGGGAGTGCGGATCTCGTGACTCACAGCCGCCAGGAAGCGCCCCTTGGCGAGCACCGCCTGCTGGGCCTGCTCATGGGAAAGCTGCAGCGCATGCTCCTGCTCAACCCGGTCGGTCACATCCTGCACCACCCCGTAGATACGCCATCCCTTCTTCTGGCTGCGGCGACGCCCCCGCCCGGAGAACTGCAACCAGCGAGCCCCCTTGGTCGGATGGTGATAGCGCAGCAGATGGGAGAAGGGACGGCCCGCCTGCAACATGACCAGCATGGGGGCGCGCATCTCGCGCCTGTCCTGGCGCGCCATCCGGGTGAGGGCCTCGTTGGGGTTGAGGCGGATCTGCTGGCTGGCCAGCCCCAGCAGCTCGAAGCTGCCACGACTGACGAACTCTACTTGCGAAACTGCACCTCCCTGCAGGCTGAACTGCAGCACCACGCCGGGCACCGTGTTGGTGAGGGCGCGCAGCCTGCGCTCCGCTTGGCGCAGCAAGCGGGTGCGCTCGCGCAGGGCGCTGATATCGGACAGGGCGATGAGATCGCCTGCCGGCGCCTGCAGACCGAGTTGCAGCGGGATCTGGGCATAGGAATAGACCTGCTCGCGCAAGCCAAGCTCGCCTTCCCCCCCTTGCAGTTGCGGCGCGGGCAGTTGCAAGTCCGCCCCATAGCGCGCCTCCAGCTGCTTGGCCCGTTTGTTGCGCTTGATGATCTCGCCCTTGTCGCTTCGCAAGAACACGGGTACCGGCAACGCCTGGAACAGGGATTCCCGGAACTTGCTCTCCAGCGCCAGCGCCTGCTCGGCCTTCTGTCGCTCGCGAGCCTCCAGGGCCAGCTGCTGGCGTGAGCGCCAGATCAGCCAGATGACGGCGGCGCTGATCATCAGCGCCAGCAAGACCGATGCCAACCAGAAGCCGTAGCTGACCCCCTCCTGCTGATTGAGGATCAACCTATGCCAACGCTGGACCAGCTCATCCACCTGCCGATCGTTGATGGTCATCAGGCTCTGCTCCAGCACCCCGGCGAGCCTGGGCTGATCCGTCCGGATGGCAAAACCCAGGCCGAAGGGCTGCGGCAACTCCTTGATCGCCAGATCGGTCAGCAGGTTGTTGCGCATGGGATATTGCAGCTGATAGAGCTCCGCCAGCATGGCATCGGCATCCCCCCCCTGCACCGCCTTGATCCCCTGCTGCAAGGTATCGACCCGCACCCACTCGTGTTGCCCCAGCCCGGCCAGCAGGCTCGGATCGTAGAGGGTGGCGGGCACCACTATCTTGCCCTTCACCTCGTCAATCCGCTCATGGGCACCCAGCTTGCGACTGACCAGGGCATAGCGGCTCATGGCCACTACCCGGGTGAAGTGAAACTCTTGGCCGAGGGTCGGGGACTCCTGCAGGCCGGCCATCATGACCGCCTCCCCGCTGCGCAGCTTGGCCAGCGCCTCTTCCTTGCTGGCCACCGGGATGAGCTCGAAATTGAGTCCGGTCTGGCGACTGACCCGCTGCAGCACATCACCGCTCCAGCCGGCGAGCCTTCCCTCCTGGTTGACGCCGCTATAGGGCATGAAACCCGGCGCCGCCACCAACTTGATGGTACGGGCGTTGCCAATGAGCCAGGCCTGCTCCTTGTCGGTGAAGTGCAGCGGGTTGATGTCCTGCTCGCTCTGGGGCAGATAACGGCCCAGATCCCGGTAGAGGCAGCCGGGCGGCAGGAAGCGGATCGCCGTGTCCACCAGTTGTTGTAACTCGGGACGGTCGCGCATCATCAGTCGATAACCCACCACCAGATCGTCGCTGCGCAGGCGGCGCAGACGTAGCCCTTCATCGGGATATTCCCGCATTAAATAGCGTAATTGCAGGTAATCTCCGAGGTAAGCACTGCCTTTTTCCGCAAACAGTGCCAGATACCAGTTGTCGGCGTCGGTCAGTTGCAGCTGGGTCGACTTGGGGTAGAGGCGCTTGAGCACCTCGCCCGCCTGCCAGATGGGCGACACCAGGAAGGCCGCGTGCTCGAGATCGCCCCGGTAGAGGATGGCAGATTCCGCCTCCAGCATGGTGCGGCTGAGCAGCATGCCGTTCTCGGGCTGCTGGGTCGGGCTGATGTGTGGAATGAGATCGCAACGCCCCTCCCGCAACCCCTGCTCCACCGCAGGCCAGTTAGGCAGGGTCTTGAAATAGAGCGGCACCGGCAACTGGCGGGCCAACCGCGTCATCTGATCGATGAGCAGACCGCCCTTGCCTTCCAGATAAGGAGGCCGCTGCAGGCTCGGATAGCAGAAGGTCAGCTGGGTCAGCGAATCGGCATACGCCTGGGTAGCAGGCGACAGGGGCAAGGCGGCGGCGCGCAGTGGCAACGCCAGCAATGCGCCGAGCAGGAGGAGTGTCTTGGTCATCGAAACGGAAAAGCCAGGCATCTGCCTGGCTTTTTATCACTCATTGGGTTCAACATTTTCTACCCTGGCCTTGAGCTTCTGACCAGGCCGGAAGGTCACCACCCGACGGGCGCTGATGGGAATGTCTTCGCCCGTCTTGGGGTTACGTCCGGGACGCTGGTTCTTCTCACGAAGATCAAAATTACCGAAGCCTGAAATCTTGACTTGTTCGCCGCGTTCCAGCGCTTGTCGGATCTCCTCAAAGAAGGCTTCCACCATATCTTTGGCTTCACGCTTGCTCATCCCGAGTTGGGTGAACAGGTGCTCTGCAATGTCGGCTTTGGTAAGCGCCATAGATCAATCCCTCAAGGATGCATTCAACTCTTCACCAAGGGCCCGCACGACATTGTCTACGGTCTCGGCGATCTCTTTCTCCTCCAGGGTGCGTTGGGTGTCTTGCAAAACAAGACTGATAGCCAGGCTCTTCTTGTCCTCTGCCATACCAGCACCCTGGTATACGTCAAACAAGTTTATTCCAACTAACTGATTTCCGCCAACTTTTTTAATTACTGCGAGCACATCGCCGGCCAGAACCGCAGTGTCGACCACCACGGCGATGTCACGACGGTTGGCCGGGAAGCGAGAGACTTCGGCCGCAACCGGCACCTTGGCAGGGATCAGCTTGTTCAATTCCAGCTCGAACATGATGGCACGAGTCTTGAGACCCAGCTTCTTCTCAAGGCTTGGGTGAATGACACCGATGTGGCCGATCACCGCGCCATTGCGCAGGATGGCCGCACTCTGACCCGGGTGCAGGGCACTGTGCTCGGTACGCGCGAAGCTGAAGCTCGCCCCTTCGGCGGTGAGATCCAGCACCGCTTCCAGATCCCCTTTCAAATCAAAGAAGTCGCTGCCGCGGCTCTTGATGTCCCAGTGCTCATCGCTCTGGTTGCCGGTGATGATGCCGGCCAGCATGGGCTCCTGACGGATGCCGTTCTCGGCGCTCGCGTCTTTGATGAAGCGCAGGCCTTGCTCGAACAGACGCACCCGACCCTGCTGACGGTTCTGGTTGTAGACCACCGCCTGCACCAAACCCGGGAACAGGGAGACCCGCATGGCGGACATCTCGACCGAGATGGGGTTGGGCAGCACTATGGCGTCGCTCTGCGGGTAGAGCAGTTGCTGGCTCTTGGGATCCACAAAGCTGTAGGTGATGGCTTCCTGGAAGCCGCGGTCCACCAGCAGATCGCGCACCCGCTTGAGGGTCACCTGACCTTCCGCCTGCTCAACCATGGCGAGCGACGCTGCCGGTTTCAAGTTCGGGATGTTGTTATAGCCGTAGATGCGGGCCACTTCCTCAATGAGGTCTTCCTCGATGGCGATATCGAAACGCCAGGAGGGCGCCAGTGCGGTCCAGCCGTCGGCCTCCACGGTCACCTGCATGCCGAGGCGAGTCAGGATCTCGAGTACCTGGGCATCGCCCACGCTGATGCCGATCACCTTGTCGAGCTTGGTGCGACGCAGCTTGATCGGGGCAGCCTTCGGCAGATGGGCGTCGGATTTGACCTCGACCACCGGGCCCGCTTCGCCGCCGCAGATATCCAGCAGCAGACGGGTGGCCCTGTCCATCACCTTGGCTTGCAGTTGTGGATCCACCCCACGCTCGAAACGATGGGAAGAATCGGTGTGCAGGCCATAGGTTCGGGCACGGCCGGTGATGGAGAGCGGCGCGAAGAAGGCGCACTCCAGCAGCACGTCGGTGGTCTCGGTGGAGACGCCGGTGCGGGCGCCGCCAAAGATGCCGGCCATGCAGGCAGGGCCTTTGGCATCGGCGATAACCAGCGTAGTCTCTTTGAGTTTGACCTCGTTGCCGTCCAGCAGGGTCATAGGCTCATCGGCCTTGGCGCGGCGCACCACCAGCTCACCCTCGAGGGTCGCCAGATCGAAGGCGTGCATCGGCTGACCGTATTCCAGCATCAGGAAGTTAGTGATGTCGACGATGGCGTCGATGGAGCGAATGCCGCCACGGCGCAGCTTCTCTTGCATCCAGAGCGGGCTCTGGGCGTGCAGGTTCAGCCCCTTGATGACACGGCCGAGGTAGCGCGGGCAATCTGCCGGTGCTTCGACCCGGATCGGGAAGGTCGCATCTATGGTGGCCAGGGTAGGTGCCCAGCTCGGCTCGACCACGTCGGCGCTGTTGAGTACACCAATCTCGCGGGCAAGACCCGCGATGCCGAGGCAGTCGGCGCGGTTCGGGGTCAAGTCCACGTCGATGGCGACGTCATTGAGGTTCAGGTAGTCACGGATATCGGTGCCGACCGGGGCATCGGCTGGCAGCTCAATAATGCCGTCCGCTTCCACTTCGATGCCGAGCTCGCTGAAGGAGCAGAGCATGCCGTGGGACGGCTGGCCGCGCAGCTTGGCTTTCTTGATGGTGAAATCGCCCGGCAGGGTCGCGCCCACCTTGGCCACACACACTTTCAAACCGGTGCGGCAGTTCGGCGCGCCGCAGACGATGTCCAGCAGTTCGGCTTCGCCCACGTTGACCTTGGTCACCCGCAGCTTGTCGGCGTCAGGGTGCTGGGCGCACTCGACCACTTCCCCGACCACCACGTTGTTGAACTGACCGGCGACCGCCTCGATGGCGTCCACTTCCAGACCAGCCATGGTGATCTGCTCGGCCAGTGCGTTATCACTCAACTCGGTGCGGACCCACTCCATCACCCAGGATTTACTGAATTTCATGTTCTCTCGCCCTTACTTGAACTGCTTGAGGAAGCGCAGGTCGTTTTCGAAGAAGGCACGCAGGTCGTTGACCCCGTAACGCAGCATGGTCAGGCGCTCAACGCCCATGCCGAAGGCAAAACCGGAGTATTTTTCCGGATCGATGCCGACCGAGCGCAGCACGTTCGGGTGCACCATGCCGCAGCCCAGCACTTCCAGCCACTTGCCGTTCTTGCCCATCACGTCCACTTCGGCGCTCGGCTCGGTGAACGGGAAATAGGAGGGACGGAAACGGATGGTGAGATCTTCCTCGAAGTAATTGCGCAGGAAGTCGTGCAAGATCCCCTTCAGCTCGGTAAAGCTGGCATGTTCGTCTACCAACAGCCCTTCGACCTGGTGGAACATCGGGGTGTGGGTCATGTCGTAGTCGTTACGATAGACGCGGCCCGGCGCGATGATGCGAATGGGCGGCTGCTGATGCTCCATGGTGCGGATCTGCACACCGGAGGTGTGGGTACGCAGCATCAGGTCCGGGTTGAAGTAGAAGGTGTCGTGATCGGTCCGGGCCGGGTGATGGGCCGGGATGTTCAGGGCATCGAAGTTGTGGAAGCCATCTTCGATTTCGGGACCGCGCTCCACTTTGAAACCCATCTCGCCAAACAGGCGCTCGATGCGCTCGATGGTGCGGGTTACCGGGTGCAGACCACCGTTCTCGATGCGGCGACCCGGCAGGCTGATGTCGATGGTCTCGGCGGCCAGCTTCTGGTTCAGCTCCTGGGCGGCCAGCTCATCGCGACGCGCGTTCAGGGCATCCTGAACCTGCTGCTTTGCCTGGTTGATCACGGCGCCCGCGGCGGGACGCTCTTCGGCGGACAAGGCCCCGAGGGTCTTCATCTGCTCGGTAAAAAAGCCTTTTTTACCCAGATATTTGACCCGGATCTCGTCGAGGGTCGCAACGTCATTGACGCCCTCAATTTCGGCCTTGGCCTGGCCGACTACTTCTTCAAGCTGTTGCATGTCTTCCTCGTCACCACTCCCGGAACAGGAGCCTGTTAGGCTAAATAAGGTCAAGAGGGGGATAATACAAAAAAAGGCCCTTGGCTGACCATAGTTAAGGTAGGCTTTTCTCCCGAGAAATCATTTTGTTATGACCAGGCAACCGATTGGCCGCCGAGGGTGATATACCGAGATCTCGCGCCGCCCGACTCAGGCCTGGCCGCACATCGATATAGAATATAGTGCCAAATCAATATGATGGGCCAAACCATCCTGCTTCATCGTCTTCGCTTATCGGCCCTGTCCCCTCCTCTCCCCTGCTGCGCCCTGCCGTCTCGCCGACCCAGCCCAGGTCCTTGCTGGCAAAGAGCCCCGACTGTCACCGCCAGGGCCGTTCCAGAAAAAGGGCCTTATATAGCTCCCATCGGCTCAGGGCATGACGCCGATTGATGAGTCAGAGCGATAAACCCTAGCGGATTGCACCATCTAATCCGCGCAATTGCACTGGGTTATGCTGCTGGCACAGCACAGATGAGGAGAATGTCATGCAAACAGTCAGGCTGAACAACGGGGTCACCATGCCCCTGCAGGGGTTCGGGGTCTTTCAGATGACGGAGGCTGCCGAGTGCGAGCGGGCCGTGGTCGATGCCATCGAGGCTGGCTACCGTCTCATCGACACCGCCGCCTCCTATCAGAATGAAACTCAGGTGGGCAACGGCATCCGGCGCAGCGGGATCGTGCGCGGCGAGCTGTTTGTCACCACCAAGCTGTGGCTGCAGGATGCCAGTTACGAGGGGGCCAAGGCCCAGTTCGAGCGCTCCTTGCACCGGCTGCAACTGGATTATGTGGATCTCTACCTCATTCACCAACCTTATGGCGATGTGCACGGCGCCTGGCGCGCCATGGAGGAGCTCTATCGGGCGGGCAAGTGCCGCGCCATCGGGGTGAGCAACTTCCACCCGGATCGGCTGGCGGACCTCATCGCCTTCAATCAGGTGCCCCCCGCGGTCAACCAGATAGAGGTGAACCCCTTCCACCAGCAGATGCACCCCGTGGCCTGGATGCAGAGCCGCGCCATCATGCCCCAGGCCTGGGCCCCCTTTGCCGAGGGGCGCAACGGCCTGTTCCAGCACCCCCTGCTCAGCGCCATCGGCGAGCGGCATGGTAAGAGCGTGGGTCAGGTGGTGCTGCGCTGGCTGTGGCAGCGCGGCGTCCCCTCTCTTGCCAAGACGGTGCGCAAGGCGCGCATGGTGGAGAACCTCGATCTGCAGGATTTTGCCTTGAGCGACGAGGAGATGCTGCAGATAAGCGCCCTGGACACCGGCACCAGCGCCTTCTTCTCCCACCGGGATCCGGCCAGGGTGGAGTGGCTAACCGGCCGCCGGCTCGATGTCTGATATCACCTTATTGAATTCAAAGAATCCTAAGAGGAGTTCCATGGTGCAAACCCGTCTGCTTGGCCAATCCGGCCTGCGCGTCAGCGCCCTCGGCCTTGGCTGCATGGGGCTGAGCCACGGCTATGGCCCGGCTACCGATCGCGGTCAGGCCATAGCCCTTATTCGCGCCGCCGTCGATCGCGGCGTGACCCTGTTCGACACCGCCGAGGTCTATGGCCCCTATCTCAATGAAGAACTGGTGGGTGAGGCCCTCAAACCGGTGCGGGACAAGGTGGTGATCGCCACCAAGTTCGGCTTCACCTTCGGCGCCGATAACCAGCAGCAGGTACTCAACAGCCGCCCCGAGCAGATCCGGGCGGCGGTCGAGGGATCCCTGCGCCGTCTGCAGACGGACGTCATCGATCTGCTCTACCAGCACAGGGTGGATCCCGAGGTGCCCATCGAAGAGGTGGCCGGCACGGTGAAAGACTTGATTGCCGAGGGCAAGGTCAAGCACTTCGGCCTGTCGGAGGCGGGTGCCCAGACCATCAGGCGCGCCCATGCAGTGCTGCCGGTGACGGCGCTGCAGAGCGAATATTCGCTGTGGTGGCGGGAGCCCGAGCGGGAGATCTTGCCGTTGCTGGCGGAGCTGGGGATAGGTTTCGTGCCCTTCAGTCCGCTGGGCAAAGGCTTTCTGACTGGCGCCATCAAGGCAGGTACCACCTTTGGCGTGGATGATTTTCGAAGCAAGGTGCCTCGCTTCGCGGCCGAGGCGCTGGCGGCCAACACGCAGTTGGTGGCGCTGCTGACGGAGCTGGCTACGCAACGAGGCGTCACCCCGGCCCAGATAGCCCTCGCCTGGCTGTTGGCACAGCAACCCTGGATAGTGCCCATCCCCGGCACCACCAAGTTGTCTCGACTCGATGAGAACCTGGGGGCGGCGCAGCTCGGTCTGACGCCGGCGGAGCTGGATCAGATAGCCAGCGCACTCGCCCGGGTGCAGATCGTCGGGGATCGCTATCCCGCCGCGCTGCAGGCCAGGGTGGGTCGCTGATAACATGCCTCTGAGGGCGGACGTTGTCAGTCGGCCCTCTTTGTTATCAGCCCCTACTCCTGGTGGCGCAGCGCCTCAATCAGCCGCACGAAGGCAGGCGGGTGCTGCTTGCGGCTCGGGTAGTAGAGGTAATAACCGACGAAGGTCGGGCACCAGTCGTTCAGCACCTGCACCAGGGTGCCCGCTGCCAGCGCAGCCTGCACCATATCTTCCGGCACGCAGGCGAGCCCCAGGCCAGCGGCGGCGGCATCGATCCGCTCACTGAGCAAGTTGAGGGTCAGCTGGCCCTCAACCCGTACCCGCAGCGGCTTGCCGTTGCGTTCAAACTCCCAGTGATAGAGGCCACCGGCGGTGGGCAGGCGCATGTTGATGCAACAATGCTGTTGCAGCTCATGGGGCGTCTGCGGCGTGCCGCGACTGGCCAGATAGGCGGGGGAGCCCACCACCACCATGCGCATGTCCGGCCCGATCCGCACCGCCACCATGTCCTTGTCGACGCTCTCCCCCAGCCGCACGCCCATCGAAGCGCCCGGCGACAATGTCGACCAGGCCGTTGTCTACCACCAGCTCCACGTTGATCTGGGGATAGGCCTTGAGAAACGGCTTGAGCTTTGGCCACAGCAGGCTGCGCACCGCGTGCTCACCGGCGGAGAGGCGCAGGTTCCCCGCGTCCTGGCCGTTCATCTGTATGATGTCGCCGAGGGCCTGTTCGAGATCCGCCAGGCGGGGCTCAAGGCAGTCGATTATCCTTTCGCCAGCCTCTGTGGGCGCCACACTGCGTGTAGTACGGGTCAATAACCGGATATTCAACCGCCCTTCCAGCCCCTTGATGGCATGACTCAGGGCGGACTGCGAGACCCCCAGCTTGCCGGCGGCGCGGGTGAAGCTGCGATCTTTCGCCACCGCCAGAAACAACTGGAGATCATTGAAGTTTTCTTTCAGCACGGACTCTTCCTTAAACTGATCCCTTAACCCACCCGGCCATTCCCGGCGCCGGGTTCCGTCTGGCCTCAGCCATCTTACCCCGTTAAAGCCTTGGGGGATGCGCTTTCTGCCCTGCCCCCTCGAGCGTTTAACCATCACAGCGTCGACAGCGCGCGGCCCGGCATCCCCTTTGCCTCACTATTCTTACAACTCACTCATTTACGTCACTTTTGCGAAACATGACAGTTGACATAACTAACAGTTAATGGCGACTATGCAGGGCGCCGCTCGGCACCTTATGGACGAGGATGAGCAGCAATAACAAGCAGGGACGACATCGTCACTGCACCCAGTTCGAGGCCACTTAGGGAAGAGTCATGCCTGCCATTTTCACCATCAAAGCTGTTCCACTCGTTTTTCTGTTGGCGCTGCTCTTTACCGCCATGCTCAACTGGCCCATCCTGCTGCACTTTTACGATATCCTGACCAAGCTTGAGCACGTCAAGCTGGGGTTTGTCATTTCCATTCCCATCGTGCTGGTCGCGGCACTGAACTTCGTGTTCATGCCCTTCTCCCAGCGCTATCTGTTCAAGCCGTTCTTCGCCTTGCTGTTTGTCCTCAGCGCCATCGTCAGCATCACCATGCTGAAATATCAGGTGCTGTTTGATCACGAGATGATCCAGAACATCTTCGAGACCAACCGCAGCGAAGCTGCATTCCTACCTCAGTTTGTCCATGGTGACATGGATCTTCTTCACCGGGGTCCTGCCTGCCATCTTGCTGTTTTTCATTAAAATTGAATACGCCAGCAGCTGGTACAAGGGACTGTTTAGCCGCGCCTTGTCCATGGCCATCTCCCTGGTGGTCGTGGCGGGGGTAGCCGGGCTCTACTACCAGGACTATGCCTCGGTCGGTCGCAACAACCAGAACCTGAATCGCGAGATCATTCCTGCCTACTTCGTCTACAGCACGGCCAAGTACGTCAACAAGCGTTACCTGGCGACCCCGCTTCCCTTCACCACCCTGGGCAAAGATGCGACCCGGCCGGTCAAGACCGACAAGCCGACCCTGATGTTCCTGGTGATAGGCGAAACCGCCCGCAGCAAGAACTTCTCCATGAACGGCTATGAAAAAGAGACCAACGCCTTTACCAGCCAAGTCGGGGGCGTCATCTCGTTCCAGAATGTGCGCTCCTGCGGCACGGCGACCGCAGTCTCGGTGCCCTGCATGTTCTCCAACATGGGACGCGCCGGATTTGACGGTAACAAGGCTCGCAACAGTGAGGGCCTGCTGGATGTGCTGCAACGAAGCGGGGTATCGGTGTTCTGGAAGGAGAATGACGGTGGCTGCAAAGGGGTGTGCGATCGCGTCCCCAACATTGAGATCAAACCCAAGGATCACCCTGAGCTCTGCGATAAGAACACCTGCTATGACGAGGTGATGCTCAAAGGGCTGGATGAAGAGGTGGCCAACATGAGTGGCGACAAGCTGGTGGCATTTCACCTCATCGGCAGTCACGGCCCCACCTATTACAAGCGCTACCCCGATCACCATCGCACCTTTCTGCCCGACTGCCCGCGCAGCGACATCGAGAACTGCACCAACGAGGAGCTGGTCAACACCTATGACAACACCATCCGCTACACGGACCATGTGATAGCCCAGATGATATCCAAGCTCAAAGCCCACGAGGCGCAGTACAACACGGCGCTCATCTATGTCTCGGATCATGGTGAGTCGCTCGGCGCGCTGGGGCTCTACCTGCACGGCACCCCCTACAAGTTTGCCCCCGACGATCAGACCCGTGTGCCCCTGCAGGTCTGGATGTCCCCCGGCTTCTCCGAGGGCAAGGGCATGGACATGAGCTGCCTGCAGGAGAAGGCGACGGGCGATCGCTTCTCCCATGACAACCTGTTCTCTTCTGTGCTCGGGATCTGGGACGTGGCGACCTCGGTCTACAACCCGCAGCTCGACATCTTCAGCCCCTGCCGCGACACCTAATGAAACCATGCAAGGGGAGCGGTGCCTCCCCTTGCCCGGCAATGACACGATATGACTCTCCCCCGCGAGGCAAAAGACCCCGTTTGAGCAACTCCCGCACCTCTCTTGCGGCGCAGCCATCGACACTGGCATCCATCTGATATCGAGAGGCACCCTCGCTATACTTGGTTACTTCCACCGCCCCACCATCGGGGCCCGCTCAGCCTGAGGAGAATGACACCATGAACGAACAACCCACCATAGTGCTGGTACATGGCTTCTGGGGCGGTGCCATGCACTGGCGCAGAGTCATCAGCCAGCTGCTTCGACACGGTTTTACCCAATTGCACGCGGTTGAACTGCCGCTGACCTCGCTGGCAGACGATGCCGAGCGCACCCGCAAGATGGTGGCGCAGCAATCCGGCCCCGTGCTGCTGGTCGGCCACTCTTACGGCGGCGCCGTGATCACCGAGATGGGCGATATGCCGAATGTCATTGGTCTGGTTTATGTTGCCGCCTTTGCCCCCGATGCTGGCGAAAGCGCGGGGGGCATCACTCAGGCCAGCCCACCGGCGGCCATGGCCAACATCGTCGGCGACAGTGACGGCTATCTCTGGATCAAGCAAAGCGAGTTTCACGCCAGTTTCTGCCAGGATCTCACCCCGGAAGAGGCGCAGGTGATGGCCATCACCCAGAAGGCGCCACTGGGTTCCACCTTCGGTGACAGCATCCAGGCGCCGGCCTGGCAGAAAAAACCGAGCTGGTACCAGATCTCCAGCGACGACCGCATGATAAGCCCGGACAACCAGCAACGAATGGCCGCGCGCATCCATCCCCGCAAGAGCATCACGCTCAGCGCCAGCCATGCCTCGCTGGTCTCACGGGCCGATGAAGTGACGGCCCTTATCATCGAGGCGGCCACCCAGACGAGGTGACGCGCTAGCAGAGCCCTCGCCGCGGTTGCTGGCGGTCCATTCAGACATAAAAAAGGGCGTGGTCTTTGACCACGCCCTTTACTCTGGGAGTTACGGCTTAAGGGGTAACGATATTGAACCAGAACTCGAAGTTATCCAGATAACCGAGCACTTCCTTCAACTTGTCACTATTACCACTGATCTTGACGTCACCCGCGGTGATGGCTTTCTCCAGGGTGGTTTGTTTCAGGATCAGGTTGTTCAAGGTGTCACGGGACAGGGTGATGGTGGTATCGGCGTTGCTGGCCTCGGCATTCGCGGTGTGGTTCAGCACCCCGTTTTCCAGCTCAACCTTGTACTTGCCACCGGTGTCGCCGAAGTCGAAGTTCAGTACTGCCTTGGCCGCGCCGGACTTGGGCCCATTGAGGCGAACCGCCAGATAGTCGAAGAACATATCCAGCGACATGGCGCGTACCGTATCCGGGCTCGCGGTGTTGGGGGTCGCCATCTTGGTCACGCCGCTACGCAGCTCCTTGGCCCCGGTCAGGTAGAAGTTGCGCCACGGACCTGACTCGGCCTGATAACCCATCTGCTCGAGGGCATCGGCTTCCAGCTCGCGGGCTGCCTTGTTGCTGGGATCGGCAAACACCACGTGTTTGACCACCTGCGCAACCCAGCGGTATTCGCCCTTGTCATAAGAAGCCTTGGCTTTCTTCAGCACCGCATCGGCGCCACCCATGAACTCCACATACTTCTTGGCAGACTCGGTCGGCGTCAGCTCGTTCAGGGTCGCCGGGTTACCATCGAACCAGCCCAGATAGAGCACATAGGTCGCCTTGACGTTATGGCTGATGGAGCCATAGTAGCCACGGTTGGCCCAGGTGTTGGCCAGGGTGTCGGGCAGCTTGAACTGCTCGGCGATCTCGTCCCGGGTGTAGCCCATGTTGGCCAGGCGCAGCGTCTCATCGTTGATATAGCGATAGAGGTCGCGCTGGGATTTCAGCAAGGTGGTGACGTCTTTGTTGCCCCAGGTTGGCCAATGGTGCTGTGCAAACATCACCTCGGCCTTGTCTCCCCACATGGAGAGCGCCTGGTTCAGGTATTTTGACCAGGGCAGCGGCTCACGGATCTTGGCGCCACGCAGCGAGTAGGTGTTGTGCAGGGTATGGGTCGCATCTTCGGCGGCAGAAATGGCTTTCTTCTCTTCGATGTACCACAGCATCTCGGACGGAGCTTCCGAGCCCGGTGCCATCATGAACTCATAGGTCAGCCCATCGATGACTTCTTTCTGACCGGTTTTGGTGATGTAGTCCGTCGGCGCAATCAGGGTCACTGTCCCCGCCGAGGTCGTCGTGCCCAGCCCGGCACCGACCTGACCCTTCGCATCGGCCGGCAGCAGGTTGCCATACATGTAGCTGGCACGGCGGCTCATCACGTTGCCCGCCATGATGTTCTCGGCAACAGCAGCTTCCATGAAGCCTTCCGGCGCATAGACCTTGACCTTGCCAGCCTTGACGTCGGCTTCGTCGACGATCCCGCGCACACCGCCGTAGTGATCGACGTGGCTATGGGTATAGATCACCGCCTTCACCGGCTTCTGGCCGCGATTCTTGTAGTACAGATCGATACCGATCTTGGCCGTTTCGGCCGAGACAAGCGGATCGACCACGGTAATGCCATCTTTGCCTTCGATGATGGTCATGTTGGACAGATCGAGGTTGCGGATCTGATAGATGCCATCCGTGACCTGGAACAAGCCACTGATATTGATCAGCTGAGACTGACGCCACAGGCTGGGGTTGACGGTAGCGGGGGCCTTCTCCCCTGCCTTGATGAAACCGTACTTCTGCGGATCCCAGATAAGGTTGCCCGCTACACCCTTGATGGCCGCCGACGGCAGGGCCGCGATAAAGCCCTTGTTGGCGTTCTCGAAATCGGTCTTGTCTGCGAAGGGAAGCTGCTTGAGCAGTTGGTCATTGGCGGTCTGGGTCGCGGCCGCCGCATCCTTGCGCAGATCGTCTGCGGCAAAGCTCGGAACAGACAAGCTGGTCACCAGGCCCGCCAGCATCAACTTGACGATGACGGGTTTGATTTTCCTGTGCATTGATTTCATGTTCTCTCCCTGTTGTAAACGGACTTTCTATTTTCATCACAAAAACATAACTCATAGAGACTCTCTTGATATCGCCTCTTAATCAAGCTTTTACACAATAAATACAATGGGTTGCTATATGTACAGCGTAAAGGGTAGCTGACGATGCCAAGTCAGTGAGGAAATAACCGAGGTCGAGGAAATGACAGGGTCAGTGAGTCTGAGCCCAGTGCTGGCAGGGAACGAGGAGGAGGCTGTCGTCCTGGACGGTAGGAGGGAGATGACGCCATGACGATGGCGGCGCTAAGTGAACTGGCTAATCGTTACACAACAACGGGAGAAGGAGTGGCCTGTCTTTGCTCACCGAGCGCGACAATAAATGTCATCCATGGGCGCTTGGTAAAGGCGCGAGAGAACAAAAACAAAAAAGGAGGCCTGAGCCTCCTTTTATCTTTCATAACAGAACCGGATTAAACCAGCGCTGCTTTAGCCTTTTCAACCAGGGCGGTGAAAGCCAACTTGTCGTGAACGGCGATATCGGACAGGATCTTGCGATCGATCTCGATAGAAGCCTTCTTCAGACCGTTGATCAGACGGCTGTAGGACAGACCGTTCTGACGGGCAGCAGCGTTGATACGCGCGATCCACAGTTGACGGAACTGACGTTTCTTCTGACGACGGTCACGGTAGGCATACTGACCGGCTTTAGTTACCGCTTGTACCGCTACGCGGTAGACACGGGAACGGGCGCCGTAGTAACCCTTGGCGGCTTTCATTACTTTCTTGTGACGAGCGCGAGCGGTCACACCACGTTTAACTCTTGGCATTTTTCACATCCCCCTTATGCGTACGGCAGACAAGCGACAACACGTTTGTGGTCGGCAGCAGAAACCATGAACTTCGGCCCCAGCTTACGCTTACGCTTACTGCTCTTCTTGGTCAGGATGTGACGCAGGTGGTTGTGCTTGCACTTGAAGCGACCTGAGCCAGTCTTCTTGAAGCGCTTTGCGGCGCCCCGGTTGGTTTTCATCTTCGGCATTTCATACTCCGCATTGTGAGTGACAACAAAATCGCAAGGCGAACCGACTCATGGGACATGCCCATGAGTCAATTTCTTGTGGGCCTTAAGATTTCTTCTTAGGTGCGAGAACCATCACTGCTTGACGGCCTTCGACTTTCGGGAACGATTCTACTACGGCCAACTCTTCCAGATCGTTTTTGACTCGCTCCAGAACCTTGATACCAAGATCCTGGTGGGCCATTTCACGACCACGGAAGCGCAGGGTGACCTTAGCCTTGTCCCCGTCTTCCAGAAAGCGAACCAGGTTGCGTAGTTTTACCTGATAGTCGCCTTCGTCAGTGCCAGGACGGAATTTGATTTCCTTGACCTGGACGACTTTCTGCTTTTTCTTCTGTTCTTTGGTGGTCTTGCTCTTTTCGTAGAGGAATTTGCCGTAATCCATGATCCGGCAAACGGGCGGCTCAGCGTTAGGACTGATCTCGACCAGATCCACTCCAGCCTCAAGGGCCAAGTTCAGAGCATCTTGGATGGAGACGATGCCAATGGCTTCACCATCCAAACCGGTCAGACGAACTTCTTTCAGACGGATCTCTTCATTGATCCGGTGAGCGCGGGCTTGCGGTTGCTTGCCCAGTTTTTTTCCGCCTTTTATAGCTTATTCCTCCACTTTCTTTTGTCCGCGGGTCTGAACTTCCTGGGTCAACAGAGCGATTAACTCTTCAACAGGATAAGTGCCCAGGTCAGCCCCTTTACGAGTCCGTACTGCAATCTTGCCGGCTTCAACTTCTTTATCGCCGCAGACCAACATGAAAGGAACTCGTTTCAAAGTATGCTCGCGGATTTTAAAGCCAATCTTCTCATTTCTCAAGTCCGCTTTTGCGCGAAGGCCCGCATCATTCAATGCTTTGGCAACTTTCACCGCATATTCGGCCTGATTGTCCGTGATATTCATGACCACGGCCTGAGTCGGTGCCAACCAGGTCGGGAACAGTCCCGCGTACTCCTCGGTCAGAATACCGATGAAGCGTTCGAGAGAGCCCAGGATGGCGCGGTGGATCATAACGGGTACATGACGCTCGTTATCTTCCCCGACATAGGTGGCACCCAAACGACCCGGCAAGGCAAAATCGAGCTGCACGGTACCACACTGCCACGCACGATCAAGACAATCGTGCAGGGTGAATTCTATTTTGGGTCCGTAGAAGGCGCCCTCACCCGGCTGCAGATCGTACTTCAGACCGTTCAACACCAGGGCTTCGGCCAGAGCGGCCTCGGCGCGATCCCAGGCTTCATCGGAACCGATACGCTGCTCGGGACGAGTGGACAGCTTGACCACGATGTTCTCGAAACCAAAGGTGCCATAGACGTCATAGACCATACGGATACAGGCCGAGACCTCTTCCATGATCTGCGCTTCGGTACAGAAGATGTGCGCATCATCCTGGGTGAAGCCGCGCACCCGCATCAGGCCGTGCAGGGAGCCTGACGGCTCGTTGCGGTGGCAAGAGCCGAATTCGGCCATGCGCAGCGGCAGATCGCGATAGGACTTCAAACCCTGGTTGAAGATCTGTACGTGACCCGGACAGTTCATCGGCTTGATGGCGTACTCGCGGTTCTCGGACTGGGTGGTGAACATGGCCTGGGCGTATTTCTCCCAGTGGCCTGAACGCTCCCACAGCACGCGATCCATCATGAAGGGACCCTTCACTTCCTGATAGTCGTACTCTTTGAGCTTGCCGCGGATGAAGGTTTCCAGCTCACGGAAGATGGTCCAGCCATCGTTGTGCCAGAACACCATGCCGGGCGCTTCTTCCTGCATGTGGTACAGGTCGAGTTGCTTGCCAATCTTGCGGTGATCGCGCTTGGCGGCTTCTTCCAGACGCTGCAGGTACGCCTTGAGCTGTTTCTTGTCGGCCCAGGCGGTACCGTAGATGCGCTGCAGCATCTTGTTGTTGGAGTCGCCACGCCAGTAGGCGCCGGACATCTTCTGCAACTTGAAGTGGTGGCAGTGACGCATGTTGGGCACGTGCGGGCCACGACACATGTCGACGTACTCTTCGTGATGGTACAGACCAGGCTGGTCATCACGGGCAATGTTCTGATCCAGGATCTCGACCTTGTAAGTCTCGCCACGGGCTTCGAACACGTCGCGTGCTTCCTGCCAGGAGACCTTCTTCTTGACGACGTCGTAATCCTTGGCGGCCAGCGCCAGCATGCGCTCTTCCAGGGCAGCCAGATCCTCGTCGGTCAGGGTGCGATCGAGATCGATGTCGTAATAGAAACCGTTGTCGATGACCGGACCTATGGCCATCTTGGTCTGCGGCCAGAGCTGCTTGATGGCATGACCCAGCAGGTGAGCACAGGAGTGGCGCAGGATGTCCAGACCTTCTTCGTCTTTGGCGGTGATGATGGCCAGCGAAGCGTCGGCTTCGATCAGCTCGCAGGCATCCACCAGTTCACCGTTTACCCGACCGGCAATGCACGCCTTGGCGAGACCGGGACCGATGTCCGCGGCCACGTCCATGACGGAAACGGCGTGGGCAAATTGACGTTGGCTGCCGTCAGGCAGAGTAATGATTGGCATAATTGCTTCCTTAACAGTGGTGACCCCTACCAAAGGCCACGTGTGAAATGAAAATGTCCTTTAACGTCAAGCCACTCACTTTGATGTTTCACCGTTCACAATACGGTTGGTACACGCCGTGGTACACACTCTGTGCCGTGTGTTTTGCTATCAATTATCCGGAACCGTTGCGGATTGTATCAGACGTGACCAGCGAGACAAGTTACCGTGCAGGATCCGCAAGTCATAACGGGTGAGCAAGGGGCATCACCCCAGTGCTGGCGCCTCGTCATTCAGGAGGTCCGCCTTTCATATCAAGCTGGTGATAGTGAACGAGGGCAGTCAACATTAGACATGCCGCAGCAATAGCTTTATCAAGTTCGGTCAGTGGGCACCGTAACAGGCAGCGCCAACACAGAAAGGAGGAATAGATGAACCCGTCGCCACTCGCCCAACACTTTCCCCTTAACACTCGGGGACGCGATCTGGCCGTCGGAGATATCCACGGCTACTTCTCGCTGTTGCAGCAGGCGCTGCGGCAGGTGGAGTTTGATCCCCAGTGCGATCGCCTGTTCTCCGTCGGCGATCTGACCGATCGTGGGCCCGAATGCCGGCAGGCGCTCGCGTGGCTGAGCCAACCCTGGTTCCACCCGGTCTGCGGCAACCATGACGATTACGTCTGCCGCTTTGAAAGCTGCGACACTCACAACTGGATACAAAATGGCGGAAGCTGGTTCCAATCCCTGAGCCTGAGCGAACGAGCCGAGTTTGCGGCCCGCTACCGGGCACTGCCCATCGCTATCGAGGTAGAGACCCCAACCGGCCCCGTCGGGCTGCTGCATGCCGATTGTCCCTTCCCCTCCTGGCTGACCCTGATGGATAAGCTCGGTGCCGGGGTGGCAGGCGGCCAGCTGCGGGCCATCAAGAACGTCTGCCTGTGGTCACGCCGGCGCATCGACAGCCTGGATGAGAGCGGGGTGGAAGACCTGGTCGCCATGGTGGTGGGTCACACCCCGCTGAGTGCGCCTGCCCGCCTTGGTAACGTGTTCTACATCGATACCGGCGGTTGGTATCCGCAGGAGGGCGGCTTCTTTACCCTGCTGGATCTGCACAGCCTAGCTCCGCTGACCCGCACCATGACAGGGGATCTCGCCTAGGCGTCAGCCGGCCAGCAAAGGTTGCCAGTTGAAATCGAACTGGCTCTTGCCCTCCTCCGCCAGCGCGAGCTCTTCCAACACCCTCAATGCCAGCTTGTTGCCCTGCTGCGACGCCTGATAGAGCCACTGCTTGGCAGCGGCCATGTCCACCCGGCCATTGACCCCCATCAGGTGCAAAATGCCCAGCTTGAGCATGGCGGGCACATCGCCGTTGTGAGCGGCCAGATCCATCCAGTGAAATGCGACGCGCAGATCCCGCGGCACCCCGACGCCACGCAAGTAGAGCTCCCCGAGCCGATATTGACCAAAGGCATCCCCCGCCTCGGCGGACTGGCGATATAAAGCGATGGCGCGGGCCAGATCCTGCTCGCTCCCCTGCCCCACCTCATGACTCCAGCCCATCAGCGCCTGCGCCCTGGGCTGGCCCTGCTCTGCCAGCGGCTGCCAGATGTGAGTCGCGTCATCGAACTGACCCACGCGCCAGGCCCGGTTGGCCGCCGCCAGATCCTGCTCGGTGGAGAGCGGGATCAGACGCCAGATGACCAGACCAATGACACCGATAAAGAGCCAACGAGCGGTAGTGGGTTGCATGATGATTTCCGTGATCCAGTTCTCATTTCGTCTATGTAAACGAAATGTAGCAACAGATCAAGCAGGAGATTCATTTGCGATGCAGTTTTATCCAAGGCGGACGACCGGACTTGCAGTTTGTCGCCACCCTCGCCACAATAACTGTATATATAAACAGTATTGGTGTGATGGTATGGCAGGACGAGGCAGCAGTCACAATGTCGAGCACCGATTCAGCGGCCCGCAGATAGAGGCCGTCGACGATGGCTGGCAAGCACAGGAGTGGGAAGCCGCGTTTCAACATCAGGCGCCCCAGACCGAGGTACGCGAGATAGCAGCCAAGATCATCATCAGCCACAATCTGTCGCCGGATGTGCCCTTTGGCCTCTCCATCAACCCCTATCAGGGCTGCGAGCACGGCTGCATCTATTGCTACGCCAGGCCCAGTCACGCCTACCTTGAGCTCTCGCCGGGCCTGGATTTCGAGACCAAGTTGTTTGCCAAGCTCAATGCCGCCGAGTTGCTGCGCCGGGAATTTGCCAAGCCGAGCTACCAGCCCCAGACCATAGTGCTCGGCGCCAACACCGATCCCTACCAACCCATCGAGCATCACTACCGGCTCACCCGCGCGTTGCTGGAGGTGATGCTGGCGCACCGCCACCCGGTGGGGATCATCACCAAGAGCGCCATGATATTGCGCGATCTCGACTTGTTGGGGGAGCTCGCCAATGAGGGACTCTGTCAGGTGATGATATCGGTCACCACCCTCAACGAAACCCTGAGGCGGCAGCTGGAGCCCAGGGCCAGCACCGGGGCCGGGCGCTTGAAGGTGATCGAGAAGCTGGCCGGGGCCGGGGTGCCGGTCGGGGTGCTGGCCGCCCCCATGATCCCGCGCCTGAACGAGCCTGAGCTCGAGCAGATCATCAAGTCGGCGGCCGCGGCGGGCGCCGGCTACGCCGACTACATACTGCTGCGCCTGCCCCATGAGCTGACGACTGTCTTCAGCGACTGGCTGGACGAGCATTATCCGGGCCAGAAGGAGGCTGTCCTGAACCAGCTGCGGGCCAGCCGTGCCGGCAACCTCAACAGTCCCGCCTTCGGTACCCGCATGCGGGGAGAAGGCCAGTTTGCAGACTTGCTCGCCCAGCGCTTTCGGTTGATCAGCAAACGTCTCGCCCTCGGCAAGCGCCACGTTCAACTCAACCAGACCCGCTTTATTCGCCCAAACGAGCAGCTACGGTTGTTCTAGAACTACGCCAGAAGGGCGTGATGGATGCGTGGCAGGCGCGGTGTTCAACTGAGCCAGACTAGTTTCAATTCGCCCTAACGAATAGCTACGTCTGTTCTAGAACGGAGCCAGAGAGGTGTGACGGATGCGCGTCAGGCGCCATATTCAACTGAACCAGACTCGCTTTATTCGCCCCAACGAGCAGTTACGGCTGTTCCTGGGTTGCACAGGACTGCGTCAGGAATGAGCGATAAATGTGTAGCAGACGTGGTGATCAACGGAGCCTGCTCCACTCCAACCGTGCTTGCCGGTAGTTGCGACTGTTCCAGGAATGTGCAGGAATGTGCGATGAAAATGCGTAACAGGCCCCGTGTTCAACGGAGCCTGGATCCGCATTAGCCATCCCAGCCTTTCATGGCGCCTATTACAAAGCAGCGCTAATGGGCACCATAAGCGACAGATTCGGCTCGACCTGATCCGTATCACCTCCAACGCGCGGTGACGCCTGCTCCGAGGCTGCACCAAGATCGAGCTGCGGGACCTTCTATAGAACCGGTCCCGCGTCATCTGTTCAGCTAGCAATAGCACCCGCGGTTGCGTGAAGAGTTCGCCTCGGGCAATCAGCGACGTCAGCCTCTTGGCCTCGGCGGATAAGGCCGCGCCGGCTTGCCCTGGGCAATCAGCTCCACCGGCAGGCGCGATGGCTCATGGGCCACCTCCTCGTCGTGAATATCGCTCCCCTGTCTGCCGGAGGAGGCCTCCCCCCACATCCGGCTCCACCAGATCTCCCACATTATCCAACTGGTCATATGCTGCTCCCTTGGTTAGGTGTTGGCAGATTGTCGGCAAGTGACGACTGGCGCGCTCGGTGCGGCCCGTCCATCACTGAGGGCAGCTTGCCTCGCCCCTGTGACAAGGGGGTGACGATAGGATGATCCCTTGATGAAACGGCGCTCCCACTGTCGAGCCCCTCAGCGCCGACCCTGTCTGGACAGCCGCAATACAGGTCATTAATACAGCATAAAAAGCCAAGAAATGGCAATTAAACATCGCACTTTAACTACCTAGGAATGAGGTTCCGTGGATAAGGGAGGTGATGTCGCCAAGATGGCGCTAAAAATAGCGTAAAAAAAGAGCGACCCTGAGGTCGCTCTTTTTATCGGAGTAGACGGGCGATTATTCGTCGCCAGCCGTTCCCTCTTCGCTGGTGCCTGCGTCGGCAGCACCGGCATCTGGCGCGTTGTCTGCGCCTTCAGCCTGCTCACCGTCGATGGCCACGACGTCGGTCTCTTCTTCGTCGCTCTCGGCGATGCGCTGCAGGCCGACCACGGTCTCGTCTTCCCCGGTGCGGATCAGACGCACACCGCCGGTGTTACGGCCGATGATGCTGACCTCGGCGACGCGAGTACGGACCAGGGTGCCGCCATTGGTGATCAGCATGATCTGGTCGGTATCTTCGACCTGGATCGCATCGATCACCTTGCCGTTGCGGTCATCCACCTTGATGGAGATGACGCCCTGGGTACCACGGCTCTTGGTCGGGTACTCGTCAAGGGCGGTACGCTTGCCGTAGCCGTTCTCGGTGGCGGTGAGGATGGCACCCTCGCCACGGGGGACGATGAGGGAAACCACCTTGTTGCCACTGGGCAGACGGATACCGCGCACACCGGCGGCGGTACGACCCATGGGACGCACGCCCTTGAAGGCACCCTTGGTTTCGCTGCCTTCGGCACCGTCGTTGCTGTCGCTGCCTTCGTCGTCGTTGCCGGCGTCATCGTCGTTCTCGACGTCGTCGCTGGCATCGGCTGCATCGGCGCGGCCGCTGCCTTCTGCGAAGCGAACCACCTTGCCCGCGTCGGAGAACAGCATGATCTCGTTGCTGCCGTCGGTGATATCCACCCCGATCAGCTCATCGCCCTCTTTGAGGTTGATGGCCCGGATCCCGGAGGAGAGCGGACGGCTGAACGCAGACAGGCTGGTCTTCTTCACGGTGCCGTCGGCGGTGGCGAAGAAGACGTACTTGTCATCGCTGTACTCGTTCACCGGCAGGATGGCGGTGATGCGCTCACCCTCTTCCAGCGGCAACAAGTTGATGATCGGACGACCGCGGGCGCCACGGGACGCCTCCGGCAGCTGATACACCTCGAGCCAGTAGACCTTGCCACGGGTGGAGAAGCACAGAATGGTGTCGTGGGTGTTGGCCACCAACAGACGCTCCACAAAGTCCTCTTCCTTGATCCGGGTGGCCGACTTGCCCTTACCACCGCGGCGCTGGGCCTCGTAGTCGGTCAGCGGCTGATACTTCACATAGCCCTGGTGAGACAAGGTAACAACCACGTCTTCCGGGGTGATCAGATCCTTGGTATTGAGCTCGATGCTGGAGAAGTTGATCTCGGTGCGGCGGGCGTCGCCATACTGCTCGCGCACGGCCAGCAGCTCATCACGGATCACTTCCATCAGCCGCTCTGGGCTTGCCAGGATGAACAGCAGCTCGGCGATCAGATCCAGCAGAGATTGGTACTCTTCCAGGATCTTCTCGTGCTCGAGGCCGGTCAGCTTGTGCAGACGCAGGTCAAGGATGGCCTGGGCTTGCTGTTCGGTCAGGAAGTACTGGCCTTCACGGATACCGAACTCCGGCTCCAGCCACTCGGGACGGGCCGCGTCATCGCCTGCTTTTTCCAGCATGCCAGCCACGTTGCCGAGCTCCCAGCCGTTCGCCACAAGCTTGGCCTTGGCGTCCGCCGGGGTGTCGGAGTGACGGATCAGCGCGATGATGGGATCGATGTTGGCCAGCGCAACCGCCAGACCTTCCAGGATGTGGGCCCGATCCCGCGCCTTGCGCAGTTCGAACACGGTCCGGCGGGTCACTACCTCACGGCGGTGCAGCAGGAAGGCATCCAGGATCTCTTTAAGGTTCATCACCTTGGGCTGATTGTTATCGAGCGCCACCATGTTGATGCCGAACGTGGTCTGCATCTGGGTGTGCTTGTAGAGATTGTTCAGCACAATCTCGCCGGACTCGCCGCGCTTGATCTCGATAACGATGCGCATGCCGTCTTTATCAGACTCATCGCGCAGGGCGCTGATGCCCTCAACCTTTTTCTCTTTGACCAGCTCGGCGATCTTCTCGATCAACCGCGCCTTGTTCACCTGATAAGGCAGCTCGTGAACGATGATGGTCTCGCGACTCGTCTTGTCGTCCACTTCCACTTCGGCCTTGGCGCGCACATAGATGGAGCCACGACCGGTACGGTATGCCTGCACGATGCCGGAACGACCGTTGATGATAGCGCCGGTGGGGAAATCCGGGCCGCTGATGTAGGTCATCAGCTCATCGATGGTGAGGTCGCCATTTTCGATCAGCGCCAGACAGCCATTGACTATCTCGGTGAGGTTATGGGGCGGAATGTTGGTCGCCATGCCCACCGCGATACCGGAGGAACCGTTGACCAGCAGGTTGGGCACTTTGGTGGGCATGACCGCCGGGATCATCTCGGTGCCGTCATAGTTCGGCACCCAATCCACGGTCTCTTTGTCCAGATCGGCCAGCAACTCATGGGAGATGCGCGCCATCCGCACTTCGGTGTAACGCATGGCGGCGGCGCTGTCGCCGTCGACCGAACCGAAGTTGCCCTGACCGTCGACCAGCATGTAACGCATGGAGAAATCCTGCGCCAAGCGGACGATGGTGTCATACACGGCGCTGTCGCCATGCGGGTGATATTTACCGATTACGTCACCGACCACACGGGCCGATTTTTTATAGGGCTTGTTCCAGTCGTTCCCCAACTCGTTCATAGCAAACAGAACGCGGCGGTGAACCGGTTTCAAGCCATCACGCACATCCGGCAGAGCTCGTCCTACGATCACGCTCATGGCGTAATCAAGATAGGAACTCTTGAGCTCTTCTTCGATGTTGACCGGCGTGATCTCTCTGGCCAGATCGCTCATAGAAAGCCTTAATCCCTAATTAGTTGTTCTTTGGCTTAAACAGCGCGACATAGTAACACAGGACGTGAAATACCTTAAGCCGCAAATCAGGCTGGTTTGCATAAGTGCGTCCGTTATAATGCCCGCCAGGACAATAGATTGCGCGCATGTCATGCAGCTGTCGCGCCCCTGCCACAGGATCCACGAAAATGAATACTGATGCCAATGTCGATCTGACAGAAATCGCCAAATTTGAAGCCATTGCCTCCCGCTGGTGGGACATGGAGGGCGAGTTCAAGCCACTGCATCAAATCAACCCGGTGCGCCTTGACTGGATAACCGACCAGAGCGGCGGCCTGTTTGGCAAGCGGGTACTCGACATCGGCTGCGGTGGCGGCATCCTCTCCGAGAGCATGGCCAGACGCGGCGCCAAGGTGACCGGTATCGACATGGGCAAAGAGCCCCTCGGCGTGGCCCGCCTCCATGCGCTGGAGCAAGGGGTTGAGCTGCACTACCAACAGATGACCGCCGAGCAGCATGCCAACGAGGCCCCCGGCCAGTATGATCTGGTCACCTGCATGGAGATGCTCGAGCATGTGCCGGATCCGGCCTCGGTGCTGCGCGCCATCGCCACCCTGGTGCGCCCGGGCGGCAAGGTGGTCATCTCCACCATCAACCGCAACCCGAAAGCCTATCTGATGATGATCCTCGGCGCCGAATATCTGCTGAAAATGGTGCCCAAGGGCACTCATGACCACAAGAAATTCATCACCCCGGCCGAGCTGTGCCGTATGGGCGAGGCCGCCGGCCTGCTGGTGCGCGACATGAGCGGGGTGCACTATGCGCCGCTCTCCAACCGCTTCAAGCTCGGCGCCAACGTCGACGTCAACTACATGGTGGCGTTCGAGCGCCCGGAGCAAGGCTGATGGGCACCACCGACAAGGCGCCACTGCGCTGCGTGCTGTTTGATCTCGACGGCACCCTGCTCGACACTGCGCCGGATCTCGGCGCCGCCGTCAACCACGTGCTGATAAGCGAAGGTTTCGCGCCACTCTCTGACGACGTTATCCGCCAGACCACCTCCCACGGGGCGCTGGGGCTACTCAGGGCGGGCCTTGGGGACGAGCTGCTCGAAGAGCTCGGCGCCACTCGCCTTCGCACCGCCCTGCTCGATTACTACGCGGCCAATCTGTGCGTCGGTACCCGCCCCTATGACGGTATGCTCGCGCTGATCGAATGGTTAGAGGAAAAAGAGCTGCCTTGGGGCATAGTCACCAACAAGCCGGGCTTTCTCACCGAGCCACTGCTGGCCGCCCTGCCGGCCCTTGCCAATTGCGGCGTAACGGTCAGTGCCGACACCCTGCCGGTGCGCAAACCCGATCCCGCCCCCATGTATTACGCCTGCGAGCAACTCGGCGTGGACGCGGCGCACTGCCTCTATGTGGGGGATCATGTGCGCGACATCGAGGCGGGTCGCAATGCTGGCATGCGCACCGCGGTAGCGGGCTGGGGCTATCTGCACGATGACGAGGATCCCGCCGAGTGGGGCGCGGACTTGCAATTCGATACCGTGCAGGCGCTGCACCACTGGCTGCGCTACGAGCTGAGCTGAGCCCGAAGCGGCCTCATGCTGCCTTTGATGGATGTCACAGGCAGCTTTTCACACAAAAATGGTCTGTTCGACTCCTTCCGCGATGGATCTGGACGGCATGACAGGCATGAGGAAAGAGAGCCGGGCCAGGCTCTCTTTTTTTCGCCTTGGCAACGGGGCTGGTGACGGGATCGGACACCTTTTGACCCTTGCTGCACAAGGGATAGCCAGCTGCAATTTGCTAGTAAAAACCACCTCCTTTCGCAAGCAAAAAAAGTTATTTAAATTTTCCATCTTCGATCATCAGACTTGCATTTACCGGATCGGACGCATGAAAACCCACTCACTGTGAGCAGTCACTAACAGAGACAATAAGACTCACAATTTATCCACAGCAATCAGGTTATCCACACGTTGCAATACCGGGGTGACCTCACTATCTTGTAGTTCGAAATCAAAATAACACTATATCTTGTGATTCATCGCGCTGTACGTCCCCACGCTTGTCGCCTATAACGGCCTGATGGGGACCTGGCGCGATGGTTTTTCGGGAATCAACTAAGGGTCATCAGCCAATGAACTTGTTTGTGACGAAGCGTAACGGACACAAAGAACCCATCGATCTGGATAAAATTCACCGCGTGCTCGACTGGGCTGCCGAGAAACTCGACAACGTGTCTGTCTCTCAGGTGGAGCTCAAGTCTCACATCCAGTTCTATGACGGTATCCGTACCGCCGACATCCACGAGACCGTCATCAAGGCTGCCGCCGACCTGATTTCCGAACAGAGCCCTGACTACCAGTACATGGCCGCCCGTCTGGCCATCTTCCACCTGCGCAAGAAGGCGTACGGCCAGTTCGAGCCGCCCCACCTCTACAGCCACGTCGCCCGTCTGGTGGACATGGGCAAGTACGACAAGCACCTGCTGACCGACTACACCCAGGCCGAATTCGAGGAACTCAACGAGTACCTGGATCACTGGCGTGACATGGACTTCTCCTACGCCGCGGTCAAGCAGCTGGAAGGCAAGTACCTGGTACAAAACCGTGTCACCGGTGAGATCTACGAGAGCCCGCAGTTCCTCTACATCCTGGTGGCCGCCTGCCTGTTCTCCAAGTATCCGAAAGATACCCGTCTGGACTACATCAAGCGTTTCTACGATGCGGTGTCGACCTTCAAGATCTCCCTGCCGACCCCGATCATGAGCGGTGTGCGCACCCCGACTCGCCAGTTCAGCTCCTGCGTGCTGATCGAGTGTGATGACAGCCTGGACTCCATCAATGCCACCGCCAGCGCCATCGTGCGCTACGTCTCCCAACGCGCCGGCATCGGCATCAACGCCGGTCGCATCCGTGGTCTTGGCAGCCCCATCCGTGGCGGCGAAGCCTTCCACACCGGTTGCATCCCGTTCTACAAGTACTTCCAGACCGCGGTCAAATGCTGCTCCCAGGGCGGCGTGCGCGGCGGTGCCGCCACCCTGTTCTACCCGCTGTGGCACACCGAGGTAGAGAGCCTGCTGGTACTCAAAAACAACCGCGGCGTGGAAGAAAACCGAGTCCGTCACATGGACTACGGGGTGCAGATCAACAAGCTGATGTACCAGCGCCTGATCAAGGGCGGTGACATCACCCTGTTCTCCCCCTCCGATGCCCCCGGCCTGTACGATGCCTTCTTCGCGGATCAAGACAAATTCGAGACGCTCTACGTCAAGTACGAGCAAGATCCGGCCATTCGCAAGAAGACCATCAAGGCGGTGGACTTGTTCTCCCTGATGATGCAGGAGCGTGCCGGTACCGGTCGCATCTACATCCAGAACGTGGATCACTGCAACACCCACAGCCCGTTTGACCCAGCCGTGGCGCCGGTGCGCCAGTCCAACCTCTGCCTCGAGATTGCGCTGCCGACCAAGCCGCTCAACAACGTCGATGACGAAGAGGGCGAGATTGCCCTGTGCACCCTGTCGGCCTTCAACCTCGGCGCCATCGAGAAGCTGGAAGACCTGGAAGAGATGGCCGACTTGGCCGTGCGCGCCCTGGATGCGCTGCTCGACTATCAGGATTATCCGCTGAAAGCTGCGCAAAAAGGCAGCATGAATCGCCGCACTCTGGGGATTGGGGTTATCAACTATGCCTATTACTTGGCAAAAAATGGTGCTCGCTACTCCGACGGCTCTGGCCTCGCGCTGACTCACCGCACCTTCGAGGCGATCCAGTACTACCTGCTGAAGGCCTCGGTGCAGCTGGCCCGCGAGTTCGGCCCCTGCCCGGCCTTCAACGAGACCACCTACGCCCAAGGGATCCTGCCCATCGATACCTATAAGAAGGATCTCGATGTGCTGTGCAACGAACCCCTGCACCTGGATTGGGAGTCCTTGCGCGAAGAGATCAAGACCGTGGGTCTGCGCAACTCTACCTTGACCGCCCTGATGCCAAGCGAGACCTCCAGCCAGATCTCCAACGCCACCAACGGCATCGAGCCGCCGCGCGGCCTGGTATCGGTCAAGGCCTCCAAAGACGGTATTCTCAAGCAGGTGGTGCCCGAGTATCATCGCCTGAAAGATCAGTACGAACTGCTGTGGAAGCAACCGAGCGTCGATGGTTACCTGCAGCTGGTCGGTATCATGCAGAAATTCGTGGATCAGGCGATCTCCGCCAACACCAACTATGATCCCGCCCGTTTCGAAGGCAACAAGGTACCGATGAAGCAGCTGCTCAAGGATCTGCTGACCGCCTACAAATACGGCCTCAAGACCCTGTACTATCACAACACCCGTGATGGTGCAGACGATGCCCAGACCGACCTGCAAGATGATTGTGCCGGCGGAGCTTGTAAAATATAAGCCACTGTAAGATCTGATAACTGGGCGGGAGCATGAAGCTCCCGCCCTCCTGTTTCCTCTCATTCAAGACATTCAAATCACCATGGCCTATTCAACTTTCTGCCAAACCCAGAACGACCAGCTCAAAGAGCCGATGTTTTTTGGCCAATCGGTCAACGTGGCCCGTTATGATCAACAAAAGCACGACATCTTCGAGCGGCTGATCGAGAAGCAGCTCTCCTTCTTCTGGCGCCCGGAAGAGGTGGACGTCTCCCACGATCGCATCGACTACCAGGCGCTGCCGCCCCATGAGCAGCACATCTTCATCTCCAACCTGAAGTACCAGACCCTGCTGGATTCCATTCAGGGTCGCAGCCCGAACGTCGCGCTGCTGCCGCTGGTCTCCATCCCGGAGCTGGAGACCTGGATTGAGACCTGGGCCTTCTCAGAGACCATCCACTCTCGCTCCTACACCCACATCATCCGCAACATCGTCAACAACCCGGGGCAGGTGTTCGACGACATCATCACCAACGAGCAGATCTTGAAGCGTGCCGGCTCCATCAGCCACTACTACGACGATCTGATCGAGGCGACTGCGCTCTACCATCTGCACGGGGAAGGCACTCATCGCGTTCAAGGCCGTGAACTCACCATCAGCCTGCGTGGCTTGAAGAGAAAGCTCTACCTGTGCCTGATGAGCGTCAATGCACTGGAGGCGATCCGCTTCTACGTCAGCTTCGCCTGCTCCTTCGCCTTCGCCGAGCGCGAGCTGATGGAAGGCAACGCCAAGATCATCAAGATGATCGCCCGTGACGAGGCGCTGCACCTGACCGGTACTCAGCATATGCTGAACCTGATGCGCAATGGCCTGGACGATCCCGAGATGGCAGAGATCGCCGCCGAGTGCGAGCAAGCCTGTTTCGACATCTTCAAGGAAGCGGCCATTCAGGAGAAAGAGTGGGCCGAGTACCTGTTCCAGGATGGCTCCATGATCGGCCTGAACAAGGACATCCTCTGCCAGTACGTGGAGTACATCACCAACCTGCGCATGCATGCGGTCGGCCTGCAGCCAGCCTTCGTCGGCGCCAAGCAAAACCCCATCCCCTGGATCAACACCTGGTTGTCCTCTGACAACGTGCAGGTCGCCCCCCAGGAAGTGGAAGTGAGCTCCTATCTGGTTGGCCAGATCGACAGCGAAGTGCATGCCGACGATCTCGGTGACTTCGAGCTGTGATCAAGCAATGCGGGGCCGATGTGATCGACGGCACCACCGTCGCTGCGTTGGATAAGATTGCGCCATGAGTGACGCCGTCAGCATCCCATCCCCTGCCCCGCAGCAGGCAACGGAGCAAGAGCCACAAGCCTTGCTGGTTCATACCCAGGATGGCGCCCTGCAGGCCCATCCTGGTGAGAGCGTGCTGGAGACCCTGGAGCGCCACGGCCATAGGCTAGAGTTCCAGTGTCGCAGTGGCTATTGCGGCGCCTGCCGCACCCCGCTGCTGGCGGGCAAGGTGCACTATCCCAATGTGCCGCTGGCGTTTGTCTCTCAGGGAGAATGTCTGCCCTGCTGCTGCAAACCGCTGGGCGCCATTCGGCTGAGTCTGAAAAAAGAGTGAGCAAAGGCCTGCCATGTCTGGCCAGCGCCACCCACAAAAAAGCCGCCGGATTGCTCCGGCGGCTTTTTTGTTATCTGGCGTATAGCCCGCGTCCTGGTGACGCGGGCCCGCCATGATTTCAGAGCCAAGGCGCGGCGGTCGGTCCCTGATGCAGGCCCAGCTTCCAGACCCGGCCAAAGTGCTTGTAATGGCCCGCGGCCACCCCGGCCTTCTCTCCCATGCCATGGTAGAGATCGAGATGCCCCTTCTTGACCGCGCCGCCCACGTCCAGCGCGATCAGCAGACGCAGCTGATGCTTGCCGGTCCAGTGGCCCTCCTTATCCAGCAGCGGTACTTCCGCGAGGATGGGGGTGCCCATCGGCAGCAGGGTGCGATCGGCGGCCACCGCCGCCATCGGCAACAGCGGAATGCCGGCGGCCCCGATCACGTCGTTGGTCGGACGGCGCTCGAAGAACACATAGGACGGATTCTGCTCCACCAGCTCCATGACGCCCGCCTCCGGCTGGCGGTTGGCCCACTCCTTGATAGCCCGCATGGACATCTGCGCCTTGGGCACTTCACCCCTGTCGATCAGCACCCGGCCGATGCTCACATAGCCGTGACCGTTCTTGCCGCTATAGCCGAGGTACTGCAGCCTGTCCTCATCGCCATAGTGGACGAAGCCAGAGCCCTGCACATCCATCAGGAAGTTGTCGATGAGGGACTTGCTGTAGCCCAGCTCCAGCCCCCGGTTGGCCAGCGCCCCCTGGTGGATCTGGGCCCGGCTTGGGCAGCGACCGGCGCAGTTGGGCATGGCGTAGATCGGGTACTTGTACTTGGCATCCGGCCGGTGACGCACCTCCAGCACCGGTGAGTAGTAACCGGTGAACAGCACGTTACCCATGCGATCAGAGCCGCCAAGTTGGGCCAGGCTGATGCCGTACTGGCTGATCTGGGCCGGATTGCCACCGTTGGCCACCCAGCGCGAAAGCTGGCGATAGAGCTCACCGTAGCGGCGGGTCATCTTGCCGGAACGCTCCAGCACCAGCCGGCTCTGGGGGCCGAACTTGCTGAAATCCGACGCCTGACGGCTGTTGACCCGCTCAACCCGCACCAGATCATCTGGCAGGGTACCGTCCAGATACTGCTTGCCCAGATTCTCTGGCACCTCGCAGTTCAGAAAGCATCTGGCTTCGGATTTCTTCTGGGGCACCTTGGCTGGTTCAGGGTTGCCCGCACAACCGGCCAACCCAACCACAGCGGCGGTCAGCCAGTACGCGTGTTTTTTCATATATCCTCATCTACCGAATAACGCTAACACCATGAAAATGGTGATGAATTCAATCAAAGGCCGCAACCGATACCCGCTTGGGTTCGTCCGCTCGCCCACAGCCGCCGCACTGCCATTCCCGCAGCGCATCAGCAGGCGGCGCTATCATACAAAAACAAAGGCCCTCTTGGCCCCTTAAATTGAAAAATCCGGTTTATTCATCACAAGCTGCGGCATTCGGAAAGCGGGAGCGGCGGACGATCGCAAGATGAGGGTGGCCGGGTGTGGGCAGACACCCGGCCCTGGTGGCGCTCAGTGGCTATAGGGCAGGGAGGAGTGGTGCAGTACGATGCGTACCTTGCCATCGTCCCCCTTGCGAAATCCCCAGGTCTTGTCGACATCGACCTCCTTGTTGTCGCGATCGACCAGGTGCACCGTGCCCATGGTCAGCCCCATGTTGCCGTTGATGTAGACGGCGGCATTCTCGTAGCGATAGCTCTTCCAGTTCTTGAGGGCAAAGCCGGTGTCGGCCGGATAAGCCGGATCGTGGCCGACGAAATAGGCAAGCGCCCCCGCCTTGGTCAGACGAAAGGTCTGCTCACCGCTCGCCAGGGTCGGCTTGAACAGCACGGGCCCGTCGGCGTAACCATAGGCGCTGTCGAGCACGGCGGAAGCGGTGGCTTTCGCTTTATCTATGCCTCCCGTCCGGTAGTCATCGCTTATCTGCACCAGGGCCTTGCCCCAGCCATCCTGGGCGGCCGTGATCTCGGCCTCGGTGATGTTGCGGTTGAGGACTTCGGCGGCGCTGAGGGCGCCACTGGCGGCGAGCAGTATCAAGATGAGACCATGTTGTTTGTTAAACCGTTTCATAGCGTTCTGACTCCAGATGGGCGGTGGGGCTGCATCAGGAAGCTTAGTTGAGGCCCAACAGGAATCGAATGTCGCAACGAAGGCCCTCTTGGGTCGACAGCGCCATGCCGGAGCAGCAACGGCAACCCTATGGCCCTCGGCTCCCGCTTGACCTGTATGGCCTAAAATCCCCCTTCTCTGCCAGAGTGCTGCCAGAGTGCAAGGATGAGCGCAGGGATTTTTCCAAAGGCCAGTCATCTGGGTTATAACAGAGGGACAAGGTGTGCGAGGTCATGAATGGAACAGCTCGAGATCTTCCCGCTACAGAGCCCCTGCATCGGGGTCTGTGAAGTGAACGACAAGGGTTACTGCAAGGGATGCCTGCGCAGTCGGGAGGAGCGTTTCAACTGGCTGACCATGAATCCCATGGAGCAGCAAGAGGTGATGCGGCTGTGCCGCAATCGCAAGGCCCGGGTGCTGGCCGCCAGACGCAAGGCGCAGGAGAGCGGCGACCCGGATCAGCCAATGCAACCTGGATGGGATTTCTGACTGCCTTTTGATATCCAGACGATACTATCTGCCATCAAATTACATAGCGAAAGATAAAAAGGGCGGCCTCATGGCCGCCCTTTTTGCATTGCTGATTAGCTCGGGTTGAGCCGTCAGGCGGTCGCCAGCTTGGCCTGTGCCTCGCTGCGCTTGAGCATGGCGTAGCTCACCCCGGTGACCAAGGAGCCTGCGGCGATGGCCAGCACATACATAAACACGTGGCTGATGGCGTTGGGAATGAACAGCACGAACAGGCCGCCGTGGGGCGCCACCAGTTCGCAGCCGAACAACATGGAGAGCGCACCGGTCAGGGCGCCGCCCACCATGCAGGCCGGGATGACGCGCATCGGATCCTTGGCGGCAAACGGAATGGCCCCCTCGGAGATGAAGCACAGGCCCAGCACGAAGGAGGCCTTGCCTGCTTCCTGCTCCGTCTTGATGAACTTCTTGCTGGCGAGGAAGGTGGCGATCCCCATCCCGAGCGCCGGCACCATGCCGGCAGCCATCACGGCGGCCATGGGAGCATAGGTCTTGGAGGCGAGCAGGCCGACCCCGAACGCATAGGCTGCCTTGTTGACCGGGCCACCCATGTCGAAGCACATCATGGCTCCGATGATGACACCCAGCAACACGGCGTTGGCGGAGCCCATGTTGTTCAAGAACTCGGTCATGGCGCTCATGATGCCGGCCACCGGGCCACCCACCACGTAGATCATCACCAGACCGGTAAACAGGCTGGCAAACAGCGGAATGATGAGGATGGGCTTGAGCGCTTCCAGGGTCACCGGCAGGCGCACCTTGTCACTCAGGAACTTGGCGCTGTAACCGGCCAGGAAGCCGGCGACGATGCCACCGAGGAAACCGGCGCCAAGCGAACTTGCCAGCATACCGCCTATCATGCCGGGGGCCAGGCCCGGGCGGTCGGCGATGGAGTAGGCGATGTAACCCGCCAGCACCGGGATCATCAGGGCGAAGGCCGAGCCGCCGCCAATCTGCATCAGGGCGGCAGCCAGTGTCCCCTGCTCCTTGAACGCCTCAATCCCGAAGATGAAGGAGATGGCGATGATGAGGCCACCGGCCACCACCATGGGCAGCATGAAGGAAACGCCGGTCAGCAGGTGCTTGTAAGGGCCGGCCTTCTCTTCCTTTTTGGCAACCGCAGCGCCGCTGTGACGATAGACGGCCGCCTCGGTCCAGGCCTTGTCCAGTTCGCTACGGGTCTTCTTGAGGGCCGCCCCGGTGCTGGTGTGATACACCGGCTTGCCATCGAAGCGGGCCATGTCCACTTCGATATCGGTGGCGAGGAACACCAGATCGGCGGCGGCGATCTCTTCTGCCGTCAGGGCGTTCTGGGCACCGACCGAGCCTTGGGTCTCGACACGGATCTGATAACCCAGCTGCTTGGCCATGGTTTCGAGCGCTTCCGCCGACATAAAGGTGTGAGCAACGCCAGTGGGGCAAGCGGTCACTGCCACGATACGCTTGGTTACACTCGCAGGCTTGGCGGCAACGGCCGGCGCGGCCTGATGGCGATAGACCTTGGCCTCCCCCGCGGCTGCGCTCAGCACGGCGGCGGGATCCTGCAAGGCGAGATCCATGCTGCCCTGATAGAGGCGCTTGCCGTCATAGGCGGAAAGATCCAGTGGCGCACTTGCCACCACCAACACCAGATCGGCGGCGGC
>NZ_CDCA01000010.1:303683-304397 GCF_000820185.1 Aeromonas tecta
AGATCGGCGGCGGCGATGTCGGCAGTCGAGGGCTGCTGGCGCGGCTGCACGCTCGAGTCAACGTCGAGTTGCAGCTCCCAGCCGGCCAGCTTGGCCTGTTGTTCTAATCGTTTGGCAACGAGAAAGCTGGTGGCGATGCCCGCGGGGCAAGCCGTGACCAAGATTGCTTTCATTGGGCATCTCCTGAAGGTTCCATGGGATCTAATTGAGCGGGATCGAGGCGTTGTACCCGAACCTGCTCCAGTAAGGGGGTCAAGACGCGGATGTCGCTAAAGCCCACCGCGACCTGGCTCACCGCCAGGGCCGAGACGGCGGTGGCGAGGCGCAGGGTCTGCTCCGGCGCCCAGCCGAGGCTGAGGCCGTGGGCGAGCCCGGCCACCAGAGAATCGCCGGCACCGACCGTGCTGACTACCTGCATGCGCGGTGGCACGGCCTGCCAGACAGCGTCCTGGCCAAACCAGACCAGCCCCTCGGCGCCGTTGGAGACCACTACGTGCTCGATGCCGTCCGCCTGCAGCGCACGGGCACATTCGGCCTGCTCTTTCAGGGTCTTGATCGGGCGCCCGGCCCATTGTTCAAGCTCCTCGAGATTCGGTTTGACCAGGGTCGGGGCTGCGCCAAGGCCTGCCTTGAGGGCTGCACCGCTGCAATCAAAAATGACCTTCTTGCCCTTGGCCTTGAGCAGGGTGATGAGGCGGGCGCAGTAGGCAGGCT
>NZ_CDCA01000010.1:304571-313091 GCF_000820185.1 Aeromonas tecta
CAGTAGGCAGGCTCGACGCCCTTGGGCAGGCTGCCCGCCAGTACGAACCAGTCGGCATGAGGGGCCAGATCATCGATGGCCGCCTCCAGTTGATGAACGGCCTCATCGCTTATCTGTAACCCAGGCAGATTGAGATCCGTGACGCGACCCGATTGCTCGGAGATCTTGACGTTGATGCGAGTGCTGCCCGCGACCCGTACGAAATGATCGGCCAGCCCCCGTTCGGCAAACAGCGACACGAAGCTCTGCTGGTTATCGGCACCGAGCCAACCACTCAGCCCCACCTCGCGGCCAAGGTCTTTGAGCACCATGGCGACGTTGATCCCCTTGCCGGCGGCGCGCAGGTTGCCCTCGCTCACCAGGTTCACCTCGCCAAGGGCCAGGGCCTCGAGGCGGGTGGTGAGATCCAGCGCCGGGTTCAAGGTGATGGTGACGATGTCCATCAGTGCACCCCCTCACCCAGACCGGCGGCAATGGCGGCGCCTATGCCCTTGAGGGCGGCCTCGGCATCCGCCCCTTCGGCGCGAAACGCGAGACGATGGCCGCACTTGACCCCCAGGCCGATGACCTTCATCAGGCTCTTGGCGGAGACCGCCTCGCCGCTGCCATCGAGGTTCGCCACCCGGATGTCGGATGCAAACTCCTTGGCTACCTTGACCAGCATGGCGCCCGGGCGGGCGTGCAGGCCGTGGGGGTTGATGATGGTGAAGGTATCGGACAGGCCGCTGGCCGGCCCCGCCTGCAACATGGCGAGCCCCTCGCTGCCCGCCAGGCTGGCGAGCTGGGATGCAGCGGCAAGCTTGGCGAGATTCTCCAGCTGCGGCAGGTGGCTGGCATCGGCGGCGCACAGCAGCAGCAGGGCGCTCACCGGTAGCTCACCGGCACTCAGTACGTTGCTCGGGGTGGCCAGTACCCAGCCGGTCTGGGCTGAGGCGGTGTGCTGTACATTGGCACGGGCCAGCCAGACGCCCTCCCCCAGATAGGCGGGTTCGCTTGCCAGCAGGGCGCTCACCATGGCGGCGTCACCCCAACCGGCAGACTTGGCGCGGGCGGCGGCCCCCAGCAGCAGTTGGTCGCGATCGTCGGCCGGGAAGTCGGCCAGGGTCAGGAATTGCACCTCTTTCGCCTCGCTGGCACCGGTCAGGATGTTGATGATGGTCTCTTCATCGGTGGCGGTCCTGAGCGTTTGAGCGGCCTGTTCGTCACCCAGCACATGGGTGAGCTGACGCAGGATCCCCAGATGCTCGTCGGACTTGGCGGCGATGCCGATGGCTACATAGGCAATCTGTCCATCATCCCACTCGATGCCTTGGGGGAACTGGGCCACCATGACGCCGGTGCTTTTGACCAGATGACGGGTGTCCGTGGTGCCGTGGGGAATGGCGATGCCGCTGCCAAGGTAGGTGGCGTGCTGCGCCTCACGGGCCAGCATGCCATCCACATAACCGGCTTCCACCAGACCAGCCTCGGTCAGTTTGCCGGCCAGCAAGGCGATGGCCTCCGCCTTGGTTCCGACCGATTGCCCCAGCAGGATTTGCTGTCGCGCCAACTTCAACATAGAGATTCTCCTAAAGAGTCGACCTCGCCTGACAGCGGGTTCTGCTCAACACGATTTGAATTTCAGGAAACTTGCCTGCCAAAAGTAGACCGGAATGTGTCCCTTGGTGATCCAGGGCCCGTTTTTAAACCCGGTCGGCCATTGCTTGCTGACAAGCTGAATCGTTTCACCTACACTCAGACTGAATCGTTTCAGCCAATTGTTCAAGTGCCCGCAGAGAGTGCTTTTCAATGATATGATCCCGCGCACACTTTTCGCTGCCCCGCCCGAGGGCAGACGCGGGCCTTGCAACTCAAACAGAGCCAACATGATGAAACTGGATGAAATCGCCGCCCTGGCTGGCGTCTCGCGCACCACCGCCAGCTATGTGATCAACGGCAAGGCCGATCAATACCGCATCAGCCAGGCCACCCGCGACAAGGTGATGGCGGTGGTCAATGCCCACAACTATCAACCGGACAGCCGCGCGGCTTCCCTGCGCGGTGGCCAGACCAAGACGCTGGGTTTCATCCTGCCGGATCTCGAGAACGCCAGTTATGCCAAGCTCGCCAAACGGCTCGAGCAAGGGGCGCGGGCCCAAGGTTATCAGCTGCTGATCGTCTGCTCGGAAGATGAGCCGGATACCGAGAAGGAGCTGGCCCGCATGCTGGTCAGCCGCCACGTGGATGCGCTCCTGGTAGCGAGCTGCCTGCCGCCGGCGGACCCTTTTTATCTGGATCAGCAGGCTCGTGGCGTGCAGATCCTGGCCATCGATCGGGCCATGGCGGCGGAGCACTTCATCACGGTGGCGAGCGAGAACCAAAAAGCGAGCTGCGATCTCACCGCCTCCCTGCTCACCCCGGCCATCCGGCACCTGGCCTTGATCACGGCGCTGCCTACTCTCACGATCAGCCAGGAGCGCAAGGCAGGTTTTGAACAGGCGCAGGCGGATCACGACGGTGCCCGACCCTCAGCCCATCTCTGCGAGGGGGAGCACTTCTCCCGCGCCGAGGGCTATCGGCTGATCAAAACCTTGCATCAGCAACTCGGCCAGCTGCCCGAGGCGTTGGTTGCCACCTCCTACATCCTGATGGAAGGGGTGCTCGACTATCTGTTGGAGCAGGAGAGCGACATGAGCCAGCTCGCCATGGCCACCTTCGGCGACGACAGGCTGCTGGATTTCCTCCCCTTTGGCATCAACTCCCTGCCCCAGCAGCACGACGCCCTGGCGAGCCAGGCGCTGGAACTCGCCCTCAAGGCCATCAACGGTGACTACCAGGCGGGCCTGCACTACGTGAGCCGCACCCTCAAGCGCCGCCGTTAACCACCCCCGCCTATCTCTCAGCGTCGGCGCCCGGCCGGACGCTGCACTCTGCGCCGACGAGAACACTCGCCGGCGTATTTTTAACCACCTTTAACGCCCCGCTGTCATCATTTATTTCCACTTATTGCCACCTAACAGTACAAACCACAGCCTTAATCCCTTGTAACCCCTATTTTAATCCGATAACGTGGCAACCAACTTTTACAAACGACAGGTCTAGTGTACAGATGCAGCCATTCCGATATCGCTAGCCTCCGGTTTCTACCCCGGAGGCGCCTTGCCACCACTGCCCCTGGCATCTTTTTCCCGTTTCGGATGAACCTCATGAACACCAAGACTCTCGGTTGTACCCTGCTCATCGCCGGCACCACCATAGGCGCCGGCATGCTGGCCCTGCCGCTGGCTTCTTCTTCCCTCGGCGGCCCCGCCACCCTGCTGCTGATGGTCGGGCTCTGGGCCCTGATGGCTTTCACCGCCATGCTGCAAGTGGAGGCGAGCCTCAACACCGGCAAGTGGTACCTGCACCAGTTGGCGGATCAGCTGCTCGGCCCCTGGGGCAAGCGCATCGCCTCCTTCTGTATCCTGATGCTGTTCTATTCGCTCGCGTCTGCCTACATCAGTGGCGGCAGCAGCCTGCTGGCACAGGCCATGGCCGATGCCGGCATGACCGTCAGCCAAGAGCAGGCCGCCTGGGCCTTCACCCTGCTGTTTGGCGGCATGGTCTGCGTCGGCACCAAGCAGGTGGATTACCTCAACCGGCTGATGTTCACCGTCAAACTGGTGATCATGGTGGGGGTGCTGGCCCTGCTGCTGCCCCGCGCCGAGGGCCAACACCTGCTCTCCATGCCGCTCGGCCAGGGCTTGCTGCTGGCGGGTCTGCCGGTCATCTTCACCTCATTTGGTTTTCATGGCTCCATCCCGAGCGTGATGCTCTACCTCGGCGATTGCCCCAAGCAGCTGCGCCGCGTCTTCGTGTGGGGCTCGGCCCTACCGCTCATTCTCTACGTGCTGTGGCAGGTCGCCATCCTGGGACTGCTCGGCCAACAGACCTTGATCCAGACCGGCGGCGCGCTGGATACGCTGCTCGCCAGCGTCGGCAACCTGGTCAGCTGGCCTGCGTTCAATCAGGCGATGCATCTGTTTGCAGACTTGGCGCTGGCCACCTCCTTCCTCGGGGTGACGCTCGGTCTGTTTGACTTCATGGCCAAGGTGACCCGCCGCAAGGATAACTGGCAGGGCCGCAGCCAGACCGGGCTCATCACCTTCGTGCCACCGCTGCTGTTCGCCCTCTACTTCCCCCAAGGCTTCATCATGGCGCTCGGCTACGCCGCCATTGCGCTGGCGGTGCTGGCGGTGCTGCTGCCGGTTACCCTGGTGTGGCAGAGCCGCAAGCAGGCCGCTGCGCACCACTACCGCGCCCCGGGCGGCGTGCTGGCGCTCGGTCTGGCCGGTGCCATGGGGGTGCTGATCGTCGGGGTACAAGTCAGCGTGAGCCTCGGTTTCCTGCCCGCGCTCTGATAGCCCTAGGTTGTTGAAGACAAAAGCCCCGCCAACTTGGCGGGGCTTTTTACTGGCCGGCGTCCTCGGTCATGCCATTGGCAGTCATGAACTCAGCCACGCTAATAATGTACAAATAAATGCATTTTTGTATATATGTGTACATGACTGCGCCGCGCTTCTACACTGATAACCAAACGATAAGCCACATCAGTGCCCACTCTGGCACGGAAAAGCAGGAGGCATCATGGTCGCCACAGCACAGGTATCCCAGCAAGAGAACGCCATCGATCCCAGCAAGGCGCTGCCGGTGGTGTTCCGCATTCTGGACAAATGGCAGTGCAGCACAGATGAACAGCTGACCCTGCTTGGTATCTCATCGCGTTCAACCTTGAACAAGTACAAGGAGTCGAGCGGCGGGATCCGCCTGACCGTGGATATGCAGGAGCGGATGAGCTACATCCTCAACATCCACAAGAGCCTGCGGGTACTGTTCAGCCTCGATGAGAGCATCTACGGCTGGGTGCGCAAGCCCAACAGTCACCCCTTCTTCGCCGGGCGCAGCGCCATGAACATTATGCAGGGGGGGCGCGTGGCCGATCTCTATGAGGTCGCGACCCGCTTGCACGCCTGGCGCGGGGGCATGGCCTGATGTCAGCCACTCTCCCCCTGAGTGAGCTTGCCGATCAGCAGGCCTTTCGCATCATCCCGAGCCGCTATCCCCCCATCTGCCTCTATGAGGACGTGGCCAACGCCGACGAGCTGGAGGCGGTCTGGGCCGTCGAGGCCCTGACCAATGACAGATTGAAGGAGGAAGCCGGGGATCTTGGCCGGGTGCCAAAGGCGGATTGGCTGGTGGGACTGTCAGGCGGCAGCTATGTGATGGCCGCTTTCACTCACCTCAACCCGGAGGGGGCCCGCTTCACCACGGGGGACTTTGGCGGCTACTACTGTGCCCCTCTACTTGATACCGCGGTGAAAGAGACTGTCTATCACCAGGAGCGCGTCTTCGGTTACACCCAGGAGCCAGCCCAGAAGCTGCAGATGCGGGTGCTCCATACCGAGTTTTGCGCTCACCTCGTCGATATCCGCGGGGATGGTTATCTCGCCTCCCCCCTCTATCACGCCACCGACTACGGCCAGTCCCAAGACTTTGCCAGGGAGCAGCAGACCCAGGGCCAGGACGGCATCCACTACCGCTCGGTGCGCCACAGCGGCCACGACTGCTACGTGCTCTACCGCCCTCGCCTCATCACCAAAATTCACCAGACCCAGCATCTGGAGTACCACTGGAACGGCAGCGCCATTGCCAATGTGCTGCAGATCAGGCTCTACGGGGAATAACTCACCATCTTTGACATGCAGGCCCTGCCAGATTGGTGGGGCTTTGTATTAAGGAGGGTGCCTGCGATGCTTTGGGTGCCAGCAGGCCCCATTGTTTTCGGGCTTCTCCCCGTTTTCGTATTGATGGCGATACCGATTACACCGCCCCAGCCCCTCATCTCTTTCAGCCCATCCAGCAGTAATAATTATCATTTGGCTCTGTTTCATTGATTCTTCTCAATTTCATGAGACCCGAGACGGAGTAAGGTGGGAGGACTGGTGGTCAGATGAGTTCCTCTTTATGCGAGTGAGCGCGACACCAGAGAGCCCAGTGCAAGCTGGCATAAACATGATCGTAAAGGGAATACTTTCAAATGGTTGAGACATTGCTGAACAACATCAATCGCCTGCTGCACCACGAAGACATGGGTAAACTGTTGCTGCGATTGGCCGTCGGGGGGTTGATGCTGTTTCACGGCCTGCACAAGCTGATCGATGGGGTAGATGGCATCAGCGCCATGCTGATGGCCAAAGGGCTGCCCGGCTTTATCGCCTATGGGGTGCTGCTGGGAGAAGTGGTGGCGCCGCTGCTGATCATCCTCGGCGTCTTGACCCGACCTGCGGCACTGGTGCTGGCGTTCACCATGGTGGTGGCCTGGCTAATGGTCGGTACGGCCAAGACCTGGCAACTGGACGCAGTCGGTGCCTGGGCCATCGAGAGCCTGGCCTACTTCTTTATCGGGGCACTGGCGGTGGCGCTGCTCGGGGCCGGACGTTTCTCCCTTGCCGGCAATACCAGCTGGCGATAGTCGCTCGATGTGGAGTATTTATCTGCATAACCAAACAAAAACACCCTACTTAATCCACATTAAATCTATTAAATAGAGTTATAACGAGATTAAAGTTCAATAGGCCAGCACAGCATCTGGATCGCCATCTTATCTCCTCGACATAAAAAAGCCCTGCCAGATTGGCAGGGCTTTTTGTATCAACCTGTGGCGCGGTGAGGGAGTCCCCTGAGCCGCTTACTGGTTGTGGGTCGCGCGGCGGGGGCGACGAGCCTGGGCCGGCTTGGCGGCACCGTCGGCCGGGCGCTGGCTGCCTTGCGGCTTTGGCTTGCCCGCGTTGCCGGTGCGAGCACCGCCACCGTTGCCACCATTGCCTGAACGACCGGCGCCCTGACGCTGGCCCTGACCTTGCGGACGGGGGGCACGGCGCGGTTCGCTCGGGTCGCGCGGCTCTTTGCGCAGGGGCGCGCCGATACCACGGGCGATGTTGTCCAGCGTCTCGCGGGAGGCTTCGAAGCCAGCCACCTGCTCGCACGGGATGTTCTGCTTGGTCAGGCGCTCGATGGCCTTGATCAGCTTGCCTTCATCGGCGGCGACCAGGGAGATGGCGTGACCGGCGGCGCCAGCACGGCCGGTACGGCCGATACGGTGCACATAGTCTTCCGCCACGTTGGGCAGCTCGAAGTTGACCACTTGCGGCAACTTGTCGATGTCCAGACCGCGGGCGGCGATGTCGGTCGCGACCAGCACCTTGACGCTACCATCCTTGAAACCGGCAAGGGCGCGGGTACGGGCACCCTGGCTCTTGTTGCCGTGGATGGCGGCGGCGCTGACGCCGTTCTTGTCGAGGGTCTCGGCAACGCGGTTGGCCATGTGCTTGGTGCGGGTGAATACCAGCACCTGCTGCCAGTCGTTGCTGGTAACCAAATGGCTCAGCAGGGCAATCTTGTTGGCCTTGTCGCACGGGTGCACCAACTGCTCGATACGCTCGGCGGTACTGTTGCGCGGGGCCACTTCGATCACCGCCGGGTTGTTGAGCAGGCCGGTGGCCAGCTCGCGAATTTCGTCGGCGAAGGTGGCGGAGAACAGCAGGTTCTGACGCTGTTTCGGCATCAGGGCCAGGATCTTGCGGATGTCACGGATGAAGCCCATGTCGAGCATGCGGTCCGCTTCGTCCAGCACCAGAATTTCCACTTCGTCGAACTTGACGGCGTTCTGGTTGTAGAGATCCATCAGGCGGCCAGGGCAGGCAACCAGCACGTCCAGACCACGGCGAGTCGCCATCATCTGCGGGTTGATGCTCACGCCGCCGAACACCACGTGGCTGCGCATCGGCAGATGTTTGCCGTAGTTGCGCACGCTTTCGCCCACCTGGGCGGCCAGCTCGCGAGTGGGGGTCAGCACCAGGGCGCGAATGCGGTTCGGAGAAACCTTACGCTTGCTCTCCATCAGACGCTGCAGCATCGGCAGGGTAAAGCCTGCGGTCTTGCCGGTCCCGGTTTGGGCCGCCGCCATCAGGTCGCGGCCGGCCAGTACGGCGGGGATCGCTTGCAGCTGAATGGGAGACGGGGTGTCGTAGCCTTGCTCGGCAACGGCACGCAACAAGGGTTCGGCCAGACCGAGGGAAGAAAAACTCATAATTACCTGCTAGGGATAGTGGCGCCGGGAATTTGTGGTGGGGCTCCTCTGCTGAGCCGATGCCATCTCACAGGGTCCGGGCCTATTGAGAAACAACGATTTCCCCGGGGAGCAGAGCAAAGGGGAAAGAATAGAGGCGCAGTCTATCGGAGTTGGCACCGTCATACGAGAAAAATGTGACAGCCCTCCCAGCATGGGAGCAAAAACAGGCGAAGGCTCGGCCAGAGGGCGGTGCTACAATGCGCCCACATCGGTTGCCCCTCAGACTCGCCTGACGGCAATACGATCCCACCATGATGCAGAGACGGCACAAATCAGGAAGGTGCTACTTGATAAGGATGCCTATCCCCGGCGTTGTCATGCACGCACTGGGGCTGATTCTATCCCTCCTCCTGAGCCTGCCGCTGGCGGCC
>NZ_CDCA01000010.1:313251-313653 GCF_000820185.1 Aeromonas tecta
TGAGCCTGCCGCTGGCGGCCAAGGAGACGCTGTCGGTGGCCTGGAGTCACTGGCCTCCCTTCAGCCAGCTCGGCCCCAGGGGGGAGCTTGGCGGGATCGACGTCAATCTGACCCGTCAGATCTTGCAGGAGGCGGGTCTTGAACCCGATTTTCATAACCTCCCCTGGGCCCGGGCCCTGCATCTGCTCGAGCGCGGCCAGCTGGGTGCCGGCATGGGGGCGCTCAATACCCCGGAGCGGCGCCAGTTTGCCCGCTTCTCCGCCCCCTACCGACGCGCCAGCTTCGTGCTGCTCAGCCACAACGCCTCCGCGGGAACGGTCGATCGCTGGCAGGGGATCTCGCGCTTTACGGATCTGTGCCAGGCAACCGGGCTGCGGCTTGGCAAGTTGCGCGGCACCCGCC
>NZ_CDCA01000011.1:0-116936 GCF_000820185.1 Aeromonas tecta
TCCATCACCGGCACCAATGAAGCCCCCGATGCCAGAGACGATGGCCTCAGCAGCCAGCAGAGTGTCACCCTCGATGGGGAGAACTGGGAGACCAGCAGCGATATCAAGGTGGATTACTATGTCATCGATGCGACAACCGGATTGAAAGTCGCCGATGCCGAGAAGTCGGATTACACCGGTGACGGCAACCATCGCTTCGGCGTGAAATCAGACATCGAACAACCTGGGGCTGATCAGGTACAGGCGGGACAGATTGGCTACCTGGACAGTGAAGACAAGAGCGAGGCCATGCGCTTTACCTTCCAACAGGGGCAGGTCGCCAACCACGCCACCATCGATATCAAGAGCTTGTGGTCTGATCGTGCCAGTGGGGGTTGGGAGCCAGGTTGTGAGCGTGGTGTCTGGAAGGTCTTCTACAAAGGAGAGCTGATCGCGAGCGGCATCTTTGAAGGCACTTCGGGTGGTAAGCAAACCCTCCAAATTGACGCCGGCGGCCGCTATTTCGACAGCATAGAGATGTCGGCGATTGGCTATAAAGATGGCATCGTCGATCCGCAAGGCTCCGAGTACTTTATCACCAAGGTCACGGCGGACCTGACCCATTTCGATCAAGCATTCCAGACCAACGAGACCGGCAGCCTCTCCCTCGACGTGTTGAACAATGATTCGGATCCCAATCAGGATGAGATCAGCATCGTAGAGGGCAGCTACCCGGACTACATTACCCTGGTGAATGGCAAGCTGTTCTTCGATGCAGCCAAATACCTGCAAACCTTGCCGGTGGGACAACGTGACTTGCGCCCTGGAGAGGCCAAATCTATCGAGTTTGAATACAGCATCCGTGATACGCATGGGGCGACCGACAAGGCCAAAGTCAATGTCACCATCATTGGGGATCCCCTCTCCGACGCGGCCCCGCTGCATGTAGAGTTGCAGGAAAGCGATCTGGGCAAGGGAAACCCGGCTCACAGCGAAGGCATGCTGCCCGGTGCCCATGAGGCGACCCCTCACACTTATCAGTTTGCCGCGCAACAGAGTGGTGCCGATGTCCACAGTGGTGGTAATTCCCTCAGCTATGAGGTCAGTCTGGATGGTCTGCAGCTGACTGGATTCATCATGGAAGGGGGGCAGAAGGTCAATGTGCTGGTTGCACAACTGGATCCGCAGAATGGCTCCTACCAGTTGGATCTCTTCAGGCCGCTGGATCATAGCCTCCCCGGCAAGGACCTGATCTCACTCCCCTTCGACATGAATATCCAGGTGGGAAATCAGCTGACCCAAGAGCAATTGATCGTCGATATCGTCGACAGCGCCCCCAATCCGGTTTCCATCACCCATTCGGTCGGCGATGTGGCGCCACAGTCCAACTCCGTCATCATCGCGCTGGACATGTCCGGCTCGATGAATGACAACGTGCGCGATAGCAACGGTCAGTGGACAACCCGCTGGTCGATCTCCCAGCAGGCAATCAAGGCGATGTTCGCCCAATACGACAAGATGGGAGACGTACAGTTCAAAATTGCGACTCATGCGGGTTATCCGGACGGTCAAACTTCAGGCTGGCTGCACTCTCTGGACGATATCCAGAAATTCTTCGACACCCTATCCCCGGCAGGCTGGACACCCTATTACCAGGCGCTGAACCAGGTCGACGCCATTCTGGGCAATCAGCAGGATCAGGTCGCCATGGAGGGTACCAACAAACAGTTCTATTTCCTCTCCGATGGCGCCCCCTCTGACTTCGGCTATTGGGCCAGCGGTGCCTACAAATCCCAGGAAATACGTGAGCGGCTGATGAGTGGTATCAGCCCGGATGAGGTGGGCGGTGAGCAACATTATCAGGATCTGCTCAATGGCAGGGTATCGCCGACCAAGGCCGAGCAGTTCCTTATCCTGGGCGAATCCATGGATCACATCATGGATAAACACGGCCACCCCTTTGACAACATGAACATGCTGGCCATCGGCAAGAGTGCCTCACTCGAATATCTGGATCCGTTGGCAGGTAAGAATGGAACTGCCATACAGGTAGAAAATGATGCCGATGTCACCAGTATTCTGACCGAGTCAGTCCCGGGCCAGTTGCACGGTGATGTCACCCAGCACGCCATCGAGGGGGAATGGGTACAAAGCCTGCACTACGATGGCCGAACCTACTTCTATGACCAAGCCAAAGGCGGCATCTTCGTCCATAACAACGATACCGAGAGCAAGGTGGTCGATGGCGCCAAGCTATCGCTTGATACGACCAACGGCAAACTGGTTCTAAATTTTGAAACAGGGCAATACGACTATCAGGCCAAAGATGTGCATGGCAATGGGCAGGACAAGTTCCTCTTCACCTTGCGAGATGGGGATGGCGATACTGCGGACACCGCTCTGGTTATCGACGTCACGGATCTGCAAGGAGGTATCACCCCATCACCGCTCATGAATGAGGCGCCCACTGCGTTTGCACCGTCCGCCCGGTTCCTCGCGTCAGAGCAGCAAGATGAACTTATCGAACTACCCGCCAACTATCCTCCTGCGGACTCAACCCACGCGGTGGAGAGCCTGACCACGACGGATCTGGTCATCCATGATCTGCTTGCCCATGATGACATGGAGACTCTGCTCACACAGGTTGCACCGACCACTCAAGACTCGGGAAGTGTTGCCAACGCGTTGAGCAGCGTGACGACACCAGCGAACCTGGGGAGCGATATAGCCGATTTGAACAGTCATACCATGCCAAATCCGATATTGGATGAATTGCTGTCACAGCAGCAATTTATTCAGTAATCACCCATATAACGGTCCCCTCCCTAATCGTTGGGGGCCGTTGATATCAACCTGTCACCACCCCATCCCCGCTCGCACCCGGCGAAACAGCCGGCCGCTCACAGTTTCAGATCCGAATTCGACGTATCATTTCACCCTCGTCACCTCAAGATCAAAGAGGCGTGTTCTCCTGATACAACCTGAACTTAACTGCGAGCCGACCAAGATGAAGCAGACTTTACTCTCCCTGACCCTGGCCAGCCTGCTGGCACTGCCGGCGTTTCTCCCCTCCGCAGCCTGGGCTGCCCCGGTGCGCTCCCTGCAAAAAGAGCAGAATTACGATCAGTACATCAGCAAGCGCCAGGTGGTGGATCAGCTGCTGGCGGATGCCTTGCACATCTTCAAGTCGCCAGCCCGCGTCTCGGACGCCGGTTTCACCGCCAAGATGCCGAGCAACATGGAGCTGGTCACCGAGCTGTTGCTGCAGGCCTATCAACTCGAGCCCTATCGCACCGACTTGCTGATCTCGGCGGCCAACGCCCAGATCTACAACGGCAACGTGGACAGGGCCATCAGCCTGTTCGAGCAGGCATTAGTCGCTGCGCCGGACGACCTGGATCTCAACACCTATCTCGCCACCTGGCAGCGTTTCAAGGGCAATCAGGCCAAGGCCGATGGCTATTTCAAGCGGGTGACTGAGCTCAATGGTGGGCGCGCCGCCGATCTGCAGCGCATCTTCGACACGGTGGACAGGGTCAACTCCACCCCACTCAAGGAGCAGCAGGGACGGGGCGAGAAGAAGGGGCGCCGCGCCATCGTCACCCTGGGTTATGCCCTCAATCCCGATGGCAGCATGCACGACATCCTGCTGGGGCGACTCGAAACCACCCGGGCGCTGGCCCAGGCCAACCCGGCGGCGCTGATCATCCTGACTGGCGGCGTGCCCCAGAACCGCCAGACCGAGGGCAAGCTGATGGCCGACTGGCTGGTGAAGAAGGGGATAGATCGCTCCCGTATCATCGAGGAGAACTACGCCACCAGCACGGTGGAGAACGCCCTCTACAGCGGTTATGCCCTCGCCCGTCACCAGATTGAGTACGCGACCCTGGTGAGTTCCGCCAGCCACGTGCGCCGGGGCCAGACCCTGCTGGAAATCGCCTGCTGGCAGAGCGGCCCGGCCGGGATCCAGATAGACAGTGTCAGCTACCCGGACAAGCCATTATCTAGCCTGGCCAAGGTGAGCGATGGCGAGCTGCTCGGCATCTACCGCGACGCCCTGCGCACCTATGGCCTCTGGAGCTATCGTTCGGCGCCACTGATCGAGCGTTGATCAGCAGCGTCTCGGGGCTCTGATCGCCCTGATCGCCCTGATCGCCCTGATCGCCCTGATCGCCCTGATCGCCCTGATCGCCCTGATCGCCACAATTGTTAGGGCTAGGGCTAGCCATACCACAGCAACCCGTCCACTGGCGGGTTGCTGCTATCGGGCCGTCCAGGCTACCCGCCGATTAGAGCCCCTGTCCGATCTTCCCTATGTTGCCCCTGCCTTTTATCGTCGATTTCCTTCCGTACCTTCCTCCCGCACTTTCCTTCCGCCAGAAAGCCCGATTGCCGGCGTGCGAATAACCTCTTCACATTCCGGCATATCTCAATTACCTCATTGATTCGCTGCTCTTTTTCTAAGAACCATAACTCATGACTGCTGTCTTCTCGTTCCTTCATTCCCCACCCTGTTTCGGGAAAAGATGTGCTCTCTATCACCCGAATGAAGGAACGGCATCATGGCAGGAAAAGGAACTTCTCTCTGGCTGGCGGCGCTCGCTCTGGTCACACAATCGGCCCTGGCGGTCGAGGTCACCGTCGCTTACCAGACCTCGGCCGAGCCCGCCAAGGTCGCCCAGGCCGACAACACCTTCGCCAAGCAGAGCGGCGCCAAGGTGGACTGGCGCAAGTTTGACAGCGGCGCTAGCGTGGTGCGGGCGCTGGCCTCGGGCGACGTGCAGATAGGCAATATAGGCTCCAGCCCGCTGGCGGTGGCCGCGAGCCAGAATGTGCCCATCGAGGTGTTCCTGCTCGCCTCCAAGCTCGGCGAATCCGAGGCGCTGGTGGTGAAGCAAGGACTCGCTAACCCCCAGGATCTGGTGGGCAAACGCATCGCCGTGCCCTACAGCTCCACCACTCACTACAGCCTGCTGGCCGCCCTCAAGCACTGGGGCGTCGATCCGGCCAAGTTGCAGATAGTGAACCTGCAACCGCCGGCCATCATCGCCGCCTGGCAGCGCGGTGACATCGACGGGGCCTATGTGTGGGCGCCGGCCCTCAACCAGCTCGTCAAGGAGGGCAAGGTGCTGACCGACTCGGCTCAGGTGGGGCAATGGGGCGCACCGACCCTGGATGTCTGGGTGGTCCGCAAGGACTTCGCCAAGGCCCATCCCGAGGTGGTACAGGCCTTCGTCAACAGCACCCTGGCGGCCCAGCGCGGCTATCTGGACAATCCCGATAGCTGGCTGGCCAAGCCGGACAACCTCGACAAGCTGGCTCGCCTGAGCGGCGTGCCCGAGTCCGATGTGCCCGAGCTGGTCAAGGGCAACACCTACCTGGATGCCCGTGCCCAAAGCGCCGAGCTGAGCGGCCTGGTCAACCAGACCATCATCGACACGGCCCGCTTCCTCAAGGCCCAGGGCAAGGTGCCAAGCGCCGCCGCCGACTACAGCCAGTTCGTGACCGACCGCTTCGTGAAGTCACTGCCCCAATAAGCCACAGGAGACGATCATGCTGCAGCTCTCTTATGTGTCAGCTGAGTACGCTAGCAGGAAGGTGCTCGACAACATCAGTCTCTGCCTCGAACCGGGGGAGTTGATGGTGGTGCTCGGTCCCTCCGGCTGCGGCAAGACTACCTTGCTCAACCTGGTGGCAGGCTTCGAGCCCTGCCATCAGGGCCAGATAAGCCTGGGGGGCGAGCGGGTGACGGGCCCTGGCGCCGAGCGCGGCGTGGTATTCCAGAGTGAGGGGTTACTTCCCTGGCGCAACGTGCAGGACAACGTCGCCTTCGGTCTGCAACTGGCCGGGGTGCCCAAGGCCAGTCGCCATGAGCAGGCGCAAGCCCTGCTGCGCCAGGTGGGGTTGGAAGGGGCCGGCGAGCGCGCCATCTGGCAGCTCTCCGGCGGCCAGCGTCAGCGGGTCGGCATCGCCCGCGCCCTGGCGACCCAGCCGCAGCTGTTGTTGCTGGACGAGCCGTTTGGCGCACTGGACGCCTTCACCCGGGAGCAGATGCAGACCCTGCTATTGCGTTTGTGGCACCAGGGCCGCCGTCAGGTGCTGCTCATCACCCACGACATCGAGGAGGCGGTGTTTCTGGCAACCGATCTGGTGCTGCTCTCCCCCTCCCCCGGCCGGGTGATGGAGAGGCTCACCCTGAACTTCGGTCGCCGCTTCGCCGCGGGGGAACCCTGCCGCAGCATCAAATCCGATCCGGCCTTTATCGAGCGACGTGAGTACGTGCTCAGCCGGGTGTTCGAGCAGCGGGAGGCGTTCGCATGATAATGCTCCTCACCCGACAACTGCATCTTCGTGGGCGCGCCCTGCGCTGGCCGCTGCCACGGCGACTGAGCCTGAGTATCGCGACCCTAGTTGCCTTGCTGGCCCTCTGGTGGCTGGTGGCCCGCCTCGGCTGGATAGATCCGCTGTTCCTGCCGCCCCCGGCCCAGGTACTGGCCCAGCTCATCACCATTGCAGGGCCGCAGGGCTTTATGGACGCCACCCTGTGGCAGCATCTGGGGGCGAGCCTCGGCCGCATCCTGGTCGCATTGGCGGCGGCGGCGGTGTTTGGCATCGCGGCTGGCATCGCCATGGGGCTGAGCCCCACGGTGCGCGGGGTACTGGATCCCCTCATCGAGCTCTACCGGCCTGTGCCGCCGCTCGCCTACCTGCCGCTGATGGTGATCTGGTTTGGCATCGGCGAGACCGCCAAGGTGCTGCTCATCTATCTGGCCATCTTCGCCCCGGTGGCCATGGCGACCCTGGCCGGGGTGCAGAGCGCCCAGCCGGTGCGACTGCGGGCGGCCCGGGCACTCGGCGCCACCAGGGCGCAGGTGCTGTGGCACGTGATTCTGCCGGGGGCGCTGCCGGAGATCCTCACCGGGCTACGTATCGGCCTCGGGGTGGGCTGGTCGACTCTGGTGGCGGCCGAGTTGATTGCCGCCACTCGGGGCATGGGCTTTATGGTGCAATCTGCCGGCGAGTTTCTCGCCACCGATGTGGTGCTGGCAGGCATTCTGGTGATCGCGGTGATCGCCTTCGTATTGGAATTGGGGCTACGCGCATTGCAGCGCAGGCTGACACCCTGGCATGGAGAAATACAATGAATGACAAGCTGACCATCACACCGCTCGGCCCCCATGGTGAACGTCCAAATCGCCATCACACCGAAACTGGGTTGACGCACATTGCCGCGCAGGCTGACGTCCCGACATCCCATGGAGAAAGACAATGAGCGACAAGCTGACCATCACACCGCTCGGGCCTCATATCGGCGCCGAAATTGCCGGCCTCACTCTGGCCGAGCCCCTGACCCAGGGCCAATTCGAGCAGCTCCACCGGGCGCTGCTCAAGTACCAAGTGCTGTTCCTGCGGGATCAGCCCATCACCCCAAGACAGCAGCGGGCGTTGGCGAATCGCTTCGGGGACTTGCACATCCACCCCGTCTATCCCCACAGCGAGGAGGCCGAGGAGATCATCGTGCTCGACACCCACGACGACAACCCGCCGGACAACGACAACTGGCACACCGACGTGACCTTTATCGAGACGCCGCCGGCGCTGGCCATCCTGGCTGCCAAGCAGTTGCCACCGAGCGGGGGCGATACCCTCTGGGCCAGCGGCATCGCGGCGCTGGCGGCCCTCTCCCCGCCGTTGCAGAAACTGCTGGCGGGGCTGGAGGCGGAGCACGACTTCACCAAGTCCTTCCCGGCCCATCGCCACAACGGCAGCGAGGAAGAGCGCCAGCGCTGGCAGGCGGCGGTGGCCAAGAACCCGCCCCTGCGCCACCCGGTGATCCGCACCCACCCGGTGAGCGGGCGGCAGGCGCTGTTCGTCAACGAGGGCTTTACCACCCGCTTGCCGGACTTGCCCGCCCGGGAGAGCGAGGCGCTGCTCGGTTTCCTGTTCGATCACATCACCCGCCCCGAGTTTCAGGTGCGCTGGCGCTGGCAGGAGAACGACATCGCCATCTGGGACAACCGTGTGACCCAGCACTATGCCAACGCCGACTACCTGCCGGCGCGGCGGGTGATGCATCGGGCCACCATCCTCGGGGACAAGCCCTTCTGGCGCGCGTCCTGAAGCACTGACATAGCGAGCGCCCATAAGAAAGCCCGCCGATTGGTGGGCTTTTTGCGCGGCAGCAAAGGCCGGCGTCAGGCCTTGAACTCCAGCACGGGATTGAAACCACCGTAGATCATGCGGGCGCCATCGAATGGCATCTGCTGATGCATGGGACTGGCCGGATCCATCCTCGGATCCTGCATCATCTTTTGCATCGCCTCGTCCCGGGTGGCCTTGTCCGGCCACTCCACCCAGGAGAAGACCACGGTCTCGTCTTCCTTGGCCGCCACGGCGCGGTAAAAATCGGTCTGCTTGCCATGGGGTACGTCGTCTCCCCAGCACTCCAGCACCCGGGTCGCACCGAGCTCGAGGAAAATGGGATCTATGTATTTTGCATGCTCGATCATGGCCTGCTTGTTCGCCGTGGGCACGGCAATCACGAATCCATCTACGTATGACATGAGACTCTCCTCCTTATTGAGGATCTCAGCATAGCAATGGGTGCCGCCCGCCGCGCCCTTCCGGCTACCGTCCAATCAGGCGGCGATCAGCCGCTCCAGATCGCTGCGGCTCAGGTGTTTGGTATCCACCTTCACATAGAGGGAGCGCTCTTCGGCGACCAGCAGCACGTCGCTCACCCCGTCGCAGGCGCGGATCTTCTGCTCCAGCGCCGCCGTGGCATCGACGCCCTCGGGCAGCAGGATGCGCAGACTGCTGACATAGGGCGGCTCCTGCATGGTGAGGCTGACCCCGAGCCAGAGCAGCGCCAGCACGGCGCAGCTGCCAAATACCAGAGGTGCACCGCCAATGCTATAGAGCAGGCCACCCAGGCTGCCGCCGATGGCGACTCCGATAAACTGGCTGGTGGAGTAGACCCCCATGGCGGTGCCCTTGTAACCAGGGGGCGACTCCTTGCTGATAAGCGATGGCAGCAATGCCTCCATCACGTTGAAACCGATGAAGAAGATCTGCAGTCCCAGGAGCAGACCCCAGAGCTGCAGTCCCGCCTGCCAGAGCACCACTTCGGCGATGAGCATCACCAGCACGCAGAGCTGGAATACCTGTTTCATCTGCCGGCGCTTCTCGGCATAGAGGATGAAGGGCACGACGCTGACAAAAGCGATCAGCATGGTCACCAGATAGGCCTGCCACTGACTGTCTCGGGGCAAACCCGCCTGTTCGAGTAAAGGCGGCAGCGCCACGAAGCTCGACATCAACAAGGTGTGCACGCAGAGGATGCCGAGGTTGAGTTTGAGCAGACGGGGATTGGCCAGCACGGTGCGGATCCCCCCCTTTACCAGCGCCGACTCACGGTTGAGCAGGTGGCTCGTCGGAGTGGGTACCCACCACAGGGTGATGCCGATCCCCCCCAGCGCCAGCAGAGCAATCATCCAGAACAGGCCGGACAAGCCCAGGGCGTGGGTGATGACGGGGCCGGTCACCATGGCGATGGCGAAGGTGATGCCAAAGCTCACCCCGATGAAGGCCATGGCCTTGGTGCGGTTCTGCTCGCGGGTGAGATCCGAGAGCAGCGCCATGACGGCGGCAGAGATGGCGCCGCTACCCTGCAGGGCGCGGCCGACGATGACGCCCCAGATGGAGTCGCTGAGGGCGGCGATGACGGCGCCGAGGGCAAACATCAGCAGACCGCCGACGATCAGCGGCTTTCTGCCGATGCGATCGGAGAGCAGCCCGAACGGGATCTGGAACAGGGCCTGGGTCATGCCGTAGATGCCGATGGCCAGACCGATCAATGCCTCGGAGGCGCCCGCCAGGGACATGCCATAGGTGGTCAATACTGGCAGCACCATAAACATGCCGAGCATGCGTAGTGAGAAGACGGAGCCGAGCGCCCAGGTGGCGCGGCGCTCGCCCCTCGTCATGGTGAAATCATTCATGATGGCCTCGATAGGTCAAAGAGAAGAGAGACTCAAAGGGCTGATGGCACAAGGCAGGCCACAGCCGACAAACTGGATAAACGCCCCGCAAGGGGGCCTCATAATAACAGAGCCGGGAAAGTTCCCGGCTCTGGATTCTACTGATTTTCCTGTGTCACATCACAACACCGGGCCCGGACTAACGGTGCCTCAGGGCAGCATGCTCACCAGCACCGGCGTCGCATCCGGCTGGAAGTCCACCGACATCATCACGCTCAGGCAGGTGATGGTGACGATGGAGAACATGAACAGCTTGCGGGCCCAGAGGGAGTCATCGACCGCCTGCTTGTAACCCGACAGCGCCATCCCCAACCACCAGACACTCACCGCGGTGGCGACGATCAGGTACTTGTAACCGGCGTAACCGCCGAGAAACAGCATCAGGGTCGGCACCATAAAGGCCAGGATGTAAAGGGTGATGTGGTGTTTGGCCACGGAGATCCCCTTCACCACCGGCAACACCGGGATGTTGGCGGCCTGGTAATCCTTGAAGCGGAAGATGGCAATCGCATAGGAGTGCGGCATCTGCCACAGGCTGAAAATAGCCAGCAGGATCAGGGCACCGGAGTCGAACTGGCCGCTCACCGCGCAGTAGCCGATGACGGGTGGTGCGGCGCCGGAGAGGCTGCCGACCAGGGTGCCATAGACCGAATGGCGTTTCATGTAGAGGCTGTAGACCCCCACATAAACCAGGAAGCCCAGCACTGCCAGCAAGGCGGCCAACGGATTGGCCGCAAAGTAGAGCAGTGCAATGCCCGCAACGCCCAGCGCGCTCGCATACCAGAGCGAGACGCCAGGGGCGATCAACCCCTTCACCAGGGCGCGGTTCTTGGTCCGCTCCATGATGCAGTCGATGTCCCGGTCGATGTAGTTGTTGAACACACAGCCGGAGGCGACCACCAGTGACACCCCCACCATGGTCAGGATGAACAGGGGAACGTCCAGGCTCCCCTTCGAGGCCAGCAGGAAGCCTCCGATAACCGAGATAAGGTTACCGAAGATGATGCCCGGCTTGGTCACTTGCAGGTATTGCTTCATCATCACATCAACCCGCTTAGTGAATCATCATGTTGACGTTGAGGTTGTACATGATCCACAGGGAACCCACCACGACTATGGCGATGATGAGCACGGTAAACACCAGTGCTATCAGGTTCCAGCGCTCCTCTGACGAGGTGTTCATGTGCAGGAAGTACGCCAGATGCACGAAGATCTGGATCACCGCCGTGGCCACCACAGTACCCAGCACCATGGCGTGGGAGGCGCTGCCGTCCATCACCATCCAGAACGGGATCGCGGTCAGGATGACCGACAGCACGAAACCGATCAGATATGACTTGGCACTGCCGTGGCTGGCGCCGTGATTATCGACTGCTACGTGAGTACTCATTTACATTGCCCCCATCAGATAGACCACTGTGAAGACGCAGATCCACACCACGTCAAGGAAGTGCCAGAACAGGCTCAGGCACATCAGGCGAGTACGGTTGCGCTCGGTCAGCCCCTTCTTGGATACCAGCACCATCATCACGATGATCCAGATAAGACCACTGGTCACGTGGATACCGTGAGTACCGACCAGGGTGAAGAAGGCAGACAGGAACCCACTGCGCTGCGGACCGAAGCCCTCGGCGATCAGGTGATGGAACTCGTAGATTTCCATGGCGATGAAGCCGGCGCCGAGCAAGAAGGTTACCAGCAGCCAGCCGTTGACGGCCGCCACCTTGTTCTTGTTCATCGCCAGCATGCCGAAACCGAAGGTGATGGAGCTAAACAGCAGCAGCATGGTTTCGGCGAACACGAACGGCAGCTCGAAAATATCCTTGCCGCTCGGACCGCCGGCGGTGCCGTTGACCAGGACTGCATAGGTTGCGAACAGGGTCGCAAACAAGATGCAGTCACTCATCAGGTAGATCCAGAAACCGAACACCTTGGTGGCACCGGCATCATGGTGCCCATGATCGTCATGGGCGCCGTGAGTGTGATGTAGAACGTCAGTTGCCATAGCGTCAGGCTACCTTGTTGATGTTGTCGAAATGCTGACCTTCGATGCGCTCGATCTCGTCAACTTGTACGTAGTAGTCCACATCCTCGTTGAAGCTGTGGATGATCCAGGTGGCTACCATGCCGACGAAGCCGGCGATGGCCATCCACCAGATGTGCCAGATCATGGCAAAGCCAAACACCACGCTGAGTGCGGCAATGACGACACCGGCACCGGAGTTCTTGGGCATGTGGATGGGGGCATACTGGGCCGGCTGGCGATAGGCGCTACCGTCCTCTTTCGCTTCCCAGAAGGCATCAAGACCCTTGATCTTCGGTTCGATGGCGAAGTTGTAGAACGGCGGCGGCGAGGAAGTCGCCCACTCCAGGGTACGGCCACCCCAAGGATCGCCGGTCCAGTCACGGTTCTTCTCGCGGTCACGAATACTGACCACCACTTGAATCACCTGACACAAGACACCGATGGCAATCAGGCCGGCACCGCAAGCGGCCACCACCAGCCAACCGTGGAACTCGGGATCGATGTTCTGGCTGACCCGACGGGTCATGCCCATGAAGCCCAGCACATAGAGCGGCATGAAGGCCACGAAGAAGCCGGTGATCCAGAACCAGAACGCACGCTTGCCCCAGACATCATCCAGCTTGAAGCCGAATGCCTTCGGGAACCAGTAGGTGATACCGGCGAAGCAACCGAACACGACGCCGCCGATGATGACGTTGTGGAAGTGGGCGATCAGGAACAGGCTGTTGTGCAGCACGAAGTTGGCGGCCGGTACCGAGAGCAGTACCCCGGTCATGCCACCGACGGTGAAGGTGATGATGAAGCCGACGGTCCACAACATGGGCGAGGTGAACTCGATGCGACCGCGATACATGGTGAACAGCCAGTTGAAGATCTTCACCCCGGTCGGGATGGAGATGATCATGGTGGTGATGCCGAAGAAGGCATTCACGTTGGCGCCGGATCCCATGGTGAAGAAGTGGTGCAACCAGACCACGAAGGAGAGCACGGTAATGGCCACGGTGGCCCACACCAGCGAGGTGTAACCGAACAGCTTCTTCTTGCAGAAGGTCGCCACGATTTCGGAGAAGATCCCGAACACCGGCAGCACCAGGATATACACCTCGGGGTGACCCCAGGCCCAGATCAGGTTGATGTACATCATCATGTTGCCACCCATGTCATTGGTAAAGAAATGGGTGCCGAGGTAACGGTCTGCGGTGAGCAGGGCGATGGTGACGGTCAGGATCGGGAAGGAGGCGATGATCAGGATGTTGGCGCAAAGAGCCGTCCAGGTGAACACCGGCAGACGCATCATGGTCATGCCAGGAGCACGCATCCTGATGATGGTGGCAAAGAAGTTGACACCGGTCAGCAGGGTACCCAGACCCGAGATCTGCAGACTCCAGATCCAATAATCGACCCCGACGCCCGGACTGAAGTCCACGCCCGACAAGGGCGGATAAGCCAGCCAACCGGTCTGGGCGAATTCGCCGACCGCCAGGGAGACGTTGATCAGCACCACGGCCGCGGCGGTAAACCAGAAGCTCAGGTTGTTCAGGAAGGGGAAGGCGACGTCACGGGCACCGATCTGCAACGGCACCACTATGTTCATCAAGCCGATCACCAGTGGCATGGCCACGAAGAAGATCATGATGACGCCGTGGGCGGTGAAGATCTGGTCGTAGTGGTGCGGCGGCAGTATGCCTTCCCCACCGGCGGACGCCATGACCTGCTGGGTACGCATCATCACCGCATCGGCGAAGCCGCGCAGCAGCATGACCATCCCTAAGATGAGATACATGATACCGAGGCGCTTGTGATCCACCGAGGTGAACCACTCTTTCCACAGATATTGCCACTTGCCGAAATAGGTGATCAGCCCGGCGATCGCCAGCCCACCCAATATGATACCGGCTATCGTGACCATGATTATGGGTTCATGGTACGGGATAGCTTCGAGTGTTAACTTTCCAAACATCGATTATTCCTCGGATCCTGCTTTCACACTCTTGTCATCCATCGGCATGGCCATGTGCCCGGCATGATCTTCATGCCCAGCCTCTGCCATGTCGCCGTGATCCATGTCGGCCATGTCCATCTCGTCGTCATGCTTGCCGGCAGCGTCGTGTTGCATGCCCTTGTGGTCAGCCGGTTTCATGTCACCCATGAACTTGTTGATCACGTTGACGAACAGCTTGGGATCAGCGCTCGCGAAGTACTCCACCGGGTGGTTTTCGCTCTTCTTCGCCAGCACATCGAACTCACCCATGGTGTTGAGCATCTTGGGAGACTGCTTGACCTTGGCAACCCAGGCATCAAATCCGGCTTGATCCGTTGTGGCGATGGCCTTGAACTTCATGCCGGAGAAACCGGCGCCGCTGTAGCTGCCCGAAATTCCCTTGTACTGACCCGCCTCGTTGGCAATCAGATGCAACTTGGTCTGCATCCCCGCCATGGCATAGATCTGACCACCCAGTTGCGGGATGAAGAAGGAGTTCATCACGGTGTCGGAGGTCACCCGGAAGTTGACCGGGGTATTGACCGGGAAGGCCAATTCGTTGACCGAGGCAATGCCCAGTTCCGGATAAACAAACAGCCATTTCCAGTCGAGGGAAATAACATCGACCTGGATCGGTTTGACGTCCGATACCAATGGTTTGTATGGGTCCAGTTCGTGGGAAGTTTTCCAGGTAATCACCGCCAGAATGGCGACAATAATGACGGGGACGGTCCAGACAACCGCTTCAATCTTGTTGGAGTGAGACCAATCCGGGGTATATTTGGCGGAGGTGTTGCTTGCTCTGTATTTACGAGCAAATGCCACCGTCATAATAATCACAGGAATCACTACAATTAACATCAGACCGAGTGCGGTTAATATTAGTGACTTCTGCTCCAGACCAACCTGCCCTTTGGGGCTCATCAGAGCCATGTCGCAGCCACTCAGCAAGCCAGTAGTCGCGATCAACAGCAAAGCGCCCAAGCCCCTCTGTACATCATAAGGTCTCATGCAATACCCTCATCTTTTCAAGGCTTATTGGTATAATAAAAATGCAGCATTTTATTGCATCAGACCGACATGTGAACAACATGAAAAATTAATCTGAAATATGTTTTTTGTTTGGTATGAAGATGCGCCAGATGTTAAATGCTTGACATCGACACTTTTTATACAGCGACAAATTACAAATTCATCCTTTGTTGATTTCATTTCGATCCCTCTTCGAGCAACAACTGGGCAATAGTCGCATTTCCCCTTAATGTTGTCATGGTCAATATGACCACTTTTCCCTGCCAAATCTCTTTCCAGTACATTTATCAACCAATCAAACTTTGATCTGGTCATGGTAAATGATGAAATAAAATAATAATTAATTAATTAATCATACATCTGTGTGATTAACTTCCAGATGACGTTGATTGCAGACTCGAAAGTGACCCACGCTGTTCCAGTGGTTTCATCATTCATCAAAAAAAGTCTCCAACGGAGACCTTTAATTCATCGTTCGCTATTTCCATTCATACCAGGTTCAGCCATGGCAAGCGGGCCGCTTTACCGACTCAGCGATGGGGATGCTCCATCCGGGTCGCAACGGCAATCCGGTTCCAGGCATTGATGGTAACGACCTGCATCAGACACTGGGCCAGCAGGGTCTCGCCGAGCACCGCCAGTGCCTGTTCATAGGTCGCCTCACTCAACCCCTGTCCGGCGATCAGGGTTACCTCGTCGGTCAGGGCCAGCACGGCCCGCTCGCGCGCATCAAACAGCGGGGATTCACGCCAGGCGGCCAGCGCCAGCAGGCGCTGCGGGCTTTCTTGCTGCTTCATTGCCACCTCGGCATGCATCTGGATGCAGTAAGCACAGCCGTTGATCATGGAGGCTCGCAACTTGATGAGCTCCTTCAGCGCGGGAGGAATATCGCTGCCCCCGAGATAGGACTCGAGCCCCATCATGGCCTGAATGGCGGCGGGAGCTTGCTGGGCGAGCTGGATACGATCTGACATGGTAAGACTCCTATTGCGAGATGCCCGTCGCGGGCGATGACGACATTGTTCATCTTCTCGTCGATGAATAGAATATCGGCTAAACCTGCAACAGTTTTGCATTTACCGCAAAGGAGTGCCCATGCTGGATCGCATTCGTATCCTGGCCCAGGTCGTTGAGTCCGGCAGCTTCTCCCGCGCCGCTCGCGCCCTCAATCTGGCCCCCTCCTCGGTGACGCGCACCATAGACACACTGGAACAACAGCTCGGGGTGCCGCTGTTCAAGCGCAGCACCCGCCAGTTGGTGCTGACCGAGCAGGGTGAGTACTTTCTCGCCCGCTCGGTGCGGCTGCTGGAGGAGGCCGATCAGCTGGTACAATCCCTCCAGCCCTTGCATGTAACGCCCCGAGGGCCATTGCGGGTCTCGGTGTTCGAGAGCTTCGGCGCGGCCTGGCTGGCACCGCAACTGCCCGCGTTTCTGGCCCGCTACCCCGAGGTGCGACTGGAGATTGAACTGGACAATCGACTGGTGGATCTCGATGCCGATAACGTGGATGTGGCCGTTCGCATCGGGCGCCCGACCGACAGCAGCCTGCATGCCCGTCGACTGCTGGCCAACCGTACCCTGCTGGTCGCCTCCCCCGCCTATCTGGCGCAGCACGGCAAGCCCAGCCACCCCGATGAGCTGGCCAATCACAATTGCCTGATCCGTGGCCAGGGTCGCCAGCGCCAGCACTGGTATTTCAGCCGTGGGGCGGAGCGGCAAAGGGTCGCGGTGCAGGGCAATCTCGCCTCCATCGGTGGCACACCGCTGCTGTGCGCCGCCCAGGCGGGTTGCGGCCTGCTGTTGCTGTCGAGCTGGATGGTGCAGCAGGGGCTCGATAATGACAGCCTGCAGCGGGTGTTGCCCGACTGGCAGGCCTCCCCCTATGAGGATCGCCACGACGAGATCTATGCGGTATTTCGCGGAGGTCGCTTCTTGAAACCCCAGACCCGGGCCTTTATCGACTTTCTGATAGAAGCGATCGTCCCCTTGCAGGGGGAGCCTCGCTGACGGACGGGAGAGGTGGATTGCCTCGCCTCACCGGCAGTCACAATGATGGGGCGCAATGCCCGACGAGGGGAGCGGCAAGAAAGGGGATCGCCTGATAACAAGAAGCCGGGCAGCGAGCCCGGCTTCTTGTCACCCCAATGGGGTCTTCGTTATCATTTCAATCCGCTTAATGGGGTTTTCGCCCCTCCGGCGCGGCTGAGCTGCTGCGATAGTCGCCATAGGGAAAGACGTTGCGCAGCCGCTGGGCTACCGGCTCAGGGATGGAGCGGGAAAACACCAGCCTGACGCCGCCGCCATCGCGCTGTCCCAGGATCCGGCCCCGTACCGGATCCTGATGCAGGATCTGCTTGGCCTGAGCCAGGAAGGGCGCAGGGACTGTGCCCCGCTTCACCAGCACCTTGCCAGGGGCAAGCCGGATCTCGAACAGCGCGCCACGCCCCAGCGTCATCAACCACCAGATCAGGGCTATCGCTACCAACAAAGACAACCAAGCCATCCTTCCCTCCTTGCAGATCCCTATTTTCGTCAGTATAGGCCGCGCCGGCGGTCGATTATTTGGCGCCAGTCACGCTTTGCTCATCCCCCAGGCCGCTTCCTCAGCAGTCTTTGCCCCAGGCCACCAGCGTCTCGCGATAGAGCGCGAGCAGCGCCTGATCCCGCACCGCCACCCCGACTCGCTGGGCACGATGATCGGCCCACTCGTCATGGGGATGGGACTTGCCATCGAATTTTTGCAGGGTATGGCCGATGGCGGGGCCGCTATCGATGACCCGTACCGGCCCTTCTCGCAGAGTGAACAGGCCCGGATCTATCACGTAGGCGATGGCAGAAGGATCGTGCACATGGCAGCCATCCAGGCCGATCCGCTCCGAATAGAAGCGCAGGTAGAAGCGGCTCACCTCCCACAGGAAACGGCCAGGCTCACCCGCCTCATCACGCAGCGCATCGAGATAGCGACTGCTGAAGAAGCTTTGCTGGGTCACGTCCAGCCCGATGATCACCACCGGCCAATCGGCGGTGAAGACCGCATCCGCCGCCTCGGGATCGTCGTGGATATTAGCCTCGGCATAGGGGGTCACGTTGCCGCGATGACCGTTCACGCCAAAGGCACCTCCCATCACCACCACCTCTTTTACCAGTTGGGTGATCTCCGGCGCCGCCTGCAACGCCAACGCCAGGTTGGTGAGGGGCCCTATGGTGACCAGGGTGATCTCACCGGGGGCGGCTTTGAGCGCCTCGACGATATATTGCCAGGCCGGGCGGGGATCCGCGCTGATGCTCACCTCCCCGGCCGTCACATCCCCAAAGCCGGTGGGGCCGTGTACGACTGTGGTCGGTCCCACAGGTTCCCGCAGCAGTGGCGCCGCGGCACCCTGGGCCACGTCGGCCTTCATGCCATATTTTTGCTTGAGCCAGAGCGCGTTGTGGGTGCCATTTTCGATGGTGGCGTTGCCAAACACAGTAGTGATGGCGAGCAGGTCGATGGCGGGGTGCGCCTCGGCAAAGAGTATTGCCATGGCATCGTCGATGCCGGGATCGGTATCCAGAATGATCTTGTGAGTCATGGGGCCTCCATACGACAGAACTGCCAGTGTAGCCGCCTCCCGCCCGTTTAACAGCGCCCGGATCACAGCCTCGCGGTTTCGTTGGCGCCTCCCCTGCCGGTTGCTGCCATTTTAAGCAAGCGCGGCGAATAAAAAGAGAGACATAACATTCACAGGGTCCGACTGTCGAGATTATGGGCAACCGGACGGGTGCCAGCGGCCGATGCCTTGTGGGCGACTCCAGAGGATGGTATCACTGGCCCCTGCCCATTTATCTCAACCACCTGCCGAGGCACCATAGTGATCACCCTGATTAAAGAGTCTGACCAGCTGAAGATGCTCTGGAAGAACAAGCAGGGCACCACGGCCCAGATCCTCATCTCCCCCAAGGGGGCGACGCTGGACAAACTCGATTTTGATTACCGTCTGAGCTCGGCCCCCATCAAGGCCGCCGGCCCCTTCTCCAAGTTTCCCGGCTATCAACGCATCCTGCTGCCCATCAGCGGCGCTGGCTTCGTGCTCAACGGCCACCCTTACGCCACCCATGAGGCGGCCCATTTTGGTGGCGACGAGGAGACCCACTGCGAATTGCTGAAAAAAGAGGTGACGGATCTTGGGCTCATCTACCATCCCGAACGCATCAGCGCCAACGTGCGGGTGCTGAATGTCCCCTTTCCGCTGACCCTTACCCTGGAGGCTGACAAGACTTACCTCTGTCACCTGCTGAGCGGGCAGCTGGAGGTGCAAGGCCAAAGTGTCGCAGTCAACGAGACGCTGCTGGTCACGGCCGAGGAGAGCATCCGGCTGGAGTGCCAGAAGAAGACGACCATCGCCTTCTTTACCCTGCAGAGCCGATAACAGGAGCGGGCCGAAAAGACGATGGCCATTGCCTTCAAGGCCCAGTCTGGTCGTTAACAGGTACAAAAAAGCCGGGTAGCCCGGCTTTTTTCATGGCAATGCTGGCAAGCGATTTAGCCGACCTTGAAGCTGCCCTTCATCATGGCGAAGTGGCCGGGGAAGGAGCAGAAGAAGGTGAGGTCTTTACCGGCAAGGCCGTCGGTCTTGAAGGTGACACTGGCACTCTCACCGCCGCCCACCAGCTTGGTGTGCGCCAGGATGCGGGCATCTTCCTTGGGCAGATAGTCGTGATCGGCACCGGCGCTCATGCCGGCGGTGGCCACGGCCTGGTAATCGGCGGTGTTTGCCAGTACCCAGTTATGACCCATGGCGGTCACCGGCATCTTGCCCGTGTGATTGATGGTGACAGTCACTTCTTTGCAGGTGGCCGGCACGCTCATCTCTTTGAGGTTGTACTGCATGGCATCATTGCCTTCAATGACCAATGCGCACTCATCGGCCAGGGCCGGGGCTGACATGCCCAATGCAGTCAGAGAGCCCAGAAACAGCAGGGTAATCGCCTTTTTCATCATCTTCTCCTTTGATTGGCAATAGATGGCAACACGCTTGCCTGAAAATCCGCGTCTGCGATGGGCAAAGATGCTGTCAAAATCGATGTTAATTGTACTCAACTGTTGTCAATCGACTATGGCTTTTGCTCAAAGCTGCGGACCAAGTCACCTGTTTGCCAGCAAGACCATTCAACTTTGGAACAGATCTGTCGGCTCTACATCCGCAACCGCTTAATTATTTCCGATCCCCCTGCGGGCAATGAACTCGTCAAGTCGCGGCGCCTTGGCTAAGCTTGCCCCCCTGCCGACCCATCCCCGCGAGAATTGACGATGCGCCTTCCCTTCCCGGTCCCAAGCCAAACTGGCCTGCTGCTAACCCTGATGCTGCTGTTGACCGCCTGCCAACCCAGCCCACCAACCCAGACCCGCATTCAGGGCAAGACCATGGGTACCTTCTACGTGGTGACGGTGAACGATGCCTTCCCGGGGGGCGAAGCGGCGCTGCAGCAAGAGGTGGATGCCCTGCTGGCACGGATGAACGAGGAGATCTCCACCTACGATCCGGGTTCGCTCATCTCCCGCTTCAATCAAGGGCCCGCCAACGAGCCCATGGTCATACCGACCAGCATGGCCAAAATTGTGCAACAGGGTATCGAGGCGGGACACCTCACCGGCGGCAAGCTGGATGTGACCGTGGGCCCGCTGGTCAATCTGTGGGGGTTCGGGCCGGACAAGCGTCCGCTTAAGCGGCCAACGGCCGAACAGATTGCCAAGGCCCGCACCCGGGTTGGCATCGACAAGCTGAGCCTGACCAAACAGGGGGACAACTTCCTGCTCGGCAAATCCATCCCGGATCTCTACCTCGATCTCTCCACCCTGGGCGAGGGGGCCGCATCTGATGAGATAGCCACCTTGCTGGAGAGCAAGGGCGTTAACAACTACCTCATCGAAGTGGCGGGGGCGGTGCGCAGCCATGGCCACAATAGCAAGGGCAACCCCTGGCGAGTGGCCATCGTCGAACCTTCTGACAACCCGGGAGCCATCGAAGATGTGGTGATCCCCAATGGCATGGCGCTCAGTACCGCCGGCAGCTATCGCAACTATTACGAGCTCGATGGCGTGCGCTACTCCCACATCATCGACCCCGCCAGCGGCGCCCCCGTGACCCACAAGCTGGTCTCCGCCAGCGTGATCACCCCAACCGCGCTGGAGGCCGACGCCCTCGATACCGCGCTGATGGTAATGGGGCCTGAGCAGGCGCTGGCCTTCGCCAAAACACACCAGCTGGCGGTCTACCTCATCGTCAAGACGGCGCAAGGCTTTGAGGCCAGGTTCACTCCCCAATTCGCCCCCTATCTACAGCAAAAGACACCCTGAACCGCCATTGCGAGGCCGGGCCTTCGCCACCTTGGCTGGGCGGCGTGAAAAACTGGTGCTGGCGCCGATTTGCGAGGGAAAGAGGGGGCAATTGCGCCATCGGATTGCCTGTTTGCGGACTTTGGTGGCACACTTCCTCTACCCGCCCGTAGCGCCCTGACCCAAGACAGATGCAGACACAGGATCCCGAGCCAGAGAAGAAAGCCCAGCCCAAGCCCAGACGTATTCTACTGGTCAACGAGCAGCGCTCCTTCCAGATGATGATGAAGGCGATGCTGATCAACATCGGCATCAACCGCATCACCTACATCAATTCGGCCGAAGAGGCGCGCCGTCGCTGCCAGAAAGAGTCCTTCGACATCTACCTGCTCGACTACGAGCTGGGGGCCGGCGAGAACGGTCGCCAGTTGCTCGAAAGCCTGCGGGATCAAAAGCTGATTCCCCCCCAGAGCGTGGTGATCATGGTCAGCAGCGACAGCTCGCGCGCCATGGTGCTGAGCGCCCTCGAGGCCGAGCCCGACGAATACCTGATGAAACCCTTCTCCCAGGAGCAGTTCTCGTTTCGCCTGAAACGCGCCCTCGCCCGCCGCCAGGCGCTGGAGAGCGTGTTCATCGCCCTCACCCAGAATGACTTGCCGTCCCTCATCGAGGCCTGCGCCACTCAGGCCGATGCGGCGCCCCGCTTTGCCAACTTCTGCCGCTGCCTGCAAGCCGACACCCAGCTCAAGCTCGGTCAGGCCAAGGAGGCCCGCAGCCTGATGCGTCAGCTGCTGGCCGGGCAGGAGAACAGCTGGGCCCGGCTCACCCTGGGCAAGGCCTGCCACACCCTGGCGCTGTATGAAGAGGCGGTGAGCCACCTGCAGGCAACTCTCAAGAACGCCCCGCTGATGGTGGAGGCGCACCTCTGGCTGGCAGAATCCCAGCTGGCGCTCGGCAAGGGCGAACTCGCCCAACAGGAGCTCAGACGGGCGGTGGATATCTCGCCCCAGTCGGTGCAGCTCTCCCGTCGCCTGGCAGAAGTCTGCCTGCTGCGCCACGACTACGGCCAGGCCAAGGATGTGCTGCTGTCCCTCATCGACCTGTCGCGCAACTCCATCCACCGTACCCCGCATTATCTCGGCGCCTACATCCAGACTCTCACCCTCTATGCGCTCAACAGCAACGACGGCTACCACATCGCCAATCTGCAAAAGCAGGTGAACTCGGCACTGTCACGGATCCGCGATTCGCTGATGATGGCGGAGTTCAACTATCCGGTGTTCGAGCAGATCTGCCAGGCCCGGGTCCAGATCGCCCTCGGCGAGTTGCTCAAGGGCAAGAAGATGCTCTATCGCGCCAACCAGAACTGGCTGGATCAACCCGATACCATGCCACCCGCCCTGCTCGGCGAGACCATACTGGCGCTCTATCAGCTCGGCGAATTCGAATATGCCGAAAGTCTGCAGGCATTGCTGGCAGAAGATGAGGATCGGCTACTCACCACCTGCATCCAGGTGACCCGGGATGACAAGACGGTGCAGGAGCGCCGCCAGCGTTATCAGCAGCTCAACGACCTGGGCATCAAGTCCTACCAGAGCGGGGAATTGGAGCAGGCACTCGGCCACTTCCGGGAGGCGCTGCGCCGGGCGCCGGCCAATACCGGCGCCGCCCTCAACAAGATCCAGGTGCTGCTGCAACTGATGCAGAAGAATCGCAAGAGTCCGGAGTTCGGCGCCGAGTGCAAGGAGACCCTGGAGGTGCTGGAAGGCATCCCCTTGAATCCCGCCCAGCAGGATCGTTTCCGCAAGCTGCGCCAGGAATTTAACCAGTTCAACTAGCCAGCTGACGCGGCGCCTCACCTATGCTGATACCAATCCAGCGAAGGAGGGGCAACAGCATGGCGATGTGCCGATATCTGGTGGCGGATGGCCGTCACTGCAGCGAAGAGGCCGGGGAGCATGAGCTGTGCCGCTGGCACAATCCCCAGGCCGATCATCAGTCCCCAGGCACTGCCCAGGCGCTGGAAAACTATGTGCGTCAAGGCGGTCTCTGCCACGGCCTGCAACTGGCCCGCGCCGAGCTGACCGGCCTCAATCTGGTAAACAAGCAAGCACCGCAAGGCTTTTTGCTCGAGCAGTGCAACTTCTATCGCGCCAATCTGCGCGGCGCCCACCTCTATGGCATCCGTTTTCACGGCGGCAGCCTGATGAAGGCCGATGTCAGCGAGGCCAGCCTGCACTGCGCCCAGTTGCACAACGTCAACCTGCTCGGCATCCGCTGGCAAAACACCCGGCTCGACAATCTGGATACCGGCAAGTACTTGATGCAGGAGCGCAAGGGCCGCAGCGAACGGGATCCCCGGCAGGCCAGCGTCTGGTTCAAGGAGGCCGAGGAGACCTACCGGGATCTGCGCAAAGCCTCGGAGGCGCAGGGCATCTTCACCATGTCCGGCCGCTACATCCAGCAGGAGCTCACCATGCGCCGGCTGCAGATGCCTTTTTTCTCCTACCAGCGTTTCGCTTCCTGGATAGTGGATCTCTTCTGCGGCTACGGAGAGGCCCCCATGCGGGTGGTACTCTTCTCCCTGCTGCTGATCCTCATCTGCAGCGTCTTCTACTTCTTCTTTGGCCTGAGCTTCAACGGCAACCACCTCATCTACCGGCCCGAGGCGAGCCTGGAGCAGAACGCCCTCTTCCTGCTTGAATGCCTCTACTACAGCGTGGTGACCTTCACCACCCTAGGTTATGGCGACTTCACCCCCATCGGCCTGTCGCGGCTCTTCGCCGCCTTCGAGGCCTTCACCGGCAGCTTCACCCTGGCGCTGTTCGTGGTGGTGTTTGTCAAGAAAATGACCCGCTGAGGGAGTCAAGTCGGGCCGCAGCGACCCGACCCGATTTACCCGGTCAGGGCAACGCGCATCGGCTCGGTCCCTGAACTTGCATCCACGGCGGATTCCTAGTCCAATAGCGACTAATAAAAACGACATGAGCATCTCAGACATGAAGATCATCTCTTTCAATATCAATGGCCTGCGCGCCCGTTTTCATCAGCTGCAAGCTATCATCGACAAGCATCAGCCGGACGTGATCGGCCTGCAGGAGATCAAGGTGCACGACGACGCCTTCCCGGTGGCCGACGTGGAAGCCATGGGTTATCACGTGGTGTTCCATGGTCAGAAGGGTCATTACGGGGTGGCCATCATGAGCAAGCAGCCGCCACTCGAGGTGCAAAAAGGCTTCCCCACCGATCCCGAGGATGCCCAGCGCCGGATGATCATGGCCAGCTTCAAGCGTGAAGACGGCTCCATCATCAAGGTGATGAACGGCTATTTCCCCCAGGGCGAGAGTCAGGATCACGAGACCAAGTTCCCGGCCAAGCAGAAGTTCTATGAGGATCTGCAGCACTACCTGGAGACCCACCACACCCCGGACGATCAGCTGGTGCTGATCGGCGATGTCAACATCTCCCCCACCGATCTCGACATCGGCATCGGCGAGGCGAATCGCAAGCGCTGGCTGCGGGATGGCAAGTGCTCCTTCCTGCCTATCGAGCGCGAGTGGATGGAGCGCCTGAAAGGCTTCGGCCTGACCGACACCTTCCGCGCCGCCAACCCCACCGAGTGCGAGCGCTTCTCTTGGTTTGACTACCGCACCAAGGGCTTTGACGAGAACCGGGGCCTGCGCATCGATCTCATCATGGCGTCCAATGCACTCAAGGACAAAGTGACCGAGACCGGCATCGACTACGAGCTGCGCGGCATCGAGAAGCCGTCCGATCACGCCCCCATCTGGGCCTGCTTTGCCTGATATGTCTTAAGTGGGGGCGCCAGGCCCCCACTTATCCCCTCCCCGTCTTGCCTGTTTATCCCTTCGCCAGCCCTGTCACAGATTGTCGCGACCGCTTGCGCCGCCTCCTGCCGGAGCGGACAACCCCCTGCCCCTGAAAGCTCCCGTTCAATTTTGTCACTCTATTATTAAAAAACCGTTGTATAGCAAAACGTTAAATGTGCAAACATGTCGTTAATAATGCTCGTTGATAATAAAATGACACGCAGCCAGCGTGGCCCCACCGGCAGGAGTGTGAAGATGAAGGTTCCAGGGATCAGGAAAGAGACATTCAAACGTGGTTGCATGGCCCTGGCACTGGCCAGCGGGCTGGTTGGCTGTGGTGATAGCAAGGATGGCAATGCCCAGGCGATGCCCCAGGTACCCGTGGTGGTCGCCGAGGTGGTCCCGGCCGATGTGCCCTTCACCACCGAAGTGGTCGGTGAAACCGCCGGCTTTCGCGAGATAGAGGTGCGCTCCCGGGTGGGGGGCATACTGCTCAAACGCACCTATGTGGAAGGGCAACCGGTCAAGGCCAATCAGGAGCTGTTCCTGATCGATCCTGCCCCCTATCAGGCCGCACTGGAGCAGTCTCAGGGCAGCCTGGCCCAGGAGCAAGCCCGTCTCAACAAGGCCCGCGCCGACAGGGAGCGGATCATCCCCCTCTATAAACGCCAGGTGGTGAGCCGCAAGGACTACGACGACACCATCGCCAACTATGAGGCGGCCGTGGCCTCCCTGCAGGCGGCCCAGGCCCAGGTGAAAGAGGCCGCGCTCAACCTCGGCTACACCCAGGTCACGGCCCCCATCGATGGCATGGCGAGCAAGAGCTCCCAGTCCGAGGGCAGCCTCATCTCCACCAGCGGTGACAATGGCCTGCTGACCACCATCACCCAGTTCGATCCCCTCTATGTGAACTTCTCTTATTCGGAGCAGGATCGGCTCATCTTCGACAACTACATCAAGAGTGGCCAGGTCAAAGCCAACACCGATGCCAACTGGCGCACCCATATCCGCTTGACCGACGGCTCCGTCTATCCCCAGCCGGGTCATCTCAACTTCTCCGACAACAGGGTCGACCCACAGACCGGCACCATACGCGCCCGCGCCATCTTCGATAACAAGCAGGGAGCCCTGTTGCCCGGCCAGTTCGTGCGCATGACCATCGAACTGGGGGTGCGCAAGAACGCCATCCTGGTGCCGTCCCGCGCCATAGTGCAATCCCAAGCCGATCGCATGGTGATGGTGGTCAATAGCGACAACAAGGTCGAGCCCCGGGTGGTCAAACTGGAACAGGGCATCGAGGACAAGGTGCTGGTCACCAGCGGCCTCAAGGCGGGGGAAAAATACGTGGTCGAGGGGCTGATGAAGGCCCGTCCCGGCGCCCTGGTCAAGCCTGTCTCCGCCGAGCAGATGCAAGCCATCACCGCCAAGGTCATCGATCACAGCGCCGGCAAATAAGGAGTTCGTATGTTTTCCAAGTTCTTCATCGAACGCCCCATCTTTGCCAGCGTGATCTCGATCATCATAGTACTGGCTGGGTTGGCCGCGATGCGCTCCCTCTCCATCGAGCAGTATCCGCAGATAACCCCGCCCGTGGTGCAGGTCACGGCCTACTACTCGGGCGCCACTCCCGAGGTCATCTCCCAGACGGTCGCCGCCCCCATCGAGCAGCAGATCAACGGCGTCGAGGACATGATCTACATGCAGTCCGGATCCGCTTCCAACGGCCAGATGAACCTGAACGTCTACTTCAGCATCGGTACGGATCCGGATCAGGCCACCATCAACGTCAACAACCGGGTCTCGGCCGCCATGGCCCAGCTGCCCGACGACGTGAAGCAGCAGGGGGTGACGGTACGCAAGAAATCCACCTCCATCCTGCAGGTGATCACCCTGGAGTCGCCAGAGGGGGCCTTTGATACCACCTATCTCTCCAACTACGCCCTGCTCAACATCATCGATGAGCTCAAGCGTATCCCCGGGGTCGGTGATACCACCCTGTTTGGCGGCACCGACTACGCCATGCGCATCTGGCTGCGGCCGGACCGGCTGGCCCAGCTCAGCCTGACCACCAGCGATGTGGTGAATGCCATTCGTGAGCAGAACACCCAGTTCGCGGCCGGCAAGATAGGGGCCCAACCCACCTCTGCCCCCATCGATTTCACCTACACGGTGCAGACCAAGGGGCGTCTCGAGGCGGTGAGCGAGTTCCAGAACATCATCATTCGCTCCATGCCGGACGGATCCAAGATCCGGGTCAAAGATGTCGCCAGGGTCGAGCTCGGGGGCAAGGACTATGACGTGACCGCCAAGGCCAACGGCAAGCAGGCCATCGGTATCGCCATCTACCTGCAACCCGGTGCCAATGCGGTCGCGGTGTCGGATCAGATCAACAGCACCATGACCGCCCTCAAGACGCGCTTCCCCCAGGGAATGGAGTACCGGATCCCCTACGACACCACCGAGTTCGTGAAGATCTCCATCGAGGAGGTGGTACACACCCTGATCGAGGCGATCATCCTGGTGTTCTGCGTGGTCTATCTGTTCCTGCAGAACCTGCGCGCCACCCTGATCCCCTGTATCGCGGTGCCGGTATCGCTGATCGGGACCTTCGCCGGCATGTTGGTGCTGGGTTTCTCCATCAATCTGCTGACCCTGTTCGGCATGGTGCTCGCCATCGGCATCGTGGTGGATGACGCCATAGTGGTGTTGGAAAACGTCGAGCGGATCATGCAGGAGAAGAAGTGCTCCCCGAAAGAGGCCGCCATCCTCGCCATGCAGGAGGTGTCCGGCCCCGTGGTCGCCATCGTGCTGGTGCTGTGCGCCGTGTTCCTGCCGGTCGCCTTCATGGGCGGCATGACCGGGGTGATGTACAAGCAGTTCGCCATCACCATCGCCGTCTCCGTGACCATCTCGGGGCTGGTGGCGCTGACCCTCTCCCCCGCCCTGTGCGCCATCCTGCTCAAGGAGGGACACCATAAACCGGCGCGCTTCTTCGTCTGGTTCAACGCCCAGTTTGACAAGCTGACCTCCCGCTATGTGCGCGGGGTCGCCTTCCTCAACCGCCGGGTCGGCGTCGCCTTTACCATCATCCTGTTCATCCTGGCCGGGGTCTATGTGCTCTTGATGAAGGTGCCCGGCGCCCTGGTGCCCGACGAGGATCAGGGGTATCTCATCTCCTCGGTCATGTTGCCGGACGCCGCCGCCCTCACCCGTACCCAAACCGTCGCGGATCAGTTTGACAAGATAGCCATGGCCAACCCCAACGTGCAGGACGTGGTCACCTTCTCGGGCTTTGACATACTGTCGAGCGCCATCATCAGCAACCGGGGCCTGAGTTTCATCACCCTCAAGGACTGGGGCGAGCGGCAGGGCGAGGGGCAGGACTCCTTCTCCCTGGCCAAGACCCTGCAAGGGCTCAGCGTCATGGGACAGTCCGATGGCGTGGTCGCCTCCTTCAACCCGCCCCCCATCCAGGGCATGTCCACCACCGGCGGACTGGAAGGCTATCTGCAAGATAGGGGATCGGGTGATACCAAGGCCTTCGCCGTCGAGGTGGATCGCCTGCTGGAAGCGGCCAAACAGCGGCCAGAACTTGCCAGTGTCACCACCACCTACCGGGCCAACGTGCCCCAGGTGTTCCTGGATCTGGACCGGGAGAAAGCCAAGGCGCTGGGGCTGCCCATCAACGCGGTGTTTGACACCATGCAGGCCACCTTCGGTCAGGTCTACGTCAACGACTTCAACCAGTTCGGTCGTACTTACCGGGTCCAGTTGCAGTCCGAGGCGGATTACCGGGCCCACAAGAGTGACATTCGCAACGTCTATGTCCGCTCCGACAAGGGCGACATGATCCCCCTCACCAGCCTGGTGACGGTGCGCGATGCCACCGGCCCCGAGCTGGTCGAGCGCTTCAACATCTTCCCGGCGGCCAAGATCATGGCGCAACCGGCACCGGGCTACAGCTCGGGTCAGGCCATCGCCGCGCTGGAGCAGGTAGCTGACGAGACCCTCGGCAACGAAGCCAAGCTAGAGTGGACGGGCTCTGCCTATCAGGAGAAAGAGGCGGCAGGCAGTGCCGGCACCGCCTTTGGCTTTGGCATCATCATGGTGTTCCTGATCCTGGCGGCCCAGTACGAACGCTGGACCCTGCCCTTCGCGGTCATCACGGCGGTGCCCTTCGCCCTGTTTGGCGCCCTGTTCGCCACCTGGGCGGTGGGACTCACCAACAACGTCTACTTCCAGATAGGGCTGGTGACCCTGGTCGGCCTTGCGGCGAAGAACGCCATCCTCATCGTCGAGTTTGCGGTGATGAAGCACGAAGAAGGGATGAGCCTGCTGGAATCGGCGCTGGAGGCGGCGCGACTGCGTTTTCGTCCCATCGTCATGACCTCGCTCGCCTTCATCCTCGGCTGTGTGCCGCTGGTCACCTCGAGCGGTGCCGGCGCCGCCAGTCGGCACGCCCTCGGCTGGCCGGTCATCGGCGGCATGTTGGCGGCTACCTTCATCGCCATCTTCTTCATCCCGCTGTTCTTCCGCCTCATCATGCGGCGATCGGAGCAAAAGGCCGCCAAGGCCCACGAAGAGAAACACTGAGACTGACAAGCCCCCGCCCATGCGGGGGCTTGCTTATGGGGCCGCTAGCCTGATTTTTCATGGGTTTTCTGCCTGGCATCAGTGACAATCTCGCCGCGTCACCGCTCCAAGTCCCTGTCTGCCATCACATATTAGGTATGTCTATTCGTGCCAAACCTTGACCTTCTCCTTTAGGTAAGGTTTACATTCGGCACATCCGTCACAGGGAAGCCGCCCATGTTGTCATCGAGATTGCCCACAGAGCTCATCGCCCGGCTGTTGCTGGCGCTGGTGCTCGTCTGCAATCTGACCCTGTGCATCAGCTGGCATGGCTCGGCGGCGGCAGAGGATGCCGCGCCCCAAGCGACCCAAATGCTGGCCATGGCCGACATGGCCGACATGGCCGATGCCCCCGCAGTCATGCAGGGGCTCCCCTGCCACGATGCCGGCAGCGGACAAACCGGTGCCAGCATGAGTCAGGGTGACTGCCAGATGCACGGCGGCCTCACCTCCCCCGGAGGGGCTGGTATGCCCTTGCTGGCGGCGCTGCTCACCCTGTTTGCCCTCCCCTTGCTGATCATGCCACGCCTTGGCGCCCTCGATGCGTCACTGGATCAGTGGCTGCGTGACCCCTTGCTGCGCCTGCGCGGCGCCCATCCCCCCTCCTGGCCCAGACGGCATCTGATGCTCTCTGTGCTGCGCCATTAGAAACATCTTCTCCCGCTAGCCAGTGCGATGGTTTTTCCATTGCCATAAACGACTTGCAGCAGACGATTATGTTGCTACAGCCACGTTTATCGCCTACTTCTGCTAGTGGCCAAGCCTGTTCTGTGTGATGTCGGCGCCTAAAGCCCGCACCTATCGCACCGACGGCTTGCCCGTTCGCCACTTGCAGCAGCCCGGCGGCCTGACACAAGAGAAGATGTACCATGTCATCAGCCAAGATGTTTGCGCACCCAAGCGCCCCCTCCTCCCGCACTGTCTGCCTGCAGACTCGCGCCGGAGGCCTGTTATGAACAAGACCCTGATCCTGTCTACCCTGCTGCTTGCCCTCGGGGCCGGCGGCGGTTATCTCGCTGCCAGACACCTGCCCGGCGAGGGTGCCAGCGCCGAGAAACAGCCCCTCTATTGGGTCAACCCCATGGATCCGCGCGATCGGCGTGACGGCCCCGCCAAGGACAACATGGGGATGGACTTTATCCCCGTCTTTGAGGAGAAACAGGGGGGATCGCCGGGTACCGTCACCATCAGCCCCCAGATCCAGCAGAACCTGGGGGTGCGGCTCGCCAAAGTAGAGCGACTGCCCGTCCACCAGCAGATCGAGACTGTGGGTTACGTGGGCTATGACGAGGATCGGCTGGAGGCCATCAACGCCCGCATGGCGGGCTGGATCCGCACCCTGGCCATCAAGAGCGAGGGGCAAAAAGTGGCGAAGGGCAGCCTTATCTATGAGCTCTATGCACCGGATCTGGTCAATGCCCAGCACGAATACCTGCTGGCCCTCAATACCAGCAACCCACTGCTGCTGCGCGCCGCCGAAGGCAAGCTGAAATCCCTGCAGGTGCCGGCGGATCAGATTGCCGCCCTCAAGCGCACCCGTCAGGTGAGCGAAACCATCCGCATCTATGCCCCGAGCAGCGGCTATGTGTCTGAGCTGAAAGTGCGCGAGGGCCAGTATGTAGAGCCCGCCGCCGCCCTGTTCAACATCAGCACCCTCAAGCAGGTGTGGGTGAGCGCCGAGGTGTTCGAGCGCCAGGCCGCCCAGCTCAAGGTCGGGGATCCGGTCAGCATGACCCTGGACTACGCCCCCGGCCGCCAGTGGCAGGGCCGGGTGGATTACCTCTACCCCACCCTGGACGCGGTGACCCGCACCCTCAAGGTACGGCTGCGTTTCAATAACCCGAACGAGTTCTTGAAACCCAACATGTTCGCCAAGGTGAGCATTCGCAGCGGCAGCGGCGCGCCGCAGACCCTGGTGCCGAGTGAAGCGGTGATCCGCACCGGCAGCCAGGACCGACTGGTGCTGGCGCTGGGGGATGGCGGCTTCAAGTCGGTGGCGGTGACGCTCGGCCCCCAGTTCGGTGACAAGGTCGCCATCCAGAGCGGGGTCGAACCCGGTGATGAGATAGTCAGCTCGGCGCAATTTTTGCTCGACTCGGAATCGGCCATCGATTCGGACTTCCAGCGCATGACGGCGGTGCGGCCCCAGCAGGTCTGGACTCAGGGGGAGATCCAGACCCTGGACATGGCAAGCCGAGTTTTAAGCGTCAGTCACCAGCCGATCCCGGAATGGCAGTGGCCCGCCATGGAGATGGACTTCACCGTCGCCGACGGGGTCGATATGGGGCAGTTGAAGCAGGGTCAGGCCCTGCACCTGCAGGTCGAGCAAGAAGGAGATGAGTACAGGATCGTCAATATCCATGTCGAGGATGGCGACGCAGCCCCTGCCAAAGCTGAGATGAGCGACATGCCGGACATGAAAGGCATGGATCACAGCCAGCACGATATGGGGGATAAATCATGATCCCCGCTATCATTCGCTGCTTTGTCGGCCCTCACATTCTGCCGCTGGCGCCCTATCAAGCGAGAGGTGCCAAGCCATGATCCCTTCCATCATTCGCTGGTCCGTCGGCAACCGCTTCCTGGTGCTGCTGCTCACCCTGATGTTGACCGCCTGGGGGCTCTGGTCGGTCAAGCAGACCCCGGTGGATGCCTTGCCGGATCTCTCCGACGTGCAGGTGATCATCAAGACTTCCTACCCAGGCCAGGCGCCCCAGGTGGTGGAGGATCAGGTCACCTACCCGCTCACCACCGCCATACTGGCGGTGCCGGGGGCTACCACGGTGCGCGGCTACTCCTTCTTCGGCGACTCCTTCGTCTACGTGCTGTTTGACGACAGCACGGATCTCTACTGGGCTCGGGCTCGGGTGCTGGAGTACCTGAGCCAGGTGGCACCTAGCCTGCCCGCCTCCGCCCGCCCCCAGCTCGGCCCGGATGCCACCGGGGTGGGCTGGGTCTATCAGTACGCCCTGGTGGACAAAACAGGCAAGCACGATCTCAGCGAACTCACCTCCCTGCAGAACTGGTTTTTGAAATACGAGCTGCAAACGGTAAATGGCGTCTCCGAGGTCGCCACCGTCGGCGGCATGGTGCGCCAGTACCAGGTGCGGGTCGATCCGGACAAGCTGCGCGCCTACGGCATCCCCCTTTCGCTGATCCAGACCGCCATCGAGATGGGCAACCAGGAGACAGGCGCCTCCGTCATCGAGATGGCGGAAGCAGAATATATGGTGCGCTCGAATGGCTATCTGAAGAGTGTCGAGGATCTGAAACAGATACCCCTTGGCACCAATGTGCGGGGCGCGCCCTTGCTGCTCGGTGACGTAGCAGATGTGGTTACCGGCCCACAGAGTCGACGCGGCCTCGCCGAGCTCAACGGTGAGGGAGAAGTGGTGGGCGGCATCATCGTCATGCGCTACGGCGAGAATGCCCAGCACACCATAGACGGGGTCAAGGCTCGGCTCGCCGAGCTCAAGAGCAGCCTGCCGGACGGGGTGGAAGTGGTGACTGTGTATGACAGATCCGATCTCATCCAGCGTGCCATCGACAACCTCTCCGGCAAGCTCATCGAGGAGTTCGCCGTGGTGGTGCTGGTCTGCCTCGCCTTCCTGTTCCACTTGCGCTCATCCCTGGTGGTGGTGATCTCCCTGCCCATCGCCATCCTGGTCGCCTTCATCGTCATGCATCTGCAGGGGATCAACGCCAACATCATGTCCCTCGGCGGTATCGCCATCGCAATCGGCGCCATGGTGGATGGCGCCATCGTGATGATAGAGAACGTGCATAAGCACATGGAGCGGGAGGCGCTCACCGACAAGAATCGTTGGCGGATCATCGTCGAGGCGAGCATCGAGGTGGGGCCCGCCATCTTCTTCTCCCTGCTCATCATCACCATGAGCTTCCTGCCGGTGTTCGCGCTGGAGGCCCAGGAGGGACGAATGTTCCATCCGCTGGCCTACACCAAGACCTACGCCATGGCGGCGGCGGCCGGGCTCTCCATTACCCTGGTGCCAGTATTGATGGGGTACTTTATCCGCGGCAGAGTCTTGCCCGAGCAGGCCAACCCCCTCAACCGGGGTTTAAGTAACGCTTACATCCCCCTGCTCAACACCGTGCTGGCGCGCCCCAAGACCACGCTCGCCGCCGCCCTGGTGGTGACTGTGGTGGGCTTCTGGCCGCTCAACTATCTCGGCTCCGAGTTTATACCGCCGTTCGATGAGGGGGACATCATGTACATGCCCACCACGGCGGCGAACATCTCGGTGGGCAAGGCGCGGGAGATCCTGCAACAGACCGACAAGCTCATTCGCACCGTGCCCGAGGTGCAGAACGTGTTTGGCAAGGCGGGCCGCGCCGACTCCGCCACCGATCCCGCCGATCTGGTGATGATGGAGACCAGCATCCAGCTCAAACCCCGCGATCAGTGGCGCCCCGGCATGACCCCGGAAAAACTCAAAGAGGAGCTCGACTCCCTCATCCGCTTCCCCGGCCTCACCAACGCCTGGGTGCCTCCCATCAAGACCCGCATCGACATGCTGGCCACCGGTATCAAGACTCCGGTTGGCATCAAGATAGCGGGGCCGGATCTCAAGGTCATTCAGGGCCTCGGCCAACAGCTGGAGCAGATCGTCGGCAAGGTGCAGGGGGCATCGTCCGTCTACGCCGAGCGGGTGGCCGGTGGTCGCTACGTCAAGGTAGATATCGACAGGCTCAAAGCAGCGCGCTATGGCCTCAACATCGCCGAGGTGCAGGCGGTGCTCGCCACCGCAGTGGGCGGCATGGACGTGGGCCAGACCATAGAGGGGCGCGAACGCTATCCTATCAACCTGCGCTACCCCCAGAGCTACCGCGATTCGGTAGCCAGCCTGGAGCTCTTGCCGCTGGTGACCCCCAAAGGAGAGCGCATCGCCCTGGCGGACGTGGCCCGAGTCTATATCAGCGACGAGGCCCCCATGCTGCGTAGCGAAAACGCCCGCCTCAACGGCTGGGTCTACGTGGATATCCGGGATAGGGACATCGGCTCCTTCGTGGCCGAGGCCAGGGCCGAGGTGGACAAGCAACTGGTGTTGCCGGCGGGCTACGCCCTCAGCTGGTCCGGGCAGTACGAATACATGGAGCGGGCCAAGGCGCGCCTCGCCTATGTGGTGCCGCTGACGTTCGCCATCATAGTACTGCTGCTCTATCTGGCGTTTCGCCGTTTCCAGGAGGTGCTGCTTATCCTCACCACCCTGCCGCTGGCAGTAGTCGGGGGGATCTGGACCGTCTGGCTGCTGGACTTCAACCTCTCGGTGGCGGTCGGTGTGGGCTTTATCGCCCTGGCCGGAGTGGCGGTGGAGACCGGCGTCCTGATGCTGGTCTACCTCAACCACGCCTGGGACGATCTGGTCGCCCGCGGCAAGCCCACCCTGCAAGGCCTGCACGACGCCGTCATTCAGGGCGCGGCCCTGCGCCTGCGCCCCAAGATGATGACGGTGGTGACCATCATCGCCGGCCTCTTGCCCATCATGTGGAGCCACGGCACCGGCTCCGAGGTGATGCAGCGCATCGCCGCCCCCATGATAGGCGGTATGGTGACGGCGCTGGTGTTGACCCTGCTGGTGCTGCCCGCGGCCTTCTATCTGTGGCGCAAACGCAACCTGGCGTCCGAGCAGGCCGACTGATCCGAATTCACAACCAATACAGAATCAACGACTTTTAAGGAAAACATCATGCACATCAAAACATTGACCCTGACCCTGCTGCTCGGCCTCGCCTCTATTCAAGCCCAAGCCGAGATGACCATGAGCCACGAGGGGCACGATATGTCCCAGATGGAAGGGATGGAGATGGGCGACACGACCATGACCAAGGGGGTCATCAGCCGCATCGACGTCGCCAATGGCAAGGTCGGGATCAAGCACGAGGCCATCAGCAATCTCAAGATGCCTCCCATGACCATGACCTTCCGGGTGGCAGATCCGGCCCTGCTGGAAGGATTCAAAGTCGGGGATGCGGTCAACTTCCACGCCGAGAACCCGGCCGGCAAGCTGACGGTAACCAAGCTGCAGAGGCAGTAAACCGACCGAGGTAAAAATGGGATATGAGAGCTGTGCTGGTGCCACCTTTCATATCCCTTTCTTTATTCCTGATGCCTCCCCGGCATGCTTGACACCACGCTGCCGATATATGGCCAAACATCCGAATTATTATTCGAATACGACACTGATAGACAGATTAGATATCAATCTGCATCCCCTCTCCTGCATTTAAAACTCCGACATAACACTGACAACAAAGTTAATAAAAAGCTTGTCAGCCATTCAGTTTATATTCAGCAAAAAATGACCATCTCCCCTTACTATCGAGGCTCCTATTCGTAACAGGAGATTAACAAAACCAATTACATCAAACGTTCGACCCCTCATTAAATATAACCCTGTATGAGAGCAAGGATATTGCTTTCGGCTCTACTGCGCTCTTGTAGAGATAGATAAGGATATTATATGAAAAAGCCTATACTGTTCGGTGCTATTGCGGCGCTGGCCACCACTAGCGCGATGGCGCAGCCCCCGGAGATCGCCGCTTATTATTTGAGTGGGCCCGATGTGCCTACCGGCATCCCTGCCTATTACGCCTCATTGAATAATCTGGAGGCCATGAGTCAGCAGGTCGCCAGTCAGAAGAGCAATTTCAATAAACTGGTGCTGTCGTTCGTTCAGCCCAGCTTGGTCAATTACACGCAAAATGATCTGGCCTGTACCGGATTATTCGGTTATGTCTGTGACACTGCCACCGTCAATAAAAAATCGAAAGATAATAAATCCACCGCCGATTTTTCCCAGCTCAAGGAGATCATCAACACCTTCAAGCTGCACGGGGTGGAGACTTATATCGCCGTCGGGGGCTGGAACTTCAGCTGCATCCCGGAATACTACGATGTCACCGCGGGCAAGGTGAATGCCTGTGGCCCAGCCGGGGAGAAATATGACTCCTTCCCCAATCCGGGCCCCAGCAATCGCTTCGACAATCCGATCTCCGGCCAGGCCGCGGATCAGGCCTATCGAAACGTGGTGCAGCTGGCCAGCGATCTCGGCGTGGCGGGTATCGATCTGGACTACGAAGAGTTCTGGCACGCGGACCTCAACGCCTACAGCTGGCGCCTGACGCCGGATTCGGTGCAGACACCTGCCAGCAATCCGGAGTACCTCGACACCGCCGAGCTGATGAGCCAGGGCAAGGGACCGCTTATCTATAACAACGACATGCAGATAGATTCCGATCAACTGGCCTACCCCAGGATCATGCCGGACACGGTCGACAAGTTTGCGGCCATACTGGGCTCTCTCTACAGCGCCATCAATGCCATCAACCCTGAGCTGGCACTGAGTACGGCGGCGCCGGCAACCGGCGGGCTCCCCAATATGTCGGCCAACTGGGGCAGCAATGCCCACACCAGCCACACCTATGGCGGTGCTTGGTGGGGCGGCAACCTGTATGGCCTCATCTACAACACCGCCCTGCAATATCCGGATAAGATCGACCGGCTCAGCAGCATAGGCATCATGTCCTATGACTTGAGCGAAACGGATTGTGGCGGGGATACCAATATTCCCTGCGATCTGGCGGGGCAGGTTGATTATTATTACGGTTCCTTCTTCAGCTGGTTGAAATCTGGCGATACCCTGCGCCCAGGACATGCACTGATAAAAGGATCCCCCAGTTATGCAACCGCATCAATTCAACCACAGAAGTTGTTGATTGCCCCACCTATTACAGTCGGCTTTGAAGTGGGCAGACCGGCCACCGGCAATTTAGTGCTGAGCAAAGAGCTGCTCAATGATATCGCAAGCCGCACTGCCAAATATTCCCCCTCCGGCATGATCATGTGGGATCTCTATAAAGACAAGCGTCATGATGAACCCATGGGCAGTTGGGACCCTGACTGGGCTCGCCCCAATGACGTATTGACCGTCACCTGTGACTTCATGGGATTAAAGGGCGAGCAATATGACTGTGCCAGCACGGTACCCAATCCCTGATACGGAGACAGTCGATATAGAATAAACGAAACATGCCGGTACGCCTTGCGCCGGCATGCTGCCGTCATAGATTCACGCTCGCCCATATGATTGCCGGTTTATTGATGACAATCCCTGATCCGATTTCCCCAAGCAGGAAAATGAAATAATGGCGCAATAAAAATGGGCAGGTCTAGCCTGCCCAAATCTATTATGCCGGATGAGCGCTTCGCCATCAGCCGCGAATATGCTCGATAAAGGCATCTATCTGCTCGCGGCCGCAGACCGGATTCATAAAGACCGCCTTCTCGCCGGCGATGTAGGAGTACTTGCCGCGCTCGTCGTATTCCGAATGCGCTACCGCCTCCACCCAGTTGGTGAAGAGCCCCACCTTGCCACGATGCTTGAACAGGTCGCGGTGATAATCGGTATTGCGTTGCAGCCGTGCCTTGTAGGCGGGATCGGCGCTGCGGGCCAGCTCGAAGGCGAACTCGGCTTCCGGATCGCTCACCCACTCAGGGTTGTAGATCTTGAAGCCCACGCTCGGCCCCTGGTTCTCCTGAGCCACCAGTTTGACGTTGCCAAGCTGGCTCAGGCGGAAGCGGAAGTAGTTCGCGTTCTGCAGACAGTGGGCCAGCACGGTGCGATAACCCTCCACCCCCATGTAGTTGAGGGCCGCATAGGCGCCGAACAGGCCGCTCGCCCCACGGGAACACTCGATGGTGGACTGCAGATGGGTCTGGCCCTGGATGTCCCGCTCGAAGTAGGAGAAGTTTTCCGGATCGTTCTCCATCGCCTTGAGGTCATCCTGCTCTTTTATCATCACCAGGCTGGAGGTGTAGGGCACATAGCCCCACTTCTGGAAGTCGACGGTGAAGGAGTCGGCGTATTTCAACTCGGCGAAGCGTGCCACGTTGCGCTCAATCCCCGCCAGGGTGGCGGCGTTGATGGCGAGGGGGTTGGCGGCAAAGTCGTAATCCAGGAAGAAGATCATCGACCAACCGATGGCGGCATCCACGTGGATATGGGGCTTGACCGCCACCTCGAAGCGCTCGCACAGACGATCTCGCAGTTCCACCACGGGTTTGACCTGATCCACCCCGAAGGTGTCGGTGGTGCCCATGGTGAGCATGATGGTGGGGACCACGTGTTTGAGGGCAAAACAGGCGGTCAAGGTGCGTTCGAGATCCACCAGATCGATGTCGTTGTTCTCACCGACCTGGATACGAATGGTCTTGTTCTCGATATCCACCCCGAGCAGGGAGAGGTTGGTGATGTTGGAGTAGTGGCCGCCCTGGGAGTTGATGATGCGGTAATCCTGATAGTGACCGAGCCCCTTGTGCTTGGCCTCCGGCAGGCTCTTGCGAATGCCGAGCAGATAGCCGTAGAGGTTACAAAAGGTCCCCCCCTGGGTGAAGATGCCGGTGGCGCGATGGGGATCATAGCCCGCCAGCAGGGCTATCTGGCGCACCACCTTCTTCTCGAGCTCCTCGGCCACCCCGGCGTACTCGGAGTAGACCAGGTTGGGGTTCGCGAGGATGCCCATCTGGGCGCCGTAGATGGCGGGATCCGCCGACATGGTGATGACATTCTCGACGCTGGAGGGGTTCTCCCAGTCTTTGGAGAGGGCGCCGGCAAACAGCAGCTCCGTCATGGGCTCGCCTGGCGTGCGCATAGCCTGTGGCACCGGCATGGTTTCGCAGAGATCCGCGAGGCGGGCACGGCCATCCGGCCAGGCATTGAGGCGCGCATCCGGCGCCAGCCCGCGGGCACGAAACTCGTTGAGGGTGGCGAAGCCGGGATCACGAAACACAGGCCAGAGCTCGGGATTGCGGGAGAAGTAATGGGCCTTGACGGTGGCGAAGCGGGCGGAGAATTCGGGGGAGACGGCGTTGACGCCGTCATCTTTCAGATAAACCAGGTCACTCATTTTTATACCATTTAGTACTGCAGAGGTGCCCCGGTTATACCCCTCAGGTCGCATTTGAAACAGCGACAATAACTAATGGCCTGCCCTACTTTTTATCATGATCCAGACGGGGTAAGGGCTGACCGGAAGGTCGCCGTTCTGGCCCGCTCCCGTTTCGTGATCCCGCTCCCATCCGCCGTTATGCAGCGCAGGAGCGGGTAACCCAGCGGATCTAGCACAATACCGAGCACAGCTCCTAGCGCAGCGCCGCTACCAGCCAGTTCTCGAGTTCAGCCAGCTCGGCCGCCTGAGTCGGGAAGTCGTGCTTGAGTTCTACGAACAGAGCTCCTACCGCCTCGGGTCGGTAAACTATCCCCGAAAGCCGCTCGGCCAGGACATCCAGCGGCGCCGGCTCCAGGCTGTCGCTGAAGATCTGCACCCGGCCGATAATCCCTTTCTCCACATCGAAGTGCAGCTCCACCCCACCCCAGCCGAAGCGCTCGTCCAGCTGATGGGCGAAGGCCGGTGCATGGCCAAAGTTCCATTCCCAACTGCGCTGGCGGGCGAAGGTCTCGGCAAAGCCGGGCAAGTCTGGCAGCTGTTCGGGGGAGATATGCTCTGGCAAGGCCCGCTCACCATAGTGGGTGAAGAAGGCCTCGCTCAGTGCCTGCACCACCTGCTCATGACTGATCCCCGGCAGCAATTCACTCAGGTTGGCGACCCGGCTGCGCACCGAGGTGATGCCCTTGGCCGCCAGCTTCTTGGGATCCGGATTGAGGTAGTTGGCGAGCCGGCTGAGATCGGCGTCCAGCAATAGAGTGCCGTGATGAAAGCCGCGATCGAGGGTCTCCCGGTAGGCAGAGCCGGACACCTTGCGATCCCCGTCCGGGGTCGCCACCAGCAGATCGTTGCGCCCCGAAGCGAAGGCCTCCACTCCGAGCCGTTTCAGGGCGTCCAGCACGATGGCGGTGGAGAGGCTCTTGTCGTAGCCCGGCTTGCCCGCCATGAAGGTGAAGCAGCTGTTGCCAAGATCGTGGAACACGGCGCCACCGCCGCTGCTGCGCCGAGCCAGAGTCACCCCATCCTCTTCCATGCGGCGGGTGTTGCACTCCTTCCAGGGATTCTGGGCGCGGCCAATCACCACCGTATTGGCGTTGCGCCACAGGAACAGCACCCGCTGGCGCGGGTCCATCTGACGGAAGATACACTCCTCCACCGCCAGGTTGAACAGGGGATCGTGAGAGTCAGAGATAAGCAGGCGCAGGGAGGGCATGGGCAAGCCTTGTCAAAGCAATGGGGTTCCGATATTACCATCTTCCGCCGCGGGATGGGTTTTCGCCCCCACACAGGATTCACTCACCCTATCTCAAGGCTGGGCGCCTTGGCGCAATATGGGCCATGCCTTGTCGACCAGCAGGACGCCGGCCACCATGGCGGCCACGAACAGCCAGATCAGGGGCTGGCCGCCACTGACAAGGCTCAGGGCCGGGCCCGGGCAGATCCCGGCCATGCCCCAGCCGATGCCGAACAGCGCGGCACCGCCGAGCAAGCGTCTATCTAATCGCTGGGACTGGGCTGGCGGATAAGGTTCCCCTAACAGGCTCTGGCGATGGGGCCGCACTAGGTAGAAATATCCCGGCATAAACACCAGCAGTGCGCCTCCCATCACGAAGGCGAGGCTGGGATCCCAGGCTCCCGTCACATCGAGAAAGCCCAGCACCCTGGCGGGATCCACCATACCGGAGATAGCGAGACCGAGCCCGAACAGCAGGCCGGATAACAGGCTGATAAGCAGTTGCATGATGGCTCCCTTCACAGCAGGTGGTGGCTGACAAACACGGTGAGTACCGCGGTGGCCATAAAAGTACAGGTGGCAACCAGAGAGCGGCGCGACAGTCGTCCCACCCCGCAGATGCCGTGGCCGCTGGTGCAGCCGTTGCCAAGACGGGTTCCTATCCCTACCAGCAGCCCTGCCACCATCACCCAGGGCCAGGGGGGCAGCACCGCCAGGATCGGCAGGCTTGCCCAACCGAGACTAAATGCCAGCAGACTGCCCATCCCCAGTCCCAGCAGGAACAGCCAGCGCCAGGCATCTTTGTGTTGCAGGGCACCGCCCAAGATGCCGCTGATCCCGGCGACCCGGCCGTTGAACAGCATCAGCAGCAGGGCAGAGAGCCCGACCAGCATGCCGCCCCCCAGGGCAAACAGCCATTGGCTTTCAAACATAGCGATTCCTCACGGGATGGGACCTTACATTAGCAACTTCTTATGTTCGTTCATTCTACGATCCCACTAAACATTAGCAATCCCTAATTTATGATATTCACCACAATCGGAAGGCTCAGATGATGAGGCGATCTGCCGCGGCGGGCCTTGCCAACGAACTTGTATCCGGATGTTACGAACAGAGGAGAAGGCTTTACCTTGGCGGCGGGGATGGGTACCATTTGGCCGTTAATCAACAGCGGAGACCATCAGTGGGCAATTCATCAAGTGACAGTTGCAGGCCGACCCAGCGCGTCGGCACTCAGGTCGCGAGATAGCCGCAGGTCTTCCTCTGCCGCACTCTCGCAAACCTGCGAGAAGCGGAAATCCACTCCCCTCTTCTCTCTTTTTACACTTGACGTCAGGTGACGCCGCTCAATAACGGCGGACATCTTGCCTGCATAGTTTCTGCTTCCCACAAGGAGGCTGCTATGCGCTTTGTTTCAACTTTGTCTGTATCGACACATGCCCACCCTCTGCGGAGCTGGTTTGGCCGTGGCGTGTTGCCACGCTGGTTGCGGGGCAGAGCCCAGCGTCACCACTATCGCCTGCAGATCCGTTGTCTGGATCGCGCCGACATGGAGCAGGTACTGGGCATGGTGGCTCATACCCTGCAACCGGCCGGGCTCAGCCCGCGCCAGTCCATAAGGCCAGGCCGGCACGGGGGGCGGGAGCTGGTGCTCAACCTGCTCTGCACCCCGCCCCAGCGTCGCTATCTGGTGCAGTTCGTGCATCAGGTCGGCGCAGACCACCCCGTGCGTTGGGAGCTGCGGCCGCGACGCGATGAGCAGTCAGTGCTCGATTAAGTCGGCGGAGCCAACGAGGTTGGCCCCGCTCACTCTGTCCCTTACACTTGTTCGCCGCTCAGTGGGAGCCTGAGCGCAAGGCGCGGTTCGACGTGTGCTCATATTGATTTCCAGCGATGACCTTCACCCCTTTTTGCACGTCATTCATCAACGCATCCAGCAAGATGTTCCATCTTCTGTTCTCGAAGGTCATCACGCAGCCATAAGGAGTACGCCATGAGAATGTGGCAACAAATAGACATGCTTTCCCTGCTCGACACCCTGGCCAGCCTGCTGCTGGCCTTCGTGTTGGGCAGCCTGGTGGGGTTGGAGCGCCAGTATCGCCAGCGCACCGCCGGCCTTCGCACCAACGTGCTGGTCGCCGTGGGCGCGGCCCTGTTCGTCAACCTGGCCCAGCGCATCTATGACCTGCACGGTGGCACCTACGGGGTGGTCCATGTGGTGGCCTATATCGTCTCCGGCATCGGCTTTCTCGGCGCCGGTGTCATCATGCGGGAATCCGGCAACATCCGCGGCATCAACACCGCCGCAACCCTGTGGGGTGTCGCGGCCGTCGGCGCGGCCAGCGGGGCCGGCCTCGCCATGGAAGCCATCCTCGGCGCCCTGTTCGTGCTGGCCGCTAACACTCTGCTTCGCCCCCTGGTCAATCAGATCAACCGTCATCCGGTGGACAATACCGATACCGAGGTGACCTACAAGGTCACCGCCCTCATCCGCCGCACCCACCAGAAGGAGATGCTGCCCTGGCTGGAGAAGATGCTGGAGCAGGCCAACTACCCCTTGAGCGAGCTCGATATCGAGCCGTTCGGGGAACATGATCTGGAGATCTCGGCGGTGCTGCTCGCCACCTCCATCGACGGTGATGAACTGGATGCCCTGATGAAGACCCTCGGCGAACACCCCCGTATCAAGCAGATCTTCTGGCGCACCAGCACCATGGATTGAAGAGTGGGAACCCGCAGGCTGTCGGATGAGGATCCCAGCGCCCAGCAGATAAAAAGAAAGCCGGCCCTGGGGCCGGCTTTCTTGCATCACGCGGATTGCGCTTCGCTTATTTGGTCAGATCGTCGAAGAAGCGTTTCACCCCTTCGAAGAAACCTTCCGATTTTGGCTTGTGGGTCTTGGCGGCGGCGCCGCTGAAAGACTCGTCCAGCTGGCGCAGCAGATCTTTCTGGGTCTCGGTCAGCTTGACCGGCGTCTCGATCACCACCTTGCACATCAGATCGCCAACCTGGCCGGAGCGCACGGACTTGACGCCCTTGCCCCGCAGACGGAACAGCTTGCCGGTCTGGGTTTCCGGGGTGACCTTGAGCTTGACCCGGCCATCCAGGGTCGGCACTTCAATCTCGCCGCCAAGGGCCGCGGTGGTGAAGCTGATGGGCACTTCGCAGTAGAGATCGTTGCCATCACGCACGAAGATTTCGTGCTCCTTGACGTGGACCTGTACGTACAGATCCCCTGCCGATGCGCCCGCTTCCCCCGCTTCCCCTTCACCGGAGAGACGGATACGGTCGCCGGTATCGACCCCGGCCGGGATCTTGACCGACAGGGTCTTGGTCTTCTGGTAGCGGCCTTCACCGTGGCACTTGCGGCACGGATCCTTGATGATCTTGCCGCGGCCATGACAGTGCGGACAGGCTTGCTGCACCGCGAAGAAGCCCTGGCGCATCTGCACCTGGCCTGCGCCGTGGCAGGTCGGACAGGTATGGGCGGAGCTCCCGGTGTGGGCACCGGAGCCGTTGCAGACCTCGCAGTGGACCTGAGTCGGGATCTTGATCTCCTTGGAGACCCCGCGCACCGCCTCTTCCAGCGTCAACTCCATGTTGTAACGCAGATCCGAGCCCCGGGCCGGGCCACGACGACCACCGCCACTGCGGCCACCAAAGATGTCGCCAAAGATATCGCCGAACGCATCACCAAAGTCGGCACCGCCGCCAAAGCCACCGTGGCCACCGCCACCCTGGCTCTGATCCACCCCGGCATGACCGTACTGGTCATAGCGGGCGCGCAGGTTCTCGTCGGTCAATACCTCGTAGGCTTCCTTGACCTCTTTGAACTTCTCTTCCGAGGCGGCATCCCCCTGGTTACGGTCGGGGTGATACTTCATCGCCAGACGCTTATACGCCTTCTTGATCTCGCGCTCATCGGCACCTTTCGATACCCCAAGCACTTCGTAGAAATCGCGCTTCGACATACTCATCCTGTTGCTATATCAGCAGTTACGCAGACGGGCGTTGGTTACCCAACGCCCGTGAAATCATTGACCAAGCCGATGGGCAGCGCGAACGCTGCCCGGTTGGGTACGGCTTATTTTTTGTCGTCTTTCACTTCTTCGAACTCGGCATCGACCACGTCGTCTTCGCCCTTGGCGGAAGAAGTCTGACCGGCATCAGCGGCGCCTGCTTGACCCTGAGCCTGCTGCTGAGCAATCTCCATCAGCTTCTGGGACGCTTCCAGCAGAGCCTGCTGCTTGGCCTCGATGGCGGCCTTGTCGTCACCCTTGAGGGCGCTTTCCAGCTCGGACATCGCGGTCTCGATCTTGGTCTTCTCGTCGGCAGGCAGGGCGTCACCGGCTTCGGCGACTTGCTTGCGGACAGAGTGGACCAGACCGTCAGCCTGGTTGCGGGTCTGCACCAGCTCTTCAAACTTCTTGTCTTCGGCCGCGTTGGCTTCCGCCTCGCGTACCATGCGTTCGATCTCCTCGTCAGACAGACCGGAAGAAGCCTGGATGGTGATCTTCTGCTCCTTGTTGGTCTCCTTGTCTTTGGCGGAGACGTGCAGAATACCATTCGCATCGATATCGAAGGTCACTTCGATCTGCGGCAGACCGCGCTGCGCCGGACGGATGCCTTCCAGGTTGAACTGGCCCAGGGACTTGTTGTCGCTGGCGCGCTTGCGCTCACCCTGCAGCACGTGAATGGTCACGGCAGACTGGTTGTCTTCGGCGGTGGAGAACACCTGGGACTTCTTGGTCGGAATAGTGGTGTTCTTCTCGATCAGCGCAGTCATCACGCTACCCATGGTTTCGATACCCAGGGAAAGCGGGGTCACGTCCAGCAGCAGTACGTCGGTCTTCTCACCGGACAGTACGGCGCCCTGGATAGCAGCACCCATGGCCACGGCTTCGTCCGGGTTGACGTCTTTGCGCGGTTCTTTGCCGAAGAAGTCAGCCACGGTCTTCTGAACCAGCGGCATACGGGTCTGACCACCCACCAGGATGACGTCGTCGATCTCGCCAACGGCCAGACCGGAGTCTTTCAGGGCGACACGAACCGGCTCCAGGGAGTCTTTCACCATGTCTTCCACCAGGGATTCCAGCTTGGCGCGGGTCACCTTGATGTTCATGTGTTTCGGACCGGTGGCATCTGCGGTGATGTACGGCAGGTTCACGTCGGTCTGCTGAGCGGAAGAGAGCTCAATCTTGGCTTTCTCGGCGGCATCTTTCAGACGCTGCAGGGCCAGCTGGTCGTTGCGCAGGTCGATGCCCTGCTCACGCTTGAACTCGTCAACCAAGTAGTTGATGACACGGTTGTCGAAGTCTTCACCACCCAGGTGGGTGTTACCGTTAGTTGCCAGTACTTCGAAGGTGGTTTCACCTTCCACTTCGTCGATCTCGATGATGGAGATATCGAAGGTACCGCCACCCAGGTCATAGACCGCAACCTTGCGCTCACCCTTGACCTTGTTCACGCCGTAGGCGAAAGCTGCGGCGGTCGGCTCGTTGATGATGCGCTTGACGTCCAGACCGGCGATGCGACCGGCATCCTTGGTAGCCTGACGCTGGGCGTCGTTGAAGTAGGCCGGTACAGTGATAACCGCTTCGGTCACCGGCTCGCCCAGGTAATCCTCGGCGGTCTTCTTCATTTTCTTCAGCACTTCGGCAGAGATCTGCGGCGGTGCCATTTTCTTGCCTTTCACTTCGACCCAGGCGTCACCATTGTCAGCCTTAGCGATGGCATACGGCATGATCTTCAGATCACGCTGTACTTCTTCATCTTCGAAACGACGGCCGATCAGACGCTTGATTGCAAACAGCGTGTTCTTCGGGTTGGTGATAGCCTGACGCTTAGCCGGCTGACCAACCAGGATTTCGCCGTCATCGGCATAGGCAATGATGGACGGAGTAGTACGGTCGCCTTCCGCGTTCTCGATCACGCGAGCATTATCGCCATCCAGAATAGCGACACAGGAGTTGGTAGTACCCAGGTCAATACCGATGATTTTACCCATTTGACGAATCTCCAAATACTTTGAATAAACTGGCGAGGTGCTCGCCTTAATACGTTAACGGCTAGGTGGGGCCTGCCACTGTGGCTTTCAAGCTCCCGGCATCAATTTCTTGTCACTGTGAAGTGCAATCGGAGTGTGCCGCCGTGGCCTTGCCACCTATATGGGGTCGTAAGCGCGCGCTTCAAGCCCCGCATATAAAAAACCGTACCAACTGTGTCGACGGCGGCGATCTTTCAGCCTATTTGCCACCGACACCAATAAAAAGCCCGCCGAGCGGCGGGCTCTATAGGGGATGAGTCTCAGGCAGGTGCCTTGGAGACCATCACCATGGCCGGGCGGATGACCCGACCGTTGAGCTCGTAGCCCTTCTGCATCACGGCGATGACGGTGTTCGGCGCCAGCTCGGCGTTTTCAACCATGCTCATCGCCTGATGGGCATTGGGATCAAACGGCTGGTTCTGCGGATCCAGCGCCACCAGACCGAACTTGGCCACCCCGCCTTGCATGGCTTTGAGGGTCAGTTCCACCCCTTCGATCATGGGCTTGAGGGTCTCGTTCTCTTTGTCGGCGAGTTCGATGGCACGTTCCAGGTTGTCCAGCACCGGCAACAGCTCGGCGGCAAACTTCTCCAGCGCGAACTTGTGCGCCTTCTCCACGTCCTGAGCGGCGCGGCGACGCAGGTTTTCCATCTCGGCGACGGCACGCACGGCGCGCTCACGCTCGTCGGCAGCCGCTTGTTGCGCCGCCTCCAACTGGGCTTCCAGTTCGGCAATGCGGGACTGCTCGGCTGTCACTTCACTGTCTACATCGGTCGGCTCGACTGGCTGGGCTTCTACTTGCTCCATCGCTTCAACCTTTTGTTCTTCGTGGTTCATGACATCTCCAATATTCAGGGGTTACTTCGATCAATGCCGCTATTATGGGGACGCAGCCCCCGCTTTCAAGGGGTAAAGGCCATGTCATGGTCAATGACCTGCGTCAGTCGGCAATTTAGCCGCTTTTCGGCGCCGGATCCGCCGAGCCGGCATGGTGGCAGACAAATCCCCACCAAAGCGCGGTATACTCCCCTCAATACTCATCCCAGACCCGACAACCTATGGATTCTCCGTTCAAAACCATCGCCCTGATCGGCAAACCCCATCATGAAGGTGCCAACCAGACCCTCAGCGGCCTCTATCAATACCTGAGCAGCCGTGGCTTTCGGGTGCTGCTCGAGAGTCGGGTCGCCCACACCCTCGGCGTGCTCTGTGATGACGTGATGGATCTGGTGCAGCTTGGGGAACAGGCGGATCTGGCCATCGTGGTCGGTGGTGATGGCAACATGCTGGGGGCGGCGCGGGTGTTGTCCCGCTTCGATGTGGCGGTGATCGGGGTGAATCGCGGCAACCTCGGTTTCCTGACCGATCTCTCGCCGCAAGATTATCTGCTGCCGCTGGAGCAGGTGCTGTCCGGCCACTTCAAGAGCGAGCATCGCTTCCTGCTGGAGGCCGCGGTCTATCGCCACGGCGAGCGCAAGTCGAGCAATCTGGCGGTGAACGAGGCGGTACTGCACCCGGGCAAGATAGCCCACATGATCGAGTTCGAGGTCTATATCGATGGCAGCTTCATGTACAGCCAGCGCTCGGACGGCATCATAGTCGCCACCCCGACTGGCTCCACCGCCTATTCGCTGTCGGCGGGGGGCGCCATCCTCACCCCCAAGCTCAACGCCATCACGCTCGTTCCCATGTTCCCGCACACCCTGAGCAGCCGCCCCATCGTGCTGGACGCCGACAGCGAGGTGCGTTTGCTGGTCTCCCCCGACAACCAGGACGATGCCATGCAGGTCAGCTGCGACGGCCAGGTCACTCTGGCGGTGCACCCGGGGGACGAGATCCTCATCAAGAAGAGCAGCCACAAGCTGCACCTGGTTCATCCGCTCGATTACAGCTACTTCCACGTGCTGCGCAACAAGCTCGGCTGGGGCAGCAAGCTGTTCTGATAACAAGGGGCCAGCGTAGAGCTGGTCAACCCCAGCACCTATATCTCGCCCGTATCGACCAGCCTGAGCCGCTCAGGCCCGGGCGCAAATTGCACCCCGTTGCGCCCGTTCTGCTTGACCCGATACATGGCCGCATCCGCCCTGCCCAGCAGATGTTCCAGATCCGCTCTGTCGGCCGGAGCACAGACGCCGCCGACGCTGACCGTAACCCCCGCGCAGGGCGGGCAGGCGCCCTGGGCGGAGCGCAACTCGATCTGAGAGCGGATCCGGTCGCAAATAGAGAGCGCATCATGTTCATTCACCCCCGGCATGATGATGGCAAACTCTTCCCCGCCGATCCGGCCGATGAGGTCATCCTTGCGCGACTCGGACAGCAGGATCTGCGCCACGAAGCGGATCACCTCATCCCCGCAGTGATGGCCAAAGTTATCGTTGACCAGCTTGAAGTGATCGATGTCGAGCACCACCACGCTCAGCGGCAACTCCTGCACCTCCCCTTCCTGGCAGTAACGATGCGCCTGCTTGAACAGCCCTCGCCGATTGAGCAGATCGGTGAGCGGATCCCGCTCCGACAGGGCGGTCAGCTCGCTCTCCGTCTCGATATAGGCCACCAGCGGTAACAGCAGCACAGAACCGACTGTCAAGATCATGTGCATGAAGAAGACGGCGTCGAGCAGCCACGCCTCGGTACCCGCTGCCTTGATGAGCAGGGCAATGCCCTGGCTCAGCAGCACCACGAAGTGGACCAGATAGATGCAGGAGACGATACAGAGTACCCGTTGCCGATGGCGACTAAGGGAGAAAATGAGGCAGGCACACCACAGATAGAGGGCAGACTCCATGCAGGCCAACACCAGCCGGACTTCGATCTGGGTGGCCAGGATGCCATAACCGAGCAGCAGCAGAACCACGACACGTCGGGTGATGCGCACAGCGGGCGGCTTGTCATAGAGGGCGTAAAATCCGGCCAGCAGCAGTAGCACGCTGACGAGCGAGACCAGCCCGCCAAAGAAGAATCCCCACGCTGGGTGGCGCGTCAGAATGCCGAGACTGAGCAGCAGGATGGACAACGAGAAGGCAAAGGCCGACAGCGACCAGAGCAGGAAATTTCGCCGCCCCGGCTTGACCTGATGGATAAACAGCATGAGTGACGCCGACATCAGGTTGATTGCCAGCGAGAGCAACAACAGGGTCGGCGTGTGGATAATCATGGCTTGTCCTTAACGTGGGGCCGGGCTCCGGTGCCCGCCGGCCTGCTCCTCTGAGCCCGTTGCCGGTGGCGTGGGCAAACAGCGCTGCGCAGCCCAGCCTCTATCATAGCGCCTTATCAATAGGCCATGACTCGGCTCCCATTCCCTTGAACCGGCATTCACCCCCTCGCCATGTATAAACATCCAGTATATACTGTTCAAACGTACAGTAATTTGAGTCTACACAGGATGAGACCATGCTGAGCCAACTGACCATCACCAACTTCGCTATCGTCAAATTTCTCGAACTCGATCTGCAAGCCGGCATGACCTGCATCACAGGCGAGACCGGGGCAGGCAAATCCATTGCCATCGACGCACTCGGCCTCTGTCTGGGCGAGCGGGCCGAAGCAAGCATGGTGCGACCCGGTAGCGACAAGACGGAGGTCAGTGCCCGCTTCCTGCTGGACGGCAACCCGGCGGCCCGTGCCTGGCTCACCGCCAATGAGCTGGAAAACGAGGGAGAATGCATAGTACGACGCGTGCTCTCCGCCGAGGGTCGCTCGCGCAGCTACATCAACGGGGTGCCCGTGCCGCTGGTGCAGCTCAAGAGCCTGGGGCAATTGCTGGTCAACGTACACGGCCAGCACGCCCATCAGTTGCTGCTCAAGCCCGATTACCAGCTCGCCCTGCTAGACGGTTACGCCGGCCACCATCTGCTGCTGGACGAAGTACGTCATCACTATCAGCAGTGGCGCCAGCTGCAAAATGAGCTCAATCGACTCAAGGCCGAGCAGCAGCAGCGCGAGGCGCGTCGCCAGCTGATCGAGTACCAGGTGCAGGAACTGGATGAATTCGCCCTGCAACCGGGGGAATTTGAAACCATAGAGGAAGAACACCAGCGCCTCGCCAACGGTACCGAACTGATGCAGGAGTGTGGCGCCTGCCTCGACCTGCTCTATGACAACGACGAGACCACCATCGCCGGCCTGCTGCAGGTTGCGGTAGACAGGGCAGAAAGCCTGGTCGGGATGGACAGCCGTCTTGGCAACGTGCTCGGCATGCTCAACGAAGCCTTGATCGGCGTGCAGGAGAGCCATAGCGAGCTGCGCAGTTATCTCGATCAGCTGGAGCTGGATCCCGAGCGTTTCAACGAGCTGGAGGCACGCCTCTCCAAGGCCATCAACCTGGCGCGCAAACACCATGTCAAACCGGCCGAGCTGGCCCTGCACCATCAGGATCTGGCCAGCGATCTCGCCCGTCTCAACTCGGATGAGGAGCGGCTGGAGGGGATGGAAGATGAGCTGGCTCAGGCGCGCACCGCCTTCGTGCAGGCGGCAGAGGTGCTGAGCCAGAGTCGTCAGCGCTATGCCAAAGAACTCGGCGCCAAGGTGACCAGCAGCATGCACGAGCTGGCCATGCCGGATGGCCGCTTCGCCATCGAGGTGCGCCCCGATGCCCAGAGCAGCCTGTCGCCACTCGGCATCGATCGGGTGGAATTTATGGTCACCACCAACCCGGGCCAGCCGATCCAGCCGCTCGGCAAGGTCGCCTCCGGCGGGGAGCTGTCGCGCATCAGCCTCGCCATCGTGGTGATCAGTGCCCGCAAGATCTCGACACCGACCCTCATCTTCGATGAAGTGGACGTGGGGATCAGCGGCCCGACCGCAGCCGTGGTCGGCCGCCTGCTGCGCCAGCTCGGCGAGTCCACTCAGGTGATGGTGGTTACTCACCTGCCCCAGGTCGCCGGCAAGGGCCACCAGCACATGGTGGTCAGCAAGCATACCGATGGCAAGACCACCGAGACCCAGATGCAGGCACTCAATCCCAAGGCCCGTCTGAACGAACTGGCGCGCCTGCTCGGTGGCGATCAGATCACCGACAACACCTTGGCCAATGCCCGCGAGCTGCTCGCCTCCTGACATCCCGAGCGGGAGGGGGTCAGTCCCCTCCCACCGGCTCACAACGACATATTTGACTGCACATTCATCATTTAACAGCGCTGTTCATCTACTGAAATACCACCAATAGTCATAACCCCTCATACGAGCAGCAACAGGCCATATTGATCCCGTGTCGGCCTGACAGTAGAGTGAGTCGGTAAAGGCGATGACTCACCCCCGCGCCCACCCTATACTCCTCTTTACCCTGGCTTGGCCTCCTATCAGGCTGTCAAAGCGCCAACCCCGACATCAGGACTCCCCCATGCTTCATGTGTTTGGTCACAAGAACCCCGACAGCGACAGCATCTGCACCGCGCTGGTCACCGCCGACTGGCTCAATGGCCAGGGTCGCCCCGCCCAGGCCTTCGCCCTCGGCACCCCCATCGCCGAAACCCGCTTCATCCTGGAGACGGCAGGGGTCGAGGCGCCGCCCGTGCTCACTGGCAGTGTGGCCGACAAGCCGGTCTTTCTGGTGGATTTCAGCGAGCTGGAGCAAGGGCCGGACGGGCTGGCTGATGCCGATGTGCAGGGACTTATCGACCATCACCGCATCGGCACCCTGATCACCCGCGGCCCGCTCGATGCCTGGGTCAGGGCGGTCGGTTGCAGCGCCACCGTGTTGCTGGAGCTGATGGGCTATGACGGTTTGTCCCGTGCCCAGGCTCGGCTACTGCTGGGCGCCATCGTCAGCGACACCTTCAACTTCACCTCCCCCACCACCACGGCGCAGGACAAGAGTGCGGTCGAGAGGCTGTTGCCCATCGCCGAGCTCGAGCTGGCCCCCTTTGCCCAGACTCTGCTGGAGCGCCGCACCCAGCTCGGAGACGCCCCCCTGAGCGAGGCGCTCGTCGCCGACGAGAAGGCGTATCAGATAGCGGGCCACTCCCTGATGGTCAGCCAGATCTGCGTGATGAATCCGGCAGAGATCCTGGCCCGCAAGGATGAGCTGCAACGCGCCATGCAGGATCGGCTGAGATCCGAAAAGCTGGATGCCTATGTGCTGATGCTGACCGATCTCGCCAAGGGGAACAGCCAACTCTTCTTCGCCAGCAACGGCATCTTGCCAGCGGACCCGGTCCGGCTGGACGGCGCCGTCAGCCGCAAGAAAGAAGGACTACCCTGGCTCGCCAGCCACTTCGCCTGACCAGAGTTCTGGCGTACATAGCCGTACAGACCTGACTCACCTTCTTTGCTCTCACTCGCACCACGCCCTCATGCCATCGGCATGAGGGCTATCGGTATCACATCGAATCCATCCGCAACTAAAACATAACAATTCCTTCATTTTCCATTCAACTCAATCTGTTATGATGATGTAAACGGATCCGTTGCGCCGTGCTTATTCTGACAAGGAGTGACGCTGGAAAGCATAAAACGGGTTCGTTTGAACTGATATTTCGCGGGTTCTGGATGATGCAGGCGAGTGCCTCCTTCCCCTTGACCCGCACCTGCCAAGGAGAACTGCTTATGACCCCGACCAATATAGTGTTGTTGCTGGAAGGCAAGGATTACGAGCAGGAGACGCTGGCCAAGGCCAGTCAGCTGGCACAAGCCATGGGGGCTGAGCTGACCCTGTTGCACCTGACTCACAGCAGCAAAATACGCCAACGCAGCCTGTCACTGTCCCAGGAGGAGCGCAGTGCCCAGGGAACCCTGGATGCCAAGGCCACCATCAGCCAACTCATCACCCAGCTGCGCCACCCGGTGGATTACCAGTGTCTGGTGGTGGATGAGGTGGTATCGGATCTGAAACGCTGGTTGGCCGCTCACCCCATGGATCTGCTGCTCATTGGCAGCCGTCACCACTGGATGGAAGGATCCCTGGCTCGGCTGCTCATCTACAAACTGCCCATCGATATCCAGATCTGCCACGAGCCCTATGCCGAACAGCTCAAGGCCGTCGGTTAATCGGTTGGTGCATCTTCCAGGGCCCGCTCCATCAGCGGGCCTTTATTTGCCTCTCTGCCTCGTTTCAATCCGATGTCACTGACGCCGCCCCCCTTCTCAGCTCCTCACATACGCCAGCCCCTCGGCCTGAGTCGCCCGTTAATAACAATTTCATCTACATGATTTCTTACACATTGCTTGCTGTTGTTTAAGCCCCGTTTGCTGCAGGATATTGCCCTTGCACGCCGTCGCACGTTTCGTTCAGGTGATAAATGAAAATACTCCCCAAGCAGGGCAAGCTCGCTCTGCTCGTCCTCGTACTGCTAGCCATCATCGTCTGGCTGGCATGGCCCAGTAAAACCCCGACCCCGGTGCTGAGTGCATCTGTCACCCGTCAGGACGTGGAGCAGACGGTGCTGGCCAGCGGCGTCCTGCAGGCCATCGAACAGGTGGACGTGGGTGCCCAGGTCTCGGGCCAGGTCACCTATCTCGCCGTCGAGGCCGGGCAACAGGTCAAGCAGGGGGATCTGCTGGCAGAGATTGACCCATTGATCGCCCAGAACAACTTAAAGACCGCGGAAGCAGACTTGGCCAGCCGCCGCGCCCAGCTCAAGATCAAGCAGGCGCAGCTCAAGCAAAACGATCTGGCCTGGCGTCGTCAGCAGCAGATGTTCAAGCAGGAGGCGAGCTCGCGCGCCGATCTGGAAAGCGCCGAGGCGCAGCTGGCGGTCACCAGGGCTGAGTTGCAAAGCGCCCAGGCCGATATCGACAGTGCCGTCATCAAGGTGGATCGCACCAAGACCGAGCTTGGCTACAACCGTATTCAGGCCCCCATGGACGGGACCGTGGTCTCCATCGTGACCCGTCAGGGCCAGACCCTGGCCGCCAGCCAGACGGTACCAACCCTGCTCAAGCTCGCCGACCTGGAGACCATGACGGTCAAGGCCCAGATCTCCGAGGCCGATGTCAGCAAGGTCAGGGCCGGCATGCCGGTTTACTTCACCCTGATTGGGGATCCGGATACCCGTTATCACGCCACCCTGCGCACCGTCGAGCTGGCGCCCACCAACATCAACGAGCTGAGTTCCAGCACCACGGCAACCAGTAATGCGGCCGTCTACTACTATGCCCTGTTCGATGTGCCCAACCCAGACCATCAGCTGCGGGTCGCCATGACCACCCAGGTCACCATAGTGCTGGGTGAACGCAAGCAGGTGTTGGCCATCCCGCAGACCGCGCTCGGCAAGAAGCTGGGGGACAACGAATATGAAGTCACCCTGCTCACCGACGATGAGCAAAAAGAGACCCGCCGCATCCAGACCGGCATGAAGGATGACATCAAGATTGAGGTGGTGAGCGGGCTGCAGGAGCATGACAAGGTCACCCTGGAGCAGGGCAAGCCGGTCCACGGCGATGACATGGAGGTGATGCCGTGAGTGAGCCCCTGATCCGGCTCAAGGGGATAGAGCGGCGCTACCAGAGCGGAGAGCAGGAAGTGACAGTGCTGCATCCGCTGGACCTGACCATAGCGGCGGGAGAAATGGTCGCCATCGTCGGCGCCTCCGGCTCGGGCAAATCCACCCTGATGAACCTGCTGGGTTGCCTCGACAGGCCGAGCGCGGGTCAATACCTGTTTCGCGGCCAGGACACCGCCAGTCTGGATGCCCTCGCCCTGGCCCGGCTGCGCTGTCACCACTTCGGCTTCATCTTCCAGCGCTATCACCTGTTGCCGCATCTCGATGCCGCCGCCAACGTGGAGATCCCGGCCATCTACGCCGGCATGCCACGCCCCGTGCGCCAGGCTCGTGCCCGCACCCTGCTCGCGCGCCTCGGCTTGAGCGATCGCAGCCATCACAGACCGGGCCAGCTCTCCGGTGGCCAGCAGCAGCGGGTCAGTATCGCCCGTGCGTTGGCCAATGGCGGCGAGGTGATCCTGGCCGATGAGCCCACCGGCGCCCTCGACAGCCACAGCGGCAAGGAGGTGATGGCCATCTTGAAAGAGCTGCATGCCCAGGGCCACACCATCATACTGGTGACCCACGACATGGCAGTGGCCAACCACGCCGATCGCATCATCACCCTGCGCGATGGGCGGGTGGTAGAAGACAGCGGCCAGTCCGCAAAGAGCGCCAACCACAACGATCGGATCGACACCCTGCCCGATGGCCGGGTGGTAGAAGACAGCGGCCAGTCAGCAAAGAGCGCCAACTACACCGATCGGATCGACACCCTGCGCGATAAGCGGGTGGAGCAAGACAGCGCGCAGCAGGTGACGCCCTCCCGTCCGACCGCACTGCCAACGCCCCAGACCGATGGTCAGCCGGCAAGTACGCCTAACCAGAGCCCGGCGACCGCCGCCGCGCCGAACACAGTGTTCACCGCCAAGAGCGGCAGCAAGGGCTGGGATCGCTATCGAGAGGCGGGCCGCATGGCCCTGCATGCCATGCTGGCCCACCGTATGCGCACCTTCCTCACCATGCTTGGCATCATCATCGGCATCGCCGCCGTGGTCAGCGTGGTTGCCCTCGGCCAGGGTGCACGCGCCAAGGTGATCAACGACATCAATGCCATGGGCACCAATACCATCGATATCTTCCCCGGCAAGGATTGGGGGGATGAGAAGGCGGCCAGCATCCAGACCCTGAACGAGCGGGATCTCGACGCCCTGCTCGGCCAACCCTATCTGGAAGGGGCCAGCCCCCAGATTGCAACCTCGGGTCAGCTGCGTTATCGCAACAAGACCAGCAGCGGCAACGTGGTCGGGGTCGGCAGCGACTTCTTCCGGGTCAAGGGCATGACCCTCACCCAGGGCCGCCTACTCGATGCACGGGATATCCAGAGTCGGACGGCGGTGGCCGTGGTGGACGGCAAGACCATCGAGAGCCTGCTCGGCAAGGTGAACCCCATCGGCCAGGTGGTGCTGGTCGGCACCCTACCGGTGCGCATCATCGGCGTGGTAGCGCAGGAGACCGGCTTTGGCCGCAGCAGTCAGTCGGTCACCGTCTGGCTGCCCTACAGCGCCGTGATGAGCCGCCTCATCTCCCAGAACCATTTCAGCCAGATCACCATCCGGGTCAAGGACGGGATCCAGCCCGCCCTGGCCGAGCAGGCCGCGGTGGCGCTGCTCACCCAACGCCACGGGGTGAAGGACTTCTTCACCTTCAGCAGCGACAGCATCATCAAGTCGGTGGAAAAGACCACCGCCACCATGACGTTGCTGGTCTCCGCCATCGCGGTGATCTCGCTCATCGTCGGCGGGGTCGGGGTGATGAACATCATGCTGGTGTCGGTGGTAGAGCGCACCCGGGAGATCGGCATCCGCATCGCGGTGGGCGCGCGCCAGTCCGACATTTTGCAGCAATTTCTGATCGAGGCGGTGATGGTCAGCCTGCTGGGCGGCCTACTCGGCATCGGCCTCGCCCTGCTCATCAGCCTCGTCTTCTCACTGTTCGTGGAGAGCTTCCAGATGCACTTCTCACTCTTCTCCATTCTGATGGCCTTTGGCTGCTCCTCGCTCATCGGGATCCTGTTTGGCTACCTGCCGGCCCGCAATGCGGCCCGGCTCGATCCGGTCGAGGCGCTGGCGAGGGAATGATGATGCACAAACTATCCACACTGGGGCTCTGCCTCGCCGCCAGCCTGACCTTGAGTGCCTGCAGCCAGCAGAGCAGTTACCACAGACCCGAGCTTAGCGTGGCACCGAACTGGCAGCAGGCCAGCGAGGGGCTCACCCAGCAGCAGGCAGGCCTCTGGTGGCAAGGATTTAACGATCCCGCCCTCGACCGGCTGGTGACGGCCGTGCTGGCCGCCAACCCGGACATGCAGGTAGCGGGGCTCAAGTTGAAAAACGCCCTGCTCGGCGCCGATCTGGCCGATACCAACCGCACCCCCTCGGTCAACGCCAGCATCGGGGTCACCGGCAACAAGAACATGAAGGATGGCAGTGCCAGCAGCAACCTGGGACCCTCCCTCACCCTAGGCTACGAGGTGGATCTGTGGGGCAAGCTGGCCTCTGTGCGGGATCAGGCAAGCTGGGAGGCGCAGGCCAGCGAGCAGGATCTGGCGGCCACCCGGCTGATGCTCATTGGCAAGGCGCTGGAGCAATACTGGCAGCTGGCCTACCTCGGCTCGGCCATCACCCTCGGCGAGCGTCAGCTGGCCAACTACAGCCGCGCCGAACAGCTGACCCAGGCCAAATATGCTGCCGGCGCCATCACCCGGCTCGATCTGGTGCAGGCCAGCCAGCAGAAGGCTGGCAAGCAGGCGGAGCTAGCCTCCCTCATCTTGCAGCGGGAACAGGCTGGCAATGCCCTGCGCCTGCTGCTCGGTCGCAGCAGCGGTCCGCTGGAATTTGCCCCGACCGCGCTGACGACGACCCCCATCCCGACGCTGGCGGTCGGCATTCCGGCCGACGTGCTGGCCCGCCGCCCCGATGTGCGCGCCGCCGAGCTGCGCCTTCGCAAGACCCTGGCCAGGGGAGATGAGATCCGCACCGGTTTTTATCCCTCCCTGAACCTGACCGGCAGTGCCAGCACCACCTCGGATACCCTGACCCAGGTGCTGAGTAACCCGGTGGGCACCCTGGGGGCGACCCTGGCCCTGCCCTTCCTCGAGTACAACAAGACCAGGCTCAGCATCGCCAGCTCCGAGCTCGATTACCAGATAGCCGAAACCGAGTTTCGCAAGCAACTCTACGGCGCCCTGCTGGAGGTGGAAGATGGCTTGGCGGCTCGCCATCAGGGCGAGCAACGGCTGCACTATCTGGCGCAGCAGCTGGGTTATGCGAAGGAGGCGGAGCGACTGGCCCAGGCGCGGTTCCAGGCCGGTGCCACCGGGGTGCAACCCTGGCTGGATGAGCAAAACAGGCTGTGGGATGCCGAGCTGAGCCTGCTGGCCCAACAGCAGAGCCAGCTCAATACCATGGCCGGGATCTACAAGGCGCTGGGGGGCAGCGATCGGGGGTAACGGGGCTCTTGCGTGCACATCATCCGCAGAGAGGGGGAATATTCCCCCTTTTTTCTTGCCGATTTCTTGTTCACAAAGCAATTGATAATAGTTTTCATTTGCCTGAAAATGAGCGCCATTGCCTGTCAGGAGTACTCATATGTCACAGCCCGTCCCGGCCAATCGCCCTCGCCTGCTCACCGTCAAACATGTTCATGATGTGGGCCCGCACCTGCGCCGACTCTGTCTGACCAGCCCGGAACTGGCAGATTATCCCTTCAGTTGTGGCGGCGCCCACATCAAGATCATGCTGCCCCAGGCTGGGCAACAACATATCGTGCTGCCAACACCGGGTCCCAAGGGGCCTCGCTGGGAAGACTCGAGCCAGAAACCCATCATCCGTACCTTTACCGTCCGCGCCTTTCGCCGTGAGGCGCTGGAGCTGGATATCGACTTCGCCCTGCATGGCGACATCGGCCCCGCCAGCCGCTTTGCCCTGCATGCCAAGCCCGGCGATCAGTTAGGCATCTCGGGCCCCGGTGGCCCGGATCCCATGCTGCAAGTGGCCGAACACTATTACATGGTGGGGGATCTCACCTCCCTGCCCGCCATCAGCGCCATGGCCGAGGCCATGCCTGCCGAGGCTCAGGGTCATATCGCCCTGCTGGTACCCCATCAGGAAGATGTGCAGGATCTGTCGCTGCCAAGCGGGGTCAGTCTGCGCTGGTTTGTCGGCTCTCCCGAGCAAACCGAGCCCCTGGTGAGCTATTTCACCGCCCTGCCCATGGCGTCGGAGCAGAGCTATTTCTGGTTCGGCGGGGAAGAGGGGCTGGTGGTACCGCTGCGTCGTCATGTCAGGCGAACCCTGGACGTCGACCGCCAGCGGGTCTATGCGGTGCCCTACTGGCGCAGCGGCAAGGATGAAGATGCCTATCATCAGGACAGGCACGTGGTGATGGACAGCTGACAGACTCTATTTTCCCTATATAAATCAGGTCTATCGCTCATAAGTGTCAGGCCTGATTGCAATCTGGTTTCCACTCTTTTTTTCCCCTCCCCCCCATCTTGGTGATCTCCTCACCAGCGCTTGCATTCCCGATAGACAACAAGATAATGATAATCACTCTCAATAAAGTGATGTGTCATTGCGCCCTAACCCCCTGAGACTCAGGGGCCGGATCCACAAGCACCTCATTCACCCCCCAGGTACAGCAAGGTAATCCAGATGGCAGTTTTGAATTCGGTAATGCGCGCCTTCGCGGTTGAGGCTCTCCCCACTCCTGCCGACCTGTTGGCACTGCACCCTTGCCCTGACGACATGGCGGGGCAGATTGAGCGGCACCGTCATCAGGTTCGTCAGATCCTGACCGGAGCAGACGATCGGTTGCTGGTGGTAGTCGGCCCCTGCTCCATCCACGATCCCCTCGCCGCGCTCGATTATGCGCGGCGCCTGGCGAGGCTCGCGGTGGAATATCAGGACCGCCTGCTGATCGTGATGCGCACCTATTTCGAGAAGCCCCGCACCACGGTCGGCTGGAAGGGGTTGGTATTCGATCCCCATCTCGATGGCAGCAACGACATCGGCCAGGGCCTGCGGCTGGCACGCCAGCTGCTGCTCGACATCAACCAGCTGGGGCTGGCCACCGCCACCGAGTTCCTCGATACCACCAGCTTCCTCTACCTAGCCGATCTCATCAGCTGGGGCGCCATAGGGGCGCGTACCACCGAATCCCAGGTGCACCGGCAGCTCGCCTCGGCCCTGCCCTGTCCCGTTGGCTTCAAGAACGGCACCGACGGCAACATCCGGGTGGCTATCGACGCCATCCAGGCCAGCGAGGCGTCCCACTTGTTTACCGCGCCCGGTAGCCAGGGCGGCATCGTCGTTATCAAGAGTGAAGGCAACCCGAGCGGGCACATCATCTTGCGTGGCGGTACACTCCCGAACTACCACCAGAGCGACGTGGAAGAGGCGGCCGAGCGACTGGCACGCCAGGGGCTCAACCATCGCCTGATGGTGGATTGCAGCCACGGCAACAGCCAGAAGCAGCACAAGAACCAGATAAGGGTCGCTGGCGAGCTCTGCCGTCAGCTGAGCGAGGGGAGCGACGCCGTCGCCGCCGTCATGGTCGAGAGCTTCTTGCAAGGAGGCAGCCAGAAACCGGCGCCGCTGAGCGAGCTGCAATACGGCCTGTCGGTCACCGACGCCTGCCTGTGCTGGGATGACAGCCAGACGCTGCTGACCATGCTGGCCGAGGCGGTCGAGGCTCGTCGCCATGCCAACAAGTGCTCACCAAAGCCCATCCGCAATAAAGATACCCAGCCAGTCAGTTAATCTGGGGCCTATTTATCAGCACGGGGCCGCCATAGGCCCCGTATTACGACCCTTGTCCAAGTCCTGATAACATCAATATGCTTTGATACTTGGGTGTCAAATAGACCAGAGATAACGAAATAAAATAGAATTGCCCACTCTTCTGGTTTCCCATGTGAAACGAGAGGTGATCCTCAGAGAGGAGTGCAACTAATCATCTGCTATTTCATCACACCGCACCGCCCCCCAATTTGTCATACCGACGCCACCCACGATAACAAATGGGCTATATGAGTCCTCGCTAAATTGCAGATGAGGGAAGCTTGAATGAGGGGGAGATAGCTTACTGTCGATGGCAGTCTTTTCTTATTGCCCTATGGTAGCCATGGCTATTTCAGATTTGCACACAAGTTCCCTCTACAAGCAACCGCCATCTTTTCACCGAATGTTACAAATAATAATGCCGCCCAGAAGGCGGCATTATTGATGATCAGGCTGAATGCTTAGATCAGGAAATCATTCAGATCCTTGCCCAGCGCAACTTGCTCGGCAATGGCTTTAGGCATACGGCCCTGACCGGTCCAGGTTTTTTCCTGGCCATCTTCCTGATACTTGTACTTGGCCGGACGCGGAGCACGCTTGCTCTTGGCGGCGCCAGTGGCGGCCGGAGCGGCTACGCTGCCGATCAGCTCACGCGGGTCGATACCAGCTTGCTGCAGCATCTCGGTGAACTCGCTCAGCTTGCGCTGACGCTCTTCCTGCTCGGCACGCTCTTGTTCAACAGACTCGGCACGCTCGTTATATACCAAGTCAAACTTTTCTTTCGCTTCTTGCAGTTGCTCAAACGGCAGTTCACGAATGGCAGCGCGCAAGCTGCGAATGTTCAGCAGAACTTTCAGAAACTCGTTCATTACTTCCTCACAGAATTATTTTTGTATGTCACAGGGATAGCACAGTTTGAGAATAGCATGGCGACTCGATAACAACATAATCATTTTATAATCCACTCCAGATTTTTGACAACCTCATGACGCTTATTTGTTGTCGTTAATTCATGCTGTTGCATTAAATGAAAAACAGGACATGCAGACATTATTTTCCTGCTGCATTTGTTAACCGCGGCCAACGCCCCATCCGGGGTTTCCATCGATGTCAGCATTCTAAGGGCAGCAGCCAAAGCCGGAATATGACAGAGCATCAGGTCTTCATTGGCTCACCGCCATGAGCCTCTGATGTACACCTAATTGCTGTCTGAATGAAAATAGACCGGGCACGGTACCGACATAACCCCTCGGCGCTGAACCCGATCTCCCTGCTCGTCAACGTGGCACCTATGCCTGAGCGCTGATCCAGTCGATAAAGGCCTGGATCTTGGGACACTGGCGATTGGGGAGTGTGGCTAGGTAATACCGCTGCTCGCAGCGCACTTCCTTGCCCGGGAAAGGGGCCACCAGCTCATTGCGCTCCAGCCGCTGGCGCACCAGATTCTGGCGGCCCATGGCCACCCCCGCATGATTCATGGCGGCGATGATGGCCAAGTCGGAGCGATCAAACCCCATGCTCGACTGACAGGACTCGAGGGAGATGCCGGATTGACGGGCCCAGCTCCCCCACTCGTCGGTGTCCGAGTCATGGCCCCAAGCTTGCCTGTCGTGCAGCAAACGGCAGCGTGGCAGATTGTCCGGGTTATTTAGCAGTTGATGCTGCTTCGCATATTCCGGGCTGCACACCGGCACCATGTATTCATCCATCAGCGGATGAATGGCGAGCCGCTCCGGCATCTTGTCATCAAAATAGAGTGTCACGTCGATGCCATAACCGTGCAGGTTGATGTTCTCGTTGCCGGTCATGATGTTGAGATCGATCTGGGGATGCAGGCGGGAGAAATCTGCGAGCCTCGGCACCAGCCAGCACTGGGCGATGGAGGGGCGAGAATAGACGGTCAGGGAGCCTGACAGCTCCTGATGCTTGATCTCCAGGATCTCCTGATTGATGAACTCAAGGGACGACTTGAGCGCCCAGAAGACACGCTGTCCCTCCGCCGTCAGCTCCACCCTGCGATGAAAACGCTGGAACAGCTTGAAACCGAGCTCTTCCTCGAGGGCGCTTATTCTGTGGCTTACCGCACTCGGGCTGAGCGCCAGTTCATCCGCCGCGAGGGCAAAGGAGCAGTGACGGGCCGCCGCCTCGAAGGTGTGCAGCTTGGCGAGCTGATAGCCATTGAGCAGCTTGTTTCTCGGCACATAGTGCTCTTCGGTATACATCCGTCGTCCTCCTCATCGGGCCAGGATCGGCGTCATCATATCCCGACAAGCTCGACTTAGGATGCTTATACCGAATCCAAATCACAAAATCATGGCTAAATGTGATGAATGTGGCAGCTTTGCATCAATCCAGTTCATCCAATACGCCATTTTCATCATTTGTCAGCCCCCCGCCATTTTCGTTCAATAAGTGCCTACATCATCACTCATCATCCATGTCGGGGCGCAGTATGAATTCTGAAGTGTGGGTCGTCGGTACCTTGCTGACTAGCATCATCCTGATCGTCTTCACCATAGTGAAGGGCAAAGTACATCCCTTCCTCGCCCTGCTGCTGGCGAGCTTCTATGTCGGCACCATGATGGGGATGAACCCGGTCAAGATGGTCAATGCCATGGAAGAAGGCATAGGCGGCACCCTGGGCTTTCTCGCCGCCGTCATCGGCCTTGGCACCATACTCGGCAAGATGATGGAGGTATCGGGCGCCGCCGAGCGCATCGGCCTCACCCTGCAAAAGTGCCGCTGGCTGTCACCGGACGTGACCATGGTGCTGGTGGGCCTGGTGTGCGGCATCACCCTGTTTGTCGAGGTGGGCGTAGTGCTGCTCATTCCGCTGGCCTTCTCCATCGCCCGCAAGACCAACACCTCGCTGCTCAGGCTCGCCATCCCGCTCTGCACCGCCCTGATGGCCGTGCACTGCATAGTGCCACCGCACCCGGCCGCGCTCTACGTCACCAACCAGCTGGGGGCCGACATAGGATCCGTCATCGTTTACGGGCTGGCAGTCGGGTTGTTCGCCGCACTGGTCGGTGGCCCCCTGTTCCTGAAATTGCTCGGCAAACGGCTGCCGTTCAAGGGCGTGCCTGCCGCCTTTGCCGATATCGAGGCGCGCGATGAGGCGGATCTTCCCTCCCTTGGCGCCTCTCTCTTCACCGTGCTGCTGCCCATATTGCTGATGCTGACCAAAACGGTGGCTGAGCTCAACATGGCGCAGGATTCCGCCCTCTATACCCTGCTGGAGTTTATCGGCAACCCCATCACCGCCATGTTCATCGCCGCCTTCACCGCCTACTACGTGCTGGGGATCCGCCAGCGCATGAAGATGCAGGGCTTGCTGGACAAGACTGAGGAGTGTTTCTCCTCCATTGCCAATATCTTGCTGATCATCGGGGCCGGTGGTGCCTTCAACGGCGTACTCAAGGCCAGTGGCCTGGGGGACAGCCTGGCCGGCATCCTCTCCCAGCTGGACATGCACCCCATACTGCTGGCCTGGCTGGTCGCCATCATATTGCACGCCGCCGTCGGCTCTGCCACGGTTGCCATGATGGGCGCCACCGCCATCGTCTCCCCCATACTGGTGCACTACCCGCAGATAAGCCCGGAGATCATGACGCTGGCCATCGGCTCAGGCGCCATCGGCTGCACCATGGTGACCGATTCCCTGTTCTGGCTAGTCAAGCAGTACTGCGGCGCCACCCTGAACGAGACACTCAAGTACTACACCAGCGCCACCTTTGTCGCCTCGCTGATGGCGCTGGCCGGTACCTTCCTGCTTTCCTATATCGTATAAACAGACAGAGATATCCCATGAAAAACATCGACATTCAGCAGCTAGTCACGCAATTTCCGCTGGTTCAGAGGTTGATCGATCTCGAGCCTGTGACCTGGTTCAATCCCAATGCCACCTCCCTCGCGGTCGGATTGCCCTATGTGGGACTGGATCAGCACGATGTCACGGACGCCTCCGCCCGTCTTGCCCGCTTCGCCCCCTACCTGTGTGAAGCCTTCCCCGAGACCCGTGCCATGCAGGGCATCCTGGAGTCCGAGATAGCGGCCATTCCCGCCATGCAGGCCACCCTCAATGAGCGTTACGGCGTCGAGGTGACCGGTCGGCTGCTGCTCAAAAAAGACAGCCACCTGCCCATCTCCGGCTCCATCAAGGCCCGTGGCGGCATCTACGAGGTGCTGACCCATGCCGAACAGCTGGCGATCAAGGCCGGCCTGCTGCGAGAAGAAGATGATTACAGCAAGCTGTTCACGGACGAATTCCGCCAGTTCTTCGGCCAATACAGCATCGCGGTGGGCTCGACCGGCAACCTTGGTATGTCCATCGGTATCATGAGCGCCAAGCTCGGCTTCACCGTCACCGTGCACATGTCCGCCGATGCGCGGGAGTGGAAGAAGCGCAAGTTGCGTGAACACGGCGTCATCGTCGTGGAATACGCCGAGGATTACGGCGTCGCGGTGGAGCAGGGGCGCAAGGAGGCCGAGCGCGATCCCAACTGCTTCTTCATCGACGACGAGAACTCCCGCACCCTGTTCCTCGGCTATTCGGTGGCTGGCGAGCGAGTAAAAAAACAGTTCGACGAGATGGGCATCAAGGTGGACGCCGAGCACCCGCTGTTTGTCTACCTGCCCTGCGGGGTGGGCGGCGGCCCGGGCGGGGTGGCCTTTGGCCTCAAACTCGCGTTCGGGGATAACGTCCACTGCTTCTTCGCAGAACCCACCCACTCCCCCTGCATGCTGCTCGGGGTCCACACCGGCCTGCACGATGAGATTGCGGTGCAGGATCTGGGCATAGATAACCTTACCGCCGCCGATGGCCTGGCGGTGGGGCGCGCCTCCGGCTTCGTCGGCCGCGCCATGGAGCGACTGCTGGATGGCTTCTTCACCCTGAGCGATCAGGAGATGTATGACCTGCTGGGGCTGCTGGCCAGAGAGGAACAGATCAGGCTGGAGCCCTCCGCGCTGGCCGGTATGCCGGGCCCCTGGCGAGTGACGGCCGACCGCGCCTGGCAGGCGGCTCAAGGACTGGATGAGACTGCCATGGCCCGGGCCACCCACCTGGTGTGGGCCACCGGTGGCGGCATGGTGCCCGCGGCCGAGATGGAAAAATACCTGGCTACCGCCAACATCTGATCTGCCCGCCTCTCGGTGCAACGCTGCCGGGCATAAAAAATCCGAAACCTCGGCCGGGGTTTCGGATTTTTTGCATATTAGGGGTCACTCAATGCCGCCTCAAACGGGCGACATGAGCGTCAGCACACCGAGACGTCAGACTTTGGGACAGAGGGACGGCGAACTGCCGTCCGACCATCGCATACTGGTATCCGTCGGCAATAGCGGCAGGAAGCGCAGCCCCAGGGTCAGGTTCAGTGGAGGTATGAATCCGGCGAGATCGTAGAGCCCCATCGGCAGCTTGCCCTTGTTGCCGTTCATTGCGGCTTGCTGCGCCGCCAGGCGGGTGTAGCGCAGCCCCAGCATATCGAAATGAGGAGCCCAGTCGACACCGGTCAGCTTGCTGAGGGAGACCAGCATAAAGTCGTTGCCGGGGATGCTTGCCACCGATTTACCGCCATAGACCACATCACCGGAGAAGGGGAACAGACCAAAGCCCAGCTGATCGCGATGAGCGTCCCAGGCGGCGGCATCGGTCGCGTATTTATCAAATATCCGGCCGTGCTGATAGAGCAGGGTGAAGATATCAAAACCATTGCTCAGCGCGGTGCCGTCGGCAAAGGCCATGCCGTTGGCGCGCAGTGCCATCTGGATATAAAACCCCATGCGGTAATCGTTGTGTACCGCATAAGCGTTGCTTTGCCAGGGCGCCGTGTAGCGATCGACGCCAACATCCATGATGCGGCAAGCCGAGCCCAGCACCACCCGATTGCCCGCGGCGTCGGTCACCCCGGCGGCATCTGACATCCAGGCAAAGAAGATCCCCTTGTCAAAGCCATCGCGCCTGAAGGGTAAGCCCGCCGTGTTGCCATCACGCAGGTAATGGGTTCGCCACTGCACCACATAGGGGAAGATGTTGTTGGAGTTTTCACCGGCGCGGCTGCCATAACCCGACCAGCTATGGCGATTGTCATCGCTGACGTATTGCACGTTCAACTTGTTGGTCTGCAGGTTGTGGCCCAGCTCGTGGTTGTCACCCCAGCCGGTGGGCGAGATGTTCCAGCTGGCGTCCCAGGGGTTGCCGCTGCAGCCACTGCCGCATTGGGCGTTCTGGTCATAGTTCGCGTGCTGGATGGTGCGCCTGGTGTTCAGGGTCTCATCGAGGCAATCCTGACCGAAGAGCGCACCGCAGATGGCCTGCACGTCGCCGGGCAGGGATTCGGCCAGCGTCTTGCCCTGGATCTTGAAGCCCGCCAGGGTATAGACGGCGTTGATGTGGTCGCTGGCGATGCTGCGCAGCAGTGCCTTGACGTCCGGCGTGTTGGCATCGATGGCACCGAGGAAGCGATCGCGCCTCAGATGCTGCTCGGCGCCATCGGTGCGCAGATCCACATGGGGGAGTTCGGTATCCCGGATCACCGCTTCGAAGGCGGCAATCTCGGCGTCACTGCTGAAATCCATGATGGTAGGGTGCTTCGCCACCCCCTCAGCTGTCACATCCACTTGCAGGGGGGCGCCACTGCCAGAGAGATAGAGGTAGATGGGGCCACCGTAGGGCGTGGAGAACTGGATACGCTGCCCCTTGCCCAGCGTCAGGCGCTGGGTCGCCAGCTCCAGCGGTGCGCGGTAAACCTTCTGCTCATAGGCCCGGTTGGTATTGGGCCTGTGGTAATTGAGCTTCACCTCGACCGCCACATCGGTACCGTCGTGGCGCGTCAGGGTAATGATCTGGCCCGGCAAGGCGTACCACCCTGTGGTGGTCCACTGATCGGTATAGGGCACCGCAATCTGCTTGCGTTCACTCTGGGTGGCCGGATAGCGGTAATGAGCCTGACGATCCTTCTCCAGCTGGCGGGCGTCGATGACAAACTCCCCCAGATCCGGTTGTGGCTGATTGCTGGTGCGGGCATAGCTCACCAGCCAATCGGCGAACATGGCCTGCTGCCAGGAGGCGGATTCACGCCAGGCGATCGGGTAGTCGATGGCGCTGCGGTACTTGTCGGCCAGCAGCAGGCTGGCCTGCAGCAAGGCGAGCCGGGGATCATCGAACGGATTGCGCCCGGCCCTGTCCAGGCTAATGCTGGCATTGCGCAGCCAATCGGCCCCGCTCTTGAAGGCGGTCGCGAAACCGGCATCGTTGCAGTAGAGGAAGTTGCCGCCGCAGTTATCCAGCACGGCCGTGTCGAAATGCTCCGTTTGCAAGTCAGCCAGCAGATTGTCGACCGCGACCAGCGCGGCATCTTCGGCCTTGATCGCCTGAGCCGTCACCTGGTCAGCCCGCCGCTGTGGCCAGTAGTTGCCCAGCACGTTGAGCCCCATCTCCTGATAGAGCGGGGCCAGCATGGGGCTGGCCTCACGACTGGTGTTGGTCAGGATCAGCGGGATCCCGGCGAGCCTTGCTTGCGCCATGGCGACGGCGATGCCCTCGAAGCCCAGGCGCTGACGGTCAGCGTTGCCGAGGATGATGAGATCCGGCTGATGGGTCTCGATGCAACCGGCGAGCGCGCTGGCATCACAGCTGTTGGCGGCATTGACGCGATAACCTGGATATTGCGTGTTCAACCACCCACGCACCTTCTCGTTATAGGGGAACCAGTAGGTCTCGGCGCCGGGTAGCTGGGCCGTCACCACGCTCAGCCCCTGCACCTCATCCTGGCCCCGGGTCAGCCAGTGGATCAGCTGCCTGAGCAGCTTGTCCGTGCCGGGCGAGGTATCGATCGAGAACAGGCTGGAGGCCATGGCGACCATGCGCTGATCCTGCTCGGACGCCATTACCAGCCCGCCGCTGGTGGGCTTGCCATCCACATCGATGTTGACGGGCAGCACGTTGAAGGTATGAGTCGGCCGGTAGCTGCTGAAACTGACCGAATCGTGGCTGGGGTGCCAGCTGATGTCATCAATCCCTTGATACAGGGTGGTGACGAGGGCGCTGCGCACCCGCTCCCCGTCCGTCATGCTGCTGCGGGCGAAATTGATCAACTCGTCTGCGCTGGCCAGGCGGTGATCCTGCCGCTGCAGGGCCAGTGCCACATTGCTGATAAAGCGGGCCGTCACCACGCAATCCACGCTCATGGCGGCGGTGCTGTATTGCACGCCCTTGAGCACGCCGCCGCAGCCGCTTGCCTCGGCGATCACATGGCCAGGCGCGGGCACCAGGGTGAAGCGGCCCGTCTGGCCGGCAGGTACCACCAGGCTGGCGGGCAGGATCTGCCCCATCCCCTCCACTTTGGCACTGGCGGTGTAAGAGATGCTGGCATCGCCCCCCTGGCCCGTATCGGGATCCGTCGGGTTGGATGGGTTGCCATCTCCCCCTTGTCCCCCATCGGGATGGGTCGGGGTGACGGGGACTTGCTCCACGCCGGAGTCTGTATTTTCGTTCGTTGACTCTTCACCACCACCACAGCCGGCCAGGCACAGGATCGCGCCAGCCAGTACAGAAACTCGTCTCATCAATAACCCTTAACACATTGATTTTTATTAATGTAAATACAGAAGAGCGTCATTGCATCTCAGCTGCCCGCCCTCGATCCAAGTCGCAGGGGCCACTGCACTGCGACGCATGCCGCTGACAAACACCTGACGGCAAAGATGCGACGCAGGGGAGCGTGCACCGTTCGTCGCCCGTGGGGTTCAGCCCTCGGCGATGGGACATGAAGAAAAGTGGCGCGGCTCGCACCATCGGTTTTCACGAAAGAGTCGATCGAAGGGCATCATGGCAACGGCCATCAAGGGCTCAGCGCCACCCCATCCAGGTCAGATTTTTTGGCTTATTACGGGGAATATCTCCCTGGTCAGCCAGGGCACAGTGATTGTGGCGCCGTCATCGTGCAGAACTGGGGGGATCCAAGCGCCGATAGTGCGCAAACAGGGAGGGAAACACACCCAGCCAGAGCCCCTATCTTATCTTTTTTCATCTGCAGGAGCTGCCACCCTGATTGGTTTTTCTCTTCATGGATCAGCAAGATGGCATGTTCTTTGCGCAACGCTTGCCGCCCAGCACTCCCCTCCCCTTGCCGTCAATCCCCCCAAGTTGGTTATTTTGTGATAAGATAGAGGCCGTTTTTTGACATCTGCGCCCCGTTAACGCCCTCATCCGGCGAGATCACTACCCAATCCGGTGATAACAACGAGCAGTCGTGCGCAGCACAACAAGTGACCTGGTTGAGTCAGTTCTGGCCGAGTAGATGGGCCAGACGGGCGACCACCAAGGACACCTTAGATAAGGGGATCGGGCTATGAAACAGTATCAAAGCTGGCTGGGACAATATCTGATGAGCCGTCGCGATGGCGATCACGCCATGGCCTCCGAACTTGCCAACTCCATCTGCGAGTTCTGGCAGGCGCAGGGCGACGAAGCAGAGAGCAGCAAGTGGCAGCAGCTCTACCAACAGCACGTGGAAAAGACCACCTGACGGCAGGTGCACCTTGCAGGCCAGCGGGCCTGCCACTCATAAAAAAACCGGCGCTCATGGCGCCGGTTTTGCTTTTGGCAGATCGGATTACATCTGGTCGACCATGTCCTGGGCGAACTGGGAGCAGGAGCGCAGGGTGGCGCCTTCCATCAGTCGCTCGAAGTCATAGGTGACCGTCTTGTTGGCGATGGCCGCTTCCATCCCCTTGATGATGAGGTCGGCCGCTTCGACCCAGCCCATGTGGCGCAGCATCATCTCGGCGGAGAGGATGAGGGAGCCCGGGTTGACCTTGTCTTGACCGGCATACTTGGGCGCGGTGCCGTGAGTTGCTTCGAACAGGGCCACACCGTCACCGATGTTGGCGCCAGGGGCGATACCGATACCACCGACCTGAGCGGCCAAGGCGTCGGAGATGTAGTCACCGTTCAAGTTCATACAGGCGATGACATCATACTCGGCCGGACGCAGCAGGATCTGTTGCAGGAAGGCGTCGGCGATGACGTCTTTCACGACTATGGTCTTGCCGGTTTTCGGGTTCTTGAAGGAGCACCAGGGGCCGCCGTCAATCAGCTGGGCATCGTACTCTTTCTGGGCCAGGGCGTAGCCCCAATCCTTGAAGGCACCTTCGGTGAACTTCATGATGTTGCCCTTGTGCACCAGGGTCACGGAGTCGCGATCGTTATCGACTGCATACTCGATGGCGGCACGGACCAGACGCTCGGTACCGGCCTTGGACATGGGCTTGATGCCGATGCCGCAAGACTCGGGGAAGCGGATCTTCTTCACGCCCATCTCGTTTTTCAGGAAGGCGATGACTTTCTTCGCTTCGTCGCTGTCAGCCTTCCACTCGATGCCGGCGTAGATGTCTTCGGCGTTCTCGCGGAAGATCACCATGTCGGTCAGATCCGGACGCTTGACCGGGCTCGGGGTCCCTTCGTAGTAACGCACCGGACGCAGGCAGATGTAGAGATCCAGCTCCTGGCGCAGGGCCACGTTCAGGGAGCGAATACCGCCACCGACCGGAGTGGTCAGCGGGCCCTTGATGGCCACGCAGTATTCACGAATGAAATCCAGGGTTTCGGCCGGCAGCCAGGCACCTTCGCCATAGACATGAGTCGATTTCTCGCCGGTATAGATCTCCATCCAGGCGATCTTGCGTTCGCCTTTGTAGGCTTTCTCGACCGCGGCATTCACCACATTCAACATGGCCGGGGTCACGTCCACACCGATGCCATCCCCTTCGATAAACGGGATGATCGGGTTGTGGGGAACCTTCAGCTTGCCATTGGCATCGACTGTGATTTTCTGACCCTGGGTCGGGATAACTACTTTGCTTTCCATCGGCATCTCCTAACGTCCTTTTGTTATCAATCTGATCGTTACGCGCGGCCATCTTAGCCCATCCATTTTCATAATCAAATGGCGAGCGTGCATGTCCGACCATAGTCGAGTACTGGATCACAGTGCGCTTCGGCTGCACCAGATTGGCGCATGTCGGCATCCTTCAACGCCACGCCTGGCGATGTTTCCATGACCGGTTTTTTCACTCCAGCAGCGACTCCGTCTGCCCTTGGGGCTGACTCAGGGAGCGGTACTGGGAGGGGGTCAGCCCGGTCTTCTGTTTGAACACCCGGCAAAAATAGTTCACATCCGCGTAACCACAGCGGCTCGCCACCTCTTCCAGCCGGAAGCGGTACTTTTTCAGCATGAATTTGGCCCTGTCGATCCGCACCCAGCTGATGTAATCGGCCAGGCGCATGTGGCCCTGCTCGCGAAACAGGTGGGAGAGATGGCTGGCCGAGACGTTGAAGCGGTGGGCGATGGAGTCGCGACTGATGGGGCGGTGAAAATTCTCCTGAATATAGATGCAGATCCCGTGAAACAAGTCCGCTCCCCTCGGCCGCTCGGCGGCGGACTCCGCCAGCAGCTGGCGCGCACTGGTGAGCAGCGCCTGCAGCAGGTGGTTGTCGGTGGGGGAGCGGCCGGGATCCTCGGCCAGCACGTTGAGCGCCGCCAGAATGTGTTCGATCACATGGCCGGCTCGCGCCATGATGCTGTGCTTTTGCACGTCGAAAAAATCGGGGTCCTCACGGCGCTTGCTCACCAGGCTAAAGCCGAGCTGACGCTTGCCAAACAGCAGGCTCAGCACCGAACAGTCGGTGGTCCATTGCGGTTTGTTCCAGCCGTTGGGCGGGATGTAGAGCGCCTGACCGGGCTGCACGCTCACCTGTTTGCAACCCGACTCCTTGTCCCAGATCTGGTTGAGGTATTCGCCGCTGAACACCAGCTCGAGGCGGGGAAAGTTGACCTGATAGCTGAAACCTGGCGGCACACCCTGCTCGCTGGCAAACCAGATCTGCTCAAAAGGGACCTGTTCGTGGAGGGCGCCGTCGAGCAGCTGGCTGAAAATGAGTGACATGATGATCCCAGTCAAGAGAGAAGCAAGCGATTGCGATGGCCGCAACCGCCCATGTTATAGTCCGGCTCGGAGTGTCAATTCCACCCTTTTATTCAAACAAGACCGAGGCGTCCCTTATGAGCAGTAGCGATCTGCCCTCCTTTCTGTTGATGAAAAACCCGATCCAGGGCTACGACTGGGGCAGCCATGACGCCCTCACCCGCCTGTTTGGCATCCCCAACCCGGATAACAAGCCCCAGGCCGAGCTGTGGATGGGTGCCCATCCCAACGGCTGCTCCGAAGTGAGCCTGGCCGGCAGTGCCCAGAAGCTCTCTGCCGTTATCGATGCAGCCCCTGCCGCCACCCTGGGGGAAGCCACCGTCGCCCGTTTTGCCAGCCTGCCGTTCCTGTTCAAGGTACTGTGTGCCGAGAAAGCGCTCTCCATCCAGGTGCACCCGAGCAAGGCCCAGGCCGAAGTCGGCTTTGCCAAGGAAGAAGCCACCGGCATCCCTCTCAAGGCGGGCAATCGCAACTATAAAGACCCGAACCACAAGCCGGAGCTGGTGTTCGCCCTCACTCCCTATCAGGCGATGAACGGTTTTCGCGCCATCCCCGCCATCCTGGCACTGTTCGGTCGGGTCAATGTACCAGCCCTCTGTGACCTGGTTGAGGCTCTTGCCGCCAACCAGCACGAGGCGGGACTGCAACACTTCTTCCACCAGCTGCTGATCCTGGAAGGGGCGCGCAAGGATGAGGCACTGGCGGGCCTGCTGGCCTATGCCGCCGCGCATCAGGATGAGGAGACCTTCGCGCTGATTTGCTCACTCGCCGCCCAATACCCCGGTGATGTGGGACTGTTCTCACCGCTGCTGCTGAACGTAGTGACGCTGCAACCAGGCCAGGCTATGTTCCTCGATGCCTGCACACCCCACGCCTATGTGCGCGGCACCGGCCTCGAGATCATGGCCAACTCCGACAACGTGCTGCGCGCCGGGCTCACCCCCAAATACATCGATGTGGCAGAGCTCTTGGACTGCACCCGCTGTGTGGCCAAACCGGATGATCAGATCCTGCTCAGCCCCCGTCTCGAGGGTGCAGTGCAGCACTTCGATGTACCGGTACCGGACTTCACCTTCAGCGTCTATCCGGCGGGGGAACACAACCTCACCACCGCCAGCGCCGAGATCCTGTTTGCCATCGACGGTCCCGTTGTGCTCAAACGGGGTGACGAGACGCTGCGCCTGGCGTTGGGGCAATCGGCCTTCGTCCCCGCCGCCACCGGCCGCTATCAGCTGCTGGCCGAAGGCCGGGTCGCCCGCGCCGGCAACCGCAGCTAAGGCCGGATGCAAGGCAGTGACATGCCAAACACATAAAAAACGAGGGCCATCCATGATGGCCCTCGTCGTATCTGCTCTGCACCACTTTGCACCGCCTTATGGCGCAGAATAAGGCACGCCCTGCGCCCATCTGGACTGCCAATGCGCCAGGTATTGGCGAGCGACGTCCGGCATGCCGTGCAGGACGACCAGGTTCTCCGAGTTGAGCGTCTCAGCGGAGGGGGCGAAGTTGAAGGAGCCGGTCTCAACCGTGCTGTCATCGACGATGATCGTCTTGTCGTGATGAAGGTGGAAGCGATCGTTGGTGCGCAGCGCCACCCCGCCGCGGGTTGCCTCTTTCATGGCCGCCCTGCTCGCCTTGCCTTGATTGCGCTGCTTGTCGACCACCACCTGCACCTCGACCCCCCGTTGTTTCGCCGCCACCAGCGCCTCTACTATATCGGGCGCCTGGAAGGCATAGGCCAGCATGCGGATGTGGTGCCTGGCGCTCCCTATGGTGGCCAGCACCAGGGCGCGGGCCGAGCCTTCCGGCGAGAAACCGACCTGCACGCTGGGGGCTGAATTGGCCATAAGCGGCAGACAGAGCAGGATCGCCGCCGTGGCGTGTCGAACACTCTTCATCATGTACCTCGATGAGCGAAGCCGGGCTCGCTTACCTATTGATGATCGTTGTCACTATCCCGATTGGCCTGCCAATGTGCGCCTCCTTGCCACCGCTGGCAAGGCCGCCAAACGGCAAATAGAAGCGGTAGGGGAAGCAAGCGCGGCCTACGCCGTCCAGCTGGGGCTGTTGCACGCCAGAGGCCTCGGCGCCTTTGACGGGAACCGGTCACATGGTAGGATTTCCCGTCAGGCAGGGTCCCTTCTGGCAGCCCGGCCCCCTTGTCAAAGCCGCCGCCCACTGCAAACGGGCCAGACTGAAGCCCCATTGGCACGACCTCCATGCCGGCTCCCAGCACCAAGATTCCCATGGGTCATTTCTTGACTCCGTCGGCCGCTCTTCTTACCGAGACAGCCAGCAAGCAAACTGCCGCGCGCCCAACTTCTGGCGGTGGCACATTTTTGAAATGGAGCCTCTTTGTGATGGCAGATAACAACTGGCTGGCGCCTGTCTGGACGCTGTTTCAACAACAACCCCTGGCACAAGGCATCGGCCTCGCGGCCATGCTGGTTGGCATCAGCGCCTTCCGGCAGCGGGACGACGGCCGTTTTCGACTGCGGCTATGCCTCTATCAGGGGGCCATCGCCCTTCACTTCTTGCTGATGGGGGCCAGCACGGCGGCTCTCAGCGCAGGCCTCAGCTGCGCTCGCACCGTCGCCTCCGGGCACACCCGCAGTCCCTGGGTCATGCTGTTCTTCCTGCTGCTGGTCTGGGCCCTCGGCATTCCGGGGATAAACAGCCCGGTGCAATGGCTGCCCATCATCGGCACCACCATCGGCACCTGGGGGCTGTTTCGCGCCAAGGGCATAGTGCTGCGACTGTCCATGCTGGCGGGCGGGTTGTGCTGGACCAGTCACAACATCCTGATCGGCTCCATCGGTGGCAGCCTGATTGAGGTCAGCTTCCTGTTTATCAACTGCCACACCATGTACCGCATGTGGCGACAACCACTACCAGCATCAAATTGAGCAGTCACTAACTCCAATATTGATATTGAAATCAATATTTAACACTGCGACAGGAAGGGTAAGTCGTGAAATAAAGAACCCCCAGCGTCCTGTCGGGCGCTGGGGGTTTGATTTGTCTGCTGACCGATGGCCATCACAGGGTGGCCGTCGGCGGGCTAGTGTTCTGCCGTTTCCGGCTGGGACTCTTCTGAACGTTCCCGTTCCCGTTGCAGTTCATCGACTCGGGCCTGCCATTTGTCGTGGGCCTGTTTCTGGCCTTGTGACTCAAACTCCTGGCGCATGGTGTCGATCTCTTGGTCAAGTTTTTCCATCAGGATGTCTCCTTACATCTCGGGTTACACACTGGCTGACGGCACTGTTGGCCAACCTGCTCCCTTGATTGGACACCAATCCCGCCTCCCTTGTCCAACCAAATAAACGATTGATTATGCAAAAACCAATCTAAAAAATGATGTGGGGTTTCTTGTGAGGCCACCCAAAACACCCTCAAAGCGTTGAAAAAAATCATCTCAAAAATCACAAATAACAGATTATTATCAATCACTTGACTTAACCATGGCGACCTCATGACCTTGGTTGCAGATGACTTGTGACTATGCACGTTTTTTTCACTCAATCCTACCTCGCCTCCTCTTGCTCCTTGCGGGCGGGTGTCATGACCCCGCCCAGCCTCCATTTTGCCAAATGGCTCACATTTTAAGGGGAGACTGAGGCGCACAAATCTCCATTCAGGTTGAACGGCCAATATTGGCAAATCCACTCGTCGCGGTTTCACCCATAACATCTATGAGATTAACTAATTGTTTTTAAATACATTTATTAAAACCAGGTCAGGTTAACACCCATCAAGCGAAATGCGAGCAGGGTCACAGGCCGAAGGCATTGACACAAAACTCCAGTAAAGGGCACATATCTCCGATTTCGGTGAGGCACCGTTGGACGAAACAATAGCGGGGTCAATCGTTTTCTCCATCCAAACATCACCTCACCAGGGCTCGCAGGAGCCAGGAGACACCAATGCTCACCTCGTTGATAGATGAAGGACTGATCTGCCTCGACATCGCGGCCAAAGACAAGCAGGGGCTGTTTGTCGAACTGGCTGCCCGGCTGAAATCGAGCGGCAAGATAAGCAATCAGGATCAGTTCGTGCGCGATCTCTGGGCGCGGGAAAATCTCGACAGCACCGGCTTCGAACAGGGTGTCGCCCTGCCTCACGCCAAGAGCGAGGCAGTGATCCAGCCCGCCATCGTGATTGGCATCAGCCAGCAAGGCATCGACTTTGGTGCCGAGGATGGCCTTCCCTCCAAGCTGTTCTTCATGATTGCCTCCCCCGCAGGCGGTGCCAATCACCATATCGAGGTGCTGGCCGAACTCTCCACCAAGCTGCTGGAACCCGGCTTCATCCCGCAGATGCAGGCGGCGCGCAGCAAGGCCGAGGTACTCAGCCTGCTGACCAGCGCTCAATCCGGCACCCGGCCACAGGCAAAAACCCAGACCTCATCCCAGCCGCCAGAGCCGCAGGCACGCGGCATCAAGGCCCAGCTCGGCACCCTCAAGCAGCACCTGCTGTTTGGCACCTCTCACATGATCCCCTTTATCGTCGCGGGGGGCGTACTGCTGTCGCTGTCTGTCATGATGAGCGGCAAGGGCGCGGTGCCCGAGGCCGGCGTGCTCAAGGACATGGCCGACATGGGGATCGCGGGGCTGACCCTGTTTACCGCCGTGCTCGGCGGCTACATCGCCTACTCCATGGCGGACAAGCCGGGCCTGGCGCCCGGCATGATCGGCTCCTGGATAGCGGTGCAGCAGTTTCACACCGGTTTTCTCGGTGCCATTTTGGTGGGCTTTATCGCCGGGCTGATCGTCAATCAGCTCAAACGCATCAAACTACCGGACTCCATGAGTTCGCTCGGCTCCATCTTCATCTATCCGCTGATCGGCACCTTCCTGGTGTGTGGCATCGTCATGTGGGTCATAGGTGCGCCCATCGCCGCCATGATGGAAGGGATGAACCATTGGCTCTCCAGCATGGCGGGCTCCGGCAAGGTGATGCTGGGCGCCATCCTGGGTGGCATGACGGCGTTTGACATGGGAGGCCCGGTCAACAAGGTCGCGACCCTGTTCGCCCAGACCCAGGTCAACACTCAGCCCTGGCTGATGGGCGGCGTCGGCATCGCCATCTGCGTGCCGCCCCTTGGCATGGCGCTGGCCACCCTGCTCTCGCCCCGTCGCTACAAGAAGGAAGAGCGTGAAGCAGGCAAAGCCGCCGCCATCATGGGCATGATCGGCATCAGCGAGGGGGCCATCCCGTTCGCCGCCGCCGATCCGGTGCGGGTCATCCCGGCCATAGTCGCGGGCGGTATCGTCGGCAACATCACCGGCTTCATGATGCACAGCATCAACCACGCCCCCTGGGGCGGCTGGATAGTGTTACCGGTAGTGGAAGGCAAGATGGGCTATATCCTCGGCACCGTGCTCGGCGCCTTGACCACGGCCCTTATCGTCAACGCGCTGAAAAAACCGGTGACCGAGGAGGACGAAGTGACCGTTGCCAACACCGACTACCAGGCCATCGAAGCGGAAGGGGAAGCTGACGTGCTCGCCATCACCGCCTGCCCCTCCGGCGTGGCCCACACCTTCCTCGCCGCCAAGAGCCTGCAAAAGGCGGCGGCCAAGGCGGGCATCAAGCTCAAAGTGGAGACCCAAGGCGCCAACGGCATCATCAACCGCATCACGGCAAAGGACGTGGCCAACGCCCGCTGCGTCATCCTGGCCCACGACGTGGCCATCAAGAACCGAGAACGCTTCGCTAATATCGAAATAATCGATGTTAAGACCAAGGATGCTATCCATAATCCAGATGGATTACTGGCCCGTACCCAGGCTGGCAGCAGCAAGGTGGCCTGATAAACCGCATCACATTGAGATAAAAAAGGGGCCCTCCGGCCCCTTTTGTCTTGCCGCAATCCCGGCATCAGTCTCTGTGTTATTCGCGGCTCCCTTCGCAGGCCGCTGCTACGGCTTGAGCAAGGTATCGAGCTCACCGATCACCATGGTGCCCCGACCTCCCGTCATCTTGTGGAAGTTGGTACCTTGGGACGGATTGTCTGTGCGCACCAGCAGGGTGGCGCCATCGTTGTAGTTTTTGATCTCGCTGGCGGTGAGCGCTCTGTTCGACAGGATCAGCAGCAGCACCCGAAACTGCTTCTGCGCGTCGGCTGCCGTCGGCACCCTGGGCTTCTGATCCGCCGGGATGAGCCCATAGGCGTCGAGGCTGGCCGGATCTGTCATTTCGGATGCGTCCATGAGCCCCATCAGATAGAGCTCGATGTCGGCGTAATTGGCGCTCACATCGTTCAGCTGTCCCTGGATCCCAAGCTCGGCGCCCCAGTGGCCGGGATAGCTGCTCGGCACCACCCAGTTCGCCCAGCGGTGGGTCATCTCGTGCAAGATGGGCCCGTAGGTCGAGGTCGACAGGTACTTCTTCTTGTAGAGGAAGGAGATGCCTTGCAACTTGCCGGCCGAGTGAAACGCCGCCGTGTTGTCAAACATCCCAAGACCGATGCCCGTCACGTCGTTCTTGACGTGGCTGTACTCACCGGTGGGCATGCCTGGCGGCACGGCGTCGTTGTTCATCAGCACGGTGATGAAGTCAAATTCGTCCTGAAACTGCCCATAAACCCGCTCGGTCAGCGCCTTGAGTGCGACCTGCCCCTCGGGGGAGTTGATGGTAGTGCGGTTCCAGAACCCAAACTCCTCGGCACTGAGCGGCAAGGAGGCGATCTGTTTGCGCAGCGGCTCAATGAGGATGGCATCCGGCGGCGTGACGGTGAGCGGCGCCGCCACGCTGGACAGGCCTGCCATCTCGGCGCTGATAAGCGCAATACCCTCGCTCAGACCGGTGGCTTCCCCGCGACTGCCGGCGGCATTGCTGACTGCCGCCACCTCGGGCGCATCGGAGCGCCAGCTGATGGCTGCGTCCTGGGTCACATCCTGGGTCGCTCCATCCGAGAGGGTCGCCATGGCCTGAAATTGCTGCTTGGCCCCCAGGGAAACGGCGGCACTTGGCGGGGTGATGGTGAGGTTGATCAGCACGGCCGACGAGATGGTTACCGGCGCCGACGCCGTGAATGGCGTGCCCTCGACAGTGCCGCTCGCCATGATGGTGGCGCTTCCCTCCGCCAGTCCCCTGACCATCCCCTTGCTGCCAGCAAGGCTGCTGACACTCGCAATCTCGGGATGGCTGCTGCGCCATTGGATGAGGGGGTTATCGGTGACGTCGAGCGACGTCCCATCAGACAGATACGCCGTGGCGGTGAATGGCTGCTCCAATCCCACCGGAACCAGGCTGTTAATGGGTTGCACCTCGAGCCGAATGACGACCACCGAGCTCACCTTGAGCGGCTCGGTAGCACTCAGTGGCACCTCGTTGAAGGTACCGCTCGCCTCTATGGTAGCGCTCCCCTGTGCCAATCCGGTGGCCAGCCCGGTCTCGCTGATACTCGCCACCTCAGGGGCGCTGCTGCTCCAGCCAAGGCCCTCATGGCGGGTCACCTCAATGGGCTCGCTGCCATCAGACAGGCTGGCAAAGGCATGCAGTTGCGCAGTCAGCCCCATCGGCAACGGATCTTGCGGGGCCTGGATATGCAGCCCGGTGACCATCGCCTCGGTCACCGCCAGCGGGGCCGAGGCCGCGAACGACGAGCCATTGGCGCTGCCCATAGCGTCGATGGTCGTGCTGCCGACCGCCACCCCAGTGGCGATCCCCTGCTTGCCGGCCTCATTGCCAACCGTGGCGATCCCCTCGTCCTGACTGCGCCAGCTCAGAGCCGAGGCAGTGGTCACATCCCGCGTCTGACCATCAGAGAAGGTGGCGCTGGCCACGAATGGTTGACTCAGTCCCACCGGCACCTTGGCATTGGCCGGCGTCAGCTGCAACGCGGTCACGTAGACATCGGTCACCTCCACCCTGGCGGTGGCGCTGTATGGCTCACCGTTGGCGGTGCCGGTCGTGGTGATGAGCGCCGTCCCCGGGCTGATGCCCTTGGCCAGCCCATCGTCATCTATGGTGACCACGGCGCTGTCGCTGCTGCTCCAGGCGATGTTGGGGTGCGGCGTCACATCCTGCACCATGCCGTCATCCCAAACGGCCATGACCTGAAACTGCTGCTCGAAGCCGACGGGCACCCTGGCATCCCCCGGGCTTATCTGCAGCGCAGAGAGCTGACGTCCCTCATTGGTTGAGTCGTCATCGTCACTACCACACCCCAGCAGCGCCAACGCCGCCACGCCCGCCATCAAGTACTTAGCCAACTTCATTGTCCACTCTCCCTCATCTTTCCATGCCCGGTTCACCCAAGGTGAGCCGGGGCCATCCGGCACGGTGGCTATTTGAACCTGGCGCGGAGTAGAGCAATGAGACCCGCCACCGTCCATCAAAAGTCACGGCGCAGACAGCCAGGGTTAAGAAAGGAGATAAGGACAGACCAGTTAACGGCCAAGGCCACGCCCTGGTGGCGTTTTCACCCAGGCGCTCAAATGACGAAGGCCCTCATGGGCCTCGGTCATGGGCGGGAACAGACCGCCACATCACAACGCCAGCTGGGTGATGCTCATGCCAATACTCATGCGATCGCCGTGCGCCAACAGCCGCAGACCGGGGTGACCCGCCAAGTGGTGCGCATTGGCGGCGTGGCTCTGGGGCTCAAGGCAGACAAAGCCACACTCCTCGTTGGGCTGATAGAGCATCAGGAAGGCAGCGTCACTCGCCAGGAGCAAGCGCCGTTGCTGCGCCGGGTGCGCGAGCTCGGCCTGACCACGCCAACCACCGTAACAGTGATTGAGCCAACCGTGCGGGCGCTGCCAGTGCCGAAAGTCGAGGTTCGGCGCGAGCCTGCTGCTCCAGGCCGTCGGCAGATGATCCGCCCCCTCCTGCCAGACGCCACTCGCCAGAAAGCGGATCTGCGTCTGGGTGTCGCGCCAGAAGAAGGGGTGGAATCCTGCGCCATAGAGACAGGGCAACGCCCCCAAATGGGTCAAGCTGATACGCGCAAGTAGGCTTCGCTCGCTCAGCCGGTAGTCGATGTCGGCCAGATAGTGAAAAGGGCCGTTGTGGCTGGTGAGTTGCAGCGTTACCGAGCTGCCGCTCTGCGCCACCGTCTGCCAGGGCTGGGACCAGCCTTCACCGTGCAGGAAGAACACGGGATCCAGCTCGCTCTCTGGCAATCGGTATTGCTCACCCCATAACTCGAAGCCATTGCCCGCCACCCGATTGGCCAGCGGCAACATGGGAAACAACGCACTCTGCCCCGGATGCCACGGGGTAGTGGTATCCGTTTCCCGCAGGATGGGACGTCCCTCGCTATCCTCCAACCCTAGCAGGCAGGCTCCTTGCGAAGAGACCCGCATCCGAAGATGCGGGTTGCTCAAGGTATGAACCGTCATGCGGAGGTGCTCGTCTTGTTCGGAGTCAGCTCCACCTTGCCCCGGGCCAGCTGTGCTTCCAGTGCCTCCAGAGTGACGCCCTTGGTCTCTGGCACCTTGCGGTAGATGAAGACGAGACCGGCGAAGCAGATTAGGCCGTAGAGCAGGAAGCTACCCGCCGCCCCCAGCCCGGCGTTGAGCAGCGGGAAGGTATAGGTCAGCACGAAGCAGGCGATCCACAGCGCCAGGGTACCGGCCGACATAGCCAGACCGCGCACCCGGTTCGGGAAAATCTCGGAGAGCAGCACCCAGGTGACCGGCGCCAGGGTCAGGGCATAGATGGCGATAGCCGCCAGCACCAGCAACAGTACCGGCATTCCCAGCACGTCGTTCGCATAGGCTGCCGCGATCAGGCCATAGATGAGCGTGAGGCCGGCGGAGCCTATCAGCATCAGCTTGCGGCGACCTATCTTGTCCACCATGGGCAGCGCAATCAGGGTAAACAGCAGGTTGATGAGGCCGGTCGCGACGATGGACTTCAGGGTGCTGTTGATGTCAAAGCCGGCGGAGGCGAAGATCTCCTGCGCGTAGTTGAAGATGACGTTGATGCCGCACCACTGCTGGAACACCGCCAGTACTATCCCGATGATGAGGATGGGGCGCACCGAGGGCTTGCCGAGTTCGGCAAGGGAAACCTTGTGCGTCTCCCCCACCAGGGTCTGGCGGATCTCGGCCAGGGTCTGACTGGCATAGGCATCGCCGCCAATCTTGCTCAGCATGCGGGAGGCCTGCTCATACTGGCCATCTTTGGCCAACCAGCGGGGGGACTCCGGCACGAAGAACATCAGCACCAGGAACGCCAGGGCGGGTATCAGCTCGGCCCCGAACATCCAGCGCCAGCCGGACTGGCCGTTCCAGGTTGCCAGGATATCGGCCTGGGTCGCTTGGCTCGCGACGGGATCGGCGATCATCAGGTTCACCAACTGGGCGGCCAGCACGCCGATGACGATGGTGAGCTGGTTAATGGCCACAAACTTGCCACGTTTGTCGGCGGGACTTATCTCGGCGATATACATGGGCGAGAGCGCCGAGGCCAGACCGATACCTATGCCGCCGATGATGCGATAAACCACAAAGAGGTCGAAGTCGCTCGCCAGGGCGGTGCCCCAGGCGGAAACGGTGAACAGGACGGCGGCCAGGATCAGCGGCTTCTTGCGGCCGTAGCGATCGGAAGACCAGCCGGAGATGGCGGCGCCCAGCACGCAGCCCACCAGCGCCGAGCTCATGGCCCAGCCGGATTGGGAAGGATCCGTGATGCCGAAGTAGGCCTCGTAGAACGGCTTGGCTCCGCCTATCACCACCCAGTCATAACCGAACAACAGGCCACCGCAGGCTGCCACCAGGCAGATCATCCATATGTAGCTCATGTTGAGCCTGTTGCTATCTAATTGATGTTGTGTGTGTTCCATGACGCTATCTCTCTATCAATTGAATTGTAGGGTGCAAGGGCGCCCCTACCTTGGCGGGGCGCCATTTTGTTGTTATGGGTGGAGACGAGGCAGGCGGCTGACGAGGCGCAGCAAGTGCTCCTTGTCGTGGGCCGGGTTCAGGGCGAGCAGCGCCATCAGGGCTTGCTCACTCTCCTCCTCGCGGCCCAGTCCCAGCAGGCCGAGCGAGCGCACCAGCAAGCAGTGCTGACGGTGTTTCTGTTGAGGATCGTCGTCGAGCACGATGAGATCGGGCAGGGAGACGGCGAAGAAATCCGCCTCGACCCGCTCGTTCATGACCTCGTCAGCCCAGGCCACCATGCCCGAGAACAGATCCTGGGCCTCCTGCGTCCGGCCGAGGCGGGCCAGCGCCATTCCACGGTAGAAGAGGTAGTCCACCGGCTGATCGTTGTAGTAGCGGCTCGCCCCCAACGACCCCTCCCCCAGGCAGGCCAGTTGCAGGCTCTGCTCGGCCAGGCTCTGGTTGTCACAGGCCTGATGGCAGAGCGCCAGCAGGAAGTGAATGTCGTTGTCGGTTTGACCCACCAGGCGCCCTTCCCCCAGGTTGAGGGGATAGTGCAGCGCCTGTTGCAGCAGCGAGATAGCCTGCTGGTGATTCCCCAGTGCCATCAGCGCCAACGCGCGCCGTTGCTGGTTGATGAGGTATTGCCCCGTCACCTTGCCCTCACCCCCTTCCCAGGGATGGAACTCGCGTAGTCGCAATATCTCGGCCGCCGCCTCCAGTTTGCCCTCGATGTGGTAGAGGCTGAGCAGTTCGGCGGTCAGATCGTCGCGCTTGAGGGCTACGCTGCGGTGCACCTCCAGCAGACTCAGTCGTTCGGCGGGCGCCATGCCGCTGCGTTTGTGCAGCTGATCCAGCTCGAACAGCAGGCGGGCATCATCATCGCGCAGCGCGAAGGCGCGGCTCAGACAGTGCTCAGCCACTGCCAGATCGCCGCTCTTGTTGAAGTGGTAGATGCCGAGGCAGCGCCAGGCACCGGCGAACTGCGGCGCTCGTTCACAGACCCCTTGCCACAGGGCGATGGCCTGCTCGTAGCGACGCTTGCTGTAGTGGAAGCACCCCAGCAGGTACTGGGCGAACCCGCTGTTTGGCAGCCGCTCGAGCATGGCGACCTCCCCCAAGGTATTGGGGAAACGCACCTTGTGAGCAAACGCCTGCTCCGCCCGCGCCAGCAGCGCCGCTTGCGCCTCGCCTTCGGGCAGCAGGCTGGCCTGGAACAGCAGCGGCAGCGTCTCTTCCACCGGCACTGAGGCCAGCAGCCGTTGCGCCAGCTCGGGGCGACCCAGCTCCAGCAGGTTGCTCGCGAGGAAACAGAGGTTCACGCCGCGGCCGTTGCACAGGGTGCGCAGCGCCTCGAGATCCGCCGCCTGCTCGCTGGCCAGCCAGCGCAGGAAGGCGAGCTGGTAGTGCAGCGGATAGCACACTCGCTGCTCGTCGATGTAGCCCAGTGCCTCCTCGCGCTCGCCGCACTCCAGCAAGGCAAGTGCCTTGAGGGCGATGGCGCCGTAGTGGGTACCGTTCACGGCCAGGCTGCGCTCGACAAATTGCAGCGCCTGCGCCGGATCCCGGCGCACCATGGCGATGCGGGCCAGGCCATGGAAACCGCTGTCCCGGCAGTTGCCGCTCCAGGTCGCCTTGTGGAAGTCGTCGAAGGCGGCATCGAACTGGCCGAGACGCTCCCCGATATGGCCGCGCATCAGGCTCGCCTTGCCGCACTGGGGGTTCTTGTTGAGACGATGGGCCCGCGCCAACGCCTTGTCGGCATGGCTCAAGGCCTGCTCGTAGTTAGCACGGTTGTATTCGAGGGTGGCCAGCGCCAGGTTGCAGCGATAATCCCCGCCATCCAGCGCCAACGCACGCAGGTAGTAGTCGAACGGCGAGCGGCTCGCGTGCAGGTACTGCTCCAGATGCTGACCGATGAAATAGAGCTCATCGACCGACTCCAGCTCCCGCGCGGGCAGTGGCGCCGTCGCCGGATCCGGCAACGCCTCGCCCGCGGGCTCGTGCTCCAGATAACTCAAGATGACCTGGTCGTACTCATCCAGCAGCCGCACCCTCAGGCGCGCCTCGCTGGTGATGGCAACCTGCTCCAGCCAGACCTGGCCCGGTTGCAGCTCGATGGGCTGGCTCAGCAACACGCCGCTCTCATCGCTCACCTCGAAGCGCACCCGACACAGCGGGGCTATCGCGTAAACGCCGCACAGCAGCCCGTCCTCGACGCGCTCCAGCTTGAGCGCGGCGCGGGTGTTCGCGTTTTGCAGGGTGCCCAGGGTGTTATATGGCAGGAAGTTCTGGACGAAGATCTTCTCCTCCCCCGCATCCAGCCAGGTGAAATCGGGCTGGTTATCGGTGTAGACCCCGGTCATCAGCTCGATATAGGGGCCGTTGTCATCGGTCAGGTTGCGATCCCAGGCGAGGCCAAAATCACAGCTGCCCCAGCTCCACTGCTTCTTGCCCGGCGAGACGTGGTGATCCGCCACGTGGAGCAGGCCACCTTGCTCGCCATGGCAGTAGGCGCCGACAAAGTCGTAGCCAGACTTGTCCGCCATGTAGGAAGTCGGCACCGGAATGTTGCGGTAACGGGAGATATCTACCCCTGCGGAGTAATCCACCTTGTAGTAGGTGCCGTGGGCGATGGGGAAGGCGCTGACGTCACGCTTGCCGTGGTCATAGACGGCGGTGACATCGGGCGGGAAGACGCTCTGGTGATCGTCGCCTCCCTTGACGGCCGGGTTGGACCACCACAGGAAGTGGCGTGGGGTGTCGTTGCCGTTGAACACCTTGCCGGTGATCTCGATCAGCGCCTTGTCCGGGTAGAGGGTAAAACCGGCCATCACCTGCAGGCCGCGCATCGCCTCCACTTCTCCCAGCCAGACGGTTTTGGCGCCGCCATCCCTCTCCTGGATGGTGAAATCTACCGGCATGTAGGTAGTCGGTCTGTGGTGCTGCGGCCAGTTGAACTCGATGCCACCAGAGATCCAGGGCCCCACCAGGCCCACCAGCGCGGGTTTGATCACCTCGTTGTAGTAGACGAAGTCGCGCTGCATCACCTTGTCGTAGGCGCGATGGATGCGGCCACCAAGTTCGGGCAGCAGCATCACCTTGATGAAGTCGTTCTCCAGCCAGACCGCCTGATAGGTCTTCATCTGCTTCTGGCCGGTGAGGGTGTCGATCACGCCATAGGGATAGACGGCGCCCGAGGAGCCCTGATAGACCCGCTTCTCGAGAAACATGGGGTTCGGATCTTCGGCACCGACCTCGTAGGTCGGCAGGGTAACGGCTTCAACCCAGACATTTACATCAGCTCTCATTTCGCTCGCCTCATTAAACATTAATTAGTAAATGTTTCAGTGAGGCGAGTTTAGAATGAGCATTACGGCGCGTATCGCTGAAAGGTCACGCAATACAGTAAGCGGAGTTTAGTAAAGAGATGATCACCGGCTTGAACAACCAGAAGGTGCGTCAGCACAACAAAAGGGTACTGCTGGCGCTGCTCTACCGCCTCAAGGAGGCGAGCAAATCGACCCTCGCCCGCCACAGCGAGCTCTCAATTCCGGCGGTCAGCAAGGTGCTCGACGAGCTCGCCGCCGAGGGCGCCATCAGCCACAGCGCCCTGAATCTCTCCCAGCGCGGCATCAGCGGCGGCAGCTATCGCATCGCGAGCGGCAGCGGGGCCATTCTATGCCTGAATATCAGCCCCACCAGCCTGGAGAGCATCCTGGTAGACAGCCAGATAGCGCCGCTTGACACATTCAACGGCCAACAGATAGCCCCCCAGACGCCGGACGCCTTGCTGCGCCTGATCGAAGAGTGCTACTACCAGCACAAGCGCCGCCATAAGGGATTGACGATCCGGCTGGCGCTGGCGGTGCATGGCCAGGTCAACCCGGCGACCGGCGTCTCCCAGACCATGCCGCAGGCGCCCTGGCACGCCCCGGTCGAACTCAAATACCTGCTGGAGGAGCGCCTCGGCTGCGAGGTGATGGTGGATAACGACTGCACCATGCTGGCGCTGGCACAAAAGTGGCAGGGCCAGGAAGAGCGCAGGGATCTGTGCGTCATCAACGTCGATTACGGCATCGGCTCGGCCTTCATCATCAACGGCCAGATCTACCGGGGCGCGCTCTTTGGCAGTGGCCAGATAGGCCACACCATCATAGATCCGGATGGCAGCGCCTGCGTCTGTGGCCGCTACGGCTGCCTGGAGACTGTGGCCTCGCTCTTCGCCATCAAGAAGCGGGCGCGGATCTTTCTCAAGCAGCACACCGGCGACGACGCCACGCCGCTCACCAGGGGAGAGCTCAGCACGGCCCAGCTGATCGCCCATTATCGACAGGGGAACACCATGATCCGCACCTTGGTGGACGAGGGGGCGAGAGCCATCGGCCTGAGCCTCTACAACTTCCTCAACATCCTCAACATCAACCGCATCTACCTCTATGGCCGCAGCTGTGACTTTGGCGACCACTGGCTGCAAACCATCGTCAACCAGACCGGCGCCAACCCGTTCGACTGCAGCGATGTGGTCAATCAGACGCATATCCGCTTCGGCCAGCTCGATCGCGCGCAGCAGGTGATGGGCATCGGTTATCTCTATGTGGAGCGGGCGCTGGAACACGGCCAGGCCGGCAACCAGCGCTTCGACAAATAAGGATTACCCCGCGTAGCCCTTGTCCACACCCGCAAGGATGGCTGGCGTCCTGCCAGCCATCCTTTCTGCAACAGCCGGCTTGGCGCTATCTATGGGCTATGGGTTGGCCGACCCAAGCCCAATGGTGAAACACCGCTGGCGCAAGTGCAGACCCAGCCATCCGCATCCATGATCCAGCCCCGTTGTAGCTCCGCGTAGAGTATGACCCAGGCACCATCAAGAAAGCAGAGCCGGGCCCAGCAGTACCTGATAGCCCCCGCGATTAGGCGAACAGTAGTGGGACGCCCCTCCGATAGGGATAAGCGGGCATAGCCTGAATCTTCCCCCCGCATGGGGAGTCTCTGTCCATCGGTGATAGGAGTGCCAAGGGGAGAAGAATATGATGGGCCCATCACCCAGTTAAAGAGCCCGGATCAAGATGAGCACCCAGAGCAAAGATCAACAGCAGACAGAGCCGCAGAGCGAGATCCATCCCTGCGATCAGTGCGGTGAGCGAACCCGCCATCTGGTGGTGCTGGTCCCCCGCGATCACAGCCAGGACATCATGCCCAAGGAGAAATCCAAGGCCTTCTGGCATGCCTTTCGTGCCAGCACCATCACCAACTGGGCATTTGGCTCGACCCTGGCCTATCAGACCACCCATGTGCGGCACCTGATCTGCGAGCGCTGCGGCGAGAAATTTCTCGAGTATTAAGCCTTGTTCTCAAACTGTTGGCTCGTCTGCGGTTAGTCGAGTCGACCCGGATTGTGCAAATAGCACCCTGCTAATAATCGATTTGTTGATCCTGAGCCAGTTTTTATCGGCTCCCTGTTTTGCTCTTCTGACACCTTGGTTAAGATGCTCCACTTGGCTACCAATCTAATTACGGATCTCCATTCATGACACGGGTCTATCATTCTTCACCGGATCATTCGCGGGGGCAAAAGCAGCATGTTGGAGATTTAAACTTAGGGCAGTAGCCTGTCCGATAAAGACCTGAAGAGTCTTGATCATACTTTCGCGACAGTCCGGTTACGCTACGTTAATCGACATACGGTCATCGATCATTAAAAGTAATAATAAACTAGGGTGTTTTTATAAGATGAGTGATTTTCAAAAAGTATTGAATAAGTTATTGCAAGGGTATAAATTAAAACAACCATTCATCTATGAACCTTACAAAACAAATTATCGAGATGATTTAAAAGATAGGCTTGACAACTATTTAGACAGAATTAGAAAGCTCCAAAAAATTGGTTCCGTAGAGGCCTATTTGCATGATAACACATCAAAATTAGAGCGCGTTTGCGAACAAATAATAATGTCTCTTGATGAATACTTATCTGGTAATGCAGGTAGCGCCTACGATGCCTTTGAAAGATTAATGGATTTACCTATTATTAAAGATAACATCCCTAAATTAGTAAGAGACATACAGCATTTTTTAAAGTCCGATGATAAGTTATATCGAGTTAGATGCTCAGACCATGAACTTTCAGAACGCAAAGATATGTTTCATATCCCATTCCATTTACGTCACCTCGTTGGAACTCAGAGATATTCTATAGCCGGATTACCATGTTTATATTTAGGCACATCAATTTATGTATGTTGGCAAGAAATGGGTAAGCCAGATCTTAATAGAATGTATCTTTCACGATATGAATGCGTGAATGAAGAAAGTGTTAGCGTTATTAATTTTTCATATTCATTGGAAACACTAAAAAAAACAGAGTTTGAGAACTTATTCTTTCCTGAGGATGATGAACATGACGGAAATGTAGATCTTCAAAATGCCTATATTGTTATGTATCCATTATTGATAGCCTGTAGCTATAATAGAGCATTCAATGGTGGTAACTTTAACATCGAATACATAATTCCTAACTTGCTTTTGCAATGGATTAGTAAAGAGAAATCCAATGTTTCCGGAATTAGTTATTTTTCAACAAAAACACCTCAATTGAGGCATAGTAAAATTGGTATTAACTTTGTGTTCCCTCCTGACCGAGCATTAGTTCAATTAAGTGGGTTTTGTGCAAAACTAAAAGAAAATTTTAATCTTACAAAACCTATTTCCTGGCAATTGCTTAATACAATAGACAGTACTGAAAAAACTGAGCAAGAATCAACTCCACACTTTGATAGTGTAGATGAAGGTTTCGTAAAACATTATAAGATGACGAGATTTTATAAGGTGGAGTGTTTACTTGAAAATATATTAAAAACAGATCATGTTGACATCTAAAACTATTATCCATATAAAATAATATCACTACCTATTGAAGCCATCCATTATAATATTTCGTGTGTTGAATCTTGCAAGCTCAGCGCCAATCTACAGGTTGCGTAGGTTGGCGCTGGACGAAGTGAAACCCACCGCTCACCTAGAGATATAATCCTGCTTTTCAAGCACCGCCATTAATAATGGTGCGAAATCAAAATAAACAAAAATGAAGAAACTCAAAAAATAAAGGGTGTTTCTCTCTATCTTTAGATCTGGTCTAACCATTACGGAACCTGTCGGTTTGCTCCTCGCCTTTATCCGGCATGACTTCCATATGGATTTGTTCTCGCCAGCGGCCGGCGCCTCTATCTGGTCATTGTTTTTTCTGCCGCTGCTTATGCGGGGATAACATGGCTTGTCCATCACTTGATGAGCATTCGAAAGAAATCAGGGGAAAATGGCAGGGTTGGTGGCGAATAAAGAGAAAGAACATCACGACAGCATAAAGAATCGTATGAACCATAAATTCAGCATATTACGCTACCATTCTTACAGGCAACCCGTTTCGTCCCTTATCGTCTATCGGGACAGCTTTGGCCTTGGCCAGGGCTGTTTTGGCATAGGTTCACTGGCAACGACGCCTGCGATGAGGGGACAAGGGTTTGGCGCCCATCTGCTGCGCGCCGTGACAAATATGCTCCTGAGTGATCCCAATACAGTCGCAACGTTTCTGCATGCGGATATCGACCATCACTTCTACGAGAGGCGGGGCTATAGACGCATCCAGAGCGGTGATTGCATTCATTTCTCCCTTGGGCTGTCGCACTATATCAGTGAACCGCCAACCTACTTTTAATCCACCTCCAGCCACCATCCACACGGCTGCTGCCCGATGGCTAACGACTTTTCTCCACCTTGCCCCCTCCTCTTACCCTGATAATCGCTATTTATGTGCACTGGCTCACATCCTGAAGTCTCTTCTTACCTCACAAATTTACAGGAACACAGTTCCTCTCGCCCCAGTGAAAGCAGGCTCCATGGCTGCTCCGCATCGGCATACATATCTTCAATTGATTGATTTTTAACTATAAAAAATCATTCCGTGGTTCAATATAAACCCATTTTGTCAGCTGGTCTGCTGTGAGATCGGGGTCACACTCAAGGTGATGGCGCACAAAAATCCAGTATTTCGCAGTTTTGTCCGATAGGGTTGATCCTTCTCCCCCACCATAATAGGAGGGTCAAATTTGTCTGCATGTCCCGGGGCTGAACCTGTCGTGGTCAACTAGACCCGGGAAACGATGCCAACAGGCTCCAGCGAGGAGCGGGGAGAACACCATGATCACCACCCTTATCAACGAGCAGCTGATCGCGCTCGATTTAAAGGCCAGCCGCAAGGAAGAGGTCTTCAGCGAGATGGCCCGTCTGCTGGCGGCGCAAGGCAAGGTCAGCGACGAGCAGCAGTTCATCAAGGACTTGTGGGCCCGAGAAGAGCTGGACAACACCGGCTTCGAGGAAGGGGTAGCCCTGCCCCACGCCAAGAGCACGGCGGTGAGCACCCCGGCGGTGGCCATCGGCATCAGCCGCGCCGGCATCGACTACGGCGCCGAGGATGGCAAGCCGTCCCGCCTATTCTTCATGATTGCCTCCCCGGCGGGTGGCGCCAATCACCATATCGAGGTGCTGGCTGAGCTCTCCGCCAAGCTGATTGAAGAGGGTTTCATTGCTAATTTGCTGGCCGCCAAGACTTCGGCCGAGGCACTGGCGCTCTTGCTCGAGAAGAAGGAAGAGACGGTAGCCGCTCCGGCTGCCGACAAGGGCTTCATCATCGGGGTCACCGGCTGCCCGGCCGGCATCGCCCACACCTATCTCGCCGCCGAGTCTCTTGAGCGCGCCGCCAAGGAGCTGGGTTACGAGGTGAAGGTGGAGACCAACGGCTCCATCGGCGTCAAGAACAGCCCGACCGCGGCCGAAATTGCCCGCGCCAGCGCCATCGTGGTGGCCTGCGACAAGCAGGTGGACATGGCCCGCTTCAACGGCAAGCCGCTGATCAAGACCGGGGTCAAGGCTCCCATCAAAGACGGCAAGGGGCTGATCGAGCAGGCGCTCAAGGCTCCTGCCTATGTGGCGGACAAGGATGAGCGCAAGAGCGAGGAGAAGAGCGCAGGCGGCACCTCGGATCTTTACCGCTACCTGATGAACGGCGTCTCCCACATGATCCCGTTTGTGGTCACGGGGGGCTTGCTGATTGCCCTGGCGCTCGCCATCGGCGGCGATCCAACCCCAAGCGGCATGCAGATCCCGGCAGGCAGCATGTGGAACCAGATCCTCAACGTGGGGGTCGCCGCCTTCACCCTGATGATCCCCATCCTCGCCGGTTACATCGCCTACGCCATCGGTGATCGCCCGGCCCTGGCTCCCGGCTTTATTGGCGGCTGGATCGCCAACAACGGCAGCTTCTACGGCGCCGACGCCGGTACCGGCTTCATCGGTGCCATCATCGCGGGCCTGCTGGTCGGTTATCTGGTGCGCTGGATTGCCACCCGCCAGTACCACAAGATGGTGCAGCCGCTGGTGCCGATCCTCATCGCCCCCATCGTCGGCTCGCTGTTTATCGCCGCTGTGTTCATCTTCATCATCGGTGCCCCCATCGCCGACATGATGACCGGCCTGAACGCCATGCTGCTCTCCATGAGCGGTGGCAGCCTGGTCTTGCTCGGTATCGTGCTGGGTGGCATGGCGGGCTTTGATATGGGTGGCCCAGTCAACAAGGTGGCCTTCCTGTTCTCCGTGGGCATGATTGCCTCCGGCCAGACTCAGTTTATGGGCGCCATGGCCTGTGCCATCCCGGCCGCGCCGCTCGGCATGTCACTGGCTACCGTGCTCGGTCGCAAGCTGGGTATCTTCGATGCCAGCGAGATTGAGGCAGGCAAGGCCGCCGGTGCCATGGGTCTGGTGGGGATCTCCGAGGGCGCCATTCCGTTCGCCGCCCGCGATCCGCTCGCCGTCATTCCGGCCAACATGCTGGGCAGCATGACCGCCGCCGTCATGGCCTTCCTGTTTGGCATCACCAACAGCGTGGCCCACGGTGGCCCCATCGTCGCCCTGCTCGGCGCCGTCAACAAGCCGCTGCTGGCCCTGCTCTGCATGATCTGTGGCGCCATCGTCACCGGTGTGGTGGCGGTCGCCCTGAAAAAACTGCGGGTGAAGAAGACGGACGAGACCGCGCTGGCCAAGGCCGCCTGACGTTCTCACGCCTTTCTTCTCACAGAAAGCCAGAGGCCACCCCGGGGTGGCCTCTTTTTTATTGCCTCTATTGCCTGCGTGCAGCTTCCCTCCCACAACACACAGACCCGCTTATCGACCAGCCATCCCGTGATCCCCTTCACACTTCGCGGCCAGATCCCGCCAAACTAGGAAATTTTCCTATCTCCCCTAGGGATGGCTCTCACGCCCTCCCGGCTGCGCCTCATTACAGTCGTCCCACCTGATGTAGTGACCCGCCCCTTCGCAGACGCAAGGTGCCGGGCACAGGTTCAATCGACTGGGCAGCCCCGCTTCCCCGTTGGCCTTTCCGTGGCGTGACCTCTTATAACCGGTTGAAGCATCAACCACTGAATAAACGAGGGGCGCGGCGGAAATTCCGTCTATCTCGCAGAGGATGAACGAAGATGTTGAAATTGCTCCAACAGGTCCGGGTCCCCACCCTGGACCTGCCGGTCGAAGCCCGGCGCAAGCTCTGGTTCAAGCCCTTTATGCAATCTTATCTGGTTGTATTCATTGGTTATCTGACCATGTATCTGATCCGCAAGAACTTCAACATTGCGCAGAACGACATGATACAGGAGTACGGTCTCTCCATGACCGAGCTCGGCATGATAGGCCTTGGCTTCTCCATCACCTACGGGGTGGGCAAGACGCTGGTCTCCTACTATGCCGATGGCAAGAACACCAAGCAGTTCCTGCCGCTGATGCTGATCCTCTCCGCCCTCTGCATGCTGGGCTTCAGCGCCAGCATGGGCGGCACGGGGTTTAGCCTCTACTTCATGATCTTCTTCTATGCCCTGAGCGGCTTCTTCCAGAGCTGTGGCGGCTCCTGCAGCTACTCCACCATCACCAAGTGGACTCCCCGCAACAAGCGCGGCACATACCTCGGCATGTGGAACCTCTCTCACAACGTGGGCGGCGCCGGCGCGGCCGGGGTGGCACTGTTCGGTGCCAACTACCTGTTCGATGGCAACGTGCTCGGCATGTTTATCTTCCCGTCCATCATCGCGCTGGTCGTCGGCTTTATCGGCCTGCGCTTTGGCAACGATTCGCCGGAGGCCTATGGCCTTGGCAAGGTGGAGGAGCTGTTTGACGAGGTCGCCAGCGAAGAGGACATCGCCACCGAGGAGCAGAAGCTGACCAAGGGCCAGATCTTCGTCAAGTACGTGCTGATGAACAAGGTGATCTGGCTGCTGTGCTTCGCCAACATCTTCCTCTATGTGGTGCGTATCGGCATCGACCAGTGGTCCACCGTCTACGCCCATCAGGAGCTCGGCTTCTCCAAGGAGATCGCCATCCAGGGCTTCACCTTCTTCGAAGTGGGCGCCCTGGTCGGTACCCTGATGTGGGGTTATCTCTCCGATCTGGCGAACGGTCGTCGCGGCCTGGTGGCCTGCGTGGCACTGGCGCTGATCATCGCGACCCTGGGTCTCTATCAGCACGCCACCACCCAGTTCATGTTCCTGGGCTCCCTGTTCACCCTGGGCTTCCTGGTATTCGGCCCGCAACTGCTGATCGGCGTCGCTGCCGTGGGCTTCGTGCCGAAACAGGGCATCAGCGTGGCCGACGGGGTCAAGGGCACCTTCGCCTACCTCATCGGTGACAGCTTCGCCAAGCTGGGCCTGGGCATGATCGCCGACGGCACTCCCATCTTCGGCCTGACCGGCTGGGATGGCACCTTCGCGGCGCTGGACATGGCCGCCGCCGCCTGCCTGGTGTTGATGGCCTGCGTGGCCGTGGCCGAGGAGCGCAAGATCCGCCGTATCAAGCGCGAGCTGAAAGCCGCCGAGCTGGCGACCCAGCCCGCCTGATAGACAAAGAGTTTCACTCCGTAGTGTGCATTCGGCTCGCCTTCAGGCGGGCCGTTTTTTATGGCGGGCTGCCACCGTCAGCAAATGACGCCACATTGCCCCCATCCCCCTTGCCTCCTGCCAGCAGAGCGCCGCCAAGATCCCACTTTTCGCCCGCACCTTTGGCAAAATCGGGCCCTTGGCGCTATCTTGTTGCCCCACCTCAATTTGCTTCGAGAACCGATGAAGATCCTCGCCGTCACCGCCTGCCCCACCGGCATCGCCCACACCTATATGGCCGCCGAGGCACTGCAAAAAGCCGCCGACAAGCTGGGATTGAAGATCAAGGTCGAGACCCAGGGCGCCATGGGGCTGGAGAACGTGCTGACCGCACGGGACATCGCCGCCGCCGATCTGGTGCTGATCGCCTCCGATATCGAGATTGAGCAGAAGGAGCGCTTCCTCGGCTGCCCCCTGCGCCAGGTATCGCTGGAATCCGTGCTGATCGATGCGATTGCCGTGCTCAAAGCCGCGACCCTCGGCGCCTGAATGCTGCGCCGCGAGCTCACCTTCTGCTGTCGCCAAGGCCTGACCATCACTCAGGCCAAACAGCTCTGCCGACTGGCGGGACTGTTCAAGTCCCATATCCAGTTCATCAATGTGACGCGCCGCCAGAGCGTAGGGGCGACCAACCAGCTCGCCCTGCTCACCCTGGCCACCCAACCCGGCGATCTCTGCCAATTGCTGATCGAGGGACTGGACGCCGAGCTCGCCCACATGGCGTTCACCTGCTGGTGCGTCGAGCTCGGCCAACCGCTCGGTCGACCCGCCACCGCCGCTCAGGCCGAACAGCGGCTGCGCGATGCCCAGCCCGACTACTGCTTCTCACTGGCTCAGCTCGGTCACGCTAACGCCCCCCTCGACAAGGCGCTGGCGCTGAGGGTGCTGGTGGACTTGCTGCCCGCCGAGCTGCTCCGTGACAGACCCGTGCTGGAGCAGGCCATCGATAGCCGCGAGCGGCTCGCCGCCACCATCATCAGGCCGGGCCTCGCCATGCCCCACGTGATCTGCCCTGCCATCCGCCAGCCCTCCCTCTCGCTGCTCAGCTGCGCCGAGCCCATCGAGTGGGGCTCAACGCTGGGACCGGTGGAGAGCATCATCTTGCTGGCGATCCCGACCGGGCTCGTCCCCGAGCAGCTGCGCCCCCTCACCCGCCTGGCCCGCGCCCTGATGGACGAAACGGTCAGCACGGCGTTGCTGCACGCAAGCTCGGCCCCCACCCGTCAGGCCATCGTCATCGAAGGCTTGCTGAGCTAAGGATGCACCCTGCGGGGCGCCCCTCATTCATCCCGCAGACAACCCCCTGTGATACAATCGCGCATTCCCTGCTTTTGGTGCGCATTCGATGAAACCTGCCCGTCCCCGCCTCTCCCTCACCAACCGACCCGCCAGCGCCGGTCGGCCCACCAAGGGGGCGGTGATCGTCAAACCCGAGCGTTCACGCAGTGGCGGCCAGGGCGAGCAAAAACCCCAGGTGGCACCGGCGGATCGCAAGTTGCTGCTGCTAAACAAGCCCTACATGGTGCTGTGCCAGTTCACCAACGAAGGGGGGCGCGAGACCCTCAAGGATTACATCAGCGAGCCCGGCATCTATGCCGCCGGCCGGCTGGACCGCGACAGCGAGGGGCTCTTGCTGCTCACCAACGACGGTAAGCTGCAGGCTCGCCTCACCCAGCCGGGGGAGAAGACCCCCAAAACTTATTGGGTGCAGGTGGAAGGGATTCCGAGCGAGGAAGCGCTGGCTAACTTGCGCGCCGGGGTAGAGCTGAACGACGGCATGACATTGCCCGCCGGGGCGCGGATCATGAGTGAGCCCGTGGTGTGGCCGCGCAACCCGCCCATTCGCGAGCGTAAGGAGATCCCCACCTGTTGGCTCGAGATCAAGATAGTGGAGGGGCGCAACCGCCAGGTGCGGCGCATGACCGCCCACATCGGTCACCCCACCCTGCGCCTCATTCGCTACGCCATCGGTGACTGGAACCTCGACGATCTGGCCCCTGGCCAGAGCCGCGCCCTGCCCGCCCCCGAGCTGGCAGCCCTTCCTCGCACCCATACGGCTCGTCGGGACGGCCCGGGAACGCCGGATAGGGCGGTGAGATCGACTACAAACAATCAATCTAGCGATAAATCACGCAATCAAAGCAGGCCAAAGGCAGCGCGAGACACTACTACAGCAGTAAAAAGCAGCAGGCCCCATGGCGCCGATCGCGGCCTCGCCTCATCAAGTCCCGCCCAACCGGCGGACGGCAAGCCCCGCGGCTCGGGACGTGGCACGGCCCGTCGTCCGGCTCGCGGCGGCAACGGCAACGGCAACGGCAACGGCCAATCCTGAATCAACGCACGAGACAAGGAGTCCTTATGATTGATCACCCCCCGCTGCCGGCCAGATTGACGGTGGCCGCCCTGGTGCACTGGCAGGGTCGCTTCCTGCTGGTGGAAGAGGAGATAGCGGGCCAGCGCCGCTTCAACCAGCCCGCCGGTCATGTGGAACCTGGCGAGAACCTGCTTGAGGCCGCCTGCCGCGAGCTGAAAGAGGAGACGGGACTCACCGCCGCCCCCAGCGCCTGGCTAGGGGTCTATCTGTTCAAGCCGGCGGACAGCGAGGCCACCTTCGTGCGCACCGCCGTCATCTTCGACCTTGAAAAGGCGCCGGGTCAGCACCATCCAGAGGATCCTGACGGCGATGTGCTGGCCTGCCACTGGCTCACCCTGGACGAGATAGCCGAGTGCAAACCGGCCCTGCGCAGCCCCCTGGTGTGGCAATGCATCCAGGATTATCTGGCGGGAACCCGCCTGCCGCTGTCGGCGCTTAAGGCCTTTATCTGAGGTCGTTTGACGCCATTTTTTCATCATGGTGCCGACAAACAGAAAAACGATTTCCTGTCACAACAACCCGCTACGGGATGCTGGCATGGATATGTGACCGGGGGCGCGAAATTCTGGTAGAATACGCCCCGTTTAAACGAACTGGTAACTTCGACTAATGACAGACAACAGCCAAATCAAGGTGATCGTCGGCATGTCCGGCGGTGTGGACTCTTCCGTCTCGGCCTACCTGCTCCAGCAGCAGGGCTATCAGGTCGAAGGCTTGTTCATGAAGAACTGGGAAGAAGACGACACGGACGAGTATTGCTCTGCCTCCCAGGATTTGGCTGACGCTCAAGCCGTCTGCGACAAGCTGGGCATGAAGCTGCACACCATCAACTTCGCCGCCGAGTACTGGGACAATGTGTTCGAACACTTCCTGGCCGAGTACAAGGCCGGGCGCACCCCGAACCCGGATATCCTGTGCAACAAGGAGATCAAGTTCAAGGCGTTCCTGGAATTTGCCGCCGAAGAGCTGGGTGCTACCTACATCGCCACCGGCCACTATGTGCGCCGTGACGACAGCACCGGCCGCCCGCGCCTGCTGCGGGGTCTCGATGGCAACAAGGATCAGAGCTACTTCCTCTACACCCTGAGCGAAACTCAAGTGGGTCAGAGCCTGTTCCCGGTCGGGGATCTGGAGAAGCCGGAGGTGCGCCGCATCGCCGAGCAGCTCGATCTCATCACCGCCAAGAAGAAGGACTCCACCGGTATCTGCTTCATCGGTGAGCGCAAGTTCAAGGACTTCCTCGCGAAATTCCTGCCCGCCCAGCCCGGCCCCATCGAAACCGTGGACGGCAAGGTGATCGGCGAGCACCAGGGCCTGATGTATCACACCCTGGGTCAGCGCAAGGGCCTCGGCATCGGCGGTCGCAAAGACGCCACCGAAGAAGCCTGGTACGTGGTCGACAAGGAAGTGGAGCGCAACACCCTGATCGTCGCGCAAGGGGAACATCCCCGTCTCTACTCCGATGGCCTCATCGCCAGCCAGCTGCACTGGGTAGATCGCACCCCCATTCGCGCGCCGCGCCGCTGCACCGTCAAGACCCGCTACCGCCAGGAAGACATCCCCTGCCTCATCCAGCCCATCGACGATGAGACCATCAGGGTCATCTTCGACGAGAAGCAGGCTGCGGTGACGCCGGGTCAATCCGCCGTCTTCTACGACGGGGAAGAGTGTCTGGGCGGCGGCATCATAGAGCAGCGCTTCAGCCATCCGGTGTAAATGAATAACGAAGGCCGCCCTATACGCGGCCTTCGTCAGTAATCCAGCACCGGGCTGCAGCCAGCCGGTGCGAACGAACAGAACAAGACCGCGACCAGATGAGCGATAGATTTCAAGGCTGGATCAGGGTCTGCGGCGGCATCAGCCGGTGAATGAACAAAACAGGGCCGTGAATGTATGAGCGACAAATTCCAAGGTCGGATCATGGCCTGCTGCGGCATCAGCCAGTGAATGAACAAAACAGGGCCGTGAACCTATGAGCGACAAATTCCAAGACAGAACCATGGCCTTTGCCGGCATCTGCCAGGCGGCCTACCTGGTGCAGAAGGTGGCCCGTGACGGCACCTGTGACGAGGCCTCCCTGCGTGAGAGTCTCTCCAGCGTGCTGGTGACCGACCCCAAGCAGCCGCTGGAAGTGTTTGGCAGCCACCTCGCCATCCGCGATGGCTACCGCGCCCTGGTGGAACAACTCGGCGCCGACGGCAGCCAGAAGAATGCCGAGCTGACCCGCTACGTGGTGAGCCTGATTGCGCTGGAGCGCAAGCTCGCCAAGCGCAAGGACATCCTTAACATGCTGGGGGAGCGGATCAGCCAGATCGGTCGCCAGCAGCAGCATTTCGATCTGCTCGACGAGCAGATCCTGGCCAACATGGCGAGCATCTACAGCGATCTTATCAGCCCGATTGGCCCCAGGATCCAGGTGGCGGGTACCCCGCTGTTCCTGCAGCAGCCGCTGGTGCAGCACAAGGTGCGTGCCCTGCTGCTGGCGGGCATCCGGGCCTGCGTGCTGTGGCGCCAGCTTGGCGGCAGCCGTACCCAGATCATCTTCGCTCGCAAGAAGATGGTGGAATTGGCCAAACGTTTTTAAGAATCGGCTCGAGCACCGTCGTGAGAGGTCGGAAGCAAGGTGAAGCGCAGCACAGGTACCGGAGCTTATGTCGATAAATGAGAACTCTCGGTTACCAACAAGCGAGCAGCACATGAGCCTTGATAACGGCCTCGCAACAGGAGCGCGAGTTGATGAGAATCCCCCACACCAATCATCAGGAGTTCACCCCATGGAGCTGTCCGCGCTGACTGCTGTTTCCCCGATTGACGGTCGTTATGGCGACAAGGCCGATGCCCTGCGCCCTATCTTCTCCGAATTCGGCCTGCTGCGTTTTCGCGTCGAAGTCGAGGTGCGCTGGTTGCAAAAACTGGCAAGCCACGTCGGGATCCCGGAAGTCCCTGCCCTGAGTGCGGCCGCCAACGCCCTGCTCGATGGCATAGTCCACGACTTTAGCGAGAGTGACGCCGCCCGCATCAAACAGATCGAGCGCACCACCAACCATGATGTGAAAGCGGTGGAGTATTTCCTGAAGGAAAAAGTGGAAGTGAACCCGGAGCTCGCCGCCGTCAGCGAATTCATTCACTTCGCCTGCACCTCGGAAGACATCAACAACAACTCCCACGGCCTGATGCTGAAAACGGCCCGCGAAGAGGTGATCAAGCCTTATTGCGAGAAGCTGATTAGAGAGATCAAGCGCCTGGCCCATGAGTACCGCGACATGCCGCTGCTGTCCCGTACCCACGGTCAGCCAGCGACCCCGAGCACCATGGGCAAGGAGATGGCCAACGTCGCCTATCGCCTTGAGCGTCAGTACAAGCAGATCATGGCCGTCGAGATCTTGGGCAAGATCAACGGCGCGGTCGGCAACTACAACGCCCACGTCAGCGCCTACCCGGAAATCGACTGGCACCAGTTCTCCGAGCAGTTCGTCACCTCGCTGGGCCTGTCCTGGAACCCCTACACCACCCAGATCGAGCCGCACGACTACATCGCCGAGCTGTTCGATGCCATGGCCCGCTTCAACACCATCCTCATCGACTTCGACCGGGACGTGTGGGGCTACATCTCCCTGGGCCACTTCAAGCAGCGCACCATCGCCGGCGAGATTGGCTCCTCCACCATGCCGCACAAGGTCAACCCCATCGACTTCGAGAACTCCGAAGGCAATCTGGGTTTGGCCAACGCCGTGTTCCAGCATCTGGCGAGCAAGCTGCCTATCTCCCGCTGGCAGCGTGATCTGACCGACTCGACCGTGCTGCGCAACCTCGGTGTCGCCGTCGGTTATTCGCTGATCGCCTATCAGGCGACCCTGAAGGGCATCTCCAAGCTGGAAGCCAACGCCGCCGCCATGGCCGCCGATCTGGATGCCAACTGGGAAGTGCTGGCCGAGCCTATCCAGACCGTGATGCGCCGCTACGGCATCGAGAAGCCCTACGAGAAGCTCAAGGAGCTGACCCGTGGTCGCCGCGTCGACGCCGAAGGCATGCGCACCTTTATCGACACCCTCGAACTGCCCGAGGACGTGAAGGTGGAGCTCAAGAAGCTGACCCCGGCCAACTACCTCGGCCAGGCTCAGCGTCTGGTGGATCTGCTGAAGTAAGCGGGTAAACCGATACCACGGGGGCCCTGTCATTGCGGCAGGGCCCCTGTTCATTTTGGCCCATTCGATGGCGTTAGCTGCTATTGGGCCATACCAGAGATCTTGCCCAAACCCGGTTTGGGCAAGATCTCTCACAAGATACGAGAAGCACCATGTACGAACTCAATCTGGATATCGCTCACTTCCTCGAGCACCATTGGCAGAAGCGCCCGCTGCTCATCAAGGGCGGCTTCAAGAACTTCCAGGATCCCATCAGCCCGGACGAGCTGGCGGGTCTGGCCATGGAAGAGACCATCGAATCCCGTCTGGTGACCCGCTTCGACGGCAAGTGGGCCGCCGCTCACGGTCCCTTCGAATCCTACGATCACCTGGGAGAAGAGAACTGGACCGTGCTGGTGCAGGCCTGCAACCACTGGGCTCCCGAGGTACACGAGCTGGCGCTGCCGTTCCAGTTCATCCCGGGCTGGCGTTTTGACGATGTGATGGTGAGCTTCTCCACCCCCCACGGTGGTGTCGGCCCCCACATCGACAACTACGACGTCTTCATCACCCAGGGTCAGGGCAAGCGCCACTGGCGCGTCGGCGATGCGACGCCTCGCAGCGAGTTCGCCGCCCACGCGGCCCTGCTGCACTGCGAGCCGTTCGAGGCGATCATCGACGTCATCATGGAGCCGGGCGATATCCTCTACATCCCGCCTGGATTCCCCCACGAGGGCTATGCCATCGAGCCGTCCCTGAACTTCTCGGTGGGCTTCCGCGCGCCTGATGCAAAGGCGCTTATCTCCTCCTTTGCCGATCACCTGATCGACAACGAGGTGCGCACCGAGCGTTACGGCGATGCGGATCTCAAGCCCCGCGCCCGCCACGGCGAGATCCTGCCCCATGAGCTGCATCGCCTGCGGGAATTGATGCAGCAGGCGCTGGACGACGAGACCCTGTTCAAGGAGTGGTTCGGCACCATGATCTCCGAGGCCAAGCACGATCTGGATGTCAATCCGGTCGAGCCCGACTACAGCGCCGAGGAGATCGCCGACCTGCTGACCCAGGGCGAGCCTGCCATCAAGGTACCGGGCCTGCGATCTGTCTGGTTCAGCGGCGATGCCCAGCAGTGCTACATCGACGGCGAAGCCTGGACTCTGCAGAGTGAAGACGCGGCCGCCATTTCCCTGCTGTGTGACAAGGACATGGTCACCCAGGCCGACATGGTGGATCTCGCCGATCAGGCCGGCTTCCTGCAACTGCTGACCCGCTTGGTCAACCGCGGTTACTGGTTCTTCGGCTAAGACCTGGCCGTCTGCGTCAGAGCCAATAAAGAAAAAGCGCCGCTGATGTTCAGCGGCGCTTTTTTATGTCCATCGAGGCGGATTTGCCCTGATCAGGCTGTCGGGATGGGCGGCAATCTTCGCCAATGACTCACGACGCCCCTGCGGCTGGCTACACTTGGGGGCGGCTCGGCCAGCAAGCGCTCTCTTCCCTCCCCTCATTGAGCACTTGGTCAGTTGCTTGTTATTAAACAACATCCGATCGCGCCCAGGGGGACCCGACAAGGGGTGCCGAATGAGCGGCTATCGGGGGAGGCAATTATTTTAGCCCCTAAAATCAACCGTGAGCGAAAACGTTATCTTGTAAATTGGGACGGTTTTAGCCCAAAACGTTGTTTCTGGATCATAAAAAGTATCCAAAAACTGGTGTATATTGCACGACGGAAACTCCTTAACCATGAAGACTGACATGAAAAAGACCAAAATCGTCTGCACCATCGGTCCCAAGACCGAATCCAAAGAAATGCTGGGCAAGATGCTCGACGCCGGCATGAACGTCATGCGCCTGAACTTCTCTCACGGTGATTACGAAGAGCACGGCACCCGTATCCGCAACCTGCGTGAAGTGATGGCCGCTACCGGCAAGCACGCAGCTATCCTGCTCGATACCAAGGGTCCGGAAATCCGTACCATGAAACTGGAAGGTGGCAACGATGTTTCTCTGGTCGCCGGCCAGACCTTCACCTTCACCACCGACCAGACTGTGGTTGGCAACAAAGACAAAGTCGCCGTGACCTACGCCGGCTTCGCCAACGATCTGCGCGTCGGCAACCGCATCCTGGTGGATGACGGCCTGATCGGTCTGGACGTCATCGAGATCAGCGAACGCGAAGTCATCTGCAAGGTGCTGAACAATGGCGATCTGGGCGAGAACAAAGGCGTTAACCTGCCGGGCGTCTCCATCAAACTGCCGGCCCTAGCCGAGAAAGACAAGCGTGACCTCGTCTTCGGTTGCGAGCAAGGCGTTGATTTCGTTGCTGCTTCCTTCATCCGTAAGAAAGAAGACGTACTGGAAATCCGTGAGCACCTGAAGGCCCATGGTGGCGAAGCCATCCAGATCATCTCTAAGATCGAAAACCAGGAAGGCCTGGACAACTTCGACGAGATCCTGGCTGTCTCCGACGGCATCATGGTCGCCCGTGGCGACATGGGTGTGGAAATCCCGGTTGAAGAAGTTATCTTCGCCCAGAAGATGATCATCACCAAGTGCAACAAGGCACGTAAAGTGGTCATCACCGCCACCCAGATGCTGGATTCCATGATCAAGAACCCGCGTCCGACCCGCGCCGAAGCCGGCGACGTGGCGAACGCCATCCTGGACGGTACCGATGCAGTCATGCTGTCCGGTGAATCCGCCAAGGGTAAGTACCCGCTGGAAGCCGTGACCATCATGGCTACCATCTGCGAGCGTACCGACGCCGTGATGCCGTCCAACCTGTCTGCTGCCAATGACAGCAACAAGCTGCGCATCACCGAAGCCGTCTGCAAGGGCGCCGTTGAGACCTCCGAGAAGCTGGATGCCCCGCTGATCGTGGTTGCCACCGAAGGCGGCAAGTCTGCCAAGGCCATTCGCAAGTACTTCCCGAAAGCCTGGATCCTGGCCATCACCACCAACCAGAAAACCGCTGCTCAGCTGGTGCTGACCAAGGGTGTGGTTGCTCACGTGGTTGACAGCATCGCCTCCACCGACGATTTCTATCGCATCGGTAAAGAAGCGGCGCTGGCCAGCGGCATGGGTCTGAAGGGTGACGTGGTTGTCATGGTTTCCGGTGCTCTGGTACCGAGCGGTACCACCAACACCGCCTCCGTTCACGTACTGTAATCAGTCTTGAACCGATAAAACGGCGCCTGCGGGCGCCGTTTTTTTTATCTCTCCCCCCTGCTTCGTGTTTACCGCCGGTGTTAGAATCCACGCGGATTTCCCCCTGTGGGATGTCTCCCAAATTTCGCGTAATAACCCGGAAGTTTTATGCCCTCAATACAGTTCAGAAAAGCCTCGGCCAGCCTGTTGCCGCTGCTTTGTTTACTCGTCAGTCTGTGCGCCCCGCAAGCCATGGCGCAGGATGTGCCGCAACGCGCCACCGTCCAGCGGGCGCTCGATGCGCTCGGTAAATCAGACACCCTCACCGTCAGCCAACAAGCCGATCAGAAGCTGCTGACCGATACCCTGAGCCTGCTCGACAACATCGAGAAGGAGCAGGACAAGAGCAAAGCCCAGCTACAGCGGCTACGCTCGCTCCCCACCGAATTGCGAGAGATTGGCGCCAAGCTCGACAACCTCACCCAGGGCAAGAGCCTGGAGCAGCTCAAGAGCGAATACGCCAGCATGAGCCTGGCGGAGCTCGACACCCGTCAGGCCGAGATCATGGCCAACCTGCAGGAGTCGCAGGAAGCCCTCGGCACCATCGGCAGCCAGATCACCAGCCTGCAAACCCTGCCCGAGCGCGCCCAGGTCAACATGAGCCGCGCCTACCAGCGCAGCCAGGAGATCCGCACCCGATTGAATTCCGGCGACAGCATCAGCAGCGCCGAGAAGATGAAGCTGGGTACCGAGCTGGTGTTGCTGGACTTGCAACTGGCGAACCTGCAAAAGGAGCTGGATAACCGCACCAGCATGCAGGATCTCGCGGTCAAGCAGCGCGACTACCAGAGCGCACGCCTCACCTACGAAGAGCAGAAACTGCAGGCGCTGCAAGAGCAGAGCAGCGCCAAGCGCCTCGGCGACACCGAGAAGGCCGCCGAGCAGACCGGTGAGCTGGTGGCCAGCGAAGACAACCCGCTGGTGCAAAAAGAGCAGGAGATCAACCACCAGCTCAGCCAGCAACTGATCAGCGCCACCGCCAACCTCAACTCTCTCGCCCAGAAGAATCTGCAGGCGAAGAGCTGGCTGGAGCGCGGCACCCAGACCGAGCGCAACCTGAATGAACAGGTGCAGATGCTCAAGGGCAACCTGCTGCTGTCGCGCATCCTCTATCAGCTCTACCAGCAGCTGGAGGCCGCGCCGTCGACCCTGGTGAAGAACCTGGAGGAGCAGATAGCCGACCTGCACCTGGCCCAGTTCGAACTGAGCCAGCAGCGAGATCAGCTGTTCCAGAAGACCCAGTATCTGGACAACCTGATCGCCAGCAGCAGCGAGCCGGTCAGCGAGGAAGACAAGGCCAGCCTCGCCAAGTTGCTCGATACCCGCATCAACCTGCTCGATCAGCTGAACCGTCAACTCGACAGCCAGCTCACCAACGCCATCAGCCTGCAGCTGACCCAGCAGCAGCTGAGCCGGGTCTATGCCTCCATCGAGTTCACCCTGCAACAGCACATCTTCTGGGTCAGCAGCAACAAGCCCATCGATGGCAAGTGGCTGCTCAACTGGCCCGCCCAGGCCTACAAGCAGGCCTCCGACTGGGTGCTCAAGCCCGACTGGAGCGGCTGGGGTGACACCCTGCTGCCCATCTCATTGCTCGCCTTCCCGCTGTTGCTGGTCGGTGGCCTGCTGCTGTGGAAGCGGCCGACCATCATCGCCCGTCAGCAGAAGATCGCCAAGGATCTCGGCCGCTTCCGCCAGGACAGCCAGTGGCATACCCCGCGCGCCCTGCTCTACACAGTGCTGCAGCGCCTGCCCGGCACCCTGTTTATCCTGGCGGCCGGCCTGTTGCTCACCTACTGCGGCCTGCTGAGCCCCAAACTCATCTTCCAGATCACCCTGAACCTGGCGCTCGGCTACCTGGTGTTCAGCGTCTACCTGTCGGTGATGCGACCCGGTGGCATCGGCGAGAACCACTTCCGCCTGCCGAGGGCCGAATTACAGGCCAAGCGCAGCAGCATGAGATATCTTTGGATACCTCTTTTACCGCTGATCATGCTGTCCACCAAGGCGGTGGTAGAGCCTTCCTCTCTTGGCAACGACGTCATCGGACAGGGTCTGACCCTGGTGCTGCTGGGCCTTGCCGGCTATCTGGTGTTGCCCATCTCCCGCGCCCGCATCAAGGGCGAGGCCAGCATGCTGCAGATCATGACGGGGGTCGCCCTGGCCCTGGCGCCGGTGGCACTGATAGTGCTGGCAGCCCTTGGCTACTACTACACGGCCCTCAAACTCACCGGTCGCCTGATCGAATCCTTCTACCTCATCATCATCTGGGGCCTGGTCTATCGTACCGCCCTGCGTGGTCTGGAGCTGGCGGCCCGCCGTCTGGCCTATCGCCGCGCCGTCGCCAAGCGTGAGCACAAGACCCAGGAAGATGCGGAAGGGGGCGAGGCCATCGAAGAGCAGCCCATGGATCTGGAGGATGTCAGCCAGCAGTCCCTGCGTCTGACCCGGATCATGCTGCTGCTGGTGTTCGGCGTCGCCTTCTACTGGCTCTGGTCCGATCTGGTCGCGGTCTTTACCTACCTCGACAGCGTGGTGCTGTGGCACAAGAGTGAAGGGACTGGCGCCAACGCCGTGCTCTTCCCCATCAGCCTGAGCGACGTGCTGACCGGTCTGTTCCTGTTCGGGGCCGCCTTGTCCCTGGCGCGCAACCTGCCCGGCCTGCTGGAGGTGCTGATACTCTCCAAGCTGCGCCTGGCCCAGGGCACCGCCTACGCCTTCACCACCATGCTCAACTATGCGCTGATCGGGGTGGGTTCCCTCACCGCGCTGGCCATGTTGGGAGTCCAGTGGGAGAAGCTGCAATGGCTGGCCGCCGGCCTCTCGGTGGGGATCGGTTTCGGCATGCAGCAGATCGTCTCCAACTTCATCTCTGGGATCATCATCTTGTTCGAACGCCCGGTGCGGATCGGTGACACCGTCACCATCGGCACCATCTCGGGGACGGTCAACAAGATCCGCATCCGCTCCACAACCCTCACCGATTTCGATCGCAAAGAGGTGATCATCCCGAACCAGCAGCTGATGATAGAGCGGCTGGTCAACTGGTCCCTGTCCGATACCGTCACCCGGGTCATCGCCCGGGTCGGGGTGGCCTATGGCTCGGATCTGGAGCTGACCCGCACGCTGCTGATTCAGGCGGCCATGGAGAACAGCCGGGTGCTAAAGGATCCGGCGCCCATCGTCTACTTCCTCACCTTCGGTGCCAGCACTCTGGATCACGAGCTGCGTTTCTTCGTGAGCGAGCTCGGCGATCGCAACCCGGCCATCGATGAGCTGAACCGCCGGATTGATGTGTTGTTCCGCGAACACAACATCGACATCGCGTTCAACCAGATGGACGTGCATATCAAGAACAGGCAGGGGGATGAGCAGCGGGTGGAATCTCGCCCTGCCCTGCCCCCGGCGCAGCCTGGTAGGACGAGCTGATCCCGCTCGCCCCCATCAGTCAAACGGGCCCCACCATGGGGCCCGTTTCTTTGCTAGCGTCAGCCTCACCGTTACCCCGGCCGGTGCCAACCTACGCATCAACCTAAAGAGCCTGACCAGCCCCCTATTCGCCCTCTCTTTTATCCCCGTTTATACCCTGACTGGGCAGATGGGCCTGTCTGTGCGACCATCGCCACTTCCGTCTTGCCCGTGCCAGGACAACCCCATCGCCATCAGGAGGCGCCATGCTGCAAGTCGTTTATGTAGCCAACCCGGTCAGCGGGTTGATCCATGTCTTTCAGTTAGAGGATGATGCGCTCGTCCCACTGCAAGAGGTGCAGACCGGTGGTGAGGTGCAACCGCTGGTCATCAGCCCGGACAAGCGCTGGCTCTATGCCGGCGTGCGCCCCGACTTCAAGGTGCTGAGCTACCCCATCCTGGCGGATGGACGACTCGGCGAACCAAGCTCGGCGCCGCTGGCGGGCAGCGCCTCCCACACCTGCACGGATGCTCGCGGCCGCCTGTTCTTCGCCGCCTCCTACGCTTTTAACCACCTCAGCGTCTCGCGCATGGATGCCGCAGGCCGGGTGCTGGCACCGCACCAGCGCATCGACGATCTGATGGCCGCCCACTCAGTCACCCTGCTCGATCAACCGCCAGCCCATCACGGGCAAGGGCATCAGGAGCTGCTGGTCGCCTGTCTCAAAGAGGATGTGATCCGTCGCTTCACCCTGGGCGATGATGATCGACTGGAGCCCCATCCACTTGGCGACATTCACACGGCAGCGGGTGCCGGGCCTCGCCATCTGGCGCTGCACCCGACCAACGGCGATATCTATTGCCTCAACGAGCTCGATGGCACCCTCAACCGCTACCACAGGGAGAGCGACGGGCGCATCTCGGCGCAGCAGAGTCTGGACATGTTGCCGGCAGGCTATGAGGGGGAGCACTGGGGGGCGGATCTGCATCTCACCCCGGACGGGCGTTTTCTCTACACCAGCGAGCGGGCCAGCAGCCTGCTGACCCTGTTTGGCATAGACCCGCAGTATGGTCAGCTGAGTGTGCTCGGCCACTTCCCCACCGAATTGATGCCGCGCGGCTTTGCCATCGATCACAGCGGCCAGGCGCTGATCGTGACCGGGCAGGAGTCGTTGGAGCTGGCCCTGCATCGCATAACACCAGAGACGGGGCAGCTGAGCCTCTCTTGCCGCCAACCGGTGGGCAAAGGGGCCATGTGGGTAAGGGTATTGGCACTGGAGACACCGGCATCATCATCGGACCGATGATCGTGCCGGGAGAGCGGAGAGAAGCAGGTATTGCGATGATCGTACCTGCTTATCCCCTAGTGTGAAGAGATGAGGAGGCTCATCTCACTTGCCGCCGTTGAGATCATCGTCCGGCCAGTACTTGTAACCCTGCATGGTCGCCTGCACCGCCACGCCCTGTTCGGTCAGCTGATACATCTTCACCTTCTGGAAGTCGGCATTGGCCGCCTCGCTGACCACCACCTTGCCATCGTCGGCAGACTTGGCCGCCACATCGGCCTGGGCGCTGGCATCAAACCCTGTGGTGATGAAACGATCAAGGGCCACGGCATCGTTAAAGATGATCAGAGCCTGGAACTTCTTGATCCCCATGCCAACCCCGAAACCGGCGGTGGCCATCTTCATGTAGGTGTCACGGCCATTGCGGTTATCGCGCAGCACCCCATAACCCGAGCCGGCGCTGAGCAGCAGCAAGTTGTTGTTCACATTGCTAAAGACGGCATAGCCTTTGGATCGGGTCACCTCTCGCTTGATATTGGGATTCTGGCCATACAAGACAGATAGCGCCTGCTGGCGCATCTGCAGCGTATTGCTGCGTTGCTCGGCAGGGGTATCCCCCTTGGAAGAGCAGCCCAGCAATAGCAGCACGATTAACATCTGACTCCATAGACGCAAGTCACGCATCTCATTACTCCTTCAGATTCCACGGCAAAAATGGCAGCGATCATGGCTATGACCGGCTGCCCTGCCTGAGGGCGAGTCAACAAACGCCCGTCGACTCGCCACCTGACCCTCAATGGGTCGCACCATCAGCTTCATCGAATGAGTATAACTGGCCTGAAGCCCCGGCCCTTCGCGGTGAAAACGCCTCTAGCCCTGGGTCACCTCACCAAGAAACTCGGTGAAACGCTGCCAGGACTTGGCATCGGCGTCGGCGCGGTAATTCTCGGAGCCAAACACGCTGAAGGCATGGGGCGCACCGCTGTAGATGGCCGCCTCATAGGGGATGCCTGTGCTTTCCAGCTCGGAGACAAGCCCCGCGAACTGACCCAGCGACACCGCCTGATCCGCGCCGCCATGCTGGATAAGCAGCTGGGCCTTGGTCTGCTTGTAATCCTGCCCGACGGGCGTCTCCAGCCCGCCATGCACGCTCACGACCCCCTTGAGCGCGGCGCCGCTGCGAGCCAGCTCCAGCACGGCGGCGCCGCCGAAGCAATAACCAAGCGCCACCACGTCGTCGAGCCGTCCGCCCAGCTTGCCCGCCTCGGCCAAGGCGGCGGCCAGCAGCTTGCGCATCCGGGGTCTGTCTTGATAGAGGGCGCCGGTGAGCCGCTTCTTATCCTCGATGGAGGTCGGCCGCACGCCCGCGCCGAACAAGTCGACCGCAAAGACGCTGTAACCGAGCGCCACCAGCATCTCGGCACGCTTGACCTCATACTCGGTCAGACCATCCCAGTCATGCACCAGCAGTATCAGCGGCGCCTTCTGGCCGGCCGCCAGGTAATAACCTTCGAACGATTGACCATCGACCTCGTAGCGCACCGCGCCAGCCTGGCTCACCCCACTCCAGATAAGCCCGAGCAGGGCCAGGATCCATGCCTTCTTCATGCTTCTCTCCCTCGACTGTGAATAACGCCCCTGATTGTAGTCGTCCGGATTTAGGGGGGCGCCCTGCCCCGCCAGATCGGAGCTCTCCAGCTCGCGCACAAAAGAGAGAGGCCACCCTGGGGTGGCCTCTTTGCTAACACAGATAAAGGTGGACGCTTAGTCTTTGGCAGCGTCCATCGCGCCCTCTTGCGAGTGCGCAGGCAGGATCAGGTTGAGCAGTATGGCGGCCACCGAGGCCAGACCCACGCCCGCCAGGGCGAAGTCACCGATCTTCATCTCCAGGGCGCCGACGCCCACGGTCAGGGTCACGGCCACGATGGCGATGTTGCGGGCAAGGCCCAGATCGACCTTGGACTCCACCAGGGTCTTGAGACCGATGGCGGCGATGGATCCGAACAGCAGCAGCATGATGCCACCCATCACCGGCATGGGGATGGAGGTGAGCAGCGCATTGAACTTGCCGAAGAAGGCCAGGATGACGGCGAACACCGCGGCCCAGGTCATGGTGACCGGGTTGAAGTTGCGGGTGATCATCACGGCGCCGGTCACTTCGGCGTAGGTGGTCACGGGTGGGCCACCGATGAAGCCGGCGAAGCAGACACCGATGCCGTCACCGGCCAGGGTGCGGTGCAGGCCCGGGTTCTTGGTGTAGTCCTGCCCGGTCACACCGCCGATGGCGAGTACGCCACCGATGTGCTCGATGCAAGGGGCGATGGCCACCGGCAGCATGAACAGGGCGGCGGCCCAGTTGATCTCCGGGGTCTCGAAGTGAGGCAGTGCCAACCAGGGGGCGTTAACCATCCCCTCGAAGCTCACCTGCCCCATCAGCACCGCCGCCACGTAACCGGCGACCACGCCGGAGAGAATGGGGATGAGCTTGATCCAGCCCTTGCAGAACACCGCGGCAATCAGGGTCACCGCCAGCGAAATCCCCGCCAGGGTCAGGGCGGTAGTGGGGTCGACCACCTGTTCACCACCGGCACGACCCATTGCCATGTTACAGGCGACCTGGGCGACCGACAGGCCAATCACCATGATCACCGGGCCAATCACCACCGGCGGCAGCAACTTGTGCACGAAACCCATGCCCCGCACGCGAATGAGCGCCGCCAGGATGAAGTACATGAAGCCGGCCGCAAACAGGCCAAACATGGTGGACGGCAGTCCCCAGGTCTGGGTGGCGTAGATGATGGGGGCGATGAAGGCAAAGCTGGAACCGAGGAAGATCGGGACCTGGCGGCGAGTGCAGAGCTGGAACAGCAGGGTGCCTACACCGGCGCCAAGCAGGGCCATGGAAGGGTTCAGTCCGGTGAGCAGGGGCACCAGAACCATGGCACCGAAGGCGACAAACAGAATTTGCAGCCCGGCGACACTTTGCTTGACCAAGGAAAACATGGGTGTCCTTAATTTTTTGATAACTGACAGGGATAATTGACACTTTTCAGTCATCACAACATATTTTCAAGGTGTGAAATACGCCAAATGGCGTCATTTGTTACCTTTTACTGCTTGGGGAGGGCATGAAACTGGCTTTTTAGGCGGGATTCGTTGCTACAAGCATCGAGGAAGCGATTTTACGCACTTTTATGGCCAGCGCAAAACGTTTTTCTAGCGCAGTTTATTGATAGTCATAGCAAGGCGACGCAATTGTGAACGCTGACCCCGACATTTGCGCTACATCGCCACCCCGGATGGCGAGGCCAGCATCTTGGCCGCCCAGCTTCCATGAAAAAGGGGATAGCCATGCCATCCCCTCTGCTTTTTATCAAAAATGCAGTCAAGCGTGCGTCAATCAGACCCTGCGATAGGGCAGATACACAGGCTCCCACATGTGACTCAGGATATGCTGCTGCAGATCCTGGCCAATCAGCGGGTGGGACGGGTCTCGCCGCACTATGTCCTTGAGTACCGCGGTTGCCACGTGCACCGAGATGTTGCGCAGCTCGCTGATCCGTGGATAGACCGAGCCTTGCGCCAGATCGGCCTCGCTCACGCACTCGGCAAGGGCGAAGGCCGCGGTAGTGAAGACGTCCGGGGTGATCTCGCTCAACTGGCTGACGATGGCCGCCAGGCCCACGCCGGGGAAGATGAAGACGTTGTTGCCCTGGCCGATGCGGTAATCCTTGCCCGCGAACGTCACATCCTTGAACGGGCTGCCGGTGGCGACGATGGCACGGCCCTGGCTCCAGCGATAGATGTCTTCCGGCAACGCCTCGCAGTTGGCGGTCGGGTTGGAGAGCGGGAACACCATGGGGTGTTCGCAGTGCGCCAGCATCAGCTGGATATGCTGCTCCTGGAAGGCGCCACCGGCCCCACTGGTGCCCAGCAGCACCGTGATGGGCACATGGCGCAGCACCTCGGTCAGCCCGGCCTTGCCCTGCACATCCCACTGCGCCAGCAAGAGCCCCGGTTTGGCGTAACGGCGCTTGTACTCGTCGAGCCCTTCGCGGTTGTCACACACCAGCCCCTGGGTATCCAGGATGTAGATGCGATCCCGCGCCGCCTGGGGATCCAGCCCCTCGCGGATCATGCCTGCGCAGATCTGATCCGCCACCCCGACCCCGCCAGCGCCAGCGCCATAGACCAGATAGTTCTGTTGACCCAGGGTCTCACCCTTGAATTTGACCGCCCCTATGATGCCTGCCAGCACCACGGCGCCGGTGCCCTGAATGTCGTCATTGAACGAGGGCAACGCCTGCTGGTAGCGCGACAGGTTGTTGAAAGCGTTGGATTTGCTGAAATCTTCCCACTGCAAGACGGCATTCGGGAAGTGGCGCTTGACCCCGGCCACGAATTTTTCGATGAAGTCGTCATACTCCTTGCCGCGAATGCGGCGATGGGGCTGACCGAGGTACATGGGATCGTCCAGCAGCGCCTGATTGTCGGTGCCGACATCCAGCGCGATGGGCAGACAGCAGGCGGGATGAATGCCGGCCCCCAGGGTATAGAGGGAGAGCTTGCCGATGGGGATACCCATGCCGCCCACCCCCTGATCGCCGATCCCCAGGATGCCCTGGCTGTCGGTCACGACGATGATGCGTACCGATTTGGCGTCCATGTGACGGGCCAGGGAGCCCATGTCATCGACGTTCTTCGCGGTGATGTAGAGGCCGCGCGGTTTTTGGAAGCGGTGGCTGAACTCCTGGCACGCCTTGCCCACGGTCGGGGTATAGATGTAGGGGGTCATCTCCTCCACGTGACGGGACAACAGGGCGTAGAACAGGGTCTCGTTGCGATCCTGCAGGGCCCGCAGGTTCTGGTACTTCTCGATGTCGCTGCAGGCGCTCAAGAAGCCCTGATAGACTCTGTCCAGCTGAGCCTCGAAGGTCTGCACCTGGGGCGGCAGCAGGCCGTCGAGTTCGAAATCGGCACGCTCCTGCTCGGTAAAGGCGGTGCCCTTGTTGAGATTGCGGTCGTTGAGCAGGTTGGTGCCTGTCAATGCAACGGGGCGAAAGTCCTCTCCCTGTGCGTCTTTCCACAGCAGATATTGTCCGGTAGCCATAGTTGTTCTCTTTGATACGTGGGAAGTGCCATTGCGGCGAAGAAGCGAGACACATAATGAAATCAATCATATAACGTTTAGGTTACCAATTTTGTGAGGCCGGGCATAAAGTGGCTCACCCCAGCGGCTCTCCCCTGGCCCCTTGCTGCCAAGCTCCCAGCCTCGACTAAGCTCAGTCTGCCACGCACCTGACGCTAGGGAGATCATCATGGGAAGCACTCGACTGGAAGCCTTTAGCGATGGGGTCATCGCCATCTTGATCACCATCATGGTGCTGGAGCTCAAGGTGCCTCACGACGCCAGCTGGCCGGCGCTGGTCCCGCTGCTGCCGGTGTTTCTGAGCTATGTCCTCAGCTTCATCTACCTGGGGATCTACTGGAACAACCATCACCACATGCTGCACACCTGCCGGCAGATCACCGGGCCCATTCTGTGGGCCAACCTGCATCTGCTGTTCTGGCTATCGTTAATCCCCTTTGCCACCGGCTGGATGGGGGAGAACCACTTCGCCAGCCTGCCAACCGCCCTCTATGGCATGGTGCTGCTGATGGCCGCCATCGCCTATTTCCTGCTGCAGACGCTGATCATCCGCTCCCAGGGTCCGCACTCCCTGCTCAGGCGGGCGCTCGGCAGCGACTGGAAGGGCAAAGTGTCCCCCCTGCTCTATTTCAGTGCCATAGTCGCCGCCTTCTGGGCCCAGTGGTTGTCCCAGCTTATCTACGTGCTGGCCGCCCTGATCTGGCTGGTGCCGGACAGCCGCATCGAGCACATTCTGGCCGAACAGGAGGCGGACTAACGCGCCTTTCCCTCGGCTCCATCAATCTCAGCTCGGTTCTCCGCCCGCCATACCAGGGCCCAAGGTGGATCGGGTTGACCTGGATCACCGCAAGAGAGTCGGCATCCGGCTATAAAGGCCATTGCCCTGCCGGCCCCCTTGACGCAAGATCGGCAGGAGCCAGGCTGCAGCATGACAGCGGCCAGCATCCTTCTCACCGAACCTGATAGAGCGACATGACCCCAGACACCAGCGCCCCTCCTGCCCATTTTCCCGTTTCAGCCGTGATCCTGGCCGGTGGCCGTGCCACCCGCATGGGCGGTGAGGATAAGGGCTGGGTGCCCCTGGCGGGTCAGCCGCTCATCGAACATGTGCTTGCGCGACTGCGGCCCCAGGTGGACGAGGTGCTGATCAACGCCAACCGCAATCAGGCGAGCTACCGCGCACTGGCCCCGGTCATCAAGGATGGCAACGGCGATTTTCTGGGCCCCTTGGCGGGCATGCAGGCGGGGC
>NZ_CDCA01000011.1:117036-117461 GCF_000820185.1 Aeromonas tecta
CCGCCCGCCACGACTGGGTGCTGTTCGTGCCCTGCGATGGCCCCGGCCTGCCGCGGGATCTGATGCACCGCTTTCGCGCCGCCCTGGCAGCAGAGCCGAACGCCGAGCTGGTGGTGGCCCACGACGGCAGCCATCTGCAACCCGTGGTCGCCCTGCTGCACCGATCCCTGCTTCCCTCCCTGCGCCAGGCACTGGCAGAAGGCGAGCGCAAGATAGCCTGCTGGTTTGGCCGCCACCGGATGGCGGTGGTGCCCTTCGTCGATCAACCCGATGCCTTTATCAATCTCAATGATCCGGCCGAACTGGCCGCCTACGAGGCGCGGCTGCGGGCAAATGGCAACGATGTCACCAAGGAGAAAGCATGATGGACAACCCACTGCCCCTGCTCGGCTTCGTGGCCTGGAGCGGCACCGGCAAGACCACCC
>NZ_CDCA01000011.1:117662-118958 GCF_000820185.1 Aeromonas tecta
CGGCACCGGCAAGACCACCCTGCTGGAGCAACTCATTCCGCTGCTGAATCAACGCGGCCTGCGGCTCGGGGTGCTCAAGCACACCCACCACGACTTTGATACCGACCAGCCGGGCAAGGACAGCTATCGCCTGCGCAAGGCCGGTGCCCTGCAGGTGATGGCGGCCTCCAGCCGGCGCCACGCCCGCATCGTCGAGACCCCGGATGGCGAGGCGCCCTTTGCCGAGCTGCTGGCCAGCTTCGACTGGACGCACCTCGATCTGCTGCTGATCGAAGGCTTCAAACACCAGCACTTCCCCAAGGTGGAGCTGCACCGCGGCGCCATCGGTCGACCGCTGTTGTTTCCCGATGACCCTGACATAGTGGCGCTGATCAGCGACCGCCGGCAAGAGACCCGCCTGCCCCAGTTCGATTTTGGCGACCTGCCCGCCATCGCCGACTTTATCTATGCCCGGCTGGCGAGTCGGCCCATAAGTCGACAGCCACTGCGCCTCCTCGCCCAGGCCCTGGTGGATATGCCAGGCCAGAATCACGGCGACGATGCGCGGCTTGGCCATCTCACTCAGGACGCCCATGGGGTCTTGCAAGTGCAGCCAGCCAGCACCATGCTCGCGGCCAACTGCCTGATAGAGACCGACCCCGCCGGGGCGAGTATCGTTTGCGGCGAGCGCATCCAGGTACGCCCGCTGCCGGCGTGGATCCCCTGACCAAAGGCCTTGCCACTGTGACAAGACGAGCACATCAACCCACATGAGAGGATGCCCTTGCGCCTGAACGCCCCGCTCTCCCGACTCGATCTGCTGATCTATGGTCACTACCGCCTGGTGCATGGCCTGCGCATCTCGCTGGCCTTCACCCTCACCTTCCTGCTGACCCGCGAGCTCAAGCTGCCGGAGAGCACCTGGCCGCTCATCACGCTGGTGGTGGTGATGGGCCCCATCTCGTTTTGGGGCAATGTGCTGTCGCGGGCCCTGCAACGGGTGGTCGGTACCATCTTCGGCGCCGCCTGCGGGGTAGTAGCGCTCTATCTGGAGCTCTACTCCCTGCCGCTGATGCTGATCTGGTGCAGCGGCATCATGTTCCTGTGCGGCTATCTGGCGCTCGGCAAGCGTCCCTACGTGGGGCTGCTCATCGGCATCACTTTGGGGGTCACCATCGGGGCCATGCCGGGGGACATAGAGACGGCGCTGTGGCGCAGCGGTGATGTGATACTGGGCTCGGTGCTGGCGCTGCTGTTTTGCAGCATCTACCCCCAGCGGGCCTATATTCACTGGCGGTTGCAGATGCACGACACCCT
>NZ_CDCA01000011.1:119155-119517 GCF_000820185.1 Aeromonas tecta
TGCAGATGCACGACACCCTGCTGCAGGCGCACCGCCTCTATCACACCCACCTCTCTCCCAACATTCTGGAGCGACCCCGGCTGGCCCAGAGTCACTCCCGCCTGCTCTCCAAGATGGTCAGCCTGCGTCCCTTGCTGGCCCCCGCCGTCAAGGAGACCCGCCTCAACAGCACGTTGTTTGAAGCCATCCAGACCACCATGCGCAACACCTTCTGCACCCTGGAAATGCTGGCCAACACCTACTGGCGCGATCGTCAAAACCACTTCCTGATGCAGAGCAGCCCCGAGCTGCGTGCCTGCCAGCAGGCCAGCGAGGAGGTCTTCACCCAGCTCGCACTCATGCTCAAGAGCGGGGATCCCCGC
>NZ_CDCA01000012.1 GCF_000820185.1 Aeromonas tecta
CAAGCTGCTACTGCTCGGCATGCTTGTAGTGACAAGTCCTGGTAACAGGCAACAATTCGGACGCGGGGTGGAGCAGCTCGGTAGCTCGTCGGGCTCATAACCCGAAGGTCGTCAGTTCAAATCTGGCCCCCGCAACCAACTATTTGTGTGTATGGCACGGCATCTGCCGCTGCGATACTGCGAAGACACAAGCTGCTACTGCTCGGCAGGCTTGTGGTGAAAAGTCCTGGCAACAGGCAACAATTCGGACGCGGGGTGGAGCAGCTCGGTAGCTCGTCGGGCTCATAACCCGAAGGTCGTCAGTTCAAATCTGGCCCCCGCAACCAACTTGTCGTTATTCCTTCTATATTTCCTTTTTAGTTATCCCCACATATATCTATCGCCCTGATCTTGAACATTAATTTTCAAGTCACTGGTCGTCGCCGTCCTTTGTTCGGTATCATCATGGCCTCTGTTCATGGATGAGGCCTCGCCCAATGCTGCAACCCTTCAGTTATCTCCCTCCCAAGACCACGATCCAGACCGACGCCCTGAGCGCGGTGATGGCAAGCCAGGCCCAGGTCAAGCTGCTGCTGATAGCCGAGACTGAGCGCAGCAACCTGCTGGCACAGCCCGAATTTGCCGGGGTGGCGAGCCAGATAGCCCTGGGCCAAAAGGCGCCCTATCGACTGGCTGACGAACGAGGTCTGCAACTGGTGGTCTTCGTGACCCCCACACCCGTGCTGGATCATCGCCTCTATCAGCAGGCCCGCAACTGGGTCGCACCCCTGGCTGGCCTCAAGGTCGCGCACCTGGCGCTGCATCTGGCTGGCTTTGACGATCAGAATCGGGCGCTGCTGGCCGAGTTGGCGCTCTCAACCCTGCTCGCGGCCAATGTGTCGCTCCCCCATCACAAACAGCATGCCGACACACATGGCAGCTATCAGACGATAGCGGTGTCACCTGATTGTGAGCTTGATCTGACCCGTATTCACGCCGAAGCGCAGGGCAATGGCCTGGCGCGCCACCTCGCCGTGCTACCCGCCTCGGATTTGACGCCCCAACACTATCGCACCCTGGCCAGAGACTTGGCCAAGGAGGAGGGCTGGCAGTGGCAGGAGTACGATGAGGCCGCACTCGGCACGCTCGGCGCCGGCGCCTTCCTGGCGGTGGCCAGGGGATCGGAGGATAACCAGGCCGCCATCGTCAAGCTCAGCTACTGCCCGACCAAGCCGGAGCGCCAGATCGCCCTGGTGGGCAAGGGGATCTGCCATGACTCGGGGGGTTATAACCTGAAAGTCGGCGGCAGCATGTATGGTATGCACCTGGACATGGGGGGCAGCGCCGTGGCCCTTGGTACCCTGCTCGCCATCAGCCGGGCCAAGCTGCCCATTGAGGTGCACTGCTGGCTCGCCATCGCCGAGAACCACATCGGCCCCAGGGCCTACAAACCCGGCGAGGTGGTCACCGCCATCAACGGCACCACCATCGAAGTGGTGGATACCGACGCCGAGGGACGCATGGTGCTGGCGGATGCGCTCGCCATGGCGGCGCAGGATAAGCCGGACTTGCTCATCGACTACGCCACCCTGACCGGTGCCTGCAAGCGGGCGCTCGGCAGCCGTTACAGTGGCGCCTTCAGCAACCGCCCCGCCTGGCTGGGTGAGCTGATAAGCCTGGGCCAGCGCAGCGGGGAGCGAGTTTGGCCCTTCCCGCTGGACGAGGACTACGACGACAACCTCGATAGCGAATGGGCCGATCTGTTACAGTGTGCGCCGGGCGCGTCACCGGATCACATCGATGCCGCCCGCTTCCTCAGCCGTTTCGTGCCAGAGCAGACGCCCTGGTTGCACCTCGATTTGAGCGGTTTTCGCAACAAGGGGGGCAATGGGGTGGTTAGCAGCGAGGTGACCGGATTTGGGGTCAGGTTGACGCTGGCGCTGCTCGCCAGCCCGCTGGGCCTGGACGATCAAGGTGTGTGAGCAAGCAAGACAAGCAATAAGGACAAGCGTGAAACAATCAAGTTATGACTGGGTGCTGTTCGATCTGGACGAAACCCTGCTCGATTTCCCGGTCGCCAAGGCCCTTGAGCAGACGCTGCAGTGTTACGGGCTGGTGCCCACGGCCGCCAAAATGGCGGAATATCAGGCACTGAACCATCGGCTGTGGCAGCAATACAACTCCGGCGAAATTGATGCTGCCCACCTGCAGCAGACGCGTTTCTCGCTGTTTGCCGAGCAAGTCGATGTGGCCCCCATGGCGATCAACGACACCTTCCTGCAGCAGATCATCGCCCTGAGCATGCCGCTGGAGGGGGTGGTCGAGACCCTGCAGGTATTCCAGCAGCGGGGTGTACGGATGGGGATCATCACCAATGGTTTCAGCCTGCCCCAGCGTGGCCGCCTCAGCAAACTGGGCTGGAGTGAGTGGTTCGAGCCGCTGGTCATCTCCGACGAGGTGCATGTCACCAAGCCGGCCGCCGCCATCTTCCAGCATGCCCTCGACTTGATGGGGCAACCGAGCCCGGCGCGGGTGCTAATGGTGGGGGACAATCCCAAGACCGATATCGCCGGCGCCGCGGCGCAGGGGCTGGCCACCTGCTGGTATAACCCGCAGCACCACGACACGCCGTGCGAGGCCACTCACCAGATCCACCACTTCGCTCAGCTCTCGCCCATCGTATTGGGGTAGTCAGCGAGCGAGCCATCGCCAGCAACTAAGCCAGCAACTAAAAAGGCAGCCCTCGGGCTGCCTTTTTTGCATTTGGCGCTGACTCAGCGGCCGAGGCGAGCGAGCAGCCAGGCTTCCAGCAGCGCGACCCCCTGCACCAGCACGGTTTCGTCGAAATCGAACTCCGGGTGGTGATGAGGCGCCGCCAGATCGGCACCGAGGATCAGGTAGGCAGCCTGACCGCCGTTGTGCTGCACTCGCTCGATGAGGAAACCGGCATCCTCGCTGGCACCGAAACGGCGGGTATGGACCGTCTCCAGTGCGAGCGCCTGCGCCAGCGGTACTATCTCGTCTAGCAGGGCCGGGCTGTTCTCGATGCCGATGGCTTCCCCCTGTTTGCGGATGAGATAGGTGGCGCCCTGCATCATGGCGGCCCCTTCCACAATCTGCTGCACCTGGCCAAACATGTAGCTGTTGAGCTCGGGGGAGGCGCCGCGGGTTTCCCCTTGCAGGCGGGCGTGCCCCGGGATCACGTTGCGACCGCTGCCGCCATTGAGCTGGCCTATGTTGATGCGGGTCATGCCATCGCGATGACGGGGAATGCCGAGCATGGCGGTGGTCGCCATGCAGGCCGCCGCCAGTGCATTGCTGCCGGCGTTGGGCTCGAGCCCCGCATGAGCGGCGCGGCCCATAAACTCCACATCGAACTTGGTGGAGCAGAGAAACTCGGTGGGATTGACCACCAACTCGCCACTCTTGGCATGGATGCCGATGTGCAGCGCCAGCAAGGCGTCTACATCGTCGAGTTGACCGCCAGCGGCCAGCGCCTTGCCGCCGCGGCAGCCCTCTTCGGCAGGTTGGAAGAACAGCTTGATGCGACCATTGATCTGCTCGGCCAGGGCGGCAATACGCTCGGCCAGCACCAGACCAATGGCGGTGTGGCCGTCATGGGCACAGGCATGCATCCAGCCCGGATTGCTGGAGCGCCATCCATCTTGGCTGGGGAGGTGCTGCTCTTGCTGGCTCTCATCCACTTCCACCGCATCGATGTCGAAGCGAAATGCCAGGGTCGGCCCCGGACGGCCGCTGTCCCACAGACCCATCACACCCGTTATCTCTTCGATGCGAGCCAGCCAGTCGGGATGCGCCCCTTGGCGCAGCGCGCGCTCTTTTTGGGCGGCGACGTCGATGTCCCGCCCCATGATGAGCGTGCTGGCCAGCAGCTTGTCACCCAGCATGACGTCGAAGCCGAGCTCTGAGAGATGGTGAGCGATGAGGGAGCTGGTTCGAAACTCACACCAGGCTGCTTCGGGCAGACGATGAAGGCTGCGGCGCCAGTGGCGCAGAGCATCTTGGGTCATGGTAATTCCTGCATGGCGAAACCAGCGGATATTGTGACGGGCAGGGGGACAAGAGTAAATGCCGCCGGCTGAAATGCAACAAGGGGAGCCGGAGGCTCCCCTTGTAGGATTGTGATGGTAGCGTCGTGTGTAAAACGCCCACCAACAAGATGAAAATAACAACTTGTTATGCATTCAACGCGAAGTGACCAAAAATCTCATTTTATGAGCAATTAGCCAGCATCCAGGCTGCGATGGTAATAGGGTCTTGTCACTCTCTTGGCAATCAATCGACTCAAAGCTGTGCCAGAGACGGCAAAGAGACGGCAACCAGAGTGAAAAACACAGTAAAAACGGCAGTAACAACGAACTCTTTCATTATTTTGTCTCCCTTTGCTGACTAATGATGAGACCAAGATACCAGATTGGTGCAGTAAAACAATGATAAATGTATTTATATGGCAATTTTCATTGTCTGAATGCGTAACCAGACTTTTTTGCAATTTTGAGGTCATTTTATCGCCTTGGTGATAGGGTGGTGCCATTTATCGTCATGGCGTTTTGTTTTTTAGTAGTAAATACATGCATTTACATTTTTTGTTTAGGTGTTTTTGATGGGTTTTGTACGGAGCCTTTTTAGTGTTTATAAATTTTCACGGCGAAAAAGGCACGCTCTTGCGTCTATGGATGTCGTGAGAGTGCCATTGGTCAAGCCGGATCCTGAATATTGGTCATCTATCCATTTTTCCTGCCATGCCATGCCATGCCTTAAGTCCAGCATTGGTAGTACCTTAACGCGATTTCCTGAAAGCGGTTTATCAATTCACGGCTGAAAAAGAGAGGGGAAATCACCTTGCTGGCGAGAAAATGCGGCCATGGCGGCGCTTTTTCCAGCGCCATCTATCGGTTTGCTATAAGGGCAGAGGCCAGGCTGCAGTGAGCTTCATGAGGTGAAGGGGTTACGCGCAGCCACTGAGCCTTGGCCTATCGCCCAAGGCAGCCGTGTGGCGGTAATGCCGAGGATAGAGGATATAAGAGGAGTGACCAAGGAGCAGAGAATGGCGCTTGCCAGCGCGGGGGATGACGCACGAGATAGCAAGGGGACGGGATTCAGGGTTGATGGACGAGGGGGTTAGCGGCGTGGAAGTCATGCCTTGTCAGCGTGAGTTTGGGTCTTATACCACGTACCCCGCTGAGATCGCAGGACAAGCGCGCAGAGGGGGGGGCGCGATAAGGCGCGCAAGAATCCTCACTATAAAAAAACCCTCCGATGGAGGGTTTTTTTCACAACAACCTGTAAAGCGCCGGGGCTTAGAACAGGGTGGTGGAGAGATCGTACAGCTCCTGATCGAACGGGCGCTTGAGGTTCTCGATGCAGTCGATGATGTCGTGATGCACCATCTCGTTGCCCTGGATACCGACACAGCGGCCACCCTGGCCGGCCAGCAGCTGCTCGACGGCGAAGGCGCCCATGCGGCTGGACATGATGCGATCGCGCGCGGTCGGTGAGCCGCCACGCTGGATGTGGCCCAGGATGGTGGCGCGGGTCTCGCGACCGGTCATGGCTTCGATGTCCTTGGCCAGTGCGTTCACGTCGGTGACATGCTCACAGATGGTGATGATGGCGTGCTTCTTGCCTTTGGCTTCGCCTTCCTTGATCTGTTGCAGCAGCTTCTCTTTATCAAAGGCCACTTCCGGCACTATCACATACTCGGCACCACCGGCGACGGCGGCCGACATAGCCAGATCGCCGCAGTGGCGACCCATGATCTCGACCACGGAGATGCGGTGATGGGAGCTGCAGGTATCGCGCAGACGGTCGATGGCATCCACCACCACGTTCAGCGCGGTATCGAAGCCGATGGTGAAGTCAGTCCCGGCGATATCGTTGTCGATGGTGCCCGGCAGGCCGATGCAGGGGAAACCCTCTTCGGTCAGCTTCTTGGCACCCATGTAGGAGCCGTCACCGCCGATCACCACCAGGGCGTCGATACCGTGTTTTTTCAGGTTTTGGACCGCTTCGGCGCGCACTTTCGGATCTTTGAAGGCGGGGAAACGGGCAGAGCCCAGGAAGGTACCGCCGCGGTTCACCACGTCGGAGACGCTGTGGCGCTCGAGTTTGACGATCCTGTCTTGGTGCAGACCGAGGTAGCCATCATAGATGCCGTAGACTTCCAGGCCATGATGCAGACCGGCGCGCACCACGGCGCGGATGGCTGCGTTCATACCCGGTGCGTCACCACCACTGGTCAAAACACCAATACGTTTGATTTGCTTGGTCATGAGTGCCTCTGGATCTGAGTTGTCGAATACGAAGTTCTGAAAATGAGATAAACCACATTTACTATATCGGCTTTCCTATGAGATGCGGGGGCTGCCATAGGAAAAGCGATATGCAAGAGGGGGCCGGGGCCCCCTCGATGGCAGCAACTTATTTGGCTGCGCCAGCAATGATCTGGGAGAAGTCGTCCACTTTCAGGGACGCACCACCCACCAGGCCACCGTCGATGTCCGGCTGACCGAACAGGTCGGCGGAAGTCGCGCCAGTCACGGAGCCACCGTACAGGATCTGTACCTTGGCAGCCACGGCCGCGTCGAAGCCGGCCAGATACTGGCGGATGTGAGCGTGCACGGACTGAGCGATCTCCGGGGTCGCGGTCTTGCCGGTGCCGATGGCCCATACCGGCTCATAGGCAACCACGGCGTTGCTGAAGGAGGCGATACCACAACGGTCGATCACGGCTTTGAGCTGGGTCTCAACCACGGTGTTGGTGGTGCCGGCTTCGAACTGCGCCAGAGTCTCACCGATGCACAGTACCGGGATCAGGCCTGCTTTCTGGATCACTTCGTACTTGGCGGCAACCACGTCGTCGGTCTCTGCGTGCAGGGTACGACGCTCGCTGTGGCCAACCAGGGAGTAGGTGCAACCGAAGGCTTTGAGCATGGAGGGGGCGTTTTCACCGGTGAAGGCGCCGGACTCGTGAAGGTCGGCGTTCTGGGCGCCGTAGGCGATCTTGGTGCCAGCGGTCAGTTGCTCAACCAGACCCAAAAAGATAACCGGCGGGCAGACGGCGACTTGCACGGACGGATGCGCGGCAGCAGCCGGGGCCAGTCCTTTGATCAGAGCTTCGACAGAAGCTTTGGTGCCGTTCAGTTTCCAGTTACCCATTACCAGGTGCTGTCTCATCTTGTATATCTCCTAGGCATTTGATTGCGCGACATTATATGAATTGAACCGAGCCCAAGATAGCTGACCCGGCGGCAAATGACGTAATTTTTTTTCGCTTTCCTGATCCAAATCAGGAATGCAAGACGCGATCGCTCATTCGTTAACCTGCCCCCGTAAACGGGCCCACCATACCCCAATCCATTCATGAATGGCAGCCTCGGAATACATCAGATAACGCCCCTTGGGCAGGTAAGTGTAGAGGGGTTGCGGCTGCTGGCTCTGCTTGGCGGTGTAATCGGTGGGGGCCGGCACCGCATCGAGTCCCTGACCGCGATAGAGCGCCAGAGCGCGGGGTAAATGGGTCGCCGAACTCACCAGCGCCACCCGCTTGCCCTTGAGATAACGGGCGATGCTGACCGCCTCGTCGTGGGTGTCTTTGTTGTTTTCAAACAACGTCATCCGCGCGCGCTCGATACCCAGGCTCTGTGCCATGCGGGCGTTGACCTCGGCATTGGAGAGGGGATCTCCCACCACGGCACCTGAGAAGATGAGTTGAGCATTGGGGTAGGCCTCTGCCAGACGAACGCCCTCCAGGGTACGCGCCAAAGCTATATTATTCTGCCAGGAACGCATAGGGATGGCCGGGTCGCTGACATGGCCGTTGCCGAGCACGACGATGGCTTCTATGTCCGGATGCTTACTTATCTCGAAGGGCGGATAGGTCTGCTCCAAGGATCGGGCCAGCTCATAGCTGACCGGGCGCATCCCCAGCAGGGCGATGAGCAGCAAGGATCCGGTCGCCAACAGCTTGCCGGTTCTCTGGTAGCGGGTGAACCAGAGCAGCAGCAGCGCCAGCACTAATAAAGAGAGGGAGAAGGGCAGCGGCATCAGCAACTGGCCTAGCCACTTTTTAAGCTCAAACATGGTTCATTCCAAAAACTCCTTACAATACATATTTATACATATAATTCATGATTTTTTGGGGCATTTTTATCATTTCAGCACCTAAATGGTTCCAAACTCGCTCTGCTTCCGCCCGATCATTATCCGGAATCCAAGTGCAGTAAAGGGTTCTGACCATCATACGATCAATGTGTCCCAGATAGGAGGCGACCCATTCAGGATGAGCGCCAGCAGTCAGCATTCTTGATGCAAATGTGTGACTTGTATGGGGCGATGGATGCCTGCACTCCTCTGCGGGGATCTTGTTGCGCATTGGAGAATAGGCCTCTTTGCTGCATATCGGTGGTGGGGGGGAAGTCGGCCAGGGTATTCCCCCGAAAATGCGGTGACCCAGCTGATGGGGTTTGCCAGATGATATTCGAGGCCAGTCCAATCCCTGAGGTGTTGACTGCAAAGAACCCCCGGAAGCAATTTCCGGGGGTTCTTTATTGGACCTCAGTATCAGGCAGTGCCTTGCCAAGATTCGCCCAACAATAGCGCCAGCTCCAGAGACTGTGCGTTGTTGAGGGTGCTTTGCCAAGACTTGCCTAACAGGAATGCCAGCTCTAATGACTGCGTGCGGTTAAGGCGTGGATCGCAGGCGGTGTAGTAACGGTGGGATAAATCGCGATCGCTGATCTGCTGCAACCCACCGGTGCATTCGGTGACCTCCAGGCCGGTCATTTCAAGATGCAGCCCACCGGGATGAATACCGTGCCGATACATCAACTCGATGAACGCTTGCGTCTCCGCCACTATGGTAGTGAATTCGCGGGTTTTATGGCCTGATGTCACCGTACTGGTATTACCGTGCATGGGGTCTATCACCCAGATGACCGGGTGTCCAGAAGCCTTGACGGCCTGGACGAGGGCGGGGAGATTTGCTTCTATCTGCGCCAGGCCCATACGGGCGATCAGCGTTATTTTTCCTGGGATATGCTCTGGATCGAGCAACGTCAGCAGGGTGAGCAGTTTCAGCGGAGTCATCGCCGGACCGCATTTGATGCCTACCGGATTGGCGATGCCCCTCAGGTATTCGACGTGGGCGAAGTCGATATCTCCGGTACGTTCCCCCAGCCACAGCATGTGGGCCGAGCAGTTATACCATCTTCCCTGGATAGGGTCCCAGCGGGTCAGCGCCTCTTCATAATTCAACAACAACGCTTCGTGACTGGTAAACAGTGGCTGGTGCGGCAGTCTGCCGTTGTCGCCATGGTAACAGTCATGCAGCTGAGCGCGCAGCGTCCGGTAATATTGCTCTGTCGTACTAGGGTGGAGGCTATCTTGCTGTGGGGCACTAGAGAACGAAAACATCGTCTTATCCAGTGCACGCAACAGGTTTAGCGTCGAGGCCGAGTGATGGTAAGCACGCATCATGCGCTGCGGATCCGGAGTTCGGTCATGGGAAGTAAACTCGCGGCTATTGATGATGTCGCCGCGGAAACTGGGCAGTGTGATGCCGGCGGCGGTTTCTTCTGGTTGGCTGCGTGGTTTGGCGAACTGGCCGGCAATTCGGCCGATTTTCAACACAGGCACTCCGGTACCCTGATGGATCAATGCCGCCATCTGTTCCAGGGTCAAGACATGGTCTCGCACCGAGGTGGTTTGGCAATCAGCGAACGACTCCGCACAGTCACCGCCTTGAAGCAGGAAGGCGCGGCCTTCGGCTACTTGCGCGAGTTGCAGCAGACATTGGCGGATTTCCGCGGCTAAGACCAGTGGCGGACTTTGCCGCAATAATTGTTCATGGTGTTGCAGCGCATCAGCATCTGGGTACGTAGGCAACTGCTTGGCGGGGAAGTGGCGCCATGAACTGGGCGCCCAACCATTATGCGATGCCTGTATCGGTGGCGCTTTACTGCTGAACAACTCATGTTCCCGGCTAAAATCCCCGGTTAGAACGTCAATACTATGGGTGAATATCATGATGCTCACTCATTGAAAATAAAGCGAAATAAGGCCACTGGCGGCAAGGGCCAACATCAGCCTTCGCGCTGTGACTTGGTCAGGTAGGTTTCTGTGACGCCATTTTGTCTGGCGACGTAGTCCTCACGCACTGGCGTATAGACATCCAGTACCTCCGAGTCCTCCAGTGCTTCGGCCTGATGGATGGCCCACGATGGAATGATGAAGGTGTCCCCCGTGTGCAGGTAGATGGTTCTGCCATCAACGGTTAGGCGCAGTGCCCCCTGCAGGATGGTGGTGGCGGTCTCATGCTCGTGCTTGTGTTCAGGGATCTGGGCGCCGGGTTTGAATTGCCAAAATGCCATGGTAAAGCCAGTTCCGTGGACAAAGCGCGCATTGATCTTGCTTTCTGTCCCCTCCGGGCGCTGCAAGTCCATATCATAGCGAACCATTTCACTGCCTAAATGTAAGCTCATAGGGATTATCTTCTCAGTGGGTTGAAATAAAGGGGTTACCTGGTTTAGGCGATTTTGGCGTGGATGGAGAATCCCATCGGTACTGGTCCAAAGTCGGCCAGAATGGCCAAGCCACAGCGCGTGGCTGAGATGTCGGTAGATATACAGGCATCGACGACATCTGCGGCACATTGACGAGCAGCTTCACTATTCGAATTAAACAATGTGATAGAAAGCTGCTTGTTTATTCCTGGCACTTGATGAATAAGATCCTGCGGTGCCGGATGGGAGCCGACCGTTCTTATTTTATTTTTCGCTGCATTTTTGCTAGCAAGAACCATGTTATGCGTGTCCATTACAAAGCAGTCGATTAGCTTTAAATAGCTCAGGTTTTTGAAAACCAAATGATGAAGGTGAGGATAAACAATACAGCCGAGCAGAACATCATTATTGGCAGTATGGGCCATGTTCTTTGCCGCATCCTCAAGTGTTTCATATAATTTCACTTCGCCACTGTGACCGTTTTCTTTCAACCACAGATGTGCTGCTTTCTCACAATTAGTGCCCGCCGGCCCAAGTGTATGGACTGTTATCATGATTGATCTCGTTAATAATTTAGATGTTAGATTCTGCCGGTGATGTTGATTAGCTCTGGCAAGCGAGCTCCCTGTCTAATTTTTTCCAGCATGGCATTTTCAGTCGTATCGATGGATAACGCCTCCTGTAACAATTGCGCAGTCAAGGCCAGTGGCACGACTACAGTACCGTTGATGTCCGAGACAATCAGATCGCCACTTTGCACGGTGACCTGTTCGATCTGACATTGGGTGCCGGTTTCCGCCACCCAATAGGCACCTTGGGTGTCTGTGGGGATTGGGTTGCTGGCGAGCACCGGCATCGATAGCTGCCTTAGTTCACGTAGGTCGCGCACCGCACCACCCAGCACGACGCCGGCAAAACCTAACTGCTCGAAGTAGGTGCAACTCATACCACCGGCCAGCGCGGCATGAGTGAGCAGTGGGCCTGCACCAGCCACATAGACCAGGCCTGCTGCATTATTTAATTCAGGCACCAGAAATTGCTGGACTTGTGACCAAGTAGAAGGCTGTTGCTGCAATATATCGCTACCCTTGCGAACCATCTTCCAGCTCACGGTATAAGCCTGGCCGACAAAATAATGTTCAGGAGCGTTTATTGCCTGTATATGTGGTGTCAGTGCATCACCAGCCTTCATCCCATCAAGAATATCAATGACAGTGGAACTGCTTATTTTTCTAGATTTAAACGCCTCTAACTGCTGAGGTGATATTATCTTAAAAGACATAAATATCAATCCCGTATTAAAAAGTTCATATTAATTTTGGTGTGGCGATATATGGCATTGCCGCCCAAAGGGGCAGATCTTTAAAAATAATTAACCATGAATATCGATGCTGATTTAAAGGTTAAATATCACTTTAGTCAATACTGGTTTGTTAATTTGTTTCGGCTAAAAGTTAGGGTGGTGTAACAAATCCCTTGCATTGTTATGGGTTACCAGTCATGCTACTAATTGACACTGTTTTTAATTTTTGAGATGGACTGTTTTTAGGAAATGTGGAATTTAGAAAATAGATCTTATTTCTGGCCATGAAATAACACCTCACCTGTTTAGTTGTTTTTACTCACGATTCCTCCAAGAACCCATTGAAACCAAGCTATGGCTGGTTGATATTCAATTGGAAACTTAGTGCAACTAAGTGGCCGCGAACTGTTCATCAGACGGAATCTCACTTGTTGATTCCTCCATTCTCCAAGCTGTATGACGTGTAGGAATTCACCTAACCAAAAGGGATTCGTGAGGATCTCCTTCTGGGATCGAAATCCAGCTTTGTGTAATAGGGTGGGTTTCGTGTGGATTTCAGTTTTCTATGTTGCTTATTATTTACATGATTAGCTGAAAGTGTAAGTTTTTGATTCCAGCGTACGGTAGGCTCTACTTCACATATTTGTGCGGGCTGGCATCTGGCGAGCGTGGTAATAGGGGCGGGGCTATACCTTCAGTTTCTCCCAGCTCACGAGCACCGCTGCTGAAACGTATGCACGACCTCGCAGTCAGGATCAATGCAGCGGTCATTTGTGATAGCTCGATGCGCACTGAGCATGTTTGCAGTATCAAATTGTCCAATGTGGTCGAGTTTGCTGTGATGCCCAGATGTATCGCGTTGGTTGAACCCCCGTCGTTCCAGCGTTCGTGTGGCTCAAAGATGGCCTGAGTCTCACCAACCCTGGCCTTTTTCGTTTCTGGCCCGCCTCGTGCGGGCTTTGTCGTTTCTGGAGGGGCGATACATGGGGGAAGAAGGAGGATTTGCGACGGCCGCTGCTGCCGCAGGAGTGACAAAACGCGCCACCGGTGGTGGTATCCGGCATGACGCTGGCCGGGTACTCGCTCAATGCCTGGATGCTGGCCGTCACGTTGATATGGATAACGGTCCAGATGGGGTGGTTCATCTGGTCGAATATCATCAAGCTGCGCCGCCAGCGGGACAGTGTGCGAGCCAGCGGCTTACTCCAATCCCATATAGAGAATCAAACTCCCTCTCCTTGAGTTTTCAGCAGATCAGGGATGTGACAGAATACCCTTCTTTTTTCCTGTGGCCCAACCCTCTGTGTTTGCAGACTGGCGCGGCCGAAGATGAGTTTGCCTTGAAGCAAGATCAGAGTTTTGACGGACGGGCCGACAAGTTCGCCCGCAACATTTACGACTCCACCAAGGGGCGTATCCGCACCACAGTAGTGTGGAGCGACATCGAAGCCTGCCTGGCGCGCTTGGGTAACCGGCCGCTGCGCATCCTGGATGCCGGTGGCGGCTTTGGCTACTTCGCCCAGAAGCTCGCGGCCATGGGCCATCAGGTGGAGCTGTGCGATTTGTCGGCAGAAATGCTGGCGCTGGCCCGGGTTCAGATCGCCGAACAGGGGCTTGAAGACAGAATTCGTCTCATCCATTGCCCCATTCAGGAGCTCGGCGCGCACGTGAGCGGGACCTTTGATCTGGTGCTCTGTCACGCCGTGCTGGAGTGGCTCGCCGAGCCGCGCCAGACCCTGCTCGGTCTGTTCCCTTTCGTCAATGCAGGGGGCATACTGTCGCTGCTTTTCTACAACCGTCACGGCTTGCTGTTCCAGAGCCTGGTGGTGGGCAATTTCGACTACGTGCGCCAGGGGCTGAACAAGAAACGCCAGACCGCCTTGACTCCCACCAATCCGCAACTGCCCGAGCATGTGTATGACTGGATTGGGCGAGGGGGCCTCAAGATCATCGGCAAGACCGGGGTGCGCGTCATCCACGACTACATGCGCCACAAGCAGGATCAGCTCGAGAAGTTCGACGATCTACTGGCCATGGAGCAGCAGTACTGCCGCCAGGAGCCTTTCGTCTCCCTTGGTCGCTACATCCATGTGATGGCCCAGAAGCCGGCCAACTGAGCCAGGGGCTTGGCATCCGCCAGCCGATAGCCATTTTTATGCGGGATTGGATCGCCGGGGTCACCTGTTTACCCTGGCCCAAATCAACGAGAGCGGGTGTGGCATGGGCATGAGGCCTGCGCCGCCCGCCGCAAATAACAACGAGATGATAACGTCATGATGAGTACATCCCGTACCCTGCCCGAGCGTTCTTTGCCGGAGACAGTAGGGTGGGTCAGACAGGAGGGTCTGGCCTTGAGCCTGCCCACCGATCGGCTGGCCTTTCTGATTGCGATCAAGACCCTGTCTGAGGAGGAGTCGGATCTGTCGGAAGCCGCGTTGCACGACGCCTTTGGCTATGTGAGCAGCGCCTTCGGCCAGATGGACGAGACCCAGAGCGGTCGCGCCAACAACGCCATCAACGATCTCATTCGCCAGCAACTGCTGTCGCGGTTCAATACCGACATGGTGGCGGGGGAGAGCCTCTATCGCCTGTCGCGCCTCGGCATCGGCATCGTCGACTTCTTTATGGATCAGCGCCAGGTTGACTCCATCAAACTCTCCATCCTGCTGGAACACCTGGCGGCCGAGCTCGACACCGCCCGCAAGGCGGCGCTGACACTGGATACCCGCGAGCAGTGGGATGCCGAGGTGCTGCCCAGGCTCAGCTTCTCCCTCGAAGAGACCCTCGGGCGCATCGATCTCACCCAGCGCGCCATGGATGAGCAGCAAAATCAGGTCAAAAACGAAATTGCGGCCCTGCTGACCCAGAACTGGATCGACGCCATCCACAGTTGCGAGAAGCTGCTGCGCGAAACCGGCCAGACCCTGCGCGAGCTGCAAGATACCCTGGACGCCGCCGGCCATCGCCTGCAGGCGGGTCTGCTCAATATCCAGGAAGCCGCCCAGGGACGGGACGACTTGTTCCACGTCGAGGAGCTGACTCACGCGCTGCAAGGACGGCTGGATGTGATCACCTCCTGGGGTCAGCAGTGCATCGAGCTCTGGTCCCGGTATGATCGGCACGTCCACAAGTTCATCCGCAACGCCATCGACATGGACAAGAACCGCGCCTTCAGCCAGCGGCTGCGCGAATCCATCCGCAATTTCGAGCAGCACAGCTGGTTGCTGAGGGTGGCCGAAGAGCCGCGTCTGCTGGAGCTGCGGGACGAAACTATCAGCATCCATGACGAAGAGGTCACCGGCGAAGTGCCGCTCGAGATGGAGTACCTGGAGATGGTGGACATCAACCAGGAGCTGGCGGAGCGCATCGAGCGCTACCTCGCCCGCTACCCCGAGCAAGGCTCCCGGCTGGACTTGGCCGACGTGCTGCGGGAATACCTGCTGGACTACCCGGCCCACGCCCATTTCGACGTGGCGCGCCTCTTGATAGATCAGGCTGTGCGCCTCGGCCATGCCAGTGGTGAACGTGAGCTTCACCACCAACCCGCATGGAAACCCATTAACCAAGCTGGATCCAAGGTTCAGGCCTATGTCATTGATCAATACTGAATTTCCCTTGCCGCTGCGATTGGCTGAGGCCATCGCCAACCCCTTGTTTCCGCGCATCGACACCGCCTTGCGCTCGGGCCGCCACATCAGTGCCGACGATTTCGAACAGCATTCGGCCCTGGTGGAATTTCACGGCGAGCTGGAGATCTTCTACGGCCGCTATCAGGTCGAGCTCATCAAGGCGCCGGAAGGCTTCTTCTACCTGCGCCCGCGCCCCAGCGCCGACATCGGCACAACTGTATTGTCCGAGCTCGACATGCTGGTGGGCAAGGTACTCTGTTACCTCTATCTGAGCCCTGACCGCCTCGCCTCCGAGGGGGTGTTCGTCATGGCGGAGCTGCAGGAGGAGGTATTGAGCCTCGCCGATGAGAAGCAGCTGCTGCGCATGGTCAACAGCCGCTCCGGCGGCACCGATCTGGACAAGAAGAAGCTCTTGGAGAAGATCCGCACCTCCATGCGTCGCCTGCGACGCCTGGGCATGATCACGGCGCTTGGCAACGGCGATAAATTCCGGGTCAACGAGTCGGTGTTTCGCTTCGCCGCCGACGTGCGCTCCGACGAGGATCCCCGCGCCGTGCAGCTGCGCATGATCCAGGAAGGGGAAGCCATCTTCCACGACGACGAGATGCCCAGCAGCGATTCCCTGTTTGACGATATCGAGGCGGATCTGGACGAAGAACAGCTTGAACTGGAGGTGGAAGATGACCTGCAACGATAAATTCCCGGCCCTGATGGAGATGATTGGCGTGATGGAGAGTGCGGCGTGAGAGGCAAATTCAAATCCCTGACCATGGTCAACTGGAACGGCTTCTTCGCCCGCACCTTCGATCTCGACCAGCTGGTCACTACGCTCTCCGGCGGCAACGGGGCGGGCAAGTCCACCACCATGGCGGCCTTCATCGCGGCGCTTATTCCGGATCAGTCTCTGCTCCATTTCCGTAACACCACAGAGGCGGGTTCCTCGAGCGCGTCCCGTGACAAGGGGCTCTACGGCAAGCTGCAGCGCGGCCACTGTTACTCGGTGCTGGAAGTCATGAACAGCCGCGAGCAGCGGATCTGGGTCGGTGTGCACTTGGAGCAGGTTGCGAATCGCGACAACAAGGTCAACATCACCCCGTTCGCCCTGGTGGATGTGCCAGAAGGGCTGGCGCCCACCGATCTGCTGCTGGAAAAACTCGACGGTGGCAAGGGACGGGTACGCGCCTTCACCGACTTGAAAGCTGCCGCCGCTGAGCTCGGCGCCATGAAGGTCGCCAAGTTCAATACGGTGACCGATTACCATAACTTCATGTTCGAGTTCGGCATCACGCCGAAGAAGTTGCGTGATCAAAAAGATCGCGGCAAATTCTACCGACTGATCGAGGCCTCCCTCTACGGCGGCATCTCTTCGTCTATCAGCCGCTCCTTGCGTGAATACCTGCTGCCGGAGAACTCCGGCGTGCGCAAGGCGTTCCAGGACATGGAGGCGGCCATCTATGAGAACCGCCGCACCCTGGAGGCCATCAAGGAGACCCAGGGCCAGCGGGATCTGTTCAAGAACCTGATCACCGAGACCACCCACTACGTGGCGGCGGACTATGTGCGCAACGCCGCCGAGAAGAACCGCCTCTCCGAGCTGGCCCTGAAAGCCCGCCAGGAGCTGGCCGGCAAGCGCCGTCTGCTGGCCGAAGAGAAGCAGCGCGCCATCTATCTGGCGGACGAAGTGGAGCAGCTCACCAACCGTGAGAAGCTCTTGACCGACGAGCTGGAATCCGCCGCCGAGCACCTGGCCAAGGTGATGGCCGCCGTCGCCCTGCAAAAGAAAATCGAGCTGTATCGCGCCGATCTGGCGGATCTCAGTGACAAGCTCGAGCAGCAACAGGCGGTGGCAGAAGAGATCCACAGCCAGTTGCTGGAGGTGGAAGAGCGCAAGGAGCTGGCGCAGGGGGAGGTCGATAGCCTCAAGACCCAGCTCGCCGACTATCAGCAGGCGCTCGATATCCAGCAGACCCGCGCCATCCAGTACCGTCAGGCGGTGCAGGCGCTGGAGAGTGCCCGCGAGCAGTGTGAGCTGCCGGATCTGACCATCGAGAAAGCAAACGACAGCCTGCACCAGTTCCGCGCCGCCGAGCAGAGCCTCACCAGCCGGGTGCTGGGGGCCGAGCAGCAGCTCGCCCTGGCCAAAGCCGCGGTGGCCGAACACCAGGCCGCATTGACGCTGCTGCTGGGCATTGCGCCCCAAACCGCCCGTGAGGCCGCCTGGCCCACCGCCCAGGCCCTGCTCAAACGCCATATCGAAGACAAGGCCCGCATTGCCCAAGGGCAAGGGCTGCGCGCCGCCTTGGCTCGGCTGGAGAAAGAGAGCGAGAGCCAGAAGAACCTGCTGCGCCTGCGCGATGAGTTGGCGCAAGCCTCTGGTCAGCAGATCGCCAGCAGCGATGAGCTGGAACTTTTCCTAGAGGCGCAGCGCAGCCGTCAGGAAGAGCTGGCCGAGTTGCAAGGCGAGGTGAATCAGCGCCGCGCCAGCCTGGAGCATCAGGGTGCCCAGCTTGGCCGCGACATCGGCGAGCTCACCAAGCTGGCCCCGCGCTGGCTGAAATCCTTCGAAAAACTCGAGCAATTGCGCGAGCAGAGCGGATTACCGCTCACCAGCGCCGAGGCGCTGTCGGCTGGCATGCAGACGGTGCTCGACAAGGAGCGCGAGTTCGAGCAGCAGAGCAACCGCATTCAGGCCCAGAAACAGGCGCTGGAGCTGCAAATTCGCAACCTGCAACTGGGGGCCGGCGAGGCGGATCCGCGTCTGGCCCGCATCGCCGAGCAGGTGGGAGGCGTGCTGCTCTCCGATGTCTACGACGACATCTCCATCGACGATGCCCCTTACTACTCCGCGCTCTACGGCCCGGCCCGCAGCGCCCTGGTGGTGCTGGATCTGGAAGGCGCCATCGAGCGGCTGAAGAAACTGGAAGATTGCCCGGAGGATATCTACCTCATTCAGGGCAACCCGGATTCGTTCGATGAGGATCTGGTTGAGGCAGACGAGCTCGGCGACGCCGTGCTGGTGCGCAGCAGCAAGCGTCAGGTGCGCTTCTCCCGCTACCCTGAATTGCCACTGTTTGGCCGCGCGGCTCGTGAGAAACGCATCGAGCAGCTGGATCTTGAGCGCGAGAACCTGATCGAGGGTTACGCCAAGGCTGCCTTCGAGCAGCAGAAGTACCATCGCCTCTACGGCCACTTCCGCGACTTTATCGGTGCTCACCTGGATATCGCCTTCCGCCCGGATCCGGAGGCCGAGGTGCAGGCCAAGCAGAGCGAGCTGCGCGCGTTGCAAGGGGCCATCGGCGAATGCGACAAGCAACTGGTCGAGGCCAAGGCCGCCAACGCCCAGCTGGTGCGTCACATCCAGCTGGTGCAGGCCATGTTGCCGTTCGCCCACCTGTTTGCAGAGGCCGACCTGGCCGCGCGCCTCGAGGCCGCTCACGCCGATGTGGAGCGCCTCAAGGCCGCCGAAACCTTTATCGCGCAGCACGGCAAGGCGCTGGAGCAACTGGAGGCCAAGGTGCAGGTGCTGCGCCAGGATCCCCAGGATCTCGCCGCCCTGCAGGCCGCGTATGACGAGGCGAGCGAAGCGCTGGCGGAGCAAAAGCGCCGCGCCTATGCGCTGGATCAGCTGGTGGCTCGTCTGCCGCACTTCGCCTATCAGGATGCCCAAGACCTGCTCGGCAAGGCCTCCGAGATGAGCGAGCGCTTGAAAGAGAAGCTCAAGGCCGCCGAGCTGGCCGCCCGCACCGCCACCGAGCAGCACAAGCAGATCGCCTTGCGCCACACCGAGGCGCTGCAACTGCGCACCGCACTCAACTCCAGCGTGGAAGCCAAGCGTCAGACCCTGAATGAGTTCGAGCAGGAGCTGGCGGCCATGGGGCTATCTGCTCTTGGCGAAAAGATGTCCGCCGACATGGAAGAGAAATCCCGCGCCCACAAGAAAGAGATCGAAGAGCTGCTCATTCGCACACGCTCCCGTCGCACCAGCGCCGAGGCCCAGTTGCAGGTGACCAAGCGCGAGATTGAATCCCTTGGCGGTCGTCTCAAGCTGGAAGGCAAAGACTACTTCGGCGCCCGCAAATCCCTGGTGGGCCACAAGGCGAGCTGGTCGCGGGTGGTGCGCCTCGCGCGGGAGACCGACGTCGAGAAGCGCCTCAACAAGCGCGAGCTGGCTTACCTGGACAGCGATGAACTGCGCTCCATGTCGGACAAGGCCCTCGGCGCCCTGCGGGTCGCCGTGGCCCACGACGAGGCTCTGCGCGATACGCTGCGCCTGTCTGAAGGCAGCCGCAATACCGAGCAGAAGGTCGCCTTCTACGTGCAGGTCTATCGCTATCTGAAGGATCGCATTCGCAACGACATCATCCGCTCGGACGATCCGGTGGAGGCCATCGAGGAGATGGAGATCGAGCTGGCGCGCCTCGCCGATGAGCTCAAGCAGCGGGAAACCCATCTGTCGCTCTCCTCCCACGAGGTGGCGGCCAAGATAACCAACATCATCCGCCGCGAGCAGAACCGCATCCGGGTGCTGAACCAGGGCCTGCAGAACATCGCCTTCGGTCTGGTGCGCGGGGTGCGCCTCAACGTCAATATCCGCGAGGCGCACACTCGCCTGCTGACCGCGCTCGCCGATCAGAGTGCCATGCACAACGATCTGTTCGCCGACAAAGAGCTCAGCTTCTCCGAGGCCATGGCCAAGCTGTTCCAGCGCCTCAACCCGCAGGTGGAGCAGGGGGAGCGCAGCTATCAGGTGATGGGCGATGTGTTGCTCGATTATCGCAACTACCTGGAGCTGGAGATCGAGGTGCAACGCGGCGCCGACGGCTGGCTGCGGGCGGAGAGCGGCGCGCTCTCCACCGGCGAGGCCATAGGTACCGGTCAGGCCATCCTGCTGATGGTGCTGATCAGCTGGGAGGAGGAGTCCCGCCGTCTGCGCGGCAAGGACATCGCCCCCTGCCGCCTGTTGTTCCTGGACGAAGCGGCGCGCCTGGATGGCAAGTCCATCGCCACCCTGTTCGAGCTGTGCGAGCGCCAGGACATGCAGCTCTTGATAGCGGCGCCGGAGAACATCAGCCCCGAGAAGGGCACCACTTACAAGCTCATCCGCAAGGTGCAGGGCAAGCACGAGCACGTGCACGTGGTGGGCCTGCGCGGCTTTGGTTTCGCCGATGACAAGCTGATCGCCTGAGGCTGCTGACCTGACACAGGTTGACGGGTGAACACACAAACGGGAGGCTTGGGCCTCCCGTTTTCTATGGGAAATGTGAGAGAGTAGGCCCCTGTTCACGGGATCCTGACTGGGCATGAAAGTGGTGATAAGAGTGGCGATGGAAGAGAGCATGAGAGGCAAGGTACAAAAGGGGCTGCTGGTATCCCTGAGTCTGCTGTTGGCGGCCTGCAGTAGCCAGCCGGACGCCAGTAAGAGCGGCAGCTGGCGCGGTTATACCCAGAGTGGGCTGGCGTCTTACTATGCGGATCGCTATCACAACAAGAAGACGGCGAGTGGCGAGCCCTACAAGAGCAACACCAACACGGCGGCCCACATGTCGCTGCCCTTCGGCTCCCTGGTGAAGGTGACCAATGTGGCCAACGGCAAGAGCGTGGTGGTGCGGGTCAATGACAGGGGTAATTTCCCGCGGGGTCGGGTGATCGATCTCTCTAGAGCCGCGTTCAGCAGCATAGGGAATACCCGAGCCGGCCTTATCAAGGTCAATCTGGAAGTGATGTGAGTATTTTTGACTGCATTATTGTGATTATAGTTGTTGTTTGTGCTGCTTTAGTTTGAATTTCCAGTTGTGGATGTGGTGGCGGCGCCATCAGCAGGATCTCACCCTTGGGTCACCCTGCTAGCCGAGATGTCGGGAGCGAATAGCCTCCTTGATGCCCGCCAAGATCCGAACAGGAGCCGCAAGGAGCGATTTAAAGATGGAAAACAACACCTGGCTGGTGATCAGCAGCCATCGCAGCGAGTACCCGGAGCCCATCACCTTTGCCAAGGGCACCCCACTCATGGTGGGTGAACGGTACGAAGGGGAAGAGGATTGGCAGGACTGGTTCTTCTGCCAGTGCGCCGGGCAGCAGGGAGGCTGGGTACCGGCACCGCTTATCGAGTGGCTGGACAAGGGCCAGGCCCGTGCCCGGGAGGACTACACCGCCCGGGAGCTGAACGTGCAGCCGGGTGATCAGCTTATTGGCCATCGGAAGATCAACGGCTGGATCTGGTGTGAGAACGCCGAGCGGACGGCCTCTGGCTGGGTGCCGCTGGCCAATCTGCGGGAGCTGCACGAGGCATAAATGCCCCCGTGGCGCCACGGCTGCTCTGCTGTGTTAATCCAAACGCTGTTCAATAGGATGAACAGTCTGTCCATATTGTCCGTCTATACCCATCAATTGCCTGCTCTTACACTGCTTTTCATATTGAAGGAGGCGCCTTGGCCCGCTGACAAGCGCGCGGCGCATCCTTTGCCAATGTGTTTCTTGATAGGGGAGTGTGATGATGAAAGCCGACAAATTGGTGTCGATAGCGGTACTCAAGGCCAGAGCAGGCATGGGCGAGGCGCTGCGGCGCGAGTTGCTCAAGCTGATCGAGCCGACGCGGCGCGAGCCGGGCAACCTCGACTACGTGCTGTTCGAACTCAAAGAGGAGCCGGGCACCTTCTATATGCGGGAGGCCTTCACCAGCCAAGCCGCGCTGGATGCGCATTGTGCCACCGACTACTTTCAGGCCTTTGCCCGCCAGGCCGATGAGCTGCTGGCGGAGCCGCTGCGGCTCATTTTCCTGGAAGAAATAAGCCCATCGCCATGATGGCGCCCTGAGCACCAGCCTGGCTATCGCCTGACTCACTCGCTGGCTTCGCTATCCTTGGCATAGGGAAGCCAGCGGCGCAGGATGCCAGCAATGGCATCACAGCGGCGACTGACGAGGGCAGTGTGTCATGGAGGGAGGAACGATGAAGCGAACGCTGATCCTGGTGCGGCATGGTAAATCCAGCTGGGAGGAAGATCTGCCGGACAGGGAGCGGCCATTGGCAGCGCGCGGTCTGCGGGACGCCCCCATGATGGGCAAACGTCTGGCAAAGGCGCTGGCAAACCATAAAATCCAGCCCGATCTGATCCTGTCGAGCCCGGCCTGCCGGGCCCTGTCGACGGCACGGCTGTTCGCCGATGCGCTCGCTTATCGCGGGGAGATTGTCTTGGATGAACGGATTTATGCCAGCGACGTCCGCACCCTGCTGGCGGTGATCGGGGCGCTCGATGACGAGCGGCGATGCATCATCCTGGTGGGGCACGATCCCGAGTTCACCGAGCTGGCCCATCGATTCTCTAAAGCGATCACCCAGATGCCGACCTGCGCCGTCGCCCGCTTCAGCTTCGAAAAGGCGTCCTGGTCGGCCATCCCAACGCTAGCCCCGGCAAGCGTCTGCTTCGACTACCCGAAGAAGCCCTAAGTCATTTCCTGTCCTGCGCGGCTCATGCACCAGAATGACGCGCAATAACAACAGGGGCTGCTGGGCCCCTGTATATCACTTCCTATCCAAGCTCTAGCTCACCGTAAAGGAGAGCATCATGCCGGTGTCCTCGTGCTCCAGCAGGTGGCAGTGGGCCATGTAGGCCCGTTCTTTCGGAGCCGGATGGTCAAACTGAATGAGCACCTCGCTCTCGCCCCCCTCGACTCGGACTATATCCTTCCAGCCGCTGCGATGGGGTAGGGGCGCCTGACCATTCTCCTTGAGGATGCGAAAACGGGCACCGTGGATATGGAAGGGATGCAGCATCATGTCCCCCTTGCCGGAGATGGTCCAGAGCTCAGGCTGACCGCGCTTGGCATCGAAGGCCGGCACTCCCATCTCGAAGGCCTGGCCGTTGATGCGATTGGCCATGGAGAGCCCTTCCCCCAGCCCTTGCTTGCCTGAGCCCGCCCCGTGGGGCATCCCCATGGCGCCATGATCCATACCCTCCATCTCAGGCATCGCCTTCATTCCACCCATCTTGTGCATGGCGTGGGGATCCTGGTTCTCGGCAGCGTGCATCTCCATGCTCATGCCACTCATGCCGCCACCCATGGCCTTCTGACCGTATGTCTCCATCAGCCGTTGCATGCCGATCCTGTCCAAGTCCGGGTCCATGGCGAGCTGGAAGTGGCGACGGGTCCAGGCCGATGTCTCGCGAGGCTGGGGCGGCATCGCCCTGAGCCTGTCTGGCAGACTGGCGGCCAGCTTAAGGGCGGAGGGGGCCAGGGTCAGCAG
>NZ_CDCA01000013.1 GCF_000820185.1 Aeromonas tecta
CGACATCTTGCCGGGGCTCGTCTTTTGGGGCCTCTGCAGGCAGCTAAACCTCCCTAATAAGGTCGTAACGCATCCCCAACCCAGTGATAAATCAAATGTAACGTCACTCAGCATTAATTTGGCAAATACTAAAACGCGCCATTTTGACCAAAAGCAGGGCCATTTCGCCCCCTGCCTCGCGGTTTCTCCAAAGTGTCGGCGCCGCAGGGTCTGTGGGATGACAGTTTTGATCGGATCAACTCTCAGGGCCCATGCCGCCCCTGCCGACACCGGTCGGTTACAACAGCTTGCGGCCAACACAGGAGATGTCATAGCGCCACCTGAGGAGCAATATCGAGCAGCGCAAGGCGCCGATGGAAGAGGCAGGCTCTGTCTGTAACGGCGGCTTCCCGCCCCAGCAGCCCAGATTGCTGGCCCGCAGTGAGCCCTTGAGCTGACAGACTCACCAAACAAAACAGCCGGCATCTGCCGGCTGTTTTTTTATGGGAGGGACACACATCAGGCCCGCTTCTCTTCCAGCCAGGCCCCCTGGCTCTG
>NZ_CDCA01000014.1 GCF_000820185.1 Aeromonas tecta
GGGGGAGGGCCATGCCCATCTGGGCAACGGGCAGGGCGAGCAGCTCGATGACTTTGTCTTTGAGCTCTACCAAGACCTCGAAGCGCTCCCCCATCAGTACCTCCAGTTCGGTGAGTTTGACGGGTTCTGGCAGGAAGCCCCCATCGGAGGCAATCACATAGAACGGCTGGTTGCCGCCAAGGGCCAGGCGCATGGATCGGGCATTGCAGCCGTTGAGAACGCGAAGCCGCACCCAGCCGCGAGGCGCCACATGCTGCGGCGCCAGGGCGCCGTTGACCAGGGGCAGGTCCCCGAACCAGCCCACGGCGGCGCTCATCTCATCGAGCCGATAGTCTATCTGGCCCTTGGCATCGAGGCGCTTGTCCTGAATGACCACGGGAACGTCGTTGATGCCCCAGCGAGCAGGGAGCGGCCAGCGCGCACTCTCCTCGTCATCGATGAGGATGAGACCGGCGAGTCCCATGGCCACCTGGCGCCCGGTTTTGCCGTGGGCGTGAGGGTGATACCAGCAGGTGGCGGCGGGTTGGGTCAGGGTAAAACGGCTGGTGAGGGTCTCCCCTGGCGCGATCATGGCCTGGGGGCCGCCGTCGGCGTCGCCGGGTATTTCCAGCCCGTGCAGATGCACAGTGGTGGTCTCCGGCAGCTTGTTCAGGGTATGCAACTGGATGGCCTGGCCGGTGCGCAGCTTCAGGGTCGGGCCAAGCAGGGCGCCGTTATAGCCCCAGGTTATCGTCTCCTTGCCGCGCCAGACGGTGACACCGGGCTGCGCCGTCAGGGCGATATTGCCTGCTGCGTCCGGGGTGAGCAGAGGCGGAATGGGCAGGCTTTGCGGCTCGGCGGCAGACAGCAGGCGGGAATAGGAGAGCGGCAGTGCGCCGGCGAGTCCGAGCAGTGAGCCCCGGATCAAAAAGTCACGTCTGTTCATAGAAAGCTTCCCCATCAGGTTCTCGTTACTGTCACCTTGACTCTTCCCCCTGAGGGAAGGTCAACCCGCAGACGATTATCCGGCCGTCGATCCCTTTGCGGTGCCTATTCGCCAAAAGGGGCTCCTCTGCCGTGATGATTGGCAGGCGCGGCCCTATTGCGCTGCCTGGGTCGCGGGGAAGGGGTCCTGCCACTCGGGGTGATAGCGGCGCAGGATTGCCTGCTGATCTTCGCTGAGATAGGGGTTATCCAGCGTAATCACGATGCGAGAGGGCAGATCCAGCTGCTGCAACGCCAGCCGGGTCGAGGCATGGCTGCGCAGCAGCGCCTGGAAGCTGCCGTTGTGGTACATGATGTCAAGGCCGGCGGCCACTATCTCATTGGTGCGCCTGTTCTCGGGGGCGCCGTAGAAGAAGAGATCGCTTGGGTAGTGCAAGAGCAGCCGATTGTCGATGACGAGCCCGGGCCCGAAACGGTCGACCTCGGGCAGTACCTCGAAGATGGCGCGGGGCAGCACATCGAAGCGCCCGGCCTTGAGCATGGGAAACAGGTTGGGGTACTCGGAGCTGACCACCTGCAAGCCATTGGCGCGGTAGATATCGCTGTCCACCCAGGTGGTGCCGCCGCCGACGCGCAGGGAGGCCAGCGCCTCCTTGCTGGTGATGCCATCCAGTACGGCGCCCTGCTCCGCCCGCAGCAGCACTCGGTAACCGCCACCCCCGAGGTAGAGGGGAACGGGAATGAGATCGAGCTGATTGGCGAAGGCGGCGCCGATGGAGGTGGCCAGCATGTTGCAACGGGTGCCGAGGTGAACCTCGGTGGCGGCGCGCTTGTCGGAGGTGACTCCCGCCGGCAGCGAGCAAAATTGCACATCCGGCCTGTGGCCTGCGCTGCGAATGGCGCTCTCCAGCAGGGTTTGGCGGTATTGCAGCAGGGGATTGTCGGTCTGATTGCTGCCGATCAGGCGCACATGAATGACCTCGGCCAGCGCGGCTTGGGTCCATAACCCGGCAGCCAGCAGCAGGCCGCACACGACCAATCCGGATCCTTTGCGCATAACGACCTCCATCTCATGTCTCTTATGGCCTCATGGGACCAGAGGGCACAGACTTGGCTTTTTCCCGCTGGCGAGTCCCATTATGCGGCGCGGCTTATCCGCCACACAACCGCGGGCAAGTGCTTGTTATCACAGATTTGTTCACTGCCCGCACAGCCGCCCTGATGGCCGCCGAGGAGCCTTGCTGCTTACCTTGATACGTGGCTCACAGGGCCTTGATCTGCGCGAGTCTGGAGAGCAAGACTCGGCATTCTCTCGTTTTGAAGAAGGGACGTTGATCGCGAGGTGCTCAAGGGGGGAGTCGCGCTGCCATCCCATTCCATCTGGCTGGGAAGAAGCAGCACCGCTTACACCCCGGGCAAACGGCGCCGGTTAGCTCAGTCGCCGGCAGGCGGGTTCATCTGCTGGATCATGGTATCGATGAAGCCGCGGATCACCGGGGAGGCGGGTTGCGTGGCCGTCTGCGGGGCATAGAGCACGCAGACATCGGCCGGGATCTGCTGCTCGAGGCGCACGAAGCGCACATGGGGCCACTTCTGGTGGGCATAGCTGGCCGGGGCGAGGGCAATCTGCTGGCTGGTGGCCACCACCGCCATCAGGGTATTGGGCTCGACCACCTCCTGAGTGAGCTGGGGGTAGAAACCCTCCATCAGGCAGGCGTTGATGATGAGATCGGTGGAGGCAGAATTGGCTCGGCTCATCAGCACGAAGCGCTCGCCCGCCAGCTCGGTGAGGGAGACCCGCTTGCGATCTCGCAGCGGGTGCTCGTCCGATACCGCCAGCATCATGGATTCGCGATAGACACTCTCGGCCTGGAGGGGGTGGATGTTGAAGGTGTCGGCGAAGCGGGCGAGGCCGATGTCGATCTCCTTGTTGGCCAGCGCCTGTTTCTGCTTCTCAGGCGACAGCTCGGTGAAGGAGATCTCGTACTCGGGGTGCAGCCGGTGACACTCTCTTATCACCTCGCCGAAGCCCGCCCAGAAGATGGAGCTGACCAGGCCGATGCGGATCTGGTTGCGCTCCATGCGCCCCGCCTGCACCACCTTGTTGAGGCCGCTCTCCAGCACGTCGAACAGCAGGCTGCATTCGTCCATCAGCAGGCGCCCGCCGGGAGTGAGCTGTACCTGGCGGGTGTTGCGCTCGAACAGGGTCAGTCCCAGCACGGCTTCCAGCTCCCTGATCTGGGCGCTGAGCGGCGATTTGGAGATATTCAGCCGCTCGGCGGCCCGGCTGAAGTGACCGCAGCGAGCCACCTCATGGAAGTAGCGCAGCATCTTGAGGGTGACGCGATCGCGCCAGTTGCTGTCGAGGGACAAGGAAACCTCCTGTCTATGTCATATGGGGTGAGATCCCCGTCAAAGATTGCGCATCCAGTACTATCCGCAGCGACCCGGCTGAGGGGGCTGGGGACGATCCGGCTCACACTCTGCGCCTCCTTTGGGTTAACAACCTGCTCGCCACTCTGCCGTTCGGGCACAAAACGGCGTCAATCAGCGCCTTTTTCGCCTTTTCAGCCACTCAAACGGTTTGAGTAAGGTTTTATTGTGCCGAAAATCAGGATAGTAGGGCCGATTTTAACGATTTTTCTCGCCAAATACCTCCCCTAGAGTGAGCCCATCGTTTCTTCAATCACTCAATGAGGCGCACTCCATGCACAACCCACAGCAAGATAAGTCACAAGATCCCGTTCTCAACGCCGTCGCCACCATTCTCGCTCGCAAACCAGGGTTTGCCCCCCGCGCCGCCATGATCCTGGGCTCCGGCCTCGGGGTACTGGCCGATGCGCTGGAGGAAAAGGTCTGCATCCCCTACGAGGAGCTCGATGGCTTCCCGGTCAGCACAGTGGTGGGCCACAGCGGCGAGCTGGTGCTCGGCAAGTTGCACGGGGTGGACGTCATCTGCATGAAGGGGCGCGGCCACTACTACGAGCACGAGACCATGAAGGTGATGACCACCCCGGTGCGCACCTTCAAACGCCTGGGCTGCGAGCTGCTGCTGGTGACCAATGCCGCCGGCTCATTGCGCCCGGAGCGGATCGGGGTCGGCTCCCTGGTCATCTTCAACGATCACATCAACACCATGCCGGGTACCCCCATGACCGGCGCCAACGACGAGGCCTACGGCCCGCGCTTCTTCAGCCTGGCCAATGCCTATGACAAGGAACTGCGCAGCGAGGCGCTGGCGGTGGCCGAAGGCGAGGGGATCGCGGTCAATCAGGGGGTGTTCGTCTCCTACAGCGGCCCCTGCTTCGAGACCGCGGCCGAGATCCGCATGATGCAGATCATCGGCGGCGACGTGGTGGGCATGTCGGTGGTGCCCGAGGTGGTCAGTGCCGCCCACTGCGGCCTGCCGGTGCTGGCCATCTGCGCCATCACCAACATGGCGGAGGGACTCGGCGACGTGCAGCTCTCCCACGAGCAGACCCTCAAGTGCGCCAAGCTGGCGGAAGCGGACTTCATTCGCCTCATCAACGCCTTCATTCGCCACCACTTCTAATCGCCAAGACCAGGAGGTCATATGTTTGCAGCAGGATTTCTCGGCATGGCGGCGCTGGTGCTCATCGCCATTCTTGCCTCGACCAATCGCAGGGCCATTCGCCTGCGCACCGTGGGGCTGGCGCTGGCCTTGCAGGTGCTCATCGGTGCCCTGGTGCTCTATGTGCCGCTGGGTCGGCGGGCGCTGGAGGCCATGGCCCACGGCGTCGATGCGGTGCTGGCCAGTGGCAAGGCCGGTATCCATTTCCTGTTTGGCAACCTGGTCAACTTCTCGGTGGATGGCATCGGCTTCGTGTTCGCCCTCAACGTGTTGCCGCTGGTGGTGTTCTTCTCGGCGCTGATCGCCGTGCTCTATTACCTCGGCATCATGCAACTGGTGATCCGCTTCATCGGCGGTGCCATGGCGCGCCTGCTCGGCACCTCCCAGACCGAGTCCATGTCGGCGGTGGCCAACGTCTTCGTCGGCCAGAGCGAGGCGCCCCTGGTGGTCAAGCCCTATATGCCCAAGATGAGCGACTCCGAGTTCTTCGCCGTGATGTGTGGCGGCATGGCCTCGGTCTCCGGCACCGTACTGGCGGGCTACGCCATGATGGGGGTGGACATGCAGTACCTGCTGGCGGCCTCCTTCATGGCGGCCCCCGGCGGCATCCTGTTCGCCAAGCTGATCATCCCCGAGACCAGCCAGCCGGATTATGAGTTCGATCACAGCGTGCAGTTCGATGGCAAGAAGCCGGAGAACGTGCTGGCGGCGGCCGGCGAGGGTGCCAGCAGTGGCCTCAAACTGGCGGCGGCCATCGGCGCCATGCTGATCGCCATGATAGGGCTGGTTACGCTCGTCAATACTTTGCTCGGTGGGGTGGGAGACATGATGGGCATGTCGCTCTCTCTTGAGATCATCCTGGGTTGGATCTTCTCGCCGCTGGCCTTCCTGCTCGGGGTGCCGCTGGCCGACATCGGCATCGCCGGCGCCATGATCGGCAAGAAGCTGGTGGTGAACGAGTTCGTGGCCTACAGCGATCTCGCCCCCTACCTGAAAGACGCCAGCGCTGTGACCGCGGCCGGACTGCAGGTGCTGGAGGAGAAATCCAAGGTGATCATCAGCTTCGCTCTGTGTGGCTTCGCGAACCTCGCCTCCATGGGGATCCTGATCGGCGGCCTCGGTACCCTGTGCCCGTCACGCACCGATTTTATCGCCCGTCATGGCCTGCGCACCGTGCTGGCCGCCACCTGCTCCAACTTGATGAGCGCCGCCATCGCCGGCGTCTTCTTCTCCCTGGCGCTTTGACCCTTATTCCTCTGTTGCGGGGCGCTGCGGCGCCCCTGTTTATGACCCCCTATCCCAACCATGTCGGAGCTTTCTTATGCCCTCAGCCACCCCTTTGGATCTCAAGCAGGCCGCCATCCGGGCCATCAGCCTGATGGATCTCACCAGCCGACGACATCGATGCGCGCATCATCGCGCTCTGCCAGCAGGCGAAGACGCCTTATGGCAATACGGCCGCCGTTTGCGTCTATCCCCGCTTTGTGACCCTGGCACGGGCCACCCTGACCGCTCAGGGCACACCAACCATCAAGGTCGCGACCGTGGTAAATTTCCCCCGTGGGGAAGATGAACCCGAGGCCGTGCTGGCCGAGACCCGCGCCGCCCTCCATGATGGCGCCGACGAAATCGATCTGGTGATCCCCTGGCGCGCGCTGATGGCCGGGGACGAGGCCTCGGCGCGGGCATTGGTGCGCCGTTGCAAGGTGCTCTGTGGCGATCGCGTGCTCAAGGTGATCATCGAGTCCGGTGAGCTGAAGGAACCCGCGCTTATTCGCGCCGCCTCCCTACTCGCCATCGAGGAGGGAGTCGATTTTATCAAGACCTCCACCGGCAAGGTGGCAGTCAATGCTACCCCAGAGGCCAGTCGAGTCATGCTGGCGGCGAGCCAGTTTGGCGAGCACTGGGCGGATGCCGCGCATTTTCGCTTCGGTGCCTCCAGCCTGCTCAATCAGCTGTTGGCAACCCTGAACGGGTGTGGGTCACAGGCGCCTGCTGCCGCGGCCCCCCACGGGCGCTACTGATCCCCTTTGTCTTATCGGCGCCTCGTGGGGGGCGTCAGTCACACAGGTTTATGCCATGTCACATACCTCTTTTCCGCTCGCCAAGGCTCACGGCAAGGTGCTGCTGTTCACCCTGCTCATCAGTTTGTCGTTTCCCATCGGTAGCGCCCTGACCGCCGCACTGGATCCTCTGGTGGTCACCTGGGTGCGCTATCTGCTGGCGGCCCTTTGCTTCGTGGTGTTGCTTGGCTGCCAGCGCAAGCTGGTGTTACCCTCCTGGCGGGATCTGGGGCGCTACACCCTGATCTGCTTGCCGGCACTTTGCTACTTCGTCGCCATGTTCGTGGCATTGAAAGAGACCAGTGCGCTCGATGCCAGCGCCCTCTACACCACAGTGCCCCTGATCAGCGCCCTGGCCAGCATGTTGATCATGCGCCGCCCCATTGGCCTGCTGATGGGGATTGCCTTGCTGGGGGGCATGGTGGCGGCGGCGCTTATCATCTTTCGGGGGGATCTCGCCGAGGTGGCGAGCCTGAGCCTCACTCCGAGCAACCGCCTCTACCTGCTCGGCTGTGTGGCCATGGCCCTCAACCCCATCCTGGTCAAACGCTACTACCGGGGCGAGTCCTTCGTCCATCTCACCTGCTGGACCCTGATCTGCGCGAGCGTGCTGCTCACCCTGGTGACGGCGCCCCGGCTGCTGGCCATCGACTGGCTCAGCATCTCGCTGCCGCTTTGGCTAGGCATGGGCTATCTGACGCTGTTTGCCACGGCACTGAGCTTCTTTCTGTTCCAGCAGGGCAGCGTGGCACTGCAGCCAGAGCAGGTCTCGGCCTACACCTACCTCATTCCTGTGCTGGTGTTGCTCTGCGATCAGCTGCTGGGCGCATCGGTTCCCTGGCAGCAGGTGGGTTGGGGCGTGGCGGGGGTACTGCTGACCATGGGAATCATGGTATGTGCGCCGTCGGCCGGAAGCCATCGTCTGAGGAAGCTGGCGCGGCAGGCTGGAGATTAAGCCCAGAGGAGAGGAGGCACCGGCAGTCCCAGCCTGTTTGTCGTCCGAGGCAGCCGGTTATCCGCCAATATGGCAAATGAAATGACTGCTTTATAACTGTTTGGTGAATTTTTTGATTTCCGCAGGAGTGGTGACAGGTATTTATGCTGCTGTTCAGCTATCCGATGGCTCGATATGCAAGTGATCGGGGCCTCTCGGTACATAACAACGCACTGTGTCTTCCCACTCTTGTGGTTTCCAGGATCTCATTGCTCTGCGGCTGTTTTCTCTGCCGCCCAGTCATCCAACAAGCGCGCTGAACAGACGTTATCGGCGGAGGAGGTGAGACCTGAGCTGGCTCGTGCGATCCCGCTGACGATGGTGCGCTAGTCACCTCAGACGACCCGAAACTCGCCCTGGGACCTTGCGCCCCTCAGCTCTGGGGCATTCTCACCCCTTTGTCGAGATAGAGGCTGCTGTAGTGGGCCCTGTGGGTGACCAGCATCACCTGATGGCGACTGCCGTCGGAGAGAATGATGAAGTCCCCCGCCTGGGCGGGGCTTTGCAGGGAGATCTCGTGCTCGGGGGCCGTCAACTTGTCGGATTCTTCGCGAAAACTCAGGGTGTAAGAAAACATATGGCGCTCCACAACAGGCTCATATACAAACACAATCCTCTCAACTCTAGTTGCCAGCGCCGGGATCCGCGGCGCCCAAGCGGCACCTGTGCGCCACTTAATTTTACGGGTAAGCTGGCCCTCTGTTGGCTGCGTCCTGGCGGGGCTCATGAGATGCTTATCGGTGGCAACCCATGGCGTCGTCACCCCGGCAGGGCCGTGAGTCGAGTCGTTTTATGATGTGAAATTACAAGGAGTAGTCATGAAGGAATGGAAAACCGAGTTGGTACGTATCGCTGCCTTTGCTGATGGTCCGCAAGGGGGTAATCCGGCGGGCGTCTGGATTGGCGCCAGTCTGCCCGTGCCTGAGGAGATGCAGCGCATCGCCGCCGAGGTGGGTTTCTCGGAGACGGCCTTCGCCGCGCCGCTGGCAGAGGGTGGGCAGGCCGATGAGCCGCGTGAGTGGCGGGTACGTTACTTCTCGCCCGAGGCCGAGGTGCCTTTCTGTGGCCATGCCACCATCGCCCTCGGGGTCGCACTGGCCCGGCGTTTTGGCGCAGGGGAGCACGAGTTGCACTTGAGCAAGGCGCGGATCCAGGTCTCGGGCTGGCAGGATGAGGCGGGGGCCTGGCAGGCGGCGCTGCAGTCACCACCGACCCACAGCCGATCCGCCCCGGCGGAGACGGTCGCCGCCACCCTGGCACTGTTTGGCTATACTGCCGCGGATCTGGATCCCCGCATCCCCCCGGCGCTCATCCACGGCGGCGCCGATCATCTGGTGCTGGCGCTAAAAGATCGCGCCACCCTCTCGGCCATGCATTATGAATTGGCACAGGGGCGCACCCTGATGCGGGCACAGGGCTGGGCGACTGTCTTGCTGGTGTTTGCCGAAGGGGAGCAATGGTTCCATACCCGCAATCCCTTCGCCTTTGGCGGTGTCTATGAGGATCCCGCCACCGGAGCCGCCACCGCGGCCTTTGCGGGTTATTTGCGGGATCTTCACTGGCCCCACAATGGTGCCATCGACATAGTGCAGGGGGAGGACATGGGCATGCCGTCGCGTCTGCGCGCCGAGATCCCGGCCGAACCAGGCAGCGCGATCAGGGTGTCCGGCCGGGCGAGGCTGATGTGAGCGCGGGGCCTGCCCATGGTGCACTGAATCAAGATCCTGGGGGTGATGCCAATGGTATTTTTTGAGCGCCCCGATATACGCGCACTGAGTGAACGGCTGCTGACGCTGGTGGCGGGGCAGGGGATCTTGCTCAACAGCGCCGCGGGTCGAGAACTCGATGAGATGCTGAGGAATATCAACGGCGTGCAGCCGGTGGGGCGTAGTGCCAAGCGGCAACTGAACGAGCGGGGCCGCGAGTTTCTGCTCAAGAAGCTGAGTGAAGCCGCGGGTGGGCAACTCTGGTCAGGGGAGGTCGCCTTGACCGCATTGGGTTGCACCTTGCCAAGCAATGTCAACGGGGCCACCTTGAATGGCCTCTGGCAGCGTGACTGCAAGGGTTTGCTATCACAGCCTCAGTTGGCGCGAGTCGCTGAGCTGGGGATCCAGGTGTTCGGTGATGAGGTGATCCGGCTACGAACCAAGACCTCTCTCGTCTTGATCGACAAAAATGAAAGGCACCACGACATGACATCCGTCATCGATCTACTCGGGGAGCTCGCGTTGCCGGAGCGGGCCTTGGTCGGGCTGCAACGTATCGAGTGGCAAGGGCATCAGATAGTGACGGTGGAGAACAAGGGCGCCTTCGTGGATTACCCGCTGCAGCCGGGAGAGTTGCTGCTCTATGTACCGGGCCGTAACACTGCCTTGGCAAAGAAGGTCATGCCGCTGCTATCTGGCCCCATACCTTGGGCCCATTTTGGCGATCTGGATCAGCGTGGGCTGGACATTGCCGCGGAACTGGCTCATGCCATCGACTGTCCCCTGGCACTCTGGCAACCCATCAATCTGATGGACTATCTCCCTCACTATGCCCGTCCTCTAGGTCTCCCATTTGAAGGAGCGCAGGGCAAGATCCCCTGGCAAAGCGAATCCTGGGAAGGGCAATTTGGTTCTGTGCTGACAGAGACGCTCAATGGGCTAGCGGCGAGCAAGTGTTGGCTTGAGCAGGAAGTGTTGGTGACCGCCAGACATTGGCAGTCATGGTCACTGGGTTGAAGGCTCAAGACTCTGGAAATAAAAAACCGCCTGATGGCGGTTTTTTATTGTGCACTCAGGGGCGACCGCTTAGCAGGATGGCGCCGCCGAGGGTGATGAAGAGCCCACCTGTGATGCGGCCGAACAGGTGCTGGCCCCGTCCCGGCTTGAAGTAGCTGCCGGCGCGTCTGGCCAGGGCCACATAGCTCAGGTGCACCAGGCTGACGATGACGCAGATGGTCAGGTACATGGTGAAGAACTGAATGGGCAGCGGGCTTTGGTGATCGAGAAACTGGGGCAGCAGCGCGCAGAGGAAGATGATGGTCTTGGGGTTGCTGGCCGACACCAGGAACGCCTCTCGCAGCAGGGCGCTATTGCGCCGGGATTTGGTGCTCCCGCTAACCGGATGAGCCGCCTGGCTACCCGCGCGGGTCGCCCGCAGCGCCTTGTAACCGAGATAGATGAGGTAACCACCGCCTGCCAGCTTGAGGGCGATAAACAGCGGCGGCAAAGTTTGCAGCAGGGCGCCGACGCCCATGGCCACCAGAAAAATAAGGATCGCCTGGCAGAGCAGGTTCGCGCCTATGGTCAGCAGGGCCGCACGCCAGCCGAGCTGTAGCCCATTTTTGATCACCAGCAGCACATTGGGGCCCGGGGTCAGGGTCGCCAGCAGATAGGCCAGGAAGAACAACATCCATGTGTCCAGACTCATGATATTTCCCTTGTAAAAGCGCTCATAATGCTCCGTGCCAAGGGCCGCGTCCAGCGGCATGCGCCGCTTATTTGTGGCGATATTTCTGGCACTTAGCCGAGCTGTCATATCCTGAGAAAGGAGGTCCCGCCGGGTAACCTGTTTCATCAACCCATGAAAAAACCGCCCTCGGGCGGTTTTATACTCACAAGCCTTATTTCAGGGCTTTTTTCAGCTTCTTGATCTTGCCTTCGTGCTTGGCAATTTTCGCCTTGCTGTTCTCGATCTTCTTCTTGATGTCTTTCTTGGATGCCTTAGCCATATGGGTTCTTCCTTAAAAGGGGGCAGCGACTGCCCGGGGTGTGTCTTTCCATCGACTGCACACTGATGGCAAGGGGATCTCTTATCTTGCTGTGCGTATGGGCGGTTGCTGCAGCACCTGCCCATGGCCCCAGTCATAGGGGCGGTAAAGGCCAATTCGCCGGCTGACTGCTTGATTATGCGGCGCCAGCAGGCCCGCTCGGCTGTCACCGATGTCTCTACAACCTAGTGATATTTATCTGCAAAGCAAGCAAAAGACAAGGGTTGAGCTTCAAACGGTAACATTCATGGTGGCCGGATCACGATGGTGAGTGCGCCGCGCAGCAGGGTTTGGTAAGCATCTGTCGCCCATTGCTATCTTGAGGGGCTGCTTTGTGGCGATAAATTGATCTGGTTGTGATTAATGAATCAGTATCGAAGGTATACTGGCACGGTATTTGTTTAGCGTAACCAAGTTGTACTCATGTCCCTATCTACCGCATTACCCCCCCTGCAAGCCATGATCCGCGAGCTGAAAGAGGGTCGCTTCGCCGTCAGGCAGCCACACTCTGATGATACCGCCGGGCTTGACCCCCTCGTTCTGGAACTCAACGAACTGGCAGACAGCCTGGATCGGCGTTTTCGTGAGCTGCATCGGCTGCAAGAGATCGCCGCCGAGGTCAGCAAGGGGCTCTTCATCGAAGATACCCTCAACCTCATCTACGACACCTTCGCCGAATTTATCCCCTACGACCGCATCGGCTGCGCCCTGCTCTGTGACGATGGCATGCGGGTGCGATCCTTCTGGTCAAAGAGCCGCATCAAGCAGCCGCCGCGACTCAAAGAAGGCTATCGCGCCAAGCTGATCGGCAGCAGCCTGGCCCAGATATTGGAGACGGGGGAGCCCAGGATCATCAACGATCTCGAGGTTTATCTGGCCGAGCATCCTCGCTCGCTCTCCACGCGTCTGGTGCTGCGGGAGGGGGTGCGCTCCAGTCTGACTTGCCCGTTGCAGGTGGATGGCAAGGGCATCGGATTCCTGTTTTTCTCCAGCGCCAGCAAACACACCTACCAGAAGCTGCATCAGGAGGTGTTTGTCTACCTGGCGCGGCTCGTTTCCTCCATCATCGAGAAGGCCCAGCTCTATCGCCAGGTGCATGAACTCAATGCTCAGCTGGAAGCGGCGCTGGCTCAGCTCAAGGAGCGATCCTGCCGGGATGTATTGACCGGCGCCCTCAATCGCGGGGCCCTGATGGAGCGTTTCGATCAGCAGATGCAGCTGGCAAAGCGCAGCGGCGAGCCGCTGTGCCTCATCATGCTGGACTTGGATCACTTCAAGCAGATCAACGACAACCATGGTCACCCTGCCGGCGATCTGGTGTTGCAGCAGCTGGTGAAAGTGGCGGCGGCGGAGCTCAGGGAGAGCGATCGGCTGGGTCGTTATGGCGGGGAGGAGTTCATGTTGTTGCTGGGAGAGAGCGATCTGGCCGATGGCGTCAGGGTGGCCGAGCGGCTGAGGGCCAGGGTGGAAGCCATGACCATCTCGCTAGAAGGGCAAATTGTCCCGGTCACCATCAGCCTCGGGGTGAGCTGTACCCTGCAAGGGGAGGAGGGCGCTTATCCCTCTTGCGCCGAGTTGTTGGCGCAGGCGGATCGGGCGCTCTATCAGGCCAAACGCAGCGGTCGCAACCAGGTCTGCCGGTACGAGGGATAAGTCAGCTGGCATTGCTGGCTGCCATCAATAGAAAAAGCGCCCATTGGGCGCTTTTTCGTGGCATGCAGGGCTTGCCGCAGGCCGGATCAGGCCTTCTTCAGGTAGGCCGCGACCAGCACGATTTGCACGCCGTTGACCTTGCCCTCGATGTGCAGCGGGTTGTTGGTCAGGCGGATGCCCTTGACCAGGGTGCCACGCTTGGCGGTGAAGCCGCCGCCCTTGACCTCGAGATCCTTGATCAGGGTGACGGAATCGCCTTCTGCCAGCACGGCGCCGTTGGAATCGACTGTCGGCACGCTGTCGTCATCGTCGCTGGCAGCGCCTGCCTCGGCCCAGGCCTTGGTCTCTTCTTCCATGTACATCATGTCCAGCATGTCCTGGGCCCAGAGCTCGCCCCGGGCTGACAGGTTTTTAAGCTGGCGCCATGCCATCACCTGCACCGCAGGCACCTGGCTCCACATGCTGTCACCCAGGCAACGCCAGTGGTTGACGTCGGTGGTGTCCGGTTGCTCCAGCTGACCAAGGCAGACAGAGCACAGCGCCACGCTGTGATCGTCGTCACTGGCGGGGGAGTGTGGTACCAGGAAGGCAGTCAGGGCCTGCTCTGCTCCACAGAGTTCACACTTGGCGCCCGCGCGCTCTTGCAGGATGGCATTGATGGTCATGTTTCGATTCCGTTTATAGGGGGAAAACGGCCCGCCGGAGCGCGCCGTGCTAACAAGGGGGCGGAATATAGCACAAATCCATGCTCTTTGTCAGGCTACCCCCACAGGCCAAAGCGGCAGGTCTGACCCGTGTCGGCGTTGATGGTGGTTTGACGGTTTACCGCCGCCCGTTCGCCGCGAGGAGTGCTTTTTGATGAGGGATCGCTAGAATGGCCCTCTTTTTTGATTGCAGGACATCCCCGCCGTGCTGGCTCACCGTTTTCAACAACTGGACCGCTTGCTGATTGACGCAAGAGGCTGGTGGCAATATCAGCCTTATCACCATCTGACGCTGGCCTTTGCCGGGCAGGCGCCAGACTTGGCCGCCCAGCTCAATCGCCTGAGCCTTGAGGAGATAACCCGGCTGGATGGTGACATGGCCGCGCTGGCCGCCTTGCTGGCGCCCTGGATCCCGGGCGGGGCCGAGCTGCACGCCTTGAGCGAGCTGGCGCGATTCGAGCCAGAGCCCATCGATTGCGGCAAGGGGATGGCGCTGCACATGCCGGGGCGCAAGCAGGCCCAGATTGAGGCGTTCACCGGTTGCCTGCCACCCCACCAGGGCCCCTATCTGGAGTGGTGCGCCGGCAAGGGGCACCTGGGGCGGCTGGTGTCGGTGCATCGCAGTGCCGAGATCACCAGCCTGGAGCTACAGGGCCCGCTCTGTGAGGCGGGGCGCGAGCTCGCTCAGCGCGATGGTGCCCGCATGCAGTTTATCGAGGCCGACGCCTTCGCCGCCGAGTCGGCGGCGCTGATCGCCTCCGAACACCATGCCATGGCGCTGCATGCCTGCGGCGAGCTGCACACCCACCTGCTGGAGCGGGTGGTGGAGCGGGGCGCCCGCGGCGTCTCTATCTCGCCCTGCTGTTATCACCTGATCCGGGGCAGCGACTATCGTCCTCTCTCTTCGGCCGCCAAGGGCAGTGTCCTGAGATTGGCCAAGGCCGATTTGCGCCTGCCGCTGCAAGAGACGGTCACCAGCGGTGCCCGCATCGCCCGCCTCCGTGAGCAGGAGGTGGTGTGGCGGCTCGGCTTTGATTGCCTGCAACGCCAAGTGCGCGGGGTGGATGCCTATTTGCCGGTCCCCAATATGCAAAAGAGCCTGTTGGCCGACAGTTTCGAGGCCTTCTGCCATTGGGCGGCCGAGCGCAAGGGCATGAGTTTGCCTGCCGGGCTCGATTATGCCGCCTTCCTGGCCCGCGGGGAGGCGCGTTTCGGTGATGTCGCTCGCATGGAGCTGGTGCGTCATCTGTTTCGGCGTCCACTCGAGATCTGGCTGGCGCTGGATCGCGCACTCTTCCTGCAAGAGCAGGGCTACAGGGTCGAAGTGGGGGAGTTTTGTGACAAGCCCATGACGCCGCGCAACATCCTGATCCGGGCGACACGGATGTCGGTGCCATAAGCGACATGCTGTCACCTTGAAGCGTTTTCTAGATAGGTACTCTCAATTCAGGCGCCGTTATTTCACGGCCATCTAATGCTGAATGGCTGGCGGTGCCGAGACAAGGCGCCGCCATGCTTCTTTATATCCAGCCTATTGGTAGCGGCATTAAAAATACGGGATTTCATCTCGGGCAGAGCTCCTGTCTTTGCAGAGTGAAATGGCTCACAAATTCACCAAATTCTTAATTCTCGCCATGAATTTAGTAATTAAAGCGCCTATGCTCGGCCTGCACTTTATGCCAAGACAAGGATGCTTACCATGTTCCAACCCAAGCGCTCTACCTGGCTGGTCGCGGCGCTCTGCGCCTCGCCAGCCTATGCCGCCATGAATATTCAGCCCGACCCACAAAATAGTGGTGGCTATGTCATTGCTGCCGCCGATATCACGGCCGTTGAAAAGGCCAAGACGGCCAATCCCATGTACGGTATCTGGTCAAAGGCATTAGCCACGCGCCCCAATGCCATTGTGGATGCCATAGTGCCGCGCCTTGCCAGCAATCCGGATAACGTGAAACGGGTAGAGCGGGTATTTACCGAGTCGGATTGGGACTTTCTGACCCAGATGGCGGCGCCAGAATATACCTATGAGCGTTTCTTGCGTGCGGTGGGTAAATTCCCTGCGTTTTGTGGTGAATATACCGATGGCCGTGATTCAGATGCCATCTGCAAGAAGTCCATCGTGACGGCCTTTGCTCATTTCGCTCAGGAAACCGGTGGCCATATCGCTAAAAATAACAGCTCCGATAATCCGCTTGGGCTGGAAGAGTGGCAGCAGGCGCTGGTGCATGTGCGTGAGATGGGCTGGTCGGAAGGGCAGACCGGTTATACCACCGGCTGTGGCCAGAATGATTGGCAAAACAAGAAATGGCCTTGCGCCACCGGTCAGGGCTATTTTGGCCGCGGGGCGAAACAGCTTTCCTATCATTTCAACTACGGCGCCTTCTCCGAGGCCATGTTCGCGGGGGATGCTTCGGTATTGCTGAACGATCCCGGCCGGGTTGCCGACTCCTGGCTGAACCTGGCTTCGGCCATCTGGTTCTTCCTGACCCCGCAGGCCCCCAAGCCCGCCATGCTGCACGTGATTGACCGCACCTGGGTACCTTCCCAGCGTGAGACGGCCGCCGGTATCGGCTACGGCTTTGGCACCACCATCAACGTCATCAACGGTGGCATCGAGTGTGGCGAGCAGAATAAGGACAAGGGTCAGCCGGTCAACCGCATTCGTTATTGGGAAGGGCTGGCAGCTCATTACCAGATCCCCATCAAGGCGGATGAGAAAAATACCTGCTGGCAGCAGACACCCTATGGCAGCCTGAATTTGAATGGCACCACCGATGTGCTTTATACCAACTGGGATGGCAATTGGAAATATTACGCCGACCGACCCGGTGGTTATTCCTTTGAATGCGAGCTGGTAGGCTTCCAGACCGCTTATTCGGCGCTGGTGCCGGGGGATTATGAGAAATGCGTGACCAACACCTATGGCTCTCATGCCAGTTGGCCCAAGGTCAGAATTGTCGCCAAGCTGGATCCCGCCCCGGTCGATCCTTCCAATCCGCCGGTTGGGGATATTCCAGCCTGGGCTGCCAGCAAGGTGTATACGGCGGGTAACAAGGTGAGCCATAAAGGTATCATTTATCAGGCCAAGTGGTGGACGCAAGGGGACGATCCCACCAAGGGTGGCCCCTGGGCGCCCGCTGCCTGATAAATAATCTGGATGCCGGGTAGCCTAATAATCTAACCCGGCATAAAGCAGTGCTGCCAATAATCGGGGGGAGAGGGTTCGTCTCCCTCTATTGGTTGGGGTGAAGATAATATGGGGAGTTGATTTATCACCAAAGCTGTTTTATTGATGATGGCTATCTTATCCAGCTTGTAATCAATATGTTCTTCTCTTCCTTGCGTATCTGCCCCGTTTGCCAACAACGGCTATTTCCGTTCAAGGCGTTTCTTATCAGTCCCAGGCTTAAATTTCACTGCAAAGGGTGTGACTCCCGGCTGGAGATGTATGAGGTGCGCCGCCGTCCGCTTATTAATGGGTTGCTGATGAGCGGCTTCATTGTTGTTGTGTTACGAGAGTATGGCAATCTGTTGAGCCTGGCGTTTGGCATCAAGGGTGGCGCCATCATCTTGCTGATGACCTGTATCCAGCTGAAAACCAGTGCCCTGAGAGTGCCGCAGGAGGCACCCAAGCAGGCGCCGTAAAAGCGGGGTCTGTGGGCGACATCACCAGTTATCTCCCCATGGGTCAGCCCCCTTGGCGGTGTGCCTGGCAGCAATACACAAAAGGATTTTTTCATGAATATCGCCATCCATTTTGAAATTCCGGTGCGAGATCTCGAGCGGGCCATCCGCTTCTACCAGCAGGTGTTCGAGCTGACCCTGGAGCGAGTCGCTATCGATGGCAACGAGATGGCGCTGTTCCCCCTCGATGAACAGGCTCCCGGCTGCTCGGGGGCCCTGGCCATGGGGGAGAGCTATGTGCCAAGCCTCGATGGCACGCGCATCTATCTGCGGGGGGGGGATATTGAGTTGGCGATGCGCCGGGCCCTCACTGCGGGGGCGAGGGAGCTCTACCCTATTACCAGGGTAAGCGAGCAGATCCGGGTGGCCGAGTTTCAGGACCCCGAGGGCAATCGCATCGCCTTGCAGGAGATGGCGAAACGCTGACCCAGCTAACGTCATTCAGAGAAGGCCGAGAGGCCAGAGAGGCCAGAGAGGCCAGAGAGAGTAGATTTGATGACAATACGTATTGCAACCCCGGAGGATGTTCCCGGGATGTTCGAAGTGCGCACTCAGGTACGCGAAAATCACATGTCCCTCGCCGAGCTGGCCGAGCTTGGGATCACCCCGGACAGCCTGCCCGCTATGCTCAGTGGCAGCGGGCGCGGTTGGGTCGCCTGTGACGAGGGCAGGGTGGTGGCCTTTGCCATGGCGGATGTCAGCGACGCGAGCGTGTTTGCCCTGTTTGTTCGCCAGAGTCACGAGGGCAAGGGGCTGGGTCGCCAGCTGATGCAGACGGCCGAGAGCTGGCTGGGGGCGCAAGGTTGCCGCGAGATCTGGCTGCTGACCGACGCCGACACCCGTGTCAGGGCGAATGGTTTTTATCGTCATCTTGGCTGGTTGGATGACGGTATTCAGGACGATGGACAGGTCCGCTTCACGAAGTCCTTGTCAGAGAGCACCTGACAAGCGGTTGGATTTATCCATCGAGCGAAAGCATGGCCGAAGAGACTTCGGTATCTTTTCCAAGGAGACAGTTATGGAAGGTCATTGTCTGTGTGGCGGCGTGGTCGTGTCGACCGGCGATCATAAAGAGGTCAACCTGTGCCACTGCGCCATGTGCCGGCGCTGGTCCGGCGGGCCCATGTTTGCGGTGCACGGCGGCACCGCGGTTCGCTTTACCGGGATCGCCCCGGCAGCCTATCGCTCGTCCGAGTGGGCGGAGCGCGGCTTCTGCCCGACCTGCGGCACTCACCTCTTCTATCATCTGTTGCCAACGGATGAGTACATTCTGTCCGCCGGCCTGTTTCAGGAGCAGGCGTTCGAGCTCGTCAGCCAGATCTTTATCGATGAGAAGCCCGATTTTTATGCGCTCAAAAACGACACCCCGACCCTGACTGGTCAGCAGGTGTTCGAGCAGTTCGCCCCCAAGCCCTGAGCCACTTATGCCCGTATCACAACTGCGGGCGCAGCGACCCAAGGAGACCGTCATGGATGAACAACCCAAGGTGAAGGGGCCCGCCTCTTATTTTCCCTCCATTGAGAAGAAATACGGTGAACCCATTGCTCACTGGCTGACGCTGTTGGCGAGTCGGGAAGAGCAGAAACACATGGCGCTGGTGGCCTGGCTGAAAGAAGAGCACGGCATGGGCCACGGCCATGCCAACGCCCTGGTGGCCCACTTTCTGGCGCAAGGCTGAGGCCAGTATCGAGCTCGGCCTCTCTGAGACGGGTGCGGTATAGGTGACGGATGGCGGGGTGACGTTACGTGCTGGCATTGGCGCCAACAGGGCGAGGCACCTTGCTCGATTGCCAGCTACCGCCGCTCCAGCCCGCTTTCATCGATCATAAAAAGAGGAAAAACAGCATGAAGATCAGTGTCAGTGTACTGGTATCGCGGCCGATCGCCGCCGTCTGGCAGGGCTGGAACGATCCCGCCAGCATCATGCAATGGAACGCCGCCTCCGAGGATTGGCACACCGACAACAGCCGGGTCGACCTGAGGGTCGGGGGGCGTTTCTGCCACCATATGGCGGCGAGGGACGGCAGTGTGGGATTTGATTTTGAGGGCACGTTCACCGCGGTGGAGGCGCCAACGCTGCTGCGCTACGTGATGGATGATGGCCGCAGCGTGACGGTGCACTTCAAGGAGGAGGCGGGGGAAACCTTTATCAGCGAGGAGTTCGACGCCGAATCGGAGCACAGTGGCGAGCAACAACGCGCCGGTTGGCAGAGTATCCTCAACAACTTCAAGCTACATATGGAAAGCGCGCCTTAGGCGCGCTCTTCTCACATTGACGCCTAGCGTGCTGGCGTCGACCTACTCTTCGATATCCAGCAATATCAAGATGGCGCTGTCGCCCCCCCACTCGCGGGGAGCCTGGTGGAAGGCGCGCACATTGGGGTGCTGGGCCAGCCAGCTCGGGATCCGCTGCTTGAGGATGTGTTTGCCGATGCCGTGCATCACCGAGGCGACGTGAATGTTCTCTTTTTGGCACAGGGTCAGCAAGGCGGCCAATTCCTGTTTGGCCTGGTTCTGGGTCATGCCGTGCAAGTCCAGATAGATCTCCGGCGGATAGATGCCGCGCTTGAGCTTTTTCAGCTCGAATTTTGACACGTCTTCGCGCACGAAACGGGTCGGGCCATCCTCATCCAGATGGGGCTGATACTCATCGCTGAAAAAGTGGTCGACCCCAAGCTTTTCGCGGCTCTCACGCAGTTCGCGTTTCTGCTTGACCGGGCGCAACTCGGCCCTTATGGTATCTTGCTTTATTTTCCGAGTACCTTTGGCCGCATCGCGAAACAGCAGGCTTTCCTCGTCTGTGGGTGAGGGCGTTTTTTTCATCAGGTACTCGTCTTGCTCGCTATATAAGAATGCTCGGGCCGGATATTACTCGACTTGGAGGTGGATTTGGACAAGATATTTATCGATGAGGTGGTTGCCGAGATGCACACCATCCAGGACATGTTGCGCTGGGCCATGAGTCGTTTCAACGACGCCGGGATCTTCTACGGACATGGTACCGACAACGCCTGGGATGAGGCCGTGCAGCTGGTACTGCCCGCGTTACATCTGCCGCCAGACGTGGATCAGGGCATGCGCCACTCCCGTCTGACCACTAGCGAGCGTCATCGCATCGCCGAGCTCATCATCCGCCGGGTGCAAGAGCGGGTGCCTGCCGCCTACCTGACCAACAAGGCCTGGTATGCCGGTTGGGAGTTCTACGTGGATGAGCGAGTGCTGATCCCGCGCTCCCCCATCGCCGAGATGGTGGCCAACCGCTTCGCCCCCTTCCTCAAACACGAGCCGACCCGGATCATGGACTTGTGCACCGGCTCGGGTTGCATCGCCATCATCATGGCCCACGAATTCCCCCACGCGGAAGTGGACGCCATCGACATCAGCGTGGATGCGCTGAACGTGGCCGAGCGCAACATCAGCGATCATGGCCTGGAGCAGCAGGTGATCCCCATTCGCTCCGATCTGATGCGCGATCTGCCGGCCGGTGACAAGTACGATCTCATCGTCTCCAACCCGCCTTACGTGGATTCCGAAGACATGTCGGATCTGCCGGACGAGTTCCGTCACGAGCCCGAGCTCGCGCTGGCCTCCGGCTCCGATGGCCTCAAGCTCACCAAGCGCCTGCTGGCCAACGCCGCCGATTTCCTCAAAGACGAGGGGGTGCTGGTGGTCGAGGTGGGCAACAGCATGATCCACCTGGAAGCCCAGTTCCCCGAAGTGCCTTTCACTTGGGTCGAGTTCGAGAACGGCGGTCACGGCGTGTTCGTGATGACCAAGGCAGAGCTCGAGCAATACCAGCCCCATTTCGCGATTTACAAGAGCTAAGAGCAAGGAGCACCCATGGCAGGGAACAGTTTTGGCCAACTCTTTCGGGTCACTACCTTCGGCGAGAGCCACGGTCTGGCGCTTGGCGCCGTGGTCGACGGTTGCCCACCGGGGCTGGAGATAAGCGAGGCGGATCTGCAAATCGATCTGGACAGGCGCAAGCCCGGTACCTCCCGCTACACCACCCAGCGCCGTGAAGACGACGAGGTGAAGATCCTGGCCGGGGTGTTCGAGGGCCGCACCACCGGCACCTCCATCGGCCTGATGATCGAAAACCAGGATCAGCGCTCCAAGGATTACTCCGACATCAAGGACCTGTTCCGCCCGGGCCACGCCGATTACACCTACCACCAGAAATACGGTCAGCGTGACTACCGTGGCGGCGGTCGCTCCTCGGCGCGGGAAACCGCCATGCGAGTAGCAGCAGGGGCCATTGCCAAGAAGTATCTGAAACAGATGCACGGCATCGAGATTATCGGCTTCCTCTCCCAGCTTGGCCCCATCAAGGCCGAGGCGTTCGATGGGGCGCAGATTGAGCAAAACCCCTTCTTCTTCCCGGATGCGGGCAAGCTGGAGGCGCTCGATCAGTACATGCGCGATCTGAAAAAAGAGGGCAACAGCATAGGTGCCAAGGTGCAGGTCATCGCCCGCAATGTGCCGGTGGGCCTCGGTGAGCCGGTGTTCGACCGGCTCGACGCCGATATCGCTCACGCCATGATGGGCATCAATGCGGTGAAGGGCGTGGAGATCGGTGACGGTTTCGCGGTGGTGGAGCAAAAAGGCTCGGAACATCGCGACGAGATGACCCCGAGCGGTTTTGCCAGCAACCACGCCGGTGGCATCCTGGGGGGCATCTCCTCGGGGCAGGATATCGTGGTGAGCATGGCGCTTAAACCCACGTCCAGCATCACTGTGCCGGGCAAGACCATCAATACCAGCGGTGAGGCCACCGAGATGATCACCAAGGGTCGCCACGATCCTTGCGTCGGCATCCGTGCCGTACCCATCGCCGAGGCCATGCTGGCCCTGGTGTTGATGGATCACCTGCTGCGCCATCGCGCCCAAAATATGGGTGTGTTGACCCAGACCCCTCAGCTGCGTTGATCCGCGGATCAACCGGTCGATGATCAGGACGCCGGGCAACCGGCGGATCAGGTCAGACATACCAGCGTAAAAAAGGCGGCCCAAGGGCCGCCTTTTTTATTTAGGGCATTCATCGTCTGCTGTTTAACTGCCCCGTGTTTGCGAGAAGCGGGTATTGTCGAAACGGCAGCTGGGCGGGGCAAAGGCCGACGCGGGGGCGGGCAGGGCAGCGATGGCGGCGTCGATGCGGGCGAGCTGTGCATCGCTCACCGCCTCTTTTGCGAACATCAGGCTGACCGGCAGTTGGTGCAGCAGCAGCTGACACGCAATGAACTCCTCCGCCCCCAGCTGCGCCAGCCGGTACTGGGCATGTTGCCACTCCATGATGACGCCATCGAGACGCCGTGCCAGCAACAGTTCGATCAGCTTGTCGTCCGAGTTGTATTCGCGCGCCTCCTTGAGGGAGGGGCAGGCCTCGGTGAGCGGGGTGGGGCGGG
>NZ_CDCA01000015.1 GCF_000820185.1 Aeromonas tecta
GCCCAGATCCCCCCGGCGGCGACCCCTTGATATTTTTCATGAGCGCCTTGATGGATAAAAGCACGCCATCTGACCCCGCCCCGCCCGGGCGCCGACCAAGCCTTGGCCCGGCAACGCGCGTTGATACCTTGCCGACCCCCTCACCAAGCCGGGTGCAGCTGACCCCAATCGATACAATCGGTGCACTAAATACGATTTATCAGCATATAAACAATGAAAAACTGGAATCAGGCAGCGCAAGCAAGATGTCATTGATGTGGCAATAGCACGTCCGCTTGCCCGGGGTGAGGGAAACCCCCGGGTCGGCGCACCTTATTTGAGCGAGGAGATCAGCGAGGCATAAATACGAGCCCAGTCGTATGAGCAAAGCAGGCGTGGGAGCACAGTAGGCGTGTGAACACAGGAAGCATGAGATCGCGCGCGTGAGTAAGATCAGGGAGCACGTGAAGGAGTGGATAAGGTGAAGCAAACCAACGAGGGGCAAGGCGCGGGTGCAGCCGGAGGGCGCTACGACAGAGGCCGCCCGCAGGCGGCCT
>NZ_CDCA01000016.1:0-674 GCF_000820185.1 Aeromonas tecta
CTGCAGCCCCTCGGTGGCGCTGTGGATGGCCATGGCGATGTCGGTGTTGCTGACCCCCGCCAGGCGCGCCGCGGTCTGGTTGATGACCGGAGTGACCAGCTTGCTCTGCTGGCGCCAGTCATCGCGCACGTACTTGGTGTGCGGGTTGGCGCTGATGATGGCCTGGGCCTGCTCGGAAAGATTGTGCAGAACGGCGGGATCCGGCCCCTCGAAGCGGGTTTCTATGCTGAATTTGTCCTTGGTGGCGAGCTTGAGGGCACGGAATCTCGGCTCGGCATAGGGGAAACGGCTGGCGAGCCAGGCGTCGCCCCTGGCCACCAGGGCGGGGATCTCGTCAAAGGAGCGGGCGTTGATCAGGATCTGGCCGTAGCTCTGATCCAGGGGCTCGGGCTCGACGGTAACCGAGAAGCGCGGTGCACTCTCGCCAACGAAGCTGGAGATGCTCGCCACCTCGGGCTGGGCCAGCAGCCACTGCTCAATCTGCTTCATGTCCGCCGAGGTGCGCTCGATGCGGCCGCCGTTGGGCAGCCAGTAGTCGAGAAAGACGATGCTGCGATCCGAGCTCGGCATGAAGTTCACGGAGAGCAGCGGCGCGGCGAGGCCGGTCAGCAACAGCAGGGGCAAGACGATGAGCATGGCCCGCTTGGGGTTGTCCACGGTCCAGTGCACGGCGC
>NZ_CDCA01000016.1:781-1175 GCF_000820185.1 Aeromonas tecta
CACGGTCCAGTGCACGGCGCGGCGATAGAGGCGGGCGGCCTTGCCCTCGGGCTTGGTTTCTTCATCTCCGCTTGGCGCCTTGATAAAGGCCCAGCACATCAGGGGTGTGATCACCATGGCCACCACCCAGGAGAGCAGCAGGGAGCTGCACAGCACCTGCACGATGGAGATGGAGAACTCCGCCGAATCGGTCTGGGAGAGTAGCACCGGGGTGGCGCCGAGGCAGGCAACCACGGTGGCGCCGAGCAGGGGCAGGGCCATCTCGGCGATCGCCTGCTTGACGGCCTCGCTGCGTTCAATCCCCTTGCGCACCTTGGTGGCGAACAGATCGACGATGACGATGGCGTTGTCGACCAGCATGCCGAGGGCCAGGATGAAGGAGCCGAGGGATACC
>NZ_CDCA01000016.1:1264-3859 GCF_000820185.1 Aeromonas tecta
GCTGCAGATCGACCCCGGTGAGGTTCATGTAGACCAGGGTGAACAGGATGTTCAGCAGCAGGCTGACCCCGACGATGGTGGCGCTGCGCCAGCCCATGAAGATGAGCAGCACCACCACTACGATGACGATGCTCTCGATGAGGTTGATGACGAAGTTGTTGATGGACTTGACCACTTCCCCTGGCTGGTAGGCGATGGTGCCGACGGAGGCGCCAAGGGGCAACTCGGCCTCGAACTGCTTCAGCACGGCGCTCAGTTCATCGCCGATGCTGACCACGTTGATGCCGTTCTCGGGGCTCACGGCCAGGGTGATGGCCTGCTGGCCGTTGAAGCGGCTCTCGGTCAGCGCCGGGGTCTGGTAATCGAGATAGACATCGGCCACATCGCCGAGGCGCAGGGTGCCGCGCTGCGCGCCGGCGCCGGTGGTGAGCATCAGGTTGCGCACGTCCTCGACGTTTTGGTAAGCCCCGCTCTGGGCCACCCGCAGGTTTTCCATCCCGACATCGTAGTCACCGGCGGCGACCGGCATGTTCTGGCTATTGAGCTGGGCGATGAGCTCGGCCATGGAGATGTGGCTCTTGGCCAGCCGCTCGCTCGACACGTCGATATTGACCACCTGCTCCTTGACGCCGTGCAGCTGCACCTTCTTCACCCCGGGCACCGCCTTGAGTCGGCGCTGCAGCTCGCGGGCCTGATCTTTGAGCTGATGCATGGGAATGTCGTCGCCGTGGACGGCGAAGAGCATGCCGTACACCTCCGAAAATTCGTCCTGCACTATGCTGATCTGGGCCTGGGGCGGGAGCGTGAGTTTGACGTCCTGCACCTTGCGCCGCAGCAGATCCCACTGCTGTGGCAGCACATCAGTGCCATATTTCTCCTGCAAATCGACGAAAATCATGGAGCTGCCGGGGCGGGAGAGGGATCTCAGCTTCCACAGGGATCCCATCTCCTGCAGCTTGGTCTCGATGGGATCGGTGACCAGGGCCTCGACCTCCTGGGCGGTGGCGCCCGGGTAGAGGGTGACGATGACGGCGCTCTTCACCGTGAAGGAAGGATCCTCGAGTTTGCCGAGATCGAAATAGGAGTAGATCCCGACCAGGGTGCAGAGCACCGAGAAGAACACCACGAAGGTGCGTTGACGGATGGCAAAGGTAGAGAGTGTCATGACTGGGCACCCACCTGCTTGATGAGGTGCACCGGCTGGCGCTCCTTGAGCAGGGCGCTGCCGGCGGTGACCACCTTGTCCCCGGCGAAGAGCTGGCCCTTGACGCACAGGCTGTCGTGGCGCTGGCTGACGACTTCCACCGGCACGCCGATGGCCTGGCCGGCCCGCACCGTCATGACCCGGTTCTCGCTACCCTGGCTCTTGACCGCGCTGGCGGGCAGGCAATGAAGCTGCTCGCTCCCTGGCTGGGAGAGCTCGACGCTGACCGACTTGCCGGGTACCAGCTCGGCTGAACTATCCAGCAGGCGGAAAGTCACCTCATGGGTGCGCTTCAGCGGATCCGGCAGACTTGCCAGCTCGCTGCTGACCACCCTGACGGCCAGATCCTGCCGATACCAGTTGAGGTTCCCAGCCATACCGGTTTTCAGCAGGCCAATCTGCTGCTCCGGCACATCCACCACGGCCTCCAGGATCTTGGGCTGATGCAGGGAGAGCACGGGTACACCGGGGGCAGTTTGCTCATGCTCGTCGATGAAGCGCTGGCCTATCATGCCGTCGAAGGGGGCGCGCAGCTCGCTGTAACCCAGCGCATCCTCGGCCTTGGCGAGGGATTGTTGCAGCGTCTGTACCCGCGCCTTGGCCTGGGCGTTGGCGCTGGTGGCCCTGTCCAGGTTGATGCTGGCCATGGCCTTGTCGTTGACCGCCTGGCGGGTGCGCTTGAGCTCCACTTCGGCCAATCTACTCGCCGCCTTCGCCTCCTTGAGCATGGCGGCTATCTCGCCCCGCTGGACCCGAAAGTCGTGGGGGTCGAGGCGCGCCAGCACCTCTCCCTTGCTGACCTTGTCCCCTTCTTTCACCAGGATGGTGTCCACAGTGCCAGCGACCCGAAAGGCGAGTTGGGCTCTCTGGTGGGAGCGAATTTCGCCACTAAAGCGCAAGGTTTGGCTGGCCGAGTGCTCGGGCAGGGTGATGACGTTGACTGGGCGCGAAGCCTCGGCCTTGTCCGGGACGGGATCCTTGCCACAGCCGCTGAGCAGGGCACCGAGGATGACGACACACATAGATGAAAGGGGGAAATGCCGGTGTTTCATAGGTTAAAAGTCCAATAAGTCAGAGACTAAAGGACTATTTTATCCGGTCTGATATGCCCGATAATCAGCCTTTGATTACCAACACTGTCTCGATTTATAAGACAATTGATAAGGCATAGCCTGTTACCATGGAGAGATAGCGCTAACCAGGGTTGTAGGAGGAAGGGTGAAGATAGACGATCTCAAGTTGTTTCTGTCGGTGGTGGAGCTGGGAGGCTTTACCAGCGCCGCCGATGCGCTGAACATTCCGCGCTCCAACGTGAGCCGCCGGATCAAGGATCTGGAAACCGAGCTCAACGCCAAGCTGCTCACCAGAACGACCCGCCGCCTGACCATGAC
>NZ_CDCA01000016.1:4015-4745 GCF_000820185.1 Aeromonas tecta
ACCCACGAGCAGATCCGCACCCGGAGCCATCAGCCCGTCGGCAACATCAAGATAGGGCTGCTCAATGACTCGGATATCTTCATTCACGATATCCTCGAGCGGTTCTTGAAAAAATACCCGAAGATAAACATCGAGTTGCATCTGAGCAGCGTCGGCTATCGCGACATTCTGAACTATGGGCTGGATGCGAGCATCCATATCGGCGACGTCATCGACAACAGCTTCGTCGCCCGCACCATCATGCCCTTCACGCGCAAGCTCTATGCCAGCCGGGAGTACATAGAGAGGCACGGCAGGCCTGCCTCTCTCGAGGATTTGCATGGGCACAACGTGCTGGTGACGCGGCTGCCCGATGGCCAGCTCGACAACAAGCTGATCTTCAATCACGGGGAGATCCTGATCAACAGCCGAGTTGTCTCCAACAGCTCCTACTATATTCGCCACGCCGTGTCCCAGGGGGATGGCATCGCCGTGCTGCCGGAGATCACCATGCGGCCCCAGGTGGAGAGTGGCGCCATCATCGACTTGCTGCCGGCATACGAGACCACCATGGACAACATCTGGCTGGTCTATCCAAGCCGCAAGGGGCTCTCTTATGCGGCGCGGCTGTTTATCGACTATGTGCTGGAGGAGGTGGCGCTGCTGCTGACGGAGAAAGGCGCCTGATGGCGCTCACGGCGCGAGAAAAGGGAGCTTGCCTATGGACTGTGATGCTGGCAACATTTCATTC
>NZ_CDCA01000016.1:4774-6079 GCF_000820185.1 Aeromonas tecta
ATGCTGGCAACATTTCATTCACACTCACTCATCGGATCAGTTTGCATATGGACTTGCAACGCTTCAAAGCCAATCTCGCCCTGCGTCTGTTTGCCTGGCGCTACATCCCCGTCATCGGCTTCTGTGCCCCCGTCATCGAGCGGATGGACGCCAAAGCCTTGCGCATCCGCATCCCGCTCGGCTGGCGCACCCGCAATCATCTGGGCAGCATGTATTTTGGCGCGCTGGCGACCGGCGCCGATCTGGTAGGGGGCTTGCTGGTGATGGAGAAGGGGCGTACCCGGCGCAAGAAGGTGCATTTCGCCTTCAAGGATGTGCAGGGGGAGTTTTTGAAACGGCCCGAGGCGGACGTGCGTTTTGACTGCGAGGCGGGGGAGGCGATCGATGCCATGATTGACGAGTCGCTGGCGACCGGGCAACGCATCAACCGCCCCATCCAGGTGGTGGCCACCTGCCCGTCGTTAAACGGTGATGAGGCGATGGCTCGCTTCGTGCTGACCCTGTCGATCAAGGCCAGCTGAGTCAGAGACTCCGATCCCGAAGAGGGATCGGCCCCTGACTGGGCGCTCCCGCCATCAAGGTCTGATGGCGGCGAGACTCAGAGGATCTCGGGGCTAATCCCTTCTTTTACCACTACCTTCATGCCGTTGAAGTTGACCACCTGCTCGGCCACTATCTTGCAGCGCTTGCGAGTCTCGACCTGGCCATCGACCTCCACCAGACCCTCGGCAACCAGCGCCTTGGCCGCGCCGCCGCAATCGGCCCAACCCTGATGCTTGATCAGATCACACAAGGCAACGAAGGGGTGGCCTTCGAGCAGAAACGTCTCCATGGAAAATCCTCTCACTAGATGAATGCCTGACATGGCAGGGCGGCTATTTTAGGCAGTTAGGGTCGACAGGGAAAGGGCCTGGGCCGGATTGGGCCAGAAAAAGTGAGGTCATGGGCAGATAACATTCAGCCCGGCGGGCCGGGCTGAATGGATTATGGCGAGATGCGCTTGCGCTAGCCGTATTTCACCACGGCTTCGCCGGTCACTGCGAGCGCGCCGCCTTGGGTGAAGATGCGGGTGGCCAGAGTAGCGATGGGCTTGTCTTCACGAAGGGCAATCACCTCCACCTCGGCGGTGACCTCATCCCCCACAAACACCGGCTGCTTGAAGGAGAGGCTCTGGCCGAGATAGACGCTCCCCTGACCCGGCAGTTGCTGGCCGAGCAGCCCGGAAAACAGGCTGGCGAGCAGCATGCCATGGACGATGGGACGCTCGAACGGCGTGCTGGCGGCAAAGGCCGGATCCAGGTGCAG
>NZ_CDCA01000016.1:6185-7104 GCF_000820185.1 Aeromonas tecta
AAGGCCGGATCCAGGTGCAGCGGATTGAAATCCTCCGACAAGCCGGCGAAGGCGCTCACTTCCGCCGGCCCGAAGCGCTTGCTCAGGCTGGCCTTCTGGCCGACGACGAGCGTGATCCTGTGAGTGCTCATGCAGATACCTCTTCGGTTGCCTTGGTGAAGATGGGGTTGAGCCGCGCCTTGACGTAGTCGCCGGGGGCGGCAGCCAGGCCTTCGCCGGGCACGCGGGCGGGGATGGGGTCGTGCTCCCCGTCCCGTGCCTTGATAAAGGCGGTCAGCTGTGGCCACCAGGAGCCGGTCTGATGGGTTGCGCCTTCATGCCAGGCTTCGGGGCTCTCGCAGTGCGCCTCGTTCTGCCAGAAGCCATATTTGTTGGCCGCCGGTGGATTGATGATGCCGGCGATGTGACCCGATTCGGCCAGGATGAAGCGCTGCTCGCCGCCAAACAGCTTCATGCCTTGCCAGGTGCCTTGCCAGAGCGCGATGTGATCGTCGATGGCCGACACCAGCAACACCGGCGTCTTCACCTTGGAAAGATCGATGCGGGTCTGGCGGATCTTGAGCTCTCCCTTTACCAGCTGGTTCTCAAGATAGAGACGGCGCAGCAGGCTGTTGTGGGTCTTGCCCGCCACGTTGGTGCTGTCGCTGTTCCAGTGCAGCAGATCGAAGGCAACCGGGCTCTTGCCCTTGAGGTAGCTGTCGATGTAGTAGTTCCAGTAGAGATTGTTCTCCCGTAGCAGGCTGAAGGAGACCGCCAGCTGGCGACCATCCATGATGCCCTTGGCCTCATTCTGGACCTCCAGGGCCGCGATGATCGGCTCGTGGATGAAGATGCCGAGTTCGCCCGGCTGGGAGAAGTCCAGCAGGGTGGTGAACAGGGTTGCGCTGCGCACCCGTTGCTTCTGGCGGCGCGCCGCCAG
>NZ_CDCA01000016.1:7304-65335 GCF_000820185.1 Aeromonas tecta
CTGGCGGCGCGCCGCCAGCCAGCCCATGGCCAAAGAGAGCGCCGTGCCGCCGATGCAATAGCCGATGCCGTGCACCTCGCGCTCCCCGGTCGCCGCTTCGACCCCGTCCATGGCGGCGATGACGCCATCCACCACGTAGTCGTCGAGATCGATCTGGGCCTGCTCCACCCCCGGATTGCGCCAGGAGATCATGAACACCGTCTGGCCCTGAGCCACCAGCCAGGCGACCAGCGAGTTCTGGGGCCGCATGTCCATGATGTAGTACTTGTTGATGAAGGGGGGCACGATCAGCACCGGGGTCTTGGCCACGGTTTCCGTGGTCGGGCTGTACTGGATCAGCTCATAGAGCTCGGTACGTTGCACCACCCGGCCCGGGGTAGTCGCCAGATCCCGCCCCAGTTCGAAGGCCGTCTCATCGGTCAGCCGGATGTTGAGCTGATCGGCGCTGCGCTCCAGATCCTCGGCCAGCAGGGCCAGCCCGCGCACCAGATTCTGGCCGTCGGACTCAAGGGTGAGCTTGAGCAGCTCCGGGTTGGTCGCCAAGAAGTTGCTGGGGGCCATGGCATTGAGGTACTGGCGGGTGAAAAAGCGCAGCCGCTCCCGGCTCTTCTGCGGTATGCCATCCAGCGCATCCACCGACGCCAGCAGGTGCTTGGCGGTCAGCAGATAAGATTGCTTGAGGTAGTCGTAAATGGGCTGTTCGCTCCAGGCCTCGGCCTTGAAGCGGCGATCCCCCAGATCCGGATGGATCACCGGCTCGCTCTCCTGGCCGGCGCTCTTGAGCAGGGTGTGCTGCACCAGCTTGAGCTGATCCTGCCACCAGTTCATCTGGGCGTGGATCAACTGGCCGGGCTGTTGACTGCTCTGCTCCAGCACCTGGCCGAGATCGTCCAGGCTGGTCTGCAACAAGGCCTGGGCGGTGCGCTCGGTCTGCGCCTTGGCCATGTCCAGCAGCTTGTCATTGTAGTGGGCCAGGGCCTCGAACAGCGGGCCGTAGGATGGTTGGCTCATGTTCTCTCCTTCACCCATGCCCGTGGCGGGACTAGCCCGTCATAAGGTGTCATGGGGAGATGTGGCTGCCCGAGCGGGCAGCCAGGGTTATCAGGCCTTGCCCGTGGTCTTTTTGATACCATCAGCGGTCAGGACATCCAGCTCTTCCTTGAACTGCAAACCGAGGGCGTTGAGCTTCTGGATGTCATCCAGCATCTGGCGGGAGAGTTGACTGGCGGTTTCCAGCTGCACTGTGCCAAGGGCGGCCAGGCTCTGGGCATCCTGCACCTTGCCCGCGCTCTGCAACTGGTTGATCCCCAGTTCGGCATAGGCGTTGGCGGAGGCCAATTGCAGGCGGGTCAGCTGCTCAATATTGCTGGCCAGCAACTGGTTGTAGCGGGTGAGGGGAGCGGCGAAGCCTTGCATCTGCTCGGTAAAGCTCTTGAGGATATCCATATTCATCATGCGTCTCCATTTCGGCAGAACTGTATTGTTATGAGCCTGCAGGCTCTCTTTGTTGGGTACAACTTGTCATCCCTGTTCACGTGTCATTTACTCTGTTCAAACGCACGTTTAACCATCATGTTACGAAATATGGTTTGGTGTAAATAACATAAATGTTAATTTCAGTTTGAATTTTGATTTCATCTGCATCTACCGGGCGTGGTCAGACGAGGGGTGACGCACTCTGGCCGGATCGATCTCGTGCCTCTGGCGGGCCACTGGTAGGCTGACACGTCACTCAGCTCCCAAGGAATGTTCGATGAAATCTCTTGCCCTGCTGCTCGGTTGCAGCGCGCTGGCCGGTGTCGCCCAGGCCAGCACCCCGGTCCAGGTCTCGCTACCCGGCATCAACCTGCCTGCTTCCCATCAGGTCGAAGGGGTGCGTGGCTCCTTCCTCTATGGTCGAACCGGTCAGGTGAAAGGGCTGGATCTGCCGATTTTCGCGCTCTCCGACGTGGATCAGCTCAGCGGCTTGCAGCTCGGCATCTTCTTCGGGGCGGGCAGGGTGCGTCATCAGTTTAACGGGGTTGCCATCAACGCCTTCAACTGGCATGAGGGGCAGGACACCGGGCTGAACCTCGGCTTCGTCAACCTGACCAATAATGTGCGGGGATTGAACTGGGGCGCGGTCAACATCGCCAAGGGCAATGCGCTGGCCAACGTGGGCTTCGTCAACTACGCCGAGCGCACCACTTTCCAGATCGGTTTCATCAATGCCACCAAGCATCTCGATGGCCTGCAGATTGGCCTGGCGAACTATGCCGAGAACGGCATCTTCCCCATCTTGCCGCTCATTAATTTCAAGAAATCCTTCTGAGCCATGGTCCGGCCTTGTGTTGATCTTGCATTAGCACAGGCAAGCATTACCCTGTGCTGCATCGATAGTGCAGAGAAAGTGATGGTGATATGACAACTGGGCATATGGATGCCATTGGCATCGGCTGGGATGTGAGAGGCTGGCAGGGCAATGCCCAGGCGGTGGCCGTGGTGGGTTGGCAGGCCCGTGAACAGCGGCTGCATTGGTTTGGCGTTTCCCCCCTGTTTCGGTTGAGCTCCCGGGTTGCCCCGGACCTGGACGCGCTGCTGCGCCCGGCGCTGCAAGACGAGATGCGACTGATGCAGGTGCTGGCCTGCCCGCAACTGGTGCTGGGCATCGATGCGCCGCTCGCCTTCCCAAGGGCGCTCATTGAGCTGCTGGCGGGGAGGGGAGGAGATTGCGCGGTGCCGCAACGGGAGATAGACAACCCTTACGCTTATCGGGACTGCGAACGCTGGTTGCATCGCCAGTATGGCAAGAAGCCGCTCTCGGCCACCTTCGACAGGCTGGGCAACAATGCCACCCTGGCGCTCTCCATGTTGCCGCGCCTCGCGGACTTGCAACTGGTGCCAAGCCGGGTGCCACAGGCCGAGCGGGCGGTGCTGGAGGTCTATCCGGCCCTGGCCAAGGTAGGTGGCAAGGCCTCCCCGGCCAGGACGGAGCTTGCCGCTAGCCTGCCAGAGGATGTCAGCCCAGGGACGGATCGCTATGACGCCGCCCTCTGCGCCCTGATGGCGCTGCAATACGCCGCCAAGGGCACCGTCTCTTTATTGCCACCTCTGGTCTCACCCGCTGCCGACTTCCCCCTGGACGAAGGCTGGGTCTATCACTTCGCCCGGGATTAAGCATCGGGCTTTAGCCTAAGTTATTGGCATACAACCACTTCTTGCTCTCTTCCTCCCTGTTTTTCCCCTTATTTCAACAGCAGGCCCAAGGCTGGTTGTTGAAATATTGCTCTCATATGCCATCAAACTAGATGTTTGAATCACTGAATGACTCTGCGGCAGACGAGGGGACCTATTGAAAGAGGCAAAGCAGGGTGGCTGATGCCAGCGGCGCGATGGCGGGAAAATTCACCATCAGCGGGTTTTTTCCGGATCAAATGGCGGCTTATAGGGCGAATCACTGGAAGCGCCCTATCTTCATCCGATATATTGCCCCCTTTCCTGACGCTTCTCTGTGGTGGTTTCGATGAAACGCATTCTCTCTATCCAGTCCCACGTGGTTTTTGGCTGTGCCGGTAATAGCGCCGCCGTGTTTCCCATGCGCCGTCTCGGCATGGAAGTGTGGCCCATCAACACGGTGCAGTTCTCCAACCATACCCAGTACGCGGCGGGTTGGCAGGGAATGGCGATGCCGGCCGGTCACATCACGGCTCTGTGCAAGGGCTTGGCGGACATCGAGGTGCTGGGGCAGTGCGACGCCGTGCTGAGCGGCTATCTCGGTTCGGCCGAGCAGGGCGACGAGATCTTGGCGGTGGTGGCCGCGGTCAAGGCGGCCAATCCGGCGGCCATTTATTTCTGCGACCCTGTGATGGGCCATCCGGAGAAGGGCTGCATCGTCGCCCCCGGCGTGACCCGCTTTCTGACCGAGCAGGCGTTGCCGGTGGCAGACATCATGGCGCCAAACCTGCTGGAGCTGGAGACCCTGTGCGACACCCATCTGGCGGATCTGACCCAGACACGCGCCGCAGCTCATCAGTTGCTGGCAAAAGGTGTGCAGATGGTGCTGGTCAAGCATCTGGGCCGCGCCGCCAGTCAGCCTGGTCGCTTCGAGATGCTGCTGGCCACCGACGAGGGGGATTATCTGATCTCCCGCCCGCTCTACGAATTTGCCCGCCAGCCGGTGGGAGTGGGGGATCTCATCAGCGCCCTGATGCTGGCCAACCTGCAGGCGGGGCACGGCGCCGTGACGGCGTTTGAGCGCACCAACGCGGCGGTCGATGCGGTGCTGCTACGCACCTGGCAGGCCGATGCCTATGAGCTGCAGCTGATCGATGCGCAGTCGGCGTTCGCCGAACCTATCGTCGAGCATAGGGCCGAGCGGCTGGCCTAAGGAAGATGATCAGCCCACCATGCGGCGGGCTGATCAGCTTTACCTTTCCTGCACCGCGCCATCCAGAGTCACGGCCTGGAAATGCTCTACCGTGGGGAAGGGATGGTAGAAGTGGTGCAGCAGCGCCTTCCACTGCTGGTATTGGGGGGAACCCCGAAAGCCCTGGGTGTGATCCTCGAGCTGCTGCCAGTTGACCAGCAGCAAGTAGCGGTGCGGATCGGTCAATGAGCGTTGCAACTGGTGGCCCGCGTAGCCCGGCATGGTGCTGATGATGCGCTGGGCTTGCTCGAATGCCAGCTCAAAGGCGGCGCTCTGGCCCGGGATGATCTGCAGTGGGGCGACTTCCAATATCATGATGGCTCCTTGCCGTGCATTGATTGAAGGGCCATTTCAGCAATGAATGGCCCAATAAACAAGGCCAGCCGTGAGGCTGGCCTTGTTGTTGCCGGTAGCGGATAAAAAGACAGGCAAAAGACGGACAAAAGGGGATGAGCCATCACGCCGCCGGCGCGACGCTCTCTTTGCGTCACAGTTGCTTGTAGAAGAACTGGGTCGCCGCCAGCGAACCGTCGGCGCTTTGGGCGAAATTCGGGATCTGGCCCGCCTCCTGATAACCAAGCTGGCGATAGAGGCTGGAGGCTATATCACCGACCCGGGAGTCCAGCACCAGCAGGGTGCGATGGGCGTCGCGCGCTCCCTGCTCCATGGCCTCCATCAGGGCGCGGCCCACCCCCTTGCCACGGGCCTGGCTGTGCACCACCAGCTTTTCCACCTCGGCCCTGTGGCCGCCGTTGGCCTTGGTGCAGAGCGCCAGTTGCAAGGCGCCGACCAGATGGTGTTGATCGAAGGCGACCCAGAGTCTGCGCGCCCCATCGGCCAACTCAGCCTCGATGCCTTGCCAATATTCCAGCCCCTGCTCATCTTGCAGCGGTGGCAGGAAGCCCACCGAAGCACCGCTGGCCACGCTGTCTTGCAGCAGGGCGATCAGCGCCGGTTTGATGCCTCTGGTGCTATCAACCTCAATGATCTCCATTGACACTCCTCATCATTTCGCATCAATCAATTTGGCCAATAAAATCGGCTGTGAAGGGATCAAGTCCTGCCCCGTTAGCCAACGCAACGGCTGGTGGCACAAAAGAGACCTGCTCCATGGTGCCTGTGCTTAACGGAGAAGATCCTGCTCGACCAACCATTTGAACAATAACCGGGAGACGGGGGAGATCTCGTCCAGATGGCGGCTGTCGAGCCAGCGCAGCTCGGCGATCTCTGCCGAAGCAACCGGCGTCCCCTCGGCCTCGCCGGTATAACAGCGCAGCCTCACGTTGACACCTGCCGGTTTGCCATCGGCCTGGGCACTGAACTCGCAGGCAAAGCGCAGCGTGTCGGGGCGCAAACTGACCGCCAGCTCCTCGTCGATTTCCCGGATGAGGGCCGCTTCGTCACTCTCGCCCGGCTCCCGTTTTCCGCCGGGAATATAGTAGATATCCTTGCCGTGAGAGCGCGCACACAGCAGTTGTTTATCCTTAAAACTGAGCCAGGCCAGCTTGTCTATCATGTTAACTCCTGTCATTTAAGTGAGTCATGCTGCTCGCACAGGGTGCGATAAGAGCGGGTCTCCCGTTGTTTGTCCTGCAGACCGAGCCGGGCCGCCAGTGCCAGCAACTGCTGGCGATACTCGGGCAGGGCCGATTCGTCGTCGGTCATGATGGCCAGCTCGGCGAAATCGCCGATCCCGGTCAGGTGATCCAGCGTCACATGGAAGGGGCCGACGAAGTAGATGCTGCGGCGTTTTTCCAGATGCAGCACCTGCTCATAGCCCAATGTGCGCAGCATGCTGCTGGCCTTGTCTGCGTCGCTGATATCGACTGCCTCGCAGCGATCCGGCTCAGGCCCTTTCAGGATCCAGAGGCGAATGCCGGAGGGCGCCATGGTGCGAATCACCAGGCTCTTGCCGTCCCGTGCCAGGGTGCGCTCTGGGCTGTCGAAGTAGCAGTCCTGCTCGTGATTGTCTTCCAGCATCACCTCGGGGGTGAGGGCGGCGAGGGCGCTCAGGAAAGTGGCGCGATCGGTCAGGCGGTACTTGAACTCCACTTCGAAGCGGCCTTGGAAATGTGTGGTCATGGCAGTGCACTCGGCGATAGGGCGGCAAATGAATAGCGCAGCCTAGCAAAAGAGCGGGCCTTGCCCAAGCGCCTGGATCACAGCCTGATGCTAATTGTCGCGTTTATAAGCAGCTGGCCTGGCAAAAGTTGGGCTGGCGCACAGCCTGCGGCAGGGCCGCTGGGCACGGTTCGGGGGCTGTGCTCTAATAAGTGCCTCTTTGGCGGTAGTCTCAACTCCGACGCCGCCCATGCACAACGACAACGGCGGCGACTGAGTCGACGCGAGTGGAGCCCTGGATGCAGATCACGCAATTGAGCAACTTTATCGGATTGGGGGTCGCGGGCAACTTCGCCGGCCACCTGGAGCAGGCGGGCGAGGCGGCCGATTTCGTCGCCGTCAAAGTCACCGACAAGGTGGCTCCCAAGGCGCTGTTTCCCTTCTATGTGCCGTCCCATCCGGGTCAGCTGGGTGTCTTCCCCCTGAGCAGCGATGCCATCTTCCTGCCAGAGGCGGCGGTGAGCGGCGATGAGAAGGTGCAGATAGAGCCGGAAGTGGCGCTCTGGTGCGAGCTGGAATATGCAGGTGAGCAGGTGGTGGCCATCCACCCGCGTGCCTTTGGCGCCTATAACGACTGCTCCATCCGTCGTCCCAACGCCAAAAAAATCAGCGAGAAGAAGAACTGGGGCCCAGAGAGCAAGGGGCTGGCCACCAATCTCTTGCCGCTGTCCGGTTTTGCCAAGGGCTGCGAGCTCGATGATTACCGCATCGCCTGCTATCTGGAGCGCGATGGGGAGCTTCATCCTTACGGCGTTGACAGCGCGGCGGTGGATTACAGCTACTTCCACGGCCAGCTGCTGGACTGGGCCATCGACAAGTTCAACCATCAACAGGACGAAGGCCCGGCCGAGCACATCCAGGGGCTGCTGGCCCAGGCGGGCCGCCCGAGCCATGCCCTCATCAGCATTGGCGCCACCCGCTACACCCCGTTCGGCGAGACCCACTTCCTGCAACCCGGCGACACCGCCTGTGTGCTGGTCTACCCGGGTAGCCGTTACGGCGAGCAGGATATTCGCACCGCCATCCGTGCCCGCAGCTTCGGTCCGGACGTCTCGGTGTTGCTGCAGGCGGTCAAGACCCGCTGATGCCGACACAAGGCCCGCCACCCGGCGGGCCTTGTGGTTTGGCCCAACCGCACTGGCCGTTCAGCTCTTTTTTGCCTCTCTGTGTCTCCCCAGCCTTGCCTTTATCCCCCCACATCAGAGTGTTTGCTCTGCGTCTCCCGCGCCTTGCGTTGTCCCATGGCGCACTACCCGCTAAAGCCGATTGCAGTAACCTGATATAACAGTATGATTTACCGAAAGAAGTCCATTCTGTTTGCAAGGATCCCCCGTATTCATGGTCGAACTCAAGACCCTGGCCCTGTTTCTGGTGACTGCCGTCGCCGAAATTGTGGGCTGTTATCTGCCGTATCTGTGGCTGACCCAGGGCAAGAGCATCTGGCTGCTGCTGCCCGCGGCCCTGAGCCTGGCCCTGTTTGCCTGGCTGCTCTCCCTGCACCCGACCGCCGCCGGGCGCGTCTATGCCGCCTATGGTGGCGTCTATATCTTCGTGGCCATCCTCTGGCTCTGGGCCGTGGATGGCATCCGGCCCAGCCTGTGGGATCTGGTGGGGGCCGGGGTGGCGCTCGTCGGCATGGCCATCATCATGTTTGCCCCAAGGCCGGCATAAGGCGAGATCAGGAGAAGCACTATGGTGGTGATCAGGGAGTGTGAAGCGCAGGACCTGGCCGGGCTGCTGGCCCTCTATCGGGAGCTGAGATCCCAGGATCCGGTATTGAGCGAGTTGGCCGCAAAGGAGGGGCTGGCGGCGCTGCTAAGCCAACCCCATACCCGCATTATGGTGGCCTTGGTGGAGGGCCAATTGGTATCTAGCTGTCAGCTCGGGGTGATCCCGACCCTGACCAACGGTGGTAGGCCCTTCGGCATCATAGAGCACGTCATCACAGGCGCGGCGTTTCGCCGCCAGGGACTGAGCCATCAGCTGCTCGAACGTACCCTGGCGCTCGCCTGGGAGCTCGGTTGCTACAAGGTGATGCTGCTCTCCGGCGAGGGGCGCGAAGCGGCCCATCGCCTCTACGAGGGGCTGGGTTTCAAGGCCGGCATCGAGCGGGGTTTTGTCATCAAGGCGCCGCAGTAGGCAATATGCTCCCCCCTGTAGCGCCAGATCATGGGCACTTTCCCACAACACATTGAGGTAGCGATGAAGATTGAAGCCGCACGCAAATGCGATCACCAGGCCCTTATCACCCTCTGGGAGGACTCGGTGCGTGCCAGCCACCACTTCCTGCAAGAAGCCGACATCGCGGCGCTCAGACCCCTGATCCTCGATCACTATTTCGATGCCGTGACCCTGAACTGTGCCAGAGGGGAAAATGGCGAGATCGTCGGCTTTATCGGGGTGCTGGATGGCAATATCGAGATGCTGTTCGTGGCTCCCGAGGCGATGGGGCAAGGGGTTGGCCGCCAACTGGTGGCCCACGCCATCTCTGAGCTTGGGGCTCGCCGAGTGGATGTGAACGAGCAAAACGAGCAGGCGCTGGCGTTCTATCGACGGATGGGCTTCGTGGTGGTGGGACGCTCGCCACTGGATGGGGAGGGCAGGCCCTATCCACTGCTGCATATGGCGCTGGCGCCTCGCGAGGAGGATCTGCCCGCTCAGCACCTGGCGACCAATCGGGGTGAGGATCCGTCATGACCCCGAGCCAGCAGGCCTTTATGGATGCCTATCTGTCCACCCTGAGCGCGGCACAGCGCAGCGCCATTCCCCAGCTGGTGGCGGAGCATTTCTGCGCCGATGAAGCCAATGCCAACGAATGTGCCAAGCTGATCGCGGCCGGCATCAAGCGCGCCTCCTGCAGCCTGAAGGCCGCCTATGAAAAAGAGCAGGAGCCGCTGCCCCAGGTGGGCAGGCTCTGCCTGGTACTGAGCTGGGCCCAGCAGCCGGTCTGCATCGTCCGGCTGACCGAGGTGTCAGTCTGTCCTTTCGAGGCGGTGGATGCAGCGTTTGCTGCTGCCGAAGGGGAGGGTGATGGCACGCTTGTGTGGTGGCGCGATGCTCATATGGCGTTTTTCACTGCCTTTGCACGGGAGGTCGGCGTGCCTTTCAACCCGCAATCGGAGCTGGTGCTCGAGCGCTTCGAGAAGGTCTATCCCGGCTAGCCAATAGTTGCTAGCCAATGGTTGCTAGCAGAGGGTCGGGAGACATAAAAAAACCGCCATCTGGCGGTTTTTTTATTGTGCGGACTCAACCCGTTACTCCTCGTTGGAGTTGTCCTGGTAGTCGTCGCGCTGGGTCTTGGGCAAGCGGCGCATCGGGGTGAAGCCGATATCTTCCCCCACGATCTCACGCTTGCGCGACGGCGCCGGCTTCTTGGGCGCATCGCCCTTGGGCTTGGCGGCACCTGGCTTGGCCTTGCCCTTGGCGCCCGGCTTGTCTTTGCCGAACTTGGCATTGTGCTTGGCGTTGGCATGGCCACGATCCCGCGACGGGTTCTGCAGCGGCTTGTTGCCCGGCAGGGTCTGACGAGTCAGCTTGCCGCTCGGCTCGTAGCCTTCCAGGATCTCGCTGGGAATGGTCTGGCCAATCAGCGATTCGATGATCTTGAGCTGCTCGTGCTCATCCAGGCTCACCAGGGAGATGGCCTCGCCGCCACGCCCGGCCCGGCCGGTACGACCGATGCGGTGAATGTAATCCTCGGCCACCTGGGGCAGCTCGAAGTTGATCACGTGGGGCAGGTGGTCGATGTCCAGACCCCGGGCGGCGATGTCGGTCGCGACCAGCACCCGCACCTTGCCTTCACGGAAATCCGCCAGCGCCCGGTTACGGGCACCCTGGGTCTTGTCGCCGTGGATGGCGACGGTATTGAGACCGTCTTTTACCATCTGCTCGGCGAGACGGTCGGCAATCTGCTTGGTGCGCACAAACACCAGCACCCGCTGCCAGTTGCCACGGCCAATCATGTGGGAGAGCAGCTCGCGCTTGCGCTCGCGATCCACCTTGATGATGCGCTGGTTGACCTGTTCGGCGGTGGAGTTGCTCGGGCTCACCTCGATGAGGGTCGGGTCTTTGAGCAGATCGTCCGCCAGCGCCTTGATGTCATCGGAGAAGGTGGCGGAGAACAGCAGGGTCTGCCGCTCTTCCGGCAGCGCCTTCATGATGCGGCGAATGTCGGTGATAAAGCCCATGTCGAGCATGCGATCCGCTTCATCGAGCACCAGCACTTCCAGCGAGCTCAGGGTGAGGGCGCGCTGGGTCAGCAGATCCAGCAGGCGACCTGGGGTTGCGACCAGGATGTCGACCCCGAGTTTGATGGCATCGAGGTTTGGCTTGATGCTAACGCCGCCGTAGGCAATCAGGGTACGAAATGGCAGGTGGTGGGCATATTTGATGATGCTCTCACCCACCTGGGCGGCCAGCTCACGGGTTGGCGTCAGCACCAGGGCGCGGACCTGACGACGACCGCCACGGCCATGGTTGGCCAGCAGGCGATGCAACATGGGCAGGGTGAAACCGGCCGTCTTGCCTGTGCCTGTCTGGGCGCCGCCCAGCACGTCCTGTCCTGCCAGAATGGCGGGAATGGCTTGCTGCTGGATGGGGGTTGGCTGTTCGTAACCCAGCTCCTTGACGGCCCGCAGAATATGCGGTGACAGACCCAGTTCATTGAATGACATGTTCGAGAGAAACTCCGAGCCTTGGGCTCAACAGGGGCGGCGCATCGGTGGCCGCCACGACATGGAAAAGATTATGGGCGTGTAATATAGCAGAACTGCGGCGTCTGCGCAGTAACAGCGTCGTGGTGCTGCGCGAGTCGCCGTTGCCGATTTTCAGGGGATCAGAGCAGGGCGCGGATCTCTTCTACCAGGCTGTCGGGTTTGGTCTGGGGGGCGAACCGCTCCACCACCTCGCCTTCGCGGTTGATGAGGAACTTGGTGAAGTTCCACTTGATAGCCTCGATGCCCAGCAGCCCCGGTTTTTGCTGTTTGAGCCAGCGGTAGAAGGGGTGAGCCTGCTCGCCGTTGACCTCGCACTTGGCCATGAGCGGGAAGCTGACCGGGTAATCCACCGAGCAGAAGCGGGCGATCTCCTCGGCGTCCCCCGGCTCCTGATGACCGAACTGATCGCAGGGGAAACCCAGGATCACCAACCCCTGTGGGCCGAATTGGCGGTAGAGCGCCTCCAGCCCCTCATATTGGGGGGTGAAACCGCAGCGGCTGGCGACGTTGACCACCAGGGCAACCTGGCCTTGCAGGGCGCTGGTGGGAAAGTCGCTGCCATCGAGGCGTTGCAGGGAGACTGTGGGTAAGGGCATGGCGGGATCCTGTGGTGAATGGGATGAGCAAAGGCCGAAGAGGACGGCGCTGTGTAAGGCGACTCTTTGCACGTTAGCTGGCCCAGGGCGACGGGGCAAGGGGAACATCCAGGCCTAATACCCCGTTGCCGCTGCACATTGATGGTGGGACTTCTTAAGAGAAGCAAACCGGTTTGTGCCAGCGGCACTAAGTCGCTACAAAGCGCACTCTCTCCACTCGTTGCGAGTCACTCTTGGACTATCAAGCCGTCATGGATGCCATTTACACCCGAGGATGGGTGATAGTGGATGATTTCTTAACCCCCACCGAGGTGGATGCCCTGCGGGCCTGCCTGCCCGCAGACTGGCAACCGGCCGGCATCGGGCGGGAGGCATTGCATCAGGGTAACCCCGAGATCCGCCGCGATCAGATCCACTGGCTCGAGTCCGATCTCGGTGCGCCTGTGGTGGACTATCTGGCGCGCATGGAATCCCTGCGACTGGCCGCCAATCGCAGCCTGATGTTAGGGTTGTTTGACTACGAGGCCCATTTTGCCCGCTACCGGGAGGGGGATTTCTACGCCACCCATCGTGACGCCTTCGCCGGTCGCTCCAACCGTCGCCTCACCTCGGTGTTCTATCTCAACAACGGCTGGGCGCCAGAGGCGGGCGGGCTGCTGCGGGTCTATGACAACGACGAGCAGTTTCTGATGGACGTCTCGCCGAAGGGCGGGCGGCTGGTGTTGTTCCTGTCGGAAGAGTTTCCCCACGAGGTGCTGCCCGCCAGCCTCGAGCGTTACAGCATCGCCGGCTGGTTTAGGGTCAATGGCAACGGTGTGGGCCGCGTCGATCCGCCCCGCTGACCGCATTTCATCCAATTTTTGACCGATGCGATTATTTTTACGGGTCCGTGTGGGGTGATGGGCGTCCCATCAGCTGACAAGGCTTGATGTCCCTTGCTACACTGGCCCGCACTTGGCTTCGTCCAGTTTTTCAGTGTGGTTGGGTTATCAAATGGTCATGACGAAGCCGCTTTTCCCAAGGGATCATATCGAATGAAGAACATGCATGTCTTGCTGCTGTGCGGCGGCGGTGGCGCCGAGCACGAAGTCTCTCTGCGCAGTGCCAATTTCCTCGAGCAACAACTCGGCCTTCTGCCCGGAGTTGAAGTGACCCGGGTCGAGATGTTTGCCGATCGCTGGCTCAGCGCCGATGGCCGCGAGTGCAAGCTGGGGCTGGACAAGCTGCTCTCCTTTGACAGCGTGGCCCGTCCGGTGGATTACGTGGTGCCTTGCATCCACGGCTACCCGGGTGAGACCGGCGATCTGCAATCCTTCCTCGAGCTGGCGGGCCTGCCGTATCTGGGCTGCGACGCCGAGGCGAGCAAGATCTGCTTCAACAAGATCAGCACCAAGCTGTGGTTCTCCGCCCTTGGCATCCCCAACACCCCTTATCTGTTCTTGACCGAGCAGGACGAGGCCGGCATGAGCGATGCCAAAGCGGCGCTGGCCAAATGGGGCAAGGTGTTTATCAAGGCCGCCTCCCAGGGCTCTTCCGTGGGCTGCTACTCCGCCAGCAACGAAGCCGAGCTGGAGCAGGGCATCAAGGATGCGTTCGGTTACTCCGAGCAGGTATTGATCGAAAAAGCGGTCAAGCCTCGCGAGCTGGAAGTGGCGGTCTACCAGTACGGTGACGAGCTGGTGGCCACCTATCCGGGCGAGATCTGCGTGCCCACCGACAAGTTCTATACCTACGAAGAGAAATACAGCAGCGCCAGCCACACCGAGACCGCCTTGCGGGCCGAAGGGCTGAGCCAGGTGCAGTCCGATGCCATCCAGGCCTATGCCCTCAAGGCATTCCGTCAGCTCAAACTGACTCACCTGTCGCGCATCGACTTCTTCCTGACCGAAGAGGGTGAGATCCTGCTCAACGAGATCAACACCTTCCCGGGCATGACCTCCATCTCCATGTTCCCGAAACTGCTGGAGCATCACGGTCACAGCTTCGCGCACTTCCTCGAGCAGATCCTGCGTAAATAGCGCTTTCTGTTTCAAGCAAGAGGGGCCCAAGGGCCCCTCTGTCATTTCTGCGCCTGTATGGTCATCACATGGGCGTTATTTATTACATAGGGGCAGAGGTAAACAGCCAGATATGGGCGCCCTGGGGATCGGCAATCAGTGCCATGCGCCCGACGGTGGGGATGTCCATGGGTGGCACCACTACGCTGCCGCCATGCTGGGTCACCTTGGCGAGCCTGGCATCCACATCATCCACGGCGATGTAGGTAGCCCAGTGGGGTGGTATCCCTTCCATCTGCGGGTTGCCGCGAGTGGCCTGTACCCCGGCCACCGGCCGGCCGTTGGCGACCAGCATGGGGTAGTCGAACCCTTCCAGCGCGGTCTGCTGCACCTGCCAGCCGAGTACTTCGGTATAGAAACGGGCGCCGGCCTCGCCATCGGGCACATAGAGTTCGTGCCAGGTAAAGGTCGAGCCTTCGGCCAGGGCATGCTCCTTGGCCATGTCTTGTTCTGCCATCTTGTCCTCCTGTGTCCCATCAGGCTCCCGTACGTGGGATGATGGGGTGACGACCAAGTATAGAGTGGCGCGGCAGGGACGCCGCTCCGAGTCGGGGCTTGGCCACGCACCTTGCCCCCTGCAGATCCGCTCGTTACAATCTGGCCCCTTTCGTACCGCAACCTGCACCGCCGAGCCGCCTTCCTATGAAGCCAATCCCCGATCACGCCGTCAATCGCCTGCGCATCTGGCGCAAGAGCATCTCGACCCGACCCTTTCTCGCCCGTGGCGGCGCCGTACCCCGTTGTGAAGCCTGCCAGCTGCGCCATGCCTGGTGTGCCTGCGAATGGCGGCCAGAGCTCAAGGCTGAGGCGGGTTTTTGCCTGCTGATGTATGACAGCGAGCCGATGAAACCCTCTAACACCGGCCGTCTCATCGCCGATGTGCTGCCCGATACCACCTGGGCTTTTCTCTGGCAGCGCACCCAGCCCCATCCCGAATTGCTGGCCCTGCTGGCGGATCCCGCCTGGCAACCCTATGTGGTGTTTCCCGCCTGCGAGAAGGAGCCGGCGCGGCTGACCGAGCGGGTGACCCTGGCCAATGGCAAGAAGCCGCTGTTCATCCTGCTGGACGGCACCTGGCCCGAGGCGCGCAAGATGTTCAACATGAGCCCCTATCTGGACGGCTTTCCGGTGTTGTCGGTGCGCCCGGATGCGCTCTCTACCTACGGCATGCGGGTGGCCAATTGCGACGAGCACCTGTGCACTGCCGAGGTGGCGGCATGTGTGTTGGAGGTGGCCGGTGAGCTCAAGGCCGGTCAGGCTTTGCAGCATTGGTTTAATCTGTTCAGCAGCCGTTACATGGCCGGGCGAGTGAGCCGGGCACCCGGTGAAGACGAGACGCCGCTGTTGCAGGCCCTCGAAGCCATCAAGGGGGAGGGTATCCAGCAGGCTACCCCAGCTCTGCCAGGATCGGACGCCGCCTGAGCAACAGGGGTAGAATGGTGAAAATCAGGAATCGATTGGCTGCCATTGTTTCGTTAGCCTCATGAGCGAGAGCCCGCTAGGATAGCGGCCAGCTTGACTCATTCAGGTTCCCGGCGCCGGTGCGGCGGGCACTATCATCACACGAGGTCTATGGATGGAATTGGAACTGTACACCCTGGTCGCCCTGTTCGGGGTGGCCCTTGTCGCCGGCTTTATCGACGCCATCGCCGGGGGCGGCGGCCTCCTGACGGTGCCGGCCCTGCTGGCCACCGGCATGCCACCGGCCCTGGTGCTCGGCACCAACAAGTTGCAGAGCAGTTTCGGCTCCTTCTCCGCCACCTGGTTCTATGCCCGCAAGGGGCTGCTGGAGTGGAACATCATCTGGCCCGCGGTGATCTGCACCTTCATCGGTGCGGCGCTCGGCACCCTGGCGGTGCAGACCATAGACGCCGCCATTCTGGAGCGGTTGCTGCCCTTCCTGTTGATGGCGTTCGCCTGTTATTTCTTCTTCTCCCCCCGGGTGAGCGATGCCGAGAGCACTCGTCGCCTCACCCCCATGCTGTTTGCGCTGCTGGTGGGGGGCGGGGTCGGTTTCTACGACGGTTTCTTTGGGCCCGGCACAGGGTCGTTTTTTGCCATCGGCTTCGTGGCACTGGCGGGCTTTGGCATGGCGCGGGCCACGGCTCACACCAAGCTGCTGAACTTCACCTCCAACATCGCCTCCCTGCTATTTTTCGCCCTCGGCGGCAAGGTGGTGTGGAGCGTGGGATTCTGTATGGCGATTGGCCAATTCATCGGCGCCCGCGCAGGCTCCAAGCTGGTGCTGAAGAAGGGGGTGAAGCTCATAAAGCCGCTATTGGTGACCGTCTCCTTGTTAATGTCAGCCAAGCTGGTCTGGAGCCAGTATCCCGAGCTGTTTAGCTGGGTAAGCTAGGTGACGGGCTTTGCTACCGAGATTGAAAACAGGAAGGCCGCGTCATCGCGGCCTTCCTGTTTCTATCCGTTCCGTTTTTAGCGGCGCTCCTGTACCTGGGCGAAGTGCGTCCTGATCCCCTCGACCAGCCGGGCGATGCGCTCGCGCTTCAAACTGCTCTGTCGGTAAACCAGGTGCAGCGGGCGCCCCAACCCCGGCAAGGGCTGAGCCCGTTGACCCTGCTCACCGACCAGCGCCAGCAAGCCAGCCGGCAGCAGCACCGGGCCTATACCAGCCTTGGCGAGTTCAATCAGCGCCAGATAGGAGTCCAGCTCCATGGCCGGCACCAGCCCAAGCGCCGCCAGCGGCTCGCGCAGATAACGGTTGGAGGGATTATCCAGATCCATGGTCAGGATGGGCCGGCCCTGATCGCGCCTCGCCCCTTGCGCCTGATCGGCATCGTTCTCTCCCACCAGATAGAAGGGCTCCTCCAGCAACAGCTCGGCGCACAGCCCGTGGCCGGGAGGCAGCCGACCGGCGCAGATGCCGAGCAGGGCGTCGCCGCCGCGCACCCGGGCCAGGATCACCGGGGTGTGATGGGTGGACAGCGCAATGTGGGGATCCTGACTGAGGTATTGGTGCATGAAGCGGGCGAGGTAGCCTGCCAGCAGGGTCTCGGAGCAGGCGACGGGCAGGGGAGTGCGATCGGTCAGCGTCTGGCTGTCGGCCAGCACTCCCTTCATTTCCGCCAGGCTAGGCGCCACCCGGGCGAGCAGCTCAAGGGCCTGGGGGGTTAGCCGGATCTGGCGGCCATCCGGCTCGATGAGCTTCTTGCCGAGGCGCTGCTCAAGCTGGGCGATGCGTTTGCTCACCGCCGACTGGCTGATGTAGAGGCGACTGGCCACCTTGGCCATGGTGCCTTCGCTCGCCAGCAAGCTGAGTGTCTCCAGCCCTTCCAGTAACATATCGCCTCCCGTCATTCTCGTTGGAAGGCGTTACCTTAGGGGCTGGCGTGCTCAGGGGCAAGTGCCATTCGCCGCCTTGGCAGAGGGCCAACGCCAGCTCTTCAGGGGCGGGGCGAAGATCACCAGGTTGCCGAGCAGGCTGATCACCACGCCCACCACGGATACCGTCTGCCAGACGAAGCCCTCGTACAGAGTCGAGAGGCTGAGCGCCACCAGAGGGAACAGCACGGTGGCGTAGGCTGCCTTGCTGGCGCCGATGCGCCCCACCAGGGTGAGGTAGGCGGTGAAGGCGATGACGGAGCCGAAGATGGCCAGGTAGACCATGGCCGCCAGGTAGCGGGGTTCGGTCGGCAAGACCAGGGATTGGCCGAGTACAATGACCCAGCCTAAGAGCAAGACGACGCCGTACACCATGCCCCAGGGCACCATCTGCAGCACCTGATAGCCCTGGCGCTGGCCGCGGGCCGACACCAGATTGCCGAGCGAAAAGCAAAGCGTGCCCGCGCAGGAGAACAGCAGCCCCTTCCAGGCGTTGGCACCGAGCTGTGCATCCGCCAGCACAGGCCAGAACAGCAGCAGGGTGCCGACGAGTCCCAACACAGATCCCTGCAACCAGCGCAGCCCCGGCTTCTTGCCTTCGAACAGCCAGAGGTTGAGGCCGTTGAAGATGCTGGCACTGGCGAAGATCACCGCCGACAGGCCGCTCGGAATATAGAGGGTGGCGTGATAGAAGCAGAGGAAGTTGGTGGAAAACAGCAAGCCGCCGAGCAGGGCCGCGTAGCGCTGACCGGCCCAGGGCAGGCGTGGGAACTTGCCGCTTATCGTGAGCAGGGCAAACAGCGCCAATGCCGCCAGAGCGAAGCGGTAGAGCACCGAGACCTCGATGGGGATGGGGCCGAGCTGCCAAGCGATGGCAATCCAGGTGCTGCCCCAGATAAGAACGGTGGAAATATACAGCAACAGGTTCATAAGGGATCCGGTGAGATAAGGAGAACAGTATGGTGTTCAGCATGGGCTGACTGGGCCGCGCTGGCTTACAGCATCTTGCGGTTTTTTTGGCGGGGCCGCTGCGGCGGGCCGGGTCGCGGGGTAAGATGGGGCAGGATGATGCGCAAGGCACAGGCAGGTTGCAGCAGATGAGACAGGCGGGAGTATTCGATGCACTGGTCAGCACGGGGGCGCGGCTGGAGGATTCCTGCTGGCTGGAACCCGGGCTTGGCCTTGCCAGCTGGCGCAACTGTTACGATCAGACCCGCTACCACAAACCCGGTCATCACACGATCAGCGTCTACCTGCAGGGCGGCGAGCAGACCGAGCGGCTGGACGGGCCCGGTGGTCACGGCGGCACCGGCAAGGTGTGCATCATGCCGGATCACCACAGGTCGGAATGGCTGGTGCGCGAGGAGTTTCGCTTCTTCCACCTCTATTTCAGACCCGATCACCTCGGTCGCATCGCCGAGCAGGTTTGCGACAAGGAGGGGCGCCATCTACTGCTGGAAGACAAGACCTTCATCGAGGATCCCCAGGCCGCAGCCCTGGTGCAGGCCCAGCTGATGAAGCTGAACTGGCAGCACGGAGGCGATCGCATGGCGCTCTCCCACGGCGCCTGGATGCTGATGCTGCACGCCTATCGTCATCACACCCGGGAGGCGCCCAGCCTGCCCGAGGTGCGCGGCGGGCTGGCGCCCGTGGTGATCCGGCGGGTGCAGGAGTACCTGCTGGCCCATCTGGCCGACTCCATTACCTTGAGCGAGCTGGCCCAAGAGGCGGGCCTCAGCGAATACCACTTCGCCCGCATGTTCGGCCAGAGCCTGGGCTGTCCGCCTCATCGCTACCTGCTTGGATTGCGGCTCAAACGCGCCAAACAGCTGCTGGCGGGATCGGATCCCCTGGCCAGCATCGCCGTTCAGTGCGGTTTCTCCTCCCAGGCCCATCTTGGCAATCGCTTCCGGGAAGCCTTCGGCCTGAGCCCCGGTCAGTGGCGCAGCCAACTGTCATCCCATTGTCACGGATGAGTCGCACACTGCTTGGGTAACGGCAGCCTGGCTGCCCCTTTTCCTCAAAGGAGTGCCCATTGAATCATCGCAAGCGTCAGGTCCGTACCCGCCACCTCTGGTTCAGCCACTGGAATGGCCCCAAGACGCGTCTCTGTGTCCCCGCCGCCCCCGAACCCCTCGTTCCTCACAGTTCCCGCTGAAATCACCACGACTCGATAGGATTTTCTAAGCAATTTTGCCACTATGACGCCATCAGCATGGACTTGGGTATGGCCTCATGTTTCTGGAACGTATTGAAATCAAAGGTTTTCGCGGGATAAATCGACTCTCGCTCGGGCTGGATCACACCACGGTGCTCATCGGCGAAAACGCCTGGGGCAAGTCCAGCCTGTTGCGCGCCCTCTGGTGTTTGCTGGGGGATGCCGAGCCCTATCAGTTCAGCCGTGACGACTTCCACCAACCGGAAGATCCCGAGTTGGCCCCCTCGCGCACCCTGCAACTGGTGCTCACCTTCAGCGAATACCGACCCCATATGTGCCAGCACTCGCGCCGATTGGCGCGCCTCGGCGCGGCCTGGACCCCCCATCGGGACAAGTTTCATCGCATCCACTATCGCGCCAGCGCCGAGCTGCAAGCTGACGAGAGCGTGCTGACCACCCACGACTTTCTCGACGGCATCGGCAAGAGTCTGGAGCTCGACAACAACGATGAGCTGGTGCGCCTGCTCATCACCATGAACCCGGTATTCCGGCTGCGCGATGCCCGCACCACCCGCGACGGGGTCGAGATGCTGCCATGGGGGGATCTGTCCGCGCAGCGGCTGGGGGAGTTGTCCGGCAAGTTGACGGATGAGCCCCAGCGCATCGGCGAACCCGAGTTGAAGGAGGCGCTAGAGGCGGTGCGTCAATTGATGGAGCACTACTTCAGCGCACTGGCGCCCATCAAGACCAAGCCGCGCAGCCAGCGAGAGATCGTCAACCGCCCCATGACACTGCGCAACCCAGGCAACTTGCAGAGCCTGCTGCGCGGCGCCGACAACCGGGCGCTGCAACTGGCGATGGCGGGCATGGCGGCCATGCTGCTCAATGCCCGTGGCAACCGGGAGCTAGAAGAGGGGGCCAGGCCCATCATGATCCTGGAAGATCCCGAAAGCCGATTGCACCCGACCATGCTGGCGCTGGCCTGGGGCCTGCTCGAGCAGTTGCCAGGCCAGAAGCTGCTCACTACCAATTCGGGGGACTTGCTCTCTTCCCTGCCGCTCAACCAGATCCGCCGACTGGTGCGTCGCCAGCAGGATATCCTCTGCCATCAGCTGGGCGGTGAGCGCTACAGCAGCGACGATCTGCGCAAAATTGCCTTCCATGTGCGTATCAACAGGCCCATGTCGATGTTTGCCCGCTGTTGGTTGCTGGTGGAAGGGGAGACCGAGATCTGGCTGCTCTCCGAGCTCGCCCAGATCTGCGGCTACAGCCTGCGGGCTGAAGGGGTGCGCATCATCGAGTTTGCCCAGTGTGGCCAAGCACCGCTCATCAAGGTAGCGCGTGACTTTGGCATCGAGTGGCATCTGCTCACCGACGGCGACGAGGCGGGGGCCAAGTACGCCAGCTCCGCCCGCTCCTTGCTCAAGGGCGAGCGCGAGCGAGACAGGATCACTCAGCTGCCGGCGGCCGACATCGAGCACTATCTCTATCAGAACGGCTTCGAAGCGGTATTTCGGCGCGAGGCCGGGGTCGGCGGGCGCTCGACCCTCAATGCCGGGCGCATCATCTCCAAGGCCATTCATCATCGCAGCAAACCCGGCATGGCGCTGGCGGTGGTGGAGGAGGCGGAGCGGCTCGGCGGTGAGCACATCCCGCCGGTGATCCGCCAGATGTTCGCTAAGGTGGTCGCCCTGGCGCGCGGGCAGGGCTAGATCCGGCCATTGCCGTTGCACGCGTTGGGGAAGGGGGCGAGTTTGGGTATACTCGCCCCTCTCTTTTGACTGCCGGGCGCCCCTTTGGCGCCCGCACCTTGTTTGCTGCTGGAGACCCTATGTTCGTCCAACTTCCGTTTTGGCTCTTTCCCCTGACCGGCCTGATGGCGCTGGGTGCGCTGATTGCCCTTGGGCTGGTGCTGTGGCGCGGTGATCTCTGCCCTGGCCAGCGCTCGCGCATCACCACCCAGCTGTTCTCTATTTGGGTTATCACCGGTCTCTCCCTGATGCTGGCCATCGAGGCTGGGATAAAGGGTTGGCTTGTCTGGTGCGGGGGCGCCGCGCTGATCCTGGGGATTGCCTTGTCACTGGTGCAGTCCCGCCTCGAGGGCAAGCGCGCCATTCCCGCCACCCTGCTGTGGCTGCCCGCCATGCCGCTGGCCCTCTATGGCGTGGGTCTGCTGCAGTATCAGGGTTGGCTTAGCGGCTTGCTGCAGATGGTGCTGCTGGGCTCGGCCTTCGCTCACCTGATGTTGCTGCGAGCCCGTCACCGCTTGCAGGCGTTCAACACCCTGCTGCCGGTGGCCGGGCTGGTGGCGGCCATCGCCAGTCTGCTCTGGTTTGTCGTGCTCTTGCTGCTGGCCGAGCCCGCAGCCCCTGTGCTGAGCGCCTTGCAACCCTGGATCCTGACTCAGGCCGCGCTGCTGGTCGCCTCGCTGTTGCTCTGGTTCACGCCGCTCTATCGGCAGCAGGAGACGGCCCCCGTGGTACTGTCGGTGACCCTGTGCGGGCTGCTGCTGGCCGAGATTGCCGCCAGCGGCGCCCTGGCGCAGTTGTCCCTTTCCTGAACGAGAAAATCGGGTATGGTGGCAATAGATTGAGTACCGACATCAAGAACAACAGGGATGGATGCTGATGAGAGACTGCGCTGCCAGGGATGGCTTATGGCTGCTGATGGCGCTTGCCATCAGCGGAGCGGCCAATGGCTCCGCCCGCGACGTCAAGGAGAGTGACAAGCTGGCTGTAGCCGCGCGGGCGAATTGATCACGAAGAGCTATTGAATTGATCATTGACGATCGTGATCAATTCAATAGCTCACAGGGTGGGATTAGAGATAACGAGGGGCCATAAGGCCCCTTGTTTGTATCTGGTTTAAAGGTGGGTTACAGGGGCTTTGCTGGCCAATTGATGGCATCTGGATAACTGGGCTGTTGGTCGATTTTGGAGAGCTCGACCCGATAGGCCTTCCAAGCAATGAGCTTGACCTGGTCATCATCAGACGGGTCGCTGATGATAGCAGGGTCGAGCGCATCAACCAGCACGGCGATCTCTTGGCTGGCTTCACTCATCAACGCTTGTCGCTGATAGTTGGCCTGGTCAATGAGCCATTGCCGCTCTGCGGCCGAGTCGGTTACCCATGTTTCAGTAACCGGGTCCCACACGTCAAAGCTACTTTGGGGTGCCAGCAGGGTGAAATCAGGGCTCAGAGCGCCGAGAACGGATACTTGAACTCGCTGGCGAGTCTGCTTGTTGTATGCGTATTTACCGCGATGGTCTTCGACGTATATCCAGGTTCGAGCTACGTCATCACGACAGATAGCGTAACCATCCTTGGCAAGAATGGATGGCTCATCAGCATATGCACCACCTGGGAGCCCGCATGTCGCAGAAATGTATTCATCGCGTGGGCCAGTGTATTCCATGGTTTGCATGTTGATGCAATAGCACATAAACCAGCCATTGCTGATGGCAAACCCGTCGGAATCAAGCGTGGTTCTTGGTTCGTTCATCTAGTCACCCCAGTTTTGTGATCCATAAAAATGCCATGTTTTTCACCGTCGACTCAGTACCGCCTTGAGACGCGATAATTGCGCTAAATGAAGCAGCACCACTTACAGGAACAGATCCAACATGTGCGGCGCTTGAAGCAATTGGTTGGGGAGATATCGTGCCGATTCGTCCATCAATGGAGTTGAATGTTCCAGTTGGTGCGCCGAATGTGTTTTCGAAAAAGTGGCTGTGCGCTTTGTTCTGGTCGGCTTGGTAAGACAACAGACTGCGTCCGGGATCGTGTCCTTTACCATCATCAAGCCCCCGAATGTGTAAACCGCGCATATCAGGTAATACGCCAGAGGGGTAGAGGGCGGCGAGCCTCGGATTGGCTCCCAAACTAAATGAACCACCATTGAACTTGGCATAGCCAGAAGGGACGATGGCAGAAGGCCAGGGGATAGGTGCTCCAACAGGGTAAGCGCTGAAAGCGATAGTCTGGATGGCTTTGGCCAGTTGTGTGTGATCAGCCTTGTCAGGCGTGATACCACCAAGGGTCAACACCTGCAGTAGCTCATCGGTCATCATATTGAACCATTCGCCGCCCGGTATGCTGGGCTGGTCGCCGGCGCCCCCTTCAGTGAAGTATTGGCGAGTACCAGACACCACCGGCGGGATGGCGGGTGGCGTAGTCACGCCAGAATCATTATCTAACCAATACATAGTCAGACCTCATAAACGAATTCATAGGTAAAACCGCCCAGCTTGTAGCGGGACAGAGTGCATTCCAGCAGCAGAGCAGTCTGGGTTTTCAGAGGGGTAAGTACGTTGTCAGTGACTCGAAAGCGGCCATCAGGCAGACCGTAGACGATTACCTCCAGGGTGTGACGCCAGCGATTGGGCCAGATGGGATAGAGCACGTTGCGCAGCACGTGGTGGGGGAAATGCTCCCGCACCTCGACCACGAAGCCAAGCGCAAGCGCGAGAGCTTCTATCTGCCAGGTCTGTAAGCCTCCCTTGCGGTGGTACTTCTCGACCACGGCCGCGCGGCGGCTCTCGAACGTCTGGTTGGGCACGTTGCACTCTGGCAGACCGAGGTATTGCTCCCAGTCTGGCAGCAGTTGCACCGTCGTTTCCGGGCGCATTTCCAGTAACAACTGATCGGCAGAGAGCTCGGCATCCGTCAGGCGCTTGGCAAAGCCGAGGACATACTTCGCCAAATCTGACTCAGGATCCCGTGGCCAGGCGCGGCCACGTGGCATCTGTTGCAGCAGGACTTCATGCCACTGCTCTACAGAGTGGGCCATGTGATGCTCCCGATGACATTCAATTCATTTGACGCGGCAGGAACGTCAGCAGCCAGGTTCAAGGTGTAGTTATTGACTCCTGCAGCAGATCCAATGGCGGTGCGGACTTTGGAAAGTAGCAAGGTCTGACCGGGGGCCAGGGTATTCTGATAGCCACGCAGATTGGCAGTGATCCCGGCCCGTACATCGGAATTGTCCGGGATGGGGGTGATAGTTAGAGGAGTACTCTTCAGCGTCAGGCCAATGTCTACCGGCTCGATGCCACCTGGGCGACCGACATCGACGCCCGTGGCCGGATCGGCGTGACGGAACAGGTAGTCCTGCATACCGGACTGGTCGGTGGGTGTGGGCAAGATATTAACCCGTTCATCATAAACCCAGGCTATCCCTACAGTGCTGCCACCATGCCAAGCGTCATAGCACCAGGCGCGGGTCACTCCTGCCACCTCTCTCATCCAGGCCACATAGTCATGAACCGCGCCACCTAGGGGCGGGTTGCGCTTACGGAATAGCAGTCGCTCCAACACCTGAGCAATCGGCTCAATGTCCGCACCACCGCTGATGTCGCCGCTGGTGCCGTTGGATTGCAGACCTGGTACCGGCGTAACCAGGGTGAGCTGCTCGCCGGCGGCCAGGTTACCAGCGGCGCCTACTTCGATGGCCTGCACCTGCACGGCCACTGTAGCGCCACTGGGGCTGGCACTGGAGGTGACGGCGTACTGGCGGCCATCCTTGTGCTGCAGCACGGTACCGACCGGTGCCGGCACGGTTCCATTGAGGGTGGCGGGGCCGGCGGCATAGGTCGCTTGCTTACGGATTACCCCTTCATACTGGGCCAGCTCGATGATGGTTTGGTCGTCTGATTCAGTCGTCGGAATGATCTGGCGTACGATCCACATTTGGTGGTCGTAAAGGTCGCGTTGGCTAGCTGACACCGCCACATTGAGGGCCTGCTCGATACCGAACTTTGGTAGCACGGTGCTGAGGCTGGATTCGATATCCAGCTGGCCACTGGCAGTAATCTGACGCAGTGTCGGGACGCTATACGGCATTGGCCTGTGCCTCCCAGCGCTGCTTGATGGTCAAGGTCATGGTGCTCTCGTCGGGACGGGTAATGGCAATGTCGAGCTGGAGCCACTGGAACTGGGGGATGGAGCCGGTGACGACGAGCTGTTTGGCGTAATCGGGCTTTAAATGGCGATCGAGGGCGGTTTGTGCATAGGTCACTGCCTTGTTGCGCACGTCGGTGGTGAGCTTGGATCGCTCCAACAGCCAGAGCTTGCTGCCACAAGGCTGGTCGGCGAAGGTGTCGCCAATCCAGCCACGACGATCGCCGCTGGCGTCGGGCAGTTCGTCCGACTCATCGGCGCGGGCATCGGTAAACAGCACCTGCAGCACCAGAGTCTCCAGCCCGTCATCCTGACGCAAACCGGCCGAGGTGATCTCGATATCCCCTCGGCCGGTTTCGTTGTTCCAGATGATGGCTGTGGTCATCGCCCCTCACACTGGGGGAGATGTTTGGCCTCCACCCGGTAGATCATGCTTATGATCCAGGAACGACTTGCCATTGATGATCACATCGGCATCGGTGGTGATGTTCAATGTAACGTGCAAAGCGCCCTGAATCTCGTTATCAGGGCTTATCGTGGTGGTTTTGGTTTCGACTTGTGTAATGACGGTTTTCGCTTGGCTGGCGATCTCGCCATCCTTGCGCAGGATGATGCGGTGACCTTCCAGATGGTATAGGCAGTTATCGCCCGCCTCCAGATCTTTTGGCCGCGCCGTCTTGTCTTCCACTACGATGGCGACCATCCCGGCACGAGCGCCACCGATGCCCAGCACAATGGCCTCAGACCCTTCTGGCGGTACGCTGCTGCGGCCGTAGTTCTGGAAGCGTTCCACGTCGTCGGCGCCTTCATCGGCCAACACCTTGAGCTGCAGGTTCTGGCGCTGCAGGGCATCATTCACCCAGGTGACAATGGCGCGATCGGCAATAAGGCGGCACCGGCGCTTGATGGGCTCCACAATTTTCATCACATCGCGGATGGTTACCATGTGGTCACCTCCTTGGTCTGTTTCTTGACTACCTCGGCCGGGATCAGCATCGCCTCCCTGGGCATCAGGTTGATGATGGCCTCACGGCCTCCCTTTTCGTCCTCCATCAGGCTGACGGTAACAATGAGCCAACGCTCGTCTAGCCCCTGGATCTCGTCCTTGATGGGGCACATGCGGTTGATGCGCCAGAGCGCTCCGCTATCTCCCTTCAACCCTTGAATGCGCCAGCCGGCCACGGTGATCTCGGTTTGAGTGCCTTCGCCGATGCTGCGCTGCTTCTGCCACTGGCCGCGCTTGCTGGCACCGGCCACTGTGGTGACGTCCTCGGCGATGATGATGCGGGGGCGGTAGCGAGTGACGGCTGGATCGGTAACTGTCGCCTTCTGGCCGCCGAGGGTGGCCGGCGCCGTGTTGTCCCAGGTCGATCCGCCGCCGTAGCTGGAGCCCTTCACAATCCATTCAGAGGCCCGATCCCGCATGCTGAAGTTGCCCCGGGCGGCCAGGATGTTTTCGCCCAGGATGAGGCTGGCGCCCATGTCCTGATCGCTGGCCTGGGTCAGCACCAGCTCGCCCTTTTCGTTGGTGGTCAGCAACACGGCCCGTTGCTTGGCCAGGCGGTCAAGCAGCTCGAAACAACTCTCGCCCTGCTCGATGGTGACGCGGGGAAAGGCATCCCCCAGATCGCACTCCACCACCACCTCGATCTTGAACGGGGCGCTGATATCCTTGGCGACCCGATCCAGGGTCACGTTCTGCCACTGGCCGCTCTTGTAGATGGCCGAGCAGTCCACCAGATCGCTGGTCTTGCTGCGGCCGCTCACCACCCACTCCACCTCGCGGGCATCGTAGCTGGGGATGAAGTCATCGATATACCCGGTCAGCACCAGGTCGCTGCCGATGGAGACGGTGCAGGCGCTGAGGGGCTTGATGACCATGGCCTTGGCATCTTCCCATTTGCGGGTCAGGCGCAGTTCGAAGTCGCCGGCGATATCGCGCAGGCTGCGGGTGATGCGCACCTTCTGCCAGCCGGTATAGAGCTGGCCATCGACGCGCAGGGTAATGGGTTCAGCCATCAATCACCTCCACCTTGGTGGTGGGTGTGATGAAGGCGGGATCACGCAGGTTGTTGCTGCTGACCAGCCGATCCCGGTATTCAGTGTTGCCGTACTCCTGCCAGGCGAGCAGCGCGGATGGGGTCGTGATAGCCAGCACCAGGGCACGACGACGCGGCAGCTGCGCAGCCCGCTCGCGGCTGTCATTCAGTACGGCCAGACGCAGATCCCGCAGGGCGCGCCACACCGAGCTCTCATCTGCTTCGACCGCCTCCATGGCCAGCTCGGCGAGACGGGCCGCCAGCTTGTTGGCGATGGCCTCCAGGTCATCGGCGGTCAGCAGCAGGTTGCGGTCAGCGCCCACCACACCATCCATCACCACCGGGCGGCTCAGCGGGTTGTTGACCTGGTCGCCGGTCAGCGACTTGCCGATGGTGACGGCGTCGGCGGGATCAGCAGTAAAGGCGCGATCCGTGCCCAGGTTGGTGCTGGCCAGGGCGCTGGCGGCCGACGCGGCGGTAGCCCGGTCGATTAACCTGGTAAAGGCTTCTCCGTTGGCCAGGGCTGCGGTCTGCTCGGTCGGGGTATCGATGGTTGGCACTGACGAAGCGGTACCTGTGGTGACGTCGCTGAGGATGCCACTCGGCAGACCGCCGGTGATGGCAAGCTCGGCCCGCATCCCTTCCCAGCGGCGACTCACCTGGTCATAGACAGAGAGCGCCCGGATGGGGTCCGTCACCACGCCCTTGATGTCTTCGACGATGCCGGTCACCTCCCTGGCCAGCTCGCCCGGATAAGCCAGCAGCGAACCGACGCTGTCTTTGGTGCGAAGCAGGCGATCGGTCCATTCACGGAACTGGTCAGGCAGGGTCGGCAGCCCTCGCGTGAGTTCGTCCAGGTCATCCAGGAAGGTATCAACCATGGGGCCCATGTTGTCGAGGCCGGTGATGAACTGATCGAGGAAGGATTGCTCGGTGGCAGCCTGGGCCACGCCGGCGGCATTGCCCATGGTGGCCGCAGTATCGACGGCAGCACTGGGGAACAGGTTGGTGCCTGCCTCCCATACAGTGAAGGTGACATAGGCCGCGCCGTCTTCGTCATTGTCGAGACGGTGGCTGACTTCGCCGACCTGTACGGTGCGCACACCCCACCAGGGATGGATCATCTCGCAGGTGCCGGGTTGGTTCAGGGCAGCGAGCAGGGCGCGCAGATCTTCCAGGTAATTACGGCCCACCACCTTGCCGGTGATCTGTTCGTTGGTCAGCACGGCGCCGTTGTCTTCGGTCCAGCCGTTCTCGCGCTTGGGGTATTCGCGAGGGATGGCGCGGCGGCCACCCTTGCCATCGACCGTGTTCAGCAGAAACTCAACGCCCCGGATCGAGGCGGTCAAACGATCTATAAAGCTCATTCATCCCTCCGTTAAAGGACCGCCATCAAGGCATCAAAGATGGGCCGGTATCGACGTTCACCTTGAGCCCAGGGGCGGCATCGCGGGTGCGCACGGTAATGCGATCATCGCTGACCTTGATATCGAGGGAGGCAGCCAGGTTGTCAGGACGAGGGGAGGCCTGCACATCGCGAGTGAAGAAGGCCTGCATCTCATCGAAGACATCGAGCAGGCCTGGAGCAGGTGTGAGGCCATTCGTATCGAGATTCAGCAGACCATTGCCCTTCGCGGCCAGCTCTTTCTTGCGATCTTCAGCCCTGGACCAGAATGGAAGGCCGCCCAGCTCAGGGATCAGGGACACACCATAGAGAACAGTCCCAGCTGCAACCAGATTTTGGACGTTCAAGGTAGTATTTTTACCAGGCTGATTGCCGGTAGGATTCATCGCACCATCCGCATTGAAACCGCCGCCTGGCATGTTCACCACGTAGACTGGGGTCGCACCCAGATCTGCCATGGCGTCGCCCAAGCCGCCGGCACCGCCACCCTTGCTCGGCTTAGCTGCATCCCAGATTCCCTTGGTCCATTTGATGGCATCCACCCCCTTCTTGACGGCCACCAGGCCGCCCACTACCAGGGCGATATTCTTGCCGGTCTCCAGCCAGCTCTGGACTGCATCCGGTTCCAGGCTGTTAATGGCCTCGGCCAGTTCTGCGATCGGGCCTGCCAGTTGCTGGTTGGCAAACTGGTTCCAACTATTGCTGATCAACTGCAGGCTGCCGGCGAAGTCATTGGCGGCCACAGAGGCATCGTTCAGAGTGGTGGTACCGTCTCCAGCGACACTAAGGAACTCGTCGAACGCCTTGACGTCACCGGACTGGACGAACTCGGCGATCACCGGCTTGAGGGCCCGCTTGGCTTCGTCGGTCAGATTCATTCCTGCCAGATTGGTGGAGAGCCCTTTGGACTTGGTGACTATCTCCTCGATCAGCACCGGCAGGGAGCGCATCACTTCCTTGCCCTGCTTGAGTTGCTCCGGGTCAAACACGTCGATGTTGCCTAACTGTTTGAGTTTCTTGACGGTCTCCGGCCGCGTGATATCCCGGATGATGGATTCAAAGGCGGTGACCGCCTCGGCATCCGAGCCCACGCCCTGGCGGATGATCTGCAGGGCGGCGCCCAGTTCGGTGACTGCACTTGTACCTTGGCGCCCGGTGGCCGCATAGGCTGCGAAGATCTTGGGCCCCTCTTTGGCCATGCTGGCCAGGGTGAACGCTCCGCTCTTGCCCTGCAGGTTGAGGGTATCGATGGCGCGCATAGCCGCTTCGCTGGAGTCGATGGCGAGCTTCTTGAACTCGGTGAAGATACCGCCGACCTCCAGACCGCCGGCACCGGTAGCCTGGATCACGGCGGCGATATTGGGCAGGTTGCTGATGGCGTAATCGAGATCGCCGGTCTTGGTCAGGATCTCTTCCACCGCTGCTGTTGCCTCGGTGGGGTCGATGCGGATGCCCTTGAGATTGGATACCCGCTGGATCTCGTCATAGAGCTCGGCTGACTTCTCGCGGCTGATATCGGCAGCGATGGCGATGCGAGAAATCCGGCGGTCGAGTTGGGAGTAACCACGAATCGCCGCGCCACCTGCCAAGGTCGCCCCCAGGGCGACGTAACGGCTGCCCACCGAGTCGATCCCCCGGCCAGCTGCATCCAAAGACATCTTGGTCAGGTTCATGGCACGCTGATTATTGGCCGCAAACTGGCTCATGCTCTGACTATATTGCCGCGACTTGGTCGCCAGATTGCCGGCCAAGTTGATGACAATATCGGTGACGAGTTGCTTGGCCATATTATTTCCTATTTATTTCTCGGCGTGATGGCTTGCTTTAATTGGTCAAAGCGGCGCAGCAAGTGGCGTATTGGTAAATATTTCAGCTCGGTTGAAGGAATATATTTGCTCATCGCCAACATTATCCCCATGACCGGTTCAACCAGCTGATTTAGATCGCCCCCGCTCGGCCAGCGCCTCGGCCAGCACCATATCTAACTCTTGAGCCTTGGCCTGCAGCAGGCCGAAATCATCCACATGCAATTTCCTGATCATGTTGATGGTGAGCGGGCCTTTTATCTGCCCGATATATTCCACCTGGCGGCAGAGCAGGTTCAGGCCATAGAGCACATCGCTGGTATAGGCAACGGCCTTGCCGTTCTGCACCACCACCTTTTCGGCGGCAAGCTGCGCATCAATCAGGTCGGCGGCGGTCAGCTCTCGCAGGCCGACTTCACGATAGAGGAGGGTTTCCCCCTCCTCAGTCGTGCCCGTGATGCCATGTTCAAGCTCAAAGGTCGTCAGTGCCATCGTCAGATCCTCACCACCCGATCACCGATAAAGGTGGCGGCGATGTCGCCACTCTCTTCCCGCAGGGTGGCCGGCTCGCCAACGGCGGCACCGGTCATCATGTAGCTGACACCGTTATCGCCATCCCAGACCATAGCGGCGTTCTCGATGGCGTTGATGGTCATCACATCCACGTCTTCATCTGCGGCGATGACGACCTCGATGCTGGGGGCGGCAAAGCGCCTGCTCACGCCTCGCACCCGGCCACCGCCGGTATGCTGGGTGCGGGTAAAGCCGCCGGGGTTGAGCACGGCACCGGTCTTGGTTTTCAGTTCTTGGCCATTGGCACGGATGATGACTTCACCCAGGACTTGTCCCATGGGGCGCTCCTTACAGTTTGAATTGGATCAGGGCCGCGAACACACGCAGCTGGTTGACGACGTCCGGGTGGCACACGCAGTTGAGGCGGTTGCGATCGGCGGTGTCGCGGTAGACCTCCAGGGTCTCCTTGAACAGGTCGTAGTTCTCCATCAGGCCGGCAGTGACCCAATCCAGCGCCACTTCCAGAATGGCTTCGCGCATGAGCTTGGGGGTGACGATGGGCTGCGCCGGGTCGATCTGGCTCAGCACGTTGTCATCGGCCAGCTTGTGGCGCGGGAAACGGTTGGTGACCATAACCTTGATGTCATAACGGATCTTGCCAAGGGTGGCCGGGGTAGTGATGTCCAGGTAGCTCGGATCCGGGTCGCCGTAGGCGTTCTCCTGGTACATGGAGATCTCGCGCTCAATGGCCACCACGTCGCCAGGCTGGATCTGGCAGGTAGCGATACCGGATTTGAGCAGGTTGTTGCGCTCGTCGAAGGCAAAGCGATCGGCCTTGGCCGGCGGCAGGATGCCGGGCAGCACCAGGGTCTGCAGCGGGCGCGCCGGATCGATGGCCAGGTAGTAGGACGCGATGCCCGCATAGCTGGCGGCGAACTCCCAGGAGGGGCTGGGGGATTTGCTGGTGCCCAGGCAGGAGATCAGGAAGTCGTTACGCCCCTCGCCGAAGGTGATGGTTTCGCCGTAGGTGCCCCGGAATGCAGCATAGGCGATGGCCTCACTCATCTTGAGCGGGCCCCAACGCTCCAGCAGCTCATCGCGCAGAGTATTGAGGCTGGCAGTATCGGTGAACGGCATCATCATGTGGTTGAACCACTCATCCGGCATGGCGGCGATGACCGCGCTCATATCGGGCGAACCAGAGCCACCGGTCATGGCCACGGTGGTGATGGTGATACCCGGCGGCAGCTGCTCGCCCGCGTAGTAGTTGAAGCGCAGATCGATGTCGTTGCCGGTCAGCCCCTTCCACTTGGCGGTGATGTTGACCTTAGCGGTATCGGTGCCATCCACGGCGGCAGTCACCGGCAGGTTCTTGGCGGCGGTGATCGCGGCGGCCACGTTGGTGGCCACGTTGGCAGCCGTGGCAGCAGCGGCCACCCCCACCTGCAGCGCCTGGCCGGCGATCAGCAGGTAGAGGGTACCGGCCTGGGTCGCGGGGCCTGCGAAGGTGAACGAGCCCACGGCCGCCGCGCCGGCGGTGAGATCACCGATGGGCAGGGCGAAGGTGCGGGTGTAGCTGTTGGCCTTGCGGTAGCGCTTGGCAGCCAGCGCCATCATGGAGCCGACGCCGAACAAGCTATCGATGGCCGACTCGCTGACCGGCACCTCGACCACGTTGAGCGGGGTGGCGGTACCGGCATCGGGGCCAGCGTTGAGCATCTTACCGAACAGCATCACCTGCTGGTCCTGGGCGATGTTGCCGCTCAGCGCCTGACTGTTGTCGATCTTGATGTAGACGAGCGGCACGCGCACGTCATTGGGGATGGATCCGAGGACCATGGTCACTTCTCCGTCTTCTTGTTGGGGGCCTTGCTGGCCGGTTTCACGTCTTCTTGGTCAGCCTGCGCGGCTTGCGCTTCCTCGACAGGAAGCACATCGCCATCTTTGATGCGACGTAACCAGAAGCTGTTGCGCGATACGGTTTCACCCGCCTCGGCCAGCTTGCTGCCATCGGGCTTCTTCACGGTCAGCCCGGGTTTGGGTTTCAGGGTCAGCTCCACGTTCTCTCCTAGGGGGTTGGGCCGGGCAGGTTGATATCCGCTTCGCACACAGGCGCGCCATCGCCCTGCTTGGCCTGCCAGTTGAAGTGCAGGAAGTCGTCCAGGGTGGCCGGGTCGATGGGGTCATCCAGCGGCCAGTCCTGGCGCCAGGTGACGGCCCAGATGGCCAAGCCTTTCTTGTCGGTCTTGATGGTGTAGAGGTTCTGCATCGAGACCGCTTCGGGTGCCTTGGCCGCGCCCGTGCCCGTCCAGTTGCCTTTGAGCATCAGCGCCTTGGCCAGGCGGCCTGCGATCACCTCGGCGCGCTGGTCCTTGGCGTAGGCCCACATGTCGGCGCAGAACACATAGGCTGCAAATTCGATGGTGCCGATCAGGGTATTACCCTGGTTCTCCATTTTAGGAACCCGCAAGGCGGCGATGCGCACCCCGCCATCCTTGTCGCTCATCCAGCGGCCGAGCTCTTCGGCCTTGTCGAATTGACCGATATGACGTTCGACCAGTTGCACCCGATCAACCAAGCGATCGGCGCCGGGGCCCGTCGCTTCCAGGTAAGGCTTGAGATACTGCACCACCGCCTCACAGGCGGAGACGGTGCTGCCGATGGTGCCGAAATCCGGGCGGCTCATAGGCCTGCCTCCTTCATCACGTCTTGCCAGAAGTCGCCGATCACGGCGAGCAACTCGGTCTGGTTGTCATTGGAAAGCCCCAGGTAGGGGCGCTCTGGCATCTCCATCTGGCGGGTGAAAGCCCCCACCGACGAATAGACCGGGAACTTGAGCGCCTTGCCGAACGCCTGAGTGATGCGGCGGATATGGGCCGGCACCTGCACCGAGCCGCTGAACCCGTCCTGGTGCACGCCGGCATAGGCCAGGGCCGACCCCACCCGCACGCTGTTGCGCTGCACCTGGTACTCGATGCTGTCGAGCAGCGCGCCTTCTCCCTGCAGCAGCGACTGGTTGCCGTGGCGGGTCTTCTGGTAGGCCGTAGACCAGGGCGTCCAGGAACTGCCATCGGGTGCTGTCTTCTCGTCGCTGATGCGGCGCCGGGTCTGGCTCTCTACCACGGCGCCAAGGCTCTCCAGCAGCTCGGCCTTGTGATCGCTGCGCCCCAGGGTATCTAGCAGGCGCTGATAAGCCGCGAGCTCGGGCCCCTGGGTGTGGACCTCGACCGAGACGGCCATCAAAGCACCCCTTTCAGGCTGTTGCGGGTGAAGAGGCGCTCGTTCTCCTGCACCAGCTCCACCTTGCCAACAACGCCTTCTGGCGGTTGTTCTGGCGTGGGCAGCCCCAGATCCAGCTTGCCGGAGGCGATCTCTTTCAGCTTCGTGATGGCGCGGTCATAGCGGTCCTGCAGCAGGTCGGTGACCTGGTTGTCCCGATCCCCGAGCCAGTAGAAGGCGATGACCACGGCCTGACGTTTGAGCAGGTCAGGCACCTCCGGCAGCGGCAGCACATAGCGACGCGACAGGTAGCCGTTGATCTCGTCGTCGGCCGTTCCCAACGCCTCATCGATCCAGGTGTCGTTGAGGGTGTCGGTAGAGCGATCGAGGGCGAGGTTGTAAAGCATGCTCCCGTCCCTCGTCTCCAGATCCTGTTTCGTCGCGTAGATGGCCATGGCTTATACCTTGATGTAACTGCCAACCAAGGCAGCGCCAGAGGTGGTCGCTGCTGCGGCCAGCAGGCAACCCGCTGCCTGTTCGAGAAGCTTTTGCACCTCGTGGTCGGCACTACCACCGAGCTCTTTTACCAAAGGCGCCAGGTCATGCTGGATCTGGTTAATCAGGCCGTTGGTGGTCGTCATCAGCTGGTCAATCTTGACCAGTTTGGCGGGCGGCAGCGCAATGCCTGCCAGTTGTTCTTCGATTGGGGTTGTCATCCGTTACTCCTTGATCACTTCGCTGCCGAGTACCACGGTCAGCCACTGGTCGCTATGAACGCGGCGGGCTTCTTCCAGGGTCAGGTAGCAGCACACCACACTGCAGTCGTGATCCGCCGGCACGTCGGCCTTGCTGTTCACCACGAACACCCGCGTCGGGCTGGAGTGGAGGAACTGCACGCCGCAGCGCCAGAAGCCAGCCGGCGACTTGGCCTTGACGTCGAACTGGCCGAGCAGCCAGTCGGACTGGTTTGCCTCGACACCCAGGATCAAGGTGGCGGCGGAGGCATCTATCCCCTCCAGGGTGAGACCTTCCTCATTCACACCTGCAGGCAACTGCTCGGCGGTGAGCACGTCGGAACTCAGGTTCGCCCCGGGTTCGTTCGATGCACCGATGGCGTTGGCCGCGCCCTGGTCATCACCTTGCCCTTCGGCGGCTTTCGCTTCCGCTTCCAGGCGGGCGGCTTCGGCCTCCGGGTCTACCAGCACTTCACCGTCTTTCTTCGGTTCGGATTGCGCTTGTACCAGGTCGGTACCTGCGCCCACTGCCGCAGCTGCCAGCTGCTCGCTTTTGTTGTCACCCAAGGTTTTCACTTTCTTACCAGCCATCTTCAATGCTCCTTTAAACGGGGGTTAAACCGGCGTAATGACGGTCTCGGTAGTGATCTGCTCGGCGATGATCTGGACGGCGGTCACCGTGAAGGGAGCCCCGTTGCTGCGGATCACCGGCTTGGTGCCGTTGGTGGCGATGTTGCCGTTCTTGTCGATGCTGAAGAACGTGGCCAGGGTGAGATCATCTACCGTCACCGCCGAGTCACGGCTTTGCACCAGGCGGTTGCCGTTGGTACCCACGAAGTCGAGCTGCATGGAGCGGTTGTTGCCGCCGGTCCAGGTACCGCGCAGGTTCAACTTGAACGCCACGCTGGCGTTGTCGTTGTAGACGTTCAGCTTGTTGCTGGTCGTGTTGAAGAACGGGGCCAGGGTGCCGCTGGTCGGGGCCACCAGTGCATTAAGCCAAGCCACCAGGTCGATATCGGTGTTGGCCACCAGCGAGGCGCCGGTCAGTGCAGCCCAAAACACCTCGCTCTTCTTGCGAGCAGGCAGGGGCATGACAGGCCCCGGAATGAAGTTGTCACCGAACGGCATGGGTTATCCCTCCACCACAACCAGCGGACCGCCAGGCTGACTCTTCGCACGTGCATAGACGTTCTGGGCCGGGTTAAAGCTCCAGCTCACAGACTTGCCTCGCTCCAGCGTCAAGCCCACCATCTCGGTGGGAGCTGGCAATGCGGCGCCGACGCGGTAGATAACAAGCTGGCCGGTCTGGTTCTCCATGGTGCCGCTGACGGCGCTGGAGACCAGCACCCAGGCGGTCGTGGTCAGGGTCTTGATACTGGTGGCCATGGTGTTCCCTTAGAAGCTGTTCGGTTGGGCAACAGCCCGCACCAGCCACATCTGGCCGGATTGCAGCAGGCGCTGAGCTTCATCGATAGCCAGCATGGGCTCGGTCACAGTGCTGTGCGGCACCTCCGGCTCGGGCTGGCTGGCAACATGAGCCCGCACCCTGGTCAGCAGGGATCGCAACTGTTCTCCGTTGGCCTTGATATCGTTCATCAGATCGATCTCGGCCTGGCTCAGCTCGCGATAGCCGGCAATCTTGCGATGTTGGTTGTCCATCTCGCTGTCCTGGTAATGGCCTGGGCCTCGACGCTTTGAAGCTCCACCCTGGCCGGGTGAATAAATGCCTGGGCTTCATCGCCATGAAGCTCTGCCCAGGCCTGGGGGTTACACGATGTAGGGGGTGACCACCAACTTGACGCGCTCGTAGTTGGTGTTGCTGCCACCGTTATCGAGCAGCTGACGCTTGAGGATGGCCTCGGCGGCGGCACGGTTACCCGGGCCCACGATCAGCACACGCCCCATGGTTCCGATGGGGGTTCCATCCGTTTTTTTCATGCTGGCCAGCCGGTCATAGGCGGCTTCGAAGTTGGTAACCGAGAGCGCGGCCTTGGAGCCAATGGCGGTCTGCGGGAAGCCGAAGCCATAGCCGTGACGACCATCCACCCCTTGGGCGACCATGTTGTTGAACCAGGCGTATTCGCTAGTTGCCCCGACGAACTCAAGGGCCATCGGGCGCCGTTCCTGGAAGATGATCGGCTTGAGGATCTGCATGTCGTCGATCAGGAACCAGGGCGAACCGGTATCGGTGCTCGGGTCGCCGATGACGTTGGAGAAGGTGGTAGCCGGAGTCGATTCGACCGGGTGGTCGGTATCGAAGAAGTTCTGGCCGTCGTAACAGAGGGTGGTAAATCCTGCGACCAGAAGGCCAAATGAATTCTTGTCCGGGAACAGGCCGACTTCACGCCCCCAGCCACGGGAGGTAATAGAGTATTTGCCGATCTTGTCGTCTTCCAGATCTTCACGCTTGATCTTGATGGACGCTTCGAAAGTTTTGTTGGGGATGGCGTAGCCGTGGGAACCCAGCACTTTGAGCATGCGATCACCGGTCCACTCCACCAGGCCTGGCAAATCTTTGAGCCAGCCATAAAACTCGCTGGAGCCAGAACTGGGGACTTGACTGGCAACAAGGGGCCATTGCGGTTCGACGGTATTGAGCCCTTCGACAAAGGCGGAATTAGCGCCGACGGTCAGGGCTTCAATAATCTGCGCTTCAGTAAAAGCCATGGTCAGACTCTCCGATTAATAGGTGGGTTTGTGGTGGCGGTTAGCCAACCAGGTTTCGGGTTTGACGCCCATGGCACGACACAGCGCCAGCTCGTCTTTGCTGAGCTTGCCGTCTTGCTGGTGCTCCTGGCCATTGACCTTGTTGTCATCGGCAATGACCGGGGCGCGAGAACACCAGGCGGTGAACTGTTCGCGACCGGCTTCGGTCTGACAGAGGCCGACATACATCGCTTTATCAGCCGGGGCGACCTTGCCTTCGGTGATGGCTGCATCGACCAGGGAATCGATCTTGCCCTTCTCGATGTCGGCCAATTTGGTCTCCAGCTCCTGGGTGCGGTTCAGGGCCAGTTGGTGGGTCGCAGCAGGGACGAACTTGGTCGGGTCCTGCTGGGCATTCAGTGCCACCTGGTGTTGTACCTGCATGGCATTGATGGCCGTCACGACCTGTTCTGCGGTGGCATCCTCTGCCAGGCCCAGTTTTTGGGTCACGATAAGGGGCAATTTCACAGGGTTATCCTCTTGATTGTTGAGGGCGGGGACGTTCAGATTTGGTTTGTTGGTAAGGCCGGCGCTGGACATCGCCACCACCCGACCGTCAACAGGGGAGTAATCGAACGCCGGCGAATAGAAGCCAAACTTCTTGCCTTCAATCAGCTCGTTTCCTTCGGCGTTCCATTCCACTCGGGCCCAGACTTCGCCAGCGCGATTCTGCAGTTCGACGATCCAACCGACAGCTTCGGTGTTGCCTTCGCGGGTTTCGGTGGCGTGCTCAACGTCGAACGGCAGTTTCATATCGAAGGACGCGACCATTCCATCAGGGTCTGAATTATTCCAACTGCGACCATCACGACCAGAGAACAGGCCGGCCGGTATCATCGGCAGCCAACTGCTCTGGTCTTCTGCCACCATGCGGGACATGTCGAAACAGATGGCCTTATGGATACGTTGGTGCATGACTCGCTCCGTCACATAACAACCTCCCGCCAGGTGGCTGAGTGGGTTGAATGAAGTAATTGGGACGAGTCGATGATGGCGGCGCGGGGCGGCCTGGGTGTAATGACGGTTTTCGCTTTGAAACAGGGAAGGTCTGGGGGTGGGAGATCGCCGGCGAGAGGGTGGCGATGTTCTGAACAGGGAGGTGATGACCGGGCATCAACAGGGTACACGGCAATCTGCAGGACGGATAGCGCGGCATGAAATGGCAGCCCTCGCCGCCACCTCACACCATCTTTAAACCATCTTTAAATCGCGTCAGATGAAGAGGCAGCACCTACAGTCATGCGCTGGTAGCCTGAAACGCTCACAGAGGCACTGAGAGCGTCTGGCGCATGGTTTGTTCCTTGGCTGCCAAGTCGGCTTGCAGGGCCTGCGGACGACTCTTGCCGGGGTTGTAGTTCCAACCTGGCTCGATCCCGTTTGGCAGGGTCTCCACTTCCCCGGTGCGGGTGTTCACCCACTCCTTGGTGCCGTTGTCTGGCGCCGTGGTGAGCGCCGCACCGCTGGCCACCATCTTGTCCCGCTCGTACTTCGAGACCTGCCTCACCCCGCAGTGGCAACCCCAGCCATTCGGCGGCATATGGCTCAACCACCAGGGATCGTCCACCGGCAGGGTGATGCCCTGCCAGCTGACATGCAGGGCCCGGTGTTCCTTGGCCGGCCCCAGCTGGTAGACCAGGTAGGGCATGGCCCGCTTGGTGCGCTCGATGCGCTGCCACTGGCCGGCGGCGCGGGCGGTGCGCATGTTGGTGCTGTAGATGGTCTTGATGCGACCTTCACTGCCGAGCTGCACCTGCTTGGTCTCTCCGGTGGTCGGGTCATCCATGGTCTGGATGCCCCACCACCCGGACTTGACCAGCAGCGGTTTGAGGATGGCCTGGAACTGGGAGAAGGTCTGCCCCTCGGCCAGCGCCTGCTCGACCAGCTGCCGCACCTCGACCAGCAGGTCGGCGTTGAGCATCTTGGCCACGGTGAAGGCGTTGGCCTGCTCCTCCTTCCAGACGTCGCGGTAGTCGAACCCGGGCTGGATGCCCTTGGCCTTGAACCAGTCGAGCGCCGCCTGGGGGGGATAGTCGGTGGTCTTGACCTCAGCCTGCTTTTTGTCAGCCATCCTGGGCATCTCCCAGGCCACGGGTGCGGAACATGTAATCGGCCATCTGCTGCACGAACGCCTCCGGCGCCAACTGCTCCTGCAGGGCCAGCAGGCCGGCATTGAATGCCTCGAAGCTGGCGGAGGTGGTGGCCAGCTCGATGATGGGGTTCATGAACTCGTCGCCGCCCAGCTCGACCCAGTCGCTCATGGCCTCGTCGGTCAGCTCGTTGATGAGCGTCTCGCTCGATTGCTGGATGCGGTTGATGGCCAGGCGCTTGCCCTGCTCGCGATTGAGCGCGACTGGCTGCACCGCCTGAATCTGCATGACACTGAGGGGCTGCATCACGATGTCGTCATCAGCCGGTTTGGCCAGGCCAAACTTGTCGCGCAGCTCGCTCTCGCTGACCTTCATGCCGCGATCGATCAGCGGCATCAGGCTCTCGACCAGCAGCTTGAGGTCTTCCGGCTCCGGCACCCGGATGCAGACGCGGGGATAGGCCTTCTGTTCACCCCAGTTGAGGATGATGAACGGTTTGACCAGGTACTCGTTGATGGTGGCTTCCAGCTGGCGGGCATCCCAGCGAGCGATGTCGAGGCGCACCTCGTCGTGCACTTCGGCCTGGGAACGGCTGCTGCCATCGTCGGTGGTCATGGTCTGACCCAGCACCGCCTTGCTGGTCTGCTCGTCGCACCAGCGCGCCATGTTCTCGAACAGGGTGTTGCCGCCGTTGCCCTTCGCCGTCTCGATCAGTTCGAGCTTCATGCTCTCGGGGATCACCGCGCCGGCGTCGGAGGCGATGCTGCCGATAGCATGCTTGAGGGTGTCGATCTGCTCGGGGGTGGCGTTGGCGCCGTACTTACCCACCCGGATGGGGATGCCGAACACCTCGGCGAAGGCCCACCAGTCGCGAATGGTGAAGCTCTTGAGCATGTACATTACGGCGCAGAGGCGGGTCAGGCCGTTGCGCCAGATGCTGCCGGACTTGGTGCGCGGCAGATGGACGATGAACTTGTAGGGCTCCAGCGGGGCGCCTTGGGGGGCATCGTCGCTGATGAGCAGGATCTCGCTCAGGGTCTCCTGGTCCGGGCGCAGGTAGCGGGGATCGACCCAGGTGTAATCCTTCGGCATCCAGGGGCGCTGGGTGGTGTCCCACAAGATCTGACACACCCCCATGCCCTTGCCTAGGCCATCGAGCAGGTCGAAGAACAGCTCAGGGATCTGGTCGCCGGTCATCAGCTTGCGCACCTCCTCGGCCAGGCGCAGGTCTTCGGCTTCTTCGCTGGCGGCCTCGACGCTGGGGGGCAGCGCCGCCACCGCCAGCTTGCGAGTACGCAGCACCGAGGCATAGTGCAGATCCCGCTCTTCGATCTCTTCGGCCAGGGTCATGTAGTCCTGGGGATTATTGCCATCCACGACCGAACGCAGCAGGCCCGCCAACCGATGGGGGGTGATGGTGCTGGCCACGCTCGCCGGGCGCGGGTTACGCACCCCGGTGACAAAGGCCTTGGCGATATCTTCGCCGAGGGCTGGCACGTCGGGTTTGATGGGGTTGCCCCGGTCATCGAGAATGCTGGTCACAGTGAGACTCCTCGGCCACGCAGGGCCTTCGTATTCGATTGCAGGTCAGCGAGTCGATTTCGCTCGTTTACATCAGTGATATATGCAGCAGGATCGGGGTGACGGTTACCAATGGTGTGCAGGGCGTACTCGACGTTCTCGGCTCGGCTGGCGAGGTAGGCGAGGAAGATGGCCACCGCCGAGTCACCGTGGCGCTTGTTGCCATCACTGCCCTGAGTGCGGCTGTCATCGATACCAGGGGTGCCCCGGTAGATCTGGATCTGCCCCAGGTCGGTGATGATGTCTTCGTGCTTGGGCAGTTCCAGCTCGTCATCTTCAAACGCCGCCTTGAAGCGCGGCATGTTGTCGCGGTAGAAGCCGACCGACAGCATCACCTGCACCACCTCCTGCCCATAGCGATAGGCCGCCTGCTCGGCCAGGTACTGGCCGTTGCCTCGGGCATCGAGCCAGATCCCGTCTCGCCGTGGCAGCCGATCGCAGACGAAATAGAGCACCTGCTCCTGCTGCTTGAACGGCACGTTCTTGAGCTCTACCAGGAACGGCACTCGGCGACGGGTATTGGGCAGCACCTGGATCGGGGCGAAATCGGTAAGGTCACCGGAGCGGGCGAAGTCTTCCCCCAGGGCGTGGCGCAGCGTTGGGTCAAGCTTGTCGAGCTCGGGCAGGACGTCAGTATTCAGCCATTCCTGCATCTCGCCCTGGCGGGCTGACTCGCTGGCGGCATTGAACTGTGCCGAGCCGGTGAAGCGCAGCACCGGGCCATCTATTCGACAGGCCCGCTCGCGCAGGCCCCGGGGCAGATAGGCACCGCCGCCGCTCTTGGGCTCGCAGAAGTATTCCTCCCGGGCGTCTTCCTCGGTGGCGGTATTGCGCAGCAGCTTGCGCAGCCACTCCTGTTCGGCACCGCGGCTCCACTCCTGCTTGGAAACCTGGCAGATGCGCTGATAGAGACCCTCGTTGATGGCGGTCTCAATATCGATGCGATGCACGCTGAACTCTTTCTTGCCGGCGCGGCTGTCCTGGATCAGGGTGTTGAACAGGTTCTCGACCCCGTTGTGGGTCGAGATGATGCGCACCTTGCTGCCCCACATGGTGAGCGCCATCGCGGCCTTGAGGATGGCGGCCAGGTCTTTATGGAAGCCCCCTTCATCGATCACCACGTTGCCCTGCATCCCCCGCAGGTTGCTGGGGTTGGAGCTGAGCGCCTTGATCTTGAAGCCGCTGGCGAAGTTGATGACGTAGACCAGGATGTCTTTGTCTTCATCGGCCAGCGCCTCTTCGCTCACTTCGCTGGCAGCGTAGTGGTAGGCCCTGGCCCACATGGCGCAGGCGTCGATAAACTCGCGGGCCATGTCCTTGGTGGTGCCGACATAGAAGGTATCGCAGCCGCCCGCCGCCGTTGACATCGAGCCATTGAGCGCGGCATCGGCGGCCTCTGCCCAGGTGAGCCCGGTACGGCGCGACTTCTCGGCAATCTTGAGGGTGGCATCATCGGCGATCCAACGCTTCTGATAGGGCAGCAGCACATCGGCAGGATTGAACTGGCCGCCGATGATGGCGGCCGCTGACTGGTTGCGCAGGGAATTTTCAGCTTGGGTGAGATGCTTCATCGCGCAATCCCCAGGATCTGGCGCCGGATATCGGCGGCGGTCTCAGCCGTCAGACCGGCTTGCTTCACGATGGTCTCGGCCTTGTCGGCGACCTCGGCGGCGAACGCGGCGCGGATCTCCTTCTCGACCTTGTGGCTGGTCATGGCCGCCTGCTCCACCCGCTGGATCACTAGGGCGAGTTGGCCCAGGGATTTGGGGTCGATCATCTTGCCCTCTTCGCCGTCGCTGGCATCCATCATCTTCATGGAGGTCTCGAACGCCATGGTGCGCACGAACTCCTGCAGCAGCTTGCCCACCTCTGAGGTGGGGGCCTGGCCAAGTTTGGATGTCCAGACCTCGGCGGTGGCGCGCGCCTCGGCCATGCGACTACCGGCCAGCTCCATGCGTTTGAAGTAGCGGTTCAAACCAGTCCGACTGATCTGATCTTCCTGCGGCAAGCCGGCTTCCCGGATCAGCTGGTTTATCTCTTCCAGGATGGCTTTCTGCGACATGGAGTCAGAGCGCAACATGGTCGCCAGCTGGCTGCGAATATCGTCAGGCAGCTGCTGGATCTTGCTTTTGGTGTTTTTCTTCTTGGACATGACTACCCCAGCAGCTTGTCAACGAGCGGGGCCGCACAGCCCCACAGTGCATAGACCGGATCGCCGACAACAGGCAGGGCCAGCAGGTAGCCCATGGCCATCATGGCGGCGACATCCAGCAGGCGGGATTTCATGCGTGGCCCAGCCGACGAGCACGGCGGCCGGCACGCTTGGCCATGGCCTGACGCTGGGCCCGTTTGACCGATGGTCGCCCACCATTGAAAGCGGGGCGGTAGCGGCTGGCACGCTGCACCTGCCGGATGACTTTCTCGATGGGGGTGTTGGTGTCGTAATTGGGTAAGTCACGGTTCATCAAGATACCTATGCCACTCAGTACCAGTCCCATCAGGGCATGTTTCATACTCATCATCAGCTCCTTCATGGCTTACTCCGGGCGCGGTTTCTTCACGCCATCTACCACCGATTGCCCGGTGGCCACGTCATCACCCCGGCCGGTCAGTTTGGCCACCAAGGTTTCGCCAACCTTGATGATGCTGATCAGCCCTTGCTCTTCCAGCCAGCGCATGTGGGTACGCACCGCATCGCGGCTGATGTTGTGGCCGTAGGTTTCCAGGCACGAATCCAGGATCGATTCGTTGGCCGAGTAACCGGTCATCTCGCGCAGACTACGCAACATCACCAGCCGTTGGTCGGCGGTGACCATCTCTTTGAAGCTCATATATCCCCCGTTTATTTGTCTTTCATTTGCTGTTCGAGTAGCAGCTGAACGAGGTGATTGACTGATGTCAGCTTCTCGGTCAGGGCTTTCATACATCCCCTGTTTTCAGCCATTTCAAGGCGTAGGGCGGTGACCTCTTCTTGGGTCGGAAGAGCTTCAACGCGGGTTTCGAGGCCAGTGACGCGATGACTTAATTCGTCCATACCTGACTCCACTTTCTTCAAGTCCTCGCGGCGGGCGAAGGTTTTGCTCAGCCATAGCGAGATGACAGTCGCGATCAATGCTGCCAATCCGCTGATGATGTAGCTCACAATTCCCCACCACTTCGGGATCCAGTCAAACTCCATAGCGATGTCTCCCCGCTATCTCTACACGGCACTGGCATGGCACACAGCGCACCGCGTCAGGCTCTGCTTGCAGTCGCGCCAGGGCGATCTGCTCCCCACAAGTCAGGCAGAAGCGGTTGCCGCGTTCGTCCTGGTCTGGTTGTTCCTTGCGGCGGCCCACCACCTTGGTGATGGCTCGCTCGCGATTCTCTTGTTCTTGTTGTTGTGCACGGTCAAACAGGTCGGTCATTTGCCCCTCGTCAGCAGTTTGGAGACGGCGCCGGTCACGGCGGTTTGCACCTTCTGGCCACTGCTCTTGGGATGCGGGGCGAAGCCGTCCAGGGTGCGCAGGCCGAGATAGGCCCAGGCCGGGGTGCTGAGCATGGCCACCATGCTGAGATCGGCGCCCTCGCCATAGCCGGCCACCTTGAGCCCTTCGAAGGCGATCACGTAGAAGGCGGTGACGTACCAGGACTGGCGGGCCATCAGCGGCCGGGTGTTGCGCACATAGGTGTCGGTGGCGGCGTCGCCGCTGCGGATGGTCTCTTGGGTTTCGTGCTGCTCGGATTGGCGGTCCTGCAGTTCTAGTTCCTGGCGGCGGGTCTGCTCCTTCTCCATCTCGTTCCTGAGCTTCTGCAGCTCGACCAGGGCGGTCGGATCGGTGATGCGGCCGAGCTGTTCTTCGATGTAGGCCTGCTGCTGGGCGGCAGTCAGGTTGATGCCGGATACCTGTTCGACAATATCGGCGACCTTGTCGGCGGTCTTGCTGCCGCCAAACATGCCGGCGATACCACGGATCAACGCCGGGCCCTGCTGCACGGCAAGCGCGGCCAGGGCGGGGATTAACGGAAGCATGGGATGTCCTTATTGAAGAGGGCGCGCAGGCGAGCGCAGTGCGCTGCGGCCTTGTCGTTGTCAGTGGTGAGGATGTTGAAACGGTGCTGATTGCGGGCTTCATACACTTCGGCAGCGGTGACCAAGTGCCAGCCTTTGGCGAACTGGGATTGCAGGGTGCCGTCGTGACTATGGAGCGGCACGGCGCGATCCACCTCGCTCTCGGCAATGCCTTGCTTGGCGGCTTCGTGCTCGCGGGTCAGCCGCTTGGCGCGGCCCTGGGCAAAGCTCCACATCGCGTTACGGCCCATGTCAGGCACCGTATTCCGGGGACCAGAGGCCGGAGCGCATCTGCTCGGCATGGCGCTTTGCCCGATTGGGCGTCTGCTTGGCCCAGCGGCTATTGAGCATGCCGGCGGCCGCATCGTTCCAACGGCGCTCGATCACCGCCTGCAGGGTGGTTTTGAAAGCAGCCAGCCCCTTGACGCCCATCTGGTAGGCCATCGACTGCAGCACGGCCATACGGGCTGGATCGCGCTCGCAGGTTTGCATTGCCATGGCCAGCTTGGGATCGCGGCGCATGTCCATTTCCAGACCGGATAGGATGGTATCAAGCCAGGCTTCACCAGCCCGCACCGGCAGGTTGAACTGATAGAGGTTGATATCGGCACCCTTGGGCCCGATGCGAAAACCAAAACCGACGGTGGGGTAACCCTCTGTGCATAGGTATGGCTTATTGCGCCAGCCCTCTTCTATTCGGATAAGGGCATAGATGGAAGACATGACACACCTGGATAGGTAGGGGATTTAATCCAGTGTGCTTTTTATAAAGCCCATTGCTGTACTGACGGACTTCATAAAGAAGCGGCCACTTGGGCCGCTTATTTCGTGATACTTATTACTGGTTAATAGGCTCTGCCATTTCGCCGACCCTGACCATCAGCCACCGGGTCGAGACCAGTAAACATATCGCCCTGGATCTTTCGCATTTCAGAGCGGCGCATCTTTGCCAGCACGAATTGAATTTCACGGGTAGATACCCCGAATTTTCGCGACAGCTCGAATACGTTATTACCGGTGAACTCCTTCCATATTTGAATGGAGCGCAGCACCGTAGCCAGGGTCTTGCCGTTCGGCACATAGAAGGGGGCGCCCCCGAAGGTGCGGCAGAACTCTGAGAGCATGATGAAGGGCAGCATCTTGTCGTCGCCATGCTTTTCCACCACTGCCTCGATGGTGTCGAACATGCTGCGCAACTGCTCGCTCCAGCCCGGGGCCGTTTCATCGCTCAGCATGCGATAGGTCTCTGGATCAATGGCGTCCAGGTCAACGCCGATGCCAAACAGCTCGATGGTCTGCTTGTCGTGTGTCTGTTTCATATCGCCTCCGAACGCCAGATAAAACAACACCCAGCATGGCTGGGTGTCATCATGATAACGCAGTGGATCTGGGCGCCCAATTCTGGGCTAGTCACAGTTTGATCAGGTAATAGTCCTGCATCTTCTCCTTGATGCCGCACCAGTCAAGGCTGGCCTGTTTGGCAAAGACCATCAGCTCACGCGGGCCGTCATCACGCAGATAGAAGTGGTGGGCTTCGGCCCGGCCGTCAACGGCCTGGAAATAGAAGTCGCTCTGCCAGCCCAGCTTCTCGTTGCGCCAGAACAGCGCCTCGCCCTGTTCATGTTTTACAACCACCGACTTGGCTTTGAGTATGGCTGGGCAATGGGCCGCCAGTGCTGTGAAGCTGGCTTTCACCTGGTCGGTGCGGTCAACGCCGTCATTGACCCCCTGTATGCTGATGTCGACTTGTTGCTTGGCGGGCATGGCCAGATAAGCCACTCCGCCACCAACTAGCGCTATCACACCCAGCACTGCCAAACCAAAACCGTTTATCTTTGCCACCTCAACTCTCCTTGCTCTGCAATTCACTCACCGGCTTGCTGCCATCGACTACCATCCGACCGCCTGCGCGCCAGCCTGGGGTTTCGTACACCTCCCGCACCAGGTCATAGCCCGGCATGGCATTGACTCGGTGGGAGTTGCTTTCCGGCATGATATCACCCCGGTTCAATATGGCATCGGTCATCAACCGGATATGCCACTTCTTGAGCGCTTCCAGCACCCGCTCGGCCTGCACCGACGTCAGCCACTCCGCCCGATTGATACCCACACCGCCGTTGGCATTGGCCGTCATCCGGCGGATAAAGCTGCCCAGGGCATCCTCGGATCCGTCGTGCAGCAGGCCATCCTGCGACATGGTGATCCAGACTGCCCGCAGCTTGCGCACCTCAGGGGCTTGCACATGGGCAGTGCTGGGGGGGGAGCGGTGACTGGTTGCGCTGACCTTCACCTTGAACCCCAATCCCTTCATCGCCTTCACCACGGCCTCCAGCTGGGCGGCCTTGAGATCCTTGGCCGAGCGGGCGCCGGTGACCGACTCCAGCAGGGCGCGATAGTCCTCTTCATCCAGGCTCAGCTCGCGGCGGCCGACTTGCACCAGCTTGAGCAGGCGTTTGGCATCATTCATCATATTGCTCCTTATCCGCCTCGCTTTCTGACAGCGCGGCGACATAAATCTTGTTGGTCTTCGGCGGCGTGCCTTCGCGCCAGCGGGGCACTGTGCGATCCAGCCAGGCCATGGCCTTCTGGTCATCTTCGGCCTTGGCCGCCTTCACGGCGGCCCGGCTCATCCCCTTATGCTGGCGGGTGACCATGCCGGGCATATTGGCCTTGACGTAATCCACCTGACGGCGTTGATAGGCGGTCAACTTCATGCGGCCTTACCCTCCTTCCTGGTCCTGGCTACTTCGGATTCACAGGCTTTGCAGTAGTGCTGCAGGCCATCACAGGATTTTGGGCTGTTCCACACCGACCAGAACACGGTGTCTTGCGGCCAATACTCCTGGCAGCGGGAGCACAGTTTTTCCAGTCCCACCAATGGATCGAGCCGCGCTTTACCAGAGGCCAGCCGCTTCTCCAACAAACCAGGTTTCATCGGTGGGGTGTATTCACCGTGCATGGCGTTGCCCTCTGTTCGCGCTGGGTGAGCTGGTACAGCTCGGCCCGCAGTTCCTCTTCATAGCGCTGGGCTTCTGCCGCCAGCGCCATGGCCCCGTGTTCATTCGCCCTGGTTGCGAAGGCCGCGTACCGTCGCATGGCCATGAGCTTTTGCAGATAGCTGTTGGCGGTACACGCATCCCCGCACAGCTTGGTTAATTCGATACTCAACTCACCGTTTGTCATTCTCGTTTCCTTATCTAGTGGAACGGTCATGACCGGGCCCGGTCGGCTGCTCATCAGTACCCAGCCACCACGCTGGGTAGACGGGGGCAAGCCCCCGTTTCGCTTATTGTTCTGGCGCCGAGTACCCGACGGTGACGCTGGCGATCGGTGTCTTGTTGACGGTAATGGTGGAGGTGACCTCAGCCTTTCCGTCATCCATCCAGACCATTTGCTCCTGGAGCGCATCGATCATTTGCTGACGGCCATCCTCGCCCAGTACAGACGTAGCCATATCGATGACAGCCTTTTGCTGGCTAATGGCCGCGCGCAAATCTGCGAAGAAAGCATCGAGCTTGTCATCCGGGATCTTGACCGCGATGTCCTTGATGGTGGTGATGGTGTAGCTATTAGGGTTTTCCATTTCAGATCCCTTACTTGGTCAGGCGCTTGCGCGCCTTGTTGACGATGGCGGCCAGCATGGCCAGCCTGGATTTCTGGCCCTCGGTGTTGCCGTACTGGTTGATGAAGTCGATGGCCAGTTGCGCATCGGCCAGCGCCTGTTGCGGGTTGCTCTGCAGGTGGCACTCCATTGTGCTTTTGGCATCGGCCACGCTGGTGTTGAGCAGGGCTTTCACGTTTTCCATATCGGGTACCTCAGTGGACCAGGAACAGGCCGGTGAACAGACCGGCAACGAAGGCCCCATAGAACAGGGCCATCACATTGACCAGCAGCCAGAAGGCGCCTTCGGTGCTGACTTCAAAGCTCATGCGGTCACCTCTTTCAGTTCGCTGACCAGCTCCAGCCCGTCAATCTTCTTGAACTGGCGCACCAGGGCGGTGCTGCTGCCGAAGTAGGGTATAAGGTAGGTCCACCCTGCTTTTTCTGGGGCTTCGCCAAACATCTCCTTCATGCGCTTGGCGCCAAGACGGCGTTTATGCTTGGCCATGGTTTCAAGTTGCTTTTTGCTATACATGGCCTTGAACTTGTGGAAGAAAACCTGCTTTACCACCTGGTTCATAAACTCGTCTGCTGGGTCTATCTCACTCAGTTCTTTGGCCCATTCTGACTTGATGACTTCATCGATATACACCGCCAGCACGGTGGTGCTTTCGCTCTTGCGGGCACGGGTGATGTAGATCTCGTGGCCGTGCAGCTTGAATTTGACCTGCACCCAACTGCCTTTCAGCTCGGCCTCTATGGCCTGCCACTGCTCCTTGCTGATAGTCATCATGCCTCCCGCTTGCCGAAACGGTGGATGCAGGTCATGCACAGGTCTGCACGCACGGTGGCCCACTGGCGATTGAGGACGTTCTTGGCGGCCTTGCGGGCCATGGTCCACAGGTCGAGCGCGGTGATGTAACGCCCTTCGCGTTCGAACTCGGCGGCGCGGGTGGCCAGCGCCATGTAGCCGTTGGGCTTGTTTTCGATTTGGCGGGTGAGTTGGTCACCCTTCAAAGCCGCATTAATCATGGTGTAACTCCTGTTCGTATTCGGTTTGGTGCTTGTCATAGACGGTGACGATTGAGCCGTTTTTCAGAATGAAATAGGCATGGTCACATTCGAGGATCCGGCGCGGGTTCCATCCCGCCTCGCGCTGCCGGATCCGCCGCAGCTGTCGTTTGCTTGGGCGCCAAGCCCGTTACAGGGCGCCCAGCATGTCCAGTTCGCTGCGGCCGGTACGTTGCACCCAACGCTCGACGGCGTGGCGGGTGACGTACAGCGGGCCATAACGGGTTTCAAACTCCATCGTCTATCCCGACAAGCCCCATTCCTTCGGTTATGTCCGCCAGTTCTTGTTTGCAGACGGGCCACTCGTCGGGGTTGTATGGCGGGTTATCGAGCAGCCCGCACATCCAGCCGAGGGCATCCCGCACACCTTGCTCGTAGGTGCCATCTTCAAACTCGGTGCCCTGGTCTTCGCTCTTCCACGCCAGCAACTGGGCCAGCGCCAACTGCTTGATCACTTCGGGGGTCAGGTTCTTCATGGCGGGCCTCACAGCTTCGACCAGTCGATGACGATGGCCTTGTAGGCCCCGGTGCCGGTCTTCTCGTAAAACCGGATGTATTCGGCCTTGCCGACCACGGTGATGGCGTCGGCGATGGCCTTCATGGCCTCCTGCCACTCGGCATCCTTGATGTCGAGCTTGCGCAGGCTGAGCACCTGGTTGACGTCCACATGGCCGCCCTTGTTGACGCGGAAGGCGTGATCCACCAGGGCGCGGATCTCATTGCTGCTGCCCTCGCTCCAGCGGCCGATGCAGCCGTCGATCAAGGTCTTGGCGGTCTGCAAGCGCTCGTCGAATTTGCGGTGCTCGCCGATGGCTCGCACCACCTGGAAGCGGCCATCAAAACTGGTGAGGGTGACGTTACCCTTGGTGCCGCCGTACTGCACGCCGTACTCGGCGGCCGACAGATCCATGAAGGCTTCTATCTCATGGGCGATGCTGGCCTTGCGGGCCAGCAGACGCAGCTGCTCTTCGTGCGCCTCGTTGCACAGGCGGGTCACCAGGTCATCGCGCAGCAGGTCGAGCGGGGCAATCAGGGACTCCGGTACGAAGTGGCCCAGGGCGTTCTTGCGCAGTTGTTCGGTCTTGTTTTCGGTGGCGATAGTCATTGTTGTTGGTCCTTATCTATTTCTGCTTTCGGTGCATTAAGTGCGTTCTCGGCATCAGCTATCGTCTTTTTGCTGAATCGCCATGCCTCTGCCGGGTAGTCCTGACAGACGTTCGTTACTTCGGAGAGCAGCGCTTCCAGCGCTGATTCCAAAAGGCTTTCTCGGCTAGGTTTCATCGTCTTGTTCCTCAGCCGGGAAACCGGCGGCGCGGTGGTGCAGGTACTCGACGGCGGTCATGTTGCCGGTCAGCTCGAAGTCGTCCTGCTCGGGTTCGTCATGCCAGTGGACAATGCAGCCGCCGAGGCGGGCGACGTAGGCGCGGCGGCGCAGGCCATCCACCTGCTCTTTCAGCTCGATGGCCCCTTGTTTCAGCTCGGGGCTGGGATAGGCAATTTCGATCATGGGGCGCACCTGGGCGGCCTTGACGGCCAGCACTTGGCAGCCGTTCTTGCGCAGGTTGGCGATGACACGCTGGGCGATGACGCCGATGCTGTTGGTGCGAATGTTCATGCGTTCTCTCCTTGTGAATCACGGGCCAGCGGCGCCCAGAACAGGTGCAGCTGGTCTTCGTCGTAGGGCTGTGCCCATCCCGCGTCGGCCTGGATCACGACTTCTCCATCACAGCGGCTCACCTCGCGGCCTTTGCTGCCATTCAGCAGGTGGACGTGGGTCCAGTTCTGTTCGGTATGAACGCCGTAGAAGGTCGTCGGTTGGGGGTTAGCGTTCATACGTCGTCATCCTCTTGGTCCAGCTGGATGTCCTTGACCGATGCCGCCACAATCAGCATCACCTTGATTGCATGAACGACATCCTCCTCGGTCTCACAACCACACTCATTGATGAAGTCAGTCAGGTGTTCTTTGGCCAGATCGATCAGTTCTTTATCGCGTTGCTTATCCATCACTCCCCCTCCAGCTCGTTAAAGGCCACCCGCAGCACCTGCTCGTTGAGCGGTTCGCCGCCGGAGTACATCACCGCCAGCTTGAGCACCTTGCTGACCAGGCGCAGGGCACCGGGGCGATCGCTGATCTGCAGCAGCAGGGCGCGCTCGGCATCGCCGGTCACGTTCCAGGCATCGGCCACCGCCATCACGTCGGTCTTCTTGGCTTTGGTCAGGGCGCGCTTCTTGGCGACGCGGGAGTAAAGGCGGGCGAAATCTTCGGAGCGGTGGCCGCCGGTCAGCTGGGTGTAAACCCGGCTATTGCCGACCAGCACCATGCCGACCTCGACCTCTTCCACCAGGATGCGCAGCTCTTCGAGCACGTCGCGGCCGAGGTGGTCGGCTTCATCCACCACGATCAGGCCTTTGGTGGAGAGCAGGCGACGGCGCAGGGCGCGGGCCAGTGAGCCACGCTGGCGCGGGGCGTTCTCCATGCCCAGCTCCATGGCCAGCTCGTAGAGGCATTCGGTCAGGGTGCTGCGGGTCGGGCTGGCGGTGACCATCCACACGTTGTTGTTGTTGCGCTGGAAGTGGCGCAGGGCGGTGGTCTTGCCCACGCCAGAGGCGCCGTGGTCGATGACGATGCTCTGGGTCATCTGGGCATAGGTCATGTCGGCGATGATCTGCTTGGCCGTTTCGGTCATCACAAAGCCGGGATCGCGGGGGGCGTCGGCACGCTGGTCACGGGCGGTCAGCCAGTTGGCCAGCTTCTGCAGCATGGCAGTGGGGTCTGCCTTGTAATTGCCGTTCAGCAACTGGTTGACGGTAGAGCCGGAAACACCGATCTCTTTGGCGATCTGCGCCTGGGTGACGGTGCTCTGTTCCAGCAGGGCCTTGACCCGGGCGATCACGTCACTGCCGGTGTTGTTGTTCTGGTCTAAAGTGACTACGTTTGACATGTCAGTTACTCCTTTTCAGGCGGCCCGCAAGGCCGCTTTTTTCTTGGTTTAAATGCCGGTTAAAGGCTGTTTCTCTTCATCTGCTCGGCCATCAGCGCGACGCTCGCCTGATAGCGGGCCTCGTAGTCGATGACGGGAGCGGGTTCGGTCTGGGGTTGGCTGGCAATCAGGGGCGCGGGCTGCACGGCGAGCGCGGCATTGCCGAGCGCGACCGGGCGCACCATCTCCACCACCTTGGTTTCGGGGGCCGGCTCGTCGCTGATGCTGGGCAGCAGGGCGGCGGCTTCGAGCGCCGACATACCTTGCTGGGCCTGGGCGGCAGCCTTGTTGGCTTTGACGAACTGGGTGCGCTTGCGCTTGTGCTCGCGGGCCTGCTGGGTATCGCCGAAGGCGACCTTCTCCAGGCACTCCGCTTCGCAGATGGTTTGACCATGCAGGGTGGTGACGAGCACCGCCTCGTGCAGGCGCTGCGGGTCGAACCGGGCCACCACTTTCTGCCCGGCGTACTCGGCCAGATCGGCGTGGTAGTAACGGTTGCTGCGACTGGCGATGGCGCCGCCCGATTCCAGCTTGATGGTGCCGTGATCGCTGACGCGGGTGGCCTCGGCCTGCAGCATCATCATCATCAGCTGCTCGCGGCTGGCCTTGCGGATCGCGGCCTGGGCATAGCTCTGCTCGAAGGCTTGGTCGAAACTCATCACCCCACGGCAGGCTTCGGTCTGGCGGCCCAGTTTGGCGTTGTAGAGGGCGACCCCTTCGGCCACGACGCTCAGGAACTCGGCTGCGCTCACTGCCCGGTCACCATAATTGTCCGGCTTGGCCATGGGGTTGGGGCCGGTGTAGCAGCCAGCCAGTGCCGGGTGCTTGTCGATGATCTCGTCCAGCCCGCCCACGCCGAAGGCGCGCTCAATCGGCTTGGCCTGGCCGTGGCCCTTGCCCAGCAGCACGCTGGACCAGTGCAGCTTGATGCCGAGCTGGGGGATCAAGCCGAGCGGGTCGTCTGGCTTGACCTTGAAGCGGTAGCGGTTAGGCACACCCCCGGTCATCCATTTGTTGGCGGCGGCGCGGGTGTTATCGATGGTGATCTCGCGCGGGATACCGAACGAGCTGCAGACGTCCATCAGGGACAGGCGGATGCTGTCGGTGTTCTCGCTCAGGTCAGTGCGCCAGCCCACGATCTTGCGGCTGTAGATGTCCTGCCAGAACCAGGTCTTGGGGCGCAGTATTTCGCCGTTGAACCAGCGCACGAACACGTTGTGCAAGTAACCGTCGCCGTTGATCCATTCCATGGCGTCCAGCCCTTCGATGGTGCGCTCCTGAGGGGGGTAGAGCTGCATCAGCGCGTGCTCACCTTGGCGCAGCATCACCTGCTGGGCGTGGGGCACTTCCAGATCCAGCCGGCGCATCAAGCTGTTCAGGCTTGGCACGGCCCATCCCTGATCGCGGGCGGCCAGCTTCAACCGCTCGTAACAGGCAGCAGCGGTCGGCTGCTCGCGGCGCAGGTAGTCGGCTTTGAAGAAATCCCAGGCGGATTCGCTCACCGGAGACAGACGGGCGGCGCGCGTCTCAGTGGCGACTTGCTGCTGCTTGGGCACCAGCACCGCCAGCCAGTCGCTCTCCTCGAACCCTTTCACCGCGGCGCAGTAGCGGCGCAGGGTCGGCAGGGCGACATCGAACTCGGTGGCGATGTGCTGGTAGGACTCCATCAGGGTGCTGCCGTTCGCCACCAGGGCATGCACGGCCTGCACCGCTTTCAGGCGATCCTTGGCTTTTTCGTGCGCCTTGGTGTTGGCCTTGCCCCAGTTGGCCCACAGCTGCTCTTTGCAGTAGCGCGGCGCCTGGGGTTTCGGCAGATCCAGCGTCATACCGCCGACCACCACCTTGCCAGACTTGCGCAACAGGGCGGCTTGGACGACCGGCGGCAGGATGCTGATGTGGTATTCAGTGGCTTTGCTGCCTTCGCGTTGACGGGATTTGTCAGCAGAAAACTCAGAAAGCTTTTTCAGGCTTTTGAGCATTCCTCTGGCGGTGCTTGGCATACCAGGCAGTGAAGCCTCTGCCAATTCAGGTGCAATGAACCAATCCATTTCCGCCTCCTCAGCTTGCTTGCTGCAACTGTGAATAGCGGGTTGGCCATATATCTTTCGGCTCTAATCCCAAAGCATCGGCAATGATCCTTTCACCTTTCGGCCAAGGAGCTCGGAGAGCATTGGCAAGTGTGCCGGCGGCTAAACCGCTGTCTCTGCTCAGAGCAGTGATGCTCATGCCACGTTTTTTGAGAGCTGCAATGACATCTGCGCGATGCCAATCAGAAATCCCTGTTCCTATTTCTGGGCTAATCAGTGAAGATTTGGCATTATTCATTTTATTAAACCAACTCAGTTACCAACATTGGTGACAATTGTTGATCAACAAAAGGAACAGATCAAGGTGTTTCAGTTCCTTTTCGTAAAATTATTTAAGAATACCAAGCATGGGATAAACAGGAATATGAACAATGACTTACGATGAAAAGGAACCAACAGAAGGAAAAGGGAACTCAGTTCCATTGCATGGAACTGGAAAAGGAACTGGTTTTGCCGAACGGCTGCAACAGCTGGTTGGAGTTGGGAACGGCAGGAAGTTCAGCCGGGAGACTGGCATTTCTTATTCGAAGTTGCACAACTACCTGAGCGGGGTCAGCTTACCAACGCTGGATTCCCTGGTGACGTTGGCTGATGCGACAGGGGCGAGCATCGAATGGCTGGCAACTGGCAGAGGCCAGATGAAAACTGATGAACAGCAGCTATGTGAGATGCCAGCAAATTACTTAGTGCGTGGCATAGGGCAGGCATTTGATGAGTTTGCCCTTATCCCTGGGTATCGAGTGCAAGTATCTGCAGGCCATGGAGCATTAACGCAGGGGGAGCAGGAACCCTCTCGTTACCTGGCCTTTCGCCGTAAATGGCTGAGATGGAGAGGCTTTGACGAGAAAGATTTGGCGATCGTCTGGAGCAAAGGCGACAGCATGGAGCCAACCATCAGCAATAACGACACCCTGGTGGTGCACCTGGGCAGAACGCGCCCAGTTGATGGTCATATCTACGTGGTGCGCAATGATGACCAGCTCTGGGTCAAGCGCCTGCAGGTGCTGCCGCACGCCTGGCTGCTCATCAGTGATAACTCGCTGTACAAAGAGATCGAGGTACCGAAGGACGAGCAGCACACCTTCGAAGTGATCGGACAGGTCGTCCACATCTCCCACGATGTAGGAGAGTGAGATGAACATCCGTGTTGAGAGGGCGGCCGCCCAGTGGCAGCGCATCCAGCGTACTAAGCGGGCCATGCCCTACTTGCTATATCAGCTTGGACCTAGCCGTGTACCCTGCCATCCTCAGTGGGATGGCGTGCTGCTGCCCGTAGATGACCCATGGTGGAGAACCCATTTCCCGCCCAATAGCGATGAATGCAAGTGCCATGTGCGGCAGATCTCAAAGCATGAGCACCAGAAGCTACTGGCATCAGGCAAGGCGAAGACCAGCGCTGCTGACGATGGCATCGAGCCTGGCTGGGATTTTAAGCTTGGTCTTTAAAGCCGGTTTAAAGCCGGCTTCACGAAATCGACAGTGATCAATTCACTCGCGATTTTTCGCCGCTCTAGGATCCATTGATCATTTCGTGGATCTCCCACAACTAACACGGCCTGCAGAGTTCTGATTTCTCTACAGGCCGCGCCACTTCTGGTTTTCCGATCCCACTCATTCCCTCAAGATCCCACTTATTCCCTAGCCATTCCCAGTGATCAATTCAATAGGTTCTATACACTGGCGGACGATCCGACCAAGGTGGTGACCCAGCTGGGGGCCAGCTACACGGATCAGGTCAAGGTCTCGGGTTCGATAGGCATGGGGCCGGTCAGCAAACTCAATGCCTCCACCAACAAGGATGCCAGCGAGTGGCGGCTGGGAGGCTCCTGGCTGTTTGATTTTGGCATCGTCAACTTCAACTTCAGCAAGAAGCAGTTCGACCATGATGCGAACCAGACCAGCTACAACATCGGCACCTTCATCCCCCTGAGCGCCTTTGGCTTTGCCCCCGCCGGTTGGCAGATCTTTCCCATGGCGGGGGCCAGCTATAACGATGGTGACATCGCCTGCGAAGTGGGTAGCCAGGGCTGCGGTGATGTGGATATCGACACCGACTCGGCCTTTGTGCTGATGCCCAATACGAGCAAGGGGGGCTATCTAGGGGTCTTTACCCTCAAACCCCTCTCACCTGCCTGGACCCTGATCGCCTTTGGGGTTGGCTCGGCGGGCTCGGATGATTACCACGGCTACTCTGCCGGCCTCGGCATGGGCTACAAGTTCACCAAGCGCCAATCCATCAGCACCTATGCCCACCTCTCCGACAACAGCTATGGCGAGGATCAACAGCTGGGGATCGCCTATCGCTACCAGTTCAACTGAACGGGGGCGGGATCTGCACCTATATAGAAAGAGGGCAGGCCGGTGGGCCACGGTCGTGTACGGTCGAATTCTTCCAGCACAATGTTCTTAACTGCATAAAAACAAAGCGGTTTGTCCGGCAAAGCAGCAGATTGCGGCGATATAGTACACACGCTCAACTTTTTCAAGATTTTTGCTTGCAATATTTGCGATGGAGCCTATTATTGGCGACCTCAGACGCGGGGTGGAGCAGCTCGGTAGCTCGTCGGGCTCATAACCCGAAGGTCGTCAGTTCAAATCTGGCCCCCGCAACCAACTGTTTGTGTGTATGGCACGGCTCTGCCGCTGCGATACTGCGAAGACACAAGCTGCTACTGCTCGGCAGGCTTGTGGTGAAAAGTCCTGGCAACAGGCAACAATTCGGACGCGGGGTGGAGCAGCTCGGTAGCTCGTCGGGCTCATAACCCGAAGGTCGTCAGTTCAAATCTGGCCCCCGCAACCAACTATTTGTGTGTATGGCACGGCATCTGCCGCTGCGATACTGCGAAGACACAAGCTGCTA
>NZ_CDCA01000017.1:0-143 GCF_000820185.1 Aeromonas tecta
CCCCAACCCTTCTCCCCTTGTTGGTGACAAAGAGTGGGAGAAGGGGGCGAATATGCTCCGCTGTCAATCGGGGGCTGTGTGGTGCGGATAGAGATGACAGGTTCGGCAATAGCATATGTCATCCCCTCTCCCTCGGGAGAGGG
>NZ_CDCA01000017.1:438-15848 GCF_000820185.1 Aeromonas tecta
CCCTCTCCCTCGGGAGAGGGCCAGGGTGAGGGGGCACATTCAAAAAGAGTTACAGCTTGCTCCCGCCATCTCACAGACGACTTTGCGTCATTCCACTTTCGGCCTTTCCGCAATGATCCCGCCCCAGACTTCACACAAGCGCATTTCCCCCTCACAAATCCCCCGTATCTTCCATTCACTGCTTACAGGGCCCGGAATGCCGTAAGGGACCAGGGGTCGGATATAGAGAAGGAGCAACAGCATGAAGAGTTGGATCAAGGTCGGATTAGCGGGAGGGCTGGTACTGGTGGCGGGCCTCTGGGGTGGCAGCGTGCGGGCGGCGGGGAGCGAGTGCCTACAGCCACATTGCCCCGGTTATGGGATGGAACACAACCATGATCCGCGCGTCGATTCGTCGTTCGAGATGAGGTTAGCGAGCCAAGACTCTGTCCCTGAGTCTGACGGCGCTTTGGCGCAGTGATGGGTCGACTGCCGGTCCCTGATTAATAGCCTCGGGCGTTAAGGCTGTTCAATCCGGGTCTCCCTTTTATAAGATGGGCCTCTCCCTTGCCTCGCAGCGACCCGGCCTTTCGACCCATGCAAGTTACGCAAGACGTGCAAAATGATTCCCTCACCCGCCTCAAGCAGGCCTTCGTCACCGGCATGTGGGCGTCCCTTGCCAGCATTATCATCGGCTTCGCCTTCAAGGTGTGGCTGGCGCAGTGGGTGGCCAAGGGGGATCTGGCGCTGTTCAACAGCGTGGTGGACTTAATCTCGCTCTCCCTCATCCTGATGACCGGCTTTCGCTCCTCCATGGTGGTGAGCTACTCCCAGACCCGAAACGACAGGGACATCATCAATATCTTCCGCTATTTCCTGATTGGCATGGTGCTGCTCACCTGGGGCGTCGTGATCCCCTATATCAAGCACGGACTTCATATCCGGGTGGAGTATCTGCAACTGGTGGGGATCATCTTCGGGCTGGGGCTCAAGGTCTATTTCACCAATCTGGTGGCCATGTACCGGATGTACGAGATCTCGAACCGGGTCACCTGGCTGGAGCCGCTCGCCAACGCCCTGATGTTCGGGATCTGCTACTTCGGCCTCGGGCTGGAGGCGCTCACCTCGCTGTTCTACGGGCTGACCTTCTCCTCCTTGGGCATCGCCGGTTATATGTATCTACACCGGCGCCGGGCCATAGCCACCCGGCCACTCGCCAAAGTCGCGCTGGGCCCCGAGATGCGCAGCTACGTGAAGAAGAGCTTCACCGCCTCGCTGGAGGCGGGGGCCAGCATCCTGATGATCTACATCACCGTGCTGCTCACCATCCGCCACTTCAGCCTCGACGAGCTGGGGGATTTTCAGGTGGTGGTGCGCCCCATCTTCACCTATATGACGCTATTGTTCGTCTTCCCTATCTACCGCTTCGTGCTGCCGGAATTGGCGGTCAATCTGCGCCGTGGAGATCACCGTCAGATCCGGCTTATTCGTAGCTGGATATTCCGCCTAAGCGCTGTGGTTAGCATAATATTCTTCACAATAATGCTGCTGGCGGGCAAGTCGCTGGTATTGCTGCTGTTCCCCGCCGACTATGTGGGGGCGGTGCCGGTGCTGTTTCATTTTTCCATCTTCTTTATCTTTATGATGCTCAACGGCTATCAGCTCGCCTATATCAAGGCCCATGGTCACTTCACCCAGAGCCTGATCATCCGGCTCGTGGGCATAGTGGCACTGGTGGCGGCCTACTACCTGGTGGCCGAGTTCACCGCCAACGTGGTGGCCATCATAGTGGCGCTGGGTCTTGGCTATCTGGCGATGTTTATCCTCTCCACCCTGGCGGAGCGACGGATCCTTAAGTCTCTGCCACCCGAGCCGCTCCCTCAGCCCTCGTGATATCTGGATAAGAGCAATAAAAAACGCCCGACCGGGCGTTTTTTATTGCGGGTCTTGGTGCAGGAGGTGAAGGCCAGTCCCCTCATCCCCGACTCTTCTCCCCTTGTTGATGACAGAAAGTGGGAGAAGGGAGCCAGCCGATGGAGATGGTGAGGGAGCGATATCCCGTGATGGCAAAGGCCGTCGTTAACGCTTGCCTTTACCGCCGAGCGCCTGCTTTCTGGCTTTCTGTTTCTGGGCGGCCCTGCTATTGCGGCGGAGCTCGGGTTCGAACTTGGTGAGGTCGGGCTCAAACCCCGGGAACCACTGCTGGGGCAATCGGGTATCGAGCACGGCTTCGACCTTTTCGAGCTGAGGGGCGTCGTCCTGGCTAAACAGGGTGATGGCGAGCCCCTTGTTGCCGGCGCGGCCGGTGCGGCCGATGCGGTGCACGTAATCCTCCGGCTGATGCGGGAACTCCAGGTTGATCACGTAGTTGAGATCCAAAATATCCAGCCCTCGGGCCGCCACGTCGGTGGCAACCAGCGCCTGCAGGGTGCCGGCGCGAAACTCCAGCAACACCTTTTCCCGCGCGCCTTGAGAGAGATCCCCGTGGAAGGCGAGCGCATTGATGCCCGCCTTGCCGAGTCGCTGAGCCAGCTGGTCGGCCCCCTGGCGGGTGCGACTGAAGATCAGTGCCGGCGCATAACCCTTCACCTTGATCAGGTGCTCTACCAGTGCCTGCTTGCGATCGCTGTCCACCGTGTAGACCCGCTGCTCGATCTCCGCTGCCGTGGTGTTGCGCGGAGCCACTTCGATCAGTGCGGGATCGCGCAGCAAGACCTTGCAGAGGGCGAACAGGTTGTCGTCGCAGGTGGCGGAGAACAGCAGGGTCTGACGATCGGCCGGGATCTGTTTCAGTAGCGCCTTGATCTCATCCATAAAGCCCATGTCGAGCATGCGGTCCGCCTCGTCGAACACCAGATGACGGAGCTGCGAGAGGCTGAGCGCCCCCTGGCGCAGGTGATCGAGCAGCCGGCCCGGGGTGGCGATCAGGATATCCACCCCGGCTTTGAGCGCCTCCACCTGGGCGGCAATACTGACGCCGCCGTAGACCAGGGCGCTGCTGAGCCCGCTCTCTTTGCCATAGCGCAACACGCTCTCATACACCTGCACCGCCAGCTCGCGGGTCGGCACCAGCACCAGGGCGCGGATGGGGCGAATGGCGGTTGGCTCCGTTTGCTGCGTCATCAGCAACTGCAAGATGGGCAGCACGAAGGCGGCGGTCTTGCCGGTGCCGGTCTGGGCGCCTGCCATCAGATCTCGCCCGGCCAGCACCAGGGGAATGGCGCTGGCCTGAATGGGGGTCGGCTGCTCATAACCGAGCTCGCGCAGGGTCTGTTGCAGGGAAGGGGAGAGGGCCAGTTCGGTAAAGGAGGCAGAGGACATAGGGGCACCAGTCTGGAGTCGTCGCGGCCAGGGCCCGACAGAAGCAATCATCGTGGCCGGGATGGTAGCAGAAGCGCCCCCCTGAGCAGAAGGCGATTGCGGCATCCCGCAACTGGCCCGGATTAGTCCGGCTCTGCGGGGTTAGCAGGTTGGGGCGGCACATCGTCGGCTCTGATGAGCTCGATGGCCTGGCCGTGATAGAAGGCGATGTTGTGTTTGCCATGCTGCTTGACGTGATAGAGCAGCTCATCGGCCAGGGCGACGGCGTCCGCCACCGTCAGGTAGTCGCGGATGCGGATGATGCCCGCCGAGAAGGTGATGGGGGCGGGCAACTGGGCTATTCGCAGTGGCTGCGCCAGCAGGCGAGTGACGGCGTGGCGCACCGCTTCCTCATCATCCAGCCCCTTATAGAGCGCGATGAACTCCTCGCCGCCCCAGCGAATGGCGGTGTCTCCCTTGCGAATGTTGTGGTGCAGGTGGCGGGCGAAGGCGGCGAGCGCCAGGTCCCCCACGCCGTGGCCGTAGTTATCGTTGATGGCCTTGAAGTTGTCGATGTCCAGGATCATCAGGTAGTCGTGCTCCTGCAACAGAGCCGTATTGAGAATGTCCCGTCGTGGCAGCTTGGTCAGGTGATCGGTATAGGCCAGGGTGCGCAGGCGGAAGTAGACGCGTCGCCCGGTCAGCATCAGCAGCAACAGCGCGATCAGGTAGAGCTTGAAGGCCGGACCGTACAGCGCCACCTTCATGAAGTCGGCATAGGTATAAGACCACTTCAGATAGAGGCTGGTGCCCGCCTTGGTCTGCATGAAGGGCGTGCTCAGACAGAGGTGGTGAGGGCGACAGGGCTCGACCGCATTGAAGGAGATGACGGTGCGGGTCGGGTTGAGGGTCTCGAAGGGCTGGAACACATCCTTGAAGGCGGCATCGATGGCGATGTCGATCCCGGTCAGGCCATAGCGATAGTCCTGCTTCGCCTGCTCGTAAAAGACGAAGGGGAAGTACATGGTGATGGTCTGCAGCTGGGTAAAGCTGTCGGTGTAGATCCCGGACACCTGCGCCTCATCCTTGCTGCAAGGGACATGGGTGGTGTTGAAAGCGGCGCAGCCGAAGTAGTGACGCCAGGGGGCAATCTGATCCAGCAGGCTGTTGTTTGGCAGCAAGCGGTTCGGCAGATCGCGATTGTCGGCCATCATGCCGAGCAGACGATGGTCGTCAAAGATGGCGTAGAGGTTGATGACCTCGGGGTAGGAGAGGGCGTACTGGTAGGCGATGAGCGTCTCGTTGGTCGCCGGCAGTATGGGGATCACCGCGAACCGTTCTCGGGTCTTGAAGTTGTAACCGTAGACGTAGGCGGCGGCGTCCCGGTTATCGCTGAAGATGGGGATCTTGATGGCGCTGCCATCGATGAACTGCGCCAGCTGCTCAGGCTCTAGAATGCGGGCCCGTTGATAGAACACTTCGAACACGTTTTGCTGCTTGGCGGTGATGAGCTCCATGTCATGGCGGATGCTGAAATAGGTGTAATTGAGCACCACGGCCAGCCCCGACAAGACGACACACAGCAGGGCCAACCTGAACGGCCATTGGCGGGGGATATCGCGCATTTTTGATACCGGCATGCCTGAAGGTTTCCTAGGGAGCGAGAGGGCGCCGCTCATCGGTTGACTCGACTCAGTATAAACAACCCGCCGTGCCGGGTGAGCATCAGCCCGCTGTTATTAAACTGCAGCGGCGATAAATATCAAGGAGATAGATAGCCTTTAGCGAGAGTGAAAGATGGTTTCCAGCGCCGCGACCATGGCCCGTACCCGGCTGGCTTTTTGCAGGTCGGGGTGCAGCACCAGCCAGATGTCGACCGGATCGGCGAGACTGGGCAGGATGCGCACCAGATCGGGTTCCTGATCTGCCAGGAAGGTCGATAGCAGGGCTATGCCTAGTCCCTGGCGGGCCGCCGCCAACAACGGCAGCTGGGCATTGCACTGCAGCACCACATTGGGCTCATGCAGCGGCTCCCCGCACAGGTTGTGCCAGTGCCGGGCAACCAGCTCTTTGGAAAACAGCAGCAGGGCGTGCTGGCTCAGGCCGTGGCCGCTCTTGGGCGTGCCGTGGCGGGCCAGATAGTCACGGGAGGCATAGAGCCCCATCTCTATGGTGGTGAGGCGCTTGATCACCAGCTCGTCGTTGTCGGGGCGCAGACCCCGGATGGCGAGATCGGCCTCTCGATAGGCGATGTCGCTGACGTTGACCGCCGTCTGCAGGTTGAGGCGGATACCGGGGTGGCGCTCGCGCAGCAGGCCGAGAGCTGGTAGCACGAAGGCCTGGGCCAGGGTGTCCGTGGTGGCGATGCGTACCTCGCCGCACAGGTTCTGCTCGTCGGCACTCGCCTTGCGCGTGATGGCCTTGATGGCCTGCTCCATGGTGCTGGCATCGGCCAGCATGGTCTCCCCGAGCGGGCTCAGATCATAGAGTTTGGGGGTGCGGATAAAGAGTTTGGCCCCGAGATTCTGCTCCAGCGTGGTGATGCGCCGCCCGACGGTCGCCTGATCGACCCCCAGCACCCCGGCCGCGCCGCGCAGTGTGCCCTGTCTTGCCAATGCCAGAAAAAAACGTGCGTCATCCCAGTTGATCATCGAGCCTCCCGCTCCAGTGTCCCCCCGCTGGGGCGTGCCCATTAGAAGCCAGCCCCCGCGGGATCACAAGCCAAGCTTGGGGCTTTATGCCTGCAGATAGATGCGGTCGAAATGCATTTTTGAGGAGGGATGATGCATTTGTGCCGCTGTCGGCGGTGGATGGCGGGCGCTATCATGGCCGCCTCTCATCAGCGGGGCGCGGCCCCGTGCTCATCGGAGTCATTCATGTCATCCCCCTTATCCGGCGCCCGCCCAGGCGTCATCTTGTGGTTTTTGCCCCTGGCCCTGATGTCGGCACTGCTTAACAGCAGCGTGCCCACGCCGCTCTATCCCCACTATCAACAGGTACTGGCGCTGAGTGATGTGAGCCTCACCCTGATTTATGGCGGCTATGCGGCAGGGGTGCTGATCTCGCTGTTCGGGGTGGGTAATCTGGCGGGGCGGCTCGCAGACTTGCGCGCCCTGATCCTGCCCGCGCTGTTGGCCATCGTGGGAGGGGCTCTGCTCTTCGCGCTGGCCGATTCATTCTGGTCACTGTTGTTGGCGCGGGTATTGGCCGGGATCGGCACCGGGGCGCTGACCGGCGCCGCCAATGTGGCGCTACTGCGCTTCGGCCCCCGCGATGGTGGCAAGCGGGCAGCGCTCAGTGCAACCCTCTCCTTCACCGCCGGGCTGGCGCTGGGTCCGGTGTTCAGCGGGCTGGCACTGCAGCTGGATTTTTATCCGACCCATTTTCCCTTCCTGCTCATCATGGGGCTGGCGGCCTGCGCCATGGTGGGCGTCGTGCTGAGCTGGCCCGCCAGGGGGCAAGAGCCTCAGCCCAGGGGGCAGGGGCAGGGCAAGGGATCCCTGGCTGAGGGGTTGAGAGCAACCGGACTGGGGTTCTTTCTCTGCGCGCTGGCACTGTTTACCGCCTGGGCGGTGGCCGCCAGCCTGCTGGCCATCGGCCCCAAGGTGGCGAGCCAGTTGCTGGGAATGCAGGATCTTGGCCTGTTTGGTTATCTCATCGCCGCCTACATGGTGCTTTCCGGCCTGTGCCAGCTATGGGCGCGTCGCCTCGATGCCCGCCACACCCTGCAAAGCGGCTGCCTCGCCCTGGCACTCTGCGTGTTGCTGCTGGTGGGGGCCGTGCACGCTCAGTCGTGGTGGCTGGCCGGGCTGGGGCTGCTGGTGGCCGGTTATGCCCAGGGTGCGGTCTTCGTCGGCAGCGCCACCCTGGTCAATCGCATCGCCCCCAGTGCCAGTCATGCCCGGCTGGTGTCGCTCTTTTATGTGATCGCCTATGTGGCCAACTGGGTGCCGGTGTTGCTGGGTTGGGTGAGCGACAACGCCGGCCTGCTGGCGGCGGTGGATCTGCTCGCCGTCGGCAGTATCCTGATCAGTCTGGGGCTGGCGTGGGCGGTGTCGCGTAGCCGTTTCGAGCACGCGGCGCACTAATCGACCAGCGTCACCCGTTCGGCATCAAGGTGATGCATCCACTCTCGCAGGATCAGCAGCGCGGCGGCAAAGTGGCGCGCCTTGGGGAGCTGGGCCGCCGCCAGTGGATCTCCCTCCACCATGGCGACAAACTGGCCGAATAGCTGCTCGACGCTCTCCCGGCTCAGTTCATGGCTGCCCAGCATGCTGGCGAGCGGGAGCGGGCTTTGCAGAGTCAGCAGGGGGTGAGCCGGGATCCGGGCGGCCAGCGGCATCAGCTCATCCTCCACCACCATGATGGCCTGCTCGAGCTCCAGTGCGCTCGGTGGATCCTGGCGAAAGGGGCCTGGCGTCATGGCGTCGAGACCGAAGGCCAGGGGGTACTCCCGGGTCACGCCAGCCTGGGTCAGCTGCACCCGGCTGCTCTGCTCCCCCAGGCTCAGCAACAGTGTGGGGCTCGCGCGTTCTGTCATCCTCATTCCTCTTTAGATCGTTCAATAGCCCTATCCATACACCCGTCCGTGCCCACAGACGAGCGCTTTTCTCCCCCATCTGGGGCTGCCAGCTTGCAAAGTAGATTCAAGATGGCATTCTAGATGTCTAAATGGCTATTTCTAATCCCCGGATTTTAGGAGTTCTGATATGGATATTCGTTTCGCTCCCCGCGCCCTCGCACTCTCCCTTCTGCTGGTGGGGAGCTGCGCCTTCGCCAACGAGGCGCTGGTCATCCAGACCGACTTTGGCCTCAAGGATGGCGCCGTCTCGGCCATGAAAGGGGTTGCCTTCGGGGTGGACAGAAGCCTGCCGCTCTATGATCTGACCCACGAGATCCCGGCCTACAACATCTGGGAAGCCTCCTACCGTCTCTATCAGACCATCAACTACTGGCCTAAAGGCACGGTATTCGTGAGCGTGGTGGATCCCGGTGTCGGCACGGCGCGCCACTCTGTGGTGCTCAAGACCAAGAGTGGCCACTACATCGTCTCGCCGGACAACGGCACCCTGACCCTGGTAGCCGAGCACTTCGGCATCGAGGCGGTGCGCCAAATTGATGAAAAGCGCAATCGCCTCAAGGGCTCCGAGAAGTCCTACACCTTCCACGGCCGTGACGTTTACGCCTATACCGGGGCGCGACTCGCCTCCGGCACCATCAGCTTTGATCAGGTGGGGCCGCTGCTGCCCGCCGAGGTGGTGACCATTCCCTATCAGGCCGCCCTGGCCGAGAGCGATGGCACCATCAAAGGCACCATCCCCATCCTGGATGTGCAGTACGGCAACGTCTGGAGCAACATCGACGAGACCCTGCTGACCAAGGCGGGGATCAACAAGGGTGACAATGCCTGCCTCAAGATAAGTGAGGGGGATGTGCAGAAGTTCGAGGGCAAGGCTCCCTACGTCAGCAGTTTTGGCGATGTGCCGGAAGGGCAGCCGCTCATCTATCTCAACAGCCTGTTGCAGGTGTCGGTTGCGCTCAATATGGACAGCTTTGCCGCCAAACATCAGGTGGCATCCGGTGCCAACTGGCATATCAGCCTGAAGAAGTGCTAGCGATGCCTGCCTGAGCGGGTTCGCAGACAGACTGTGACAGTCAAGAGGCCCGACGCCTGCAAAGCGTCGGGCCTCTTGTCATCGGATGGGAAATGCCATGGTAGGGGGACAGTGGGGTGACAGTTGTTATCAATATGAATATTAGCTGAACGCAATTGATAATGATTGGTATTTGGGTGGATAATCGCCGGCCTGTCTGCCCACCGCAACCAAACAATGAAACCCATATTACTGCTGGCCAGCTTGCTGGCCCTGACCGCTTGCAACGACAACAGCAGCGACGGCTCCAATCCAGTACCTCCTGTCGTCGAACCACCCGTTGTCACCCCGCCTGTCATAGATCCGCCGATCGTCACGCCTCCCGTCGAGCCGCCGCAGACCCATACCCGCGCCGAGCTGACTCTTGCCATCGATCTGGGTGACCGACTGGCGCCGGGGGCGACCCTGAACCTGCGCCAGCGCGCCACTGGTATTGGCAGCTCCATTACCCTGAGCGGCCAGGGCGATACGACTCTGACCCTGCCCGTCGGTCTGTTGTTGAGTGCGCCGCTCGAACTCAGCGGTGAGCAGGATGGTTATATCCTGCGCGCCAGCAGTGGCCTGGTGGCTGACCTGGCTGCCGGCGACAATCGGGCTCGCCGCGCCGCCGCGCCGATACTGCGATTGGATGAGGAGGAGACTGCTCTCTTCCTGCTCAGCGATCTCAACGGTGATGGGGCGCTCGATGCCAGCGAATGGGCTCAGGGCGGCGAGATCCGCCTGCAGCAAGAGGCAGCCATTCAGGACTACGCCACCCTGCTGCGGGCCCAGCGACTGGGGGCCGAGCTCAACTACCCCGACAGCTGGCAGATGCTGCTGGCACTGCGGGACGACAGTGCCGCCCGCAACTGGTATCGCCGCACCAATGGCGCCGCCATTCAGGCCGCCCAGAGTGCCCTCTATCCGGCCAAACCGATCATTGCGGACGAACCCGAGACCGCCGAGCTGCTGCGACTGGATGCCCAGGGCAAGTTGCTGACCCAGGGAAACTGGCAGTGCCTGCACGATGTGCGCACCGTCTCCAGCGTCAAGGGCAGCCAGTACTGGTTGCCGGGGGAGGGCTTTATGAGCTCGGCGACGACTCCCCAGGATATGTTGTCACAGCGTCCGGCCAGCTGTGGCCAGACCGGCTGGCGCCTGCCGACCCTGGTGGAGTTCGAGCGCCTGCTCAGCACCGATAAGCAGGGCTGGCGTTATCCCCATACCTTCGCCCTCGCTATGCCGGAGTGGATCTGGCTGCTGGATGGCGCGAAGGAGCGACTCTATCAGCCGCTCACTCGCAGTTGGCGCGATGAGGGGGCGGGCAGCCTGCTCTGGTATACGGTCTCTCTCTACCCCGTGCGCCCCTCCGTGGTGCGTGACGGTGCCATGCCGGATCTGGCGGCGCTGCGGGCGCAATACGCCGGCGACAGCAGCCAGTGGCCAGCCGCCAATGTGGATGAAGGGGTACAGTGGCAGGAGCTGGGGGCCATGCCTGCGGTGCCCTTCCCGGCCGACAACCCTTATAGCCGCGCCAAGGTGGTACTGGGTCAGCAGCTGTTCTTCGACAAGCGGCTCTCCCAGGCCAACGACATCAGCTGCGCCAGCTGCCACGATCCCCAGAAAGGTTGGAGCGACGGTCTGAGCGTCTCGGTCGGTCATCTGGGCCAGAAGGGCATCCGCAACGCCCCGACTATCCTCAATGCCGCCTACAGCAGCACCCAGTTCTGGGATGGCCGGGTCGGCTCCCTGGAGGAGCAGTCCCTGCACCCCATCAGCAATCCGGTGGAGATGGCGCTGGATCACGACGAACTGCTGACACGGTTGCGGGCCAGCCCGGACTATGCGGCGGCCTTTGCCAGCGCCTTCGGCGATGATCATATCTCCCTGGATCGGGTTGCCAAGGCGATCGCCACCTTCGAGCGTACCATCATCAGCAGCCCGAGCCCGTTGGAGCGCTTCGTCAAGGGGGATACCCAGGCACTCAACGACAAGGCGCTGTGGGGCATGCATCTGTTCAGAACCGATGGCCGCTGCATGAACTGCCACTCGGGCCCCTTGCTGAGCCAGCATCAGTTCGAGAGCGTGGGGCTAACCTATTACGGCCGCAACCTGGAAGACAGGGGTCGCTTCCTGCAGACCCGCCAGCAGGCGGACATGGGACTGTTCAAGACCCCGAGTCTGCGGGACGTGGCCTTCACCGGCCCCTATATGCACAACGGCGTCTTCCCGATCCTGGCCCAGCGCCTCGGCGGGTCTGTGCAGGGGGTGGTGGCCATGTACAACTTCGGCGTCACCAAGTGGAGCACCGGGGTGGGCTTCCCGACCGGGGCGGACATCCACGATCCCTTCTTCCCCAAGGCGTCCGATCACCTCCACGCCCTGGGTCTGACCAACGACGAGCTCGACGCCATCGGCGAGTTCCTGCGCGGCGCCTCTGCCGAGCCCAGACGCACCCCGGCCAGTGTCGCCGAGCTGGGTTTGAGCGAGGTGGATGACGCCAGCCCGGTCGGCCCCATCCCGGTGGATCTGGTGGTGACACCGGCCCTGCCTCAGCTGGAGGTGGGTCGCACCCTGGCGCTGCAGGCGGCCATGCGCCTGAGCGATGGCACCCTGACGACATTGAATGAACCGGCGACTTGGCTCAGCGAGCTGCCCGAACTGGCAAGGGTCGATGGGCAAGGGGTGGTGACCGGCCTGGTCGTGGGCCCGGCTCGGCTGCGGCTCAGCGTCGGTGGCCGCACCCTGGCGGTGCGGGTACAGGTCGTGGATGCCCAGCCTGACTTCAGCCAGGGTTGTCATCAGCCCGAGCTGGTGGCGGGCAAGCTCTCCTTCGTTTGCTCGCTCACCCAGAGCGAAGCGGATCGACTGGGGATCGCCTATGACGACACCGCGAATGATGAGGATGGGGATTACAACCCCTTCACCGCCAACTACGCGATGATGGGTCAGGAGCGAGCGCGGGGATATTGCCAGCAACTGGTGGCCCGTGGTCACGACGACTGGCGCCTGCCGACGGCCCAGGAGCTGGCGAGCCTGTTCGCCGCCTATCACCAGAGCGGTGAAGAGATGAAGCTCTTGACCGAAAAGGGCTGGCCGCTCTACAGCCGCTTCTGGAGCAGCGACGCCAGCAATGGCGACGGCGAGGCGCCCCTGCTCGATCTGGGCACCGGTGAGCCCCTGACCGATCTGCCAACAGAGGCCCATGCCGCCGCCTGTGTGCGGGCCATCTAACGTGCAAGCATTCCGCTATCGCAATAAAAACGGGCGCCCAGGCGCCCGTTTTTATTGTCCTTATATAAGGAATAAGGAATAAGGAGTAAGGAGGAACTCAGAACTCGTTGGAGAGCGCCTTGTAACCCTTGACCAGATCGATGTTGGTGTGGGCCACGTCCTCGGAGAACTCGGTGGCATCCACAGTGACCCGCGGGATCTCGGCCAGATCGCTCTGCTGGTTGATGCGGGTGGTGGAGGGCACATAGAAGCCGGCGGGCAGATCGCAGCCGTCGACCACCGAGTTGTGGCGCACCACGCAGCCTTCGCCGATATGGCAGTTGAACAGCACGCTGTTGAAGCCGATGAAGACCCGGTTACCGACCTCGCAGGGGCCATGCACTATGCTGCGGTGGGCGATGGAGCTGAACTCGCCTATGGTCACGGCGGCGCCGGACTTGGAGTGGATCACCACGCCATCCTGGATGTTGGAGTTGGCGCCGATGACGATGGGCTCCATGTCACCGGTCTCGTCCACCTCGTCGGCACGGATCACGGCGTAGGGGCCGACAAACACGTTCTCCTTGATGATCACCTTGCCGCAGATGATGGCGGTCTTGTCGATATAGGCGGATTCGTGGATGACGGGCAGGTGACCTGAGGGATTCTTGCGGATCATGTTACGTCCTGTTGCAGCTGAATTCGGGGATAGGGTGGCGGGACGCAGGGGCTCGCCGGAGAGTCAGCTTACGCCTCTGATCCGGCAGGGGAAACCCTTTACTGGTCTGACCCATATTAAGTAGGGACATTTCAGATGGTTGTTTTTCGGGTCCCATCGGTGGGAACATGGGACTCGGTGCTGGGGCGTTCAGCCTTGCCAGGGTGAACAACAAGACGTGAAGGAGAAGATGGATGAAGCAGATGATAGTGTTCCTGATGGGAGCCCTGTTGGGGATCTCGGCGGTGCAGGCCAAGGGGCGGGCCGGGGAGTTTGACTACTATGCGCTGGCACTCTCCTGGTCGCCCCAGCACTGCGCCGTCAAACCGGGGGATCGGGAGCAGTGCAGCCGACCGCTGGGATTCGTGCTGCACGGCCTCTGGCCCCAGTATCAGCGTGGCTACCCGAGCGATTGCAGCCGCGAGCAACTGGATCCCGAGATGGAGCGCGAGTTCGCCGGGCTCTACCCCAGTCGCTTCCTCTATCGCCACGAATGGCAGAAGCACGGCACCTGCTCCGGCCTCGAGCAGCCGCAGTTCCATCAGTTGGCCAGCACCCTGCGGGAGAAGGTGGCGGTGCCTGCGGCCTATCAGTCTCCGGCCCAACCCCTTCGCAAGAGCCGTGACCAACTCAAGCAGGATCTGGTGGAGGCCAACGCCTGGTTGTCCAAGGGGAGCATCACCCTGGCCTGCGCCGACGGTGGCCGTTTCCTGCGGGAGATCTATGTCTGCATCGACAAGGACGGGGAGAGTGCCGTTCCCTGCTCCGACGAGATGCGCAAACGGGAGGCTCGCTCCTGTGGTCAGCCAGATTTCCTGCTAAGAAATGTGCGTTAAATAGCGAGTGTAATCACTCTCTTCGCAATATGGCAGAGAGATAAAGAACGTTATGACACAGGGAGGCGATGAATGACTGAGGTGAAACAGTTCCCGGCGAATGAGCGGGCCTTGCTGCTTGGGGTGAAAGGAGTTGGCCCCACCGTCATCGGCCGGCTCGAGCAGCTGGGCTACCACAGCCTGGGCGAGCTGGCCCAAGCCGATGCTGGCCATATCGTCCAGCTGGTGGCCAGCATGCTGGGATCGAGCTGTTGGCAGAACAGCCCCAAGGCGCGGGTTGCCATCGAGGGCGCCATCGCCCTGGCCAGCGAACAGATCAGAGCGCAGGCCGGCGCCCATGAAGGGACGACGCGGGAGGCGCAAGCATGAGCCTGCTCGATCTCGGGATCCGCTACCCCATCATTCAGGCCCCCATGGCGGGGGTGCAGGACTGCGCACTGGCGCTGGCGGTCAGCGCCGCCGGCGGGCTCGGCTCCCTGCCGGCCGCCATGCTGGGCCCCGCCGAGTTGCGCCGCGCCTTGAGTGAACTTCGAGAAAGCGGCCGTGGGCCCTTTAACATCAACTTCTTCTGCCACCATCAGCAGGCTCTGGATCCAGCCGAAGAGCGCCGCTGGCGACAGACATTGGCCCCCTATTATGCCGAGCTGGGACTTGCGGCCGATGCCAGCCTGAGCGGCCCGAGCCGTGCCCCCTTCAATGCAGAACATGCGGCCATCCTGGCCGAGTTCAAACCCGCCGTGGTCAGTTTTCATTTCGGCCTGCCGGCTCCCGAGCTGCTCGATAGCGTGAAGTCGTGGGGGGCCAAGGTGCTGGTCAGCGCCACGACTGTGGCAGAGGCGCGCTGGCTAGCGGAGCATGGCGCTGACGCCATCATAGCTCAGGGGCTGGAGGCAGGGGGCCATCGTGGCCACTTCCTCTCGGACGATCTCAGCCTGCAGCAAGGCACCTTCACCCTGTTGCCGCAGATAGTGCAAGCGGTGAAGCTGCCGGTCATCGCCGCCGGGGGCATAGTCGATGGCAAGGGGATCCGCGCTGCCCTGGCACTCGGGGCGAGCGCCGTGCAGATGGGCACCGCCTTCCTCTGTTGCCCAGAGGCGAGCACCTCGGCTCTGCACCGGGCCGCGATCCACTCCGAAGGAGGTCATCATACCGCGCTGACCAACCTGTTCAGCGGTCGTCCCGCCAGAGGCATCGTCAACCGGCTGATGCGAGAGCTGGGACCGCTATCTTCCATTGCGCCAGCCTTTCCTTATGCCAGCAGCGCATTGTCACCATTGCGCAGAGCGGCCGAAAGGGGAGGGGATGCTGGTTTCTCACCGCTCTGGGCCGGGCAGAATGTCTCGGGCTGCCATCCTCTGCCGGCAGCCGAGCTGATAGCCAGCTGGATCGAAGCGGCCGAACTGGCCTGATGCTTTCCTTATATAGCTGTCGTCTTCTCTATATAGGCTACGACTGACGGTCTCTTGGCTTGGAGAGTTGATTCTCCCGCTGATAACAACGGTTCTGAGCACCTTGAAGGCCCATGCAGCGAGGGTTTTGTGGATAACTTTGTATAAAAGCTGTGGTTTGATATGAATAACTAATTAAATGCCGATTTTTACAGTTTTATTGCAATAAGCCCCTTGCCAACGTGATCTATCTCTCTATAATGCGCCACATCGACAGGGCAAGCGGCAACGCAAACAACCCGGTCGGTGCCTCGAAAAGCCTTTGAAAATAAGGCTTGACTCG
>NZ_CDCA01000018.1 GCF_000820185.1 Aeromonas tecta
AACCGCCTTCTCGAGTCAAGTCTTATTTCAAAGACTTTTCGAGGCACCGACTGGCTTAACTGCGTTGCCGCTTGCCCTGTCGATGGAGGCGCATTATAGGGAGTTGAAACTTTCTGGCAAGCCCCTTTTCGCAATAAATCGTCAAAAATCGGCACTTTTTTAGTTATTCATAACGAACCACAGCTTTTATACAATCTTATCCACAGAACATGGTCCCGGATTGCTAGAATGGCCGAAAACAAGGAGGCCAAGATGGACTTGCGACTGAGACCTTACAAAGGAAAACGCCCGCAACTGGGCAAACGCGTGTATGTGGATCCCTGTGCCACCCTGGTGGGCGATATCCAACTTGGTGACGATGCCAGCATCTGGCCCATGGTGGCGGCACGGGGTGATGTGAACCACATCCACATCGGCGCCCGCAGCAATGTGCAGGACGGCACTGTGTTGCACCTCAGCCGCAGGAGTGCCGGCAATCCCGATGGCCATCCACTGCTGATCGGCGAGGATGTCACCGTCGGCCACAAGGCCATGCTGCACGGCTGCACCATAGGTAATAGAGTGCTGGTCGGTATGGGCGCTATCTTGCTGGATGGGGTGATAGTAGAAGATGACGTGATGATAGGGGCCGGCAGTCTGGTGCCGCCGGGCAAGCGGCTCGAGTCCGGCTTCCTCTATATGGGCAATCCCGTCAAACAGGCCAGAGCGCTCAAACCTGCCGAAATTGCCTTTCTCAAGACATCTGCGAATAACTATGTGCTGCTCAAGGACGAGTATCTGCAAGAAGCCTGAAGCGCTGCTGCGTGAACAGATACAAGAAGCCCGGCATGATGCCGGGCTTCTCTTCTTATATAGCTAGCAAATGAGCTGCAGGGATCAGTGGGCCTGATCCCAGTTGTCACCGGTGCCGGCTTCCACCACCAGCGGCACGTGCAACTCGGCTGCGGCCGACATCTTCTCCTTGATGATGGCGACGTACTCTTCCAGCTTCTCCTCCCGGATCTCGAACACCAGTTCATCGTGCACCTGCATCAGCATGTGGATGGAGTCATCGGTGATGCCGCGGATCCAGCCATCGACGCCGATCATGGCGCGCTTGATGATATCGGCGGCTGTACCCTGCATGGGGGCGTTGATCGCCGCCCGCTCCGCCGCCTTGCGCAACCCGGCGTTGCGGGACTTGATGTCCGGCAGATAGAGACGACGACCGAACAGCGTCTCGACATAGCCTTGCGCTTCCGCCTGCTGGCGGGTGCGCTCCATATAGTCGAGCACGCCCGGGTAGCGCTCGAAGTAGAGATCCATGTACTTCTGCGCTTCGGCGCGGCCGATCCCCAGCTGTTTGGCGAGGCCAAAGGCGCTCATGCCATAGATGAGGCCGAAGTTGATCGCCTTGGCGCTGCGCCGCATGTCGGTAGTCACCGCATCCAGCGCGACCCCGAATACCTCGGCGGCGGTTGCCTTGTGAATATCCTTGCCCTCGGCAAACGCGGTCAGCAGCCCCTGGTCACCGGAGAGGTGGGCCATGATGCGCAGTTCGATCTGGGAGTAATCCGCCGCCACCAGCTTGTAACCGACGCTCGGAATGAAGGCCTGCCGAATGCGGCGCCCCTGTTCGTTGCGCACCGGAATGTTCTGCAAGTTGGGATCGGTTGACGAGAGTCGGCCGGTCGCCGCCACCGCCTGATGATAGGAGGTATGTACCCGCCCGGTCTGCGGCTTGATCATCAGCGGCAACTTGTCGGTATAGGTGGACTTGAGCTTGGCGAGGCCACGGTGCTCCATCAACAGACGCGGCAGCTCGTAGGTCTCCGCCAGCTCGGCCAACACCTCTTCGGCGGTGGACGCGGCGCCCTTGGGGGTCTTCTTGAGAATGGGCAGCCCCAGCTTGACGAACAGGATCTCGCCGAGCTGCTTGGGGGAGGAGAGGTTGAACTCCTGCCCGGCCAGTTCGTGGGCCTGGCGCTCCAGTTCCCCCAGTCTCACCTCTATCTCCTGGCTCTGTTGGCGCAGCAACTTGGGCTCTATGGTGGTACCCATCAGCTCCATCCTGGCCAGCACGGGCAACAGGGGCAGCTCGATCTCGGTGAATACCTTGGCAAGCTCCGGCAGCTTGCCAAGCTCGCCCCACAGGGTCTGGTGCAGACGCAGGGTAATGTCGGCATCTTCGGCCGCATAAGGTGCGGCTTGCTCCAGTTCAATCTGGTTGAAGGTGAGCTGCTTGACGCCCTTGCCGGCAATCTCTTCGAAGGAGGTGGTCTCGACCCCCAGATACTTCCTGGCAAGGGAGTCCATGTCGTGACGGCTGGCGGTGGAGTTGAGCACATAGGATTCGAGCATGGTGTCGAAGGCGATGCCCTGCAGATCGATACCGTGGTTGAGCAGCACATTGCGATCGTATTTGAGGTTCTGGCCAACTTTGAGGTGAGCGGCATCTTCCAGCAGCGGCTTGAGTTTGCCCAGCACCAACGCCTCGCTCAGCTGCACCGGCGCACCCAGATAGTCGTGGCCGAACGGCACATAGGCCGCCTTGCCCGGTTCGACGGCGAAGGAGACACCCACCACCCGCGCCTCCATGTAGTCGAGACTGGTGGTCTCGGTATCGAAGGCAAACAGCGGGGCGGCTTTCAACTGCGCCAGCCAGTCGTCAAACTCGGCCTCATCCAGGATGCAGCGATAATCGGTCTCGATGGCGACGGCAGGAGTCACCTCGTCATCCGAGCCATCCTGGCTTGCATTGCCTTCGGCGCTGGCGCCCTCACCGGACTCCAGCTCCTTGATCAGATTGCGCAGCTCGTACTCGCGGTAGACTTCCAGCAGGGACTCCTTGTCCACCGGGCCCAGCTGCAACTGCTCCAGCTCCTGCTCCAGTTCGACATCGGTCTTGATGGTCGCCAGCAGATAAGAGAGGCGTACCTGCTCTTCCTGTTCACGGAACTTGTCGGCAAACGCCTTGGAGCCACGAAAACCGAGCGCAGCCACCTTATCCAGGTTGGCGGCGATCTCATCGATACTGCCGATCCCCTGCAACAGTGCCAGCGCCGTCTTCTCGCCCACCCCGGTCATGCCGGGGATGTTATCCACCTTGTCCCCCATCAGGGCCAGGTAGTCGATGATGAGCTCGGGCGGCACGCCAAACTTCTCGATCACTCCTTCCCGATCAGTGACCACGTCCTTCATGGTATCGATCAGGGTGACATGGTCGGAAACCAGCTGCGCCATGTCCTTGTCGCCCGTGCTGATGAGTACCGGCAGTTGCTTCTCGGTGGCCTGGCGGGCCAGGGTACCAATCACATCGTCCGCCTCGACCCCTTCCACCATCAAAAACGGGAAACCCATCGCCTTGATCATCTGGTGGATCGGAGCAACCTGGCTGCGCAGATCGTCCGGCATGCTGGCACGGGTTGCCTTGTACTCGGGATAGATGTCGTCGCGGAAGGTCTTGCCCTTGGCATCGAACACCACGGCCACGTGGCTGTCAGGGTATTGCTTGCGCAGGCTGCGCATCATGTTGGCCATCACGCGGACGGCGCCGCTCGGCAGCCCGGTCGATGTGCGCAGATCAGCCTGCTGGGAGGCGAAGAAGGCGCGGTAAAGATAGGAAGAGCCGTCGACCAGAATGAGGGGATTGCTAGAGGCCATGAAATTGTCCTGCCAAGAATAAACAGCCGTTAGGATGCCACAGGGCCCTCAGCACACCAAGGGGCGAACATGCACGCTTTTGCCCCCTGCGCGAGCACTTTTTCTGTGGATAACTCTGTGTTCAAAATTGAACGCCCGCTGACGACACAGTGACCAAGCTGTGTGCAATGCAATTAAATTCCAATTAAAACAAATAGATATGCTCGCAAAATGAGCGCGTCATTTCATGAAAATGATCTCGATCAATGTGGAAAAAAATTTAAGGGAGTCAATACGGCAGGATCCGAAACGAAACAATCCTAGCACAGCAAGATGACTTGACCAGCAGAGGGCGAGCGATAACCATACAAAAATACAACAATCTACCCTGGCTCACATTTTCAACAACGAGGAGTTTGCCATGAAAAAAGTGGCCGTGATTTTGAGTGGCTGTGGTGTCTTTGACGGGAGCGAGATCCATGAGGCCGTTATCAGCCTGTTGGCATTGGCCCGTCAGGGCGCTCAGGTCCAGTGCTTCGCCCCGAACGTGCCGCAGTTGCACGTCATCAACCACCTGACCGGCGAGGTCAGCGCGGGGGAGAACCGCAACGTGCTGGTCGAGGCGGCCCGGATCTGCCGCGGCCAGATCCGGGACGTGGCCGAGCTGGATGCGGCCGACTATGACGCCCTGCTGCTGCCCGGCGGTTTTGGCGCCGCCAAGAACCTGTGCGATTTCGCCGTGCAGGGTGCCAGCTGCCAGATCCAGCCGGATGTGCTCAAGGCGTGCCAGAGCTTTGCCAAGGCGCGCAAGCCGGCGGCCTATATCTGCATCGCACCGGCCATGATCCCGCTCATCTACGGCGCCGGCACCCTGGCCACTATAGGTCACGACGAGGGCACGGCCAATGCCATCGAAGCCATGGGCGGCAGTCATCTCAACTGCCCGGTCAGCGAGTTCGTAGTGGATCAGGAACGTAAAGTCATCTCGACGCCCGCGTATATGCTGGCGCAGAACATCGTCGAGGCAGCCGATGGCATAGAAAAAACCGTCAAGCAGTTGCTGGCGCTCTAACTCCCCACTGGTCATGCATCACATGGCCATAAACAAACGGGCCGCTCATGGAGCGGCCCGTTTTCAATCTGGTCTGTCAGCGCTGGATTAGATGGCTTCGCCCATCTGCTCCATTTTGCCGAGCAGGGCGCGCAGGCGCTCTTGCCAGGCTACGTGCTCGTTGCGCAGTTGATGGTTCTCATCTTGCAGCTTGTTGTTCTGCTCTTTCAGCTCGTCCAGCTCCATCTTCAGCAGGGAGATGTTGTCGACGGCGGATTGTACTTTGGATTCGAGTTGCTCAAGGACTTCTAGTGACATATGCGGTACCTACTTTTGTTCAATTGCGATGCCCCGACGCGGGCGATCAAGCGCGTGGAGCCAGCATACCCTGAGGGCATCGGGACAAACAAGTCAGGGGCGCCGTAAAATGCACCTTCCCTGAGGCTATTGTCCAAATATGCGTCTATTTTTCTCGCAGGCAGCAGGAACACCAACTCGGGGCCACCAGAACAGCACAAATGCGAGATGAAGCCCCCTGTCACGCGGCGGCTTTCCTCGCCGTCGCATCAGCCGCGCAGGGCGATAAAAGCCCCCATCAGCAGGCAGGCTACCCCGTACATCAGCAAGCCGTAGCGCAGGTTCCAGCGCAGCAGCAAACCGGCACTCAGGTTGTAGCGAGATGCCAGCGCCAGATTGGAGCCGGACAGCGGACTGGTGCCGGTGGCGAGTCCCCATCCCAGCAGGAAACACATGCCGAGCAGGCTGGGATCTGGCGCCAGCGGCCACAGCAAGGGCGCCAGGCTGGAGATACTGATGAGCGGGTGCACCCCGATGATCGCCACCAGGAAGATCAGCAGCAGGGTCAGGCTAGCCTCCAGCCAGCCGAAGTGATTGAACAGCGGCAGGCCGTGACCGCTCGTCAGCTCCAACACCGACAGCGTACTGTTGATGCCCGCTGCCAGCAGACCCGCCCCCAGAAACAGCACCAGCTGGCCACCGATGGCGGGGAAGCGCTCCACCACCTGCCGTTTGAGGGCCGCGCCTCGCCCGGCGTGTGGCATGAACAGCAGCGCCAGCAACGGCGCCACCAGCGCGATCACCGCCATGATGCTGAGCGTTGGCCAGAGCCGGTTGACCAGCAGCACCAGCAGCGCCAGGGTCACCGGCAGCCCCAGCGTCTGCAGTCGCAGCGGGTAGCCTTCGAAATCTGCCACCCCGAGCCGCTCCACCTGCCAGGCGGTCAGCCCCATGGCCAGCAGGGCGCCAATGAGGCCAAACGGCAAGATGCTGGCGAGCTGCAAACCGGGGGCATAGGTCAGTGCCACCGCCATGGCGACGAAGAAGGGAGACCAGAAGGCGGCCACACAGAAGATCCGGCTCAGCACCATCACCTGGCGCCGCTCGAGGGTGCCGTTTTTCTCCAACCGATCGCCGATGATGAACAGCACCGAGAGGTTGATGACGGCGCCGAGCAGATTGAGGCTGGCCATGGTGCTCCACAGTCCCTTGCGACCCGACCAGGAGGTAGTGCCGGACAGCAGACCCGAGGTGGCGAGGTTGAGGGTACTGACGGCGGCAAACATGGTGAGCATGTTGATGTTGGGCAGCAGCCAGGCACCTGGGCTCAGGCTGGCCCCGCGCCACCAAGAGAAGATCAGCAGCAAGAGCGCCGCACCATACAGCGCCAGCGCCTGTCGCCGCGCCCACCAGCCAGGGCCAGGTGAGCAGAGAGGCGGCCCAGGCGGCAATGGCCGCCGGCCAGGGGGAGAATCCCAGATAGAGATGCAGCAGATTGAGCAGCCACATCCCCAGGATCAGATAACCTGACCAGCGCTTGACCATGGTACCGCCTCGGTCAGGGGGTCAGAGACACTGATCCATGTCCAGCGAGGGTTTGTCACACTCGGGTCGACCCACGATCTTGGCTGGCACGCCGGCCACCGTGGTATGGGGAGGAACAGGGTTAATCACCACGCTACCGGCACCTATTTTGGCGCCCACGCCCACCTCGATGTTGCCGAGTACCTTGGCCCCCGCCCCTATCATGACCCCTTCCCGGATCTTGGGGTGACGATCGCCACTCTCCTTGCCGGTACCGCCCAGGGTCACGCTCTGCAGGATGGAGACGTCGTCTTCGATCACCGCGGTCTCGCCAACTACGATGCCGGTGGCATGGTCAAACATGATGCCCTTGCCGATCCGCGCGGCCGGATGCACGTCGACCCCGAACACCACCGAGATCTGGTTTTGCAGATAGAGTGCCAGCGAGCGGCGCCCCTGGCGCCACAGCCAGTTGGACACCCGATAGCCCTGCAGGGCATGGAAACCCTTGAGGTAGAGCAGCGGCGTGGAGAAGAGGTCTACGGCCGGGTCTCTGTCTTGCACCGCACAGATGTCGGCGGCAACCATGGCCAGCAACTCGGGCTCGCTGCGCAGGGCCAGTTCGATCACCTCCCGCAGGGCGATGGCCGGCATGGTGGTGCTGTCGAGCTTGTTGGCCAGCTGAAAGCTAAGCGCCGAGCGCAGATCCTGATGATTGAGAATGGTGGAGTGGAAGAAGCTGGCCAGCATGGGCTCCTGGGCCGCCATGCTCTGTGCTTCCAGCTGAATTTTTTGCCACGTTTGGGCAACCAGATCGTCCATGTTGCAGCCTACTGTTGTTCAGGGTGAGGGCTTTTTTGTTCTTTTTTCAGTACCGAAATGGGGTCCATGTGAATGATCACATCCATCCGCTCAAAGGCCTGATGCACCGCCAGCTCAGCCTCATCGGCTATCTGATGGGCCTTGACCAGCGGCAGCTGATCGTCGAGCTCCAGATGCAGTTGCGCGAAACGGGTCGGCCCGGATTGGCGGGTACGCAGATCATGCACGCCATGCACCCCCTCTACGGCACAGCAGAGCGCCATTATTCTCGCTTGTTCTTCCGCTGGCAACTGACGATCGAGCAGCGCCTGGACCGACTCGTAGCCGATCTGTATGGCGCCCCACACCAGGAACAACCCGATCAGGATGGCAAACAGACCGTCGGCCCAGTACCAGCCCTGCCCCGCCAGCACCAGCGCCAGCAAGACACCGGCGTTGAGCAGCAGATCGGATCGATAGTGCAGCATGTCGGCCTTGATGGCCACGCTGTCGGTGCGCGCCACCACCCAGCGCTGGAAGCTGACCAGCAGCAGAGTCAGCAAAATGGAGCCGCCACTGACCCAGAGCCCCGCCTCCAGTCGCTGTACCGGCGCCTGATTGAGCAGGGAGGAGATGCCGTGCATCACCAGCAGCAGGGCCGAGCCCGAGATGAAGGCCGACTGGATGAGGCCCGCCAGGGACTCCGCCTTGCCGTGGCCGAATCGGTGCTCGTCATCCGCCGGCACCAGGGCGTAGCGGATGGCAAACAGGTTGATGAGGGAGGCACTGACATCCATGAAGGAGTCGGTGAGCGACGCCAGCAGGCTGGAGGAGTCCGTCATCAGCCAGGCGATCAGTTTGCCCACGATGAGCAGGGTCGCGACGGTGACCGCCGCCATGCTGGCCAGGGTGACCCAGCGAGAATATTGTTGATGGCTCAAAACCGGCTTTCCTCTGGCGCGTAAAAATCTATTATACCCTGACCCTAGCGTCAGTTTGGCGTGTGAAATCAACGGAGTGAATCCAGATGAACAGAATACTCCTGGTCGATGACGATCTCGAGCTGACCCAGTTGCTGACCGAGATCCTGACGCTGGAAGGCTTTGAGGTCACGGTCGCCGAAGATGGCGAGGAGGGATTGCTGCGGCTGGGCGAGCAGAGGTTCGATCTGGTGCTACTTGATGTGATGATGCCCAAGCTCAACGGTTTCGCCATGCTGACCCAGTTGCGCAAGCGCCATGAGACGCCGGTGCTGATGCTGACCGCGCGCGGTGACAGCCAGGACAGGGTCAACGGACTGGAGGCGGGCGCCGATGACTATCTGGCCAAGCCGTTCGACGACCGAGAGCTGCTGGCACGGGTGCGGGCCATCTTGCGCCGCACCCAGAGCCCGCCACCCCAGCGCGGCGCGGCGGACGAGCTGCGTTTCATGGATCTGGTGCTGCAACCCGGCCTGCAACAGGCCCGCTGTGACGATCAACTGCTGGAGCTCACCGCCACCGAGTTTGGCCTGCTGGAGTGCCTGCTGCGCAGCCCTGGCCAGATCGTCAGCAAGAATCTGTTGTCCGAACAAGTGCTTGGCAAGAAGCTCGAGCCCTTCGATCGGGCCATCGACATGCACCTTAGCAACCTGCGCAAGAAGCTGCCGGAGCGCCAGGACGGCCAGCCCCGCTTCAAGACGGTGCGTGGCCGCGGCTATCTCTGGCTGGAGCAGGCATGACTATCAGCCGCTCCTTTGGTGGACTCTCTACCCAGATATTTCTCTGGTTCTGGTTCATGCTGCTGGTGTTATTGGCTGCCGTAGTCATATTGCCTACCCTGGATCCCCGCAACATCATCCCCCTGCCCGAGCACGAGGTGACCCGGATGAACAACAACCTGCGGGCGCTGCAGGCGGGGGCGGATCCGAGCCAGGACTTCGATCTGATGCAGGCCATAGGCGCGGCCGGCCTGCTGCCGGTGGACAACGTCTACCTGCGCGATGCCAAGGGGCAGATGCAGTCCACCACCCGCCTGAGCAAGTTTGTCATCCGCTTCATGCTGGATTCGGACAACCCGGCCAAACCCATGCTGGGCAGCGAGCACCAGCGGGCCATCGCCGGCCCCTTCCTGATGCAGCATCACGGCCAGCCTTATCATGTCTACTTCGGCCTCAACGTCGAAAACTCCTACCTGTTCCTGTTTATCCAGATCCTGGATCATCCCATCCAGATCCTGGGCATCGCCATGCTGGTCAGCACCCCGCTCTGCCTGCTGCTGGCCTGGCGGCTGACCCGCCCCATACTGCAGTTGCAGCAATCCGTCTCGCAGCTGGCCCAGGGCAAGCTGGAGACAAAAGTCCCCAACCTGGGGCGGCGAGACGAGATAGGTCAGCTGGCGGATCACGTCAGCGCCATGGTCGATACCCTCAGGAGCATGATCCAGAAGCAGAAACAGCTGCTCTCCGACATCTCCCACGAGCTGCGCAGCCCCCTCACCCGCATCCAGCTGGCACAGGCCTTGATCCGCCGCAAGCAGGGGGACAGCAGCGAGCTGGCGCGGATCGAAACCGAGATCGGGCGACTCGACAAGCTGATCGGCGATTTGCTGGACCTGTCGCGGGTGCAGCAACACGTGGAGGCCCCCGTGCTGCTGCCGCTGGCCGATCTGCTGGAACCCATGCTGGACGACGCCATGTTCGAGGCACACCAGAATGGCAAGCAGCTCAGACTGCCGCCTCTGCCGACCGAGTCAGTCAAGATGTGGCCAGATCTGCTGGCAAGGGCGCTGGAAAATCCACTGCGCAACGCACTCAAGTACGCCCGCGAGTTCATCAAGGTGGATTGGTATCGGGAAGGACGGGAGTGGGTGATGACCATCCGGGATGACGGCCCCGGCGTGCCGACGGAGCAGCAGGCGCAGCTGTTTTTGCCGTTCTTCCGGGTCGATGATGCCCGCAACGCCAAGACCGGTGGCACCGGCCTTGGCCTCGCCATCGCCGCCGAGGCGATCGCCCGTCATGGCGGCACCATCCGGGCCAGCAGCAACCAGCCAAACGGGCTCGTCATCACCATCCGCCTGCCCATGGCGTGAAGACCCTTTTCATCGCGGCGGGCGCTGGGTATGCTGGCGCCCTTATTGCCCTTCTCAGGATCCCCCATGCTCGACATCGTGCTCTACCAACCGGAAATCCCGCCCAACACCGGCAACATCATCCGTCTCTGTGCCAACACCGGCTACCGGTTGCACCTGATTGAGCCGCTGGGATTCGAGTGGGATGACAAACGGGTGAAACGGGCCGGGCTCGACTATCACGAGTTTGCCGAGGTGAAGCGCTGGCCGAGCTATGAGGCGTTCCTGGCTGCAGTGGCGCCGACACGGGTGTTCGCCTGCACCACCAAGGGGCGCACCGCCCACTCGGCGGCCGCATTCGCACTGGGAGATGCCTTGTTGTTCGGGCCCGAGAGCCGCGGCCTGCCGGCGGAGATCATCGAGAGCCTGCCGTTCGAACAACGGCTGCGCATCCCCATGCTGCCCCAGAGCCGCAGCATGAACCTGGCCAATGCGGTCTCGGTGTTCGTCTACGAGAGCTGGCGCCAGTTTGGCTATGAGGGCTCCCTCTAAGCCTTGGCCATCGCCGGGTTGAGGCCATTGATCCCGGCGCTGGATCTGTTCTCTTTCCTCAAGGTATCAACACGACCCGAGACGGCGCGCCCGCTCAGGCGCGATCGGCAGATGCGGCCGTCTGCACACCGAGCAGGCGGCCATCTTGCTCCAGCCGCCAGCAGAGCCAGCCCAGGGTCAGCCCCCGCCCCGTCATCAGTGCCGCCATGGCAGCCCACAGGGCAGCCACCCCCCAGTCCTGACACAGCCACCAGACCGGGAAGAAGCCCGCAAACACCGCCACCAGCATGCTGTTGCGCATCTCGCGGGCCCGGGTCGCGCCGATGAAGACGCCGTCCAGCAGGAAGCACCAGACCGCCAGCAGCGGCATGACCACCAGCCAGGGCAGCTGACGGTTCGCCTCGGCGATCACCGCCGGGATGTCGGTGATCCGGGTGATGAGCGAGGGCCCACCCAGCAGGAATGCCAGCGAGAAGCCCAGCGCAATCAACAGAGCCCAGCCCAGGTTGAGGGCGATGGCCTCCCGCAGCCCCTGCCGATCCCGTCGCCCGATGGCGCGGCCCACCATGGCCTCCACCGCATAGGCAAAGCCATCCAGCCCGTAGGAGATGAGCATCAGGAAATTGAGCAGCACCGCGTTGGCGGCCACCGCCACGTCCCCCAGTCGCGCCCCTTGCAGGGTCATGAAGGCAAAACAGAGCTGCAAACAGAGGGAGCGAATGAAGATGTCCCGATTCAGGCCGAGCAGCCGCCGCAGCGCGGGCCACTGTCGCCAGCGTTGCCAGGCGCCGTGCCATACCTCGGCCGACAGATGACGCAGGCGGCGACTCACCAGCCAGAGCCCAACCCCCAGCGCGCAGTAATCTGCCAGCAGCGAGGCGGTGGCGACGCCCTTGACCTGCCAGCCCAGCCCCAGCACGAACCAGGCATCCAGCACCATGTTGACGAGGTTGCTCAGGATCAGCAGCAGCATGGGGCTGCGGGCATCCTGCATGCCCAGCAGCCAGCCCATGATGACCAGGTTACACAGGGCGGCCGGGGCGCTCCAGATGCGGATAGACACATATTCGCCGGCGTAGAACTGCACCTCGGACGAGCCACCGCTCAGCGCAATGAGCGCCGGCAGGAAGGGCAGCAACAGCAGCAGGAGCGTGACCCCGAGGCCGACCGCCAAGCCCAGCGCCCGCATCAGGGTGTCCAGTTGCCCCTCGGCACTGGCGGCGCCATAGGCCTGGGCGGTCAGTCCGGTGGTGGACATGCGCAGGAAACCCAGCAGCCAGAAGATGAGATTGATGAGGGTCGCCCCGACCGAGACACCGCCGAGGAACCAGGCCTGGCCGAGATGACCGATCACCCAGGTATCCACCAGGCCAAGCAGCGGGGTGGTGACGTTGGAGAACACCATGGGCAGGGCGAGCACAAACACGGCCCTGTGGCGCTGGGGATCGCGCAACCAGAGCGGGATCAGCATGAGTAGCAGGTCTGTTGAGGCATCATTGATCCGCCAGCCGCGCTATCTTGGCGAAATCGGAGACCAGCATATCCATCTCCATATGGGGTACCAGTCCGGGGCCGACCTCGGGACGGAACACCGCCACCAGCTTGCCCGCCGGGTTGATCAGCACGATGGAGGCGGAGTGGTCTATCAGGTAATCCTTGCTGTCGTGCTCGACGATGGAATAGACAAGGCCGAGATTGCGCACGAAGGGGAACAGTTGTCGGTGAGGCGCCGTTGCTGCCTTGAACTCCGGCTGGAAGAAGGCGGTGTAGCTCTTGAGGCGAGCGCTGTCATCGCGCTTGGGATCCGCCGAGACGAACACCACCTGGCTGCTCGGAGCGATTTCTTTCAGCTTTGGATAGACGGAGCGCAGATCCGCCAGCGTGGTCGGGCAGATGTCAGGACAGTAGGTATAACCGATGAACAGGAAGGTCCAATGCCTTTGCAGGTTGGCGGCCGTGAACGGTTGCCCTTCTGCATCGGTGAGGCTGAAGGGGTTGATGTCCCGGCCCGTCGGATAGTAATCGGCCTGCTCTGGCAAGGCCGGCTGACTCCAGTAGTAAGCCGCCATCAGGCCGCCAACCAGTAGCATAAACAGCAGGGGATACTTTGGTTTTACCATATAAAATAATGCCTTGTTGGTCTGAACAGGCACAGGAACAGGCCCCGTGGAGCCATATTGTAACCCGGCCTCTCCCGTCTCTGGCTATCCCCGGCTCCGGATCCCGGGTAGGAAAGCGTCGATGGACGGCGCATTAGAGGGTCATTGCAGCCCTGAATCCATCTAAAAACCCATATAAAAACCCATATAAAACAATAGAAAGCAAAAGCCCCACCATGGGTGGGGCTCAATGCACGGCAGAAGATGATCAGGGTCGCCGCCGGTGCTGCAGATGCGTACGCCTGGCAACGGTGTGCAAGGGCACCACCGGCGCCGTCCAGGGTGCATCCGGCAAGCCGATGTCATGGTGGCGCCGAAACAACCGCACCAGCCGGACTATCTTGTCCTTGGGGCATCCCAGCCAGATGGTCCAGCCATCGCCCTTGTGGTACACCCAGAGCGCGTAAAACCACGTCATCCGGCCGCCCTTGATGAATCGGGTAATGGAAGATGCGGGGGCAACGGCCAGACCCGGATCCCATGGCGAGCTTGAAGCCATATCTGTCCTCCTTGCTCAGCAGGCCACGACCCGTGTTCCTGCCCACCAGAGGCAAGCTGAACACTGTCGCATGCTGACTGTACGAGCCGCCTCGGGTCTGGCTAATCTGCCTGCCGCGCCCCGAGCGACCTTCCTTCGACTCCGAGCCACCTAGGTAAGGTGCCCGTTATGCATCCCTGCGGCCTTGCCGGGCCGGATAGAGACTCCGGCTCATGGCTGACACCGGCGACCCGGCAGCAGCGTGGCGGGCCTGTTCAAAGGATATATCCGAAATGCCGGCCATGTGGTGGTGCGATGAGGTACTGGCAATAAAAGTCGTGGCTGTCTGGGGATAAAGGGGATTGCAGGGTAATGCGGCAAAAACGACACGGCCTCCCGCAGGAGGCCGTGTCGTGACATCAGAGGCTTACATCCAGTCGGCGTTGCGAATAACGCCCACTGCCAGGCCTTCGATGGTGAGGTGCTGACTGGCGAGATCCACCGAGATAGGCTCGAGATCTTCGTTCTCCGGCAGCAACCACACCTGGCTGCCCTTGCGCTGGAAGCGCTTGACGGTGACATCTTCATCGAGACGGGCGACCACCACCTGGCCGTTGCGCACGTCCTGGGTCTTGTGTACCGCCAGCAGGTCTCCATCCATGATGCCGATGTTCTTCATGCTCATGCCCTGCACCCGCAGCAGGAAATCTGCCCGCGGATGGAACAGCGCGGGATCCACCTGGTAGTGGCTCTCGATGTGCTCCTGGGCCAGGATGGGCTCCCCGGCAGCGACCTTGCCGATCAGCGGCAAGCCGCTCTCTTCCGGCGCGGCTTCTTCCTCGATCAGCAGGCGAATACCGCGGGAGGTACCGGGCATGATCTCGATGACCCCTTTCTTGGCCAGGGCCTTCAGATGTTCCTCGGCCGCATTGGCCGATTTAAAACCAAGCTTCTGGGCGATCTCGGCACGAGTCGGCGGCATGCCGGTCTCGCTCATGTTGACCTTGATCAGCTCCAGCACTTCGGCCTGGCGGGGGGTAAGGGGTTTCATTGGATTAGCACCTGTCTTTTTATACAGCACACTGGCAGTATATACAGTGCTGGGGCCAAGGCAAGGTGCGGCTGACATTTGTCCCATCCTTGTCGCACTTATTGCCATAAATGGACCATTCTTGATCCTGCACAGCCACTCATCGTACCTCTCGGCGACAAGCCAACGGTGATTTGTTATGCTCACGCCGCATTTTTTTGGAGAGCAGACACACATGTCCATCGGACAGAACATTTCCAGAGCCATCCTGCAATGGCCGGTCAGCGGCTTGGTCAATCACAAGAGCCTGCCGGAAAACCCCATCACGGAACTGGAGCTGGACCCGGCCAGACCCATCGTCTATGCCCTGAAAACCAGTTCGATCACCGATCTGATGACGCTGCAGCAGTGCTGTGAGGATCTCGGCTTGCCCGGTCCTTTCACGCCCCTTGAGCTGAACGGCCAGTTGCTGCCGCGCTACGTCTGCCTGGATCGTCCGCCTCCCCTGTTTGGCAAACGCACCAAGCCGCTCCCTTTCTTGCAAGAATTTCACCAGCTGCTGGATCTGCACAAGCAGGATCCGGCGCTGGATATCCAGGTCGTGCCCGTCACCCTGTTCTGGGGCCGCGCCCCGGGCCGCGAGGGCGAAGAGGCCTCCGGCTGGAACATCATCAGCAGCCTGGCGCCAAACCGGCTCAAGAAGGCGCTGATCGTGATCCTCAAGGGGCGTGAAAATCTGGTGCGCTTCTCGCCGCCGCTCTCCCTGCGTTACATGGCGGACAAGCACGGCACCGACGAGGCCATCGCCCACAAGTTGGCGCGGGTGGCGCGTACCCACTTCAGCCGCCAACAGCTCGCCGCCACCGGCCCCAAGCTGCCGAACCGCAACCTGCTGTTCAAGCAGCTGCTCGATTCCAGCGTGATCCAGCAGGCCATCGAGGAAGAGGCAGAGCGCGAAGGCATCAGCCTGGAGAAGGCGCAGAAACGCGCCCACGGCTACATGGACGAGATCGCCTCCAACTTCTCCTTCCGCCTGATCCGGCTCGGCGAGACGTTTCTCGGCTGGCTGTGGAACAAGCTCTACCGCGGCCTGTCGGTCAACGGCGCCGAGCGGGTGCGCCAGCTGGCGCAAGAGGGCCACGAAATCGTCTACGTGCCCTGCCATCGCAGCCACATGGACTACCTGCTGCTCTCCTACGTCATCTACCACCAGGGCATGGTGCCGCCCCACATCGCGGCTGGCATCAACCTCAACTTCTGGCCGGCGGGTCCCATCTTCCGCCACGGCGGCGCCTTCTTCATCCGCCGCACCTTCAAGGGCAACCCGCTCTACAGCACGGTATTTCGTGAATATCTGAACCTGCTGTTCGCCAAGGGCTACTCGGTGGAGTTCTTCACCGAGGGCGGCCGTTCACGTACCGGTCGCCTGCTGCCCCCCAAGACCGGCATGCTGGCCATGACCCTGCAGGCCATGATGCGCGGGCTGGACAGACCGGTGACCCTGGTCCCCGTCTATCTCGGCTACGAGCACGTGATGGAGGTCAACACCTACCACAACGAACTCAAGGGCAGCCGCAAGGAGAAAGAGAGCTTCCTGCAGGTGCTTGGCATCCTGCGCAAGCTGCGCAACTACGGCCGCGGCTTCGTCAACTTCGGTGAGCCGCTCACACTCAATACCTACCTCGGCGAGCACGTGCCGAACTGGAAGGAGAGCATCGGCAAAGAAGAGCGCCCCGAGTGGATGGCGCCCACCGTCAACCAGCTGGCCGAGCTCTTGATGACCCGCATCAACGATGCCGCCGCCGTCAATGGCCTGACCCTGAGCGCCCTGGCGCTGCTGGCTGCCGATCGCCACGCCCTGACCCGTGATGAGTTGCAGGCGCAGCTCAACACCTATCTGGACTTGCTCAAGCAGGTGCCCTATAGCCCAGAGAGCACCCTGCCGGCCGAGGATGCCAGGACCCTGCTGGATCAGGCGATGGAGCTCAACAAGTTCGAGGTGAGCGAGGACAAGCTGGGCCAGATAGTCAGCCTGGATCGCTACCAGGCGATCCTGCTGACCTACTATCGCAACAACATACTGCACCTGTTCGCCTTGCCGTCCCTGGTGGCGACGCTGATCGAGCGCTGCGAGGGGATCAGCCGCAGCGAGCTCATCGCCCGCTGCATCGACATCTACCCGCTGCTCAAGACCGAGTTGTTCCTGCGTTATCAGGAAGAAGAGCTGCCGGAGCTGGTCGATGCCCTGCTGGCCGAGCTGCAACGCCAGCAGCTCATTGAGGAGCGCGAGGGCGGCTACTGGGTCAATCCGGTCAATCAGATGCGGCTGCTGCTGCTGGCCGAGAGCATTCAAGAGACGCTGCAACGCTACGCCATCGTGCTGACCCGGGTGCTGGCCCAGCCCTATATCGAGGCGGAGCAACTGGAAGCGGACGGCCTGATGATGGCGGAGCGCCTCGGCACCCTGCATGGTATCAACGCCCCCGAGTTCTTCGACCAGAAGCTGTTTAGCACCCTGATCCATACCCTGCGCAGCGAAGGCTATCTGGACACCGGCTGCAAGCCGGATCTGGGCCGCTTCCAGGCGCTGGCCGACAACATAGTGCCGCTGCTCAGCACCAAGATCCGCCGCACCATCGAGGCCGGCAACCGGATTTAATGCCGTAACGCGAGAGCAACGAGAGCTGCTGCTCAGCCTCACGAAATCCGCCGCACCATCGAAGCCGGCAACCGGATCTGACCGGCCGCAGACAGCGACACCACGGGAAATAAAAAAGGCCGCATCTGATGCGGCCTTTTTCATGGGTTCATGCCCTAGAGGTAGTGGACAACCACCCCGAGCAGCACCAGGGCGCCCACGTAGTTGTTGTTGAGGAAGGCCTTGAAACAGGCTTCACGCTGCCGCTCCCGAATGAGCCGCTGCTGATAGACGAACAGCGCCGCCGCCCCCAGCAGCCCCCAGTAGTACCCTGTCCCCAGCGCCATCAGCTGGCCCACCAGCAACAGGATCAGCAGGGTCGCCAGCTGCAGTACACCGATGATCCGTTTGTCATGGCGACCAAACAGGATGGCGCTCGATTTCAGACCGAGCTTGAGGTCATCATCCCTGTCCACCATGGCGTACTGGGTGTCGTAGGCGATGGTCCACAGCAGGTTGGCGAGAAACAGCAGCCAGGCCACGGCGGGCAGGGCGTTGGCCTCGGCCGCATAGGCCATGGGAATGGACCAGGAGAAGGCCATCCCCAGCACCAGCTGCGGGATCGGAATGAACCGCTTCATGAAGGGGTAACAGACCGCCAGCAGCAGGCCGGCGAACGACAGGCCTATGGTGAGCGGGTTCAGGGTCAACACCAGTCCGAACGAGATCAGCGCCAGCACCGCGAACAACATCAGTACCTCGCGCGGCTCGACCTTGCCCATGGGCAACGGCCGCCCGGCGGTACGCTTCACGTGACCATCGAAGTTGCGATCCGCATAGTCATTGATGACGCAGCCGGCGGAGCGCATCAGAAACACTCCCACCACGAACACCAGCAGGATCCAGGGGTCCGGCAGGCCACCAGCCGCCAGCCAGAGCGCCCACAGGGTCGGCCACAGCAGCAGCAGGGTGCCGATGGGCTTGTCGATGCGGGCCAACTGCACATAGGCCAGTCCCCGCTCCTTGGTTAACAATTTCACTCCGGCTCCTTATGCGATGGCAGCGGGTTGGACGATAGCGAGGGCAAGAAGAGTTCGTGGACCAGCAAGGGCCACTGCCCCAGATACAGACGGGAACGACGTCCCCAGACGATGGCGGCCGGACACCAGGGATTGGCCGCGATTTCGAAGCAGGTCAGCAGTAGATGATCTCGCCTGGCAGGCTCGGTACCGAATATACGTTCACCCAAAGGCTGCTCACCCAGATCTTGTAAACCTCCCCCCTGCAATGCCGCCTCGGCAAACAGGGTCCAGCCCAGAATGGCCGGCCCGCCATCGCCATGCAGGATCACTTCACGACACAGCCCCTGAGGGCAGTCGGCGGCCACCAGCGCCTGCTCATCGGCCCCGAGCCCCACGCTGCGGTTGCCCAGCAGTTGCACCGAGAGGTGGCGATTGTAGCGACGCAGTCGCTGGGTCATGGAATCGGCTTCCAGCAGCCAGGGACGCAGCGTCTCGGGCAGATCGCACGACTCGGGTGCCCGCCATGGGGCTAGCTGGATCAAGGGAACAGTCAACTCGGACTTCACAGCTTCACCATCCGGAGATTTCCGTTGTCAGGTTAAAATCCGGTTTATTATCCGTAAATCAATCGAGAATTGTAAGAACATCCGTGCTTGACGGCCCCGATGGCAGCATCAAAAATGGGGCATCTGTCGCTGCTGAGCCATCTAGATGAAGATCTTCAAAATTCTGCTGGTGTTATTACTGGGCTGTACCGCGTTGAATGTATCAGCCTCCGCCAGCGAGGAGCCTGCTGCCGATCCGGCCGCTGCTGCCAAGCCGGGCTTTGCCTATCATGCGCTGGACCCCGACATCATCACCAACTATCTGGGGGAAGGCAAAACCCTGGGCTATGTGCGAGTGACGGTGGAGCTGATGGCGGAGAATGCGGCCGACCTCAAGCTGCTGGAGCAGCACGACCCGCTGATCCGCGACGCCATCATCCGCCTGATTGGCAGCAAGACCGGGGATCAGATCAAATCGCTGGTGAGCCGGGAAGAGCTGCGCAAGGAGTGCGAGAACCGGGTCAATGAGCTGCTGGTGAAAGAGACCGGCAAGAAGGCAGTTCGCGAGCTCATCTTCACCAAGTATCTGTATCAATGAGCGAATGAGCAGGATGCGGGCAACCCATCCGGCTCAGCCCTCATCTCATTCGTTGTCGAGGAAGTTCCGTCATGGGCCACAAGACGCTGTGTGAATGGCGCCGTCACGAGATCCCATTTGACCTCAAGGCGCTGCGCAAGATTGTACGCAAACCCAAGTTCGTGTGCGGCAAGTGTGCCCGCAGCGCCAACGACAAGCAGTATCTGTGTCAGCCGCTGCGTCTGAAGGAAAAAGGGGAGTAAGCTCCCCTCATCGATCCTCTGGCACTCTCACCGTGCCAGCCTCTGCGATAGCGGAAGACAGGGCAGGCTAACGTCCTATTGATCGGTCCAACCGTGCCTACCCTGCTCAACCAGTCGCCTCGCCTGCACATCGTTGGGACAGACGCCGCGGTATTCTTCTCCGGAACGGCCAGCCAGATAGAGATGTTCGGGACGGCAATACCAGGCCAACCCCTTCTGGCGACCCTGCTCCCACATGGCGACATCTACCTTGGTACCGCACTGGGTCTGATGGAATTCAACCCGATCGGCGGCGAAACCCAGCTTGCCGTCGGCCTCCCCCACATCGCTCCATACCTTCTCGCAGGGATCGTCCGAGTTGGAGACACAGCCACCGAGCAGGGCGGCGCACACAGTGATGACGAGTAATCGCATATTCATCCTTGAGCTGTTCATGAACATCCTGAGCAGGTGGGCCGGAGCTGACCGGCCACCACCATGACGACTCACCTTATCATCCCTGAGCGTCATTTGAGCAGTTCATTCTAACCAGCCAGGCCGCCCCTACCAAGCCCCTGCCCGTGGTCGATGAACAGGCAAAAAAAAGCGGGCGGGCCTCAAGGCCCGCCCGTACGTTTCACTGTGGTTTACTGATCGTCGAGAGAGTCAAAGTCTTGCCAGCTCTCGTCATCCAGCTCCTCCAGCTCGTCTTCCCAGGATTCCGGCTCCCAATCATCATCGAGCTCGTAATCCGGCGTCTGCTCACCCATGCTCATTCTCCTTGGATAGTGCACCGGCCTTCAAAGTCTATCCAGAAAAATGGGGCTCGCCACTGGGATTGCTCAGAGTTTGACCAGGGTGCGGCCAGCCACCTGACCCTGGGTAATGGCCTCGGCAGCGGCCACCACCTGCTCGAGTCCGATCTCGGTCACCGCCTGTTCGAAGAAGCTGGCGGGCAGATCCCGTGCCAGTCGCGCCCAGGCCTGCTGGCGACGGGCCAGCGGGCACATCACCGAATCCACCCCCTGCAGGCGCACGTTGCGCAGGATGAAGGGCATGACGCTGGTCGGCAGATCGAAGCCACCCGCCAGCCCGCAGGCCGCCACGGCGCCGCCGTAGTTCATCTGGGCCAGCAGCTTGGCCAGCACCTGGCTGCCGACGGTATCGATGGCACCGGCCCACAGCTGTTTCTCCAGCGGCTTGGCCGGTTCCAGCAGCTCGCTGCGCGGCACTATGCGACTCGCCCCCAAGGCGGTCAGCATCTCGCCTTGTTCTGCCGGACGACCGGTCAGGGCCGCGACTTGATAACCCAACGCCGCCAGCAGGGCGACGGCGGTCGAGCCCACGCCACCGGCGGCACCGGTCACCAGCACTTCACCGCTCGCGGGAGTGATGCCAGCTTCCTCCAGCGCCAGCACGCACAGCATGGCGGTGAGGCCGGCGGTGCCGATGCACATGGCCTGACGCTCATCCACCCCGGCCGGCAGCGGCACCAGCCAGTCCGCCTTGACCCGCGCCTGCTCGGCCATGCCACCCCAGTGCCCCTCGCCCACACCCCAGC
>NZ_CDCA01000019.1 GCF_000820185.1 Aeromonas tecta
TGGTCAACGTGGCCGATGGTACCCACGTTAACGTGCGGTTTATTACGCTCAAATTTTTCTTTAGACATGATCGTCCCTCTAAACTAACGCTGAGTACGCGGTGGCAAGCTAACCACAGAACAGTTTATATGATGGATTTGAATCTGGAGGAGTAGAGAGGCTGGTGCTGACAGGCTGGTTCGATTGCCGAACACACCCTAGGGTGTGGCTCTCAGAATTACCTGAGCCATATCAGCATCTTGGAGCGGGCAGCGGGAATCGAACCCGCATCATCAGCTTGGAAGGCTGAGGTAATAGCCATTATACGATGCCCGCATTTCTCTAACCCAAAGAACTCAAACCGCAGAGAAATATGGTGGAGGGAGAAGGATTCGAACCTTCGAAGGCAGAGCCGTCAGATTTACAGTCTGATCCCTTTGGCCGCTCGGGAACCCCTCCGTTACCTGAATGCCACAACGGTAATTCTGCTTGCACCCGTTGTTTTTATCGCTTTTGCTGGGCAAATAGACGACAGACATCTAAGCGTCGCGCATTTTATGGTAAGGATTTTGGGGATGCAACCATTGCGCCTTGCAAAATGTGCATAATTGCCGGGATCTGTGCAAAAAAGCGCTCCTTCCCCGTCCGAACCAGACGCGTCCCTTGTCGCTCCCAATCCCTTGGTGTATGGTCGCCCTGCCCAAGAAACAGTGATGACATCATGACGACAGAGCATAACCCCTATTTGCAATTCACCCGCGAACAATGGGCGTTATTGCGTGATGCAGTCCCCCTGACCCTGACCGAAACCGATCTGCATACCCTGCGCGGGATCAACGAGAAGGTGTCATTGCGCGAGGTAGAGGAGATCTACCTGCCACTCTCCCGCCTGCTCAATCTCTACGTCAAAGCCAAGCAGCGCCGCAGCCGGGTGCTGGAGCAGTTTCTCGGCCAGTCCCGTGGCAAGGGCACCTATATCATCAGCATCGCCGGCAGCGTGGCGGGGGGCAAGAGCACCACGGCCCGCATCATGCAGGCGCTGCTGGAGCGCTGGCCCGAGCACCCCAGGGTCGAACTGGTCACCACCGACGGCTTCCTCTATCCCAACAAGGAGCTGGAAGAGCGCGGGCTGATGCGCCGCAAGGGCTTCCCGGAGTCCTACGACATCCGCCATCTGGTGGAGTTTGTCGCCAACATCCGCGCCGGCCATGAGCGCGTCGAGGCGCCCGTTTACTCCCACCTCATCTACGACATCCTGCCCGATGAGAAGAAGGTGGTGGAGCAGCCGGACATCCTGATCCTGGAGGGGCTCAACGTGCTGCAAAGTGGCATGGATTACCCGCAAGAGCCTCATCGCGTCTTTGTGTCAGATTTTGTCGACTTCTCCATCTATGTGGATGCCGATGCCGAGCTGCTGCGCACCTGGTACATAGATCGCTTCCTCAAGTTCCGCAGCGGCGCCTTCTCGGATCCCGACTCCTACTTCCACCACTATGCCAAGTTGGCGGAGAGTGAGGCCACCGAGATTGCCAGCAACATATGGCAAGATATCAACTATCTGAATTTGAAAGAGAACATTCTACCAACCCGGGAGCGAGCCAACCTGATCCTGACCAAGGGTCATGAGCACGCCATCGAGCAGATCAAACTGCGCAAATGACCGCAGTCTCACGGTAGATAAACAAAGGGGGCCCTCAGGCCCCCTTTGTTATTGACGCAACATCACAGCGGGATCAATCCCCTCGCCGCAGGGAGATCTCCCCACCCAGGTAGAATTTGGTCCCCTCCTCCGTCTCCAGCCGCAGCGCCCCTCTATCGTCGATGCCACTGGCAATGCCGCGGATCTCCTGCTCCCCCATCAGCAGCCGCACCGGTCGGCCGGCAAAATGATCGAGCCGGTTCCAGCTGTCGACGAAGCTGGCCAGACCGCTCTGCTCGAAGGTGAGCATGGCTTGTTGCAGATGCTGAAGCACGCTGGCCGCCAGCTGGTTGCGATCCACCAGTTCGGGCTGGATGTGGCGCAGTTCGGACCAGGCCTGATCGATCTTCTCCCCCTGCCGCTGTGGCATCGCCAGGTTGAGGCCAACCCCGATCACCAGATGGCAGCTGGCACCGGCGCTGCCGCTCATCTCCACCAGGATGCCCGCCAGCTTGCGGCCCTGATAGTAGAGATCGTTCGGCCACTTCAGCTCAACCCCCGGATACCCGAGGGATTCCAGCGCTTCCACCACGGCCACGCCGACCGCCAGGCTCAGCCCCATGGCGGCCGCCATGCCCTGCTCGAGCCGCCAGTACATGCTCAGCAGCAGCTGGCAGCCGAAGGGAGAGACCCAGGGTTTGCCACGACGGCCCCGACCGGCGGTCTGACACTCGGCCAGGCAGCTCTCACCGGACTGGAGCCGGTTCACCCGCTCCAGCAGGTGCTGGTTGGTGGAATCGATCACCGAGAAGCAGTGCACCGGCGCCATGGGCGCCAGCGCCTGCAGTTGCGCCTCGTCGTACAGCGCCATGGGCACCGCCAGTCGGTAGCCCTTGCCGGTCAGGCTGAACAGATCCAGCCCGAGATCCTTGAGCGCCGCCATGTGTTTGCTCACCGCAGCCCGGCTGATGCCAAGCTGCTCGCCGAGCTGTTCACCGGAGTGGAACTGGCCGTCGCTGAGCAGGGTGATCAGGGTCTGTCTGGTAGGAGTGAGGGTCATGCCAGCACCTCGTCGAGCCAGGTTTCACCGGTGAGCCCCATGAAGCGCACCTCGTGCTCCAGCTGCACGCCGAAGCGCTGCTCCACGCTGTCACGCACATGGGCGGCCAGGGCGATGAGCTCCATGGCGCTCGCGCCGCCGAGGTTGACCAGCACCAGCGCCTGCTGCTCATGGACGGCGGCGCGGCCGATGGCGAAGCCCTTGAGGCCGCACTGATCGATGAGCCAGCCCGCCGCCAGCTTGGCCTGGCCCTCTCCTGCCGGATTCCCTGCAACCGGATAGACGGGCATCTGCGGATGGCGCGCCTTGAGTATCTCGGCCAGCGCCATGGGCACCACGGGGTTCTTGAAGAAGCTGCCGGCGTTGCCGAGCACGGCAGGGTCCGGCAGTTTGGCCAGGCGGGTGTCACAGACGGCATCGAAGATAGCCTGGGCACTGGGATTATCGCCGAGCGCCGCCAACGGACCATAACCCGCTACCGGCTGCCAGGCCTTGGGCAGGCGCAGACCGACGGCGGTGATGAAATGGGAATCCTGATAGGCGTGCTTGAAGACGCTGTCGCGATAACCGAACTGACAGTCGGCGGCCGCGATGCGCTCCACCTCCCCGCTCTGCCAGTTGAAGGCTTCGACGTAGGCACAGAAACGGGCCAGCTCGACACCGTAGGCGCCGATGTTCTGCACCGGGGCGGCGCCGACGGTGCCCGGGATCAACGCCAGATTCTCCAGCCCATGCCAGCCTTGCTGCAGAGCATGCCGCACCAGTTGATGCCACTCTTCCCCCGCCGCCACGTGCAGCAGCCAGTGGTCGCTCTCCTCCTGCAGCTCAATACCCTGCAGACGGTTGTGCACAACCAGACCGGCAAAATCGTTGCAGAACAGAATGTTGCTCCCTCCGCCCAGCACCAGACGCGGCAACTCGGCCAATTCGGGGTTGGTCATCAACGAGCGAAGATCATCAATCTGCGTCACCTCGGCCAGCCAGAGGCAATGGGCATCGAGAGCCAGGGTATTGAGGGCCGACAAGGGGGCGTGGGGGGTGAGTTTCATCTGCGTGTCCCGACAAGAGCAAGGGGGCAGTTTACCCCAGATCCCCGGGACGAAAAACCCGGGTACTTCTCGGACTCAATCCGCTGGAGTAGAGTAACTCCTTCACTCCCTTGAGGAAGCATGAATGAACAACCAATTTGCCGTGATCGGCCTCGGCCTGTTCGGCAGCGCCCTGTGCGAAGAGTTGCAACGGCAGGATGCCGAGGTGCTGGCCATCGACATCGATGAGGTCAAGACCCGCCAGATAGCCACCCTGTGCAATCACGTCATCCTCGCCGATGCCACCGATGAGGCCACGGTGGCCGAGCTGGGTCTCGCCAATTTCGACATCGTCTTCGTCGCCATCGGTGACAACCTGGAGACCAGCATACTCACCACACTCGTGTTGAAAGAAGCCGGAGTGAAGAAGGTGTGGGTCAAGGCCCGCGACAAGTTCCACGCCAAGATCCTGCAGAAGGTGGGCGCCGACAAGGTGATCAACCCGGAGTGGGACATGGGCCGCCGGGTCGCCCAGAGCATGCTGGACAACCGCCTGTTCGACTACCTGGAGCTGGGCCATGACATGGTGCTGACCGAGTTCGTCATCGGCCTGCAGCAAAACAGCCGCACCCTCGGCGATCTGCACCTGTTGCAGCAGAGCGACTTCCAGCTGCTGGCCATCAAGCGCGGCGAGGTACTGCACAACGTGCTGACCGGCAAGATGGAGCTGCAACTCGGCGACATCCTGATCCTGGCCGGTAACAAGCACGCCATCGACCACTGGCTTGATACCCTATGATCCACTGGCGCAGCAACTACGCCTTTGCCATGCACCGGGGGCACGAATCCCGCTGGAGCGAGGCCAAGCTGATCCTGGGCAGCTTCCTCATCATACTGATGGTCGGCACCCTGTTCCTGGTGCAGCCCTCCAGCCACAACGGTGAGGTCACCTTCGTCAATGCTCTGTTTACCGCCACCTCCGCCATCAGCGTGACCGGGCTCGGGGTGGTGGATACCGGTACCGCCTTCACCCTGCAGGGGCAGATCATCCTGCTGATGCTGATGGAGATAGGGGGCCTCGGCCAGATGACCATGACCCTGCTGCTGATTGCCATGTTCAGCAAGCGGGTCGGTCTGCGCCAACAGGTGCTGGCCAAGGAGGCGCTGGGTCAGGAGGGCTCGGTCAACATCATCCAGCTGGTCAAGCGCATCGTGCTGTTTGCCCTCATCGCCCAGCTGATCGGCACCGCCGTCATGGCCTTTCGCTGGGTGCCGGAGATGGGCTGGTCCCACGGCCTCTACGTCAGCTTCTTCCACGCGGTCTCGGCCTTCAACAACGCCGGCTTCTCGCTGTTTGCCAACAACCTCATCGACTACAGAGACGATCCCATCATCAGCCTGACCATACCGGCCCTGCTGATCCTCGGCGGTATCGGCTTCACCGTCATCGTCGACTTGGTACGCAACCGTCGCTGGCGCAAGCTGAAACTGCACAGCAAGTTGATGATACTGATGACGCCGGCCTTGCTGCTGCTGGGCACCCTGATGTTCTGGCTGCTTGAGCACAACAACCCCCACACCCTGGGCAACGCCGGTATCGACGGCCAGTGGCTGGCGGCCTTCTTCCAGTCCGCCACCGCGCGCACCGCAGGTTTCAACACGGTCGACATCGGCCAGATGGTGCCCGCCTCCCTGCTGTTCATGATGATGCTGATGTTCATCGGGGCCGGGGCGACCTCCACCGGGGGTGGTATCAAGGTGACCACCTTCGCCGTGGTACTACTGGCCACCAAGGCCTTCCTGACCAAGCGACCCCATGTCACCGCCTTCGGTCGTACTCTGTCACCCCAGATAGTGACCCGGTCGCTGGCCATCATCATCGTCAGCGTCATGGTGCTGATGCTAGCCATGTTCCTGCTGACCCTGACGGAGTCGGTGCCGCTGGACAAGATCATGTTCGAGACCATCTCGGCCTTCGCCACCGTGGGCCTCACCACCGGCATCACCCCCGGCTTGAGCGAGCCCGGCAAGCTCATCCTGGTGCTGGTGATGATCTGCGGTCGTCTGGGCCCGCTGACCCTGGCGTTGATGCTGGCCAGACCGAGCGAGACCCGCATTCGCTACCCGGAAGAGGGGGTTTATACGGGTTAATAACACGCAGTGAAAAGAGCGGCCAATTGCCGCTCTTTTCACTTATCAAAATCGCACAAGCCATTACTTCACCATTTTCTCCCATCTTGATACCAACTCACGCCCTATTAGTTGAGCCGGGTTAGATGACGTTTTTTTATTGTTCTTTTTAGCTGATGCAGAACCACTCTTGCGGCGGGTGAAACGCTGCTTGCTGGCACCCGGCGCGGCCTTGGGCAGGGAGCTGAAACTGGCACCAGAATCCTGCCGCGCTCCCTCGATCAGGGTGTGCAGTTGCTCGGTGAGCGGCCCCATAAACTGCTGGTAGCTGGCGTGACGCTCGGCGATCTGGCCGAGGTGCTGCTCCCAGAGCGCCGTCATGTCCGGTGTGGTGGCGCTGGCAGGGAGCGCCAAAATCAGCGCCCGCCCGGTGGGGGTGGCCTTGATGCTCTTGCCTTGGCGCACCAGGAAGCGGCGCTTGAACAGCAGATCGATGATGCCGGCCCGGGTCGCCTCGGTGCCAAGGCCATCGGTATCGCGCAGGGTCTTGCGGATCTCGGGATCCTGCACGTAGCGGGCGATGCCGGTCATGGCAGCCAGCAGGGTGGCATCGGTGAACGCCTTGGGGGCCTGGGTCATCTTCTCCAGCAACTCACCCCGCTCACACAGCAGTGTCTCCCCTTGGCGCAGCGCCGGCAGGGTACCGGCCTTCTCCTCGTCGTCATCTTCCTCGACCCCGAGCAGCGCCTTCCAACCCGCCTTGAGGATGCGCCTGGCCTTGGCCTGGAACAGGCCACCGGCGATGCGCAGCAGCACCTTGCTGTCGTTGTACTCGAACGGCGGATAGAACTGCAGCAGGTATTGGCGGGCGACCAGCCCATAGATCTTGCTCTCCTCAGCCGACAGGCTGGCCTCGTTGCCGCGCTTCTCGGTGGGGATGATGGCGTGGTGAGCATCCACCTTGCTGTCGTTCCAGGCCTTGCTGCGCAGCTTGCCATCGGCCTCGCTGACGGCCTTGGCTAGATTAGGCGCGGTGGTGGCGATGGCGTCACGCACCTGGGGCGCACGGTTGAAGTGATCGCTTGGCAGGTGGCGACTGTCGGATCTGGGATAGGTGATGAGCTTGTGGCGCTCGTAGAGCCCCTGACAGATATCCAACACCCGCTTGGCATCCATGCCGAAACGCTTGGCGGCATCGATCTGCAGGCTGGAGAGGTTGTAGGGCAGCGGCGCCGTCTGCTTGCGGGCCTGCTCCTCCACCTCCTCCACCAAGGCATCCTGACCCTGGATGCGCTCCACCACCTTGGCGGCGAGCGCCCGGTTCAGCACCCGCCCTTCCTCGTCTTGCCAGGGGGCGCACGCCTCCGACGGCAGCCACTTGGCGCTGAAACGCTCATTGCCCGGCGTCACCACCTGGGCCAGCACCTCGAAGAAGGGTTTTGGCACGAAGGCATCAATCTCCAGATCCCGCCGCACCACCAGCCCCAGCAGCGGGGTCTGCACCCGGCCGACCGACAGCAACTCGCTGCAACCGCCCTTGCGGCCCAGCAGGGTGTAGGCCCGGGTCATGTTGATGCCATAGAGCCAGTCGGCGCGGCTGCGGGCCAGGGCCGACACCGCCAGCGGCACGAACTCCTTGTTGTCGCGCAGCTTGTCGAGGGCGCGGCGCACCGCGGGCGGGTTGAGATCGCTGATGAGGCAGCGTTGCACAGGTTTGCTCTTGGGATAGCCGAGAAAGTCGATCACCTCGTCCACCAGCAACTGGCCTTCCCTGTCAGGGTCACCGGCATTGACTACGCAATCGGCCTGCTTGATCAGCCGCTTGATGGCGCTGAGCTGGGACTTGGTCTTCGGCTTGGCCACCAGTTGCCACTGGCTCGGCACTATGGGCAAGGATTCCATGCGCCACTGTTTGTAGGCGGCGTCATAGGCATCGGGCTCCGCTTGCTCCAGCAGGTGGCCGATGCACCAGGTCACCACATCCCCCTCGGCGGTCTCGATGAAGCCATCCCCCTTCTTGTGGGGCTTGGGCAGGGCATCGGCGATGGCGCGGCCCAGGCTGGGCTTCTCGGCAATAAAGAGTCGCATGACTGACAAACCTGATCACTGTATATGCGAACAGTATATATCGAGCCTTTTGCAAATCCCAACCCCTGCCCTTTCAGGGCTGTCGGCGGATCTGGCGAGCAAAACGTCACGACCACGCCGTTTTCAACATGAAGCGTGCGGATTTGATGACCAAATGAGTGTCAAATAAGGCTAAACTAACAAAGTTAACAATTCCGAATTTGATTTAAATTCATATTTAAAGACTTAAATGAAATTTTTAACATAAATAATCTTATTTAAAGAATAAAAACCATAATCGAGGTCAACCCCTCGTTCGCCATAACTACTACTATATTGGTAATATTTGCTTTTGGGGAACTGCCACCATGTTTGGAAAAATGTTGAGAAAGACCTGGTTCTGGCTCCTGCTGCTGGGAGCCCTGCTGGGGGTCGCGGCGCTGGGAGTCACCGTCACCGTGCTGCACAAGACCAGCTCCACCGAGTTCTGTGTCTCCTGCCACTCCATGCAGACACCGCTGGCCGAATATCAGGGCAGCGTGCACTTCCAGAACCCCAAGGGGATCCGGGCCGAATGCGCCGACTGTCACATCCCCAGCGAGCCCACCTCCTATCTGTGGACCAAGATCCGCGCCGTGAAGGACATTTACCACGAGGCGCTCGGCACCCTCGACACACCTGAGAAGTACGAGGAGCACAAGCTGCGCATGGCCCAGACCGTCTGGGATCAGCTCAAGGCCAATGACTCCGCCACCTGCCGCAGCTGCCACAGCTACGCCGCCATGGACATCCTGGCCCAGCGCCCGAACGCCCGTGCCGAGCACCCGGTTGCCATCAAGGAGGGCCAGACCTGTATCGACTGCCACCGCGGGGTCGCCCACATCATGCCGGACATGAGTGGCCTGGCCGCCGCTGGCGCCAGTGAACTGGCTGCCGCCGCCGCCCAGACCCCGGCCAATGTCACCACCCGCTACGCCATCGCCACCACCCCCCTGTTCCTCGATGCCAAGGCCACCACGGACGAGGGTACCCTGATGCCGTCGACTCGGGTCGAGATCCTGGCCAACGACAACGGCCGTGCCCAGGTACGGATCGAAGGCTGGCAGCAGGACGGGGTCAGCGAAGTCTTCTATGCCGCCCCCGGCAAACGGATCCTGAGCGCACTGGTCGGTGATAGCGCCAAAAAGGCGCTGGTGACCGGCAAGAGCGAGACCGACAGTTCCACCAACCTCACCTGGCATCAGGTCCAGCTGACCGCCTGGGTGGATCAGAGCCAGCTCATCGGTGATCAGGGCAAGCTGTGGCAATACGCCTCCACCCTGATGTCCAACAACTGTACCGGCTGCCACGGTCTGACCGCGCTGGATCACTTCAATGCCAACCAGTGGATTGGCGTCATCAAGGGCATGGAATCACGCACCTCTCTCACTCCGGAGCAGGCCCGCATGCTGACCCAATACGTGCAGAAAAACGCCAGTGACATGAGCGCGGCACACTAAGGCTGGAACAGAGGAATTCGATATGACTTTTTTCAATGACCAAGAGACCAATCTGTCCCGCCGCAGCCTGCTCAAGGGATTGGGCGCCTGCGCCGCCCTGCCGCTGCTGGCCGGCATCTTCCCAAAGAACGCCCTGGCTCAGGCCATCAGCACCGCGCTGGAACAGTTCCCGACCCTGGTGCCCGCTCAGAAGGGCATTTTGACCGGCGCCCACTGGGGTGCCTTCGAAGCCATCGTCTCCGATGGCCGCATGGTGCGGGTGCAACCGGTGGCCGATGATCCGGCGCCGAACGATCTCATCGACATGGCGCCGTTCCAGGTCCATGCCAAGAACCGCATCAAGTACCCCATGGTGCGCAAGAGCTGGCTGGAGCATGGCCCGGGTGCCAGACCCGAGCTGCGTGGCGCCGACGAATGGGTACGGGTGAGCTGGGACAAGGCCATCGAACTGGTCGCCGGCGAGATCAAGCGGGTGCAGAGCGACTTTGGCCCCCAGGCCATCCACGCCGGCTCCTACGGCTGGAAGAGTGTCGGCATGTTCCACAACAGCCGCACCCTGCTGCACCGCTTGATGAACCTCTCCGGTGGCTTCACCGGCTATGCCGGGGACTACTCCACCGGCGCGGCCCAGGTGATCATGTCCCATGTGATGGGCTCCATCGAGGTGTACGAACAGCAGACCGCCTGGCCGAACGTGGTGGAAAACGCCGAACTGGTGGTGCTGTGGGGCGTCAACGCCCAGGTGACCCTGAAGAACAGCTGGAACATGCCGGATCACGAGGGTCAGGCCGGCTTCAAGGCGCTCAAGGAGAAGGGCACCCGCATCATCAGCATCGACCCCGTCTACAACGAGACCGCCAAGCTGGCGGGGGCCGAGTGGATTGCGCCGAACGCCTACACCGACGTGGCCATGATGCTGGGGGTGGCGCACACCCTCTATAGCGAACAGAAACACGATCAGGCCTTCCTCGATCGCTACACCGCCGGTTTCGACAAGTTCCTCACCTACCTGCTCGGCAAGGATGACGGTCAACCGAAGAGTGCCGAGTGGGCAGCCACCATCTGTGGCGTCGAGGCACCGGTAATCCGCCAGCTGGCCCTCGACATGGCCTCCAAGCGCACCATGATCATGGCTGGCTGGGGCATGCAACGTCAGCATCACGGCGAGCAACCGAACTGGATGCTGGTCACGCTAGCCTCCATGCTGGGGCAGATTGGCCTGCCAGGCGGCGGCTATGGCTTCAGCTACCACTACTCCTCCGGCGGCAGTCCGACCGCCAAGGGCGGCATACTGGCCGGTATCTCGGCCGGGACGGCGCCGCAGAACAGCCCGGCCCCGATCCCGGTGGCCCGCATCGCCGATTGCCTCGCCAACCCCGGCAAGACCATCGACTTCAACGGTCGCAAGCTGACCTACCCGGACGTCAAACTGGTCTATGTGGCGGGCGGCAACCCCTTCCACCACCACCAGGACACCAACAACCTGCTGCAGGCCTGGCGCAAACCGCAGACGGTGATCGTGCACGAGCCCTACTGGACCGCCACCGCCAAGCATGCGGATATCGTGCTGCCGGTGACCACCAGCTACGAGCGCAACGATCTCGAGATGGGGGGTGATTACTCCCAGCGCTATGTCTTCCCCATGCACCAGTGCGTGCCGCCCCAGCACGAGTCGCGCAACGACTTCGACATCTTCAGTGCCGTCGCCGCCAAGCTCGGCCTACAGGATGCCTATACCGAGGGCAAGGACGAGATACTCTGGCTCAAGCAGATGTATGACGGCATGGCCGCCCAGGCCCGTGGTGCCAAAGTGGCGCTGCCGCCGTTCAACATGTTCTGGGAATCCAATAACTACATTCGCTTCCCCATCCCCGAGGCGAACCGTCAGTGGATCCGCCACGCCGATTTTCGCGAGAACCCGCTGCTCAATCCGCTCGGTACCCCGTCCGGCAAGATTGAGATCTTCTCCAACACCATCGCCAGCATGCACTATGCCGATTGTGTCGGTCACCCCAAGTGGTATGAGCCAAAGGAGTGGGCCAAGGGTGAGCAGGCCAGCCGTTATCCGCTGTCACTGAACACCTCCCACCCGACTCAGCGGCTGCACTCCCAGCTGGATAACACCCCGCTGCGGGACAAGTTCGCGGTCGCCGATCGGGAGGCCATCCTGATCCACCCGGACGATGCCAAGGCACGTGGCATCGCAGAAGGAGACCTGGTACGCGCCTTCAACGAGCGCGGTCAGATCCTGGTGGGCGCCCTGCTGTCGAAAGACATCCGACCCGGGGTGGTACGGATCTGTGAAGGGGCCTGGTTCGATCCGGCCAAGCCGGGCGAGGTCGGCGCCATCTGCAAGAACGGCAACGTCAACTGCCTGACCTTCGATGAAGGCTCCTCCAGCCTGGCGCAAGGCAACTGTGGCCACATGGCCCAACTGCAGATCGAGAAGTACCAAGGGCCAGAACTGCTCAACACCGCCCATGCGGTCCCCGCCAACGCTTGAGTGAGCGGTTGACCAACAAAAACGGCGCCATTTAGGCGCCGTTTTTTTATTTATCACTGTTGTGGAGGTCCGAGAGCCGCTAGCAGCCCTGCGTTTTACCATAGAGTCCGCTGCTTTTTAGCAAAAAACCTATCAGTTACTGATTAGAAGTCGCCTTCAGCCATATATTCTTCCGCACATTCCACCAGCTGCGGCCAGAGATCCTCCGGCACCCAGGCCTCGGGATCGTCTTCGTCGCCATCGTACTGGGTCCAGAAGAAGGCCCGCAGCCCGCTGGCAAAGTCGTCGCTGACCTCGGCCAACTCGGAGAGTGGCCCGAGCCAGGCGATGCGACGCAGGCCGGAGGCGAGATCGTTGATGGCATCCATCAGGCCGCGATCATCGCCACACTGCTCCACCAACAGGGTGAAGCGCTCACGGGCGCTCGCGGTCTGATCCTCATCCAGCTCGCCCACATCGGCCAGCAGGTCGACGAAGTCTTCCAGCAGGAATTCGATCAGGGATTCCCGATCCTCAAACCACTGGATCTGGGCTCCCTTGGTGCCCAGCACCGAAGCATCGAACGAATCATCGAGATGACAGAGTGCCCACGGATCGTCAGTCATTGCTACCCTTCCTACCACTTGAAATTAGGACCCTATCTTAAGCCTAGCCCTCGACCCTTGCCACCTTGGGCAACGACAGCGAGGCCGCCAACCCACCCAGTATGTTGTTCGTCCCAAGATGAGACAACGTTGCTAGCTCTCCACCCTGGCTACCTTCGGCAATGACAGGGAGGCCGCCAGGCCTCCCAATTCGGCCCGTCCCATGATGAAACTGCCGCGATAGGCTTCCGCCAGATCGGAGACGATGTTGAGGCCAAGGCCCGAGCCCGGCACCTTCTCGTCGAGGCGTACCCCGCGCAATACCGCCTTGGCGATTTGATCTTCGCTCATGCCGGGGCCGTCATCCTCGATACGCAACGTTATCCAGCCCCCCAGCTCGGCGCTGGAGATGCGCAGCCGAGTGCGGGACCACTTGAAGGCGTTCTCCAGCAAATTGCCCACCATCTCGTCGAAATCCTGCTCCTCCACCCCGACCGCCAGGTTGGCCGGCACCTGCAGATCGACCTCCTTGCCCGGATAGAGACGGGAGAAGGCGCGGCAGATGTATTCGACCCGCGCCCGCACCGGGGTTGAGACCCCCAGGATCTTGGCGGCGCCGGTTACCCGCGCCTTGCCGAGGTGATAGTCGATGTGGCGCTGGATCTGATCGAGCTGCTCGCCGATGGCGGCCTGATCCTCAGGGGGCAGCTGGGCCACCTGATTGCGCATGATGCTGAGCGGCGTCTTGAGCGCATGGGCCAGGTTGCCGGTGTGGGAGCGGGCCCGCTGCAACAGCTCGCCGTAGTGGTGCAGCAGCCGGTTGATATCTTCCACCAGCGGCTGGATCTCCAGCGGATAGCGCAGCCGGAACCCCTCCTGATGACCCTGATGCACCCGGCCCAGCTCGCGGCGCAGCAGGTGCAGCGGCCGTAGGCCATAGACGATCTGGAACATGAAGCCGAGCACCAGACCGGCGGCGGCAAAGCCAAGGCCTAGGAACAGGCTGAGGCGAGTCTTCTTCAGGGTCTGAGTCAGAGCGCTGCTATCTTTGGCCATCACCAGGGTGAATACCCGATCCGAGCCGGGCAGCAACACGGTGCGGGTCATGATCAGCAGCGGCTCCTTGTTTGGCCCCTTGCCGACGAACAGATCCGGATCGCCGAACGCCGACTTCAGACCATGTGCGCTGAGGTGCGCATCCCACAAGGAGCGCGAACGGCTGACGACGTCCGTGCCCAGCTCCAGCTGCCAGTAGTAGCCGGAATAGGGTTGCAGGAAGCGGGGATCGGCCATGGGCTCGGTGACCAAAGGCAGGCCACTCGGCTGGATCTCGAGGCGGGAGAGCAGGTCATAGAGCTGCAACCGCAGGCCGTCGGCTTCCGCCTCCTGCCAGTAGTTGCGCATCATGGTCTGCAGGCTGAAACCGGTGGCAAACAGAAAGAGCCCGCACCAGACCATGGCGATCACCACCAGCCGGCCACGCAGGGTACGCACCAGCCTCATGGCATCCACCTCGGTGCGCGGCTAACCCAGAGCCCGCTCCACACCAGTGTCATTCGTTGATCCTGTACCCGAGCCCGCGCACCGTCTCGATCAGATCGGCGTGAGTCTTCTTGCGGATCCGGCCGATAAACACCTCCACGGTATTGGAGTCGCGGTCGAAATCCTGGGCGTAGATGTGATCGATCAGCTCGCTGCGCGACACCACCTTGCCTCTGTGCTGCATCAGGTAACCCAGCACCCGGAACTCGTGGGCGGTGAGCTTGATGGGGGTGCCCTCATACCAGACCTGGGAGGCGGCCATGTCGAGTCGCACTCCGCCGATCTCGAGGATAGAGCTGGCGTTGCCCGCGGCGCGGCGCACCAGGGCATGGACCCGCGCCACCAGCTCGGCGACCTGGAATGGCTTGGTGAGGTAGTCGTCGGCACCGGCGTTGAGCCCTTCTATCTTCTCGTGCAGCTGGCCGCGGGCGGTCAGTACCAGCACCGGGGTATCGATCCCCTTGCTGCGCCACTCCTTCAGCACGCTCAGACCATCGCGGCCCGGCAGGCCGAGATCCAGAATGATGGCGTCATAGGGCTCGGTCTCGCCGAGAAAGCCCGCCTCGTTGCCATCGTGGCAGAGATCGGTCACGAAACCGGACAGGCGCAGCTGTTCGGCCAACTGGCCAGCCAGGGTCTTCTCATCTTCAACTATCAGAATACGCATGAATTTTTATCCAAAGTGGGGGCACTCTTTGCCAGCGAGCCGGGTTCTTCACGGCCATCGCAACCAGTCGCAGCCTCGCGGCCACCGCATTTCGCCCAGGTGGCGGGCGGGCAAAACGGTCTCGGGTTCACTCTTCTTCCAAGGGGGGACGAGGCTCGAACAGCCGCTCCAGATGGTGACCCTTGAGCCACACCATCTCCAGATTGTCGGCGCGATAGCCCACCTTGATGACGCTGTTCTCGCTGTCGATGAGCCGAAGCTCGTAGAGCCAGATGCCGTCTTCTTCCCCCAGATCGACGCGCAGCACGCGCACCGGCAGGCGGGAGGCGACCTCCATCAGCTCATGAAAAGGCCGGATCCGCCCCTCGCTGACCGCCTGTTGCAGCAAGGCCTCGTTTGGCTGGGCCGCTTGCACCAGCACCGGCAGCAACAGCCCAAGCAGGGACAGGGCTCTATTCATGGATGATTCATCTCCCAAAACCTAACATAATGCCGTTTATAGTGTGCCAGCCATGAATCCGGAATGAATATGATCCCACGCAGTATCCTGCTGATCCTTTGTCTCTTTTCCACCCTTGGCTGGGCGGCACAGACACGCCTCGAGATGCCGGCCCTGATCAAGTTGCTGCTGGCACAAGGGTATCACGACATTCGGGAAGTCGAGCTGGAAGGTGACACATTTGAGGTCAGTACCCTGAATGCCAAGGAGCAGAAGGTGAGGCTGATCGTCGATGCCTACACCGGAGAGATAACCCAACAAAAAGAGGCCAACTAGGCCTCTTTTGTTATGCGCGCTCCGCGATTGCGGGGCGGAAGAGATGCATCATGCCTCCCCCACTCGCTGCTGTTGCCGCAGCTTCTGCCGCTGGCGCCAGGGCCGCAGCAACTTGTCGCGCCGCGGCACCAACAGGGCGCAGGCCAGCAGCAGGTAGATGAGCGGCTCCTGCCAGCCACTTTTGACCGACCACCAGTAGTGGATGGGCACCAGCAGCGCCACGGCGTAGATCCAGTTATGCAGCTTCTGCCAGCTCGGCCCCATGGCCCGCAGCAGGGCCGGGATCGAGGTGATACTCAGCGCCGTCAACAGCAGCAGCGCCACCGCCCCCACCACTATGTAGTTGCGCTTCACCAGCTCGCCACCGATCAGCCGCCAGTCGAATTGCAGATCCAGCCCCAACCACACCATAAAGTGCAATCCTGCCCAGGCGGCGCACCAGAGCCCAAGGGGGCGGCGCAGCTTGATGAGCTGGCCCTGCCGCCAACGTTTGGCGAGCGGCGACACCAGCAGGGTCAGCAGCAGCAGGTGCAAGGCGCCCTTGCCGAGGTAGTGGGTCAGCCCCTGTATCGGATCCCCCCCCAGCAAGCCAGCCGGCACCGCATACCCCAGCCAGAGCAGGAAGCCCAGCGAGCCCAGATGCACCAGCGCGCGCAGCATGCCGATGTGACGAGTGGTCAGTCTCAATGCCATCTTTGCCGATCCCCAGTGTGAGAGAGAAGAATCACCTCATTGGCACCGCCAATAAGGTGGGAGAGCATCAATACCATTTGCGCAGATCCATGCCCTGATAGAGGGACGCCACCTCATCGCCGTAGCCGTTGAACATCAGGGTCGGCTGGCGCTTGGCGCCGAAGATGCCCCCCTCGCCGATGAAGCGCTCGCTGGCCTGGCTCCAGCGCGGGTGATCCACCTGCGGATTGACGTTGGCGTAGAAGCCATATTCGTTCGGTGCCAGCAGATTCCAGGTAGTGGGTGGCATCTCCTCCACCAGTCGGATGGAGACGATGCTCTTGATGCTCTTGAAGCCGTACTTCCAGGGCACCACCAGCCGGATCGGCGCTCCGTTCTGGGCGGGCAGCGTCTTGCCGTAGAGCCCCATCGCCAGGAAGGAGAGCGGGTGCATCGCCTCGTCCATGCGCAGCCCTTCCACATAGGGATAGTCAATGCCGCCCCCGAGATTACTGGACGCCTGACCCGGCAGCTGTTCCGGGTCATAGAGTGTCTCGAATGCCACGAACTTGGCGCGACTGGTGGGCTCGGCACGGCGGATGATCTCCGCCAGCGAGATGCCGCTCCAGGGCAGCACCATGGACCAGGCTTCCACACAGCGCAGCCGATAAATCCGCTCCTCCAGCTCTGTCTTGTTGATGAGATCCCACACATCCAGGGTGAACGGCTTGGCCACTTCCCCCTCCACCTTCAAGGTCCAGGGCTCGGGTTTGAGGTAGTGGGCGTTGCGGGCCGGATCGCCCTTGTCGGTACCGAGCTCATAGAAGTTGTTGTGAGTGGTCGCCTTTTCCAGTGGGGTGAGGATCAGCCCTTCCGGCCGGGTCGCAGCCTTGTACTGCAGCGCCTTGGTGGCGGGCGCCGGCGCCGCTTTCTCATCGGAGAAGAGATCCAGCAGGCTGGCCTTGACCGGGAAAGCCAGGCTGGCGGCGCCGGCACCCAACCCCAGGCCAAGCCCCTTGAGAATGAGGCGACGATCCTGATAGACGGCTTCCGGGGTGACATCCCGCTCGGTGGGGTGATGGGGGGCAGAACGCTTGATCAACATGAAGAAACTCCCGGGGCTATGAAGCGATAAACAGGAGACCGGCCCCGGCGAGGTTTTATTTCACGGCTTACATCATCTGGTAGAGAGGCAAGGCCTTAGCCATGGTTCCAACCAGAAACAACAGGATGAACACCAGCAGAGGAACGATCACATTTGGCACCATCAGACTCACTCCATGAGCAGGACAGGGCCTCTAACTATGGTCCAGTGGCTAAAAAGCCACCATGAATTATTTTCGCGAGCGCAAGCGTATTCCCGAGTTGAAAAGAGTGACCAAGATCACACACAATCCGGCCCCTGCTTGCCGACCCTTAACCGAAGGGTAGGCTGCCTGTTTTCCTGAATTCAACCACTGGTTCCACTAATTGAGAGTCATGCCATGAGCCCATTGATCGCCATCGCCATCACGACCGGGATCCTCTCCGCCGTCTGGGGTGGATTGGCCGCCGCCCTCGGCCTCATCTCCTGGGTCGGCTTCCTCGGTTGCACCAGTTATTTCGCCTCCAGCGGCGGCTACAAGGCGCTGCTGCAAACCCTGCTGTGCAACGCCACCGGCATGTTGTGGGCACTGCTGCTTATCCACGGCGAGAGCTGGTGGGGCGCCGGCATGGCGGGCTATCTGATGACAGGGGTGGTCGCGACCCTGATGTGTGCCCAGGCCAAGCAACAGTGGCTCAGCTACATCCCTGGCACCTTTGCCGGTTGCTGTGCCACCTTCGGTGCGGCCGGGGAATGGCGCCTGATCCTGCCCTCGCTGGTCATCGGCGCGCTGTTCGGTTATCTGATGAAGGCGAGTGGCCTCTGGCTGTCTCGCAAGACCCAGGCCAGCACCGGGATCTCCGATCCGGCCTGATCCTGACAGATACCGAATAGCAAAACGGCCTGACCACCAAGGTGGTCAGGCCGTTTTCATTTTGCCCTTCAGATCAGCCTTTCAGTTTGAAGTTGGCCGCCTCTATGCTGTGTCGATTCAACAACTTGTAGAAGTCGGTACGGTTGCGGCCCGCCATGTTGGCCGCCAGGGTCACATTACCCTCGGTGGTGCGCAGCAGGCGGATCAGATACTCCTTCTCAAACTCGGCGCGCGCCTCGTTGAACGAGGGGATACCGCCGACGCCACCACTCAGGGCCGACTCCACCATGGCGGCGCCGATCACCGGGCTGCAGCAGAGACTGGCGAGCTGTTCCACCACCCCGTAGAGCTGACGTACGTTGCCAGGCCAAGCGGCCGCAGCCAGCATGGCCAGCGCCTCCGGCGAGAAGCCGAGGGCGGCGCAGCTGTCATTGCGGCTGCGATATTCATCCAGTGCCTGACGGGCCAGCAGCGGAATGTCCTCGCTGCGAGCGCTCAAGGGAGGCAGGGTGATGTTGGCGACGTTGAGGCGGTAGAAGAGATCCTCCCGAAAGCGTCCCTCCTCCATGGCCGTGACCAGATCCTGGTGACTGGAGCTGATGACCCGCACCTCGGGCGCGCCCTGACCATATTCCGCCAGCACTTGCAGCAACTTGGCCTGCAGCGACTCGGACAGGTTGCCGATCTCATCCAGAAACAGGGTCGCTCCCTTGGCCTGGGCGAACAGGCCGGACTGACCATCTTCCCCGAACAGTTGCAAGTCCAGCACCGGCCAGGGCAGCGCGGCGCAGTTGATGGCATGCAGCGGCTTGTCGTGCCGATTGCTGGCCTGATGCAACGCCTGGGTCATTACCCCCTTGCCAGAGCCGGAAGGGCCCAGGATCAGCACCGGCACCTCCATGGCGGCAATGCTGCTCGCCTGGATCAACAGCTGCTCCATCTGCGGGTTGCGCGTCTGGATGAGGGACTGCCACTCCCGCTGCTGCTTGGGTCGGGTCAGGCTGAGGGCATGCTCTATGGTGGCGAGCAGCTCGTCCTTGTCGATGGGCTTGGTGAGAAAACTGAACACCCCGGAGCGGGTCGCCTGAATGGCGTCGGGAATGGTGCCGTGAGCGGTCATGATGATGACCGGCATGCCGAGCCACTGGGACTGGATCCGCTCAAACAGCGCCAGCCCGTCCATGCCGCCCATCCGCAGGTCACTGAGCACCAGATCGGCTCGCTGCTGACGCAGCCGGTCTAGCGCCCCTTCGGCACTGTCGGCGGTATCCACCTCATAACCCTGGCTGCGCAGCCGCATGCTCATCAGCTTGAGCAGGCTGGCATCATCATCGACCAGCAGGATACGACTCATGCTCGACCTCCCTTACCAGTCTGAACATTCAGGACGTGGCTCATGTCCATCCCCCCTTACCAGCCGGAGCAATCAGAACGCGGCTCATGGCTTGGCCCTGCCATTGAGTTTACGCTGATTCATCTGCTCATCGATGACCGACAACTGTTCAATCTGGCGGCGCAGACGCTGCACCTCCTGACTCTGATCGTCACGCCGGCTGTCGCGGGCCAGCAGCTCTTCGCCGAGCGCTATCCAGCTGCGCAGGAAGGCCTGGGCATCCAGGCCGAGCTCGGGCAACAGGGCCTTCAGCTGATCCAGCCCGGCCCGGCGACTCGCCACCGGCTCGGACGGATGAGTATTAACCATGGCCAGGCTGACCCGGCTCTCGAGATCGGTGGCGCCCTTCAGTCGCTGGCGCTCCTGCACCCGCTGTTGGGGGTGACTGGCCAGCAACCAATCCGAATACTGCAGCCGTACCTGCATCTCTTTATTGGCAAATTCCAGCCGCTTGGCGAGGGCCTGATCCGAGGGTTCGGTCAGGCTGGATGAGGGCAGCAGGGAGCAGCCTGAGAGCAGGCTCATCAATACGGGAATCACAAATCGTTTCATCTTTGGCTTCACTTCAGCGTCAACCGGAAACAGACATCCGCCTGCTCGTCGTCAATTAATTTAAGCTCGCCGCCCAGGCTCATGGCCGATTCGCGGGCGATGGAGAGGCCCATGCCGGATCCCTTCAACAATCCTTGCCGCACCGTGCTGCCCTGCTCGAACGGTTCGAAGATCCGCTCCTGCTCGGCCAGCGGAATGACGGGCCCTTCGTTGGCCACTTCCAGCCAGCTGCCGTTGTCGTCTTTCCCGGCCCGGATCCAGATCTGGCCACCCTTGGCGCCATAGCTGACCGCGTTGGAAAACAGATTGTCGAGGATGAGCCGCAGGCGATAGGGCTCGGCCTGCAGGCTGATGGGCTCGGGCGGCAAGTGTACACTGATTTGCTTGGATTCCAGTGCCAGCCGGTATTCTGCAGACAATTCTGACAACAAGGGGGCCAGCTTCACCGTCGTCAGACTGAACTCCTCCTGCTGGCTGAGGCGGTTGAAGTCGAGCAGCCGCTCGATCAGGGTCTGCAGCCGGCGACTGTTCTCCTCCAGCATCTGGCAGATCTCCTGCTGATCGGCATTGAGCGGGCCGACCAGTTGCTCCGACAACAGATCCGCCCCCTCGCGCAGCACCGCTAGCGGCGTTTTCAGCTCGTGGGAGACGTGGCGCAGGAACTGGTATTTCTGCTGCTCCAGCTCCTTGAGCCGATCGTGCAGCCAACCGATCCGCTCCCCCAGCACCACCAGCTCGGCCGGACCGTCGACCGGGCGTTTGTCCGGTTCGACACCGGCGCCCAGGCTCAGGATCCGCGACTCAATCTGACGTACCGGGTGGATGATCAGGTAGGTAAACAGCAACACCAGCAGCAGGCTGAGTACCGCCACGAAGCCGCTGACCCACCAGATCTCGGTCCGCAGCTCGGCGATGGCGGCCCGCATCCGCACCACGTGCTCATCGACCTGGCTACGGGTGATCACTTCCAGTTGCTGGTTGAGCAGATTGAATTGATCGAACTTGGGGCTAGTCGCATCGCTCTTCGCCCTGCCCAGATCCTGCATGCCATCCAGCCAGGCCAGCAGGCTCTCGAGCTCGGTATAGGCGGCCGCATCCGGGATGGATTGCTGATGGGTGGCGAGCAGCTCGCGATAGCTCGCCAGCTGCTGCTGGTAGCTGCCGAGGATGCGCTCGTCCCCGAGCACGGCGTAGCGGCGCAGGGTGCGCTCCAGATCGACGCCCTGGGTGGTGAGCAGGGTGGCGCGGCGGGTATCACGTACCGCCCGCTCCAGCTCGTCGCTGGTCAGCTGGCTCAGGTGGGCCAGTGCCTGGCTGTCGTGCCAGATCATCCCGCCCAGGGGCATCAGTACCAGGACGAAGCCCATCAATACCACCTGTAGCAGGGAACGGGGACGTACCTTGGTCATCTTGTGCGGTCTCGACTCTTCATAGGTCGGTCAGCATATCCGCACTCCATCAAAAAGCAAAACCGGCCGAATGGCCGGTTTTGGTCGATCTGGGGAGGCGTGGATCACGCCAATCCGACGGATGCCACACAGATAAGCAAGATAAACGTCAGCGCCCCCGAGGCGGTCAACAGCGCCCATTTCAACTCAGCACTCATATGAACCTCCTTTCTGTCAATCAGAGTTGGATCACAACAGATAACAGCATGTTAATTCATAGTAATTCCGATAACCGTGAGCTACGTATATATTTCAGATGAGCCCAGTCCAAGGAAACGGAAAGCATGTTCTACCTCTGTAGTATTGGATCAAATCTTGACCCTGCCCAGCATGTCAGCCAAGCCGTGGGGGAACTGCTGGCACGCTTCGGCCAGCTGCGGCTGAGTTCGGTGATCCAGACCAAACCGGTGGGCATGCAGTCCCATCATGACTTCCTCAATTGCCTGTTCATCGTCGAGAGCGAGCTGTCACAGGCGCAGCTGAAAGCCGAGTTCGTCACCATGGAGCTGACCCATGGCCGGGATCGGGGCAATCCCCTGTGCAAGGTGGTGGACAGGCCGCTCGACATCGACATTCTGGCCAGCAGCGAGCAGCCCGATTTTGCCCATAGCCAGGTCGATGCCTACCTGCGTGGCTTGCTGGCCGAGTGTTATGGCCAGGGCCAGGTGCGCGATCGCAAGGTGGCCCTGCGCCTGCACACCAGCAAGGTGTTTGCAGCGCCACTCTTTGGTCTGACCCCGGTCGATCTCCGGCAGCATGCAGATAACCGCCAGACCGTCACTCCCGTCCAGCCGGCGGCGGATCCCCGTCATCTCGACCTGCCCCGCCAATAATCCCTGTCGTGCTCCTCAAGCGATGACTCGCCATCCCAGTGCCCGCCCGGGCACTGGCGGCGCTCAGATCACCGCGAGGGAGCGGCCGCCGTCCACCCGGATGCTGGCTCCCGTCATATAGTCGTTTGACATCAATAGCCTGACCGCCTGCCATATGGGTTCCAGCCCCCCTTCCCGCGCCAGCGGCGTCTTGGCCAGCACCTGCTGGCGCCAGGCATCGCCGTGCTCGTCGAGAAACAGGATGGGGCCCGGCTCTATGGTATTGACCCGCACCGCGGGCGCCAGCTCGCGAGCGAAGCTCATGGCCAGCGAATGGGCCCCCGCCTTGGTGGCTACATAGGCAGCAAACTGGGGCGCCGGGGCGTGAATGTAGATGTCGGTGATGTGGATGATGCTGGCGTTGTCTTGGCGGGCCAGCTGGGGGGCCAGCGCGTGATTGAGCTGAAAGGGCGCCGCCATATGTACCCGGTAGAAGCGGTCGAACTGCTCGCGCTGCGCCGCCGGATCCTCCGCCGTGGGCTCGAAGGCCGAGGCGTTGTGGATGATGAGCGTCAGATCCTCGTGGGCACTCAGCGCCGCGATCAGCGCATCGACCCCGCCCTCGCGGGCAAAATCCCCCTGCACCAGCTCCACCCCCAGGGCACGCAACTGCGCCAGTTCCGGGCGTTCGCTGCGATAGCTGCCCGTCACCTGCCAACCCGATGCCACCAGCTGCTCGCACAGATAAAACCCCAGCCGGCGGCCACAGCCCGTCACCAATGCACGCATACCCTCTCCTTGTCTGTTGTCACGCCATCCCGGCTCGATCTGAACGGCCCGAATTGCCAATGTCTCCAATGACCTATCAATGCCTGCGGCCAAACCCATTGGCCCGCCTCGTCGGGGGCGGGCATAGTGGCTCCATTGACCCTCATGGAACCCCATCATGCTACAAGTTCGCGATCATATGCAGCGCCTCACCCATTTCCTCAGCCCGGAGCTCAGCCTCGCCGAGGCGCTGGACCGCCTACACCATTCCGGATTGAGCGGCCTGCCGGTGCTGGACACGCGCCGCCAGCTGGTTGGTTTTCTGTCCGAGCAGGACTGCATTCCCAGCCTGCTCACCGGCAGCTATCACTGCGACAGCCGCACCCGGGTGGCAGATCTGATGAATCACACCCCGCTCTCAATCGATCCGGATGAGAGCATACTGGACCTGGCCCGCCAGATGACGGGTGCCAGACCCAAGATCTATCCGGTGCTGCAACAGGGCAAGGTGCTCGGCCTCATCAGCCGCCGGCAGCTGATGCGGGCACTCAACCAGCAGCTGAAGCAGTGCCAGGCCACCTAGAGCTGGTAGCGGCTGCGATCCCCGATATCAAAATGCAGCGGCATACGCCACTTGGCCAGGCTGAGCAAGGCGAGCAAGAGCCCGCTCACCAGGGCCACCAGGGCGGCGGCCCAACCTAGCCTGAGCCCTTCCAGCAGCCACAGCAGGGGTAGCAACATAGGCAACAACCGGATGCCCGGAATGGCGAAACAGAACTGCTCCTTGAACGCCAGCCCGCTCAGGGTGGCCAGTGCGGCCCCCAGCACCAGGGCAGCCGGCGCGCCGCTGGCGGCCAGCATCAGGCCACCCCAGGCGAAACCCTGCAACAGGAAGCGAACGCGCTTGTCATAGATGTGCAGGCAAAATCCACACAGGCCGCTCCCCACCATCAGCGCCGTCAACCAGACGTTGTACGCTAAAATATCCTGCCCGATCAACAGGCTGACCCCTCGACACAACAGCAACAAAGCTGCCAGACTCAGGCCCAGACGGTAGAGACAGACCGAGAGTCTGTCGATGTCGTCCAGTTCGCTTTCTATTTCAGGGTTTGCCATTCAGGGTCGCCTCTCTTTCATACCTGCCGGTCACTATACCGAAATGATCGCGAACCTGCCCCGCGTGCACAGGAGATGTGATTTGCGAAGCTTGTTGCTGCTCTGCTTGCTGCTGCCCTGCTGGTTGTCCGCCAAGGAGCTGGTCATCGGTGGCACCCTGGAGCCACCGCTGAAATTTCTGGATGCCCGCGGCCGGCCACAGGGGCTGGATGTGGATCTGCTCACCAGCATCTTCGGCGCCCTCAAGGTGCCCATCCGGATTGAGCTGATCGATTCCGGCGCCCGCCTCACCCGCAACGCTGAGACCGGCGAGTACGATCTGGTGATGACTCACTCCTACAAGCCGGAGCGAGAGGCCTATCTGCTCTATCCCAAACAGGCTCATCTGCGCCACAGCTGGCACTTCTTCGTGCGCAAGGGCGATGTGGGCAAGATCCACTACGAGCAGCTGGCGGATCTCAAACCCTGGCGCATCGGCATCACCAAGGATTTCGCCTACACCCCCGAGCTTATGGCCGCTGCCTCGGATCCGGCCTATCACGTCCAGGAGATCCCCATCAACTCGCTGCAACTGCGCAAGTTGATCGCCGGGCGCATCGATCTGGTGCCCATGCCGCTGGTCACCGCCTTCGCCCAGATCAAGGAAGAGAAGCTGGAAGGTCAGCTCGATTACCTGCCCAAACCGCTGCGCACCAGCCCCTACTTCAACACCTGGACCAAGGCCCGGGCCGACGCCGACACCCCGGCGCTGATGGCAGCCTATGACGCCGAGCTGCTGCGCATGAAGCAGGACGGTCGCCTCGAGGCCCTCTACGCCAAGTACGGCATCCCCTATGTCGCCCCCTGAAAGGGGCCAGATGCTTGGACCCTTTAGTTGCAGCTCCTATGTGGCAGTCAAAAACGCTACCTTAAAATAAAAAAACATCGTATTTAGTCTTGAAAATGATGGGTTGGCAGCTATATGAACTGCCTCTTTGGCAACGCAAGCGAGAGGTCGGTGGCACAATCAGGGCGGCGCTCACCCACTCACCCAGTACCACTCACACAGCTCACCTGGTTAATGGACAGCCGTCAGCAAAGCCTGGCTCCAGTAGCAGCGGGCAAGCCGCACCAACCCCATGCAAAGGCGAGGCTTCCCGTCCTTGGCGCAAAAGCCATTCTCATCAGGGTTTTACATCCCGCAGGATCGGGTTCTGCAGCGAGATCAGGGTTTCCGTCGACTGGATCTCGTCTATGGTCTGGATCTTGTGGATAAGCACCGTCTGCAGCTCGTCGATGGAGCGGGTCATCACCTTCATAAAGATGCTGTAGTGACCCGTGGTGTAGTAGGCCTCCACCACCTCGTCCAGCGCCTGCAGCTTGGCCAGCGCCGAGGGGTAATCTTTCGCGCTCTTGAGATTGATGCCGATAAAGCAGCAGACGTCATAACCCAGCTTCTTGGCATTCACCTGTACCCGGGTGCCCTCGATGATCCCCGCCTGCTTCATCTTCTCCACCCGCACATGGATGGTGCCCGGGCTGACCTGCAGTTGCTTGGCGAGTTCGGCGTAAGGGATGCGCGCATTGTCCATCAGGGCGGTGAGGATGGCCTGATCGAGATTATCGATCCGATAATTTTCCGGCACTTTTTTGTACTCCCGTTAACGATATATCAGTAACCCAGCGGTTATTTTGAAGAAAAAAACACGCAAAGCCTATTTCTATTATCGAATATTGAATTTAGTGCGCTATCTGTTGAAGAATCGCTACATCCAACGGGTTCAAGACAGGTATTTCCCATGAAACAGCACTACATTCGCAGCCAACAGCAGATCAGCTTCGTCAAAGAGATGTTCTCCCGCCAACTCGCCCAGCAGCTCGGCCTGATGGAGGTGCAAGCCCCCATCCTGAGCCGGGTCGGTGATGGCACCCAAGACAACCTCTCCGGCTGCGAGCATGCGGTGCAGGTCAAGGTGAAGACCCTGCCGGAGCACAGCTACGAGGTGGTGCATTCCCTGGCCAAGTGGAAGCGTCAGACCCTGGGCCGCTTCGGTTTCGGCCCGGGCGAGGGCATCTACACCCACATGAAGGCGCTGCGCCCGGACGAAGACCGCCTGACTCCCATCCACTCCGTCTATGTCGATCAGTGGGACTGGGAGAAGGTGATGCCGAGCGAGCGCCGGGATCTGGCCTATCTGCAGGAGACGGTGCGCGGCATCTGGAGCGCCATCAAGGCCACCGAGCGCGCGGTCTGCGCCGAGCACGAGCTGACCCCCTTCCTGCCGAGCGAGATCCAGTTCCTGCACAGTGAAGAGCTGCTGAGCCGCTACCCGGATCTGGACGCCAAGGGCCGCGAGCGCGCCATCGCCAAGGAGCTGGGGGCCGTGTTCCTCATCGGTATCGGCGGTGCCCTGTCTCATGGCGAGCGCCACGACGTGCGCGCCCCAGACTACGACGACTGGAGCAGCGAGAACGATCTCGGCCAGGGCCTTGCCGGTCTGAACGGTGACATCCTGGTGTGGAACCCGGTACTGGAAGACAGCTTTGAGATCTCCTCCATGGGGATCCGGGTGGACGCCGAGGCCCTGCGCCGCCAGCTCGCCACCACCGGGGACGAGGATCGCCTGCAGTACGACTGGCACCAGGCACTGCTGGCGGGCGAGATGCCCCAGACAATCGGTGGCGGCATCGGCCAATCCCGCCTCGCCATGCTGCTGCTGCAAAAAGAGCACATCGGTCAGGTACAGGTCGGTGTCTGGCCCGCCGAAATGAAAGCCAGTATCCCTGGCATGCTGTAACGAATTGATTTGATTGCATCTGGTCTCGCGGTACGAGAGCAGATGCGAGAGAGAAGCTGGTCAGCCGGGGTGGAGAGCGTATCCCGACTGACTGTAAGGCGGGCATGGTCGCTGACTGTGCCTGCCGACCCTAGGGCTTGCCCCTGTGACCCGCTCAACCCACTTCAGGTCACATCGAATACATTCCTCTCGGCAATCTTCGGATTGCCGCTTTTTTATCCTCTCTACGTTTTTCAGGCCAAGAAAAAGGGGCCTGAGCCCCCGTTTTCATTACCACTTGCTTCAGTACGCCTTGCTGCCCAGCAGGTGACCATCCACCGGCGAGGCCAGCCCGTACTGGGAATACTTGCCGTGATACTCCTTGGTGGTCTGGCCGAGATCCCCCTTGAATCTGGGATCCTGCGGCCGCTCCTGGCTGTTGATGTAGAAAGAGACATCCCAGGCCTGCTGATCGCTCAGACTCCCGCCCTGAGAGAGCGGCATGTTGCTCTTGATGAAGGCGGCGGCCTTGTCGATGCCGTGCATGCCCGCCCCCCAGTTGTAGCTCTCCTTGCCCCACAGCGGCGGGAACACATGTCGCCCGGCAACTTGCTTGCCCTCGCCGCTGGCGCCATGGCAATCGGCGCAACGTTCGACATAGACGGCCTGGCCACGCTGGAAGTCGGGCGCCTTGGCAGGCTCAGCCACCGCGAAGAAGTTGCGGCCCGGCAGCTTGTCACTGATGGCCGCCCCGCTCGCCAGCCAGTAGGAGTAGGCCACCAGATCGCGAATTGCCTGGCTGTCATAGGCCGGCGGTACGCCCCCCTTGGCGTTCATCGAGAACAGGAAGCAGCCCTGCAGCCTGTCCTCATAGGTGTTCACCTTGTTGTTCTTCTTGCGATAGGCGGGATAGGCAGGATAGGCCCCCCACAGCGGGCTGGCGCCGGCAATGATGCCGCTGCCCAGATGGCAGTTGCTGCATTGCAGGGCATTGTTCGGCTGGCCCTGCCCCTTGAGCTGCTGGGTGTTGACGAACAGGCTGTAGCCACGTTTGATGGCGGCCCCCATCTCGCCGTCCGGCACCTTCGACCAGTCGGGCACCTGATGATACTGGCCATCCGGCGCCTTCTCGCCGAGGGGCACACTGAACTGGTCCTCGAAAGATTCGGCCTGAGCCAGACCCGCCAGCAGGCAGGTCATCAACAAATAGAGAGCTTTCATTTCGCCACCCCCAGCGCCGCAAAGTAGTTGGCCACCGCATCCACCTCGGCATCGCTCAAGGCCTTGGCGATGGCGGGCATGGAGCCCATGGCGCCATCCGGGCGCTTGTTCGCCTTCCAGTAGTGCAGCTGACGCTTGAGATAGGCGGGATCCTGACCGGCGAGGCGCGGGAACAGCGGGCTCACGCCGACGCCGCTAGGGCCATGACAGGCGACGCAGGCGGGCAGGTTGCGATCCGGTTTGCCGGCCAGGGCCAGCCGCTCACCGGCCTCCATGTCCCCCGGCCACTTGTCGCCGCTCCAGTGCAGCGGAATCGTCTTGGCCTCTGCCTGGCTGGCGAAGTGCTTGGCGGCGCGAGCAATCTGATCGTCGCTGAGCTGATAGATGATGGGGTTCATAAAGTCGCTGACCCGCTTGCCGCTGCGAAAGGCCCGCAGCTGTTCGCTGATATAGGTTTCGGATTGTCCCCACAGATTGGGGATGTTCGGCTCCTTGGGGACGCCGTTCATGCTGTGACAGGTGGCGCAGATCTCGGGCACGTCCTGGACGGTTTGCGCCGCCAGTACCCACTGGGGGCTCAGACTGGCCCAGAGCAAGATGAGTGAGCAGGGTAGTTTCATCGGCGGCGGATCCCTCTTCTGAAAATAACAACATAGTCATTAGTGGTTTACAGAGTAGCATCCTTGTCTGACGAGGCAAAATTGGCCTCCTTCGGGGCTTTAGTCGCGACGAAGATATAAAAACGCCAGCCCGAGGGCTGGCGTTGCGCACAGAGCCACTTGTCGAGCTGCCTACGCCATTGCGCTGCATACTGACTCGATACCCGGCTCAGCAGAATTGATGTTCAAACCCCGCCCCGATGTGGGTTTGCCGCGGCAATCCCTTCTTTCGGTCACCGGTGCAGTGGCAGGCAAAGAGCAGCCCTACCCCTTCTTGCTCCAGATACGCCCCCAGCGCCCTGGCACGGCCTGCACCTGAGAACTTCAGGTGCAGGCCGCCGATGATGGCATGCACCCGCTCATCGCCGCAGACCTCTCGGGCCCGCTGGACAATATTCTCGACCCCGGCATGGCCGCAGCCGATAAAGATGATCAGCCCCTGCTCGCTCTTGTAGGCCATGGCGGAATCATCGCTGATGAGATCCTTCTCCACTCGCCCGCCGCGCACTATATAGCCGAGCAGGGAGGGCTTGGCCCGATCCCGCCTCATGATGGACCCGAGAAACACCAGCTGTTCGGACAGCCAGACCGGCTCGGCCGAGCAGCGGGGGATCAACCCTTTTGACTGCAGCCGGGCGGGCTCCAGCTTCCCCGAGAGGCGATAGAGGTTGAATCGCCGAAACGGCAGCGGCAGGAAATAGCCCCGTTCATGAAACACGTCCGGGCAGGCGATCAGGGGAATGGGCTCGGCGTAGGGCGGCAGCGCGCCTATACCGCCCACGTGATCATAATGGCCGTGGGACAGCACCACATGGGAGAGGGAGCCGAGATCCACCCCCATCGCCTCGGCATTTGGGCGCAAGGCCTGCCCTCTGCCGCTATCAAACAACACCCTGAGGCCATCGCACTCCAGCAGCAGGGCCAGCCCTCTCTCCGGAACACAAGCCAGGCGATAAACCTCGTCATCCACCAGCACCGAGAACTTGATCATCTCATCTCCCTGAAAATAAAAACGCAGGCGCGAGGCCTGCGTTTTTCATCGATAACAACGTTATGGCTGACTCATGGTGAGCCCACTGCTGTCGGCCCCCAGCAACAGTTTCTTGCCGGGAATGACCCGACCGCTGAGCAGGGCCTGAGCCAAGGGGTTCTCCACCTTCTGCTGGATAGCCCGCTTGAGGGGACGCGCCCCGTAGACGGGATCGAAACCCGCATGCACCAGTTTGGTCAGCAGCTCCTCGCTCACCTCCACCTCGAAGCCCTGGGACTCCAGACGGCCCATCAGGCTCTTGAGCTGGATGCGGGCGATGGACTTGATGTGATCCTCGCCGAGCGGGTGGAACACCACGGTCTCGTCGATCCGGTTGATGAACTCCGGCCGGAAGCTGCGGGTCAACAACTCCATCAGCAGGGACTTCATCTCCTCATAGTCCTTCTCGGCATAGTGCTCCTGGATGAGATCCGAGCCGAGGTTGGAGGTCATGATGACCACCGTATTGCGGAAGTCCACGGTGCGGCCCTGACCATCGGTCAGACGACCGTCGTCCAGCACCTGCAGCAGGATGTTGAACACATCCGGGTGCGCTTTTTCCACCTCGTCCAGCAGGATCACCGAGTAGGGGCGACGGCGCACCGCCTCGGTCAGATAACCCCCCTCCTCGTAACCCACGTAGCCGGGAGGCGCCCCCACCAGACGGGCCACGCTGTGCTTCTCCATGAATTCGGACATGTCGATGCGCACCATGGCGTCCTGGGTATCGAACAGGAACTCGGCCAGCGCCTTGCACAACTCGGTCTTACCCACCCCGGTCGGGCCGAGGAACAGGAAGGAGCCGATAGGACGGTTCGGATCGGACAGTCCGGCACGAGAGCGGCGAATGGCATTGGAGACGGCGTCCACCGCCTCTTCCTGGCCGATCACCCGGCTGTGCAGCTGATCCTCCATCCGCAGCAGCTTGTCGCGCTCCCCTTCCAGCATCCGCGCCACCGGAATACCGGTCCAGCGCGCCAGCACGTCTGCGATCTCCACGTCGGTGACCCGGTTGCGCAGCAGGCTGGTCTCCTGCATCTCGGCCTGGGTGGCGAGATCCAGCTGTTTTTCCAGCTCGGGGATGCGGCCGTATTGCAGCTCGGACATGCGGGCCAGATCGCCAGCGCGGCGCGCCACCTCCAGATCCTGACGGGCCTGTTCCAGCGCCGCCTTGATGTGCTGGGTACCGGCAAGGGCGGCCTTCTCGGCCTTCCACACCTCTTCCAGTTCGTTGTATTCACGCTCCTTCTCGGTCAGCTCCTGGTTGAGCAGATCGAGCCGCTTGCGGCTGGCATCGTCATCCTCTTTGAGCAGCGCCTGCTGCTCCAGTTTCAACTGAATGATGCGTCGCTCGAGCCGATCCAGGGACTCCGGTTTGGAGTCTATCTGCAGCCGAATGCTGGCCGCCGCCTCGTCGATGAGGTCGATGGCCTTGTCCGGCAGCTGGCGATCGGCGATGTAACGATGAGACAGCTGAGCCGCCGCGACGATGGCCGGATCCGTGATCTGCACATGGTGGTGCAGCTCGTAGCGTTCTTTCAGTCCGCGCAGGATGGCGATGGTGTCCTCCACCGAGGGCTCCTCCACCAGCACCTTCTGGAAGCGGCGCTCCAGCGCGGCGTCTTTCTCCACGTACTGACGATACTCGTCCAAGGTGGTGGCACCGACGCAGTGCAGCTCACCGCGCGCCAGAGCCGGTTTGAGCATGTTGCCCGCGTCCATGGCGCCCTCGCCCTTGCCGGCGCCGACCATGGTGTGCAGCTCGTCGACGAAGAGGATGACGTTGCCCTCTTCCTTGCCGAGATCGTTCAACACGGCTTTGAGCCGCTCTTCGAACTCACCGCGGTACTTGGCACCGGCCACCAGCGCCCCCATGTCGAGGGACAGCACCCGCTTGTTCTTGAGCCCTTCCGGCACCTCGCCGTTGATGATGCGCTGGGCCAGCCCCTCGACGATGGCGGTCTTACCGACACCGGGGGCACCGATCAGCACAGGGTTGTTCTTGGTACGGCGTTGCAGCACCTGGATGGTGCGACGGATCTCTTCATCCCGCCCGATGACGGGATCGAGCTTGCCGAGTTCGGCCCGCTCGGTGAGATCGACGGTGTACTTCTCCAACGCCTGACGGTTCTCTTCGGCGTTGGCGTCATCGATCTTCTTGCCACCGCGCACCTTGTCGATGGCTTGCTCGAGCTTCTCTTTGGTCAGCCCCTGGCTGCGCAGCAGCTCGCCCAGATTGCCCTTCTCATCGAGGGCCGCCAGCACGAACAGCTCGGATGAGATGAACTGATCCTTGCGCTGCTGAGCCAGCTTGTCACAGACGTTGAGCAGCCGGCCGAGGCCATTGGAGAGCTGCACATCGCCCTCGACACCGCTCACTCTCGGCAAGCGGTCGAGCTCCTCGCCGAGGCGCGAGCGCAGGGCATTGATGTCCATCCCACACAGAGTCAGTAACGGACGAATGGAGCCGCCATCCTGATTGACCAGTGCGGTCATCAGATGGGCGGGTTCGATAAATTGATGATCACGACCCAGTGCGAGTGACTGGGCATCGGAAATAGCGACTTGGAATTTGCTGGTCAGGCGATCGAGGCGCATTGCACTCCCCCTTTGAAACAACGCCGCCTTGGGCGGCAACAACAGAACTTTCTGACAAGGAAGATGAGGCCCGTGGCCAGAATTTCAAGGGCGAGTGTTGTTTATTTTTTCCTCAATAGCGACCTCGAAGGAGGCTAACCCTTGTCTGGCAAGGGATGACTCAGCTGACGCGGCAGGCCGGAGCAAAGAAGCAAACGAATATGGCAGACGTGAATAGGGAGGCGCTCACCGCTGGGGTGAGCGCCTCCGGCACTACTCTGCCAGCCAGATAAGCGACGCCATGCGACCGGTCTGGCCATCGCGGCGATAGGAATAGAAGCGCTCGCCGTCGCTATGGGTACAGTGCTCGCCACCATAGACGGCGCTCACCCCGGCGCGAGCCAGCCGCAATCGAGCCAGCTGGTAGATATCCGCCAGCCACTTGCCCTCGTTGGCAGACGGCACGAAGGCCGCTGCGGCCTCTGCCTGCTCGGCCATAAAGGCATCACGTACCTCGCCGCCCACCTCAAACGCGGTGGGGCCGATGGCGGGACCGAGCCAGGCGAGAATATCGGCCGGCTCGCACCCCATGGCGGCGATGCTGGCCTCCAACACGCCCCCCTGCAAGCCGCGCCAACCGGCATGAGCGGCCGCCACTCGGGTCCCCGCTCGGTCACAAAACAGCACCGGCAGGCAGTCGGCCGTCATCACGATACAGGCCAGCCCGGCCTGGTGAGCACAGGCAGCATCCGCATCCGGCGCCCCAGCGTATTGGTTGCTGACGGGATGAACGGCGGTGCCGTGAATCTGATTGAGCCAGTTGAGCCGACCCGGAACCCCGGCCGCCTGTTGCAACAAGGCGCGGTTGGCCTCGACCTTGCTCGCCTCGTCGCCCACGTGGGCACCCAGGTTCAGACCACGAAAGACACCTTCGCTGACGCCACCGTCGCGGGTGGTCGACAAGGCCCGTACAGCGGTCGGCGCGGGCCAGTCCGGTTCGATCCAGTTCATCTGCGACTCCTTCATTCAGATCGTGCTTTGCATAAAACAACGGGGCTCCCAAGAGAAGGAGCCCCGTCAAACGCTCAGACTACGGCAGAAACCGACGCAGGCCTTGTACTATCAACGCCAGGCCAGCTCATCCGAATTGGCCAGAGTGATGTCGGTACGCGGCACGTCCCTCAGCTTCGAGCCTGAACTCAACTCCAGACCAAGTCGTCCGGGTTGGCCAAGGTATCAGCGCGCAGCACTTCCATCAGATCCAGCATGTCTTGCGGGGTGGAAGAGTGCCACTCCATGACTTCACCGGTGATGGGGTGAGCCAGCTTCAGCATGGTCGCATGCAGCGCCTGGCGGTGGAAGTTGCGCAGCGCATGAGTCAGCTCAGGGGTGGCGTTGCGCAGCAAGCGCAGACGGCCGCCGTACGCGGGGTCACCCACCAGCGGGTGCTTGATGTGGGACATGTGCACGCGGATCTGGTGGGTACGACCCGTCTCCAGACGCAGGCGCAGTCGGGTGTGACCACGGAACTTCTCGTGTACCCGGTAGTGGGTCACGGACGGACGACCGTTAGGCACTACAGCCATGTGGGTACGCTGGGTCGGGTGACGGCCGATGGGGGCATCGACGGTGCCGCCCGCGGTCATGTGACCAATAGCGATGGCCTCGTACTCACGGGTAATCTGACGCGCCTGCAGCGCTTCCACCAGGTGGGTCTGGGCCGGTACCGTCTTGGCGACCACCATCAGACCGGTGGTGTCTTTATCCAGACGGTGCACTATGCCGGCACGGGGTACCTCGGCAATGCCGGGGTAGCGGTGCAGCAAGGCATTGAGAATGGTGCCATCCGGCGTGCCGGCACCCGGGTGGACAACCAGACCGGCCGGTTTGTCGATCACCAGAATGTGTTCATCTTCATAGATGATGTTGAGTGCCAGATCTTGAGCATCCCAACGGGTGTCATCTTCCAGCTCGACATCAATATGTACTTGTTGCCCGGCCAGCACCTTCTCGCGCGGGGTATTGGCAACCTGACCATCCAGGGTCACTCTGTCCTGTAAAATCCACTCCTTGATGCGGGTTCTGGAGTAGTCTGGAAACAATTCAGCCAGGGCCTGGTCGAGTCGCTGCCCGAATTGGTGATCCTGAAATTCGCCTGTCAGTTCAATATGCTGGCTCATGTATGGTCTCTTGAGCGGGGGTATCAATTCGAAATAATCCGGGTATTCTAGCTTTTCTTTTAGCCAAGCATAACGGATACTTTGCCAATTTCGTGGAAATGGACCGGATGTTGTTGATGGGAAAGAAGTCTCACCTGCTGATGTCACTCGCCTTGATCGCTACCCTGATCACTGGTTGTTCCAGCACCAAACCCAAGGTTCCCGACGAGCCGCCGGAGGTTCTGTACCAACAGGCCCGTCTCAAACTGGACACAGGTAATTACCTGAATGCTATCGAGTTACTGGAAGCATTGGACTCCCGCTACCCCTTCGGCGCTTACTCCAATCAAGTTCAACTCGATCTGATCTACGCCTACTACAAGCAAGACGATACCGCCCAGGCCATCGCCAATATCGACCGTTTTATTCGCCTCAATCCGGCGCATAAAAATATCGATTATGTCTTCTATATGCGCGGCCTGACCAACATGGCGGCGGATTACAACTTCTTCCAGGACTTCCTGGGGATCAATCGAGACGACAAGGACCCCTCCTACGCTCGTCAGGCGTTCCAGGACTTCAAGACTCTGTTGCAAAACTACCCCAACAGCGCCTACGCCGCCGATGCCAGAGCCCGTATGGTCGGTCTGAAGACCCGTCTCGCCCGTTACGATCTGGGGGTGGCCGAGTATTACGTCAAGCGTGATGCCCTGATCGCCGCCGCCAATCGCGCCAAACTGGTGGTCGAGACTTATCCCGACACCGTCGAGACCGAGAAGGCACTGGAGATCATGGTCAACGCCTACGATACCCTGAAGATGCCGACCCTGGCCCGTCACGCCCGCGAAGTGCTGGCCAAAAACTATCCGGACAATCGCCTCGGCCGGGGCTGAGTACGCGTTATCTCGCAATGAAAAACCGGAGCCAATGGCTCCGGTTTTTCATTGCTCTGCCCCAATTCGCCCTCCAACATCTGCTGTCACTTTTACCACAACACCACCTCGTGGTCAGTAAACTCACCACTCCACATACCACTGCCAAGTTAAAGTTTCAGCCAACGGCAAGGAATAAACATCGGGTGGTGTGTAACCGAGCAGAAAAGCGAGATTCCATTTACGGATCACTGTGAAATGGACAGATCTGGAGTTCGCTTGATCTGAATGATCTTGGTGCGACTCAGATATCCAGGCCGAAGCTCTGGCGAGGTGCTGGCCGGCTTGCCTGCTGATAGTGCTGCGCGATGACCTGATTGCGTTTGTCCATATAGAGGCCGAGCGGACTGGTTGGCTGTGCACCGTCTGAACCTGCCGCCATCAGCTCCTTGCGCGCCTGCGCCTCCTTGACCGTGGCGCTGCGGGCCACACTCAAGTCTTGGGAAGAAGGTTCGGCCGGCGCCAAGGCGGCGCCGCGCACCTGCTGCATCTTGGCAAGGGTCGCGGCCGGATCGCCATGGACAACGCCGATATCGATGGCCACCTCGCCTCCGCTGGCGTAGCTCTTGCCATCGGGCCCATAGGCATACTCATAGGTTGGGCTGCCCGCATGTTCCCCACCCACCGTCTGATGGGCCTGCTCGTGCTTGCGCACCTCCAGATCCCGCTCGACCAGTACCTCCACTTGGCGCTGCTGCTTCTGTTGCTCCTGCTGACCGGACTCCTGCTGCTGCCTACGCTTGCCCTCTTCACCTGTGGCCTCGACGAAACGGTGGGGCAACGCCGTCAGGCTGATGGATGTGCCCTCCCGGGTCAGCTGAGCATTCTGGTTGGTCTGGGCCGCTTTGGATTTGTCTTTCTGGGAGGCGACGCCGGTCTCGGCACCAAAGGTCTCGCTCTGGCGAGTCTGGGGAATCAGTGCGGCACGGCGATTGTCCGTCTGCGCCGCTTCCGTTTGCGGTTGCAGCTGGTTGGGAATAAGGGGCGGCAGACTGACGTTGATGTTCATCTCACACCCGGACGTCGATCAGTGTGCCCATCATGTCGCTGGCGGTCTGGATCACCTTGCTGGACGCATCAGCCTGCTGCTCGGCGACCTTGAGCCTGATCAGCTCATCGGGCAGTTGTACCTGATCGCCAGCCGGCGTATTGAGGCGGGCGATCTGGCCGGAGGCCTGGTCAGCGAGCTGTTCCGCCCGCTGGAATCCCTGCACACCCGTGGTCATGGCGGAATCGATACGCATCATCTTGCTCCTCTGACTGTTGACTGATTATTCACCACCCGGAGGGATTATTGAAGCCTGCCGCTCACTATTTAGTCATCAAGGCTCAGCCGATGAACTGCCGTACCATCTCGATGAACTCGGCCGGATGGGAGATGAAGGGAGCGTGGGAGGCCTTGTCCAGCACCCGACTCTGGCTATGAGGGTAGCGCTCATCCAGCAGCGGGATGGCTGCCTTGGGCACCAGCGAGTCCAGCCTGCCATAGATGCGCAGCCAGGGCAGACTGAGCGCCACCAGATCATCACGCAGATCGATGTCGGCCAGCAGGCCGAGACCAGCCTCCAGGGCGGCCAACTGGGGCGCCGGGCGCTCTGCCAGCCAGTGACGCAGTTGGCGGATGTCATCCCGGGCATGTTCGCTGCCCATGGCCTGGATCGCGAGGAAGCGCTCTATGGTCTGCTTGAAGTCCCCCGCCAGCATCTGGTTGAAGCCAGCAAGTACCTTGGGGGCGATACCTGGCCACTCTTCTCGCGCCATAAAGCAGGGCGAGCTGGAAACCGTGAGCAGGGATTGCACCCGCTCGGGCTGAGTCAGCGCCAGCTGGCTCGCCACTAGACCACCGAGGGACCAGCCGAGCAGATGACAACGCGCTGGCAAGACGGCGGCAACCTGCTCTGCCAGCCAGGGCAAGGTGTAATCACTGCCTGTGGGCAGGGGACTGTTGCCAAACCCCGGTAAATCCACCAGATGCAGTCGATAATGCTTCGCCAGTTCAGGGACGATACCGTGCCAGACGGCCCCATTCATTCCCCAGCCGTGCAACAACACCAGATCCGGCCCCTGGCCAAACTGCTCAACCGATACGCTCATCTAGACTCAAGATCCTGTTTATCTGCTTGGAGCCTGCATGTTAAAGCGGCTGCTCGGCAAAGCAAGTCCGATCCTCGGCAGCCGGGCCGACTGGCTGGGCCTCTGCCTGCTCTGCCGCCAGCCTTGTGACGGGCAGCCGCTGCTGTGTGACTGGTGCCAGCACGCCTTGCAGCAACGGGCGCTGCGCTGTCGGCTCTGTGCCGTCCCGCTACCGACCGAGGGCATTGTCTGCGGCCGCTGCCAGCGCAGGCCGCCACCCTGGCAACGGCTGCAGGTGATTGGTGACTACCTGTCCCCCTACCCCATGTTGATCCCGCAGCTGAAATATTCGGGTCAGATCTTGCTGGCGCCATTGCTCGCCCGTTTGTTGGCGGATCATCTGGATGTGGCGCAGCCGCCCGAGGCGATCATTCCGGTACCGCTGCACTGGTGGTGCCAATGGTGGCGCGGCTTCAATCAGGCACAGGAGATAGGCCAGGCCCTCAGCCAGCTGACCCGGATCCCGCTCGACAGCCAGTTGCTGCGCCGCACCAAGGCAACCCCCCAGCAGACCAGCCTGAGTGCGGGCCAGCGCCGCCGCAACCTGCGGGGCGCCTTTCACATCAATCCTCATCACTATCGACATGTGGCTCTGCTCGACGACGTGGTCACCACCGGGGCCACCGCGGGTCAGCTCACTGGCATGCTCCATGAGAGCGGCGTTCAGCAGGTCGAAGTCTGGGCCATCTGCCGGACGCTGAAGCACCTGAAGTGACGCTCACACGGAGTGGCGTCAAGGATGAGGCTCATTTGATAAGTGCAACATTGCTGGCTCAGCGAGTGGACACATCAGCGCGCGCTATCAGGCGATGAAGCTGACCGCCATGCTACCCAAGCTCTGCCAAGAGGGTTATCATGAATACCCTAGTCGTACACTCAGGTTTATGAGGATAGTGATGATCAGCATTTCCGACACCGCCCAGGCGCATTTCCGCAAGCTGCTGGAAAATCAGCCTGATGGTACCAATATCCGGGTGTTTGTAGTCAATCCGGGAACCCAGAACGCCGAGTGCGGCGTCTCTTATTGCCCACCGGATGCGGTGGACCCGGAAGATCAACACCTGCCCTTCAGCGGCTTCGACTGCCTGGTCGATCCCCTGAGCGCCCCTTACCTGATCGATGCCACCATCGATTTCGTCACCGACCAGATGGGCTCCCAGCTCACCCTCAAGGCGCCGAATGCCAAGATGCGCAAGGTCGCCGACGATGCCCCCCTGGCCGATCGCATCGAATATGTGCTGATGTCAGAGGTGAACCCCATGCTGGCCGGTCATGGTGGCAAGGTGACCTTGATTGACATCACCGACGACAAGCTGGCGATTCTGCAGTTTGGCGGTGGTTGCAACGGCTGTTCGCAGGTGGATTACACCCTGAAAGAGGGGATCGAGAAGCAGCTGCTGGAGAAATTCCCGGGCGAGCTCAACGGCGTGAAAGATGCCACCGAGCACCAGCGTGGCGATCACTCCTACTATTGATCCCGGCCGTGACGTCCGCCCCGAGGCAAGGCTGTCACTGACGTGAGACGCACATGAAAAAGGCCCCGCCAGAACTGGTGGGGCCTTTTGCTATCCGGCGTACCGAATGGCGACTATTCGTCGCGCTTGTCCCGGCTGAGCAGGGCGATGGCGGCCTCTTTCGGGTTCTTGCCCTGATAGAGGACTTCGAAGATCTGCTCGCAGATGGGCATCTCGACGCCGAAACGGGCCGCCAGCAGATGCACTTCCTTGGTGTTGCGATAGCCTTCCACCACCTGACCAATCTCGGCCATGGCGGTGTCCACCGCCTTGCCAGCACCCAGTGCCAGACCGAAACGACGGTTGCGAGACTGGTTGTCGGTACAGGTCAGCACCAGATCCCCGAGCCCCGCCATCCCCATAAAGGTCTTGGCATCGGCGCCAAGGGCTGCGCCCAGACGCTGCATCTCCACCAGACCCCGGGTGATGAGCGCGGTTCTGGCGTTGGCGCCAAACCCCAGCCCGTCGGAGAGACCGGCGCCGATGGCAATGACGTTCTTGACCGCGCCACCGAGTTGCAGGCCGATGAAGTCCGGGTTGGTATAGACCCGGAACGAGCGGCCACAATGGAGCAGCAGGGAGAGATCGTCGGCGAAGTCATCGTGAGTCGACGCCACCGAGATGGCGGTCGGCATGCCGGCGGCCAGCTCCTTGGCGAAGGTGGGGCCGGAGATCACCGCCAGCGGCATCTCGTCACCCAGCACCTCACGAGCCACGTCTTGCAGCAGGCGACCACTGTCCGGTTCCAGCCCCTTGGTGGCCCAGGCGATACGGGTATCGGGGCGCAGGAAGGGTTTGATCCGGGTCAGCACCTGACCGAACACATGGCTCGGTACCACCAGCAGCAACACAGGCGCGGCTTGCACCGCGGCTTGCAGATCGGCAGTCAGTTGCAGGTCGGCGGGGAAAGGCACATCCGGCAGGAAGGCCTTGTTGCAGCGATCTTGTTCCAGCACGGCGACATGAGCGGGGTCATGACCCCACAGCAGGGTCGGATGACCGTTGCGCGCCAGAGAAATGGCAAGGGCGGAGCCGTAAGACCCCGCCCCCAAGACCGATATAGCGATCTGGTCAGCCATTATCAGGCTTCCGCAGTCGCCTGCTGGGCCTGTGCTTGCGCCATGTGCTGGGCAAACAGGGCATCGAAGTTGACCGGTGCCAGGTTCAGCTGCGGGAAGGAACCCTTGCTCACCAGATTAGCAACTGCTTCACGGGCGTACGGGAACAGAATATTCGGGCAGAAGGCAGCCAGGCAGTGAGCCAGCTGGGGTTCCGGCAGGTTGCCGATGGAGAAGATACCGGCCTGCTGCACTTCACACAGGAAGGCGGTCTCGGTTTCCAGCTTGCAGGTCACGGTCAGGGTCAGCACAACCTCATACACGCCGTCAGCCAGCACGTTGGTCTTGGTGTCCATGTCCAGCTTGACGTCCGGCTGCCACTCTTTCTGGAAGATGTGCGGGGTGTTCGGCGCTTCGAAGGAGACATCCTTGGTGTAGACACGCTGGATGTGGAATTCCGGTTGCACTTCCTGGTTGTTGATTTCGTCAGCCATTTCGTTTGATTCCTTTTTAAGAAAATGAGTGGGCGCAGGCCCTTAAATCAGCGTTTTTTGGTTACCGGCAGATTATCTGCACGCCATTGGGCCATGCCACCGCTGAGCGTATATACCTGCTTGAAACCAGCCTTGCTCAGTTGGCGACCCGCGCCACCAGCGGTCATCCCCGACTCGCACACCACTATGATGGGGGCGTCTTTGTGCTTTTCAACCGGGCCCAGGTTATTGGCCTGGATCTGGGTAAGGGGCAGGTGATGAGCGCCGGCCAGGTGACCCTTGGCAAACTCTTCCTGACTGCGAATGTCCACGACGGTGGCATTCTCACGGTTGATCAACAGGGTGGCGGTGTGGTTGTTCACCGCTTTGATCGGAGACAAACGAGCACGCACAGTGGTGTACACCAGAGTGCCTGCCAGGCCGAACCAGGCTGCAGCCAGCAGCGGGTTGCGGGCCGCAAAATCCAAATACTCTTGCATCTTCTACTATCCAGGGACCAAGACAAGGGCCCGAGTATACATGGGGCCCTCGATAAGATCAGCCATCTTGGCGGCAAAGCGAGAGCAAGCTCCCATCAGCGGCGGCGCCCCGATCGCCATGGCGAAACCGTGGCCCCCGACAGGACGTTCGCGAGAGTGACGAGGGGGTTGTGAAGCGGAAACAGCGGGCGACAGACAAGCCGGCAACATGCCGAAAACGGGCCGATAACAGCAGAAAAACCAAGCCGCAGAGGGGCTTGGCTATCAGGTGACTATTTCGGCAGATGTAGTAATATTACGCTAGTTTCACTTCCCGCAATTCATTCCTATCCGAGAGGACATAGCCTTATGTCAACAGCTAAGAAACCTTTGGTTCTGGTCATCATGGACGGTTGGGGCTACAGCACCAAGCAAGAGCACAACGCCGTCGCTGCCGCCAAGACCCCCAACCTCGACCGCCTCGCCCGTGACTACACCAGCACCCTGATCTCCGGCTCCGGCCTGGACGTCGGTCTGCCCGATGGCCAGATGGGCAACTCCGAAGTGGGTCACGTCAACATCGGTGCCGGTCGCATCGTGTATCAGGAACTGACCCGCATCTCCAAAGAGATCAAGGACGGCGACTTCTTCCAGAACGTCGAGCTGGCCAAGGCTGTTGACGGCGCCGTGACCAACGGCAAGGCCGTGCACATCATGGGTCTGATGTCCCCGGGTGGCGTACACAGCCACGAAGAGCACATCATGGGCATGATCGAGATGGCCGCCAAACGTGGCGCCGAGCAGATCTACTTCCACGCCTTCCTGGATGGCCGTGACGTGCCGCCGCGCTCCGCCCAGTCCTCCATCGAGCAGTTCGATGCGCTGTTTGCCCGTCTGGGCAAGGGTCGTTTCGCCTCCATGATCGGCCGTTACTACTCCATGGACCGTGACAACCGCTGGGATCGCGTGCAGCAAGCCTATGACCTGATGACTCAGGGCAAGGGCGAGTTCACCGCCGACAGCGCCAGCGAAGCCCTGGCCAATGCCTATGCTCGCGACGAGAACGACGAATTCGTCAAGGCCACCCGCATCGGTGCCGCCGCCCCCATGCAAGATGGCGATGCGCTGATCTTCATGAACTTCCGTGCCGACCGTGCCCGAGAGATCACCCGCGCCTTCGTCGACAGCGACTTCACCGGCTTCGCCCGTGCCGTCACCCCCAAGCTGAACTTCGTGATGCTGACCGAGTACGCGGCCGACATCAAAACCCCGTGCGCCTACCCGCCCACTGCCCTGGTCAACACCCTGGGTGAGTGGCTGGCCAAGCAGGGTAAGACTCAGCTGCGTATCTCCGAGACCGAGAAGTACGCTCACGTCACCTTCTTCTTCAACGGTGGCGAGGAAGATTGCTTCACCGGCGAAGATCGCGAGATCGTCGCCAGCCCGAAAGTGGCGACCTATGACCTGCAGCCGGAGATGAGCTCGGAAGAGCTGACCGACAAGCTGGTCGCTGCCATCAAGAGCGGCAAGTACGACGTCATCATCTGCAACTACCCGAACGGCGACATGGTCGGCCACACCGGCGTGTTCGATGCCGCGGTCAAAGCCTGTGAAGCGGTCGATCATTGCATCGGTCGCGTCACCGAAGCCCTGGCCGAAGTGGGTGGCGAATGCCTCATCACCGCCGACCACGGCAACGCCGAGAAGATGCTGGACGAAGAGACCGGTCAGGCCCATACCGCCCACACCAATCTGCCGGTTCCCCTCATCTATTTCGGTCGCAAGGCCGAGGTACTGGAAGGCGGCAAACTGTCCGATCTGGCCCCCACCATGCTGACCCTGATGGGTGTGCCGGTGCCGCCGGAAATGACTGGCAAGCCCCTGATGATTCTGAAATAATCCTTCCCCATGCGGGGATGCGAAGATATTTCAACCAAAACCAGTCGCGTCGGCCTGTTGGCCGGCGCGCTGTTTTTTTGCCTGATTGGCAGCGTGGGCACGGCCCATGCCGCCAATCAGCAGCTTGGTGCCATGCAGTCCGAGATCAAGGAACAGCAGCAGACCATCAAGCTCAGCAAGCAGGAGCTGGCCAAGCTCAATACCCAGCTCAAGGCTGACGAACAGGCCATCTCGGCCGCCGCCGCCAAACTCGAGCAAACCAAACAGCTACTCAAGCAGAACCAGCAGACTCTGGTCACCCTGCAGCAGGACAAGCTGGAGCTGGAACAACAGGCCAAACATCAGAAGCAGTTGCTGGCCAAGCAGGCGGAAAGCGCCTTCCAGGCGGGCAACCACGATTACCTCAAACTGCTGCTCAATCAGCAGGATCCGGCCAAACTGAGCCGCGCCCTCGACTATTTCGACTATCTCAACAAGGCCCGTATCGAGGCCATCGAAGCCTTGCGGGCGACCCGCACCAAGTTGGCCAAAAACCAGCAGGCGACCAAAGAGACCGAAAACCGGCTGCAAGCCCTGCTCAGCGAACAGCAAGCGTCCCACCAGAGCCTGCTGGCCAGCCAGCAGAGCCGCGCCAAGGTGCGCAACCAGTTGCAACAGTCGGTGCAGGATGACGAGCAGAAACTCACCAAGCTGGTCAAGGCGGAGAAGACCCTCAAGGCCCGGCTGGAAGAGTTGCGTCGCCAGCGGGAAGAGCAGGAGCGGCGCGAGCGGGCAGAGCGGGAACGCCTGGCCAAGCTGAAGGCCGAGCAGGAGCGCCAACGCAAGCTGGAGGCGCAACGCCTGGCCGCCGAGCAGAAGAGAATCGCAGAACAACAGCGGATCGCGGCCCAGCAGCGCAAGGTCGGCGAGCAGCAACGGCTCGCCGCCGAGCAGCAAAAAGTCAGCGAACAACAAGGCAGGGTGGCGCAGCAGCAAGCCGCGGCGCGAAACAGTGCCAAGGCGAGCAGCAATGGCTACGGTGGCCTCAGCACCAATGGCAGCCTGCGCTGGCCGGTACAGGGCCCCATCCTCATCTCCTACGGCTCGGCCCGCACCGCCGAGCTGAAGTGGAAGGGTACCCTGATCGGGGCCAGCGAAGGCACCCAGGTCAAGGCGGTGGCGCCGGGTCAGGTGGTCTATGCCGACTGGCTGGATGGCTTCGGCATGCTGCTGGTCATCGACCACGGCAAGGGCTACATGAGCCTCTATGGTCACAACCAGTCGCTGCTGCGCCAGGTCGGCCAGAATGTGGAGCAAGGCGAGCCCGTGGCTCTGGTGGGTGACAGCGGCGGTCAGGACAGGCCCGGCCTCTACTTCGAGATCCGCTATCAGGGCGAGGCCATCAACCCGACCAAGTGGCTGGCCAGACGCTGACCCTCGTTCAACACATAAAAAAGCCTGCTTCGCGCAGGCTTTTTTGATCCGGACTGTGATTCGCAATGGGCGGCCGGCTGATGATGAAAACTTACCGCTTTTTCTGGCCGCTCAGGGGAAGACGATCAGGCCAATCTGCTCCAGCAGTCCCTGCTGCTGCTCCTCACTGATCTGTACCCCGTCCAGGTTGACCCGGCGCAGATCCAGCCCGGGCAGATCGCACTGGCGCAGATCGCAACCCTGCAAGTTGAAGCTGGTCCAGTCTATCTGGCCGAACTCGGAGCCACTGAGATCGGATCCCGCCAGCGAGGCGCTCAGCAGGTTGGCTCCCTGCCAGCAGTTGCCACTCAGCTCACACTTCTCCAGCAGGCAGCCCTCGAAGTTCGCATAGCTGAAGTTGTTGCCGGTCAGATGGGCCTCGCAGAAGTAGCTCCTGACAGTGATCTGGTTGGCAAAACTGGCGCGGGCGAAGTTGATGCCCATCGCCTGGCAGTCCCGCAGCTCCAGCCCAAGGCACTGGCTGCGGCTCAAGTCAGCCAGGGTCAGATCGCAGCGCAGGAAGCTGGCCTCGCGCAGATCGCAGCCCTGCAACTGGCAGCCGAGCTCACGTTCCCGCTCATAGAAGCTGCAATCGACGAAGCGGCACTCGCTCAAATCCAGCCAGGAGAAGGTGCAGTCGATAAAGCGGCACTCCACGAACTGCTCATCCGCCACCTCCTGCTGCTCGAACCGCTTGCCCTCTAAGCACTTGCCCTTGATCATCCGAAACCTCCCCTAGTGATGGCGCCATATGCTGACTTTATTGCGCAAAAACGGTAATGTTACCTGTAACATTTTTGCCGGATCCCGAGATGAACGACACCCGCAAGCGCCGCCCCACCCTGCAGGACATAGCCGACCTGACCGGGGTCACCAAGATGACCGTCAGTCGCTACCTGCGCGACCCGCAGGCCGTGGCCGAAGCCACCCGTGAGCGGATCGCCACCGCGGTGGAGGAGCTCGGCTATATCCCGAACCGGGCGCCGGACATGCTCTCCAACGCCACCAGCAAGGCGATCGGCATCCTGATCCCCTCGCTCTCCAACCAGGTCTTCTCCGCCGTGGTGCACGGCATAGAAGCGGTGACCCGCCCCGCTGGCTACCAGACCCTGCTCGCCCACTACGGCTACAGCCCTGAGCGGGAGGAGGAGCAGGTGGCGTCCCTGCTCTCCTACAACGTGGACGGCCTGATCCTGTCGGACAGCCAGCACACCGAGCGCACCCGCAAGATGATCGCCACCGCCGGCATCCCGGTGGTGGAGACCATGGATCTGCCGCAGGCCCCCATCGACATGGTGGTCGGCATGGATCACCGCGCCGCGGCCCGGGCCATGGTAACAGAGATGCTACGCCGGGGGCGGCGCAAGGTGGTCTATCTCGGTGCCCGGCTCGATGTGCGCACCCAGCTGCGGATGGAAGGTTACTACCAGGCGATGACCGATGCGGGCCTCGCCGGCCAGCACCTGCTGACCGAGCAATCCTCCAGCTTCACCCTGGGGGGCCAGCTGCTGGAGCAGGCGATGGCACGCCATCCGGATCTGGATGGGCTGTTTTGCACCAACGATGATCTGGCAGTCGGCGCCCTGCTGCAGTGCCAGGCCAGGCAGATAGCGGTGCCCCGGCAGATCGCCATCGCCGGCAGCAACGCCCTCGACATCGGCCATGCCATGACTCCCAAACTTGCCAGCATCATCACCCCGCGCGAGGCGATCGGTCGCGAGGCGGCGACCATGCTGCTGGCCCGGCTCGGCGGCGCGCCGCTGGCCGAGACTTGCAAAGATATGGGCTTCTCCCTCTATGAAGGGGACAGCCTGGGCTAGGCCCCTCTCCCCGCGTCCGACCCTGCTCCCACAGCAGAGAAAAGCGCTCAAAGCCCTTTAACAGCCATCAAAAAAACAGGCACCCTGGGGGTAGCCTGTTTGATTTTTCTAAACGATGTTAGCTTAGCGTTTAACCATTTCAACCGCTTCGCGGGACAAACGGGTCACCTCGTCCCAGTTGCCGGCCTTGACCGCATCGGCCGGCAGCATCCAGGAGCCGCCGACGGTGGCGACACACTTCAGTGCCAGATAGTCGGCCACGTTTTTCGGGCCAATGCCGCCGGTCGGGCAGAAGCGCACCTGAGGCAGGGGCGCTGCGATGGCAGACAGCGCCTTGGTGCCACCGTTCGCCTCGGCCGGGAAGAACTTCAGGTGGTCATAACCCGCTTCCAGCGCCTGCATCACCTCGGACGGCGTCGCCACCCCGGGGATCAGTGGCGCCGTGCTCTTGGCGGCATGGGCCAGCAGCGCCGGCGTCATGCCCGGGGAGATGACGAAGCGGGCACCAGCGGCCACGGCGGCATCGAACTGCGCGCAGTTGAGCACGGTACCGGCGCCCACCATGGCTTCTGGCATCTCCTTGGCGATCAAGGCGATGGCGTCCAGCGCCACCGGGGTGCGCAGGGTGATCTCGAATACCGAGATGCCGCCGGCCAGCAGGGCCTTGGCCATGGGCAGGGCCTGCTCCAGATCGTTGATGACCATCACGGGGACCAGCGGGGAGGCGGCAAACACCTCGGCAGGAGTCACTTTCCAGTTTTGCATAGCTCTTCCTTAGTCAGCTCTGAGTCAAAGGCTCTTAGTCAAAAATAGTGGCGCCGCACTCGGCGCTCGATACCGCGCGACGCATCACGCTAAACAGTTCACGGCCCCAACCCTCTTGTTCCAGGCTGAGATCGATCTCGGCCGGGGTGCGGCCGGTCAAGTCGGTCAAACAATCCAAGGTACCCGCCTCGGCATCCACCCGCAGCAGATCGCCGTCGGCAAGCAGGCCGATGGCGCCGCCGTGCAGTGCCTCCGGGGTGACGTGGATGGCGGCCGGGATCTTGCCGGAGGCACCGGACAGGCGGCCATCGGTGACCAGCGCCACCTTGTGCCCCGCTTTTTGCAGGTTGCCGAGGATCGGCATCAACTTGTGCAGTTCCGGCATGCCGTTGGCGGCCGGGCCATTGTGGCGCACTACGATGACCGCATCCTGATTGAGGGTGCCCGCCTTGTAAGCCGCCTCCACCGCATGTTGGGAGGAGAAGACCCGGGCGGGTGCCTCGATGACACGGTATTCCGGCGCCACGGCCGAGACCTTGACCACGGCGCGACCCAGGTTGCCAGACAGCAGCTTGGTGCCGCCAGTGGCCTGGAACACAGTGCCGGACGGCGACAACACGCTCGGGTCGGTAGTTTCGCCCACCGGCTGCCACCGCAGTTTGCCATCCACCAATTGCGGACGACTGAGATAGTCCTGCATCTCGCCGAAGGCCGGAGTGGCATCCATGTGGATCAGCCCCTCCTGCGCCAGCCGGCGCATCAGACCGGGCACGGCGCCGGCCTGCTCGAACGCATTCACGTCCGCCGGGCCGTTCGGGTACATGCGCACCAAGAGCGGCACCACGTCGGAGAGGTCGCTCAAGTCATCCCAGGTCAGGTGCAGGCCGGCGGCGCGGGCCAGCGCCACCATGTGGATGCTGTGGTTGGTGCTGCCACCGGAGGCGAGCAGGGCCACCAGACCGTTGACCAGGGAGCGCTCGTCCAGCACCTCGCTCAGGGGGCGATAGGCCGGGGAGCCAGGGATCATGGCGCTGATGCGACGGGCCGCCTCGGCGGTCAGGGCATGGCGCAGTGCGCTGTGCGGGTGCACGAAGGCGGAGCCCGGCAGCATCAGGCCCATGGCCTCGAACACCAGCTGGTTGGTGTTGGCGGTGCCGTAGAAGGTGCAGGTACCGGGCGCATGGTAGGCGCCACACTCCATCTCCAGCAGGGCGTCACGCCCCACCTGACCGGCGGCAAACTGCTGGCGCACCTTCACCTTCTCGTCGTTGCTGATGCCGCTGGCCATGGGGCCGGCCGGCACGAAGGCGGTGGGCAGATGGGCATGGGAGAGCGCCCCCATGATCTGGCCAGGGGCAATCTTGTCGCAGATGCCGAGCAGCAGGGTGGCATCGAAGGTGTTGTGGGAGAGCGACAACGCGGTGGCCTGGGCGATCAGATCCCGGGAGAACAGGGACATGTCCATCCCCGGTTGACCCTGAGTGACGCCGTCACACATGGCGGGCACGCCACCGGCGACCTGGGCGCTGTGGCCGAGCGCCGCCAGCGTGGCCTTGATCTGATCCGGATAACCCTGATAGGGCTGATGGGCGCTCAGCATGTCGTTGTAGGCGGTGACGATGCCGACGTTGGCGCGGGTCAGATCGAGGATCCGGCCCTTCTCATCCGTGCTGCAGGCCGCCACGGCGTGGGCCAGGTTGCCGCAGGCCAGGGCGGCGCGGGTCTTGCCCTGCTCGGCCTGACGCTGAATACGGGCCAGGAAGGCAGCGCGGCGAGCACGGCTGCGCTCACGGATGCGATCGGTGACCGCGGTGATCACGGGATGAGTCATGACGCTTGCTCCAGTGCAGTAATGAAGGGGCGGTCGGTAGCCGCCGGGATCAGGGGGCGGCTCATAGGGCCTGCTCCAGTGCCGTGACGGCGCGATCGACCACCTGATCGAAGGTCCCGTCTATGTCGATATGGAATACCCCGGCCTCGCCATCCGGCCGCTCCAGGGTATCAAACTGGCTTTGTACCATGCTTTCTCGCATGAAGTGGCCCTTGCGTGCCCGCATCCGCTCGAGGATCAGCGGCTGGCTACCGTCCAGGAACAGGAAGTGTACCGAGTCATTGCCCTCGCGGATCTGATCGCGGTACTGACGCTTGAGGGCGGAGCAGACGATCACCCCTACCTCGTTCTTCTGCTCAAGGCTGTAGGCCGCATCGCGGATCCGCTCAAGCCAGGGGGCGCGGTCTTCATCGTTGAGCGGATTGCCCGCGGCCATCTTCTGGATATTGGCACGGGGGTGCAAATCATCACCGTCGATGAACTTGGCGCCGAGGACTTCAGCCACCCGAAGGCCGACACTGGATTTGCCGCTACCACACACACCCATCACGATAATGCTCTTACCCGCCATTGTTTGACCTCTATCTCATTTTTCAAAAAACGTGCTGTTGATGGGTTTTAACTTAGCACGTTACCGGTAACATGTTACCGGTAACAACGAAAAATGTGAAGTCTGCCACAGACTGAACGCACTCATAGACATCCGGGCCGACGATCCAGGGCCTGTGCCATAAATCTAAATAAATCATAAAGATATGGTTTGCTGACTGAGCAGCAAGGTGTCGACATCGAACTTGGAATAAGGAACGCATAACAATGTCAGACCTCTCCCTGATCATGACAGCCGCCGGTTCCATCGTGCTGCTGCTCTTTCTGGTGATGAAGGCCCGCCTGCACGCCGTGGTCTCCCTCATCCTGGTCTCCATGATCGCCGGCCTCGCCGCCGGCATGAACCCGGCCGATATCGCCGCCACCATCCAGAAAGGGATGGGTGGCACCCTCGGCTTCGTGGCCGTGGTGGTGGCGCTCGGCGCCATGTTTGGCAAGGTGATGGAAGTCACCGGTGCCCTCGACCGGGTCGCTCACACCTTGCTCGGCACCTTCGGCGTCAAACGCGCCAGCTGGGCCATGACGCTCACCGGCTTTGTCTGTGCCCTGCCGCTGTTCTTCGATGTCGCCGTGGTGCTGCTGATCGGGGTTGCCTTCGCCGTCGTCCGCCGTGGTGGCGGTAGCGTGGTGAAAATCGGTATCGCCCTGCTGGCGGGCATCGCCACCTGCCAGGCCTTCCTCATTCCCGCGCCGGGCCCGATCCTGGTTGCCTCCCAGCTAGGGGCCGATTTTGGCTACATGATCCTGTTTGGCCTCCTGGCCGCCATCCCGGCCATGATCCTGGCGGGCCCGCTGTTTGGTGAGCTGATCAGCAAGGTGGTGGATGTGCCGCTGCCGGCCGATGCCCAGAACAGCGCCCATGACGACAGCAAGACCCTGCCCTCCTTCGGGCTGGCCATGGGCCTCATCGGCCTGCCGCTGCTGCTGATCGGCCTCAAGACCATCGTCGGCCGCTTCGTCGAGGTCGGCTCCACCCTGCACAACTGGCTGGAGTTCATCGGCCACCCCTTCACCGCCATCATGGTCGCCTGTCTGGCCGCCTTCTATCTGCTGGGGATCCGTCGCGGCATGTCCCGTGACCAGGTGATGAACGTCTGCAACAGCGCCATCCAGCCTGCTGGAGTCATCATCCTGGTGACCGGTGCCGGCGGCGTGTTCAAGCAGGTACTGGTGGATTCCGGGGTCGGTGCCGCCCTCGGCAACATGCTGGCCGACTCCGGTCTGCCCATAGTCGCGCTGGCCTTCATCCTGGCGGCCGCAGTGCGGGTCATTCAGGGTTCAGCCACCGTTGCCATGCTGACCGCCTGCGGCCTGGTGCTGCCGATGCTGGAGCCGCTCGGCCTGAACGGGGCCCAGCTGGCCGCCGTCACCATCGCCATCGGCGGCGGAGCCATCGTCTTGTCCCATGTCAACGACTCCGGTTTCTGGCTGGCCAACCGCTATCTCGGCCTCTCCGAGAAGCAGACCCTGCAGACCTGGACCGTGATGGAAACCATCATCGGTACCACGGGTGGTGTGGTGGCGATGATCATCTACAGTTTCCTGTAAGCAAGTTCGCCCGCGAAAAAGGCTTCCAATGTGAGGCCTTTTTCATCTTTCTGACGATTCTTTCTTTGGCTGAGAGGGCGAGATTGCTAGAATCGCCTATTCATTGCCTCGAGTGGAACGCTTAACCCCGTGATTTCAGGTTTCTCTATGCATTCATCGGCACATTATCGACAGTTGCTGGCTCGCCTGCCTCAGATCGCGGTCGCCGCGGACCAGTTCCAGGTACTCAGCAGCGCCAAGGACTTCAAGAGCCGGATCCTGTCGCTCATCGCCGGCGCGACCCAGCGTATCTATCTGATCGCCCTCTACCTGCAAGATGACGAGGCGGGGCGGGAGATCCTCTCTGCCCTCTATGCCGCCAAGCAACGCAACCCGGCGCTCGACATCAAGGTGTTCGTCGACTTCCATCGGGCCCAGCGCGGCCTGATCGGCAAGGGCAAGCAGGGCGGCAACCACTTGCTGTATCAGGAAATGGCCGCTCGCCATGAGCACCAGATCGAGATCTACGGCGTGCCGGTGAAGGGGCGCGAGCTGCTCGGCGTGCTGCACCTCAAGGGCTTCATCTTCGACGATACCCTGCTCTATTCCGGTGCCAGCCTGAACGACATCTACCTGCATCAGCAGGAGCGCTACCGCTTCGACCGCTATCACCAGATCCGCAGCCAGGCGCTGACTCGCAGCATGGTCAACTACGTGGACGATGTTTTCCTGCGCAGTGATGCTGTCCAGCGGCTGGATCGCACCCAGATCCCCGGTGCCAAGCAGCTGAAAAGCGAGATCCGTCGCTTCAAGCAGAGTCTGCGCACCAGTCAGTACCGCTTCGAGACTATCCTGCCCACCAGTCAGGAGATTGCCATCACCCCCATGGCGGGGCTGGGCAAACGCGGCAACCAGCTCAACCGGATGATCCGCAACCTGATCCGGGCCACCGAGCGGGAGATCTTCATCTGCACCCCTTATTTCAACCCGCCCAAGGAGTTGAGCAAGGATGTGGAGGCGCTGCTCAAGCGTGGCTGCAAAGTGACCATAGTGGTCGGCGACAAGACCGCCAACGACTTCTTCATCCCGCCGGAGGAGAAGTTCTCCACCATCGGCGGTCTGCCTTATCTGTACGAGACCAACCTGCGCAAGTTCGCCGAGCGCAACCAGCGTCACATCGACGCGGGCCGTCTCAACCTGATGCTCTGGTGCTGCGAGAAAAACTCCTATCACCTCAAGGGCATCTTCGTGGACCAGGAGTGGGCGCTGCTGACCGGCAACAACCTCAATCCTCGCGCCTGGGCGCTGGATCTGGAGAACGGCCTGCTGGTGCATGACCGACATCATCACCTGCGCGAGCGCTTTGCCGAGGAGCGGGCCAACATACTGGCGCACGCCCGTCGCATCAGCCACTTCGATCAGATAGAGCAGATCAAGGATTACCCGGAGCAGGTGCGCAAGCTGCTGGCCCGGATCCACAGGGTCAAGGCGCACCTGCTGCTCAAGCGCATCATCTAGCGCGAGCCGCTGTTCGTTTTAGCCCATTCAAAGGCCTGTCGTTTTCGGCAGGCCTTTGTCATAGGGGCTCATTCCCCTCTCCCGCCTCCGGGCGGGCCGCCCTTGCCGTAGCAACGCGGCTTGCATCGAGCCATCAATAGCCCCTATCATCTGGACATATTTACAGTATTTTCAGGCATCTAATTGATGAAATTGGATAAAATCTCCCTCGATAGCCTCAAGGGCGTCGGCAGCAAGATGCTGGAGAAACTCGAACGGCTGGGGTTGGCCACGGTACAGGATCTGCTGTTCCACCTCCCCCTGCGTTACGAGGACCGCACCCAGGTGTGGCCCATCGGCGATCTGCCACCGGGCCTGCACGGCGCCGTCGAGGGCGAGATCCAGGATACCCAGCTGATCATGGGCCGCCGCCGCATGCTGGTGTGCCGCATCAGCGATGGCACCGGCAGCCTGACCCTGCGTTTCTTCAATTTCACTGCCGCCCAGAAAAACAGCCTGGCCACTGGCCGGTTGATGCGCTGCTTCGGTGAGGTACGTCCCGGCAAATACGGGCTGGAGATGGCCCACCCCGAGTACAAGCTGCTCGGCGAAGAGCAGGCCGGCCAGACCGAAGAGGCGCTCACCCCCGTCTATCCCACCACCGAAGGCTTGCGTCAACTGACCCTGCGCAGCCTCACCGATCAGGCGCTGGCCCAGCTCGATCTCTACGGGGTGGAAGAGCTGCTACCCGCCGGTCTCTATCCGCACCAGATTGAACTCGCCGCCGCCCTGCGCCTGCTGCATCGCCCGCCCCCCTCGGTGGCGCTGGCCCTGCTCGAAAGCGGCCAGCATCCGGCCCAGCAACGGCTGGTACTGGAAGAGCTGCTGGCCCACAACCTGTCGGTGCTGAAAGTCCGCGCCCAGGCCCAGACCCAGCTGGCCCGTACCCTCAAACCGGCGCCCACCCTGGTCAAGCAACTGCTCGGCGCCCTGCCATTCAAGCCGACCGGGGCCCAGAACCGGGTGGTGGCGGAGATAAGCCAGGATCTGCAACGCAGCTACCCCATGATGCGGCTGGTGCAGGGGGATGTGGGCTCCGGCAAGACTCTGGTGGCGGCGCTGGCGGCGCTGCAGGCCATCGGCAACGGCTGTCAGGTGGGACTGATGGCGCCGACCGAGCTGCTGGCCGAGCAGCATGCCATCAACTTCGCCCACTGGCTGGAGCCGCTCGGCATCAAGGTCGGCTGGCTGGCCGGCAAGCAAAAGGGCAAGGCGCGGGAGGCGCAGCTCGCCGCCATTGCCGATGGCAGCGTCAAGATGGTGGTGGGTACCCACGCCATCTTCCAAGAGCAGGTGGTGTTCCAGCGCCTCGCCCTGGTCATCATCGATGAACAGCACAGATTCGGGGTTCACCAGCGCCTCGCCCTGCGCGAGAAGGGTGAGCGGGAGGGAGTTCACCCTCATCAGCTGATCATGACCGCCACCCCCATTCCCCGTACCCTGGCCATGACCGCCTACGCCGATCTCGACACCTCGGTCATCGACGAGCTGCCGCCGGGCCGTACCCCCATCACCACGGTCGCGCTGCCGGACAGCCGTCGTGGCGACGTGGTCGAACGGGTCAAACTGGCCTGCCAGGAGGGCAAGCAGGCCTATTGGGTCTGCACCCTGATCGAAGAGTCCGAGGTGCTGGAGTGCCAGGCCGCCGAGGACACCGCCGCCGAGCTGCAAAACCAGCTGCCCGGCCTGCATATCGGGCTGGTGCACGGCCGCATGCGCCCGGTGGAGAAGCAGCGGGTGATGGAGGAGTTCAAGGCCGGCATACTGCAACTGCTGGTCGCCACCACCGTCATCGAGGTGGGGGTGGATGTGCCCAACGCCAGCCTGATGATCATCGAGAACCCGGAGCGGCTCGGGCTGGCCCAGTTGCATCAGCTGCGCGGCCGGGTCGGGCGGGGCTCGGTGGCCTCTCACTGCGTGCTGCTCTACCATGCGCCGCTCTCCAAGACGGCCCAGAGCCGGCTCGGGGTGCTGCGAGAAACCAATGACGGCTTCCTCATCGCCCAGCGCGATCTGGAGCTGCGCGGCCCGGGTGAACTGCTCGGTACCCGCCAGACCGGATTGGCGGATCTCAAGATCGCCGACCTGGTACGAGATCAACCGCTCATTCCTCAGGTGCAGAAGATGGCGCGCTTCTTGATGGACCGGCATCCGAGCCATGTCGACCCGTTGATCCGCCGCTGGCTCGGCCTGCGAGATCACTATTCCAATGCCTGATCCGGAGATAGGCAGAAGATGGTCAAATTTTCTTGATGGACCGGCATCCGAGCCATGTCGACCCGCTGATCCGCCGCTGGCTCGGCCTGCGAGATCACTATTCCAATGCCTGATCCGGGGATAGGCAGAAGATGGTCAAATTTCTTGATGGACCGGCATCCGAGTCATGTCGATCCGCTGATCCGCCGCTGGCTGGGCCTGCGAGATCACTATTCCAATGCCTGATCCTGGGATAGGCAGAAGATGGTCAAATTTCTTAATGGATCGGCACCCGAGCCATGTCGACCCGCTGATCCGCCGCTGGCTCGGCCTGCGGGATCACTATTCCAACGCCTGACAACGTCCTGACGAGGAGGAAAGCACCAATGAATTCCTGGCTACGCGCCCTGCTCTATCTCTTTGCCTTCCTGCTGTTATTTGTCTGGGTCGGGCTCGGCCTGTTTGACGCCGAGCGGGCCCGGGGGCCCATCACCAACTGGCTCAGCCAGCAGACCGGCGTGCCCGTCACCATTGGCCGGCTGGTGTTCAATCCGCTCCACCCCTACACATTGCTGGCGGAACAGGTGCACTACGGGGACGCGATACAGCTCGACAAGATCTATCTGGAAATCGACAACATCGACTGGCTGAACCGGGACGTGCGCATCGCCCATCTCGATCTCATCCGTCCCATCATCAAACTGCCACTCCCCAATCAGCTGCCGACCCTGCCGGTGCGTTCACTCACCATCAGCGACAGCAACATCGACAACCTCAGCCTGTTGAGCCCCGAGCTGACCCTGCGCGGCCTGAGCGCCACCCTGAGCGACTGGGAACTGATCGACCCCCGGCGTCAGCCGCAAGCGAACCTCAGCCTCAGCCTCAATCAGCTGGAAACCCCCGCCATCACCCTGGCTCGCCTCAACCTCAAGGGGCGACTGGAGGGTCAGGTGCTGAGCACCGACAAGCTGACCGCCAACCTGTTCGACGGCTTGCTGGAAACCGGCATGGTGCTGGACTGGCCCAGCCGCAGCCTGCAGTTGCACGCACTCAAGGCCCGCGCCATGCGGGTCGAGCTGGATACCCTCAACCAGGATGAGTTTCCCCTGCGCAAGATCAGCCTGGATCGGGGCCAGTTCGAGCAGACCAGCATCAATGCCACCCAGCAGGAGATTGCCCTCAACAACTTCAACGGCCAGCTCACCGCCTTCGAATGGCAAGCGGGCAACCCAGCCAGCGGCTACCTGTCTGGCAGCCTGGCCGATATGGGTCGCGGTCTGTTCCAGCTGGAAGAGATCAAGGGGCGGCTCGCCTTCTCGCCGCAGCAACTCGATGCCGAGCTGCAGGGCAAGGCCTATGAGGGAGAGTTCAATCTGGAGCTGACGCTGGACCCGAGTCTGCACAAGCTGGCCCTCAAGGAGCTGAGCCTGAGCGGCATGGACATCAGCCTGCCGGAGGGGTGGTGGCAGGATTGGCAAAGCTGGCGACCCGAGCAGATCGAGGTACGCAAGCTGGCGTTCGACAAGCTCAAGGTGCTCTCCTTTGACGACACCCTGCCCCTGTCGCTGACCGGCTGGCAGCTCTACCTGACCGATCTCGGCCTGAACGGCAATCAGCCTGCCTCCCTGCTCGGCCGGGCCAGGGTCGAGAGCAAGTGGTTTGAACTGGTGTGGGACGGTCTGCCCACCCGCAACGGTGAGCTGGACGCCGAGCTGACGCCGAGCGTCTGGCAGCTCAACAAGTTGTCTGCCAGCCTACCCGACGAAGGCACGCTCGCCATGAGCGGCCAATGGGGCAAGCAGCCGGGCCAGCTCAGCCGACTACAACTGCAAGGCAAGCAGCTGGATCTGGAGCAGTGGATCAAACTGCTGCGCCCCCTGGCGGTCTCTCCCGTCTCCCTGGCGGGCAAGCTGGATATCGGCGCCGACTTGCAGGCCAAGGCCGGTGACACCCCCGACAGCTGGCGCAGCACCCTGCAGGGCAGCCTGACCCTGGATGCCAAGGATCCCTTCTGGGACAAGGTGAAGATAGATCCGCTGCTGGACGAGTGGTTCAAGGGCGCTACCCCGCCGACCTTGACGGCGGAGAACCTGTGGCAGGCGATGCAGGAGGGTGATACCCCCTTCTATCACATCAAGCTGCAGGCCAGTGTCGAGCATGGCCAATTGCGGGTCGAACAGGCCGGGGCTTCCACCATCACCCATCTGCTGGCCCTGCAGGGCGGCATCGACCTGGTCAACGGCCAATGGCTGCTGGATCTCGGCGTGCTCAACGGCCAGCGCTGCGCCGAACTGCTGGCCCGCTGGCGCGGGCCGCTCAACGCGCCCACCCTGGGCTGGAGCTTCCCGAACGCCGATCAGTCTTCTTGTGGATGGGAGGCAGGCGTTCGCTACCCTGCTCAGGGGCGCAGCAGTCCGCTCTGGCGACCGACGCCGCCCAAGCCGGCGGCGCAAACGGCAACGCAGTAACAAACAAGGCCTCATAACGAGGCCTTGTTTGTGATGGGTCGCAATGCGCCGTTATTGGCCCGGTGGTTGGCCCGGTTTAATCCGTTGCACCACATATTGGCCTGCAAATTCGGCAGCCAGCTTGCCACCGCTGAACAGCTGCACCTTGAGGCTGAACCTGGCCGACTCGCCCTGCTTGAGTGGCGCCAGCACCGCGGGCATCCCCTCCCGGGCGACCTTGGCCTCCGGCTCCTCGCTCACCGGGCGGTAATACTTGATGTTGCCCTCCGCCAGTACGATGTCCCCCCCCAGCCCGGCCTCCTTGAGTTGCAACCAGATGAGGCCCCAGCCCGCCAGCACGCACTGGCTGTAGATGCTGCCGGCAAACATGGTGTCGTGGACGTTGAGGTTGGCCGCCAGATTGGCCTTGAGGTGGAAGGTCTGACCGTCGTAATGGGTGATGTGAACCCCCATCTTCTCGCTGATGGGGATGCCCCTCGACCAGCGAGTGGTGAGATCCTGACACCACTCCGGGCGATACTGGATGGTCTGCAGCGGGCTCAGTGACTTGATCATCTGCCGGTGGGCGATGCGACCGAAGGAGACGGGCCCTTCCCCCACCTCGAGAAAACCGCAGCGACGATAGAACTCCACCGCCTCCTGGCGGGCGTTCATCACCAGCCGCTTCACCTTCTCGTCGCGGGCCAGCTGCTCGAGATCTTCCACCATGCGGGCCCCCAGCCCCTGACCCCGGTACTCGGTACGCAGCGCCATGAAGCGGATCTGGGCCTCGTCGCCGCCGATGAACAGCCGACCGACGGCAATGGGAGTGCCATCGTCGGCCAGCATCAGTCGATGAATGGCCACGCTGTCATACTCGTCGCGCTCGGAGCCGATGGGCAGATTGAAGGGCTTGCGCAGTAGTTCCCAGCGCAGCTGGTAGTAAGAGTCCAGCTCGGCTGCCGTTTGAGGGGTGACCACCCGGTACATAGATACATCCTTGAGTTACACTGGTCGAAAACCATCTTGCCGTGCAAATTCATGGACTTCAATCTGCAAGCGTACCAAGCCGATCACTTATTGCACCTCAGCGTCAAAGCCGGGCGTCGGCTCAGCATCCTGGAAAATGCCACGCACCGCTGGCTGGAAATAGACGGCGTGGTGCAGTCGGCCATGAGCCTCGCCCAGCCGGGCCATCTCTGCTTGCCTCATCAACAACAGATCGCCGAGCAGTTACCGGCGCAGGCCACCCGAGTCCTGGAGCTCGGCCTCGGCGGCGGCGATCTCACCCGCAATCTGGCGATGCGCTGGCCAGATGCCCACCGCGACTGCGTGGATCTGGACGCCGAGATCCTTACCCTGTTCCAGCAGTTCTTTCAGCCAGCACAGCAGCGCCCCCCTCAGCTGCATCACGCCGATGCGCTGCACTTCCTGCTAGAGAGTCGCGAGCACTACGATCTGGTGCTGCTGGATCTGTTCAGCCAGGACGGCAACCCATTGCTGCTGTTTCAGGCCCCGCTCTATCAGGCGCTGGCCCAGCGCCTGGGTGGCACCCTCATCATCAACCTGCTGCCACGCACCCGTCTCGAGCTGGAGCAAGCGCTGCGACTGGCGTGGGAGTGGATTGGCCCCACCGAGGCCCATGCCGTGCCCGGCTACCGCAATGTCATCTTGCACAGCACCCGCGTGATCCCATAAGGCCGGGCGCCGATCTGCCGAGAGAGGCCGCCGACACCTTGCATGTGCGGCATTTAAGGCAGATGCAGTCGCTATTTAGATGGCATTTAACAACCGATTACATCGATAAAAGTCGATTTACCGATATAACTTATAAGTTATCAGGCCTGTAGCCAGAAGGTCACGGGGCCGTCGTTAAGCAGTCTCACCTTCATGTCGGCGGCGAAGCGACCGGTCTCGGTGGCCAGGCCGCTCTCTCGCGCCTTGGCGACGAAATAGTCGTACAGCCGCTCGGCCTCGACCGGATGGGCGCCGCCGGAGAAGCTGGGCCTCATGCCCTTGCCGGTATCCGCCGCCAGGGTGAACTGGGAGACGACCAGCAGGCTGCCGCCCGCCTGGCTCACATTGAGGTTCATCTTGCCGTTCTCGTCGGAGAAGATGCGATAGCCACTCACCTTGTGCAGCAGCTTGTCGGCCTTGGCCTCGTCATCCCCCTGCTCCACCCCGAGCAGCACCAGCAGACCGCCCTCGATGGCACCCACCACCTCGCCGTCCACCGTCACGCTGGCCTCGGATACCCGCTGAATCAATGCAATCACCCACGACTCCTTGGTTGTTATCAAAAATGAACGACCGCCCGAAGGCGGTCGCTGATGTTAGCAATAAGCGGCGGGGCGAGGCTAATTTCTCGGCACAGTACCCGCCGGGGTGCTCAGCAAAGCAGGCTACGGGCTCAGCCCAGCTCCTCGGCACCCGGTTTCTCATATTCACCGAGGCAGGCGGTGGTCTCGGCGCCCAGCAATACCACCAACCAGCTCAGATAGACCCAGACAAACAGGATGGGAATGGTCGCCAGGGCGCCATAGATGGCCTGATAGGAGGGGAAGTTGGTGATATAGATGGAGAAACCCCGTTTGGCCAGCTCGAACAGGATGGCCGCCACCAGGGCGCCGATCAAGGCGTGGGTCAGCCGCACCTTGCAGTTGGGCACCACGGTGTAGATCAGTAGGAAGGTGAGCACCGAGAACAGGAATGGCAGGCTGCGCAGCAGCAGATAGCCGGCACCGAACAGGCTGTCAGCGGCAAACAGCTTGAGCGAGAGGATGTAGGAAGAGATGGCGAGGCTGGCACCGATAAGCACGGGGCCCAGGGTCAGGATCATCCAGTACATGGCGAACGCCTGGGCCAGCGGTCGATTCTGGGTCGAACGCCAGATGTAGTTGAGGTTCTTGTCGATGGCCGAGATCAACATCAAGGCGACCACGATCAGGGCACCGATGCCGACCGCCGTGGTGTTGGTGGCATTGGCCACGAAGCCGTCGATGTACTCCTTGAGCATCTCGCCAGCGGTGGGCACGAAGTTGTGATAGACGAACTGCTCCATCTGCTGCTTCAGGCTCTGGAACACCGGGAAGGCCGACATCATGCCGAACACCACGGCGATCATCGGCACCAGGGAGAGCAGAGTCACATAGGCCAGGTAGCCGGCGGTGACGGTCAACCTGTCTTGTTGAAAACGGCGCCAGACAAACTGGGCGAAGTGAGCACCATCGTGGCGCAAGAAGGTGAGGGCATGGCCGAGACGGCCAGCGATTTTCTGCTGCATTGTGATTTCCAGGCTCTTCATCATGCAGATATTGTGTCAGATGGCGTGGCCATTTGACCACCCATGGCCGGCTGGATCTGGCGGCTGTCGCGCTGCCACCTACCAAACGGACATAAAAAAAGAGGCCCGAAGGCCTCTCTCTGTCTGTCGATGAACAGATATCAAGCACGACCGGCGCGCTTGCGATCCATCTCGGTCAGCAGTTTCTTACGGATACGGATCGCCTTAGGGGTGACCTCAACCAGCTCATCGTTGTCGATGAACTCGAGCGCTTGCTCCAGGGTCATGCGGATCGGCGGAGTCAGCACCTGGGCTTCATCGGTACCGGAGGCACGCATGTTGGTCAGCTGTTTGCCCTTCAGGCAGTTGACAGTCAGGTCGTTGGAGCGGGAGTGAATCCCGATCACCTGACCTTCGTATACTTCTGCGGCGTGACCGATGAACAGACGACCGCGGTCCTGCAGACCGAACAGGGCGAAGGTCAGGGCCTTACCGGTAGCGTTGGAGATCAGCACGCCGTTCTGACGCTCGCCGATGCTGCCACCCTTGTGCGGACCGTAATGGTCGAAGGTGTGGTACAGCAGACCGGTACCTGAGGTCATGGTCAGGAACTCGGTCTGGAAGCCGATCAAACCACGGCTCGGGATCATGAAGTCCAGACGGACGCGACCCTTGCCATCCAGAATCATGTTGGTCATCTCGCCCTTACGCAGGCCGAGTTGCTCCATCACTGAACCCTGGTGCGCTTCTTCCACATCCACGGTTACGGTTTCGAACGGTTCGTGCAGAACGCCGTCAACGGTGCGCAGGATTACTTCCGGACGGGATACGGCCAGCTCGTAACCTTCGCGACGCATGTTTTCGATCAGGATGGACAGGTGCAGTTCACCACGGCCGGAGACGCGGAACTTGTCCGGATCTTCAGTCTCTTCCACGCGCAGGGCCACGTTGTGGACCAGTTCCTGGTTCAGACGCTCCATGATGTTGCGGGAGGTCACGAACTTGCCTTCTTTACCGGCGAACGGGGAGGTGTTGACCTGGAAGGTCATGTTCACGGTCGGCTCGTCAACGGACAGCGGCGGCAGGGCTTCGACGGCATTGTTGTCACAGATGGTGTCGGAGATTTTCAGCTCGCCCAGACCGGTGATGGCAATGATGTCGCCCGCTTGCGCGTCGGTCACTTCGGTACGGGACAGACCCAGGTAACCCAGCACCTGACCGACTTTACCGGTACGGCTCTTGCCGTTGGCACCGACGATGGTGACTTGCTGGTTGGTCTTGACGCGACCACGGGTGATGCGGCCGATACCGATAACACCGACGTAGGAGTTGTAGTCCAGCTGGGAGATCTGCATCTGGAAACCACCGTCAGCGTCCGCCGCAGGGGCTTCCACGTTGTCAACGATGGCCTGGAACAGGGGCTCCATGTTCTCAGAAGGAACATTCGGATCCATGGTGGCAAAGCCATTCAGGGCAGAGGCGTAAACAACCTTGAAGTCCAGCTGCTCATCGGTCGCACCCAGGTTGTCAAACAGGTCGAATACCTGGTCCATTACCCAATCAGGACGAGCACCCGGACGGTCGATCTTGTTGATGACCACGATCGGCTTCAGACCCTGAGCGAAGGCTTTCTGGGTCACGAAACGGGTTTGCGGCATTGGGCCGTCAACGGCGTCAACCAGCAGCAGCACGGAGTCAACCATGGACATAACGCGCTCAACTTCACCACCGAAGTCGGCGTGACCCGGGGTATCTACGATGTTGATGCGGTAGTCGTTCCAGCGGATCGCAGTGTTCTTGGCGAGAATGGTGATGCCACGTTCCCGTTCCAGATCATTGGAGTCCATGATCCGTTCCTGACCTTCACTGGTGCGGTCCAAAGTACCGGACTGCTGCAGCAGCTTATCAACCAGAGTCGTCTTGCCGTGGTCAACGTGCGCAATAATCGCAATATTGCGTAAATTCTCTAACATTCTCGCCTCAATCACCGGGTAAAATTGGGCGCTAATTGTACTCTCGCCTTTGTGATCTGCCTAGCAGAATTGCAGTTCATTCGCACACAACAACGGATCAGGATCATGGACCCCGTGCCGAAAGCCTGCTTAGATGGGGGCAGATCGCGTCGGCGCACCAACCTGGTGCACCAAAACGATCCAAGGTTGCACCACTTTGAAGCGCAACCGCGCACGAGAACGGGTGTCCCGGCAGTCTGAAACGGTGCAAGCGCCCTGAAATCAGGCTGTCACAAACTTGGCACGATACTGGCTTATGTGAATGTGATGACGCATTCACCCAAAGAGTTTTAACACCGGAGGTTACTTAGCATGTCAGCTCAGAACGTTTTGGCCTTGATCCAGGAACACGAAGTCAAGTTTGTTGATCTGCGTTTTACCGATACCAAGGGTAAAGAGCAGCACGTATCTATTCCTTCCCATCAGGTCAACGAAGAGTTCTTCGAAGACGGCAAGATGTTCGATGGTTCCTCCATCGGCGGCTGGAAGGGCATCAACGAGTCTGACATGGTGCTGATGCCGGATGCGGCCTCCGCCAAGCTGGATCCGTTCACCGAAGAGACCACCCTGAACATCGTCTGTGATGTGCTGGAACCGGCCACCATGCAAGGTTATGACCGCGACCCGCGCTCCATCTCCAAGCGTGCCGAAGATTTCCTGAAAGCCAGCGGCATCGCTGACACCGTGCTGTTCGGGCCGGAGCCGGAATTCTTCATGTTCGACAACATCACCTTCTCGAACACCATGGGTCACAGTTTCGTCAAAATCGAATCTGAAGAAGCCGCCTGGAACTCGGGCACCGAATACGAGCACGGCAACAAGGGCCACCGTCCCTTCGTCAAGGGTGGGTACTTCCCGGTTGCACCGGTTGACTCCTCCCAGGACATCCGCGCCGCCATGTGTCTGGTGCTGGAAGAGATGGGCCAGGTCGTCGAGGCTCACCACCATGAGGTGGCCACTGCCGGTCAGAACGAGATCGCCACTCGCTTCAACACCCTCACCCTGAAAGCGGATGAAGTTCAGGTACTGAAGTACGTGATCCACAACGTGGCCCACGCCTACAACAAGACCGTCACCTTCATGCCAAAACCCATGTTCGGTGACAACGGCTCCGGCATGCACTGCCACCAGTCCCTGGTCAAGAACGGCGTCAACCTGTTCGCCGGTGACCTGTACGGCGGTCTGTCCGAGATGGCGCTGCACTACATCGGCGGCATCATCAAGCACGCCAAGGCCATCAACGCCTTCGCCAACCCGACCACCAACTCCTACAAGCGTCTGGTACCAGGCTACGAAGCACCTGTCATGCTGGCGTACTCCGCCCGTAACCGCTCTGCCTCCATCCGTATCCCGGTGGTACCGAGCCCGAAAGCCCGCCGTATCGAGGTGCGCTTCCCGGATCCGGCTGCCAACCCGTACCTGGCCTTCGCAGCCCAGCTGATGGCCGGTTTGGACGGCATCATCAACAAAATCCATCCGGGCGACGCCATGGACAAGAACTTGTATGACCTGCCGCCGGAAGAAGCCGCCGAAGTGCCGACCGTTGCCGGCTCCCTGGACGAAGCCCTGTCCGCACTGGACGCGGATCGCGAGTTCCTGACTCGTGGCGGCGTGTTCAGCGATGACTTCATCAACTCCTATCTGGAGCTGAAGCAGCACGATGTGGACCGTGTACGCATGACCCCGCACCCGCTGGAGTTCGAGCTGTACTACTCCGTCTAAGCCGGCTCGCTTGCTAGATCCTGATAAACCCGCCAACTGGCGGGTTTTTTTATTGGTATTGCCCGGGAGCCGTGTGAGATTTGCCGGCCGGATCAGGCCGCCATCGGCAGCGTCTCATCACAACCAAGCCACTAATCCGCCTAACGTTTTTTTCTCTGATAGGATTAAGCAGAATACCGTCAAGGAGAGATGGATGAAGACAATACACCCGATATGGACACCGGGGCTGCTGCTGATGATCTGCACCGTGCAGGCCGCCACGGTTTATTCCTGGGTCGATGCCAATGGCATCACTCATTACACCGATGCCCCTCCCCCCGGCAAGAATGCCAAGGAGCTGGACCTGCGGGTCTCGCCCCTCATCGGTAGCTCCCCCCACTCTGTGCAGGTCGACAACTTCAACAGCCTGACCGGCGTCGATGCCAAGAAGGCGCAGGAGAGCGTTCAGCCAACCATTGAGCTGATCTCCCCCGAGCCGGGCAGCACTCTGCGTGACAATACCGGCAACGTGGTGTTCCAGGCCGAGGTCACTCCCCGCGCGCCGGTGCAATTTGATGTGCGTCTTACCCTGAACGGCAAGGCGGCCCCCCTCGTTCATAACAGCCTGGCGATCCGGGTCGAGAACCTCGATCGCGGCGCCCACGAGGCGCAACTCGAGCTGCTCGCCAAAGACGGTACGATCCTTGCTAAATCTAAGCCAGTCACCTTTTACCTGCACAGAACGACGGTCGATCCCACTCCCAAACCCACCCCCAAGGCTGATTAGGGGTGATGTGATACACCGATGCGGGTAAACTAAATGCACCATATCGGTGCATCATTGGTGTGTAGCACCGTTTTAGGGAGAAACCTGTGCCAACCCGCTCGGATCATGCCAAGACACTCTTGGACAACCTGCTGACCGCCGTCATCCTGATGGACGAACGGCTCTGCATTCAATTCGTCAATCCGGCGGCCGAACAGCTGCTCTCCCTCAGCGAACGACGATTGATCGGGATCGAGCTACCCCATCTGCTTGAGCACATCTCCCTCGACTTGCAACGCTTCAAGCAGTGCCTCATTTCAGGGCAAGGCTTCACCGACAGCGAAGTCACGCTGGTGGTGGAAGGGGAGCCCAGGCTGGTCGAGATCAGCGTGAGCCCCATGGCCGACACCCTCGGCGAGCATGAGCAACGGCTGATGGTGGTGGAGCTGCGCAAGATCGATCAGCAGAAGAAGATCAGTCAGGAGCTGCAGCAGCATGCCCAGCAGCAGGCTGCCAAGGAGCTGGTGCGTGGCCTGGCCCACGAGATCAAGAATCCGCTGGGCGGGCTGCGTGGCGCGGCCCAGCTGCTGCAAAAGGAGTTGCCAGATCCGGCCTTGCGCGAATACACCGGCATCATCATCGAGCAGGCCGATCGGCTGCGGGTGCTGGTCGATCGCCTGCTCGGCCCCCAGCGGCCGGGTCGTCATCAGATGCACAACGTGCACTCGGTGCTAGAGCAGGTGCGCCGCCTGGTGGATCTGGAGCTGCCGCCCCAGATCCGCATCGAGCGGGACTATGATCCCAGCATCCCGGAATTCGAGATGGAGCCGGATCAGCTGCAGCAGGCGTTCCTCAACATGGTGCGCAACGCCGCCGAGGCGCTGGGGGAACAAACCGGGCTCATCCGCATCAAGACTCGTACCGCCTTCCAGATCACCATCCACGGTCAGCGCTACCGCTTGGCGGCGGAGATCAAGATCATCGACAACGGCCCCGGCATTCCCGATGCCATCCGCGACACCCTGTTCTACCCCATGATCACCGGCAAGGAGGGAGGCACGGGGCTTGGCCTCTCCATCGCCCAGAACCTGATCGATCAGCACAAGGGACGCATCGACTGTATCAGCTGGCCCGGCCACACCGAATTCACCATCTACCTACCGCTTCGCAAATAAGGGAACCTCATGACAGCAAAAGTGTGGATCGTCGATGACGACAGCTCCATCCGGTGGGTCCTGGAGCGCACCTTGGGTAGCGAAGGCTTCGAATGCGAGAGCTTTGCCGATGGCGAGGCCCTGTTGAGCTCGCTGGAGATCCGCTCCCCCGACGTGATCCTGTCCGATATTCGCATGCCGGGCATCGACGGTCTCAGCCTGCTGGAGCAGATCCATCGCCGTCAGGCAGACTTGCCCATCATCATCATGACCGCCCACTCGGATCTCGATAGCGCGGTCAACGCCTACCAGCGTGGCGCCTTCGAATACCTGCCCAAACCGTTCGACATCGACGAGGCGGTCACCTTGGTACGCCGCGCCGAGAATCACCTGAAAGAGCAACGCACCAAGCGCAAGGCGCGCCAGCAGGAGCCTGGCAACAGCCCGGAGATCATCGGCGAGGCGCCGGCGATGCAGGAGGTGTTTCGCGCCATCGGTCGACTGTCGCGCTCCAGCATCTCTGTGCTGATCAACGGCCAGAGCGGCACCGGCAAGGAGCTGGTCGCCCACGCCTTGCACAAGCACAGCCCGCGCGCCCACAAGAACTTCATCGCCCTTAACATGGCGGCCATCCCGAAAGATCTCATCGAATCCGAGCTGTTCGGCCATGAGAAGGGGGCCTTCACCGGTGCCAACAACATCCGTCACGGCCGCTTCGAGCAGGCCGACGGCGGCACCCTGTTTCTCGACGAGATCGGCGACATGCCGCTCGATGTGCAGACCCGGCTGCTGCGGGTGTTGGCGGATGGCCAGTTCTATCGGGTCGGCGGCCATCAACCGGTGCAGGTGGATGTGCGGATCATCGCCGCGACTCACCAGAATCTGGAGAAACGGGTTGCCGATGGCGAGTTTCGCGAAGACTTGTTCCATCGTCTCAACGTCATCCGTATCCACATCCCGGCCCTCAAGGAGCGCCGTGAGGACATCCCCCAGCTGGCCCAGCACTTCCTGCTGCGCGCCGCCAAGGAGCTCAATGTGGAGGCCAAGAGCCTGCACCCGGACACCCAGACCTATATCAGCCGCTTGTCCTGGCCGGGCAACGTGCGTCAGCTGGAGAACGTCTGCCGCTGGCTGACGGTGATGGCCTCGGGCCAGGAGGTACTGGTGAGCGATCTGCCGCCGGAGCTGCTGACGCCCATCACCAGCACGGCGGAACCCGGCCAGCCCGCCGCGGCCGGCGGCTGGCAACAGCAGTTGCAGGATTGGGTGGCCAGCAAATTGGCGCTGGGTGAGACCGACATCCTGGCCGATGCCCTGCCCCAATTCGAGCGCATCATGCTGGAGACGGCGCTGGAACATACCCGCGGCCACAAGCAAGAGGCCGCTCGCCTGCTCGGCTGGGGTCGCAATACCCTGACCCGCAAGTTGAAGGAACTCGATATCCCTTAAGCCGTTGGGAAAAACGATTACCATCACGCCTTGACGCATCGCCGACCAATAAGACCCCGTTTGCTTGCAAACGGGGTATCTTTTTTAGGAGCCCTGCCTAGAATGGCAGGCTTTCCAACCCGACTCGCAGAAGGCGCCACCATGATTGACAGATCCCTCCCCCTGACCGACCTGCACCGCCATCTGGATGGCAACATCCGCCCGCAGACCATTCTCGAGCTGGGTCGTCTGCACAACATCCAGCTGCCCGCCGATGAGCTGGAGGCGCTGCGCCCCCACGTGCAGATCGTCGAAAACGAGCCAAGCCTGGTCGCCTTCCTGAAGAAACTGGACTGGGGTGTGGCCGTGCTGGCCGACTACGATGCCTGTCGCCGGGTCGCCTACGAGAACGTGGAAGACCTGCTGCGCGCCGGTATCGATTATGCCGAGTTGCGCTTCAGCCCGGCCTACATGGCGATGGCCCACAAGCTGCACCCGCAAGGCGTGGTAGAAGCCATCATCGACGGCGTCGCCGCCGGCAGCCGTGACTTTGGCATCAAGACCAACCTCATCGGCATCATGAGCCGCACCTTCGGCACCGCACAGTGTCATGCCGAATTGGAAGCTTGCCTGGCTCACCGTGATCGCCTGGTCGCCATCGATCTGGCCGGCGACGAGCTGGGCTTCCCCGGCGAGCTGTTCACCGACCACTTCCGCAAGGTACGTGATGCCGGCATGCGGGTCAGCGTTCACGCCGGTGAAGCGGCGGGCCCCGAAAGCATGTGGCAGGCCATCCGCGAGCTGGGGGCCGAGCGTATCGGTCACGGCGTCAAGGCCATCCAGGATCCGGCCCTGATGGCCTATCTGGCGGAGCATCGCATCGGCATCGAGTCCTGCCTCACCTCCAACCTGCAGACCACCACGGTGGCAAGTCTGACCGAGCACCCGATCCGCCAGTTCCTGGCCGCCGGCGTACTGGCTTGCCTCAATACCGACGACCCTGCTGTTGAAGGCATAGATCTGCCATACGAATACGAGGTCGTAGCCCCTGCGGCTGGCATGACTGCGGATGAAATACGCACCGCACAGCGCAATGGTCTGACACTGGCCTTCCTGAGCGAGGCCGAGAAGGCCGAACTGAGCGCCCGCGCCGCCAACCGCTAAGGTTCGCTCAGCGTCCATAAAAAAACCGCCGAGAGGCGGTTTTTTTTATGCTTTCGGGCAGGCTGCCGTCAGATCACTCGGGAGAACTGCTGCTGACGCGCCTTGCTGCGCAGGTACACATCGAAGCACATGCAGATGTTGCGGATGAGCAGCTGACCGGTGGAGACCACCTCCAGTCCATCGTCCATCATACGCACCAGACCGTCGTCGATGAAGGTCTGCAGTAGCTTGAGATCTTCCGCAAAGTAGTCCTTGAAGACCAGACCGTGGACCTGCTCGACGGCGGCAAAGTTCAGAGAGAAGTCGCAGATGAGGCGCTTGATCACCTCGCGGCGGATCAGGTCATCCTGATTGAGGGAACACCCCTTCCACTGGGCATGGCCCAGCTCGTCCACCTGAGCGTAATAGGCCTTGAGATCCTTCTGGTTCTGGGAGTAGGCATCGCCGATCATGCTGATGGAGGAGACGCCGAGGCCCAACAGATCGCAATCCCCCTGGGTGGTGTAACCCTGGAAGTTGCGGTGCAGCTTGCCTTCACGCTGGGCCACCGCCAGCTCGTCATCCGGCTTGGCGAAGTGATCCATGCCGATGAACTGGTAGCCCTGGCCGGTGAGGAAGGCGATGGTGTCTTGCAGCATGGCCAGCTTCTCCCGGGGCGCCGGCATGTCCGCTTCTTTCAGCTTGTGCTGGGCGGCGAAGCGACTCGGCAGGTGGGCGTAGTTGAAGATGGAGAGGCGGGCCGGATCCGTCTTGAGCACTTCTTCCAGGGTGTGGTGGAAGCTGTCACGGTTCTGGTGCGGCAATCCGTAGATAAGGTCGAGGTTGGTGGAGCGGAAACCCAATTTACGGGCATGCTCCAGCATGGCGCGAATGAAGTCGTTGTCCTGCTCACGGTTGACCGCAACCTGGACCGCCTTGTTGAAGTCCTGCACGCCAAGGCTGATGCGGTTGAAGCCCAGCTCCCGCAGCACATCCAGCATGTTGAGCTCGATCTCTCGCGGATCCACTTCGATGCTGATCTCGCCTTCGTCTGCAAACTGGAAGTGCTCGCGCAACATGGCCATCAGGCGGCGGGCTTGGGCTTCGTCCAGATAGGTGGGAGTGCCACCGCCCCAGTGCAGCTGGGTCACCAGCCGGTGCTTGAATAGCAGGGCCTGCGCCTTGATCTCTTGCTCGAGGAAATCCAGATACTGATCGGCCTTGTGCTGGTGACGGGTGATCACCTTGTTGCAGCCGCAGTAGTAGCAGAGTTTGTGGCAGAAAGGGATGTGCACGTAGAGCGACAGGTTGCGGGCCGGATACTGGCCTGCGGCGTGAACGAAATCCGGGTAGCCGAACTGTTCGTTGAACTCCAGCGCAGTGGGATAGGAGGTATAACGCGGGCCGCTGTAGTTGTATTTCTCGATCAGGGCCTGGTCCCATACAATCTGTTCTACTTGCACGCTTGCTTCCTCTTTCTTTTTTATCAACGGCTTAACTGAAAATCCTTCAGCTGGGCCACATCCTTGAGGATCTGCGCCTCCAGCTCGGCCTCGTAGCCGCTGCGCTCGAGATCCATTCTCATCACTTCATTGCGTTTGAGTGCGCGCCTCGCCTCGTGAGTCGGCATCTCCTTCACCTTCTCATAGAGGCCATACAGACCGGGGAACTCGCTGGCAAACACGCGCCCGCCTTTGATCTGCAGGGCATCCAGCAGGTTGGTCAGACGGATGGCCCCTTCCGAATAGTCGCACTGCCCGTCCCGCACCGCATGGGCGATCACCCTGACGCTGTCGAGGATGCGTTCATTGCGGGCCGCGATGGCCTGTTGCTGCGCATCGCGCTGGCGCTTGAGACGGGCCAGCAGGGTACCGGCGTAAACCGCCAGCCCCAGCAAGACAAGGCCACCCAACAGGGCAGCCAGCATCCATCCACTCATCACTTCTTCTTCGGCTCTGGCTTGGGTTCAGGCTGATAACCGGCCTGGTTGAAGCGCTCCCACAACTCCTCTTCGGAGGCGGGCTGGCTCGGCTCGTCGAAGTCGGCCTCTTCAAATACAGCATCGTCATCTTCGTCTTCATCGGTGTCGATGATGCCGAGTTCGTCCATCAGCTCCTGGTAACGATCGACGCGCTGATCTACCCAGCTCTGTTCGGCCGCTTCCAGGGTCTCGCCGTTATCCAGCCGATCCAGCAGGTCGTTCAGACGATCATCGTTCTCGATGGAGGCGAGTTCCTGCTCAGGTGTCATCACCAACAGCTTCTCTTTTAGCGGCTTGGGAGCGACTGACTTGGTTTTCTTCTCGTCCATGATCAGCACGACCGGCTTGCGGGAACCGATGCGCGGATCCTTGGGCTGCTTGTTACCGCTGTTATGAGACTGTTCTGTCTGCTGGCGGGAGCCTGCCTTCAAGCCCTTGCGCTTGGCGGCGCGTTTACGCTCACGGCCTTCCAGGGCACTGGTATCTGATTCTTTGCGCTTGCCGGTAGGCTTGCGGGTGGGTTGTTTGGCCGACATGAATGACTCCGACAAATAACTGGATTGAAGCCCGAACCCGGGATGTTCTCGTCCGGGGAAGATGCTGAAGCGGGAACAGTAAATCTGGAACAAGAGTGGGATCCTGCGCCAATTCGGCCATATTTGACCGCTGAACACCGCAGGATCGGCATCCTCTGGGCATGTTGCTGGTATTTTGACACAGAATGGCTAGGCGGGTTAATGACCCAATAGAAAAAAGGCAGCCGAAGCTGCCTTGATATGTTTATGCGAGTCCCATTCCCTGGCTGCAAATCGCCTTTTCCCCAGGCGTACCTCTGCGCATCATATCTTGAGGTCTTCCTGACCCTTGTTGGTCAATCCTGAATGTGCGTGTGCTTGCCTGACCCGTCCCGATGACATCCTGCCATCCATCCGGGGTGGTTGCCTCCCGCAGCCCCGCTCGTCCAGAGCGGTCACCATCCTGGTCTTTCAATCCGTGCTCATCACTTGTCGTGGACTGAGCCGACTCCCTGTCCAACCTTCCCGAGCATGAATCGGCTCGCTGGGTCACTCCATGTATCCACTGTAGCAACTTGGCAAAATGGCTCAATCCACTCAAAATGTTTTCAAACGAAGATAATTTGCCAGTTCATATTTAACATATTGAAAGTTATAGCTTCCATAATGAAAGCTGTCGCTTGTTTCAGCCCGGACCGGACTTTGAAATGGGAGATCTCTTACAACAATGCGAGCCATTTATGAAAAATGGTTTTAAAGGTCAAAAATAAACGGGAAACCAATGGTTCCCCGTTCTTTTCAAGAAGATAAACAGCAGGTATTTATCAGTGCAGGCCAGACACGTATTTGGACAATGCCTCGATATCCTGATCTGTCAGCTTCTTGGCCACATCCCGCATCATGCCATTGGGATCATTTTCACGGGCCGCAGTGCGAAATGCGATGAGCTGGGCCTTGATATAGGCAGGATGCTGCCCCGACAGGTTGGGATACTTGGCCTGCTCAATGCCGGAACCACGCGGTCCATGGCAGGCAGTACAGGCAGCCAGACCACGGCTCATGTCGCCTCCCATGTAGAGTGCCTTGCCGGCGGCAACCACATCATCGGGTACGGCGATCGGAGTGACCTTCTGGGTGGAGAAGTAGGCGGCCAGGTCATCCATGTCCTGATCGGACAGGGGCAACGCCATGGGTCCCATGATGGGAGCAACCCGGCCAGTTTGGCCAGAAGCTGCAGCCTTCAGTTCAACTAATTGTTTTTTGATATATGATGCGTGCTGACCAGCAATCTTGGGATACATATCGACTGGGCTGTTACCGTCCGGTCCATGACAAGCCGCACACACGGCAGCCTTGGTTTGTCCCGCAGCGGCATCGCCCTTGGCTTGTGCCATCCCCGTTACGCCAACCATCAGAGCAAGAGTAATGACTAGGTTCTTCATGGCGTTCCAACTTTCTCGTTATTAGGCTTCCAGATCCCATGCCGCTGAAGGCATGTTAAAATAAACGCGTTTAAGCGACGCTATTTTACACGATTTCACATAAAAGTAACTCTATAACCCTCTATCTCTATGGGGAATTTACGTTGGATACACAAACTCTGAATTTCAATAAGGTGCATTTTGTGACCAGCGCACCCGACATCCGCCACCTACCCAATGATGGGGGTGTCGAAATTGCGTTTGCCGGCCGTTCCAACGCCGGTAAGTCATCTGCATTGAATACTTTAACCAAACACAAGAACCTGGCACGGACCAGTAAGACCCCGGGCCGTACTCAGCTGATCAACCTGTTCGAGCTGGAACCGGGCAAACGTCTGGTCGATCTGCCTGGCTATGGTTATGCCCAGGTCCCGCTGGAAATGAAGCTGAAGTGGCAAAAGTCACTGGCAGAATACCTGCAGCGCCGTGAGTCCTTGAAAGGTCTGGTGATCCTGATGGATATCCGCCACCCGCTCAAGGAAACCGATATGAACATGCTGGAGTGGAGCTCTCACCGCGAACTGCCGGTCATGCTGCTGCTGACCAAGGCCGACAAGCTGAGCCCAGGCCCCCGCAACACCCAGGTGATCAAGGTGCGTCAGGCTATCGCCAATCTGGGTCCTCAGATCCAGGTTGAAGCGTTTTCCTCGCTCAACCAGATTGGAGTGGAAAAACTCGCTCAAACCCTGACCGGCTGGTACCTGTCCGGCGCCGATGCAGAGCCGATAGACACTGACGAAGACAATCAGGTCGAGGAGTAAGTTACTCCTCTTCCTGCGGCAATGAGCGGAGTTGGCCCTCCGCTGATTGAAAGACGTTCAATCCCTCCAGGCCTCCTGCCCTTGCAACCCCGCACTCAATCGTTTTACAAAAACCATTAAAGATCAGCCAGATATTTAGTTAGGCTGCTTAAAGAATTAACTTTTCGTCTCTTTGACAACGTTTTCATTATTCCAACGCCAGGTGGCCTATCAAAGGCGTTTCAGGCACGAAAATGAAAGTTTATTACAGGACGTAATAGTGGATGGTATAAAAATGAGGCCAGTCCCGCTAGCTGCGGTCTGGCCTGAAGCAATGAGTTCAAAAAATTGGGAAAAAGCTAATTCTCGAGAACAAAGACGATTGGTTTTCCTCAAGAAACATCTCATTCTAGCAAAAAATCAACGTAATTAAAGCATTTACTCTAAACGAAAGGCATAAAAAAACACCCCGACGATGACTCATCGGGGCTGCTATTCAGCCACATTCAATTACGTGAAATAAAAGGTCTGAAAGATAGAACATCTTACCTCTGTACCCTACGTCCAGAACTGTACATCAAAGCAGCAAAAGGTGAAAGTAATTTATGTAATTTAGTTTCAACGAAAATAGATAAGATAAATTACTTTATTTTTCATATAGATAAAAAAATCCCCAGTATGAATACCGGGGAGTTATAAAGGTGACTAGCTAGCACTTCCTCAACTATCTAGTTAGTCAGCGCCGTTTCGCTCAAGTTCCGCTGTATTGAAAAAAAACTTGAGAACATTTCAGAACGATCGAATGAAAACAACTTAAATAATTGTTTTTGAAGCACTTTTTCTTTTATCTCTACCCTGTTGAGCGTAGAAAAAGCCACTTCTCTAGCGAGGATCAGCCGAACCAGCGCAGCCTAGCCGACCGCAACAGAGGTGGCTGTCTATTTATGCCTTCTCAGTCCGGTCAGAAAGCCTGCAAGCCACTTACTGCTCATGTGGTGCAGCATCAACTCGGGGCACAAGGTACTCAGCCCTGATTCACAGGATCCCCAGGTTACGCTTCAACTCCCTCAACACCTGCTTGGTCCCGGGACGGATACCGCGCCAGACGGTAAACGCCTCGGCCGCCTGCTCCACCAGCATGCCCAGCCCATCCATGGTCTGCAGGGCACCATGTTGCTTGGCCCAGTGAATGAAGGGGGTGTCCGTCGCCCCGTACATCATGTCGTAGATCGCTATCTCGTGATGGATCAAGGCCGGTGCCAGAGGCGGCAGATCCCCTTGCAGGCTGGCGGAAGTCGAGTTGATGATGAGATCGAATCGTCCCTGCAGATCGGCGTAGGGCTTGGCCGTCACGGCGCCGAGATCGTGAAATTCGGCAGCCAGCTGTTCGGCCTTGGCATGAGTGCGGTTGGCAATCACCAGCTCGCTCGGCCGCTCGGCCAGCAGCGGTGCCAAGGCTCCTCGCGCCGCGCCGCCCGCCCCCAGCAGCAATACCCGGCTAGCGACCAGATCCACGCCGTGCGCCTTGAGATCGGCCACCAGACCGGCGCCATCGGTATTGTCTCCGAGCAGTATGCCGTCATCGGTCAACTTGATGGTGTTGACCGCCCCAGCCCGCTGGGCCCTTGGGCTCAGCCGATCGACGAGGGTGAAAGCCTGCTCCTTGAAGGGCACGGTCACATTGCACCCCTTGCCCCCATCGGCGAAGAAGCCTTGCAGGGTGGCGGCGAACGCATCGACGGCGGGCTCGGCCAAGCCATACTCCAGCGCTTGCTGGGTCTGTCTGGCGAACAGGGTGTGAATGAAGGGAGACTTGCTGTGGCGCACCGGGTGGCCAAAAACCAGATAACGATCCATCAAATATGTCCATCGAAAGGCGGTCTCCCGATTTAACGGGTTTTCCCGCCGAGGGACAAGCCGAATCTCGGCGACGAGAAAGGGCCCGCAGGCCCTTCATGTCATACCCAGTTTCTGGGGGTGAGGTAATCGCGGTAGAGCGATGCCTCCGGGCTGTCGGGCTCAGGTTGCCAGTCGTACTCCCAACGCGCCAGGGGTGGCATCGACATCAGGATCGACTCGGTGCGACCGCCAGTCTGCAGACCGAACAGGGTACCGCGGTCATAGACCAGGTTGAACTCCACGTAGCGGCCACGGCGATAGAGCTGGAAGGCCCGTTCCCGCTCACCATAGAGTAACGCCTTGCGCCGTGCCACTATCGGCAGATACGCGGCCAGGTAGCCCTGCCCCACCGCCTGCATAAAGGCGAAACACTCCTCGAACGGCCAACGGTTCAGATCGTCGAAGAACAGGCCACCGACCCCGCGCGTCTCGTTGCGGTGCTTGAGGAAGAAGTAACGATCGCACCAGCCCTTGAACTCGGGATAGATCTCCTCGCCAAAGGGCTGGCAGAGATCGTGCGACACCTGATGCCAGTGCTGTACATCCTCGGCAAAGGGATAAAACGGCGTCAGATCGAAACCGCCGCCGAACCACCAGATGGGATCTTCGCCCTCTTTCTCGGCGATGAAGAAACGGACGTTGGCATGGCTGGTCGGCACATAGGGGTTGTGCGGGTGGATCACCAGCGAGACGCCCATGGCCTCGAAGGTACGACCCGCCAGCTCGGGACGATGAGCGGTTGCCGACGCCGGCATGGCATCACCATAGACGTGGGAGAAGTTGACCCCCCCCTGCTCGATCACGGCGCCATGACGCAACACTCGGGTCCGACCACCGCCGCCCCCTTCACGGGTCCAGGCGTCTTCCACGAAGCGCCCTTCGCCATCGGCCTGCTCCAGGCCATGGCAGATCTCATCCTGCAACCGCAGTAGAAAGGCCTTGATCTGGGCCACGTCCGGTTTGCTCATGTCGTCTCCAGTCAGCCGGGATCGCTGTCCCGCTCGTCTTATTATGGTGTCAGTGCCAACGCCCGCAGCCTGGTGATTTTCGGCTACGCCCCTTTTCAGGAGGGGCGGATGACGGCGCCGGTTCTGGCGTCCTTGATCTCGGACGGATTGGCCTGACCGCCCACGTCACCGGGCAGAATATAAGCCAGCATCTGTGCCAGTGGCGCCTCGATATCGGCGGTACAGCGGGCCGGCTCTTCACCGGTCAAATTGGCACTGGTCGATACCAGTGGCTTACCAAAGGCGCGGCACAGGGCCTGCACCTGGGGATGCGCCGTCACTCGTACCGCCAAGGTATCGAAACGGCCGGTCAGCCAGGCTGGCGTCGTGGCGCGGGCGGGCATGATCCAGGTGAAAGGACCGGGCCAGCTGGCCTCAACCCGCACCAGCTGCTCGGCGCTGAGCTGGTCCAGATCGATGTAATCCTGCAACTGCGCGATATCGGCGGCGATCAGGATCAATCCCTTCTCCACCGGGCGCTGCTTGATGGTCAGCAGGCGTTGCACCGCCAGCTCTGAGTCGGGATCGCACCCCAGACCAAACACGGCCTCGGTCGCATAGGCAATCACCCCTTCACTGCGGAGGGCGGCAACCGCTTGTTCAAATTCGTTTGGCATAAAAAATGCGGCAGCCAAGCTACCGCCTCATCACTTATTGACGTTGAGCCTGTGAGAGCGGCAACCACTGAGGCAAGTCTGTACTTCCCATGACACAGGGAAAGGCACGACATCTCAGCTTGGTTGCCGCCTCATCGCTTACTTGAGCAGTTGAGCCTGCAGGGCGGCATCCTTTGCCATCACTTCTTCGGCATTCTTCTGGCGCTCGGCCCGCACCTTGGCGGCCAGAGCGTCATCGGCCACGGCCAGCATCTGGGCAGCCAGATAGCCAGCGTTCTTGGCGCCAGCCTTGCCGATGGCCACGGTTGCTACTGGTACGCCACCCGGCATCTGCACGGTGGAGAGCAGTGCATCCAATCCCTTGAGCGGGCCGCCATCGATGGGCACCCCGATCACGGGACGGGTGGTGATGCCAGCAACGGCACCGGCCAGGTGGGCGGCCAGCCCGGCGGCACAGATGAAGACCTTGCAACCACGGGCTTCGGCATCGGTGACATACTGATGAGTCGCGGCCGGGGTACGGTGCGCGGAGGTAACTTTCACTTCCACGGTGATATCAAAGGTCTTGAGGACGTCAAGGGTGGATTGCATCACGGGGAAATCTGAGTCAGAGCCCATCAATACGGCAACAAAGGGTTTATTCATGGTGGGAATTTCCTTACTCCAAGTGGGGGGTTGAAGTTCGCCGAAAACGTTTCAATTTGGTTACGGCGGCGGGATTATACCTGCTCGCTCTGATGGCCGCATTTCTTTTGCGGGCAGATCCAGCGTAGATTTCCCCTCACTTTCTTCTCCACCATGATGCCCCAGCCACATTCGGGGCACGGCATCGAGATCGGCTTGTCATTAACCACATATTTACAATGGGGATAATCATCACAGGAATAAAACTGCTTTCCATAGCGGGAAGTGCGGCTCACCAGGTGCCCCTTGCCACACTCGGGACAGAGGATCTGGGTATCGTCACGCTCCTGCAGGGATTCGATGTGCTGACAGGCCGGATACTGGGTACAGCCGACGAACAGGCCGTAGCGCCCCTTCTTGATCGCCAGCGGCTGACCGCAATCCGGGCAGGCAGATCCCTCGAGTATTTTCTCGATGTCGCGACCGGAGGGAGTCAGGGAGCGGATATAGTCGCAGGCAGGATAGGCAGAACAGCCCAGAAAGGGGCCATGTTTACCCTGGCGGATCACCAGCTCGGCACCACACTGCGGGCAGGGTTCTCGCTCGAACGCAGGTTCGTGGGCAGAAAACAGGTGATGATCGATCTTTGACATGGGCCGCGCCTTGAAATCCAGATGGTCTGAATTCTACCAGCGCGGCACCGGACTGTCAGTGGATGACGCCGTCTGACTCATCAAACACCAGCTCTTCCATCTGCTGGTAGGCATTTTCACTGCCCGGTACGTTAAACAGCACCATCATGACTACCCATTTGAGGTCATCCAGCTCGATATCCGGTTTGTCCAGTTCGAGCAGGCGTTCGATACAGATCTCGCGGGTCTCGGCGTTCAGCACCTGAGCCTGTTCCAGGAACAGCAGGAAACCACGGCACTCGGTACTGAGACGCGCCAGCTCTTGCGGGGCATAGATCCGAATCGAGCCTTGCGCGCTGGCGGTGACATACACCTCCCGCTCGCTATCATGCAGATTGGCCAGCCTTTCCAGCCAGTTGAGCGCCTTCTCGATCTCCTCTTGATTGAAACCGGCCCGGCTCAGTTCGTCGGTGAGTTCATCCTGCTCGACCATCACATCTGCATCGCTGTGGATGTAGGTCTCGAAAAGGTACATCAATACATCAAACATGATTCGCCCTCCTCGTTCTGACGTATCCACCGGCTACCGCCATCACTGCACCGGCCAGCTCCAGCTCTACCAACCTGCCAAGCACTTGCTCGACAGGAAGCCGGGACCGCTCGGCAACGGTATCCACGCTCGTGGCTTCATAATCTACGTTATCCAACAAATCGGCATAAGGCAATTCGCTATTATCCGAAGGCTCGGACGAAGCAGTGACCGCTCTCACTTGCGCCGCTATTGCAGGTAGCTCCTCCATGACATCGGCCGCGGTTAGGACCAACTTGGCACCTTGCTGGATCAGCCTGTTGCAACCCAGCGCCTGCGTATTCTGAGGGGCGCCGGGGACGGCAAAGACTTCGCGCCCCTGCTCCAGTGCGTAGCGGGCCGTGATGAGGGAACCGCTCTGCTCGGTCGCCTCAATGACCAGCGTCCCCAGCGACAAGCCGCTGATGATGCGATTACGACGGGGGAAATGTTCGGCCAGCGGCCCCTTGTCCGGTGCCAGTTCCGAGACAAGCAGGCCGCCACTCTCCAGGATTTGCATGGCCAGACCCTGATGGCGCTTCGGATAGAGGCAGTCGAGCCCGGATCCCAATACCGCCAGGGTCACGCCGCCCGTAGCCAACGCCTGTTGATGGCAAACCCCGTCGATGCCCAACGCCAACCCCGAGGTGATGGCCAGCCCGTTGTCCACCAGCTCGGCGCACAAACGAGCGGCGTTATCTTTGCCGGCATAGGTGGGGTGACGCGTGCCCACCATTGCCAGCTGTGGCAGTGCCAACGCATCGAGCGCACCACGGCAATAGAGGAGCAAGGGGGCGGCGGGTATCTCTCTTAACAGGGTGGGATAATGCGGTGAATCCAGGCTGATGAGATGGTGATCCGATCCGGTTGCCCAATACAGACCCTGCTCCACCTCGGGTCCTGGCCACCTGAGTTGCCGGATCTGGGCCTCGCTGAGGCCAAGCTCCCGTAACCGGCCATCCTCACTGCCAAACAGAGCGACGATGTCGCCTTCAAAGCGGCCCAACAGGCGGGATGCGGTGACGGGGCCTATCCCCACCACCGCGTCCAGTGTCAGCCACAATGCGAGTCGTTCGAGTGGAGGCGACACGTCAGAAGTTGTTGACCTGATAACCCGAACCGACCATTTCCTGGCTCTGCAGGATCAGGCCATAACTCAACTTGTCATACACCTTAAACAACATGACCCTGGCCACGGCCTCGGTCGGCAGGGATGATTTGCCAGCGGAATAGAATGCCTTGTCATAGACGGAGGCATATTCGCGGTATGACACCTTACCATTCTTGTCCACCATCTTGGCGCCGGGGCGCTGGATCTCCAGCACATCGCCGGGTGAGACCTGATCCCGTAACCCCTTGTTGATGAGCACAACGTCAAACTTGCCACCCCCACGGGCCTTGCTCGGCAACTCGATCACATAGCCAGGTGATATGGCGGGTGCCGCCTTTGGCATGAAGACGGCAGTGAGGCTCTCCTGCGGCGGCAAGGGGATGACCTTGTCACCCTGATACACCTCGCGTCGGTTGTGGGTCAGCGTAACTCGGGTGCTGTTATTGGCCAGCCGCTCCTCCGCCCGCACCGTACCGACAAAGATGGCTTCCTGACCGAGTAGCTCCCCGGTTTTTCGGTCCTTGTAGGTGACACCAGGGCGATAAACCCCGTAGTCCTGACCGGACGTCAACGAACCCTGCACAAAGAGAACATCCCCCTCCAGCATGCCGACATGGCGCTCGTTGTTGCCGAGCACATAGGGCAGAGCCTTGGCCTGCTGGCTGTCGGCCAGAATATGATCGGTCTGCAAGAAGGGACCTATCTCGCTGAGCGGCAGGGTCGGGATCGGGCTGGCCTTGTTCTCATAGCGATTCTTGGGGGATAGGTGAATGACCTGCTTGCCTCCCTGGCTGGCCTTGCCAAGGCGAGGCTCGCCGTTGACCCAGCTCAATTGCAGCACGTCACCGGGATAAATCCAGTGCGGATTGGCAATCTGTGGATTGATGTTCCAGAGCCGCGGCCAGAGCCAGGGCTCGGCTAGAAACTGGCCCGAGATGTCCCAGAGGGTATCCCCCTTCTGGACGACATAGTTCTCGGGATGACCGGCTTTTAACGTCAGCGGCGCCGCCAGGGCACCACCAGCCAGAGTGACCGCCAGGCAGGCGAAGATGGTTTGCTTCAGATACATAACACTCCCTGTTATTTCTGCTCGCAAAGTGTTGCTGTTTTTTGTCGGCGTAAATGACTAGAATTACGTCAATATTGACTGCATTTATACGAAACTAAAGAAAAAATTATGGCCATTCTAGATGTATTGCGTTTCCCCGATGAGCGTCTGCGTACTATCGCAGCCCCTGTCGAGACCATTACACCCGAGTTACAACAGATTGTAGATGATATGTTCGAAACCATGTACGCGGAGGAAGGCATAGGCCTGGCCGCGACTCAGGTCGACATCCATCAGCGCATCATAGTGATCGACGTCTCCGAAGACCGTGAGGATCAGCTGGTACTGATCAACCCGGAAATCCTGGAACAATCCGGCAGCACCGGCATCGAAGAGGGATGCCTCTCCGTCCCCGGTAGCCGCGCCCTGGTGCCGCGCGCCGAGTGGGTCAAGGTACGGGCACTGGATCGCAACGGCAAACCATTCGAGCTGGAAGCAGACGATCTGCTCGCTATCTGCATTCAGCATGAGATGGATCATCTGGTCGGCAAGCTGTTTGTGGATTACTTGTCCCCACTCAAGCGCCAGCGCATTCGTCAGAAGCTGGAAAAAATGGCCCGTGAAGATCGCAAAGCCCTCTGAGGATCTGCCCCATTGAATAAGCTGAAACTCATTTTTGCCGGTACCCCCGACTTCGCCGCCCGTCACCTGGCGGCGTTGTTGTCTTCCGACCACGAGGTCGTCGCCGTTTACACCCAGCCCGACAAGCCGGCAGGCCGTGGCCAGAAGCTCACCGCCAGCCCGGTCAAGGAGTTGGCCCTCGCCCACGATCTGCCGGTCTATCAGCCCGCCTCCCTGCGCAATGAAGAAGCCCAGGCCGAGCTCGCTGCCCTTGGCGCCGATCTGATGGTGGTGGTGGCCTATGGCCTGATCCTGCCGAAAGTGGTGCTCGACACCCCGCGTCTCGGTTGCATCAATGTACACGGCTCCCTGCTGCCGCGCTGGCGCGGCGCCGCGCCCATCCAGCGCTCCATCTGGGCGGGCGATGCCGAAACCGGCGTCACCATCATGCAGATGGATGTGGGGCTGGATACCGGCGCCATGATCCGCAAGGTCACCTGCCCCATCGCCCATGACGAGACCTCCACCAGCCTGTATGACAAGCTGGCCGAGCTGGGTCCCCAGGCGCTGGTCGATACGGTGAATGCCATGGCTGCCGGTGAAGCGCGCGCAGAAGAGCAGGACGATGCGCTGGCCAACTACGCCCAGAAGCTCTCCAAGGAGGAGGCCCGCATCGACTGGTCCATGGACGCCGCCGCCATCGAGCGCTGCATCCGCGCCTTCAACCCCTGGCCCATCAGCTGGTTCGAGGTGGCCGAGCAGACCATCAAGGTCTGGCAGGCCGAGGTCATCGACACTGAGCACGGCCAGACGGCGGGCACTCTGCTCAAGGCCGACAAGCAGGGTATCGACGTCGCCACCGGCAAGGGCGTGCTGCGTCTGCTGGCTCTGCAACCTCCCGGCAAGAAGGCCATGTCCGCCTCGGATCTGCTCAACTCTCGCCGCGACTGGTTTGTACCCGGCACGCAATTGAAATGAACCAAGCGGGGCCCAGGCCCCGACTTGCGCATCTAAGGTAACATTATGAAAACACGTGCACAGGCCGCTCTCGTTATTCAACAGGTGCTGGATCAGGGCCAATCCCTCTCCGCTGTTCTGCCTGCTGCCCAGGAGAAGGTCGCCCCTCGCGACCGCGCCCTCCTGCAAGAACTCTGCTACGGCACCCTGCGCTGGCTGCCCCGCCTCGATGCGGCGGTGAGCGAGATGATGGACAAGCCGCTCAAGAACAAGAGCCGTATCTTCCATTATCTGATCCTGGTCGGTCTCTATCAGCTCATCTACACCCGCATTCCGGCTCACGCCGCGGTGGCCGAGACCGTCAACGCCGTCAAACTGCTCAAGGGCACCTCCCTGCGCGGCCTCATCAACGGCGTGCTGCGCAACTTCCAGCGCAGTGCCGAAGTCATCTTGCTGCGCATCGACCGCGTCCCCAGCATCCGCCTCGGCCACCCCGAGTGGATCACCAAGCGGCTGCGCCAGGCCTATCCCGAAGATTGGGAGTTCATCATGGAGGCCAACAACCAGCGTCCCCCCATGTGGATCCGCAACAACAGCCAGCGCCAGAGCCGCGAGCAGATGCTGGCCCGCATGGCCGAGGTCGGCATCAACGCGGTGGCCGGTGAGGAAGGGGATGACTGCATCTTGCTGGAGCGCCCTTGCGACGTGACCAAGCTGCCCGGCTTCGAGCAGGGTGACTGTTCGGTGCAAGATGGTGCCGCCCAGCAAGCCGCCCGCCTGCTCGACCCGCAGCCGGGTGAGTGGGTGCTGGATGCCTGCGCCGCCCCCGGTGGCAAGACGGCTCACCTGCTGGAACTGCAACCCAAGCTGGCTGGCGTGGTCGCCGTCGATGCCGACGACAATCGCCTCAAGCGAGTGCGGGAGAACCTGGAACGCATCGGCCTCGAGGCCCGCGTCATCCACGGCGATGCCAGCACCCCCGAGCAGTGGTGGCCAGAGGGTCAGTTCGACCGGATCCTGCTGGACGCTCCCTGCTCCGCCACCGGCGTCATCCGTCGCCACCCGGACATCAAGTGGCTGCGTCGGGATCAGGACATCCGCGAACTGGCCGAGCTGCAGCGCCGCATCCTCAATGCACTCTGGGGAAAACTGAAGAGCGGCGGCACCCTGCTCTACGCCACCTGCTCCGTACTGCCGGAAGAGAACCGGGATCAGATCCGTGCCTTCCTGGCCGACACCAAGGACGCCCGTCTGGTGCCCCTGCACCAGCAGGACACCCCGGCCAATCCGGGTCGCCAGTTCCTGCCCGGCGAGGCGGAGATGGACGGCTTCTATTACGCCAAGCTGATCAAGCAGTAAGCGGTAGTTGAGGGGTCGGGGCGCCACATTGGGCGCCCTCGTTTCGAACCAACCTTGAGCAAGATTTCTCTATGAAAATCATCATTCTTGGCGCAGGTCAGGTCGGCGGCACCCTGGCGGAGAACCTCGCCGGCGAGAACAACGACATCACCATAGTCGACACCGACAGCGATCGGCTGCGGGAGCTGCAGGACAAATTCGACCTGCGGGTGGTGAACGGCCACGGTGCCCACCCCAGGGTGCTGCGGGAAGCCGGCGCCCAGGATGCGGACATGCTGGTCGCGGTCACCAACAGCGATGAGACCAACATGATCGCCTGCCAGGTGGCCTACTCCCTGTTCAACACCCCGAACAAGGTGGCGCGTATTCGCTCCCCGGCCTATCTGGTGGAGCGGGACCGGCTGTTCCTGCCGGAATCCGTGCCGGTGGATCACCTGATCGCCCCCGAGCAGCTGGTGACCGACTATGTGCGTCGCCTCATCGAGTACCCGGGCGCGCTGCAGGTGGTGGATTTCGCCGGTGGCAAGGTGGGTCTGGTGGCGGTCAAGGCGTACTACGGCGGCCCGCTGGTGGGCAATGCGCTGTCTACCCTGCGGGATCACATGCCCAACATCGAGACCCGGGTCGCCGCCATCTTCCGCCAGGGGCGCTCCATCCGTCCGCAAGGCACCACCATCATAGAGGCGGATGACGAGGTGTTCTTCGTCGCCGCCGCCGGCCACATCCGGGCCGTGATGTCGGAGCTGCAGCGCCTCGAGAGTCCCTATCGCCGCATCATGATCGTCGGGGGTGGCAACATCGGGGCCGGCCTCGCCCGTCAGCTGGAGAAGCGTTACAGCGTGAAGCTTATCGAGCGCAACCAGAAGCGGGCCGAGCAGCTCTCGGAGATCCTGGAGAACACCATCGTCTTCTGTGGCGATGCGGCGGATCAGGAGCTGCTGGCGGAGGAGCACATCGATCAGATCGACGTCTTCATCGCGGTGACCAACGAGGACGAGTCCAACATCATGTCGGCCCTGCTCGCCAAGAAGATGGGCGCCAAGAAGACAATGGTGCTGATCCAGCGCGGCGCCTACGTGGATCTGGTGCAGGGCGGCTCCATCGACATCGCCATCTCACCGCAGCAGGCCACCATCTCGGCCCTACTGACCCATGTGCGCCGTGCCGACATCGCCAACGTCTACAGCCTGCGCCGTGGCGCGGCCGAGGCCATCGAAGCCATCGCCCACGGGGATGAGAACACCTCCAAGGTGGTGGGCAAGACGGTGGGTGAGCTCAAGTTGCCGCCGGGCACCACCATAGGCGCCGTGGTACGGGGTGACGAGGTGCTGATCGCCCACGATCGGACCCAGATCCAGCAGGATGACCACGTGGTGATGTTCCTGGTGGACAAGAAATACATCCCGGAAGTGGAGCGTTTGTTCCAGCCAAGTCCTTTCTTCCTCTAACCTGCCATGCGACAGGCGACAACAACCAGACCCGGACCGATTCACAGAGAATCGTCCGGGTCTTTTGTTAATCAACGACCAGGTTATCCTGCATGATCAAGCTGCGTCCCATCGTCTTCACCCTCGGCCTGGTGCTCTCCAAGCTGGCTCTGTTCATGTGGCTGCCCACCCTGCTGGCGCTGCTTAGCGGCTCCGAGGGCTTCGTTGAGTTTCTCAAATCCGTGCTCATCACCCACAGCGCCGCCCTACTCTGTCTGCACTATGGCCGCAAGGCGGAGTTTCACCTCGGGGTACGGGAGATGTTTCTGCTCACCACCTCGGTCTGGGTGGTGGCCTGTATCTTCGGCGCCCTGCCGTTCGTCTTCATCAACCACATCAACTTCACCGACGCCTATTTCGAGACCATGTCCGGGGTCACCACCACCGGTTCCACCGTGCTGTCCGGCCTCGATGGCATGGCCCACAGCATCTTGCTGTGGCGCTCCATCTTGCAATGGCTCGGCGGGGTGGGATTCATCGTGATGGCAGTGGCGGTGCTGCCCTACCTCAACGTCGGCGGCATGAAGCTGTTCCAGACCGAGAGCTCGGATTGGTCTGACAAGAGTGCGCCCCGGGCCAGGACGGTGGCCAACAACATAGTGGTGGTCTATCTGGTGCTCTCCATGCTCTGCTTCCTCGCCTACTGGGTGAGCGGCATGACCCTGTTCGAGGCAGTCAACCATTCCATGACGACGCTCAGCACCGGCGGCTACTCCACCTCGGATCAGTCCATGTCCCACTTCTCTCACGAGGCGCACTGGATTGGCACCCTGTTCATGTTCCTCGGCGGCCTGCCGTTCCTGCTCTATGTGCAGGCGCTGTCACGCCGTGACAACAGCCTGCTCAAGGATGCCCAGGTGCAGGGCTTCTTCTGGTTGGTGGTCTGGGTGACGGTAGTGGTCACCTTCTATCTCTGGGTAAGAGATATTTACGGCTTCATGGATGCGCTGCGCATCAGCTGCTTCAACATCGTCTCGGTGCTGACCACCACCGGCTTCGGCCTCGGTGATTTTGGCGCCTGGGGGCCGCTCACCAGCATCATCTTCATCATCTTGCTGGCCCTCGGTGCCTGCTCCGGTTCCACCGCCGGCGGGCTCAAGATCTTCCGGGTACAGGTGGCTTTTTCCCTGTTCAAGAAACAGATGCGCCAGCTGATGCACCCCTCGGCGGTGTTCCCGCAAAAATACAACGGCCGGCCGGTCAACGACGCCATCATCCGCTCTCTCATCTCCTTCGTGCTGGCCTACTTCGCCGTCATCCTGTTTATCGCCGCCCTGCTCGCCGCCATCGGGCTGGATCCCCTGACCGCCATCTCGGGCTCCATCACGGCGGTGGCGAACGTGGGTCCCGGCATGGGCCCGGTCATCGGTCCCAGCACCAACTTCGCCGTGCTGCCGGACTCGGCCAAGTGGATACTGTCGTTTGGCATGCTGCTGGGACGGCTCGAGATCCTGACGGTGGCGGTGATCTTCTTCCCCTCGTTCTGGAAGCAGTAGCCGCAACGGCTGATGACGCCGCTGCACGGCTAATCAAACCTACGGCCGACAGGTTGCGGTAACAAACGAGGAAACAAGAAGGGCAGCCCCTGGGCTGCCCTTCTTCATGATGTGTACTGCATGGCGAGGCGCTACTCGGCCTGGTCTTCCCGCTCCAGCGCGCGATTGATCAGCGGTTCTGGCAGCGGTTTGGTCACCTCCACCCCCAACTCGCGAAAACGCTCGGCCTGGGCAATCAGGTTGCCACGACCGTTGACCAGCCGGCCCATCGCCTTGTCGTAGCTCTCTTGCGCCTTGTGCAGGCTGCCCCCCATCTGCTGCATCTCCTCCACGAACAGCCGCAGCTTCTCGTAGAGCCGCCCTGCCCGCTCCGCTATCTGGCGCGAGTTCTGGTTCTGGCGCTCGTAGCGCCACAGATTTTCGATGGTGCGCAGCGCCACCATCAGGTTGGTGGGGCTCACCAGCAGGATGTTGTGATCCAGCCCGTAGCGCACCAGTGAGGGATCCGTCTCCACCGCGGTCAGGAAGGCGGGCTCCACCGCCACGAACATCAGCACATAGTCCAGGGTCCGCACCCCGGGCAATTGCTGGTAATCCTTGCGGCCCAGCTCACGGATATGGTTGCGTACCGAGGCGACGTGCTCTTTGAGCGCCACCGCCTTGGCCAGCTCGTCGTCGCTGTTGTACCAGCGCTCGTAGGCGGTCAGCGACACCTTGGCATCGATGATGATGTCTTTTTCCTGGGGCAGGTGAACTATCACGTCCGGCTGGTAGCGCTTGTTCTTCTCCACCTCGATGTTGACCTGGGTGTGGTACTCGTGACCCTCCCGCAGGCCGCACTCGGACAGGATCCGGGCCAGCACCACCTCACCCCAGTTGCCCTGCTGCTTGCTGTCTCCCTTGAGGGCGCGAGTCAGCGCCGCCGCCTCTTCGGTCATGCGGGCGTTGAGCTCGGCGAGGCGTTCCAGCTCGAACTTCAGACTGTGGCGCTGGGCGGTCTCCTGGGCATGGGTCTCCCCCACCTGGCGGCGAAAGCCCTCCAACTGCTCCTTGAGCGGCGTTAGCAGCAGATCCAGGCTGTTCTGGTTCAATTCGCGGAAGTTGCCGGAGTTTTGTTCAAAAATTCGGTTGGCGAGGTTTTCGAACTGCTGGCTGAGGCGAGCCTCGGCTTGCTGCTGCAACTGCAGCTTCTCGGCGCTGGCGAGGCGCTCGCTGCGCAGGGTGGCCTCGGCATCCTTGAGGCGGGCGGTGAGCTTGAGCAGCAGGGTCTGCTGCTGCTCCAGCTTCTGCTGGCCCAGCATCTTCTCGTCCTGCAGCTCGTCGAATCGGTCTTGCAGCGCCTGATAACGCTCCTCGGTGAGCAGTGTCTGCTCACGAGCCGCCCGGCGCCCCACCAGCCAGCCGAGGCCCAGGGCGAGCAGCCCCGCCAGCAGCGCAGGCAGCCAGGCACCCATCGCGATCATCGACGGCTCCGTTGGCGCAAGAACAGCTCGAGATAGCGGTTGAGCAGCAGCCAGATCAGGGCATAGAGCAGGTAGGCGGCCAACACCACCCACTTGTGGCTATTGACCCCGGTATCGAGCTCGGCGAACTCAATCCCCTTGATGTGGCAGTAGGCCCACATCAGCAGCGGGAACACATAGAGCAGGGAGGCACGCCAAAGAAATAACCACATGTGTATGTTCAACCACGCAAAAAGACCTGCCTAGCTTACACAAGGCCAACCCGGCTTGCGATCCTGTGTCGCGCTATTCTCTGGCTTGCCGGCGGGAATCTCGCTAAAATTAACCCCTAATAGGTATTAGGGGTAGGCATGACGCATTATTTCTGTCGCTGGTTGATGCACGCACTGGGGAGTCCCGCAAAACCGGCCGTGACTTGCCATGAGGCACGCCCGCCCTGGGCCATCGAAGAGTCGCAGTTTCTCTCCCTCTGCAGCCGCTGCGGCGACTGCTTCAAGGCCTGTCCCAACGGCCTGCTCAAACCGGCCGACCAGCCGGAATACGACGGCACCCCCATCGCCGGCACCCCGGTGCTGGATCTCGCCTGCGGTCAGTGCAGCTATTGCGGCAGTTGCGCCAGGGCCTGCCCCACCGGGGCACTGGACCTGCAACTCGGCCGTCAGGTACAGACCCGGGTCAGGATCGAGGAAAGCTGCCAGGCCCGTCAGGGCTTCTACTGCCTGCTGTGCGAGGATGCCTGTCCCCAGCAGGCGATCAAGGCCAGCAGCGAGGGGGTGAGCGTCAACATGGCGGCCTGCGATGGTTGCGGCGCCTGCGGTCTCGCCTGCCTGCACGGAGCCATCACCCTGATCCCCCAACACTGACTGCTCTTATAGTCCGAAGATCCACACTCCCCGGCGGTGTCACGCATTCAAATCGGCCCTGCCGCCTCCAGACAGCAAAAAGGGCCCCGAGGGGCCCTTTCATAGTCATGACCCTCAGGCCATCGTCAGGATATTGTCCTGCTCTATGCCAAGCAGATGGCATAACCGGGTGGGATCTCGCACCGCATCCGCCAGGGTGTACTCCCCCAGCACCTCGAGAAAGGCGTTCATCGCGCGGCGCAAGATGCCCTGGATGCGGCAGCCACCGGAGAGACGGCAGTTCTCGCGTTTGCAGTCCACCGGACAGAGCACGTGCTCCATGTCCATCACCACGTCGCGCAGGTTGATGGAGACCGCGGAGCGACCGAGGCGAATGCCGCCATGCTTGCCACGTATTGTCTCGATGTAACCCTTGATGCCGAGCTGATGCACTATCTTGACCACGTGATTGCGGGAGATGGCGAAGGTATCGGCCACCTCTGTGATGGTCGACAGGCGATCACCTGGCTGGATCGCCAGAAACGTCAGGGTACGCAGGGCGTAGTCGGTAAATCGTGTCAGTTGCATGGTCGCACTTGCCTCTTACTACAAGTCAGAAATCAGGACGACAACCAGGGGCCAGGGGATGGGGATTGCGCGTGCGCCCGCACCGGATCCGCATCTTGAGCCGAGTCGTGGAGTGACAAGGTTAAGAGCAGCCCGAACGGGTGTCGATGAAGATGCACATAAATCGACACTTTCTTTGATTGATCGCAAACTTGCAGGGTTGGCGCGAGGTTTTGGCCATTTCTGGCGGCTAAATCCCGCCAGCCAGCACGAAGAGATCGACCCGAAAAGAGGAGTTGTAGAGTGGAGCCGCTGCCTTCAATGGGGCTATCTGAGCCAGTTTTTCAGGGCCTGGGAGGGAATGGAGCTCTCCGAGGCCACCGCGAAGGCGGCCCAGTCCACCGCACATTGCAGCGCGTCCTTGATAGCCATGCCCCGCGCCAGACCGTGAATGAGACCGCCGGCGAAGGCATCTCCCGCCCCCGTAGTATCCACCACCGACACCGGCCGCGCCGCCACCCGGATCTGCTCCTCGCCGTGGATGGCCACGGCCCCCGCCTTGCCCTCGGTCAGCACAAGCCATTCAAGCTGATCACCGGCGAGCTGGCGCGCATGCAGCCAGGGATCGCTCACCTCCGCCAGATCGGAGCGCGACGCCACCAGCACGTGGCAGGGACGACGAGCCTGACCGCCCTTGGGGTACTGGGCCACCACGAAACTCTTGCCGAGCATCTGGCGCATGTAGCCGATGATGGCTGTGCCGGGATAGTTCACGTAGAGACAATCCACCCCCTCCACCGGCACGTCGCCGGGCAGATCCGGGCGACGCGGCCGCCGCAAGATGGTGCGCTCACCGGTGGAGTCCACCAGGATCAGCAGCTCACCGGTCTCCCCCCCGAAGCGCTCCACATGGGTGCAATCCAGGCCATGACTGGCCGCCTGATCCAGTAGCCAGTCACCGGTCTCGTCCAGCCCGACCCGTGAGGCGATAGTGACCTCGTGCCCCGCCCACACCAGGCCGATGCCGGTGTTGGCGGCGCCGCCGCCGAGCCTGCGCCCCTGATCCACATACTGTAGGCGCGCCCCCGCCACCAGCGGTTCGGCCAGGGAGAGCACATGGTCACAGTTGAGATTGGCAAGCAGCAGGATGCGGGACATGGGTACCTCGGCAGGAAGGGCCCAGGCAGGGCCCCGGTGACCGCATCATCAGCCTCGGGCCGATGATGCGATGTGACTCAATAGACGGGCAGTTCCACCCCGGCCAGCAGCTCGTCGATGCGCGCCTGGGTTGGCTGTTGCATGACGTTCTGGATCACCTCCTTGGTGAGGTGCGGCGAGAAGGAGCTGATGAAGTCGTACATGTAGTTCTGCAACAGTATGCTCTTGCTAAAGCAGAGCTGGGCCGGGCAGGGGTTGAACAGGTACTCCAGATTGATGGCCACGAGGCCAGGCGCATCGTGATCGTTCGCCACCAGGGAGGAGATGATGCCGATGCCAAAGCCCAGTTCGACGTAGCGCTTGATGACGCCGGCGTCCATCACCGTCATGTAGTAATTAGGGGTGAGACCGGCGGCCTGGAACACCTGATCCTGTACCTGACGCCCGGTGGCGCCGCTCTCGTAGCTGAGGATGGGGTACTGGCAGAGCTGCTCCAGGGTCGGCTTCTTCACCTTGGCCAACGGGTGATCCTGCGGCACGACCAAGGAGAGGGTCCAGAGGTAGGCGGGCAGTGCGATCAGCTCCTTGTCGAAGCCAATCTCGTGGGCCACGATGGAAAAATCGGAATAGCCCTTGCTGATCTGCTCCCTGTTGGCCGACATCACCGGATGCAGATGGAACGAGATCTTGGGGTACTTCTTGGTGAAATAGGTGACGCTCTTGGGCAGCAGGTAGCGCGCTATGGTGTGGGTGGTGTGGATGTTGAGCGTGCCCACGGTCGGATCCAGATACTCGCGGGAGATGGCCTTGATCTTGCCCTCGATGTTGAGCATGGCCTCGGCACACTTGATGATCTCCTCCCCCACCGGGGTGATGCGATGCAGGTGCTTGCCCCGTCGCTCGAAGATACGCACCCCTAACTCGCTCTCCAGCAAGCCGATCTGCTTGCTCACCCCAGGCTGGCTGGTATAGAGCGCATCGGAAGCAACGGAAACGTTGAGATTGTGGTCCCGCACCGCGATCAGATACTTCAACTGCTGTAGTTTCAAGATTGCACCCTCACAGGCTGGCGCGGCTGCCGTCAGATGACGTTTATCAGATGGACAAGGCCGCCACAGATGGCGGCCAGTGTATCACCCGAACTTGGCATATCACCGCTTGATCCTTCATTTTGCTACAAAATCTAGCATCTGCAGGGGGGATATGACAAACGTGCTTCAGCGCAATGGGGCCCCGACCGGCAGTATGCCGAGGAACTGCAACAGCCACTGCATCATGGTATTCGAATCCACCTCCCCCTCGAGGGAAGAGAGGCTGCTCTGGTAATGCTCATCGGGCAGCCGGTCCCGGCGCCGCTCGATCAGCGCCCGGTTGTACTCCACCGAGAACTCCGGGTGCCCCTGAATGGCGACGATGTGATCTCCCTGCAAGAACATGAAGTTGGGGCAGAAATCGTTGCCCGCCAACAGGGTCGCCCCCGGCGGCAGCTGCTCCACCTGATCCTGGTGACTCGCCAGGATCCGGATGGTCTCAAGCTCCGGCTGCATCCAGGCTTTTGCCGCCTGCATGGGGTGCACCGAGACGCCGAGCCCCCAGCCCTTGGTGGACTTCATCACCTCCCCCCCCAGTGCCTGGGCGATCACCTGATGGCCGAAGCAGACCCCGGCCAGCTTGACGTTGGCATCGTGGGCCCGCCGGATCCACTCGCGCAGCGCCAGGATCCAGGGCAGATCGCTGTAGGCATCGTGGCGCGAACCTGTGATGAGCCAGGCATCGCACTCACTAAAGTCCGCTGGCAGCTCGCCGTCGAGGGCCGACCAGACCCTGTATTCCAGCGCCGGGGCCAGCGCCCGGAAACCCTTGATAAACATCTCGGAGTAAACGGGGCCAAAATCACCCACCAAATCGGGGTCCAGCCGGTCACAATCGAGAATTCCCAGTCGCATCTGTTACTCCTTCACAGGGATAGCGGGGCATTCCGGCGGATCCCTCCGCCGGGCCATGCCTGGGCTAGCTACTGCATGGTTGTCATTTCATGGTCGGCATGGAGAACTCGGCGCCGGCACGCAGGCTCTGGGGCCAACGGGCAGTTACCGTCTTCATCCGGGTGTAGAAACGCACCCCATCCGGCCCGTGCATGTTGAGCGGCCCGAAGATGGATCGCTTCCAGCCACCGAAACTGTGAAACGCCATGGGCACCGGGATGGGTACGTTCACCCCTACCATACCGACCTGTACCCTTGTGGTGAAGTCCCTTGCGGTGTCGCCGTCGCAGGTAAAGATGGCGGTGCCGTTGCCATACTCGTGCTCGTTTATGAGTTTGAGTCCGGTTTCATAGTCCGGCGCCCGCACTATGACCAGCACAGGGCCGAAGATCTCCTCCCGGTAAATGCGCATCTCGGGGCTCACCCGATCGAACAGGCTGCCGCCGATAAAGTAGCCCTCATCGCTGTGATGGGTGCGGCCATCGACCACCAGCTCGGCGCCCTCGGCCACCCCCTGATCCACATAACCACGCACCTTGGCCAGGTGTTCACGGCTGATGAGCGGTCCCATCTCGTTCTCCGGGCTCTGACCCAGCCCCGGGCCGACGCGCAGCGCCGCCACCAGCGGCGACAGCCTGGCGACCAGGGCATCGGCGGTGTCATCGCCGACCACCAGGGCCACCGAGATCGCCATGCAGCGCTCGCCGGCCGCGCCATAGGCCGCGCCCATCAGGGCGGAGACTGCCTGATCGAGATCCGCATCCGGCATCACCAGCATGTGGTTCTTGGCGCCGCCAAGGGCCTGCACCCGCTTGCCGTGAGCCGAGGCGGTGGCATAGATGTACTGGGCGATGGGAGTGGAGCCGACAAACGACACCGCAGCCACCCGCGGGTCGGTCAGCAGCACGTCCACCACCTCCTTGTCGCCGTTGACCACGTTCAGCACCCCGTCCGGCAAACCCGCCTGCTTGAGCAGCTCGGCCATGCGCAGGGAGAGGGACGGATCCTTCTCGGAGGGCTTGAGGATGAAGCTGTTGCCGCAGGCCAGCGCCACCGGGAACATCCAGAGCGGCACCATGGCCGGGAAATTGAACGGCGTGATACCGGCGCAGACCCCGACAGGTTGCATCATGGAGTGGCTGTCGACCCCGCGGCCCACGTTGAGGGAGTGCTCCCCCTTCAGCAGATGGGGGATGCCACAGGCAAACTCCACCACTTCCAGACCCCGGGTCAGCTCACCCTGGGCGTCGGAGAACACCTTGCCATGTTCGCGGCTGATGAGCCTGGCCAGCTCATCCCTGTGCTGCTCCATCAGCTCCTTGAAGCGGAACATCACCCGGGCCCGCACCAGCGGTGGAGTCTGGGACCAGTCGGCGAAGGCGCGCTCGGCGCTGGCGATGGCGTCCTGGCACTCGGCGGCGGTACTGAGCACCACCTGACCCTGCTGCTGGCCGGTGGCCGGATTGAAGATGGCGCCGAAACGCTCGCTGCGGCTCTCTATGGTCTCGCCGTCGATGAAGTTGCTAACCCGGTATGTCATAAATCCTCCGTGATGGGGTATCCGTCTCGATCCTGCGTGGCTTGCTGGCGCAGACGCAGGAAGAGGGCGCCCGCAACGGCGGGCACCCTGCAATCTGGTGAAAAAATCAGTCCTGCGTCTGCAACACATCCTGCAGCAGGGTGAAGAGGTCGTCGATCTGGCTGCGCTCGATGATGAGCGGTGGCGACAGGGCAATGATGTCGCCGGTGACCCGGATCAGGGCCCCCTTCTCGAAGCAGCGCACGAACACCTCGTAGGCACGCTTGCCCGGCGCATCGGGCAGGGATTCCAGCTCGATGCCCGCCACCAGACCGTAGTTGCGCACGTCTTTGACATGCTTGCAGCCCTTGAGGGAATGGGCCGCCTCCTCCCAGTAACCCGCCAGATCGGCGGCGCGGCTGAACAGGTTCTCGTTGCGGTAGATCTCCAGGGTCGCCAGACCCGCGGCGGCGGCCACCGGGTGACCGGAATAGGTGTAGCCGTGGAACAGCTCGATGGCGCCTTTGCCGGCGGCCATCATGTCGTTATAGATGCCATCGCGTACCAACACGGCTCCCATGGGGATGGCGCCGTTGGTGAGCCCCTTGGCGCAGGTGATCATGTCGGGCATGACATCGAACTCCTGGGCGGCGAAGGGGGCCCCCAGTCGGCCGAAGCCGGTGATCACTTCATCAAAAATCAACAAGATGCCGTGTTTGGTGCAGATCTCACGCAGCCGCTTGAGGTAGCCCTTTGGCGGCATGATGACACCGGTGCTGCCGGCGATAGGTTCGACGATGACGGCGGCGATGTTGCTGGCGTCATGCAGGAACACAATCTTCTCCAATTCATCGGCCAGACTGAGATCTTCCGCTGGCAACCCCTTGGTGAACGCATTTTTCCCTATGTTGAGGGTGTGGGGCAGATGATCCACCCCACCGAGCAGGGAACCGAACCACTTGCGATTGCCGGGAATGCCGCCGACCGAGATACCGCCGAAGCCCACCCCGTGATAGCCGCGCTCACGGCCAATCAGCCGGGTGCGGGTGCCCTGACCGCGTGCCCGCTGCCAGGCCAGCGCCATTTTCAGCGCCGTGTCCACGGCCTCTGAGCCGGAGTTGGTATAGAAGACGTGGCCGAAGCCCTTGGGGGCTATCTCCACCAGTTGGTTGGCCAGCTCGAACGGCAGCGGGTGGCCCATCTGGAACGTAGGGGCGAAATCGAGGTGGGAGATCTGCTGGGAGACCGCCTCGGCAATCTCGCGCCGACCATGACCCGCGTTGCAACACCAGAGTCCGGCGGTGCCATCCAGTATCTTGCGGCCATCCTCTGAGTGATAATACATCCCCTCTGCCGACTTCAGGATGCGCGGCGCCGCCTTGAACTGCTGGTTGGCGGTGAAGGGCATCCAGAAGGCGGACATGTCGGGGGTATTGATGTCGCTGATCGGTTTCATGGTCACCTCATCCTTAAGGCGTTTAGTAACGCTTGGCTTATGCCTATTAAATTAAACACCTGAATCCATAAAAAGGGGCTCTTTATCGCCCCGGCTTGGTGTCACCCCCTCGGGGTGGTATAAGATATTTAACACAATTTTAATAATAGTAAACAGTCAAGGAGTGTCTATCGATGGATATCGGTCACCGCCTCAAGGCGGTTCGCACCAAGGCAGCCCTCTCCCAGCGCGAGCTGGCCAAGCGCTCTGGTGTGACCAACGGCTTTATCTCCCAGATCGAGAAAAATCAGGTGAGCCCCTCGGTGGCCTCACTGCGCAAGGTGCTGGAAGGCATTCCCATGTCGCTCGCCAGCTTCTTCACCGATGAGACGGAGATGGATTCCGAGGTGATCTTCCGTGCGGATGACATGCCGGATCTCGGCACCCACCCCATCAGCTACCGACTGGTCGGCCACAGCCGCGCCAACCGTGCCATCGGCATGATGCAAGAGATCCTTCCCCCCGGCGCCGACACCGGCGACGACATGCTGAGCCACGAAGGGGAAGAGTGCGGCATCGTCATCCGGGGCCAGGTCGAGGTCACCGTCGGCGAGCAGATCCACCTGCTGACGCCGGGGGATGGCTACTACTTCGACAGCCGCACCCCGCACCGTTTTCGCAACGTCGGCGAGCAGGAGTGCGTGCTGATTTCCGCCAATACCCCCGCCAGCTTCTAACCTCCAGCAACTGCGGTCAGACCCTCTAAAACTCGGCCGAGCCCGGCTAACGCCCTCGTCAGTATCTCATTGCTGACGAGGGCGAATGTTTAACAAAATGTTACAGAATGGATTTACAAGCGGCGGCATGTTTAGCATATTGATACGCAGAGACCTTATCTGTCGGTTCAAGGAGTGAACATGAGTGACCTGACCCTGGCCCAGTGGCAACACAAGGCCGCCCACCTGACCCTGCCCTCACAAGCCTTCATCGACGGCAGCTACCGGGACGCCGTGAACGGCGCCACCTTCGATTGCATCAATCCGGCCAACGGCCAGCTGCTGACCAAGGTGGCCTCCTGCGACGCCGCCGACGCCGAGCTGGCGGTACAAGCCGCCCGCGCCGCCTTCACCGACAAACGCTGGAGCGGGTTATCCCCGAAACAGCGCAAGCTCATCATGCAGCGCTTCGCCGATCTGATGCGCCTCAATCAGGTGGAGCTGGCACTGCTGGAATCGCTGGACATGGGCAAGCCCATCGGTGACGCCATGGGCTACGACGCCCCCGCCGCCGCCAACTGCATCGCCTGGAACGCCGAAGCCATCGACAAGATCTACGATCAGGTCGCCCCGGTAGAAGAGTCCGCGCTGGCGCTGGTGACCCGCGAGGCGCTTGGCGTCGTGGCCGCCATCGTGCCCTGGAACTTCCCGCTGGTGATGGCCTGCTGGAAACTGGGACCGGCGCTTGCCACCGGCAACTCGGTGATCCTCAAACCCTCCGAAAAATCCCCCCTCACCGCCCTGCGCATCGCGGGACTGGCGAAGGAAGCGGGCATCCCGGACGGGGTGTTCAACGTGCTGCCGGGCTTTGGCCACACGGTCGGCGAGGCGCTGGCCATGCACATGGACGTGGACTGCATCACCTTCACCGGCTCCACCAAGATCGGCAAACATCTGGTGCAGTGCTCCGGCAAGTCGAACCTCAAGCGCGCCTTTATGGAGTGCGGCGGCAAGAGCCCCAATATCGTGCTGGCGGACGCGCCGGATCTGGACGCCGCCGCCAAGAGTGCGGTGGGCGCCATCTTCTACAACCAGGGTGAGGTGTGCACCGCAGCCTCCCGCCTGCTGGTACAAAACAGCATCAAGCCGCAGTTCATGGAGCGCCTGCTGGCCCATGCCCGCGAATGGATCTCGGCCAACCCGCTCGATCCCAGCACCCGCATCGGCGCCATGGTGGATGGCATCCAACTGGAGCAGGTACTGCGCTACATCGAGATTGGCAAACAGGAGGGGGCCAAGCTGCTGCTGGGCGGCGAGCGCACCCAGCCGGAGAGTGGCGGCTTCTACATCGCCCCCACCATCTTTGACAATGTGACGCCGCAGATGCGCATCTTCCGGGAAGAGATCTTCGGCCCGGTGCTGGCGGTGACCGGTTTCGACACCCTCGAAGAAGCCATCGCCCTTGGCAACGACACCGACTACGGCCTGGCCGCCGCCATCTGGACGGCGGACTTGAACCAGGCGATCAAGGGCTCCCGCGCCCTGCGCGCCGGCACCGTGTTCGTCAACAACTGGGATGGCGGTGACATGACGATGCCGTTTGGCGGCTTCAAGCAATCCGGCAACGGCCGCGACAAGTCACTGCACGCGCTGGAGAAATATACCGAGTTGAAAAGTACCTGGATCCAGCTCGATTAACGTCGAATATGACGATATCAGGCAACAAAGGGGGAGAAATCCCCCTTTTTCATGTTTGCCCTTTCCTCAGCAGCCTCAATCGATATAATCATCAAATAGCAAACCCTTAAATATAAAGATAAAAATGTTGTTCTTTCTGGGAAGTGTACTGTTTCTGGTGGTAGGGTTGCCGCTGCTGTTCTTCATGTTGGGTCAGGGTGAAGCCTACGTGACCTGGGGCCCCTGGATCTCCGCCATCGTGCTCATGCTGTGGTTGTTGATGGATGTGGAGAAGATCCGTCGTGGCGGCGGTCGCTGACGCCAGTCACACTGTAAAAATCCCCTCCGACCAATTTATTGACTTCTTTCCCCCCAAAAGGATCGCTACACTGATTTTTTGCGATGTTTTCCAACATCCAACTCTCCAGTGAAGGTTATCCGCATGCAGCAACAAGTTCAGCGTCAGGGCGTCATCTATGCCCTGTGCGCCTATACCCTTTGGGGCCTGGCCCCCATCTACTTCAAGACCATTGCTGCCGTCCCGGCCGCCGAGATCCTGACCCACCGCATGATCTGGTCCTGCGCCCTGCTGATGGTGCTGACCCTGCTCGCCCGCCAGTGGCACAAGGTGCAGGCGGTGCTGCGCCAGCCCAAGGTGCTGCTCACCCTGGCCTTCACCTCGGTCACCGTCGGTGGCAACTGGCTGCTGTTCATCTGGGCCATCAACAACGGCCACATGCTCGATGCCAGCCTCGGCTACTACATCAACCCGCTGTTCAACGTGCTGCTCGGCATGCTGTTTCTGAGCGAGCAGCTGCGCCGCTTGCAGTGGTGGGCAGTCGGTCTCGCGGTGATCGGGGTCGTCGTCCAGCTCATCGCCTTCGGCTCCCTGCCCTGGATTGCGCTGGTGCTGGCCTCGAGCTTCGCCATCTACGGCCTCATCCGTAAAAAACTGGCCCTCGATGCCCTCACCGGCCTACTGATCGAAACCATGATCATGCTGCCGCCGGCGGCCATCTATCTGTGGGGCTTCGCCGACAGCCCGACCAGCCATCTGACCCAGAACGACTGGCACCTCAACCTGTTGCTGATCGCCGCCGGGGCCGTCACCACGGCGCCGCTGCTCTGCTTCACCGCCGCCGCCACCCGTCTCAAGCTCTCCACCCTCGGCTTCTTCCAGTACATAGGCCCCAGCCTGATGTTCATCCTGGCGGTCACCCTGTACGGAGAAGAGCTGGCACTGGACAAGATGATCACCTTCGGCTGCATCTGGAGCGCGCTGGTGCTGTTCAGCCTGGATGGCCTGCGCAGCGGCAAACGGCGCCGGGATGCGGCCTGAGGCAGCGCAATAATCTACAAGCCAGCCAGCGGGATTTGGGGTATCAATAAGCCATGAGTGCTCCCCAATCCCGCATCCACTACTGGCAACCCCGGCTGCTGCCGGGGGTTGAACTATCCCACTCCCACCACCGGGAGTTCAGCTATGGCCGCCACGTACACCTGGACTATCACATCGGTCTGGTGCAGCAGGGTGGCCAGAAGTTCATCCACAAGGGCAGCAGCCACAATCTGGTGCGCGGCGAGCTCTCCACCGTCAACCCGGACGAGATGCACGACGGCCTCAGCCTGTTGCCGGAAGGCTACGAGGTGCGGGTGTTTGCCATCGCCCCGGAGCAGTTGGCGCGCTGGCTGCCAGACAACCCCGAGCCCTTCTTCGACAAGGGCCTGCAGACCAGACCCGATCTCTATCAGGGCTTCGCCCGTCTGCACATGTATCTGGACCAATCCCAGCCGGACGGCTTGCTGGCGGAGAGCGAGCTGCTCGGCCTGCTCGGCGAGCTGTTGCACCTGGTGCCGGAGCGCCACGCCCTGGCGGATCCCCAACTGCGCTACCTGCGCGATTACCTGCTGGGTCAGCTCGATCAGCGCCACAGCCTGGAGGATCTGGCCGCCCAATTCGGGCTGGATCGCTTCGCCTTCCTGCGTCAGTTCAAGAAGAAGACCGGTATGACCCCCTACGCCTGGCTCAAGCGGCTGCGGCTCGAGCAGGGCAAGCGCCTGCTCGGCGCCGGCATGCCGGTGAGCGAGGTGGCATTGTCGGTCGGCTTCTTCGATCAGAGCCACTTCCACCATGGCTTTCGCCAGGCCTTCGGGCTCACGCCGGCGGATTACCGCCAGCAGATTCGGCCCTAAACCAGCCAGTCCCGCAGATGACCGTCAGTGGATTCAGCATTAGACAAATCAGCTCCGTCGATGACCGCCAGTGGATTCAGCATTAGACAAGTCAGCTCCGTCGATGACCGCCAGCAGATATGGCCCTAGACCAGCCAGCCCCGTGGATTACCGCCAGCAGATAAGGCCCTAGACCAACCAGTCCCACGGATTACCGCCAACAGAGGGTCTTCTTTACCCGCCAACCCAGTCGACAATCGGTTATTTCGCTAAATTTAATACTGAATTTGTTTTCTTTTGCGATATAAAACTTCGCTTAATTACTATTAATCAGTGTCAAACACTGCCTGTTGCCGCCGTATTTAACAGCCTCGCACCGTCGAACGCCGCCGCTGTGCAATCTTTTACAAGCCAAGCCTCTCCCCGATCCCCCATGCTGCCACCTCATCGTCTTGTGTAGAGGTATGTCATGTTCACCAGCCTGTTTCTGACCATAGGTCTCATCCACCTGATCGCCCTGGCGAGCCCGGGGCCCGACTTCGCGCTGATCCTGCGCACCAGCTTGCACAGACCCACCGCCCTCGGCGCGGCGCTTGGCATAGCGCTGGCGATCTTGCTGCACGCCACCTTGAGCCTCACCGGCATCAGCCTGCTCATCGCCAGCCAACCCTGGCTGTTTATGGTGGTGAAGATAGTGGGCGCCCTCTATCTGGGCTGGCTCGGTTGGGGGGCACTCAAGGGCGCCTGGCAGGGCGCTGCGGGGCAGGCTTTCAAGGCGGGCGGAGAGCGTCAGGGCTGGCGCAAAGGCATCAAGAGCGGGCTTGCCACCAATCTGCTCAACCCCAAGGCGCTGCTGTTTTTCATGGGATTGCTGGCGGCCATGGTGACCCCGCAGGTGGATGGCCTGACCCGAGGCCTGCTGATCCTGGAGCTGTTCCTGCTGTCATTGGCCTGGTTCGGGCTGCTGGCCTGGAGCCTCTCCACCCCGAAAGCTCAGGGGCTACTCAGCCGGGTGCAACGGCCGCTCAACCTGGTCACCGGCCTGCTATTTGGCGCCGTCAGTCTCTCCATCCTGGCCGAGCTGGCCGTCGAGGCAAGCGCCTATGTCTGAGGCTCTGATCGGGCCCTGACAGCGAGATTACCCCCGAGCAAGCTGGTGTCGGACTCATTGTGGGATTAGGATGCACGCCTTCACCACAATAACGTTATGGACGTATCGGCATGACTCGACAATGGTCGCTCCCCATCGTGGCTCTCGCGGGGGGAGCTTTATTTTGGCTCGGCAGCAGCTTCGGCATGAAATGGGCCCTGATGGCCCTCATCGGATTTGGCTTCGGCTTCACCCTCTCCTTCAGTCGCTTCGGCATCGTCTTCGGTTGGCGCGAGATGCTGACCAAGCGCAACAGCTACTATGTGCGAATTCACCTGCTTACCATCGCCATCGAAATTCTGCTGTTCACCTGCTTCCTCTCCTTCACTCACGCCCTGTTTGGCGATGCCATGGTGGGCAACGTCATGGCCATCGGCGTGCCCTTCATCGTCGGCGCCTTCCTGTTTGGCATCGGCATGCAGCTGGCGGGGGTCTGCGCCACCGGTACCCTCTACTGCTGCGGCGAGGGGCAGCCCCGCTTCTGGCTGGTGCTGCTCTGCTACGGCATCGGCACCCTGATCAGCAACCAGTTCAGGCCCACCCTGGACGCCACCTTCTCCAGCCAGGTGGTATTGGCCAAGGATCTGACCGGCAATATCTGGAGCGGCATGCTGCTGAACCTGGCGCTGGTCGCCGTGCTGTTCATGCTGTTTCGCAGGAGCGAGTTGAAGCGCACCGGTGAGCTCAAGCCCATCTTCAGCGGTGGCAATCTGTTCTGGCGCGATGGCCGCTTCACCGTGCTGACCGGCGGCATCCTCATCGCCCTGCTCAACTCCGCCGTGGTCGCACTGCACGGCTCGGCCTGGACCATCACCGGGGCCGTTTATGACATGGCGCTGCGCGGCGCCTCTGTGTTCGGCCTGTTTGAAGGTAATCCCAAGCTGGCCCAGCCGCTGTTCATCAACCCCATGGTCGGCATGTTCTGGCTCGGGATCCTGGGGGCCATGCTCGCGCGCTGCCTCAGCGGGGGCGGCAACTTCGCCCCGATGCGGCTCGGCAACAGCCTGGCATCCATCATCGGCGGCCTGCTGATGGGCATGGGCGCCATGTACAGCGCCTGCAACCTCGGCGGCTTCTTCGATGGCACCGCGTCCGGCAGCCTGCACGGCTGGGTCTGGATGCTGATGGCGCTGGGCGGCAGCCTGATCGGCATCCGTCTGCGGCCGTTGTTCAAGCTCTGATACAACAACGGGATGACGCCCGCTACCCGGCGTCATCCCGCACTGTTTCGGCAGCAAGACATCTCCCTCCTGCTCCTTTCCCCTTTTATCCCTTAGCCGAGTGCCCTGATCAGCAGCAACAGCGCGAAGCCGCTGAACATCAGTGCCGACATCCGGTTGATCCCTCTGGCGAAACGCTCGCCATAGCCCTGCAAGCCCACCCAACGAAACACCAGGCAGTAACCGCCGTGCACCACCAGCACCACGGCGCTGAAGGTCAGCGCCAACAGCATGCACTGGCCAAGCGCACCCTGGCGAAAGTCGATAAATTGGGGAAACAGGCTGGTGAAGAAGATGATCGCCTTGGGATTGAGCAGGCTGATGAGCGCCCCCTTGAGGAAGCTGCGGCCGCAGTCCCGATCGCTTGGCGTGCTTATCAGCGGGCTGACCGCGCGCTGGCGCCAGGAGTTCACCCCGAGATAGAGCAGGTAGAGGGCGCCCCCCAGGGTCAGGATCTGCTGACCCGCGGCCAGCCAGTGGGTAAACCAGAGCACCGCCAGCGAGGCCAGGGTCGCCACCAGCAGGATCCCGACCGCCACCCCGATGAAGCCGGCGATAGCATGGCGGGTTCCCCGGGTCAGGGTGTTGCCTATGGTGTAGATCACCGCCGGGCCGGGGCTGAGCACGGTGCCGATGGCGAGTAGCAGGTAGAGGGCGTAATAGTCGAGGCTCATGGGGCATTCCATCTTCGTTTGATGCCGCCCAGTATATTGACAGCCGCTTCGCCAGCCAGACATAGTGGCGCTCGGCTTTATAAACCAGGAGTTTAGAGTGGATCGCCTGACCGCCATCGAGATCTTCGTCGAAGTCGCCCGCGCGGGCAGCTTCAGTGCCGTGGCGGAGCGATTCGAGATGACGCCGGCCATGATCGGCAAATACATCAAATGGCTGGAGGCCCGCGTCGGCTCCCGCCTGCTCAACCGCAACACCCGCCGCCAGAGCCTGACCGAGGCGGGCAGGGAGTACCTCGGCGGTTGCCAGCACCTGCTGCAACACTATCGGGAGCTGGAGCAAAACACCCTGGCCCACACCGGCCAGGCAGCGGGCAAGATCCGCATCAATGCCCCCATCACCTTCGGCAGCCTGCGGCTGACTCCCTTGTTGTGCGACTTCATGGCGTGCTATCCGCAGATCCGCATCGAGCTGGATCTCTGCGATCGGCTGGTCGATGTGATTGGCGATGGCTTCGACCTCATCTTCCGGGTCGGCACCCCCAAGGATGCCGCCTACATCGCCCGCCCGCTGGCCAGCTCGGGCTCGGTGTTCTGCGCCTCGCCGCACTATTTGCAGCGCCACGGCACCCCGCTGGCGCTGGCGGATCTGGCCCGTCACCGCTGCCTGGGTTTCAGCCCCTGGCTGACACAATCCAGCCTGGCCCAGGCGTTTCCCCTCGAACACCTGCATCTGTGGGACAGCCAGTTCATCAGCAATAACGGCAGTGCCCTCAAGGTGGCCGCACTGCATCATGCGGGCATAGTGCTGCAGCCGCGCGCCCTGCTGATCGACGAACTCAAAAGTGGCGCCCTGCTGGAGATACTGCCGGATGCCCTGCCCGCCCCGCGCCCGGTCAACATGCTCTACCCGGCCAGGGAGCCGATGCCGCTGCGGTTACGGCTGCTGATCGACTATCTCAGCGAACACCGCCACCAGCTGGATCTGCCCGCCTGAGCGGCTTGTTTACCATGCGATTCGCTCCGCCCGGCTAATCCCTCTCTCGCAGCTTCCCCCATCACGTTCATCGCGACGCTTGCCATGGCGTGAAGGCACCGCCCCGGGGGCGACCCGCCCTGAAATCAGCATCAACGGCACACAAGAAGGGGCCATCTCGGCCCAGTCACTCCCCACGCTGTTTCACCCTTCTCAGATAGACATAGCCCTCGCCGGGGCTGCCCCAACGTTGATGGGCCTCGGTGTCGTAGGCCCTGTCCAGCAGCCTGACGCTGTTGGGGCCAATCCAGAGATATTGCACCAGGGTGCTGGCGCCGCCGAAGTCGGTGGAGCAGCTGCCGACCTGACTGTGGCCCGCGTATTCCCCCGAGGGTTGGCGGGTCAGCCAGATCTCGCAGCCCTGACGCAGGGAGAGTTGTTGCGGGGTGAGGGTGTCGAGCAGCTCGGGCTTGCGCCAGGCGCCGGCGAAGTCGATGGCTCTGGGCATAGTCAGCTCGGCCATCAGGATGCGGCCATCCGGCACCGGGGAGAAGCGGTAGATGCGCTGGCGAAACGGCCGCACCGCCCGCTCGGTCAGGAACTGCTCGGCATAGACCCAGCGATAGCCATCGTAACCGGGCCAGATCTCCACCAGTCGCAGCTCGGCACTGGTGAAGCGCTTGTCGTAACTGGCCTGCTCCTGGCTGGAGAACTCGCCGGTAAACCAGGAGAGCAGCGGCTCCATGCTGGACTGGTGTACCAGCGAAGTGGCCGGCGGCGTCACAAAGGGGGTTGGCGCCGCCCACACCAGGCAGGCGTAAAACAACCCAAGCAGGGCCGCCATCAGCTTTATCATCGAATCCTTCCGAGTCGCTTGCATGGCGGCGATTATATGAGCGAACGACGGCAATAACCTCTACCTTGATCAACTCCTTCAAAATCCGATGAAAAATCACTGCGTTAGCGAACAACTACGACGCAGGTCAGATCAGCATCCGAGCCGCGCAATACACCAGCAGGGCCGCCAGCGTCAGGTTCACGAGACGACCGTGGCGCTGAAACAGGGGCTGCAGCAGATGACCCGCCAGCGCCCAGCAGAGGTTTCCCAACGTGCCGATCAGCGCCAGCAGCAGGCTCACGCCCAACACCCAGACCAGTTCAGTGGTGTGAGGCAGCACGAAGGTGGAAAGCGCCGTGATGCCGTAGAGGATGATCTTCACGTTCACGAACTGCAGCCAGAAGCTGGTCCAAAAATCCGGCAAGGCCCCATCGGCGCGGGATAGCGTCGTGTCGCTGGTCGCTATACGCCAGGCCAGCCAGAGCACGTAGGCCGCCCCGGCCCAGCTGAGCCAGCCGACCAGCATGGGCGAGAGACTGATCAGGGTGAAGGTGAACAGGGCACACAGCAGCATGATCAGCAGAAAGCCCGCACTCATGCCCGCCAGCACCCGGCCGCTGCGGCGCAGGCCATGCTGGTTGGCGGCGCTCAGGGCCAGGATGTTATTCGGTCCCGGCGTCATGGCCGTGATCAGGGTGTAGGTTAAAAATGCGCTGACAAGGGTCGAGGTCATGGTGTTTCTCCGAATGGGAGTGACACCTTAGCGTCTCTACTAGCATCAAAAAATCGAATGTTTTAGCATCATGACTTCAACACTTCCGATGAATTGGAGCACCCCATGGATCTGCGACGCTTTATGACCCTCAAGACGGTGATCGAGGAGGGCTCCTTCGTGAAGGCATCCCGCAAGCTCTGTTGCACTCAGTCCACGGTGACCTTCCATATCCAGCAGCTGGAGCAGGAGCTTTCGCTGCAATTGTTCGAAAAAATAGGCCGCCGCATGTGCCTGACCGAGGCAGGGCAGAATATCATGCCGCATGTACACGAACTGATCCGGGTGATGGCGGGTCTGCGTCAGGCGGCGCAACAGGACGCCGAGCCGAGCGGCGAGCTCAGGGTTGCCATCGGCGAAACCCTGCTGGCCTACAAGATGCCGGCAGTGCTTGAGCGCTTCAAGCAGCGGGCCCCCGGAGTGCGGCTGTCGCTCCAGTCCCTGAACTGTTACGTCATTCGCGATGCGCTGCTGGCGGGCGAGGCCGATCTCGGCATCTTCTATCGGGTCGGCAACGACGCCGCCTTGCAGATGGAGAGCTTTGGCGAGCAACCCCTGGTGCTGGTGGCCTCCCCCGCCCTCAGCGGCATCGACTTCACCCGCCCGGATCAACACCTGCCGGTCAGCTTCATCATCAACGAGCCGCAGTGCATCTTCCGCCAGCTGTTCGAGAGCGCCCTGCGCCAGCGTGGCATCACCCTGGACGGCACCATAGAGCTGTGGAGCATAGAGAGCATCAAGCGCTGCGTGGCCAGCAACCTCGGCGTCTCCTTCCTGCCCCGCTTCGCCGTCGAGCGGGAGCTGAGTTCGGGTGAGCTGCAGGAGCTGCCCTTCTCCCCCACGCCCCTCGTCATCACGGCCCTGTGCGCCCACCACGCCGGCAAGTTTGTCAGCCCCGCCATGCGGGTGTTTATGGCGTGCGTGCAGGAGTGCCTGACAAAGGAGGACCAGCCAGCGGCAAATGCGGCCACTCATGGCGACCAGGACCAGCAACGCCTGACAGCAAGCTGACCCCGTCATAGGGAGCGCCACGACTCCCTCCTCCCGGTTGTCCTTCCCCCGAGCGACTATCCTTGCTGCGACACCACCGAGAAGGAACCCAATATGAGCACAGGAACAGTGACGCTGCATCGCGTCCTCAAGGCCCCGCCGCTGCGGGTCTATCGCGCCTTTATCGAGGGGGAGGCACTCGCCAAGTGGCTGCCGCCCCATGGCTTCACCTGCAAGGTGGCAGAGCTGGACGCCAGGGTCGGCGGTCGCTTTCGGATGGCGTTCTCGAACTTCGGCACCGGCCACACCCACTCCTTTGGCGGCGAGTATCAGGAGCTGGAGCCGGGCAAGCGCATTCGCTACACCGACCGTTTCGATGACCCCAACCTGCCGGGGGAGATGCGGGTCACCATCACCTTGACCAAGGTGCTGTGCGGCACCGAGCTCGCCATCGAACAGGCAGGGATCCCGGCGGTTATCCCGGTGGAGATGTGCTACCTCGGCTGGCAGGAGTCCCTGACCCAGCTCGCCGCCCTGGTGGAACCGGAGATCCCGAGCGAATAATGGGGCACAGTTCCCGGATCGGGTTGCGGCTCTTCGATCCCTTCTCCCCTTACTTTTCAAATAAGCAGGAGCAGGGTTGGGGATGAGGGATGGGAACATTCATGATCTTGGCGGCGCTTGCCGAGTCACCGGCAAGGGGCCATCTCTCCCAAAGGGAGAAGAAACAACCATCGACGCTCCCCCAAAATGCAGAGAGCCTGCCAAACTGGCAGGCTCTCTTCGTTTCGACAGACCGCGACTTACAACCTATCCCAATAGGCGTCATTGTCGAAGGCAGTTTGGACACAGCCAGCGCGCAGAAACCGGAGCGTACTGGAGTACGTGAGGATTTCGAGCACTGCCTGGGTTCAAAATGGCGAGTTAAATAGCCAAATGGGATGGGTTCTTATTGCAGGTTCAGGCCACCCAAGTAATCCCCCTTGCCGAGGTTGACCCCGGCCTGACGCAGCAGGGCATAGGCCATGGTCAGGTGGAAGTAGAAGTTAGGGATACCGTACTCATGCACGCAGGTATGACCATCCATGCCCTTGCCACCGGCCCAGTAGGGATAGTAGTGGCTGCTCGCATACTGGCTGAAATCGGCCTCCAGCTTGCTTTGCAGATAGGCGATGGTCTTGCCGATATGGGCGCGCAGATCCGCCATGGTCTTGGGGTCATCCCCGAGCACAGGCGGCTCGCTGTGGCTGGCGGTAGCGACCACGGCGCGGGCGCTGTCGCAGCAGATCAACACCTGCTTGGAGAAGGGCAGCATGTCGACGATGAGACGCTCATTGACGAAGTTCTCCACGTTGAACTTCTTCCCTTCGGCGTGGGCCTCGGCCTTGGCCAGGCACTGGTCGAGGTTGGTCAGCATCTTGATAAACTGGGCGGCGATATCACGATTCATAATGCACTCTCGGTTGGTTGAAGGCAGTGAAACAAGCGGCATCCACTATAGCGCATCCCCTTTGTGGTTCGAGCCCATGCCGATAAAAAGCACAGGCGGCCCCGTTCAAGGCAACAGGATATGGCAAGCCCGCAAGACCCCTGTGACCGACCCGCTCGGGCTTACCCACTGCATGAGTCCCTCTTCGCCTCTTTTTTGATCTGTGACATACATCACCCTTTTTCAGGGGCGTAGTCTGATCCTGCAACCCGGAGCACCCCGCCGGGAACAACAAAAGGAGACTGCAATGAAGATCTATGACCGGAACAGAAATGCGCTGCAACTGGGTCAGCGCGTCATGATTGCCGCCACCGGCGCCGTCGATACCCTGAAAGAGGCCCACACCGACAATATGACCCCCTACGAGGCGGAGCATGAGAAGTGCGTGCTGCTGGCCAACTCCCGAGAGCGTTACGCGCCCATCGAGTTGATTAGACTAGGCTGATACCCGGCATTACCTGTCACCCTACTCTTTACAATTCACCCGGCCGCCAAGCCCCATCTGCGGTCGGGTTTCTGATTTCCCCCTCCCCGCTTCTCTCCCTGTTTTGCCCATGGCTCATTGCATTGGCGTCCCACAGACCCGTGCAGATCAAGCTTTGCCCACGCCTCGTTTCCCCCGTTCTGATTATGACTTGGCCGACATGATGGACGCCCCTGACTGGGTTTCTGGCACAGTCGCCAGCAGCCGCCTGCCGAGATGGCAGATCAGCAGCAGAGGCGGCAACAGAGTGAGCAGCAGCCAGTGAGTGTGAGGCAGGATAAAAGCCCAGATGATCTCGTGGGGCAGCCAGGTCGAGGCACTGGCCGTCACGAAGGCTGTCTCATAGGCCTGCCATAACCAAAGCACGGTAAAGAGTGGTGGCAATAGCAGACGGGGTGCCAACAGAAACAGCGGCCAGAAGAGTGCACCCAGCAAGGCGCCAAACTCCAGCATGGGCAGGGCCAGTTCGGTAAAGGTGCGCCCCTGAAAGTAGCCGCCCCAGTGCAGAGAATCATCCTCCGTCAGCATCGGCCACCAGGAGGCGTACTGGAACAGAGTGAAGGAGAGCAGAAACAGCAGGCTGGTCAACAGCGCCAGCGTCGCTTTTCGCAAAAAACAGCGCCCCAGCCGGCGCAGTGTCGGCATCAACTTAGACATCAATGACTCCCATCTGGTGACGGGGCAGTATGCCGTGGTTCGCCGTACCGTCAAAGCACCGCACCATTCCGGTTAATTGTTGGAATATTGAATCCCGTCACACCAACTGCGGTTTGAGTGGTTGCCCGGTAACAAAGCCTCATGCGAACCTTTAAACCCCGCTAGCCCACTAAAACCAAGCACTATGTTCAGGCAAATAATGATGAGTGCTGCCCTGCTGTCGGTGGCGCTGCTTTCCGGTTGTGCTTCCATACCCATGGCCGATGCCACCGCGGATGTCCAGGCCAAGCAGTTTGTTGCACTCAAGGATGTGGCCAACCTCTATGTCTATCGCAATGAAACCTTTGGTGCGGCTCTCAAGATGCCGGTGCTGGTGGATGGCATGGCGGTCGGCGACACGGTGGCCCACAGCTATATCCTCAAGCAGGTGACACTAGGCAGCCACACCATCACCTCCAAGTCGGAGAACGATGCCACCCTGACCCTCAGCACAGAGGCAGGTAAAAACTACTACGTCTGGCAGGAGGTCAAGATGGGCCTGCTGATGGCCCGCTCCAAGCTCAGCGAAGTCAGCGAAGTCAGCGAAGTCAGCGAAGTCAGCGAAGTCAGCGAAGTCAGCGAAGTCAGCGAAGTCAGCGAAGTCAGCGAAGTCAGCGAAGTCAGCGAAGATGAGGGTAGACAAGGGGTGATGGAGAGCAAGTTGATCCAGTGATTTAATAAAATATAAATAGTCAGCGTTATATTTCCAAATGAAATTATGGCTGTGGTTATTCTATTGATAAATTATTTCCATATAGGAACGAGTGATGTTTAATCTTTTAATGTGTATAGAAAATGACGACTGGGACATTCATGGTAAAACCAGTGGCACAACATCGTTCCCCATTTCTAGATTTCTAGAAAATACACCACGAGAAATATCAAAGCAATTCTATCCAATTAATCATGCCGCCTTGAAATTTATAGAAAATTTACCAACACTCTTTATGACCGAGCTCTTTTCAAGGGATAATGATAACGGTGGCTATGATGAATTAATAAAAATTTGCACAGGAAAAATAATAAGCCCAAGGATAAATGATGGTGATATAGAATTCGAATTTTTAGTTGAAGAGAACTTTGGGGAAATAGAACTCAATAGAGATAAACAGAAGCAATATAGAGAAATTTTAGAAGCAGGCTCTTTTGGTCTTACAAGAACGCACTGGGCAATTAAAAACAAAAGGCTTTCTGATATTTTACTAGAATTGGGTTTAGGTAATAATTCTTCTACCACCGATCTTGAGGATGATCAGAATGGGGTACATTTTTTACCCGAAGAAGACATAAAGACAATTGATAGCATTGAAGAGTTTCTCAGTACAGTTTTAGTACTTAATGTGTCTAAAAATAATGAAGTTTTTTATCGTGGACATGCAAGTAAAGACTTTCATCTAGAGCCATCTCTATTTAGGAAAAATGAACAAGGCCAGTTTAAATATTTTCACAATGAAGATATTATGATTAGAGAATTATTAACTGTTCAACCGGTGGAATTTCAGCCTGATAGATTTATGCTCGATAAGTTGGTCAGAATGCAACACTACGGATTACCAACTAGATTATTGGACGTCACATCAAACCCGCTTATAGCGCTTTATTTTTCGTGCTCGGAAGTTGTAAAAGATACACATGGAAATGAACTAGATGGTCAAGTGATAATAATGGAGACGCCAAAATCTGAAATTAAGTTCTTTGATTCTGACACTGTAAGCTGTCTATCGCATCTAGCGTTACTCTCTGCAGAGCAAAAAAGTAAATTACAAATTGAAAAAATGGAGGATGATCAGGAGAAAAGTGTTGCTAATTTTAATAATAGCGAAGTATGCTCTCAGTTAGTTCACCTTATTAAAGATGAGAAAAGCTATTTTAAAAATATTGTTAGGCCTCAGGATATAAATAAGATACTTTTTGTAAGAGGTAGAATATCCAATGAGAGGATATCATCTCAGTCAGGTGCTTTTTTGATTTTTGGCAATGATGCAATACTTCCTGAAACAGGACACAGCACATTGAAAATAACTAAGATAAATATAAAAAACAAATCCAAAATAATGAGCCAATTAAACATCTTAAATATAAATGAAAGTACAATCTACCCGGGGATAGAAAAGGCAGCAAAAGAAATTTCAAAAAAATACAGTTTATTATCTACATAATCCATGAGGGATATAGTTTGGATAACAGACTGTAATAAATCGAAAAATAAAATGTTCGATAAAATGCATAACCACCAACCCTGCCTAAGCCGGGTTGGTGAAGTCTAGAGCGACGAGCGTTACAACACACCGTCACCAAACACTTGGTACTGACCTTGTCAAACTAGATCATCATACGGCTCTACTGGCCGCCCCTTCGAAGTTGAGTTCCAGCCCTTCCCCAAATCTCGGGTGTAGCACCCGCTAGCCGAACTTGATGCCGCTGCGTCGACGCTTTGTTTCACCTTGTTCTGACTAAAGCGGCCGTACTGGGTCGGGCGGCTGACCTGGGTGCGCAGCCGGATCTCTTCCAGACACTCGACGGGCATCTCGCGGCTGTAGATGCAATGGCTCTCGACATAACATGATGTGGTTTTGGGGTACATCCAGCTTTTGGCTACGACACAGACAATCAACCATAAAAAACTCTAGAAAGATGAATATCCCAAGCTTCGTGGCTCAGATCAGCTATTTTACTTCACAGTTGTCATTTATTTCAAACTGAGGTTGATTTATTGGTCTAATCCATTGAGCAAGAAACCAATCATGCTGCAGTGTGCCATCTTTCGAGAACAAGTCCGTCCCCTGTGTAATATTAAATGAAAAACTATGTTTCTTCCTTTCCTCTCCAGTATATATATTTGCAATTATCTCTGCATTTTGACCATATTTTTTAGTCAACAAATCATTTAGGACTTCTACAAAATAGATCTCATGAATGCCTACACCGATATCAGGTTCAAAAATATGAATATATTGAAAGTTGATATCAGACATTACGCTGCTCAAATCGGATAAGTGAATTGAGTTGCCGATTTTTATCCAGATTGTTTTACCGGGTTTTATTGTCAATGGTTCATTATTATTTTCGCTAGACGATAAAATACATATACCTTGTCTACCAGCTTTGCCTTTGCTAATCAAGGCGCTACCACGCCCCTCAACATCGGCGGACACTATCATGATCGGCAACATACTGTAGTTTCTGATGCTCATCATTAAGAACACATCATCCTGTTCTTTATTAAAACTATTTTTAATACGAAAAGGCTCAAGACGAGCTTGAACTACAGCAATGCTTTTCCTAGGTTGCCACGATGCAATTACATCTATAGCATCATTAATATTCCCTAAACTTGCTGCTAGGCTAACTATTATCGCCCCTAAGGTTAAAACCATATTCCATTTTGATTTCAAGAACTTTTTTATATTTTCAATCATCATGCGAAGTTCTCATTTCTTCTCGTATGAGGTCAGCTCAGAAAAAATTCCCTGTTAGATTAAATCTATCGTCACAAATGATGTAATCAACCCGGCCTAAGCCGGGTTGATTACATCAAAAGGCGAGGAGAGTTACAGCGCCTCTAACCGTGCATAGGCCGTCACCAACCACTTGGCACCGACGTCGTCGAACTGGATCTGTACCCGGCTCTGGGGGCCGACCCCTTCGAAGTTCAGCACTATGCCCTCCCCGAATTTTGGGTGCAGCACCCGCTGGCCAAGTTTGATGCCGCTGGCGTCGAAGCTCTGCTGCACCTCGTTCTGGCTAAAGCGGCCATATTGGGTGGGGCGGCTCACCTGGGTGCGCAGCCGGATCTCCTCAAGGCACTCGGCGGGCATCTCGCGAATAAAGCGGCTTGGCTTATGCTGCATCTCGCGGCCGTAGATGCGGCGGCTCTCCGCATAACAGATGTAGAGCTTCTCCATGGCGCGGGTCATGCCCACGTAGCAGAGGCGGCGCTCCTCCTCGAGGCGGCCCGATTCCTCGGTGGATTGCTGGCTCGGGAACATGCCCTCCTCCAGTCCCACCAGCAGCACCAGCGGGAACTCCAGCCCCTTGGCGCTGTGCAGCGTCATCAATTGCACCGCATCGGCGTATTCGTCCGCCTGATTCTCGCCGGATTCGAGCGCCGCGTGGGCGAGGAAGGCGGAGAGATCGCTCATGTCTTCCAGCTCATCCGGACGCTGGTACTGGCGGCAGGCGGTCACCAGCTCGTCCAGGTTTTCTACCCGTGCCTGGGACTTCTCGCCTTTTTCCGCCAAGTACATGGCCTTGAGGCCGGAGTTTTGGATGGCGATATCTGCCTGCTGATGCAGGGGCAACATGGAGACTTGTTCTTCCAGCGCATCGACCAGCTCGACGAAGCCGCGCACCGCGTTGCCGGCACGGCCGGTCAGCACCTTGTCGTTGAGCAGTACCCTGGCCGATTGCCAGAGGTTGAGCCCTTGATCCCTAGCGTTGCTCCGCAAGATCTCCAGGGTGCGATCGCCGATGCCGCGGGTCGGGGTGTTGACGACCCGCTCGAAGCTGGCGTCGTCGCCTCTGTTGTTGATGAGGCGTAGGTAGGCCATCGCATCCTTGATTTCCTGGCGCTCGAAGAAGCGCAGACCGCCGTAGATGCGGTACGGCATGGCGTCCTGCATCAGCGCCTCTTCCAGCACCCGTGACTGGGCGTTGGAGCGATAGAGGATGGCGCAGTCGGTGAGCAGGCCGCCTTTCTCCTTCCAGTCCTTGAGGCGACCGACCACGAAGCGGGCCTCGTCCACCTCGTTGAAGGCGGCATAGAGCGAGATGGGATCGCCCTCGGCCCCCTCGGTCCACAGCTCCTTGCCGAGCCGGTCCGAGTTGTTGGCGATGACGCTGTTGGCCGCTTTCAGGATATTGGCGGTGGAGCGGTAATTCTGCTCGAGGCGAATGGTTTCGGCGCCCTGATAGTCGGTCAAGAAGCGCTGGATGTTCTCTATCTTGGCGCCGCGCCAGCCGTAGATGGACTGGTCATCGTCGCCGACGATCATCACCCGACCGGTTTCCCCGGCCAGCATCCGCAGCCAGGCGTACTGAATGCCGTTGGTGTCCTGGAACTCGTCCACCAATATGTTCTGGAAGCGATCCCGGTAGTGCTCGAGGATGTGCGGCCGGTTCAGCCACAGCTCGTGGGCACGCAGCAACAGCTCGGCAAAATCCACCAGCCCGGAGCGATCGCAGGTCTCCTGGTAGGTCTTGTAGATCTGCTGATAGGTGCGGGTGACGGGGTCGCCGTACAGATCGATGTCACCGGGGCGCAGCCCTTCATCTTTCTTGCCGTTGATGTAACCCATCACGGCGCGAGGCGCCCAGTGCTTCTCGTCCAGGTTCAGCGCCTTGATGACACGGCGGATCAAGCGGTATTGATCGTCGGAGTCGAGGATCTGGAAATCCTGCGGCAGGCCCGCATCCAGATGGTGGGCCCGCAGCAATCGGTGGGCGATGCCGTGGAAGGTGCCAATCCACATGCCACGCACGCCGTCGCCAATGACTTTCTCGACCCGGCCACGCATCTCGGCGGCCGCCTTGTTGGTAAAAGTCACGGCGATGATGGAGAAGGGTGAACAACGCTCCACCTGCATCAGCCAGGCGATACGGTGCACCAGCACCCGGGTCTTGCCCGAGCCGGCACCGGCCAGTACCAGCAGATTGCTACGGGGCGCCGCGACTGCGTCTCTTTGCTTGTCGTTGAGCCCGTCGAGCAGGGTTGAAACGTCCATCACCACTCCTGTTTATTTATACAGGCGGCGATTATACGGCCTGCGGGGCCAGAGACCAAATCGGCGTGACAATAGGGTTCTTGTCCTGCTCACCAGAACAAGATGCTGTTCCCATGCCACAAATTAGCGCCAATGGAAGCCACCTTTTTCATCAATGCGCGAAAACGCTTGCATATAACTCGATGAATACAAATGAAAATGTCGTTTGAACCCTATTAATCGCAGCATTTAGTTCTAAAAACAAAGCTAAAAACAAACACTTATAAAGCAATTTGCTTATATTTCAAACCGTTAACGCAAACGTTTTTCCTTTATGATCTCCTTGACCCACAAACTGGCTCACTTACAGTTAGCCAGCGTGCTTTATGACCTGTTCAGACAGGTTGTGGACCCTCACATAACAATCAAGGATACGATCGTGACTAAAGTGCTCAAGCTGGCCACCGTGGCCGCCCTCACCCTTGCTGCCCTTTCTGCCCAGGCAGCCTCCGACCCTGCCGTCATCTATGACACCGCCGGCAAATTCGACAAGTCATTCAACGAAGCCGTGTTCCGTAACGGCGTCGAAGTCTACAACAAGGACAAAGGCGTCAAGGTCAAGGAGTTCGAACCCCAGAACGAAGCCCAGCGTGAGCAGGGTCTGCGCCGTCTGGCCAGCCGTGGCAACAGCCCGATCGTCGCCGTTGGCTTCAACATGGGTTCCGCGGTAGAGAAAGTCGCCACCGAATTCCCGAAAACCCAGTTCACCATCATCGACATGGTGGTCGACAAGCCGAACGTACAGTCCCTCATCTTCAAGGAGCATGAAGGTTCCTTCCTGGTGGGCGCGCTGGCTGCCATCGCTTCCAAGACCGGCAAAGTCGGCTTCGTGGGCGGCATGGACATCCCGCTGATCCGCAAATTCCAGTGCGGCTACGAGCAGGGCGCCAAGTACATCAATCCGAAGATCGACGTGTACCAGAACATGACCGGCTCCACCCCGGCGGCCTTTGCTGACCCGGCCAAGGGTGCAGAACTGGCCAAGTCCCAGTTCGCCAAGGGCGCTGACGTGGTCTATGCCGCCGCCGGCGGTACCGGTATCGGTGTTTACCAGGCAGCCAAGGACGAAGGCAAGTTTGCCATCGGCGTGGATTCCAACCAGAACCACCTGCAACCGGGCACCATGCTGACCTCCATGGTCAAGGACGTCGGCCTGGCCGCGTACAAGTCCTGGGATGACGGCGCCAAGGGCACCTGGAAACCGGGTATCCAGACCCTGGGTCTGGCCGAAGGTGGTGTGGATTGGGCAATCGACGAGAACAACAAGGCGCTGATCACGCCGGAAATGAAAACCAAGGTTGACGCCATCAAGGCCGACATCATCGCCGGCAAGATCAAAGTGCACGACTATATGAGTGACAACTCCTGCAAATACTGAGTCATTGCTACGACTCTCAACCCTAAATGACCGGCCCGCACGGGCCGGTTTTTAGTCTCTCCTTCATGACCCGCAAGGACTGCATCATGGACCAGACAGATCGCTATGCCATCGAATTAAGAGGTATCGATAAGCGGTTCGGCGACGTATACGCCAACAAGCAGATCGACCTCAAGGTTCGTAAAGGCAGTATTCACGGCATCGTCGGCGAAAATGGCGCCGGCAAGTCGACCCTGATGAGCATCATCTACGGTTTCTACCACGCCGATAAAGGCGAGATGCTGATCGACGGTAGCCCCTTCAAACCCCATGGCTCACAAGATGCGATTGCCGCAGGCGTGGGCATGGTGCATCAGCATTTTATGCTGGTGAACAACTTCACCGTGCTGGAGAACGTCATCCTCGGCGCGGAAAACGGCTGGCATCTGGGCAAGAGCCTGGCGGCGGCCGAGAAATTGCTCGGCGAGCTGGCACGGGACTATGGTCTCGAGGTGCCGCTGCACGAGAAGGTCGAGGATCTGCCGGTGGGCCTGCAACAGCGGGTCGAGATCCTCAAGGCGCTCTATCGCGGTGCCCGCATCCTGATCCTCGACGAGCCGACCGGGGTACTGACCCCGCAAGAGGCGGATCACCTGTTCGAGGTGCTAAAAAAGCTGCGCGATCAGGGCGCGACCATCATCCTCATCACCCACAAGCTGCGGGAGATCCTGGCCATTACCGATCAGGTCTCCATCATGCGCCGTGGCGAGATGGTGGCCCACGTCGCCACCAAGGATACCGACAAGGAGCAGCTCGCCGAACTGATGGTGGGCCGCAAGGTGCGCCTCAAGGTCGACAAGGGCGCCGCCCAGCCGGGCGAGGCCAAGCTCAAGGTTGAGGGGTTGTCTTATTTCGATGATGCCAAGGTGGAACGGGTCAAATCCGTCAGCTTCGAGGTCCGCGCAGGGGAAGTGGTCGGCATCGCCGGCGTCTCCGGCAACGGTCAGTCCGAGCTGCTCAGCCTGCTCGGCGGCATCATCAAGCCGAGCAAGGGCAACTTCACCATCCACGGCAACGGCCAGGCCCACGTGGTGAACCTGGCGCAACCGGCCAACCCGGAACAGGTGCGTAACTTCGGTCTCGGCCACATCCCGGAAGACCGCCACAAGATGGGGCTGATCAATCGCTTCGAGGCGAAAGAGGCCTTCATCCTCGGTTATCACAGACGTGCCCAGTACAACAAGGGCTGGCTGCAGAACAAGGAGGCGATCCGCCAGGATTGCCAGGCCAAGATGGACAAGTGGGACGTGCGCCCGCCCCATCCTGAGCACAAGACGGCGAACTTCTCCGGCGGCAACCAGCAGAAACTGGTGATCGCCCGCGAGGTGGAGCAAGACCCGGATGTGCTGCTGGTCGGTCAGCCGACCCGTGGCGTCGACATCGGCGCCATCGAGTATATCCACCAGCAGATCATTGCCATGCGCGACAAGGGCAAGGCGGTGCTGCTGGTGTCGGTGGAGCTGGACGAGATCATGAGCCTGTCTGACCGCATCCTGGTCATCGCCGATGGTCGCATCGTCGGTGAGCTGGACGGCGCCAAGGCGGACGAACGCACCATAGGCCTTATGATGGCTAACATAGTCCCCGACGAGATTGCCAAGGAGGCTCGCCCATGAGCCAAACACGTATCCCAGCCTGGATCTCCGTGGGCGTGCTGCCCGCGATCAACATACTGCTGGCCTTCCTGGTGTCGGCCATCTTGTTCTATTACCTCGACATCAACCCGCTCGATGCCGCCGACATCATGTGGTACGGCGCCTTCGGCACCGGCGAGGGGATAGGCTTCACCCTCTACTACGCGACCGGTTTTATCTTTACCGGTCTGGCGGTAGCAGTGGCCTTCCACGCCGGCCTGTTCAACATCGGCGGTGAGGGTCAGGCCTATATCGGCGGCCTCGGCGTCGGGCTGGTCTGCCTGCTGCTCGGCGATGTGCTGCCGTTCGCCCTGCTGCTGCCGCTGGCCATCATCGCTGGTGCTCTGTTCGGCGCGGCCTGGGCCTTCATCCCGGCCTGGCTACAAGCCAAGCGTGGCAGCCACATCGTCATCACCACCATCATGTTCAACTTCATCGCCGCGTCCCTGATGGCCTATCTGCTGGTCGACGTCTTCAAGCCGCCAGGATCCATGGCCACCGAAAGCAAGGTGTTTGCCATGGCGAGCTGGCTGCCGAAGATGAGTGAACTGGCGGCCGGGTTTGGTGTGGAAATGCCAAATAGCCCGCTCAACATCAGCTTCGTCTGGGCGTTGATCTGCGCGCTGCTGGTGTGGGTCTTCATCTGGCATACCCGCTGGGGTTACGAGATCCGCTCGGTCGGCGCCAGCCAAAGCGCCTCTTCCTATGCGGGCATCTCCTATCCCAAGGTGGTGATCCTGGCCATGGTGATCTCCGGCATGCTGGCGGGCTTCTTCGCCCTCAACGTGCTGCAGGGTGAGCTGCACCAGATCAAGCTGAACTTCGTGGAAGGTTTCGGTTTCACCGGGATCGCGGTGGCGCTGATGGGGCGTAATCACCCGGTTGGCGTCATCATCGCCAGCCTGCTGTTCGGCTTCCTCTATCAGGGCGGCGCCGAGCTCAGCTTCGAATTCGGGGTGGATCGCAACATCGTCGTGGTGCTGCAGGGTCTGGTGATCCTGTTCTGTGGCGCCCTTGAGCACATGCTGCGCCCGCGTATCGAGCAGGCCTATCTGGCCTTCGCCAACCGCTCAGCCGCGCAAGTCAAAGGAGCCTGACCATGTTCGAAACGCTGATATTGATGCTGGATGCGACCATTCGTACTGCTCCACCGCTCATTCTGGCCGCCATGAATGACAGGAATGTTCTGCGCGTAGAAGGGAGTCCAAGCCATGTTTGAAACCCTGATCTTGATGCTGGATGCCACAATCCGTACCGCGCCACCGTTGATTCTGGCCGCCATGGCCGGCATGTTTTGCGAGCGATCCGGGGTGGTCAACATCGCGCTGGAAGGCAAGCTGCTGGCGGCGGCCTTCGCCAGTGCGGCGGCGGCGGCTGTCTCCGGCTCGGCCTGGATAGGCCTCGGCGCCGGGGTGGGTGTCTCCATCCTGTTCGCCCTGCTGCACGGTTTCTCCACCATCACCCACCGCGGTGATCAGGTGGTGAGCGGCATGGCCATCAACATACTGGCGGCCGGTCTGACCGTCACCCTCGGCCGTTACTGGTTCGATCAGGGTGGCCAGACGCCGGCGCTGTCCGGCGCGGCCCGCTTCGCCCCCATCGATCTGCCTTACGCCAAGGAGCTGTACGACGTGCCGGTTATCGGCCAGCTCTACAGCGAGCTGCTGAGCGGTCACTCCCTGCTGGAGTACGTGGCCTTCGCCGCCGTGCCGCTGGCCTGGTGGGTGCTGTTTCGTACCCGTTTCGGGCTGCGTCTGCGCGCCGTGGGTGAGGCCCCGGCCGCGGTCGATACCGCCGGTATCTCTGTGGTGCGGATGCGCTACATAGCGCTCATCATCGGCGGTCTGCTGGCCGGCATCGGTGGCACCTACCTGGCCGTGGCCCAGACCGCCCAGTTCATCCCGAACATGAGTGCGGGCAAGGGCTTCATGGCGCTGGCGGCGCTGGTGTTTGGCAAATGGAAGCCCTGGAGCGCCATGGCGGCCTGCCTGCTGTTCGGCTTCCTCGACGCCGTCGCCATCCGGCTGCAAGGGGTCAGCATCGGCGACTTCCCGATCCCGGTACAGGCCATAGAGGCACTGCCTTACATCCTGACCGTGTTCCTGCTGGCCGGTTTCATCGGCAAGGCGGTGGCACCCAAGGCGCTCGGCACTCCCTACGTCAAGGAACGGGAATAAGCTTCCCGCCCATGCAAACAATGCAAAAAGGCCCACGAAAGTGGGCCTTTTTTTACATGGCTCATCGCCCCCTGGGCCTCAGTTTATCTTGCCCATCTCGATGGCGAAGCTGGTAGCCAGCTGGGCAAACTTGAGGGCATGGGCGGCCGAGGGATCCGAGTTTTGCAATGTGTCCTGGGCGGTGTGGATGTTGGGGTTGTAGTCGTTGAAGCGCGACTCGAACGGCATGGCGGCCGGGTAGCCCTGATTGTGCCAGGAGGCGTGATCAGAACAGCCGTAACCACAGCTGTCGTAGCCGTAGCGGATCTGGGGCAGATAGGCGTCGAGCAGCTGGGCCAGATAGCCGGTCAACCCCTTGTCGGTGTAGTCAGTCATGAAGACGATGTCTTCCGCCGATCCCTGATAGTTGGTCATATCCAGCTGCAGCGCCGCCAGCACCTTGGTGTTGGCGGCTTTATAGCGGGTGGCGATGTCCTTGGAGCCGCGCAGCCCCACCTCTTCCGCCGCATAGCCGATAAACTGCAGGGTGCGTTCCGGCTGGCGACCTTGCTCGGCGATGACCCGCAGCACCTCGGTCAGGGTGGCAATGCCGGAGGCATCGTCGTCGGCGCCCGGTGCCAGGGTGCGGCTGTTGGGGGCAGAGCCCGCGGTGGAGTCGAGGTGGCCGCCGAGCACCACCACTTCGTCCGGGTAGCGGCTGCCCTTGAGGGTCAGCACCACGGATTGCTGCGGATAGCCGCTGTGCTTGACCCGGCTGACGCTGGCCCAGGGCAGAGCGGCGCTCAGACTCTGCCACTGGCCGGCCACCCAGTCGGCCGACTGTACCCCTGTGGTGCTGGTGTAGTAACGGTTGCGCCAGCTGGCGAGCTGGCTGATGGTGCCGACTATGTTGCCCTGATCCAGATAGGGCAGCAGCCGGTTGACGCTGGCCCCCTGGGTCAGCGGCGGGGCACTGAACAGGTTCTGGCTGATGGGCTGGGCCATGCTCTGCAGCGCGTCGGCAAGGGTGCTGTGCACCACATAGCCGCCGCAGCGCTGATGACCTTCGTGCATCAGGTGGGAGAGGGTGCCGAGCTCACTTGCCTCGACCTGGGCCAGCTGTACCGGGGCACCGCTCGCGCTGAACAGGGGGGCCAGCTTGGCCTTGACCTGCTTGAGTTCGACGCCGCTGTCGGCACCGACCGTGATCCAGACGGGTTCGGCGGCCTGCACGACGAGGGGCAGCAGGGGGAGCAAGAGGGCGGTCAACAAGGGTTTCATATCGGATCCTTCCAGATAGAGTGGCGGGCAAATGCGCCAAATGGGTGTCATAAGACGACTGGCCCAGTCTAGCCAAGGGTGGATGTGTATGGGCTTGTCCATCTGGTACGGCCATCCCCCCGTCCGGTGGGGGCCGCTGCAGGATCTGCTGTCTACCGCGCCGGTTCTAGGGGGCAGGCGGAGCTTTGTGCTGGTGAGGGTGTGCCACACAGCGTGCCCGCCGGACAGGACGATCACAGCCCAGGCTGGGGGGCTGACAAAGGGAGTCAAACTGTGCCATGTCGGTGCGGGTAGCTGGAGTAACAGGGCGCTGGCGCAAGTAATGGGAAGAGAGACAACAGCTGTTGAAAGGCTGGGTATTCATGATGACGGCTCTCACGGTGATGACCTACTTCAAGATTGGTCTTCCAACACCTGATGGGGACAGCGCCTTTTTTATGGGGATCGTTTTGTCATCAGAGCGTTAGCCGATGGGGCGCACCAAGGCCGGCTGGGCAGGATCGCTGAGCCGCTCGGCCAGATAGTCCACCAGCAGCCGCACCTTGGGGGAGAGGTGGCGATTATGGGGATAGAGCGCCCAGATGCCCTCCTCCGGCGCCCGCAGCTCGGGCAGCAGCTCGATAAGATCCCCCCTGGCCAGATGGTCGCCCACGTAGTAGTCCGGTAGCTGGATGATACCGATCCCCTTGAGCGCCGCATCCAGCAAGGCGTGGCCGCTGTTGCACTGCAACAGGCCACGCACCCGTACGCTGTGGGGTTTACCGTTCAGGGTGAAGTGCCACTCGTCGCCATTGCCCACCAGACAGGTATGGCGAGCGAGCTCGGACAGGCTGTTGGGCATGCCGTGGCGGGCGGTATAAGCGGGTGAGGCGCACACATAGGGCACTCGCTTGGCCAGCTTGCGCGCCACCAGGGTCGAGTCCTTGAGATGACCGAGCCGGATCGCGAGATCGAACCCCTCGTGCACCAGATCCAGCAGCTGGTTGGTGAGGTTGAGGGTCACCTCCAGCTGGGGGAAGCGCACCATGAAGTCGTTCACCAGCGGCGCGATGCGGCTCTCACCATAGGAGACCGGCGCCGTGATGCGCAGCAGCCCCTGTGGCTGGGCCTGATGCTGGCCGAGTGCCAGCTCGGCCTCATAGAGGTTGTCGAGCAACTGACGGCAGTGGCGATAATAGATCTCGCCGAGCTCGGTGAGCCGCACCTGGCGGGTGGTGCGCAGCAACAGCTTGGCCTGCAGCCTGTCTTCCAGCTGCGCCACCTGGCGGCTGACCTGGGCCACCGACACCCCCAGCTTGCGCGCCGCCGGGGTAAAGCCCCCCTGCTCCGCCACGCTGACAAATTCACAGATCCCTTCCCAGCCGAACATTATTACCTATGTGTAAAAGTGATTTGATATTTAGCCTCATTATCACCAAATCGGCGGGAAACTACACTGATTGTCCGAACCCATTTCTGTTCACCCATTCAACAAGAGGATGTCATTCATGGCACAGGTTCAAAGCATCAAGTGTAAGGCCGCCATCGCCTGGGGCCCGGGTCAGCCCCTCACAATCGAAGAGGTGGATGTCATGCCTCCCCAGGCGGGAGAAGTGCGGGTGCGTATCGTCGCGACCGGCGTCTGCCACACCGATGCCTTCACCCTGTCCGGTGAAGATCCGGAAGGGGTCTTCCCCTGCATCCTCGGCCATGAAGGCGGCGGTATCGTCGAGTCAATCGGTGAGGGCGTCACCAGCGTCAAGGTCGGCGATCACGTGATCCCGCTCTACACCCCCGAATGTGGCGAGTGCAAGTTCTGCAAGTCCGGCAAGACCAACCTATGCCAGAAGATCCGCACCACCCAGGGCAAGGGGCTGATGCCAGACGGCACCACCCGTTTCTCCAAGGATGGGCAGCCCATCTACCACTACATGGGCACCTCCACCTTCAGCGAATACACGGTATTGCCGGAGATCTCCATCGCCAAGGTGGATCCGGCCGCGCCGCTGGAAGAGGTCTGCCTGCTGGGTTGTGGCGTCACCACTGGCATCGGCGCCGTGATGAACACCGCCAAGGTCAAAGAGGGTGAGAGCGTCGCCATCTTCGGACTGGGTGGCATCGGCCTCTCCGCCGTGATCGGTGCCCGTCTGGCCAAGGCAGGCCGCATCATCGCCATCGACATCAACGAGAGCAAGTTCGAGCTGGCCCGCAAACTCGGCGCCACCGACTGCATCAACCCGAACGACTATGACAAGCCCATCCAGGAGGTGATCGTCGAGATGACCGACGGCGGCGTCGACTTTTCGTTCGAGTGCATCGGCAACGTCAAGGTGATGCGCGCCGCGCTCGAGTGCTGCCACAAGGGTTGGGGCGAGTCGGTCATCATCGGTGTGGCTGGCGCCGGCCAGGAGATCAGCACCCGTCCGTTCCAGCTGGTCACCGGCCGGGTCTGGCGCGGCAGCGCCTTCGGTGGGGTACGGGGTCGCAGCGAACTGCCGAGCTATGTGCAGCGCTACATGCAGGGTGAGTTCCGCCTCGATGACTTCATCACCCACACCATGCCGCTCGAGCAGATCAACGAGGCGTTCGAGCTGATGCACGAAGGCAAGAGCATCCGCACCGTCATCCACTACTGATCCCATCACGGCCCCGCCCATCGATGAATGCGCGGGGCTGAGGAGTTCATAGATGAATCTGGACATCATCAGCAGCAACAAGAGTTTCGGCGGCTGGCACAAGCAGTATCGCCACCGCTCAAGCGTGCTCGATTGCGAGATGCGCTTCGCCGTCTATCTGCCACCCCAGGCCCTCACCGGCCAGAAGGTGCCCGTGCTCTACTGGCTCTCCGGCCTCACCTGCACCGATGAAAACTTCATGCAGAAGGCGGGCGCCCAGCGTATCGCCGCCGAGCTTGGCATCGCCCTGGTGGCACCGGACACCAGCCCGCGCGGGGAAGGTGTCGCGGATGACCCCGGCTACGATCTCGGCATGGGGGCGGGCTTTTACGTCAATGCGACCCAGAGCCCCTGGCGCGACAACTACCAGATGTATGACTACGTCACCCGCGAACTGCCCGAGCTTATCGAGACCCACTTCCCAATCTCGACAAGGCGCGCCATCAGCGGTCACTCCATGGGCGGTCACGGGGCGCTGATCGCCGCCCTGCGCGAACCCGGACGCTATCGCTCGGTATCGGCGTTTAGCCCCATCAGTCACCCGAGCCGCTGCCCCTGGGGCCAGAAGGCACTCGGTGCCTACCTCGGCAACAATCCCCTGCTGTGGCAGGAGTGGGATGCCTGCCAGCTGCTGCGCCACCACGAGACGACGCCGCTGCCAACCCTGGTGGACGTCGGACTGGACGACCCCTTCCTGGCCGAGCAGCTCTGCATCGATGCCCTGGCCGAGGTCGCGGCAACCAAGGCCTGGCCGCTGGAGCTCAATCGTCACGCCGGTTACGATCACAGCTACTACTTCGTGGCAAGCTTCATCGAGGCGCACCTGCGCTTCCATGCCAGTCACCTCGGCGATCAGGCCTGACTGCCCTTGACGTTGACGAGGTGCGGTAGGCGCCTCATGCGAAGGGCCGCTTGAACAAGGAACAGGAATCAAGGATGAATATCTTTACCACACTGCTGTCCATGCCGGATCAGTTCGAGCACCTGTTGGCGCAGGTGCCCGCCGATCACCTGAACTGGGAGCCCGCCAACTGGGCCGGCATCCCCTCCGAGCGCTTCAGTGCCCAGGGTCACCTCTGCCATCTGCTGGATATAGAGACGCTGGGTTATCGGGTCCGTTTCCAGCGCACCCTGACGGAGAGCCTGCCCGAACTAGTCTCCCTCGATGGCTATCAGTTGGCGCTGGATAACGACTATCCCCAGCAGGATCCCGCCACCCAGCGGGCCCGCTTTCGCGCCGCCCGCACCGAGACAGTCGCCTGGCTAAGGGAGCTGCCAGCCTCGGCATGGGAACGGCGAGCCCACTATGGCGGCTATGGGGAGATAACCCTGGACGGTCTGGTGCGCCTGCTGGTCAGCCACGACCACCAGCACCTCGCCGGCATGCAGTGGCTGCTGATGCGGCTGAACGCGGATCTGCGCCTCGCCCTGCCCCTCGCCTGAGATCGCC